>NZ_NGJS01000020.1 GCF_003950515.1 Vagococcus vulneris
TAGACTTGTTGTTCTATTTTAAGACCGCCATTTATATAGCTTGGTTGCATCACGAAATAGAAATACCCAACCGTCATAGATTGACCGTTAGTATAAGTGACATTCACTTCACCTAGCACTCGACCTGAAAATCCAAGATATTGTTTCGGCATGATAAAACTAACTCGACTTGTTAGCTTATCTTCAATTGTTCCGACTAAATTAGCTTTTGGATATTTTTCTGGATCATCGCCACCAAAATATAGCACAAACGATACGTCGCTAGCATTCGATAAGCTTAATGGCTCGCCATTTTTCTTTAAATCATACGTGAATTTAGAAGTATCCAAGTCAAAAGAATAGACGACAACATTCGTGCTGTCGCCGTCTTCTAAAATGGGTGAAACGCTCATCATGTTTTGATATTCTTTATATGTTTTATTCTCATTCATTAGTAGATTTGACCCCCAATCTCTTTTTTGTCTTCTCCCTTAACATCAGTGTTGGCATTATACACGATTGATCTGCTAGATAAAATACGATTAGTGTTGTCAGTACCTCGATTTGACATTGCAAACACAGCGTTTGATGTAAATTCGGCTAAAAATACTCTATTTTGATTTGAAATATCATTGTCGTAAGCATGTCCACCGCTTGTTGTATAAACTATGGCATTATAATTTGTGTTACTTTTGGTATTCTCTCTAATAGCACAGCCTCGGCAAACGCCATACGTACAATAGCTAAATCTTACAAAACGACTCGCATTTTTTGAGTCAGTTTGAGTTAAACCAAAAATACCGACGTAGCCGACACATTGGTTGAACTCAATCGCTCGAACGTATACACCTGTATCTTTTGGATACTGAGGTAACGATTCAGCATTATATCCTTTAATGATAATTGACGGATTAGAAATGTTATTGATTTTAACATTTTCCAGATACGCACCTTTGTCGACAATAATCAAATAATTGGCAGAATTAACTTTCGGAATTGAATCAACTGCTCTTTGAATAGTTTTGAACGGCTTTTCTTCAGTACCTGTATTATTGTTATTACCTTTAGATTGAGAAACATATAATGAAATGGTCTCATTAATATTTCCAAATACAGTATTCACCATAGTATTTAGGTATTCAACTTCATTCTTCAGTCCTTTGATGTCTATCTCATTCCTAATTAAAGTCACTTTAAAAAAATCATAGTCTGATTCTAATCGTGCACTTAAAGAGGCGTGAGCATTGCCTAAGATATCAACACGGGCATCGACCACTTCGTTTGGACTATCGCCACCACTGTTTACCACTAAGTTATCAATCCGAGTGTTTGTTTTGTTAAAAAATAGTTTTACCCAATCAACAAATGAATTAAATGTATCGCTGTTGTCATTTAAATTCTTCTTAAAATCAGCATCTGTACGATTGTTTAGAAATTTTTTAAATAAGAAATTCATCATTTTACTCCTTTCATCAATGCGACCACATAATCAAGTATGGTTCGCTTTTGATTATCTAATTCAACTTCTGGTGTTTTATTTGAAAAAGGATACCTGGTTAAACCAACAACTCGGATGAATTGATTAATACCTAATGGCTCGTAAACAAACCGCACTAAATCTCCACGCTGCACATTAAAATTAAGTACCTTCAAATCAACCTTTCCAGAAATAGTTGGATAGTCTTTTAGCTCACGTTTAAGCCGGTCAATCATATTCGACTGAATGGTATATCGCTCATCTTCAATCGGGTCCTGTATCCGTATGCCCCATTTTTCTGATTCCGGACTGGTGTAAGTTACTGGTTCAAAGTACCAATCTCCAACCGTTTGCCCTTCTTTCGGTTCTTTTCGTTTACCAGACCCACGTATCTGTGTTTTTAATGAGTAAGTATCAATAGAAAAAGATACGCTATCAGTGTTGGCTCGATAACGTATCTGTTCATTTGTTTTATTCTCAAAATAGCGATTCGGAATGAATGTAAATAGCTTATTATCCCTAACAACTGTGACATCATAGTCTTTCTGGACTTCTTCGATTAGTTTAACTAGATTAGCATTTCCAAAGTTTTCCTGTTCTACTCTAGAGATAGATCCATTGATATTTTTAACATCATAATTAAACCCTTGCTTATCTGCTTTAAAAATATGTGTGAGACATTCGTTAATTGATTTAGTTCCACTCATTACGTCATATTGATAGCCATCTTGGATTGTGTGCGTGATATGAGTTGCAGTGACCTGCTTAACTTTAGTCGAGCCATGAGCCAAATTATCACATTGTTTAACGATGAACTCTTGGCCATCAAAGAAGACAGATGATTCATTTTCTAACAAGTTAAACGTCCAAGCATTTCGATTAGTCATTGGCACTTCAAACTCTATGTTAAAAATGTCATCTTTATCTTCTACTTTAAAGCTATCACGTTTAAAATCAGTTAATATCTCTCGTTTGGTTCGCTCATAATTCATAACTAATACATTTTTCATAGCGTCACCTACGACTTATACAAAAAGCGGAAATCGAAGTTAACATCGACATCCGCTACATTTTGTATGTGTATTTTATTTTCACCAGGAGCTAAACTGATAAGTTCCCCATTTGTATCAATCCCACAGTGAATTCCGTTCTTATAAGGATAAACGCCATCGATTAGTAATTCTTCACCACGAACAGAAAGCAATTTGTCGTTTAAAATAAATCGGTCACCGGTTGTCTCGTTGTAAATAGTTAAATTATGATCAGCATATCCCTTCAGTGTGATTTTCAAATCATGAATGCGTGGATCAATCGTAAAATCGCCTAAATTCCAGATAGAGAAATTACTTCGATTAAAGTGATACTCATAGTCTTCTAAGACAAGTCCTTGAGAATATTGCCAATTTTGAGTTGTGATGTCTTGAAAGCCTTGTGTCGTTTCGATTGATTCGGCATGGGCTTTGAAACAATGAAATGTAACTTTAAACACAGCACCGTCTGACTGCTTCTCTTCCTCTTCGAATTCTCCTGGTTGAACAGGGTATCGCTTGCCTGGATTTAATTCTGACATGATGTGGTAGCTTTTTCGCTGATAAATCAAATTGTAGAAATCATTTTTTAAAAGTGTGTAATCATATTTATTATGAAAAGTAATCAAAAATCTGCAACTTATTTCAAAAGGTTTAAATACATTATTATCAGTTTCTCTTTGCCCATCTAATGTTTCCAGTTCGATGTTATTAAAATCCATAATAGGAGGCCCTTGTTGAATTGTTAAACAAGCTATTCCTTTATCTTTAAGATTAATTAATTGATCATCTTGTAAAATAGCAAAGTTTATCAATTACAAGACCCCCTTTCCATAAGCTAGTTTAGATACGTTATTGCCTTGATAGTTACTAATGCTACTAGACATTTCTTTTCCATCAATATTAAGGTTTTTACTTGCAATAATTTCTAGTAGTTTAATCATGACATCACCTTGCTGAGATATTTTTTCTTCCAGACGTTCAACAATAGCTTCTAACTTAACATTATTGTTAACAACAGTAGTTCCTGAATCGCTAATACCAAGCATTGTTTTAGCACGATTTATTAATTCGATTGCTCGTGATTCACGGGTTAACGGAATTACCATTTCTGGTTTATTTCCTTCACCAACCATAGCTAAATGTTCTCTAGTGATTAGTCCGCCGTTCTCGTAACCTACTCCACGATAAGCAGCAGTTAAACTACCATATCGGCTCACGGCGTAACGAATAGATGCCAACATGTTAGATAACGGATCATACACATTCTTATTAAATCCTGGTCTTGCATAAGCTCTAAAAGTTGGATCGATAACTTGTAGCAATCCTTTTGATGGCGTTCCGTTAATAGCGTTGATATCCCAATTATTAATTGCACGTGGATTACCGCCTGATTCCGTTTGAATTTGGCGCATCATCGCGTTTAAATTAGCAGTAGAGAATTGGCCTTCCATTTTTAATGCTCGAGTAGCTAAACTTGCCCATTGCCCTGAACCACCAGAACCTCCACCGCTATTTTTAACAATATCGCCTTCATTAGCAGAACCGTTGATATGTAAATGGTCATAGTGGTCATTATCAGGCCATCTAACCCACTTACCGCTCGAACCTGTTCCAGACAAGCCCATACGGTCACGTACCATGCCTTGAGTAATGACATAGGCTACTTGTTTAGGAAATCGACTAAACGCATAATTTGCTGGTGCAAAATACTTGCTAGATCCGTTCATTCCTGAAGGATAAGCAATATCTATTGCTTGATGTCTTCCATGATAATAAGGGTCACCTGGTCTGTAACCACTCGTAATCGACATTCCTGGGAATTTAGCCATCACGTCTTTGGCCACATCAACTAAGTATTGATAAACGCCCATTGTACCGAGTGATACATTACCATCAAACCCTCCAGGCGCTTCAAATTCAGTGAATTTTTCTTTTACAAAATCAATCATCTTATTTGATAGATGTTTGACTGAACCTGTAGCGATATCCATCCAAAATGAAGGGAATTCAGGAATATTAGTAAACTTATTAACGGCTAATTTAACTAAGTCGCCTGGATTAGAAACATAATCCCAAATGTCACCAGTAAATTCTTTAACCTTGCCCCATAATTTACCAACTGTATTTTTAGTCCCTTCCCATACATTACCAAAAAAGCCATTTTTAAAATGTGGTAATCCTGATAGAATGTCTTTAGTCATATTAGCTGGAATAATCTGTGTGCCTTTTTCCATTGGCAATACAACGTCTCTGCCTCTAGGAATGAATGGCTGACCTTTTGGTGGTACAATCATTTCACGGTGTGTAGATCCTTTTTGATCATTAACTACGCCTAACGTATCGAACGGCAATCCATCTGAACCGGTAGCGAATTTAGGAAGTCTAACTTTAGCAACTTTTATTTCTTTAACTTCCCACTCGTCAAAACCATCAGCACCAAACTTTTCTAACACCCAATTGACCGCTTTGATAATGCCGTTAATAGCACCAATGATACCTTTTTTGATTCCATTAGCAAGTCCGCCGATAACAGCTAATACGGCATTAGCAAACCCTTCAATACCACTAGCAATAGTATTCCAACCGCCTTTAGCAATATCTACCATTCCATTCCAAGCTAGTTTCCAGTCGCCTGTCATGACACCAGTAAATACTTTAATTAATCCACCTAATATTTTAAATACACCACTAAATATCCCAATAACAGTATCCCAAGCGATTTTGATTAAGTTAACAATCGTTGAAAATGTCGCACTGAAAATACCAGTCCAAAATCCTAATGCCGGTTGAATAATTGCCCATGCTAGTTGGAAAAAGTTACTTAATGCTTGCATGATTTGAGCGCCGTATTCATCCCAAAACGCTTTAATAGTTGTAATCATCGTCATAAATGCCTGCGTTACTGTGTCAAACGCTGGTTTAATGTAGCCTTCATAAACATTACTGAAAAACGAGAATACTGAATCTTTAATCAAACTTAAAGTAGCACTAAACGAACCAGTCTGACTATTTAAGTACATAATCCCTCCAGCTAATGCTGCAATACCAGCGATAATTAATGTCACTGGATTAAGTAATGAGCCTAAAATACCAATCAGCCCTGTAAACATACTAGAAAGAGAAAATCCTTGAGTAAGCAAAGTTCCAATTCCTGTTATAACACTTCCAAACCCACTCTTTAAAAAGGTGAATGCTGTGCCTAACAATTTAAAAGGTGCAACTAAAAAAGTAGTAACTGAAGAACCCACAGACTTAAAACCAGTCATCATATTAGGCAGTGTTTTAGTCATTAAATTTGATTCAATCCTAAATTTACCAAAAGTTGACATACCAGAACCCAATGTAGCAAAAAACGCCCCAAAACCTCCGATTAGTTTACCTAATACCCAAGTTACAGGTCCTATTGCTAATGCTATAGCTGTAAATTGTACGATGGTTGATTGAGTAGACTTAGGTAAATCTGCAAACGACTTAGCGATATTGGATATAGTCTCTAAAAAAGGAGTTAGTGCATCCAATGCATCATTTACTGCTGCCATGAATGGTCCACCTAAATCAATGCCTATATCAGTTAATTTGTTTTTAAATATATCTAATTGTGATTTAAATGTGCCGTATCTAGTTTCAGCCTCTTTAGTTAACGCAGTGTTTTCTTTCCAAGCTTTATTAGAGGTATCAATAGAATCACCAAATAATTTTTGAGCACCACCAGCACGTAACAAACTATCTCGAAGTCTAACTTCTTTAATTCCCATTTCATCTAACAATTCAATAGCTGAAGTTCCTTTTTCTTCTGCATGACCTAAACCATTGATAAATGAGCCAATAGCGCCAACCGCATCTTTTTCAAAAGCTTGTTTAAATTGTTCGGCAGTCATACCAGCTATGTGAGAGAAGCCCTCTAAATCTTTACTAGCTTTCATAACTTTAGACATTTCATCAGTTGTCATGCCAATGCTATCAGCTAATGCTTTAAAACTCTTGCCATCGTTAGATTTCATTAACTCTAATTCTCTGCGAGTCATGCCAGTTTGTTGTTCTAAAGCCTTCATTTGTTTCAATCCTGTAACCGTAGCTACTTTCATATTAATCATGACCTTTGAAATAGCACTACCACCCATTTCAGCCTCTATTCCTAGAGAACTCAAAGATGTTGCTAGGCCTAAGATATCAGATTGAGACATACCTATTTGATGCCCAGCTCCTGCTAAACGCATAGACATATCCATAATATCCGATTCAGTTGTTGAAAAATTATTACCAAGTGCCACTAGCGAACTGCCTAATCTGCTAAAGTCTTTTTGCGACATTTGAGTAATGTTTGCAAACTTAGCTAGTTCTTGTGCTCCTTCTTCACCAACTATATTAGTAGCTACACCTAAATCAGCTACAACTCGAACAAATTCTTTAATGTTTGGAGTTTTAATGCCTAATTGACCGGCTGATTCTCCTAATTCAGCTAAAGCAGATGAAGAAACTGGTATTTCTTTAGACATTTTCCTAAAATCATTTGATAATCGTTGAAATTCTCCTTCTGATGCATCAACCGTTTTCCTAACTCCAGCAAACGCACTTTCAAAGTCTGAAGCAGCCTTTATTGATCCGCCAATTAAAGCGCCGACAGGAACAGAAAAAGCTTTTGTCAGCGCTGACCCAAAGCTGCTAATTGCTTTCCCTTGTTTATTTATAGTTTTTCCGAATCCTTCAAGAACCTTGCCACTATTTACTAAGGAACTTTGACTTATTTTTAATTCTTTTGTTGTTCTATCTAATTGTTTCTCAAAACTAGCTAATTGAGCTTCAGCGTTTCTAACGTCTCTTGCATAGTCTAATGTTTTAGCAGAAGCTTTGCCTTGTTCATCGTAAGAACCTTTATATCTTTTTTGTAATTCCGCTACTTTCTCTTTTTGAACCTCGATGACTTTAGTTAATCCTTCTTGTTTAGATTTTAAAAGTCCAATTTTGTCTCCAGCAGTATCCATTATCTTCATAGATGCTTTCATTTCAGACATCCAATAACGTGTTGCTTGTTTTGATCCTTCTAATCCCTTCCTAAAGGCTGTGTCATCGATTTTCAAATCAATGACCATGTTTCCTAAAAGTTTCCCGTTTTTAACCATGAATAACCTCCTTTCCATCCAGAGATAATACTTTTTTATATTTCTTTTTCTTTTTGTTAGCTAAAATCTCCATCAAATGCTCAAAGTCGGCTTCATCTACATCTGTATAACTCCACTGCCCATTTTTAATCAGCTCACTATACAAACTATTTAGTTCTTCACGAAACTCTGACCAAGTTATTGAAGTTCCGTTGGGAGCGCCTTTGGGTCTTGACCTGTGGCAGTAAATAGAATATTTTTAGCTGATTCCATAAAATCAGTACTAGCTAGGCGTTCTTTAATGATTTTTTCATCAATTTTTTTGTTATCTTCAGTTTTTTCTTTTCCAAAGAACCCTAAAATAATATCCATCGCAATATCTAGTTGCTCTTTTACAGACGTTGTTTCATCTTCTAATTTTTCTGCTTTACCAGCTAAATCATACAACTCTCCAACGCTAATAAACTTCCTTACGGTTACCTTTTCGAATTCATCTGTACCTGGAATATTTAACTCAATATCGAATTTTTTAAAATTGCTCATTTAATTTCCTCCTAAAAAAAGAGAGTGCCTAAGCACCCTCAACTATTTTATTTTTTGCCTGCATCTTTATCTGGAACAATTAAGTTCTTCGTTTCCGTTTTATTATCAATTCCAAAAAGTTTTAAGAAAGCATCTTTTTTATCTGCTCCTTTATACTTTTTACCAACGGATGATTTACCATTATCTTGTGTAATCGACGTTGGTGAGAACGTGTAAGTTTCTGCCTCAATATCGTCATTATCTGGCGACTTGGTTTCCATTTTTTCAGTTTCTTTTGTGAATTTACCATTGTAAAATCCCCAAAATAAAGGAACACCACGTAAGTCAGAAGACTCTAATACGATTGCAGTATTTGGTGGTAAAATATCTTCGCCAATATCATAGAAACCATCATCATCTTTTGCAAAACCTAGTATTTCATTATCAATTTCATATGGTAAATCTAGAATACCTAAATTGATTGATACTTTACCTGTCCCTTGAGCTAAAATAGTATAAATACCATCTGATCCTGGTATTGGCTTAGGCTCTTTATTAATTCCAGTGATTTCTGCAGTACTTGTTGCACCTAAATCTTTATTACCTTCAACAATATAATGCTTTTTATTTGTAGCATCATCAATATTTGTAACGATATGCATTCTTCTAAAACCGTAAGTTGCCATTAATTTTCCTCCTAATAAAAAGACACCAACTAATAGTCAGTGTCGTATAATTTTGAATTTCCTTTATATCTTCTTGCATCAACAAATCTGCCGGTCTCGTTGAAATATTCATCAAGACCACCAGATTGTTGAAAAAAATCTATTTTCAATAATGTTTCTTTAATTGCTCGTTGAATTTCTTTACAAGTTAATCTGTCAGTTGACTGAACATCTATCTGATAAATAAATTGGGTTAGTAATGGTTGATTGCTTCCGTAAACCGTATCTAGCGTCGGACCAATTGGTTCAATAATAATAAAAGGCTTCTTTAAATCTGTATTTTCAGGGTTTGTGTAGAAAAACAATCGATGCTTTTTTGTTTTTGAATCATACGTGTGTTGATGTATGACGTCATTTTTAGTTAACATAGTTGCTAATGTTTTCATCTTATCTTGCATATTCTTTTTTCAACTCCTTGTATACAGTATCTAAATATTTACCTTGTGAGCTAGTCATCGTTTGTTCGATCGTGCCAACCATTCTTGGACGATACTTTTTACCTTTTCGAGTATAACCAAACTCATTTAAATGGATTAACCGATAGCGTTCTTTAGGCCCACTCCAGCCAATTGAAGCTGCACGAGTATTGTTTATTTTTCTAGCTTTTTGAAGCGTCACTTCATTTCTAGTAGCTCCTGTAGAATACTTAGTACCAACAAACTTATTAAATGCCTGAGAAATGTCTTCTGCAACAATTTCTGCTCCTTTATTAATCGCTTGATTTTGAATTCTACTCACCTTAGCTTCGCTTAGTTCCTTATCTAATCCCTGAATTGCACTTCTAATTTCTACTTTAGTTTTCATGATGGATTACCTAATATGACTTTGATAAACTCGTTGTTTTCCATATCGTAAGACACATCCACAATATTAAAAACTTTGCCTTCGTATCTATAGTCATGAATCTCTACCATATGATTATTCATAGGCTGATAGCTCTGCTTAGGGTCTCGAATTTTAATGGTTAAGCCTTCTTTGGTATCAGACACCTTTAATAATTCAATATCCTTCATAGAAGGGTTGTAAGCTAACGCTAGACATTTAAAGAGTTCTTCTTTTTTACTTTCCGTTGGTTCAAACTCATCAGTCTGTTGATACTCAAAAAAGACGACAGGCGTTCTTAAATCACCTGCCGTTATCTTCTTTGGTTTGTACGTCGTCTTCATTCTCAATAGCCACCTCCAGCATCACGCCTATAATATTCGATTGAAAGTTTTCTTCAAAGAACTCCAACGAATCGTTATAAGCGTACCTAGAACGTTCTATAACTAACTCTTTTATTTCCGGTATAGTTATATCATCAGAGCCTATCATGCGTTTTATGGAAGCTCTAGAGGCTAATAAACTGCGTTCAATCTCGGCATTTTCTGAATCATGAAAAATCTTCATGCGTTCTTTAAATTCTTTGACTAATTCTTCCATATCGAATCACTACTTATCTGCTTTTTTAGGAGCTACCTTGCCATCGTCGCCAGTAACAGTATTATCAATTTCCAAATCCCATACTGCAGCAGTTTTGTCATCTTTTGCTTTTCCGTAAACAAAGTTTTTAGCGACATATAAGTCTAAATCTTCCATAGCAAACGTTTGGTCGTACATTCTGATAGCTAAACCACCAGCAATATATGCGTGATAACGTCCAGAAACAAATGTAATTGCCTTTTTAACTGGTACTGCTAATGATTCAATTAACGTTAAATTAAACGGTAAAGCAGTCACATATGTTCCGTTAGCATTCAAGAATGTGTATTGTGTTCTAACGTCCCAAGCATCAACTGGATTGACAATCATGACTACTTTTCCAGCCACGTTTACTGGTTTACCATTTTCTTTAATAGAGTGGTATTTAAAGACCTCTGTTAATTCTTTAACGGTAGAACGGCTATCTTTAAAAGTAAGTTTACCTGATGAAGCTTTTTCAGGGTAAACACCACCTGTAATCGATACACCTTTTTGTACTTGACGATTTAATCCAACAGGTTTTTCGTTACCATCGCCGATAATAAAGCCTTCTTCTAAAGCTACGGCATTAGCTTCAACAATTTGTTCTTTAACAAAACGTTTAATCCACTCAGGACCAAATTGATCTAAATCTTTAGGTAATACCACGAACGCTGTTAACTTGTCTGAAATATCTTCTTCTTCACTGAATGCTGCATCTAATTGACCTTTAATTTCACCAAAGATTTTACCCCAAACAGCGACACCAGTTGTCTCTGATTTTAAGAACTTTAAGCGTAACCCATTATTTTTTAAACCAATGTAGCTTAAAATAGGATGTTCCGTTGTTAAATCTTCAAAGATTTCATCAACTGTTGTTTGTGGCAATAATTTTTCTTCTTTGTATCCCACATCTTTTTTAATATCATTGAAGAACGCATATTCTTCACGATTCATACCCTTTGCCATTTCTTGAGTTAAGGCAGCATTCTTCATTTCTTCCTTAAATTTAGCTTCTAACTCTTCTGAATGTGCATTCATCATTTCTGCAAAAGTATTCTGTTTTTCTTCAGCAGAGGCTTCAGCGCCTAATTCGAAGAATTTCTTCTGTAATTCGTTTGTTTTTTCAAATCCTTTTAATGTCATTACCATATATTTTTCCTCCAATTTAGGTATTAAAAAAAGAACCCATCAAAAGTAGAATTACCTTTGTTAGATTCTCGTTTCTTTATATTTTGTTTTTCTAATGCTCGTTCAACTGACTGATCAATAATATTTTGCATTTTGTCTTTATCAATTGATTGATTTTTCATTTCTTTTACTTTGTTAATTAAAGTGGTCGGTAAAACGTCATTATATCCACTCGCCACCATCACAGGACGCTCATCTGATTCAAACATAATGTCATCAACAAATCCTAGTTTTTTAGCTTCATCAGCAGTTAGCCAAGTCTCATCATCCATTTTAGAAAGAATATCTTCTTGACTTAGCCCTGTTTTTAGCTGATAAGCTTTAGATAGTGACTGATTTGCTTTCTTTAATATTTCGCTTGCTTTATCCATATCGTGATAGTCGCCACCCATTCCCGTTGATACATTATGAATCATAATCTGACCAACTGGGCTGATTTTAGTGGGGCGACCTGCCATTGCGATAACTGAAGCAGCACTTCCTGCCATAATGACATTAATCGTCACTTTACCTTCATAGCTCATCAAAGCTGTGTAAATTTCATTACCAGCATCAACAAGTCCGCCGTAAGAATTAATACTGATTTCGACATCTGAACCGTCATCAGGTAACACGCTCAGAACATCATTAGAACTGGTAGCATCCATTTCTAACCATTCGTAAATCCACTTGTCATCATTACTAACGATAGGACCATTAATTTTAATTTTAGTCGTCATTTATATCATCACCCCCTTTCGATTCCTTTTCATAGTTTTTAGTAAGTACAAACTCGTCACCTCCGTCAACTGCATCAAATCCAAACTCGTATCGAACTTCGTTTTTATTAAATCCACCACTCGCGATAGCTTTATCAATCTGCGTAGCCAATTCAATGATATTTTTAACATCTGGACCAATTGCTCTAATTCTGTGGCCCTTCATGTAATCATCTTTACTAATTAATTTTAATATAAGCTCTGTTTGTATTTTATTTATTAGTGGTTTGATCATAAAGTTTAAAAAAAACGTCGTCTGTTCTTCAGTCTGTGCCATATCCCCAAAAATTAAAGAGGGAGGGACACCTACAGCTCCAGCAACTTCTGACACAAAATCATTTTTTATTTTTTTAAGCTCGTCAAATGATTGATTACCACCTTTTGAATTACTAGATACTTCGTTATAATCAAAACCATTCATCTTAGCCACAATTGCTACAGAATCTGTTTTAAATGATTTAAACATTTTATCAACAATGTTTTTTAATCTTTCAGCAGCCGTTTTTCCGTCCTTGTTTTCAACCTCTTTTAAGGCCTTAGTAGCATCAATATCCACAACGCCTCTTATTTGGTTGTTTCGCATATTTACTTCAATCATACGACCAAATAACTCACCATAATCTCCGTACAATCCAGCAATGAAGTTCTCTAAATCCTCATTGTTGTATTCCATATACCAAACTTCACTTCTAGAAAATGTCCTAGCAAATGTGTAATCATCTACTGTCACTTCTGAAAAACTATCAGGATAAACAGCATACGGCGTTTTATTAAATGAATCAGCAATTAATAAATCTTCCGTATCATTTAAAATCACTAATACTTCATTGTCATAAAGTAGCTTGTAAACTAGCTTTTGCCAAAAATCAGATGCATTCTGATTAACATTTGGCTTAACGTTTAATTTATACATCCACGTTTTGTGCTTTAATTCGTTTGATACTTTGTTACCTACGGTGTACTTAAACTCTGTTGTACTAACGGTTCTTGACACAAAGTTCAATACACGATCAATCGCCATTCTCTTTAAATAAGTCCGCTTAGAATTATCTTGAACAATATCGAGGTCCCAAAAATATTCCCAAAATTCATCTGTTTGTTTTCCAATTTCTTTGTTCCTTTTAAAAAAATCTAGCCATGTCATTTCACTCACTCATCCACATCCTTTCTATGAATACATGCCTTCCATGAAGTCGAGCATTTCGTTTACATCGATGTCTACTATTTCATCAGCTCGATACATTGAGTGTATGAATGCTTGGAAACCATCCGTTTTACGTCTATGTTCATCCTTTTTAAGAAACTCTATGTTTCTTCCATTACGTTTAACAGCGACATTTTGGGTATACCAACGCATTAAAGGATTATCTCCAAATATAATATTTTTTTGAGCGAATCCATCAATAATTCTAGGGGCTAATAAACTTTGAATAGCGCGTGGATTTTTTATTACTTCAATTTCAAATCCAGCTTCTTGAAATAGCGGTCGCAATAAATCCATTCTAAAATTATCGGCTACAATTCTATCAATGCCATAATTCTCGCGCATTTCTATAAACCAATTAACAATGTGTTTAGGATTGATTGATTCTTCATCTAAAATAGTTAACAACCCTTTTCTTTCCCATTCATCAATAGGTGCTTTTAATCTTGCAGAATCTAGATAACCCTTTCTAGCAAATGAGTGTGACTTCCAAATGTATTTATCGCCGTCTCTAAACAATAATCCGACAGCTGCAAAGTCTCGAATACTAGCGTAGTCAACGCCGCCAATACAAGTTTTGAATAATAAGTCAGGTACTTCTTGGTTAGTTGCTTTTATTTCCTCGTATGGAACAATAGTTTGCTCTAAATCTTCTTCTGGTAAGTTCATACGTTTTGTCATAAATTCTGGTCTGGCCGACGGATTGTATTCTAAATTCTTGTATTGCCTTTTAACTTCTAGCAATAACCCTTCAGCATAATCACTCATCGGATTGCAAAACATAGGATTAGCTTTCTGCCACATAGCTAAATTATCTACTTCTTTTTTATCATCAATTCGGCAAATAAAAGGGAATAATCTATCTTCTTCTGACTCACCTTGCAATTGATAGTTACTGCGCTCTTTTAATTTATCTAAAAATTTATCTCGAACAAATCCATCTGTTCCAATGTAGAATATTCTAGGATGTTTAACCTTACCTAGACCACTTGTCAAAACATCTACAATCTTTTGATCTTCATATTGATGGACTTCATCGAATATCACGCATCCGTCCCTGGCACCATCTTTAGTGCCAGCATTTGAAGTGTTAAACATAAATGTACTGTTTGTTTTACGTCCTAATATTTCTAATTTAGTTCTATAAAAATGTTTATCTAGCTTATTGTCTTTAATACAGTTATACATTTCTAAAAAAGATACTTTTGCTTGCTTTTCACTATTCGCTACTAAGGCAACATTATAATTTTTAACTCCATGAAAAGGACTAATAAAAAAATGGCTTAATGATGTGATAAAACCATTCTTACCACCACCCCGAGCCATTGATATAAAAAATTCTTTAAAATAGTTATCTTCATTTGATTTTTGATACAAAAAAATAAATGATGCTACAAACTTTTGAAAACTTTCAAGTTCGAAGTACCATTTTTTTGTAAAAGCAATATAGGATTCTAATAAATTCAAATCAAAATAAAGATCATTCCGATTTAATATATCTTTTTTCAACCAATTTATTAATTGAATACGTTCTTTATTTAATTCTATTTGTCCTGATTCATAAAGTGCAATATATTCATCAATGTATTTAGTAGTTATCATAGCAATTCACCATCATCTGGCTCACTACTTACGGCAGGTTCATTTAGTCCAAGGTCTTTTAGCAAAGCTAGCATTTGTTTATTGACCATTACTAATTCTTTCGTAGAAGGATTATTTTTAGATACATTTCTACCTGAGCTATTAGGTTCTTTATAAACAGTGCCGCGCTCCTTTATGTCAGCCACTAACAATTCCTTCGAATGCCACAAAGACATGTAATCATTAATTAAATCAATATAGAAATCACTCGTAGCGTTCCTCAGCGTTAACTGCTCTAATAGCGATTTTTTTACTTTTTTCTCGTTCATCTAGGCTCTCCTTTCTCAAAAAATCTCATGCGCGAGGGTAAATCTGCGGAAAAGACCCCCATCACCGGTTCCCACTTGCCAGTCTCACACCGTTTTATTTTGAGGGGGGGTATTACTGTTCGAATACTTCACCAGTCGAATGATTAATAAATAGTACTCTTTGTTTTGGACTATTTTTCGTAAGGTAAGTGAAAGTAATTATATTAACTCCTTCACCCATACCTTTAGTCACAAATTGTCTTGTCATTGATACAACACCAACTGCTTCATCGTTTATCATAAGTATTGGAACTTCACTATTTAATTCATAACTAATTTTGCTATTAAATTTAAAATTATTACCACCGATATTCTGACTTACCAGCTCGACAACTTCTATACCACCCAAATTAGCTATAGTACTCAACCTTGAAACGCTTGGCACAGAAATACCCCTTTCCCATCTAGACACAATACTATCGCTAGCCACAGGATCAAATTTTTTCCCGAAGTCTTTCATAGTCAGTCCTAACCCGATTCGTATTTCTTTAATCTTTTCTCCCAGCATATCAATCCCACCTTTCGTCATCTGCCCACTTATTTAACTTCTTATTACGACTTCGATAATTAAAACGCTTGTGTCGCTTATTATGGCAATCTTTACATAACGTTCTCGTATTGCTTGGTTCTAATGCTAAGTCTGGTCTATCCTTCAACTCTTGTATGTGATCAACTTCTAACACTGAATGACTATCAGTTGTAACTTTCCCCTCAGCCTTGCACCATTGACATTCATAGTTGTCTCTCTTAAGTATCGACTGTCTAAACGTTCGCCACTTACTCGAACCATAGAACTTTGCTCTTGCTTCTTTAGTAGATACATCAAGCATTGATGAAACTTACTTGCACATCAGGACTAGAGTTAGACACCTTGTAACCGCTTGTTACTTCCTTAGCCTCTGACTGTTCTTCAGTAGTAGCTATCATCTGTTCTATCTCATTGCAATCAACTGTGCATACTAACTGACCATCGACTGTCTGTTTAGTGTAAGGTATCTTGTTCTCTAGTAAATAGTTATATTCATCTAGTGTGATTGTTACTAATGGTTTATGCATTATGATCCCTCCTCGCTCATCCTCTCCACATATCTCTAATCCCAATCGCTATACTTCCGACAGAGCACGCAATAACAAACGCTATCAACGTCACGTACCAATCGAATATTAAATAGATTAAGAATAGCAATACTATTAACAGTGTTATCATCGTGTCCCTCCTAAAATGTTATTTCAACCATATTTAACCATTAGCTTAGCCATTTCTTCGGCTGCTTTTTCTTTCGTTCTGAAGCCTGCTACTAAACTAGGCTCTGTTCTGTCTCGATTACTAACCACACGTTTCCAACAACTAAAACGTCCCTTTTTATATTCGATTATCCAATCGCCCTGTATTGTTCTGTTTAATCTCCATTCCATTGCGTTGCATTACCTCCTAAAATAAAAACGCATAACATGATTGCTATGCGTTACAGTTTGAATTTTCCTTCTGGATCTAAAAACAACTCAATATTTCTATCTAACTTTTTACCTCTTTCGTAGTTACTCTTTCTTTCACTATAATTAAATTTCAGGTGGCTAGATCTAATCACACCCCAGTCTTCCGCGAATACGTCGCCTATTGATAGCACCCACATCGCATGCGTTCCGTCCGAATTTTTAATTTGTAAATATGGATGAGCTCTAAATGGTTTGCCCTCTTTTAACAATGGTAATACTTGTTCAAATTTCATTTCTATTACCTCTCTCTATTTTTAATTAAAGTAAAACGCACTAACCTTTGACAGTTAGTACGCTAGACAGTTAAATACTGATAGCTTTGTTTTCCCATTTTTTATAAGCATCAAAATAAATTTCTTGCTTGTCACCATTAAATGTTAGCTCATAATACATGCCGTCCGATATAGTCGTACTTAACAATGCTTTATTATTTTGTAATGTCTTACATGACCAAACCACAAACACATCATCTACATCAATCTTTTGATTATCCGTTTTATCAAAATTATCGTTAGCATAATCTTTAACTAACTCTTTGCATTTACTGATAAATAATTGATTGTCCATTATATTACCTCATTCTTCTTTATTTAAAACACACAGACCTCTGACAATCTGCATGCTCGTGTAGATTATGTCCCACTTGCTTAGCCAAACAGGATACTCATTACTCGATACTAAGTCGTTTGCACTTTTATCACTGATTTCCGTCAGCGTGCAATAGATTAAAATCAGAAAAATAATTCTGTTTTATTTTTTTAATCAGACGTGATTAAGTTGAAATTAGGTGTTTCCGCACCGTCATTCCAATAAATTTTTGAGTAATTGAAATTATATTTTGTTTGTCTGATTAACACTGACTAGCAGAATCGAACTGCTATACGCCATCGCCAGTACTCGAATTTAGATAAAGGAGGATAATCACCGGTAGCGTAATTGCTGCTAAGCTACTACCGATTTTTATCACACTACCATTTTAAGTTAAAAAGCACGCCCTTAAAGTTTAACTTTTGTTTTAATTTCAAGCTCTCTATCCAATTCTTCAAAGAATTTACGTCTTAGTTTAATTGCCTTGTTTCTTCCACAAGAAATTATTTGTTGGTCAACAAGTCCATTTAAAGTAAATCTTGGCCATTTCTTCAGATACAATTCTCTAATGATTATTTCTGTATCATCGTCACATTCGTTCAAAAGTTCTGTTATTACTTGTTTTTTTCTTCTTAGCTGATTGATCGCGTCGTGGGTTTGAATCGTCCACATTGTATCAAACATCATGTCACTATCAGTTCTCGTACCCTTAATGTCAGCATTTAAGTCCGGCTCATGATAAGGAACTCGTATTTCTTCTTCAATTTTTTTAATGTATGTGTCTATATCGTTGTAATCTCTTAAAGCAGATTCACATCTTCCCCATCGCCAGTTTTCCAATCGCTAGTCCTCCAAATATTTTAAAATTAAGATTCCTGCTCCAAATGAATAGAATATTATTAAACTCCACTTCAACGGTTTATTATCAGTAACATTGAATCTTCCTATTTTTAATTCACCAAATGCCAGGAAGAGTACAATCATTACAAAGAACGCGAATTTAACCCCATCCCAAAACATGTTACCCCTCCTTCATGTGTTTCCAACGCTCATCATCTTCGTATCTAGCTTCGCCTAGTTTGGTTTTCAGAAATAAATTTTTAATTGAGATAATCAACATCTTAACAGCATAGTTATGTGACTTTCTGTATGCGTCTTGATACATTTATTTCCCCTCCCTAAACTTTACCAACTCGTTCGCATACCAACAGTTTTTCTCGATATCAACCGTCCCACCTTTTTCACGTTCGCGTATGACGTACTTAATCATATTGCCTTTAAGGAACCCCTCGTACTCCTCTGGCGTTAAACTGTCCTTAATCACATCTATCGTTTCAAATTTTCCCCTGTTATAATGCTTCGGGCTGTTGACGTTGTCTTGCGTAGCTGCTGTGTATTCGATGATGGGAATGCCAGGAAATCTTTCTTTAGCCATCTCCGGAGTGTAAAAGTAAACATTATAAGTTTTAAACTTTTCGCTAGTAACAATATATGTCCCTAATTTCGGATGATTTTTTATATGTACGTAATCCCACAAATATCCTTTATTCTCCAGCTCCTCCATCAACGCATCATAATCTGCTTGTGTTTTCGTGTGATATATTTTCATGATAGGACTCCTTAAGTAAAATATTTAATTACTACTTGCAATATTAGACAAGTGCTTAAAACAATTGCGCTATCCGTTCTATCGCCTTCAGCTAGAAAACTTAACGCCGAAATAATAAAAATAATAAAAAGTACTATTTCCATACCTTAATACCCCTCTCTCAATCGTTCATAATTAATTTTATTTTTTTCATAATAGGCTTGCTCGAGTTCTTGTTCTGTTATTCCTAACCGCAACACATACTCTAAAAATTTGTCTTTATATCTGTCAATTTCAACTCTCATATCAAAACTGCCGTTGATAATTCTAGCAACTTCTTTATAGCAATCTTCCAAACTTTTATATAATTCACATACTACTTTTCTTTTCTTAAGCGTCTCTCCTCCTTGATTCGCCAAACTCAAGATAAAATGCAAACAGTCGGAACATTCTTCAACTAGTGTTAAATGGTGGGCTTGTTCTTTTGTATAAGGATTGAATTTATTGTCATAATATTCATAATAAAATTGTCTTGTTTTAATTTCAGGTTGCATAGGGCTAATCCTGTTATACTCGCTTATCTTTTTAAACCTCTTCTCATCAACCTTACCCTTGTTGTCTTTCCAAAACTTAAAGTGTTCTGAACAGTTAGCTACTTCTGAAATTTCAACAGACAAAGCTACTAACGTCTTGTTAAATCGTTCTTCTGCTGTCATTTCTGATTTAGCTGCTAATATCTGACTATCTAATGCTAGTTGCATTTCTTGTAGTTTATTCCAGTTCATTTGATTACTCCTTTAGATTTAAATAATTTCCCGAAACTTTTATCTCTTGATTGATTAATTTTTTTAAGAAAAACATGTACAAGCATTTGCTTGTTATACGTGTTTAATTTCATGATTAATCCTCCTCAAAACTTTCTCTTTATCACCGTGCCAATTTTTCATGTTAGTCCTCTTATCTGAATAGGCTCGGCTGCATATTTGTTAGCATTTTGTTCTTTGCAAGCTCACACATTTCTTTTTTTATTTCAAAACCATAAGATTTTCTATTCAATTCATTGGCTGCCCTTAAAGTTGAGGCACTACCTGCACATGGGTCAATCACTACGTCGTTAATATCTGTGAATATTTCAATGAGACGTTTCAAAACTGGTATTGGCTTTTGAGTGGGATGTATTTTTGGATAACTATTATCTATTTCCCAATTGAACCAATTTAAAACCATCCTACCTTCATTGTTAAACTTAGGTAATTTATCACGATACAAAACTAAACCGTATTCAGTAGCACCAACTACTTTCATATTCGCTTTCAAAACTTGTGGACTCGTATTTTTAACAAAAACTAGTGGTATATGATGTTTAAAACCATGTTTTTTTCCGTTTTCAATAACATCTGGCAACTGTTGAAATGCACAAAACACTACCATACAAGGAGCTTTTCCCTTTTCCTTCGGCTCTTTTTTTAGCATTTTAGAGCAGAAATGCATAAATTCAGATATTCTAAAATCATTATCCGTATCAAAAAATGCTTTACCTGCTTTGTCAGATTCACCTTTCTTATTATCGCCGTCAACATACCACTCAAGACTTGAAGCATAAGCGTTATTTCCTAAATTGTAAGGAATATCAGCTATTACTAATTGAGCTTTAGGTATGTTGTATCTTTTATAATTTTGAAAGTGGTCATTAAACAATTCACACGGATATGACTTTTCATAATTTTCTATCTCTTCAGGTTCAAACATACTATCTCTCCTTATTTCTGCTTCACACTCACTAACTCAAATACGTTGCATCCGAAATAATCTGCCATAATGTAAGCCACACAATCAAATTTATCTTTAGTCAGCTTTTTAGATCCATTTTTAAGATATCTAACGACTGATTCATCTATGCTTAATTTATTAGCAGTCTCTATATTGCCTATCATATTTTTAGTCATGTATAGCTTTAAATTGTGGCTGAACACGTCTTTAAGCTGACTGAAATTGTCTTTGCTTGATATGAAATCAATCGCTTTAATATATACAGTCTGTTTAGTTGTACGTTCTTTTAGCTTTTTATTTTCCTTAGTCAAATTATTGACAATATTTTTTAATATACGGTTTTTTTCATCTACTTCTTTACTTTTATTTATCGGCTTATTTTTCTTTTCGATATTTTTAATCGTTTGCGATAAACTAACTGTCAATGTATCTAATTCAGCGATAGTTTGATTAGCTTGCTTATTTTTATCAATTTCATTTTTAATCTTTTTCTCAACTTCCCGAATCGTATATTCCTTAGCAGCTAAGTCCTGTTTTAAAACTCTGATTTCTTCTTTTAGTGGCTCACTGTCATTAATCTGTGCCGCAATCTTCTCAGCTAATTTATTAGTATTAAATATTCCTAACATGATGTGTCCTCCTTTAAGCTAATAATATTGACGCTAACGCACTCATTAAATCGTCTAAAGCATCATATTCTCTATCGCTCAAATTATCTGAAATTTCATCTATGTCTGTCATCGATACTCCACCGTGAATATTAACTACAAGACCCAATTCAATTGATTGCTCTCCATCGTTAATTACTAAATTAATTCCATAACTGCCTAAATGTTCAATTGATTCTATTAACATGTCGTTCACTCCTTAATTTGCAATTTTCTTTTTTCTAACTTTTCCGCTCGGTATTTCCGACTTAACAAATTTCAACAGCTTTCTAGTCGCTACTCTAATCTCATTACCGTCATTCACAATAATCACATTCTCATATACTGAACTTTTAATAATCTGACATTTAATGCCCTCGATAGTGATACTATTGCCTTCTTGAAATTTCTGCTTAACCACATTGCCTAACAACTTTAATTCGAAGCCGTTCACTTTTAGACTGCTTGTCCGATAAGACAACGTGCCAGGATTTACACCTAAAAAGTCGCTGCATTCTTTTCTATTGCCTTTAAAAACTTGCTTATTATCTTTTAAAACTTGATATAGTTTGGTTTTCATTTTTGGACCTCCAAATTTTCCAAATAATCTAAATACTTTCCTGTTCTCTTAACTTTGCATCCTTTAAACCACGCTATCGGCAAACTCTTTTTATTAACGCCTAACGCATTGTTTTTCATTTCAATGTATTTATCTATCGTGACCCAAAAAGTATCTCCAGTATCGTTAAAACGAACCATGAGACCGCTAACACCGCCACAGTTACTAAACTGTTTCAGAAATTCAATTTGATGTGGTTTTACAAAGTCGTTTTTCCCTTGTTTGTGTGGCATAGATTTACCGTTCATACTTTTACAATCGAACGCAATCGGAATACCTTTGAAATGCCCAATAAAATCACAGCCAGTCTTATCAGTAGGAATAATGATTGGTTCACCGGCTACTCGAATAGTTTTAGTTCCGTTTGGTATCTTGCTAACGGCTCCGTAACCTTTCCTGGAATACCATTTATTAGTCGTTTCGACTTCTTGCTCAAACTTGCTCCAATTTTTCAATATACATACTCCCTGTATATGACATATCCATTTCGACTCTCTCGATATTTCAACATGCGATCAAACTCTTTTGATGTTATCTTCAATTTTTGACAGATGTTCCATTTATTGCGATATTCTCGTTCTCGACCTTTTTCATCAATTAGTTTGTATACCGTTTTACGATATTTCCTTAGTTTATTTCCTTCAAATCCAAATTGTCGTCTTATTTTCTTTATTTCCAAACACTTTTCACAACTATCATCTTTGCATTCAACGGTATTGTGCTGATTAGTTAGTATTTCGAGTTCCATTAACTTGGCATACGTGACAATTCTCGCTCCCACTTCCGTCTCAACTCCTTTAAATCAACCTTTTTGGCGTTACATTTTGGATTAGGACATGGACCAACAGTCGCCACGCCCTTTTCAAAATGGTGAACCTTACCTTTTCCGTAGCAATCCTTGCACATATCAAATCACCTTCTCAAATAAGAATATTTTGTCTCCCAGAATTTTTTCGGCTTCTCGTTCAGTAAAAGTTGTTTTAAAAGCACTTGCCCATCCTTCAACTTTATCCTCAAGAAATAATCGTTCACTCACTAAATCCATATTTAAATATAATTTTGTTTCGTCTTCAAAATCGGCTGAGTAGCCTTTTCGCTTCCGCCAATAATAAACTTTTTCTGTCATTTTCGTTCCTCCTAAAAATCAAACTTAATCCGCTTATCTCTTGTTTTTTCAGTGAATTTAATCACGTTATCTTTGCTCAATCCTCGATACAGTCTGCTGACTATCTTTGAGTTGTAAATCTCCTTAATCTCACCACTCGATAGATTAGTTGTGATAATTGTCCTTGTACGTTGCTCTAGCACTCCGAATATGACGCTCTGAATGTAGTTTGTCGCTTCACTAAGCTGATTAGTCCTGAACGTGCTTTCGCTCCCTAAATCGTCTAATACGAGCAAATCAACACTACCTAAAAGTTTAATCATGTTCGCTTCAGTGTATTTACTTTCCTTGTTGTTAAAACTGTCTTTTATACGTCTCATAAGTTCGTTAGTCGAAATAAACAGGCAGCTACCGTCAAATTCTCTGTTAACCTCCTTCAACATGCTCATAGCCAAGTGGCTTTTACCACTGCCTGGAATACCGGTTAAAATCGTGTTGAAGTTCTGATCCTTATCCTTGTACCTATCAGCCAAAACTTTAGCTTTAATCAAGGCTTGTTCTTCTTCCTGATTAGATACCTTGTAATTATCAAAAGTAGCCTGTCTGATTGATTGATCTTGACACAATGAGTCTTTAGCTAGTACATCAACTGTTCGCCGTTTAATATGCTGCTGTTCAGCTTTGACGACTAAAAATTGTTCTTTAGCCGTTCTTTCCTCTTTGATACAGTCAATGCAGCAAATACGACCTCTGATTTTGACTAACGATTTATCGTGTTTCTCGCATTTGGTCTTTAGGGCATCTAAATGCTTAGTCATATCGAATTGTAGTTTATTCATCAAAACTCAACTCCTGTATAGTTAGGTTTTTCATCGGTTGTTTTTTTAGTATCTTTTCTTGCCCAACTCAAAATTGTCAGATAGTGGCTTTTATACTTTTTGCCTTTTGATCCGATGTAGATTGATAAGTTATCAATACGCTGCTGCCAATCTGGAAACTCTGTTTGTAGCTTTTTCAATTCGTCGTCAGTTAAAAGTACATTGTTAAACTCTCCGTATTTGTGTTTAGGAGATTTTTTAGGAGTAGGTGAGGCTGGTTCGTCAGAACTAGGCGTTATATCTTTTAATTCTTTATCTAAATCTTTATCTAAATCTAAGTCTATATCTGTTGCGTCACGTGACGTCACGCTAACGTCATTTTCAACTTGAAGTTGTTTCTTCCGCTCGCGATACTTCTTATTGCGTTCTGCATTAAGCTTTCTAACTTTATCCATACCTTCGATATTTTGATGTTTTTCCCAATTAGCAATTGCTATCAAACCGTTCTCGCCTAAATCAACCATTTCAAAATTTTTTAACGTCGTTAATGCTAGTCGAATAACATTGACTGATTTACCGAAAAGTGTCGCTAACATTTCATCTGTATATGGCATATTACGTTGTATGTAAATCAATCCGTCATCGTTAGTCTTGCCTGCCAATACCAGCAGCCTTATCCAAATCACTAGTATTGCGTCAGCTTCAGGCATCGACTGAATTAATCGTATTTTTTCATCGTCAAACATTGTTGTTTTAAGTTTTATCCATGAAATTTCAGCCATTTGTCATACCTCCTTTAGAACGGCCAATTATCTCCTTTATCAATATGTTCCGAATTGCCAAACTGACCCATGCCGTCCATAGTCGGCTGTGAATAGTTCTGATTATTCTGATTGAAATTTTGATGCTGCTGATTAGATTGATTGCTGTTTTGGTTGCTTGATTGCTGATTGTCTTTCTTACTTTCTAATAATTGGAAGTTCTCACATACCACTTCTGTTACATAAACACGTTGACCTTGCTGATTTTCATAGTTACGTGTTTGGATACGCCCGACTACACCTAACAAAGCACCCTTACGAGCATAATTAGCTAAAGTTTCAGCTGGCTTTCGCCAAATTACGCAATTAATGAAATCTGCTTCACGTTCACCACTCGCATTCTTAAAGTTGCGATTGACTGCTAAAGTAAAACTTGCTGTTGCTATTCCGTTTGATGTAAAACGTAAATCAGGATCTTTAGTAAGTCTTCCGACTAATACAACGTTATTAATCATTTATTCCACCTCATATTTTTAATTTTTTTATCATTGTTGGATCTAGTTTTATTCCTTGCACTTTATATTTTTCAAAAAACGCATCGTTTCCTATAGTTTCAACTTCAACATGATGCACCCTACAAACTGCTAAGAATTTTCGCCAATCATTATCGACTCTATTCCTATTGTTGCCTATTCCTACAGCATCTACGTGATGTATATCAGCATGTTTACCGCATATTGCACATTTCCTGTGCTTACAGCATTGATACAGGTACCATTGCTCGTTTTTAGGTAGTAACTCGTACCCCTTTTTAAACGGTACATTCCACTCAAACATGAAGTCTATGACGATATCTAGTAGCTCGTTCACATCACTTTTAGAATCAATGGATGTATTTCCTAGAGAGATACTCTTGCCATGCTCTAAAAAATACTCCTCTTTAAACCAATCATGGAGTTCTCTAGTTCCTTCCCCACTCCAGTTGTAAATGTCATTCATTAATGCCCAATACAAGCGACGTTGCTTGTTAGAGAACTTCCGTTTATCTTTGAACACTAAGAGAACCTCGATGTTGTTTAGGTCACCATATAACGTTTTAAGGCGGTCTAAATTGATTTGCTCTAGCAATTCAAAGACAACGGTCATTCCTTTAAGTTGTTTTAATTTGGCGATTAATTCCAATTACATCACGCCTTTTTCTTAGCTTTTTCTGCCTTTGCTGCATTCTTTTCATAGGTTATCAACCAACCGTTCATGACATTTGCCACGACTCCAAAATCATAGGCTGAGAATTTTTCAAACGGCTTCTCTATATCGCTCATTTTAGCTGTCAGTTTAGCCTGTTTAGCTATTGCTTCTACAGGTTGGTTAGCATACGGTTTTAATTTCTCAACCAAAATATGAAGCCCTTCTACTTGAATATCGTCAATTGGAATTTTTTTTAATAATTGTTGTTGGAAGATGTCTGGATCAGAATCATCAGTTGGAATGTTAAAGTATTTCAAAATAAACGTTTTCTCTGCGTAAGTTAACGCTTGTCCTAATGCGTAAGATGCATTTTCGTCTGCAGCTGTTGCAACGAATTTAACTGATATTTTATCTTCAGGATTTTCGACATTTTTCCATACATATTCCATATCTAATACAATTAAGTAAGAGAAAATAGCCTTGTCAAACTTGCCTCCTGTATTCGTTCCTATTACTTGTCTAGTTACTTCTTTGTTTAAAATATGAGGTTCTAAAATCAACCCTTTTTCAAGCATTACAGGTTGAATTGCTGTTAAGACATCTTCAGAAGTGACTACTCTAAACCTTATAGATTGTTTTTCTTGCTTTTGAATGTAAGGGACAGCTTTTTTAACTTCCATTACTTTTTGATATGTAGTTTCTACTTTTTTTAAATCATCACTTTTCATTTCCCCATCGTCCTTTCAACTTTCGCTATATTCCGTAATAATTCCGGTAAATCTTTCGCTTTGTAAACCACATCTAAATCAACTGTGGCAATTACTCCGTCTTTTTGAAATGCTATGAAGTAAGTAGCGTATGGCGTTTTTAACGTTTGATCTTTGATGCTATACACTATAATCACGCTCAATTCCACATCGACTAATAATCTCTTGATTTCTAAAACAATCGAGAATATCTAGTAATATATCTTTATCAAGCAGATTTAATACGCCTGGTAAATCGTCTGCTTTAAATTGATAACCTTCCAATTCATAAACGATGTCTCCACTAAAGAGATCTTTACCTTTAAAATCTTCACCGACTGGCGTTGGATCATCTTTAGGCTCTTGCTGTGCGCCTAAACTGTCATAAACACTCATTGTCTAACCTCCTATATCGTGTTAAAATTAAGTCATTGATATTTAACTTAATTTTTTATTCCACCGCTGTCCCCACAGTGGTGGTTTTTATTTTTCCTCCACATACAACGTATCGAACGCTAACCACATAATCACTAAGCACATCATGACTATTGTGACTACGTTTTTAAATCCAACTAGTAATCCTGCTGTGAAAAAAATACTAACTAATATCGCTCCTACAATCCTGATTAACGTGACGTCGTTCTTAGTCATGTTTACCCCTCCTATTCCTGAAACTCTGCTTAATCGTCAACGAGCCTACGCTTAAAACGATTGCTAATACTCCGATTATTAATAAGTCCATGCGATATTATGTTTGCTCCTTTCGATATTTTGTTTTGCTAGAAATTGATAGTAGCCTGTTTCATACCACCATTTATCCGCTGCTTGTTTGTTTTTAGTCCAGTCCATGTTGCAAGCTCCTTTTTAAATAATTTTTGCTATACTATCCTTATCAGCAAGTGGTCTGCTGAAATTTGGTAAGGGGGTAAAAAAATGGATAAAGTATCTTCATTCGACATCGAATCACTTAGCGCTAAAGAATTGCTTGATTCTAAAAATAAATACGATTGTTTAGAAGAAATTCGAACTTTATGCGGACTATATTCTAATAATTTGGAGTTATGTTTAAACATTATTAAATTCTCTAATTTAGAAGGAACTTGGCCAGATGTTGAGGCATTATATCGGTTGTCGAATATTTATCGAGTTGCTATAAAATCTATATCATCAACATGGGAAGTTAGAAATGATTTATCTATTTATAGCTTTTTAGACAAGACTGATTCTTTTAATAAATATATGGACAAGTATCTTAACGATCCTTCCGAAATTAATTTAGACTTTCTAGAGAGCTTATTTGATAACATCCAATCTTATGCAAAAAATATTTAATAATCATTTAGCATTAATAATTTAATGGCAAGATAAAAATTTTCGAGATCCAAATCATTTGAAAGATTTTTATCTTGTCTTTCTTTCTTTTGCAGATTTTGATAAACCTCATACTTATTAAATGGTGCAACTTTTCTTAATTCCAACGCAGCTTGTTCTTTAAACTGTTTAGCTAACTTCATCATATTTTCGTAATCCATCTTTAGTCCTCCTACCTTTATTAACGAAATCCAACTCGAAAATGTAAACCTTACTCGTAATCAATTTCAAATTCTACCGAAGCCAATTCGTCTGCCAACGTTTTGGCTTCTTTTAATAAACTTTTTAGTTGTTCTGCTTTAGCTATCATGTCATCAATGCCTAATATGTTAGCTGTAACGCTTATTTCTGTTTGTTTTTCCATGACTTACCTCCAATTTGATATACTCACTGTAGAAAGTGAGGTGAAAACTATGAATTCTTTAGAAGATTTAACAAATGATTCAAAATATCTTTTAGCTTCGATGTATAAACTCTATATCGAAAAACGTAAAAACGGGCTATCCAAAGATGAAGCAACTAATTTTAACGATAGTGGTTATTTACACAAAGAGGTAATGCCTCGATGGTCAATTGAAGATGTTATTTACTCATGCAGAGAATTAAAAAAATGCGAATTTTTAACATACACTTTTTATGGTGAAAATCACTTAATACTTATTACGATGACACCCAGAGCTATTTCACTTATGGAGTCGCAATTCAAAGACAAAGTTGATTCTGTCATTGATTATGTTGCTAAAATAAAAGGTTTAATCCCTTTTATTTAATCCAAAAGGATCGTTCTTTAAATCAATTAATGATGATTCGAATTCGTTTA
>NZ_NGJS01000021.1 GCF_003950515.1 Vagococcus vulneris
TATCCAATCTATCGCATCAAAGAGAAATAATATTCCTAGGAAATCATTAAACTATAAAACGCCATTGGAAGTGTTTTTGAGTTATGTTGATAATGATATTTTGTCTAGCTTAATTTGACAAATGAAAATCATAAAAATAAAAGCTCAAATCTATATATGAACATTGAATAATAGCTATTTTTATAAAAAAATTTTAGGATAACTTAAAACTTTTTTATACTCTTTTCTAAATAGCATCTAATTTGATATACTTGAAAACATGGACAAAGGGGGATGGTATTTTGTGGTAAATCGCAGCGATCAATTGAAACAAGCAGAAAAAGGGGCTATTATCAGTCTCACTGCTTATATTTTTTTAGCTTTACTAAAAATTACTATCGGATCATATGCTAATTCTCAGGCTCTTTCAGCCGATGGAGTCAATAATTTTACGGACACGATTGCTTCCATTACTGTCTTAATCGGTCTAAAACTTTCACGAAAACCAGCAGATAATGAGCATCGCTATGGTCATTGGAAAGCCGAAAATGTTGCTAGTTTAGTTACATCATTTATTATGGTCGTAGCTGGTTTTGAAGTATTATCAAAAGCCTTTAAAAATTTAGTACACCATGAACTAGAATCACCTGAGCCGATAGCAGCTGCAGTTGGTCTCTTCTCGGCGGTGGTTATGTTCGGTGTTTACATTTATAACACTAGATTAGGGAAAAAATACACGAGCAGTTCACTGGTAGCAATGGCAAAAGATAACTTCAGCGATGCGCTTACTAGTATTGGAACAGCTGTTGCCGTTTTTGCAGCAACATTTAAGTTACCTATTCTAGATCAAATTACAGCAATTGTCATCGGTATTATTATTTTAAAGACAGCCTACGATATTTTCAAGGAAAGTTCTTTTTATTTATCAGACGGCTTCGATTTAGATTTGTTGAAACAATATAAAGAGGAAATCTTAAAAATACCGACAATCAAAGAAGTGCCCGTTTTACGAGGACGATTGTTAGGTGCTAATATTTTTCTTGATATTACCGTTCGTATGGATCCTGAATTAACTGTTCGAAAGAGTCATGATATTGTTGATGAGATGGAAAAACAATTGCAGCAAAAATTTGGTATTTTTGATATCGATGTCCATGTCGAACCTTACGAAGGAGATTATAAATGACAGCAGAAACAGCTCCAAAAATAGCAGTTATCGGCGGTGGAATCGTTGGTTCTACGGCTGCTTTTTATTTAAATCGTCACCAACAACATGTTGTTCTTTTTGATGAGGGGATCGGACAAGCGACAAAAGCTGCGGCAGGTATTATCTCACCTTGGCTTTCGCAACGTCGCAACAAGGATTGGTATTTTTTAGCAAAAAGCGGTGCCGCTTTCTATACACAATTAATGCTCGATTTAAATCTGCCTCAAAACAATGAAATCTATCGAAAAACCGGAACGATTCTATACAAAAAGGATCATAAATTACTTGACAAATTAACTAAAATTGCTGAGAAAAGAGCGCTAGAAGCACCGGAAATCGGGACAATTACTCAGTTGACAGCAGCTGAAATAAAAGAAAAATTACCACTTATCTCGTCCAATCAACCTGGATTATTTGTTTCTGGTGGAGCAAAAGTTGATGGTGCTGCACTAACGAAGCACTTGCAAAACACCTTGCCTGATGTAAAAAAAGAACGTATCACAGTTATTAAACTTAATCATCAAGGACAATGGATACTCTTGACAAAAAAGCGAAAATATATCTTTGACCATGTTATCCTTTGTGCTGGTGCCTGGCTTCCTGAGTTACTGTCACCTCTTGGATTTGATGTTGATATCCGTCCGCAAAAAGGGCAACTAATCGAATTATCTTTGTCGCAAGAAAAAAGCTTCATTGAAGCCCCTGTTGCTATGCCTGTTGGTGAAATTGATTTGATTCCCTTTAGCGACCAGCAAATTATTATAGGCGCTACCCATGAAAACGATATGGGTTATGACTTAACACCAGATTTCAAATTATTAGAACACATGAAACAAACTGCTGGTTTATGGGCTGAAAAAATTAAGAATGAACCGATCGCTTCAATTCGCATTGGGACACGTGCTTATACTTCTGATTTTCTACCTTTTTTCGGAGAAGTTGACCTTTTACCAAATCTAATGGTTGCTTCAGGGCTTGGTTCATCCGGCTTAACGACTGGTCCGATTATCGGTAAAACACTTGCTGATTGGGTTCTTGGAAATCCTACTAAACTAGACTCATATAAAAAAAATCCAAATAATTATATACAAAAAACATAGCTTTAATTCAAACTTTTGCTATAATAAACATAGACTCAACTATTAAAGGAGTGATTAACATGGGCTTAACTTATCGTAAATCAGACAGTTTAGAAAAATTGTTTGAATCTTTTGCTGTTGATCCTAGTACAGAAAAAAATGAAAAAGAAAAATCGTCTAAAACAGACAAAAAAGACGATAAACAAACACACTCTTTCAACGTCAATACGGCTCAAGAAAAAAATAAACCAAATGAGAAATAACTCATTGGTTTATTTTTTTAGATATATTTTTCGATAGCCTGCCAAGCTAGCTCTTTGCCCATTTTTGTCTCAGAAGAAAAAATAATGAAATCATCAGAAGGATCAAAGTTCAGTTTCTTTTTAATTGCTGATTCATGCTTATTCCATTTACCTCTTGGAATTTTATCTGCTTTCGTTGCTACGACAATCACTGGAATATCATAATATTTTAAAAATTCGTACATTTGTATATCATCAACAGACGGGTCATGACGCATATCAATTAGTGACACAACTGCTTTTAACTGCTCTCTTTGTGTTAAATAAGTTTCTATCATTTGTCCCCATTTTGCACGTTCAACTTTAGATACTTTTGCATAGCCGTATCCTGGTACGTCAACAAAATGCAATTCATTTTCAATCAGATAAAAATTTAATGTCTGAGTCTTACCTGGCTTGCTTGACGTTCTAGCCAAACCTTTGCGATCAATAAGTGTATTAATGAATGACGATTTACCAACATTAGAGCGACCAGCTAATGCTATTTCAGGCAGCGGTGTATTAGGATATTGTTCTGGTTGAACCGCACTAATAACGATTTCTGCATTATGTACTTTCACATTACTCACTTCCTTCTCTTAAAATCTTCTCTATCATAACAAAAAAAATAAGAAATGAACATACTATATGATCATTCCTTATCTGCGATTGGAATTTTTACAATAACTGTTGTTCCCTCGCCCAGTTCACTAGTTAATTTAACTGTTCCACCCAAAATAGATGTGTAATGCTCAACAATTGATAAGCCTAACCCAGAACCACCCGTATTACGCTGTCTTGACTGACTGACTCTGTAAAATCTTTCAAAAATACGTAGGCGATCTTCTTCGCTGATACCAACCCCTGTATCTTCTACAGTAAAAATGAATTTATCTTTATGCTCAACCAAATAAATAAATATTTTGCCTTTTGAGTTTGAGTACTCAATCGCATTTTCTAAAAGATTCTTAACAATTAATTGAAACGCATTGCCCGGCAAACGAAACTCTTTTGTCATGACACTATCAAATGTAACATCTATTTTTTTATTCTTTAACTTATGTCGGTAACGATCAAGCTCTTCTTCAATCACCTGTTTTGGACTGATAAAAACAGCGTCCATCAAATAAATATCTTTCTCCGTTTTCAATAGCATCATAATATTTTGAATTAACCCTAACAATCGTTGACTTTCAGATTCAATAATCGTCAAAAATTCTGTGGAAGCTTGCGGGTCATCTTTCGCACCGCTTAACAGTGTCTCCGCAAAGCCCATAATTGAAGTTGTCGGCGTCTTTAATTCGTGTGAAATATTACTGATGAAATCCTCATGAAGCTGCTCAATTTGGCGGATATCTGTCATATCATAAATAATACCGACATATTCATCCTCATCTGTGTCTGTTTCAAGCAGCTGCACAGCCACTTTCAAATAATGCGTTTTATAACCTGTCAATTTTACTTCACCCTGAACAGGCTGCCTTGTTTTTTGTATTTGCTGAATTAAATCATTCATTTGAAAATTATCGAACCATGTGGTTGATTTTTCATTTGAAATTTTTTTTCGAAACAGCTGTTCAGTAACGCTATTAGCTAACGTTAATTCAAGCTCACTATTCAATATAAATAAACCAATCGTAACATGTTCAAAAATAAACTTTAATTTTGTTTCATTTTCTAACTGTTTGTAGTATAGCATTGTCGTTTCATCCATTAATTCATACACCGTTTCATAAAATTCTTCCCACTCTTCCGGCACACTCACGACATCTTGTTTTTTTTGAGGATTCCGAATAGCATTTTTTAAAATAGGTAAAATAAATTGTAATGGCTTCTTTGTTTGTTTCACAATATAAAAGTAAAGTCCCAAAACAGCAATTCCGATTAAAAAGAAAACAAGGTATAAGTTTCTCTGAAAATTCTTTAGATGTTCAGAAATGCCGGTATATTTTTCTGATAGTCGTGCAATCCCTATTAATCTTCCCTCTTCATAAATGCCTTTCGCCACATAAAGATATTTTTCACCAACAGTATTGCTTTGTCGAATAGAATAGTCTAATTTTTTTTCATCTGTTACAATACCTTTTACTTCTGGTCTAGTTTCACGCGTTCCTTTAGCAGAAGACAGGTGTGAAGAATCATAAAGAATCATTCCGTTTCTATCTAAAATCGTCAAGCGTTCATTACCCTGTATACTTTTATCCAACTGATCACTATCTTTTAATGTTTCAGGAATCTCTTTAAGAAAAGGTGTCAGCACATCAATTTCTGCTTCCAATTTTTCTAACTGCTGATTTAGAACCTCGGATTTAAAAAAAGAGGTGGTATAAATACCACCTACAATAAATAAGCTTGCAATAAAAAAGACGACCCATCCAGGTTTAAATTGTTTAAAAATTTTTTTATCACTCATGTTGTCGGCTCCTGAAATTTATAGCCAAAACCGCGCACGGTTACGATATATTTTGGATTTTTAGGATTCTCTTCTATTTTTTCTCGCAAATGACTGACATGAATGTCTACTGTACGCGACAAATGATACATATCATCTTTCCAAATCGATTGCATTAATTCGTCTCGACCGATGATTCGATTTTCACGCTTCATAAAATATATGAGTAATTCAAATTCTTTCTTCGTAAAAAGCAGCTCTTCACCATCTTTTAAAATACGATAGTCATTAGGATAAGCCACCAATTCGCCAATTTCAATTGTCTGACTACCTTTTAATGTTTCTGATTTTTCTTGCTCTGACATATTTTCAAAGCGACGTTCAACAGCTCTAATTCGTGCGATTAATTCTCGCGGACTAAAAGGCTTAGTCAGATAGTCATCTGCACCAACTTCTAAACCGATAATCTTATCAACTGTCTCATCTTTTGCCGTTAACATGATAATTGGTGTATTAATTTTTGCTTCACGTAGTTTTTTGGTTACATCAAAACCATTTAGTTTTGGCAACATTAAATCTAGAATGATAAAGTCATATATATTAGTTAATGCAGCTGTAACTGCTTCTAAACCGTTCGAAGCTACATCCACTTCAAAATTTTCTTTTTCTAAATTATATTTTAAGAGTGTTGTGATACTCGGCTCATCATCAACAACTAACATTCGCTTCATAATAAGTTAAGCATCCTTTCCGACAATTGTTTGTTCTATTATAACATAAGTACAAACAATTCTAAGAAATTTCAATCAATCTTATTTTTTGATTTCACCATCAACTGAACGCTCAACTTCCATACCATTAATTGGGATATAACCTAATTCCTTAACAACATTTTTTTGAACATCATCACTTTTAACATAATTAACAAAGTCTAAAGCACCTTTTTTTGCATCTTTCTGCGTATACATGTGTTCGTAAGCCCAGATTTTCCATGAATTGTCTTGCACATTTTCATCTTTTGGTTCAACTTTATCAATCGCTAATCCTTGAATAGAGTCGTCAATGTAAGAAAATGCTAAATAACTGATTGCCCCTGGTGTTTCCGATACAATCTTTCTAACAGTTCCAGATGAATCTTGTTCTTGACCTTTAGCGGGTTCAGCGCCTTCTAAAGCCCACTGTTCAAAGGTTGCACGAGTTCCGCTGCCGGCCGCACGATTAATCAGTTCGATTTTTTGATCTTTACCGCCAACATCTTTCCAATTAGTGACTTTACCCGTAAAAATATCTTTTAATTGAGCTGAAGTAACAGATTTAACACCGGCATCTTTATTAATAACTGGAGCTACACCCACGACTGCAACACGGTGATCTTTAATCTTAGAAGCATCGATGCCATCTTTTTCTTCTGCAAATACATCCGAATTACCAATATCAACAGCACCACTTGATACTTGTGTTAATCCCGTTCCGCTGCCGCCGCCTTGGACAGTGATTGATGCATTAGGGTTATCTGTCATATAGATTTCAGCCACTTTTTCAACTAGCGGCTGTAATGCTGTTGAACCGACTGCAGTAATTTCGATTTTTTCATTTGAACCGTCTTTACCAGCAGATAATGTACTATCTTTTGTGGTACTATTCCCCCCACATGCTGCTAGACCTACTAAAAGTCCAACTGTAGACAAAGATAATAGAATTTTTTTCATGATTGTAATAGCTCCTTTGTTTTTTGATTACACACAGAGTGTAACAATGGTTTGTAAATTCTAAACTCAATTTCATGTAAAATTTAAGTAAAGTTGATAGGATGAATTAAAAATCATTCAAAAAAGCTGTATTTCGTTAAAATAAGGTAAATTATTTGTAAACAACGCTACCTAATAATTTGGTTAAATTACCCTAATCATAGTTATTTTTTTCACATATAATATTGAAATAACATAAAAAAATATATAATATTAAAAATAGAGTTTTAAATATTCTTTTCATCTTGATATAACTCTTATTTATTCAAAATGATTCGTATGTTTTTCACTCTATCACATAAAGGAAAGGAAGTTGTTTAAATGAATTTTGCTGCACTTATTGCAACAGTCATTTGTTTTGTTATTATTTATTTATTACGTCACAAATTAAACAAAAGTTTTAGTTTTCTTACTATTGTGGCACTAGTTTTAGGTATTATTCTCGGTTTTATCTTTAAAGGGGAAACAACTTACGTTGCCGTACTCGGTACTATCTATGTAAAAGTAATTTCAATGATGGTTATTCCATTATTAATGGTCTCTTTAATAAGAAGTATCTACCGTATGGAATCATTAGCTTCTTTAAAATCAATTGGTTTGAAATCGTTCTTTTGGCTGCTATTTCAAACTATTCTTGCTGCAATTGTTGGTTTAATATTAGCTTTAGGAACTAATCTTGGTAAAGGAAGTCATTTAACTCAAATTGCTAATTATGAACCAAAAAATGTTCCGCATGTAACACAAGTAATAACCGACTTATTCTCAGGCAACCTATTCCAATCAATGGCCGAAGGAAATGTCATTCCAATTGTATTCTTTTCTATTATTGTCGGTATTGCCGTCGTTGTCGTACGTGGTGATGGTCGAAATGTCAAATCGTTTATAGATTTCATTGATGCTTGTCATATTATTATTTATCAGTTAGTTAAAGTCATTATTAAATTATTACCATACGCTATCATCCCACTAATGGCAGACTCGTTAGCTACAAGTGATTCGTCAATGCTAAAACCTCTGTTATTGGTGATTGCTTTAACTTTTATTAGTTGTTTTTTCCATACTTTTGTTACAGGAAGCATTTTAATTTCAGTTGTTGGAAAAATGAATCCTATCAAATATTTTAAAGCAATTATGCCGGCACAGATTATGGCCTTTACTTCTCGAAGTAGTTCTGGAACTTTACCTCTATACATTGAATGCTTGACTCAAAGAGTAGGCGTTTCTGAAAACATCGCGAACTTTGTCGGTTCAATAGGGACCAGCGTCGGTATGGCTGGCTGTGCAGGCATCTGGCCGGTTCTTCTTGGGGTTTTCGCATTAAATTCAACCACAGGAACTGTCACCATAGCTCAGGCCATTATGCTTGTTTGCTTAACTCCTCTAGTATCACTAGGGACAGCTGGTGTTCCTGGAGGTGGTATCTTAATAGCAACAGCTTTATTCATCACAATGGGACTTCCCGTTGAGATTGTAGGAATTTTTGCAGGTATCGACGCTTTTGTCGATATGGCAAGAACAATGACAAATGTCAGCAGTTCTATGACATCGGCAACTTTAGTTGCCGCCTCAGAACATGCAATTGAACCATTATAACAAATAATCACATCGATACATCCTAAAAATGACAATAAAAAGATCAGTAAAATTTAGTATAATTATCTAAATTTTACTGATTTATTTTTTTATTTTGATTTTTCTTTTTTCATTGATAACTCTGGTTCTGCTGTTCCATCAACTGCTTCTTTAGTGATAGTCACTTTATCAACATCTTCTCTAGTTGGTATTTCATACATAACATCCATCATGATATTTTCAATAATTGAACGAAGTCCACGAGCCCCCGTGTTGCGTTCAATTGCTTGTCTAGCAATCTCATTTAGTGCTCCAGGTGTGAATTCAAGTTCAACATCGTCTAATGACATTAATTTCTTATATTGTTTTACTAAAGCATTTTTAGGTTCTGTCAAAATATTAACCAGATCATCTTCCGTCAATTTTTCTAAAGATGCCATAACTGGTAAACGGCCAATAAATTCTGGAATTAAACCAAATTTCAATAGATCTTCAGGAATAATCTGTGACATAATACTCCTGTCTTCTTGCTGTCTACTCTTATTACTAGACCCAAAACCAATGACTTTTTCGCCCAGACGTTCTTTGACAATTGTCTCTATACCATCAAAAGCACCTCCGACAATAAATAGAACATTTGTCGTATCAATCTGAATCAATTCTTGTTGTGGGTGTTTGCGACCTCCTTGAGGTGGAACACTTGCAACAGTCCCTTCTAAAATTTTAAGTAAAGCTTGTTGAACACCTTCACCTGATACATCACGAGTGATAGAGACGTTCTCACTCTTGCGAGCAATTTTATCAATCTCATCAACATAAATAATTCCGTGTTCTGCTTTTTCTACATTAAAATCTGCTGATTGTAATAATTTTAACAGAATATTTTCAACATCTTCTCCGACGTAACCTGCTTCAGTCAAACTAGTTGCGTCTGCAATTGCAAAAGGAACATTTAAAATACGAGCTAGCGTTTGTGCTAAGAATGTTTTACCTGATCCAGTGGGACCAATCAAACAAATATTGCTTTTTTGCAACTCGACATCATCCTGTTTTTCAGTTGATGCAGCTTCTTCAGTAATTTGTTGAACACGTTTATAGTGATTATAAACTGCCACTGCTAAGACTCGCTTAGCACGATCTTGTCCAATCACATAATCATTTAATATCTCTAAAATTTCTTTTGGTTTTAAAATATTAATTAAATCAGATGAAATTTCTTCTTGAAGTTCCTCGTCAATAATTTCTTTACACAAGTCAATACATTCATTACAAATATAGACTCCGGGACCAGCGACAAGTTTCTTCACTTCGTCTTGAGATTTTCCGCAAAATGAACAACGGACATCTGTTTTTTCTCCAGTATTGTCATACATGGACATTACCTCCTATTTAAAAAAGACTATAATAAGTCTTTACATTAAACAGCAAAAAAGAGCTGTTTACTACCTAATTTATAGTACCATATCCAATAATTTATTGCATTAAAAATGAAATAAAAGGTGAAGATTCAACAATCTCCACCTTTTATATTAACAATTAAATAAATTTAATTAAGCTTCTTTTGCAGTTTTTGTAATTAAATCTACAGCACGTTTCATTTTAATATCATGTCCAAGCATATCATTATTTAATGCTCCACGTACTGCAGACTCTTCCATACCATATTGTGAAGCTAAATCTTTAACTTCACTTTCAATATCTTCATCTGTCACTTCATAATTTTCAGCCGCAACAATGGCTTCAATAACTAAATTCGTTTTTACACGAGTTTCAGCTTCACCTTCGAATTGTTTATGTAAATCTTCTTCAGTAGTACCAGTCATTTGATAATATAATTCAGGTGATATTCCTTGACGTTGCATATTTCCTAAGAAATCATTCATACCACGATGAACCTCATCATGAATCATTACGTGAGGTAATTCGATGATTTCAGCATTTTCAACTGCTTGACTGATAGCTGCTTCTTCAACAGCTTCTTTTGCAGCAGATTCCTTAGAAGCAATTAAATCAGCTTTAACTTTTTCGCGTAATTCCGCTAAAGTCTCAACTTCTTCATCAACATCTTTAGCAAACTCATCATCTAGTTCAGGTAATTCTTTTACTTTCACTTCATGAACTTTAACTTTAAAGACTGCTTCTTTACCAGCTAAATCTTCCGCTTGGTATTCTTCTGGGAATGTTACCGTTACTTCTGTATCATCACCAGCTTTAACACCGATTAATTGTTCTTCAAATCCTGGAATAAATGTGTTTGAACCTAATTCTAATGAATAGTTCTCACCTTTTCCGCCTTCAAAAGCTTCACCGTCTTGGAATCCTTCAAAATCAATGACAACTGTATCGCCTTCAGCTGCTGCATCTTCTTTTAGTACCAATTCAGCTTGACTTTCTTGTTTTGTTTTTAAATTTTCTTCTACTTCTTCATCTGTTACAGTACGATCTTGTACAGGAACTGTTAGGTTCTTATATTCACCTAATTTAACTTCAGGTTTAACTGTTACTTCTGCAGTTACTACCCAGTTAGCATCTTTTTCCATGCTGACAACATCAATTTTTGGTTGAGAAACAGGATCAATACCAGCTTCTTCAATTGCTAATGAATACACTTCAGGCAGTACTTCATTTAATGCATCTTCATAAAGTGCTTCTTCGCCATACATTTTATTAAATACTTGACGTGATACTTTTCCCTTACGGAAACCAGGTACACTGATATTTTTCTTAACTTTGTTAAATGCAGCTTTTAAACCTGATTCAACTTTATCTTTTTCGATTTCAATTGTAAGGACACCATCATTAGTTCCTTTTTTTTCCCATTTTGCAGACATTAAAAATACCTCCGAATTATCTGTTTTTACAAGCGAAAAACTCTTGCACACCCCACAATACTACACTAATTCTGACTAAATGTAAACATTTTAAATAGTGATTACTGCTACTTTTCTAGTGTACGCATCATTTTTTTATCGATATCAGACAATATTTTATTAACAGCTTGTAAATTTGTCTTATTTAAATTTATCGTAGATTCATCCAATAAATCATATTGGATGAAATTTGCCACAATTAATGTTTTTATATCCCACTTATGCTCACTAATTTGTGGATAAAGATAACCAAGTTGAACCAATAAATGCTGTCGCAAATTACCCGACAAACTTGCTTCAATCTGATACTCTGTACAAAGAAGATCATACTTAGACAAACATCTTTGCGAAAAAACAGCAAAAGTTTCATTATTTTTAGGAATAATTGTCTGCAAATCACCATACACATCAACAAATTCAATCTCTTTAGCGACATCTAATTGGACTAAAAAACTCAGCCATTCAGTGCGAATTGGCTCAAATAGACGTGAATCCTTTAAAACTGTTTGGCATACATCAGTAAACATATCTGGTAATATTCTCTTAGCGATATTGCTATAAGCCAACTGATTTTTCACCGATTGATCTGCAATCAAGAGAATCTTAGACACATCTTGATTTAATTTATAACTGTTCATCAGTTCATATATTTTGAGCATTTGGTGTATTTGATCGTCACATTTATTTTTTATTGGTTGCGTAAGTTCTTGAAAAGCCAATGCAATCATCAAATAATTATTTAAAGCGGCTAAGTTTTTCGCATAAAGCATAAATAAGTCTGCATCAGACAAGAACCACGATCGATGCGTCTGAATCAATGATAAACTTTCATTGTAATCCTCTTGTTCGTAGTATAAGGCAACTAAATGGGCAACAACCTCTTTAGTCTGTTTTAATTCATAGGCCTTTTCAAAATTAAACAACGCATCTTGATAGTTTGACTGAATTCTGGCATTTTCTGCTAATTGATAATACCTTTGATATAGGTTAGGCATTTCTTGCATTTTACTTTAGACTCCTCAAAAAAAGTCTGGAGAAGAGTTTTTCCTTTTCCCAGACTAATAATTTTATTAAGCTTGTAACAATTCAAAAATTTCTAATGCAACTAAATCAATATCATCAAATTGATATGCTTGCTGCGTTGCAGATTCTGTTAATTCAAACATCTCATTATTACTATCAAAAGTAACGATGCAACGCTCTTGTCCTTCCCGTTCAAAACGTCGAACTTGAACTTCACTATCTTCAGACTCTATCATGGCACTCAATCGCTTAAGGATTGCTGCTAGTTGGGAATTTTTCATAGAGCTAGCCTCCTTCATTTTAGTTCTGTTTTATTGTAACAGAAACCTAATCAACTTGCATGAAAAACTAAGATTTTTTTCAAATTTATTTATTTTTTTAATCTTCCCACCATAGTTTAATTAATGACTGTGTACCATCATCACCATGACCTTCATTTTCAAGTTTTTTGTACAGCTCATATGCTTTTTCAGTTGCTGGTAATGGGACGTCCATTTTCTTCGATTCATCTAATGCTATTTTTAAATCTTTGACAAAATGTTTAACAAAGAAACCTGCAGAGTAATCTTTTTTCAATACACGTGGCGCATAGTTAGTTAATGACCAATTTGCCGCACTTCCACCACCGACAGTATCAAGAACCTTATCTAAATTTAAACCAGCTGCTTTTGCATAGACAAGTAGTTCAGTCATTCCTGTCATTGTACCTGCAATCATAATTTGGTTTGCCATTTTAGTATGCTGACCGCATCCTGCTGAACCTTGACAAATGACTTTGCTTCCAAAGATATTAAACAATGGCAATACTTTCTCATAAACATGATTATCCCCACCGACCATGATAGTTAATGTTCCATTTTGTGCACCGAGATCACCGCCCGATACAGGTGCATCTAAACTATCTGCACCAACTGATTTTGCCTTTTTATACAACTCTTCCGCTAAGGAAGGTGTACTGGTCGTTAAATCCACCATGATTGAGTTTGTCACATCTGCTTCAAAGATTCCATTTTTTCCAAAATAAATTGTCTCGACATCTTTAGGATAGCCAACCATTGTAAAAATAATATCGCTTGTTTCAGCAACTTCTTTGGGCGAATCTTTCCAAACGGCTCCTAATTCAACTAATTGATTCGTTTTTGACTTAGTCCGATTATACACATTAACTGAATATTCAGCGTTTAAAAGATGTTTAACAATTGCCGCACCCATGACACCAGTACCAATAAATCCAATTTTTTTCATTCAAATCACCTCATATTTTTGACTCTATTATACCAAAAAAAATAAGCTTACCAAAAAGGAAAGCTTATCAATAGTTTTTTGGACTTATTAAAAGCGACCCAAGTCCTAATAAAATCCCAATATAATAAGTCACAATACGCCATAAAAGAATTGCTAAAACTAACTTACTGTTCGCAGCTATATACGAACCAAACAATACTGTAAAACTATATTCTGCCCCTCCAGTTCCTCCAGGTATAGGAAAAAGAGAAATTACCATAATGATAAACGCGTGAAAGACAACTACTTGAATAGGACTGACATCATTCACACCAACTGCTAATAAAATAAAATACGGTACAATATAATAAGCAACTAACTGAAAAACAGTTAATAGACTTGCTTTAATCATTAGACTTGGTCGACTTTTTAAATAGCGGCTTTCTTCGTAAAAATTAGCCATCTTTTCTACAGTTCGTCGCCGTAATGCTTCCGTTGCAGGACCTTTTTTTATTCTAATCAGCCAATTGAAGAATAAACTGACTAATTTATTCGTAAATTTATACCAATACATCACCATTAAAAGGGCGAGGACGATAACAAAGTGAATAATAAAACTTAAAATAACCAAAAAAGTCATTTCACGCAAATTAGTTGAGAGCCATTTAAAGCCGAATAAAATACATAAAATAAAGTTTATAACAATCCATATTTGATAAACAACAAATTTCATCAAACTGACTGAAGCAGCAACACCAGAGTCAACACCAGATTTGCTTAACGCTACAATCTGCGCTGGCTGACCGCCAGTTGAGAATGGTGTAATCGCATTAAAAAGATGTTCAATTAAAGGTATACGATATGATTTAACAAATGAAAAACTCGGATTTGTTCGTTTTAAAAAGAGTTTGATTATCTCGGCTTCAATTCCCCAATGAATCAGCATACATAACAATGCAGCCCCTAAAAAAATTAAGTTTATTTGGTTGAATTCTTGAACTAATACTTGAAAAGATACTTTTCTGACTTCTTTTATTATGACAGCGGCACTTAATAAGAAGGCAATGAATAAATAGATTTTATTTTTTTTATTCATTTCTACCTCCTATTAAAATCGATTTTTTAAAAATTTTAGTGTTAAAAGTCGGTCCTCAGAGATGTCTGCATCTTCATTACCATAAGTATAGTAATAATCAATTGTTGACTCGTAAAAGCTTTCAACTCGTTCACCAAAGGAGACACTCGAAATATCATATAATCTGTTCTCCCAATCCGTATCCCTGATCTTGATATCACTTTGAACATAATCAATCACTGCCTCAGCAAAATCTGTATCTTCTAGATACGTTGTACCAAGCGTCTTTTTATCAAAAAGTTCATTTAAATACTGATTTCCTTTAGCTACAACCTGTAATTTAGCAGCCATTGCCTCTGTATAAGTTAATCCTTGTGTTTCAGAATCAGAGGCACTAACTAATAATGACGCGATTTGATAATAAACAGCGATTTGATTATTTCTAATTTCTCCAGTAAATATGACATATCTTTCTATAGAAAGTTCTTTGATAATTTTCTCTAAGGATTCTCGGTAAGGACCATCACCAACAATTAATAATTTTACGTTTGGATATTTATTAATAATTTTTGGCATTCCTCGTAAAATAGCTTGAATATTTTTTTCATATGAAATTCGGCTGACAGATAAAAGAATCAAATTGTCTTTATCTAATTGATACTTTCTTAACAACTCATCCTTTTCATTCTGTGAAACTGGACTAAATTTAGCAATATCAATACCGGTTGGGATAATTCGTTTTGGCAGCAGCACTTCGTATTCTTCCATTTTATCAACAACTCGTTGACTTGGACATATTACCCCAGACATATGCTGTGTAAATAAACGACTCAATCGCTTAACATGACTCGGTCTGATAAGTTTTCCATGAGCGATATAGTGCAAATAATCTTCATACATTGTGTGATACGTGTGTAGGCAAGGAATCCCCATTTTTTTAGCGGTCATCTTTCCTAAAATACCGACACCAAATTCTGTATGCGTGTGAATAATATCCAAGTTTAATTTTTTACTCGTCGAATAAGCATAAGCCATTCCACGTATCATTATCCGCCGTTCCTTAAATGAAACAAATGGTATACTAGGCAGTCTGATAATGCTTGAATCTTCTTCAGCTGCATTCGGATCAGTCGTTGTAAAAACATAGACCTCGTGACCGCGCTTCTCTAATTCACGCTTTAGGGTGCTGATTGATGTTGACACACCGCTGACTTGCGGTAAGTACGTATCAGTAAAAAAACCAACTCTCACTTACAAACTACCTCCTACTTGTTCAGGCCTGATATTTCTGCTAAATTCTCAGTGGCTGCCTGATTATAAAAATCCAACCAAAGCTCAGAAACACGATCTTCACTATAAAAATCAGCGGCCGTTTTTGATTTACTCTTGTATTTCTTTAATAATGATTGATCGTTCATCAAGTTATCTATACATTTTGTCATGTCCTCATAATCTTTACAAGATAAATAGTCATCTTTAATAATAGCATGATATAGTTCTAAATCTCTCAGCATAACAGGTGTCCCACAGTTAAATGCTTCTAAAATACACATTGGAAATAATTCATTATATGAAGGAAGCAGAAAAACATCAACTATATTATAATATTGACACATTTCTTCACGATCGATTATCCCAGTAAACAATAAGTTCTTCGGCGGATTTTGATAAACTGCTTTATATTCATCGTATCCGTCTGTCATCTTTCCAAATGAAAAACCGCCGACCCAAATGAATTGACATTCAGGTTTATTTTTTGCCAACTTGATAAAATCATCTAGTCCCTTTCTTTTTTGAATTTGACCTGCCCCCATAACAATAAAATCAGTATCAGTAAATCCTAAACTTTTTCGCCACTCCTGCTTTTCTATCGGTTTTGCTTCGTAAAATACTTCAGAAGAAACGAAATTTGGAATGTAGGTAACTTTCCCCCGGTCAATTCCGATTTTAACTAATTCATCGATAAAAGCTGGATTGACAACAACTAGCTCATCCATCCGCTTATAAAATTTAATTAGGTACCAATTAAATATCTTTAAAAAAGGTGGAAAAATAGCAAGACTCCCCTCTAATGTTGCAGGTACAAAATGTACATAACCGACCAATCGACCTCTAGATTTTCTAAAAAAAGTTGAAAAATAAAACGGCAAATCTACTGTATGATAATGTGAAACATCTGATTTACTATATTTATTGATAGAAATATCGAATTCATTAATAAATCGTTTCCTTAACATCTTTATTAATTCATTATATGCACTGCCCACGCCTTGACCTTTAACCTTATCGGCAGAAGAAAACATATTTATTTTTAACAACGTTGTCACCCCTTATAACTCAAACTATAACGTATAGTGGCATTCTCCGTATCCACCTAAAGTTTGATTTTACACGTTATTATATTATAACATAAATGATAAAATTTAAAAAAAATCTTTTATAAAGCGATACCATTTTTTAACGATTGTTAATTGTATTTTTTATTTAGAATTGTTGAAAACAATCATAAATTCAGCTATCCTGTTAAGATAAAATAAAAGGAGTTTTTCTCATGATTATTCAAATCCTAATTTATTCTTTGATTGGCATTATATTCGGTATGCTTAATCACTATTTGTTCAATCAATCAAAACGATCAGATATGATTATTGATATCGTTAAATCGTTCTTGCTTGTCAACACCTTATCTCTTGTTTTTATCCGGTTTGTTTTAGCTAAAAAATTTATTCTAAACGCCGAACACTACGTGACGATTGTGTCACTCAAGTACATCGCAGTTGCACTGTCAATCGGAAGCCTGCTGACGTTGCTGAAGTGGCTATTACTGAAAAAGACGTCCCTATTTCAACGGTCACAGACTATTCGCAAACGAGATATACTCCTAACTTTTATAAGTGCTCTACTTATCGTTTGCGGCATCTTTTTATTTGTCGGAACAAATTGGTTCATTTCTTATTTTGGCGAATTAACACCAGAACAATTTATTTTTAATTTTAATTCACCTATCAAAGGCACGTCTTCTGATTTTTACGTTTCTATTTTTAATGGACCCATCTTGTTGTTAACCGGTATTTATGTGTTACTTTTATTTTTTCTTTTCAGTCCCTATCAAGTAGTCATTAACGGGCGCGTACTCCTCAAAACTTCTGTTAAACAAGTAATTTTTTTAATCTGTAGTTTATTCATATTTGGCGGAGGTATATATTATACTATCCAACGACTGCAGCTGACAGAAGTTTATCAGGCTTATTACAGTGATTCACCATACATCAAAGATAATTATGTTAGACCCAATCACAAAATTCTATCTTTTCCTGAAAAGAAACGAAATCTGGTTCATATTTATTTAGAATCTTATGAAAATTCTTTTTATGATAAAGAAAATGGCGGTTACATGACAGATAATCTCATGCCTGATTTAATGAAATTATCTCAAGAGGGAATCAGTTTCTCCGAAAACAAAGAATTTGGCGGTCCTTATCAAACATATGGTTCAAGCTGGTCTGTGGCATCTATGGTGAATATGAGTACAGGGCTACCACTTAAAGTCCCGATGGATGGAAACTCTTATGGAAAATCTGGCTATTTCCTGCCTGGCGCACAAGCAATCGGTGATATTTTAAATGCTGAGGGCTATAACCAAACAATTATGTTCGGTGCAGACGCAGATTTTGGTGGTTTAACGTCATTTTTTACAAACCATAAAGACTTCCATATATACGATGTTAAATATGCCAGAGAGATCGGAAAAATCCCCCAAAACTATAATGTTTGGTGGGGATTTGAAGATAAAAAATTATATGAATTTGCTAAAGAAGAAATGACTCGGCTAGACAAAGAAGGGAAGCCATTTAATTTCACCATGGAAAACGCAGATACACATTTTCCTGATGGTTATATAGAAGAAGGAACACCGACACCTTATGACTCTCAGTATGCCAATGTTATTGCACATTCACAAAAAGAAGCTGTAAAATTAGTTCGTTGGATAATGGACCAATCTTTCTACGAAAACACAACAGTTGTCTTAACAGGTGACCACCTAAGCATGGATAAGAACTTCTTTAAGGGCTGGGACAAAAACTATCATCGAACAACAACAAATTTAATTTTAAATGGAGATTTTAATAACAGAAACATCCAAATAAAAGAACGAGATTTTGCACCATTTGATATGTATCCAACCGTTCTTTCTGCCATGGGTGTCAAAATTGAAGGAAATAGACTAGGATTGGGTACTGATTTAAGCAGCAACCAGAAAACATTAATAGAACGAGATGGGTTAAAAAAAGTGAATGACGAATTATCTAAAAATAGCCATTTCTATAATAATGAATTTGTCTCTGAAAAAAATAAATAACTCGCTATTATAAATAAAAAAGGGATTGAATCAGTAGATTCAATCCTTTTAATTTATTGTTTTGTGTACTCATTTACCAGTGCAACAACATCATCTGCTGTATCGCATTCAGTAATTGCTTTATTTGCCAACTCAGCCATTTTAGCTGAATCTAAACGTTTCATTAAGCTGCGAGTTCGTAAAATACTTGTCGCACTCATTGAAAATTCGTCTAAGCCTAATCCGACTAACAAAGGAACGGCTGTTTGGTCACCAGCCATTTCGCCACACATACCAGCCCACTTACCTTCAGCATGAGCTGAATCAATTACGTTTTTAACTAAACGTAAAATCGCTGGATTGTAAGGTTGATATAAGTATGACACTCGTTCGTTCATACGATCCGCTGCCATAGTGTATTGAATCAAATCATTTGTTCCGATACTAAAGAAATCAACTTCTTTAGCAAAACGATCAGCAATAACTGCTGCTGCCGGAATTTCTATCATGATACCGACTTGAATATCTTCAGCTACTTTAGTACCTTCAGATACTAATTTTGCCTTTTCTTCCAACAGCATAGTTTTAGCTTCTCTAAATTCTTGAAGAGTCGCAATCATTGGGAACATAATTCGTAAGTTTCCGAAAGTAGAAGCTCTAAGCAACGCACGTAATTGTGTACGGAACATATCGTCTTCAGATAAACAGATACGAATTGCACGATACCCTAAGAATGGATTCATCTCTTCTGGGAATTTTAAGTAAGGCAGCTCTTTGTCCCCACCGATATCCATCGTACGAACAACAACAGGCTTACCGTCCATTCCTTCTAAGACAGCTTTATATGCTTCAAATTGATCATCTTCACTAGGGAAGTCTGGTGAATCCATGTATAAGAACTCAGTACGGTAAAGACCCACTGCCTCACCGCCATGACTCTTAACACCTTCTAAATCTTTTGGAGTACCGATATTAGCAGCTAATTCAAAGTGTTTACCGTCTTCTGTAACCGTTTGCGCATCTTTCAATTTATCCCACTCAGCTTTTAAGTCAGAAAAATCCTTTGCTTTTTTCTCAAATGCTGACACTTCTTCAGAAGTAGGATTTACTAAAACAATACCTTCGATTCCATCAACAGCAATCATATCGCCTTCTTTTACATTAGCAGTGATTTCTTGTGTCCCAACAACAGCTGGAATTTCAAGAGAACGAGCCATGATAGCTGAATGCGATGTACGTCCACCAATATTTGTAACAAAAGCTTTAACGAAGTTACGATCTAATTGAGCTGTATCACTAGGTGTTAAGTCATCTGCAATAACAATAACTTCTTCATCAATCATTGATAAATCAGCTAATTTCACACCGACTAAATGACTCATCACACGTTTTGTAACGTCACGAATATCTGCTGCACGTTCTTGCATGTAAGGATTATCTTCCATAGCTTCAAACATACCGACAAACATATCTGCAACATCTTTAAGTGCAGATTCCGCGTTAACTTTATTATCTTTAATGTTGCTTTCAATTGATCCAATTAACTCAGGGTCTGAAAGAACCATTAAATGTGCATCAAAAACTTGAGCTTCTTCCTCACCCAAACTTTTAACAGCCTTATCTCTAATTGCTTGTAATTCTTTAGTTGATTGCTTTAAAGCATCTGATAGACGAGCCACTTCATGATCAGCATCACTTACAGTGACTTTTTCAAATGATAAATCCGGCTCCACTAAAAGATATGCTTTAGCAACTGCGATACCATCACTTACGGCAATACCTTTTAATTGTTTAGTCATTATTCAGATAAACCTTCTTTTTTCATTGTTTCAGCGATTGCTGCAACAGCATCAGCTTCGTCAGCACCTTCAGCAGTGATTGTAACATCAGCACCTTGGCCAACACCTAAAGACATAACACCCATGATTGATTTTAAGTTTACAGATTTACCTTTGTATTCTAAGTTAATGTCTGAGCTAAATTTGCTAGCTGTTTGAACTAATAATGTAGCTGGACGTGCGTGAATTCCTGTGTCTGCAATTACGTGAAAATCTTTTTTTTCCATAGTGATCTTTCTCCTTTAAAACTAATGTATTTTGATAGATTATAATTTATAAAAGCCAAATCAGGTAACTATAAATATAACCCTTTCAATGATAAAGAATACCATGTTTTACTGTTTCTTACAACTTTTTTTCAGATAATTTTAGAAAGAAGCTGTTACTTTAAATATCTCTTAATTATCTGAAAAAAATCGATAAATAATGTGTCCATTATGTTGTGCTTCACCAACAATTTTATCCTTTTCAGGCAATTTTGACCAAATATCTCGAAAATTTAAAAATTCTTCTTTACTCACTTGAATTTCTTTCCGATTTCCTTCGATAAGTTCAGTGAGCTCCTTTGAAAAATTGCGCAATAAACACCCCTCCTCACTACACAAAGCATAACACAAATAATCCAATTTATTATTACAGAAAACTTCATTTATTTATATCTAAAGAGCATATTTCTTGATAGTAAATCAAAAAATGTTATACTTGCTTTAAGGTCAAAATTGGTCAGCAATAAGATTTTTTTGACTTTAGTTTTATATAAGGAGAGTGGATATATGTACTGTCAAAATTGCCATAAAAACGAAGCCACAATCCATTTACAGATGGATTTTCAAGGTCGGCGTCAACAATTTGATATTTGCCAATCTTGCTATCGACATATTAAGGAGTATGAACAATCCATGCAAAACAGACAACCTAACGACCCATTCGGGTTTAACTCATTAAATGAATTATTTAAAAAATTAGCAGAACAACAAGGAATGCAACAATCCGAGACACCTCCGGCACAAAATGATGGTATGGGACCGACTTTTCCACCTAACCAATCCGGAAACGGTTCAATCTTGCAGGAGTTCGGCGTTAATCTAACTGCACAAGCTAAAGAAGGCAAGATTGATCCTGTCATTGGACGTGATGACGAAATTACCCGTGTCATTGAGATTTTAAACAGACGTACTAAAAATAACCCAGTACTAATTGGTGAACCAGGCGTAGGTAAAACTGCAGTTGTTGAGGGACTTGCCTTAAAAATTGCAGAAAGTGATGTTCCTCAAAAACTGAGAAATAAGCAAGTCATTCAATTGGATGTTGTTTCTTTAGTCCAAGGAACAGGTATACGCGGACAATTTGAAGAACGGATGAATCAATTGATTGAAGAGGTAAAGCGTGACAAATCAATTATTCTCTTTATTGATGAGGTTCATGAATTAGTGGGCGCTGGAAACAGCGGTGATGGAAATATGGATGCCGGCAACATCTTGAAACCAGCATTAGCTCGTGCAGAATTACAAATGGTTGGTGCGACAACGCTAAATGAATACCGCATTATCGAGAAGGATGCTGCATTAGAAAGACGCTTACAACCTGTAAGAGTAGATGAACCTTCCGAAGAAGAGACTATCAAAATACTTAAAGGAATCCAAAGTCGTTACGAAGATTTTCATCATGTTGAATATACTGACGAAGCTATTGAAACAGCAGTTAAACTGTCAGTGCGTTTTTTACCTGAAAGACATCTGCCTGACAAGGCAATCGACTTACTTGATGAAACGGGTTCAAAAAAGAACTTAACAATTCAATTTATCGATCCGAAAGAAATTGAGACAAAATTAAAAGAAGCAGAACACGAAAAAAATCTAGCATCAAAGGATGAAGATTTTGAAAAAGCTGCATATTACCGCGATCAAATCAAGAAGTGGAAGGGTTTAAAAGAAAAGCAAGTCGCTTCTGAAGATATACCAGTAGTAACGACAAAAGATATGGAAAAATTAGTTGAAGAAATGACCGATATTCCAGTCGGCGACCTTAAAGAAAAAGAACATACACAACTTAAAAATCTTGATACTGATTTGAAGAATAAAGTAATAGGACAAGATGACGCTGTTGATCAGGTAGCTAAAGCTGTGCGGCGAAATCGTGTTGGTTTCAGCAATAAGAATCGACCAATCGGCTCCTTCCTCTTTATTGGACCAACCGGAGTCGGAAAAACCGAATTAGCGAAGCAATTAAGTCACGAACTTTTTGGTTCTGTTGACCACATGATTCGTTTTGACATGAGTGAATACATGGAAAAACATAGTGTATCAAAATTAATCGGTTCCCCTCCTGGTTATGTTGGTTACAATGAGTCTGGACAATTGACAGAGCAAGTTCGACGCCATCCATACAGTTTAATACTGTTAGATGAAATCGAGAAAGCTCATCCAGATGTTTTGCATATGTTCCTACAAATCCTAGATGACGGTAGATTAACTGATGCACAAGGTCGGACAATCAGTTTTAAAGATACCTTGATTATAATGACAAGTAATGCTGGTTCTGGCGGTGCAGAAGCTAATGTCGGCTTTGGAGCAATTAAAGAAGGAACTACACAATCTGTCTTAAATCAGTTGTCTGATTTCTTTAAACCTGAATTCTTAAACCGATTTGACGGCATAATTGAATTTAAACCGTTAAGTAAGGATAATTTAACGATTATTGTCTCATTAATGATTAATGAGATGAATCAATTGCTAGCTGAGCAAGATATTCATATACAAGTGACAGATGCGGTTAAATTGAAACTTGTCGAATTAGGCTATGATCCTAAGATGGGGGCAAGACCATTACGCAGAGTTATTCAGGAACAGATTGAAGACGGTATCGCCGACTATTACTTGGATCATCCTAAAACAAAAAAATTAGAGGCTATCCTAGATGACGGCAAAATTACTATTCAAGAACCTACTGCTGTTGAAGTAAAGCCAACAACGAACGATAAGAGTCTCTAATCAAAGATTTAAATTAATGCTATCCGCTTTGTTCAGCGGATAGCTTTTTTTATAAATTTTGTTACCGCTAACAAATTGAAGCGTTATCTTCCTTCTGATATAAATAACTTAGTACTTCATAATTTAACAAGAGGGATAAAATAAACATGACAAAACATACAAAAGACTTACCTGTAACAACTAAACAATTAGGTGCACGGTTTCAGATTGATAAAACACAATTTAACATATGGGCTCCGACTGCTTCAAAAGTCTCATTAGTCGTATATGAGTCCGCTGCAGAATCCGCCGCAGTTTCAGAAGTGATACCCATGATTAAGGAAATCGATGGCACGCACACGCTGTCATTAAATAAAAATTGCGACGGTCTAGTTTATGCATTTGAGTTAAATTTTAATGATAGACCAGTCCAAATATCACCAGATCCATACGCATTTGCAGCTGTTGTCAACGGCAAACGTTCTGTCGTCTTAGATCATCAATCTTGTACACCAGAAAATTTCACACGAATGAAGCCATTTACAAAAAATACAGATGCTATCATTTATGAATTGCACATTCGGGACTTATCTATCGCAAATGATAGTGGTATTACAGAAAAGGGAAAATTTTTGGGCGTTGTTGAAAAAGGAACAACCTCTCCAACTGGGCAGTCGACAGGATTAGACTACATTAAAGACCTAGGTATCACACATCTTCAGTTGTTACCAATCTATGATTACGAAACAGTTGATGAAGCAACACTTGATACACCTCAATATAATTGGGGTTACGATCCAGAAAATTATAATGTTCCGGAAGGTTCTTACAGTACAGATCCCTTTAATCCTAAAACTCGGATTCAAGAATTAAAGCAAATGATTGATCAGCTTCATGAAAACGGCATCCGCGTTATCATGGACGTTGTATATAATCATGTCTATGATGTCGCTAGTAATCCTTTTCAATTAACTGTTCCAGATTATTTCTTTAGGTTTAACCAGGACGGAACATTGGCAAACGGAACAGGTGTCGCTAATGACGTTGCTTCCGAGAAACTGATGGTACGAAAATATATCGTGGATAGTATTATTTATTGGGCCGAAAACTTCCATCTCGATGGTTTTCGTTTTGATTTAATGGGAATTCTAGATATTGAAACAATGAACGCCGTTCGTCAAGCGCTTGATAATATCGATCCATCAATAATCGTATTAGGCGAAGGTTGGGATTTACCTACTCCACTCGCGGATGAATTAAAAGCAACTCAATTAAATGCTAAAAAAATGCCTAACATTGCTCATTTTAATGATGCACTAAGGGATAACGTTAAAGGTCATGTTTTTGAAGCTGCTATTCCGGGATTTATTAACGGGCAAAGTCATTTAGAAAAAAGTTTGCTTGATAATATACTAGGTTGTCCGTCTATGCAACTATACCATTCGCCTGAACAAATTGTTCAATATGTCGAAGCTCATGACAACCTAACGCTGTTTGATAAATTAGCGATAACAAATCCAAATGATACTAGAGATACACATATCAAAAGACACACTCTCGGTAGCAGTATCCCTTTACTCTCTCAAGGCATAGCTTTTATCCATGCGGGGCAGGAGTTTTTGAGGACGAAAAACGGCATTGAAGACAGTTTTAAATCGCCTGATCATATCAATCAATTTAATTGGTCACGTGTAAAAGATTACAACGAAACCGTAGAATTCATGAAAAAAATGATTGCTTTCCGGAAACAAACAAATCTGCTACGATTATCAGATTATGATAGCATTCGAGAACAATCTGTTATTTACCAAGCATCAGATAATATTATTATATATGAATTAAAAGATACAAATAACAGTTTCCTTATTATGCTGAATGGTAATGAAATACAAAAGAAAATAAATAATGAGTACTTACTGAATTATGATTTATTTCTTTCCAATGATTTACCCGAAGAAATACGGATACCCGGAATCCTGCCTCCATTAAGTGTAAGTATCTTTCAAAAAAACAAATAAACGAAAATAGACAAAACGTGTTTTTTTATCACCAAGATATAGACATTTTTTGACCTTATCTGAACAACTTATGCTATAATTAAGTTGTTAAAATAAATTGTATGCAGGAGGGGACGAAAATGAAATTAGTTGACGTAACCAGCAGCTATGTAAATTTAGTAGAAAAGCAATTAGGCAATACAGATGCAAACTATGTACGTGTTTACTCATTTGGTAAAACACTAGTTGTTCACAGTGAAGCGGAAAAACACATCGAGATTGTTATTGTAAATAAATCTCGAGATATTAAAGACTATGAGATTGATCATGTCGTATCGAGTCTACTTCATACAACACTTTCAAACCCAAGACTTTCAATTATTCGTGCAAACGGATTGGTTGAATTATCTATGGAGAAAGTTCCAGTTAAAAAGAAAGAACAAAAGAAAGCTTAAAGAAATAGCACATGAATTGAGCGAAGTTTGCCGTTCAATTCATGTGCTATTTTATTTTTCCATTATCAGTCTATTTTAGTAATCATAACTCATGGGATTGTAAGTTTTTCATCCACTAGACAATTCTTAAATTAAAAATTCAGTTAACACACCAAAAACGGTTATACAATCATCTTCTAAGTCTCTTGAAAATACTATATACTATATCTTTATCAAAAATGCTTTAACTATTAATTTTCAGTGTTTTTAGACCATAGTTAGCTTTTAAGTAATCAAAACCTCCAGTGTGAACTGGAGGTTTGTTCTTCGGCTGAAAGCCTCTATTGCCGGCCTGAGCCTAAAAGGCTCACTGAAAAAGTCTCCCTTATGCACCACATTCACTCGCTGATCCTAAAAG
>NZ_NGJS01000022.1 GCF_003950515.1 Vagococcus vulneris
CTTCTTCTTTTACTTCTACTGGATAAGCAATCCTTTTAACCATAAAAAATACACCTCCGTTAAATTCATTTTACATGAATTCAACAGGGGTGTTTTTATATTTGTCTCATCTTTTGGGGTCAGTTCCGAATAACCCCGTTAGTTTTTTGTTTGTCTATTTTATAAATTGAGAGTCAATGTATCCGCACCAGCCATCATTTTTATCATATAGAGAATAAACAACTTTTCCATTGTTAAAGGTATAAGAACCATAGAGTTTATATGCTGTGTCAGTTTTTCCGTTACTGCGTTTATATTGAAGATAGATATCGTTGAATAGAGTTAAGTGATCAGCTTCCAAAGTGATTTCTTTAGCTAAACTATTGTAACGACCATTCCCTAAGCTGGTGACGTTATTTACATCGATGTAACCGCACCAATTAACATTAGTCATATCATATAAAGAATAAACTTTTTTACCGTTATCAAAAGTATATAGACCACTTACACGGTATGTTGTATTAACATTAGATGTACTGCGTTTGTATTTTAAGTAGACGTCATTATACAAATCAAGGTTCGCGTCGGATGATAAAGATACCACATCATCAACAGAAGAATATTTCCGGTTGCCATATTCTTCAACAGATTTGGCATCTACATAACCGACCCACCCATTAGTAGCAGGATCATATAGTGAATAGACGTGACGGTCACTATTAAAGGTGTACATTCCATTAACACGGTAAGCAGCTTTAGCATCGCCAGTGCCTCGTTTTGATTGAAGGTAATTGTCATTATAAAGTGTTAAATGATCAGGTAGCAAAAAGACAGTTTTATTAACACTTGAATATTGACCGGTGCCTAATTCATCAACGTCATTTGCATTAACATAGCCGTACCAAGCACCAGAGTTCATGTCGTAAAGAGAGTAAACACGTACACCGCTGGCAAAAGTATACATTCCAGTTGCTTTATAAGTTTTGCCTGCTTTGGCATTGCTGCGTTTAGCTGTTAAATAATTATCAGTGTATAAAGTTAGATTATCGGCTGATGAAAATTTAACAATTTTATCAATCCCAGTGTATGTTTGACTGCTATAGTCGTTAACGGCATTCACATTCGCATAACCAACCCAATTACCATTGTCATAAAGAGAGTAGACACGAAGACCGTTACTGAATGTATACATACCTGTTGCTTGATAAACTTTGTCAGCATTTGCGGTACCACGTTTGTGTTGAAGTGTATTGTCAGTATATAAATCTAATTGGTTGTTTTTTAATTTTATATTTTTGTTAACACCTGAATATTGACCGCTACTTAATTCAACGGCATTTGAAGCTGACACGTAGCCGTACCAACTGTTGGTAACAGAGTCATATAAAGAATAAACCTTATTACCATTGTCAAAAGTATAGATACCTGTTACGCGATAAGTTGCTGAGGCATCACCTGTACTTCTTTTTGTTTTTAAATTAATATCGTTATAAAGTGTTAAGTCTTTAGATGAAAGAGTTACCAACATGTTAGCACTAGTATAAGAATAATTATTAGAAGAAGTATTGCCTTCTTTTAAAACACGTTTAGCGAAACTTGGTTTAAATTCTGAGGTAGTTAAAACATTGTTGCGAATGCTGACATTTTTACCAGGTACGGGTGCATCGATTGATTGGTTATTACCGATATAGATGCTGACAAATGTTGTACTACCTGGAGTTCCATAAAACAATAGGTCACCTGGTTCTATGTCTGTTAAGCTGACGTCTTTGCCAAAACGTTCTTGACTTGTAGTTGGAGCTGGTAAAGACATGCCGACCGCTTTTTTGTACACATATTCAACTAATCCTGAAGCATCGAAGCTATCTGGTCCTTTGGCACCCCATTGGAATGGTTTACCTAATTGAGTCTTTGCTGTGTGGACGATTTTCGCTTGTTCGTTAGTTAGTGCTTGCTCAGCAACACTCATTGCACCAGAAGCAGAGTTGTCACTAGTTGGGATACGCATAATAAAATCAAACTGTTCTTTTGTGTAGCCAGCAGCTTGTGCTTTTTTAAATTCACTTTTTAGAAATTCTCTTGAAAGAGAAGTGTCCTCAGCTAGTTTATTAAAAAAAGTATCATCATCATCAGTTGCTGCAGCTTCCGTAGAAGCTGTTGTTTCCTCTGCTGAAAATTGTACGGTACTACTTTCCTCAGTTTGTGTTTCTGTTGTTGTGGTTTCAGCTGCTTCTTTTGTTTTCTCTGTTGAATTATCCGCTAAAACAGGTGAGCTGTAAGTTAAACCAAGTAGTACCATACTTCCTAAAATTAATTTTTTCTTTTTCATAACAAAAACTCCTTAAAGTATTTTTTAGGATAAATATTAATGAGTATATCGTAATAATTTTAACATAAATGTAACTTTTTGTTAAATAATAATCTTTTTTTTATTTTAAAAAAACTAATAACTGTTTTTTGTTTCGAAATAGGGAAATTAAAACAGTAAGTGAGGTAGTTGATTTAAGAAAAATTTGTTGCATTAGATAGTAATTTGTGTTTAAGGAAAGAAGGAATGCCTATTGAAATACCTTTTTTACAATTGGGTCCAATTATAGGAGACAATTCAATTTATAATTTCTATATTGCGCTCGTGATATCTTAAAATTGGCAGTAGAAGAAACCGGTTTTATTTAGGTAGCTGTTCAAGTTTAACTATTAATTGAATAAGAGTCATTGACTGACAAATTATTTAGGTCTGTTTCGTTATTAGGTTAGTTCTGAAGAAGTTTCATATTTAATTATTAATAGTCTGTTGGTTAATTGATCTGTTTATGTTACCGATTTACGCTCTACTCCTATTATTGATTGTTTGGTAGTGAAAGGGATCACAGTGGAAATACTGGATTATTCAATATCACGAAATTTTAGCAGACACATTGGCTATTCAATTCATCCGTACATGAGATAGCAAGAATATGGAAATTAATTTTAAAAGAGATACTGAAAAAAGCTGCGCTATTCCGGCTGTCACCAGTTCTAGTAACTTGTAATGATAGCAACAGCGTATCAGCGGATGTAGTCAGAAAAAAAGGTATCAAGAAGACGAGAGCATTGATGTTCGTCGTTATTGGATAGATATAAGTTGACGAAAAAACCTCTAGCTATTAGTTGCTAGAGGAAGGGGATATATATGACCATTAAATTTGAAGAATTTTCGTTCTAATTGGGAATGAATTAATAAATTATTAAGAAAAAAATGCAGCTATCTATTTAAGACAGCTGTATTTTTTATTATCCTTCTAAGACACGAGATAAAAATTCTTTTGTCCGTTCTTCTGTGGGATGATTAAAAATATGTTCAGGGTCGCCTTCTTCTGCAACGACACCTTGATCCATAAAGATAACACGATCAGAAACTTCCTGAGCAAATTTCATTTCGTGAGTGACAATAATCATGGTTAACCCTGTTTCTGTTAATTCACGCATGATTTTTAACACCTCACCTACCATTTCAGGATCTAAGGCTGACGTTGGTTCATCAAAGAGCATCACATCTGGATTCATTGAGATAGCGCGAGCGATAGCGACACGTTGTTTTTGACCACCAGATAATTGGGCAGGTTTTGCATGGATAAAATCCCCCATGCCTACTTTATTCAAATTATCCAGAGCAATTTTTTCTGCCTCTTCTTTAGATCGTTTTAATACTTTTATTTGACCTACCACACAATTACTCAAAATATCATGATTTTCAAATAGATTAAATTGTTGAAAAACCATCCCGACATGAGTTCGATATTTTGGTAAGTCATAGCCAGTTTCAAGAATATTTTCATTTTGGAAAAGAATTTTTCCACTAGTTGGTTCTTCTAGAAGATTGATACAACGTAAAAGTGTTGACTTACCAGAACCGGATGAACCAATGATTGTGACAATCTCACCTTTTTCGATAGATATATCAATGCCCTTTAAGACATGATTTTGTCCGTAATATTTTTGTAGATTTTGGATATTAATGAAACCCATAATTAAGCACCTCTTTCTTCTGTTTTCTGTACTTGCATTTGGTTCGCATATGACACATGAGAACCACTGTCGTTACCATCAATTCGTCGTTCAATATAGCGTAAAATCCGTGTAACGGTAAATGTCATGACAAAGTAAATAACACAAGCAACAAAGAAAGTATCAAAGAAACGGAAATTGCTTCCTGCAACAGTTTTTGCTTGGAAATACAATTCAGAAACAGCGATAACATTTAAAACAGAAGTATCTTTGATATTAATAACAAATTCATTACCGATAGCTGGTAAAGTATTTCTAAATACTTGTGGAATAACAACATTCCACATAGTCTGCGCATGTGTCATGCCGATTGCTTCAGCCGCTTCAAACTGGCCTTTGTCAACGGCATAGATGCCGCCTCGAATAATTTCAGTCATATAGGCACCGGTATTGATTGAAACGATAAATAAAGCTGCGGCCAATGGATTAATATCAATATTAAAAGCTTGTGCTGATCCATAGTAGATAACCATTGCTTGAACAATCATTGGTGTTCCACGAAACACTTCAATATAGATAGAAAAGATAATATTTAATAAGCTATTAAAAAATCGTGCCAATTTATTGACTGGTTTTTTAAGTGTTCTGAACACTCCGATAGCTAATCCGATTGTTGTTCCGAGAACAGTACCCACTAAAGAAATTAAAAGTGTTGTCCCAGCACCACGCAGAAAAGCTTTGCCGTTTTCACGTGCAATTTTAATAACCCAAGGTTCCTTATTTTTTTTATTTGCCACCCCGACAATTTTATCTGAATCAGCGGTACTAGCAGAGTCAGCGGTTGCTTCTTCTTCGGTAGCGTTAGGTTGTTGACTGATTGCTTGGTCCATCAATTTTGTACGTTCGTCAAGTGAAATAGTTTTAAGTAATTGATTGATTTTAGATTTATTAGGATCTCCTTTTCTCAAACCAATGGCAATTGCGGTGTCATCAGGAGATGTCTTAAATCCTTTATTATCTGCAAATTCAATCATTTTAAATTTAGGGTTTAATGTTTGTGCGGTAATCCCTTCAGGCCGTTCGGTTACATAGCCGTCAATTTTTCCAGATTCTAATGCTACGCGCATTGCTGGAAAATTATCCATCGCTGTCTGTTTTTGAACGCCTGGAATTTGATCAATAACTGAGTAATGGAATGTATTTAATTGTCCAGTAATTTTAGCACCTTTGAAATCATCTAAGCTTGTAGCATTTTTATAGTTTCCTTCGCTATTAATCAGCATGACAAGGTTAGATGTGTAGTAAACATCTGTAAAATCGATAGTCTTTTTTCGTTCTGCGGTAGGGGACATTCCCGCAATAATTGCATCAATTTTTCCAGAAGTTAAGGCTGGTGCTAACCCGTCCCATTCGGTTTTGAAGATGACAAGTTTTTTACCTAGATCATCAGCAATTTTTTGTGCCATTTTCACATCATAACCGCCAGCATAGTCTTTCGATCCTTGTATTTTGATGGCACCGTTGCTGTCATCATTTTGTGTCCAGTTGAATGGGGGATAACCAGCCTCCATTCCGACGACAAACTCATCACTTGCAGCAAAACTCATCCTTCCAAATGTAAAAAGTCCGCCTAAAAATAATAAAAGTGTCAGTAGTATTCTTATTAATTGTTTTTGTCTAAACATGCTCATTAGATATCCTCTTTCCCTTTTTTAGTAACAAAAAAAGAAGCAATGTGCGTACACACCATTGCTTCTCAGAAGTAATCAGTTTAAATTAAAATCTTACGATAATAATCGATTAATTCTCTAGCGCAACTCAGTGACGACTGAGACAGTGTTATAGCTGTTCACCATAACCCCAACATTAATGAGTAAGGACTCAATTAACATTTCGGCGATTTTCCCTCATTATTTACGTCAGCATTTCCTTAAACTCAGTAAATAGTCTTGATAATCGCAACCTCTAGATTTTCTTGTTCTTTATTATGTTGTTCATTGTAGCATGAAAAAATTTAAATGTCATGTTATTTATGAAAAACTTTGAAAAAACTATGGTAGGAGATGGAGAGTTCCAAAAAATTATCGTACAATAAAAGTACAAATAAATTGAAGGAGGATGCACAGTGAGTCAAGAAGTAAATAATCTGATTAAAAATAGTCAGCATTTAGTTTTTATGACGGGGGCAGGTGTCTCTGTACCTTCGGGAATTCCTGATTATCGTTCAATGACAGGGGTTTATCGGGGTATCGAAAATCCAGAGTATTTGTTAAGTCATCGTTGCTTGGTTGACGAACCAGAGAAATTTTATGACTTTGTTAAACAATTGTATCATCCAACTGCAGTACCGAATATTATCCATAAAAAAATGGCGGAATTAGCACGAGACAAAGACGTCACTGTTATTTCGCAGAATATCGATGGACTCCATAAAAAGGCCGGTAGTCCTAAGGTAGTTAATTTCCACGGTAGTCTGTATGATTGTTATTGTCAGAAATGCAGACGCCATGTACCGGTCAACGAGTATCTTGAGTCGACTATTCATAAGGGGTGTGGCGGTATTATCCGGCCGAATGTGGTTTTATATGAAGAGGGACTGACAGAATCAGCTATCTCAGATTCTGTCAGAGCTATTGAAGAAGCCGATGTGATTGTGATTGTCGGGACCTCGCTAAAAGTCTATCCTTTCAGCGGTTTGGTTAATTACCGTCGTTCGACTTGTCGTGTCATTATTGTTAATAAAGAAAAGGTGCCGTTTAATGGGGATCATTTTATGATTGAAGAGCCAGCGGAGTCATTTTTTAAGCAGCTTTAATAATTATATACTTTAAGGTAGGGGGAAAGTTAGATGTTAAAAGATCAGCGGGATAAAATTGATGCAATTGATCTAGAACTAGTTAGATTACTTGAAAGGAGATACAGCTGTGTGGCAGAGATAATCGAAAAAAAAAAGAAGCACCAATTACCTATTTTGGATGAAGAGCGTGAGATTGAAGTCATTCAGAAAATTAAAAATGGTGTGACAGTTTCAGAGTATGAAGATCCCATCGTTGAGTCCATGCAGATGATTATGGATATTTCTAAAAGTTATCAGGCAAAAAAATAATTTAGAGAAAATTGGATGAGCATCTGACCAATATTATTTAGAAATTAGGTGCTATTATTTTTTTATTCATGTTGGGTTATGCGAAGATATTTTAGAGTACAGGCATACTGTGAATATAATTTTAAGAAAGTTAATAAGTGGGGAAGGATTACAAGGGATAAACTAATTATTAATGCAAATAACAGACAGAGATCGAATAGCTTTATAAAAAATTTAGAATAAGATTTTAGAAGAGATTGGTTCTGTTCAAGAATGATTTGCTTTAAGAGAGGATGAATAAGTATGTCTCAATATTTTTTATGAGAATATTACAATAATTATAAGATAAAAAATTCATCAATTGAAGTTAACTAAATGGATAAAAAAAGCTGATTCTCAATTTGAGAATCAGCTTTTTCTTATTTTTAAAATACAATGACTGGAATACCAGTACCAACTGTTTCAAACAATTGTTTCATAACACCCGGAGGTGTATTTATACACCCGTGAGAACCAACAGTTTTAAATGAATCTCCGCCGTAAGCACCCGCATTTTGCCAAGGTGAGTCATGAATACCAACACCAGTCCAATCAATTGGCATCCAGTAATCCACTGGGCTGGCATAATCTTCACCTCGTAATATAGCGTTTCGTTCTTTATTCCATACATAAAATACACCTGCAGGAGTTGGGGTACTAGGTTTTCCTGTGATTACAGCAGTATCTAAAACTACTTTCCCATCTTGGTATAACCACATATGTTGATTTTCTAAATCAACTTCAATATAAGTATTCCCGATTAAAGGTGAAGCTGGTGATGCACTACCTTGGAATAGTGGTACACGATCAACGATGTCTTTGTCAGCTAATAGCAGTTTTTTTAGTGCTTTGGCTTCAGCACTAGCGTTGATTGTCCAGCTATAAGCACCAGCAGGAACAGTCACTTCACCGCGTTTTGTGCTTTTGAATTTTGACGGGTTTTTACTAGTATTGTATTTATTTCCTAACTCAGTGACATAGTTTTGAATAGCATCTTGGTTAAAATCGACTTTGTCGTTGGTGTAGGTAACCCAAGAGGAAACAATGTCTTTTGGTACCACTATTTTTTCACCGTTAATTGAGTAAGAAATATTCTTCTCTGATAGCTCTTTAACTTTAGCTAAACTATCATCTAGACCCTTATCAGTGGAAGTTAGTGTCGGTTTTTTTATGAAGGTTTCAAGGTCAATGCTAGATTTTCCTTTTTCAATATCTTGTTTGATAGCCGCAACAGCTTTGTCAACATCAATATCGTCGCCTTGTACTTCTTCTACAATGGAAAAATTACCATCTTTAACTTCTATTGATGCATTTTTTGTCGGTGTCTTTGATTTATTTAACTCTTCAATTTTTTCTTTAACACCTACCATCTTTTCATCCAAGGCTTTCTGATTTAAGTCGGTTGATTCAATCGCATAGACTGTATTACTGGATGAAAGATAGTTCATAAACCACAGCCATGGATTCTGTTGGTTCATCTGGTGGGTCACTGTTTTATCAATATCGTAAGAAATTCCTAAGTCACTCTTGGGAATGTTTTCCACAATTTGATTATTATCTATAATTTTAAATTCTTGCGTTTTTAAATGGGTTGCTAATTCTCTTTTTGCTTCGTTTTCGGTTAGCCGTCCAACGTCGACGTTACCAATAGTAGTATTATTAAAAAAGTGATTCTGATAAACAGCTACTTGATAACCATAAAAAATAATTAAACCAACCAAAATAGCAGTAGGGAACACTAACCACGTTTTTGATTTCATCTAAGAACTCCTTCTCCAAACATTTTAGTACCGATATTGTAACATATATTGTAATAAAAACAAACGTTATCGCTTACTTCGTCTTTTTCTAGACGATACCAAGAGATGATTAGCAAAAGGTGTATAAAAAAGAGATTTTGACAGACGCCTGCCAAAATCTCCCTTTATTGTATTCATTGCCAGACACTGTGCATTAAAAATAATCAATCATTTAGTCTAGTTCATCAAATGCTTTGTCCATAACTTCTTTTAATTTTGCTGCAGAATAGGCAAATTTTTCATTTTCTGAATCTGTCAGTGGTATTTCAACAATACTTTCAATACCATTAGCATTAATGACAGCAGGTGCACCAATATACATATCTTTTAAGCCATATTGGCCTTCTAAGTAGACAGATAGCGGTAGGACAGCATTTTCATCGTTTAAAATTGCTTTTGTGATACGAGCAAGTGCAACTGCGATACCGTAGAATGTTGCCCCTTTTTTATTAATAATAGTATAGGCGGCATCGCGTACTTTAAAGAAGATATTCTCTAACTCTTCTTCATCTACTTCTGGTTGATTAGCTACCCAATCAGTAATTTTAAGACCGGCAATATTAGCCTGTGACCAAGCAGGAAATTCAGTGTCCCCATGTTCGCCTAAAATATAAGCATGGACATTACGTGCATCGACACCAACAAGTTCAGAAATTGTTTGACGGAAACGAGCTGTGTCCAGAGATGTTCCACTGCCGATGACTTTGTGTTTAGGGAATCCAGAGAATTTCCAAGTAGCATATGTCAAAATATCAACTGGATTACTTGCTACTAAAAAGATTCCGTCAAATCCTGATTTAACAATATCACCAATAATCCCTTTAAATATTTTTAAATTTTTATTTACTAGGTCTAAGCGAGTTTCTCCAGGTTTTTGAGCAGCACCTGCGGTAATGACAACCAAATCAGCATCAGCACAATCAGAATATTGTGCGGCATAGATTTTTTTGGGTGAAGTAAAAGCTAAGGCGTGTGATAAATCAAGTGCATCTCCTTCAGCTTTTTCGACAGCAATATCAATGATTCCTATTTCTTGTGCGATATTTTGAGTTACCAAAGAAAAGGCATAACTTGAGCCGACAGCTCCGTTACCAATAATAATAATTTTTTGATGTTTAGAGTCTTTAGATGACATAATGTTATTCGCTCCTTTAATCTATATTGTTTTATTAATTATATCATTCACAAATGAAACTGTCACTGGTAAAATTGTTGAAAATACCAATATGTTTACAAAAGCGTTTTATATGTGACTTTTTAGGCAGATATTATTATTAATATCGCTATTTTAATGAAAATTAAAGTTACTTTCCTTTTTTTACATAACATATGTGAAAATCATATCCATAATTTGTGGAGTAATTTTAGGTAAGTAGTAGAATTTTTTTTTGAAAAATGCCATAATTATAAGGAAATCTAGGCATCTGAAGATGATGTGTAGATATTTTGACGTTGCATATAAAAATAATGATTGGGGTCGTAGAAGTGAAGTTAATAGTAGGACTAGGAAACCCCGGTGCTAAATATCGGGGAACTAAACATAATATTGGTTTTATCACGTTAGATGAATTGGCCTATCGTGAAAATATTTCGTTTAACAAAACACAATTTGAAGCGGACACTGCAGAATTTTTTCATAAGGGTGAGAAAATTATTTTGGCGAAACCGCTGACCTTTATGAATGAGTCAGGACGGTCAATCAGACCGTTAATGACATATTTTAATATTCCTTTAGAAAATGTTCTGGTTATATATGATGATTTGGATCTGCCTATTGGGAAGATAAGGTTACGGCCAAAAGGCAGTGCTGGCGGACATAATGGAATTAAAAGTCTAATCAGTCATTTTGGTACGCAAGAGTTTAACCGGATTAAAGTCGGCATCGATCGACCAAGCCGGTCAAAAGAAGTGGTTTCGTATGTTTTAAGCACTTTTCCTAAAGCAGTACACGAAGATATGCTGAGCTCAGTTAATTCAGCAGTTGATGCAGTTCAATTTTGGATAGACGGTCATACATTTGCCGATACTATGAATCATTATAATAGTAAAAATTAGTCATGAACCGGTTAGTTAAAGAAAGAAGAGGATAGAATGTATCAGAATCAAGGACTGATGGGACAGTTAATTAAAAGCCCGCAGATTTCGGAGTGGCTGCAGGAAACTGCTCGACCTGTGAATCAATTAATTACCGGGCTGTCTGGTTCGGCTAAAAGTCTATTAATGGCTGCACTTGGTGAACAGCGAAAAGTATTGGTTGTTGCCCCTAACTTGTATCATGCGACACGATTAGTCGATGATTTACAGCATATTGTTGATGAAAAATATCTGCATTTTTTTCCCGTCGATGAAGTAACGGCTGTTGAGATGTCATTTGCTTCACCCGAAGCAAGGTCAGAGTGTCTTAACACATTATCATTTTTAACAACAAATCAGCCAGGAATAGTAGTAACATCACTTGCCGGTTTTAGACGCTTTTTACCAAGCCCTGAGTTATTTCGCGAGAGTACACTAATAATAGAAGAAACTGGTAATTTAGATTTAGTTAGACTTCCTGAGAGCTTAGTTTTACTAGGTTATGAGCGGCAGCAAATGATTGGAAAGCCTGGTGAATTCAGTATCAGGGGCAGCATTATCGATATTTACCCTTTAACTAGCGATTATCCGATTCGAATTGAATTATTTGATGACGAAGTTGAATCACTGCGTTATTTTGATATCGAGACACAACGTTCATTAGAAACGATAAAAAGTGCGTCAATTACACCAGCTAGTCTTGATGTATATACGAAGGATCAATTGGTTCAAGGTGCAGAAACATTGCAAGAGCTTGTGGCACAAAAGTTGCCTTTAATTGATAACGAAGCCAAGTCATTACTGTCTTCCTATAGTGAATACCTAACTAGCGAGTGGAGTCAAGGTCATCCTACAGACGAAATAAATATGTACGCAGACATTTTGTATGATCATAAATATTTTCTAGGTAGCTATTTTACTGAACGAGATACTGTAGTGATTGATGATTATAGTCGATTAGCCGAGGCTGAACGAGAGTTATTACGTGAAGAAGCCGAGTGGATTACGATGAAGATGGAAGAAAATGTTTTATTTAACACCGAGACGCTTGGTGGCGATTTCCGGACGATAATCAAAGGGTTAAAACAAAGTAAGACGTACTTTTCACTATTTCAAAAAGGAATGGGCAATCTCAGGTTTCAAGCAATTTATCCGTTTCAATACCGGCCAATGCAGCAATTTTTTGGTCAGATGGGATTATTAAAGACGGAGCTCGATCGTTGGAGTAAACAAGGGCAAACAGTTGTGATTCTTGCCGAATCACGTGAACGCGCCAAAATTTTAGAAAAACTAATGATTGATTTAGAGGTTTCAGTTGTTGTATCAGATAATGAAGATTTATTACTGGGGCAAACACAAATACAGGTTGGACAACTGGACTCGGGATTCGAATTACCTGAAGAAAAATTAGTAGTTATCGTTGAAAAGGAAATTTTGCATGTTCAATCAAAAAAACGCGCACGTAAGCAGACCGTATCGAATGCTGAGCGGTTGAAAGATTACAATGAACTGAAACCTGGTGATTATGTTGTTCATATGAATCATGGGATTGGACAGTACGTGGGTATGGAAACACTATATAGCGGCGGTGTTCATCAGGATTATATGACAATAATTTATCGAAATAATGATAAATTATTTATCCCGGTAACGCAGTTAGATATGATTCAAAAATATGTTTCATCTGAGTCTAAGACACCAAAGGTCAACAAACTTGGTGGTGCCGAGTGGACAAAAACCAAACGAAAAGTATCTGCCAGAGTTGAAGATATAGCAGATGATTTAATTAAATTATACGCAGAACGTGAGGCAGAAAAAGGATATGCTTTTTCACCGGATGATGATTATCAGCGTGAATTTGATTATGCCTTCCCTTATTCTGAAACAGATGATCAATTGAGAAGTATTCAGGAGATTAAGCGGGATATGGAACGTGAACGTCCGATGGATCGTTTGCTTGTGGGAGATGTTGGTTACGGTAAGACTGAAGTCGCTCTTCGTGCAGCATTTAAAGCGGTACGAGATGGCAAGCAGGTCGCAATTTTAGTGCCGACAACTATTCTGGCACAACAGCACTATGAAACAATGCGAGATCGTTTTGCTGACTTTCCGGTAAATGTCGGATTGTTAAGTCGTTTTAGAACCAAAAAACAGCAAAATGAAACGATTGTCGATTTAAAAAAAGGTACAATTGATATTGTTGTTGGTACGCACCGAGTCCTTTCTAAAGATATTGAGTTTTTTGATTTGGGTCTATTGATTATTGATGAAGAACAGCGATTTGGTGTTAAACATAAGGAACGTTTGAAACAGCTGAAATCGCAAGTTGATGTGTTGACACTAACAGCTACACCGATTCCACGAACGTTACATATGTCTATGTTGGGTGTACGTGATTTATCTGTAATTGAAACACCTCCTGCCAATAGATACCCGGTTCAAACGTACGTAATGGAAAAGAACCTTGCAGCAGTTCGAGAGGCATGCGAACGAGAGTTGGCACGCGGAGGTCAAGTTTTTTATTTATATAATCGAGTCGATACTATTGAACAAAAGGTTGAAGAGATTCAAGCAGTGGTACCGGAAGCAAGAATTGCGTATGCACACGGACAATTAACAGAAGTTCAATTGGAAAATGTATTAATGGATTTTATCAACCGAGAATATGATATTTTAGTCACTACAACTATCATTGAGACGGGGGTCGATATTCCCAACGTCAACACTTTATTTGTCGAAAATGCTGATCATATGGGCTTGTCGCAACTGTATCAATTAAGAGGTAGAGTTGGCCGGAGTAATAGAGTAGCTTATGCTTACTTTATGTACGAGGCACAGAAGATATTAAATGAAGTAAGTGAGAAAAGATTGCAGGCGATTAAAGATTTTACGGAACTAGGTTCTGGCTTTAAAATAGCAATGCGTGATTTATCCATTAGAGGTGCAGGCAATTTATTGGGGTCACAACAGCATGGATTTATTGATTCGGTTGGTTTTGATATGTACACTCAAATGTTGAATGAGGCTGTTAATCGGAAGCAAGGTAAAAACAATAAAGATACGAAGACAATGACTGAAATCGATTTGGGAATAGATGCATATATACCAGATACTTATATTGAAGACGAACGTCAGAAAATTGAAATTTACAAGCGGATTCGTCAATTAGATCATCAAGAGATGTTTGATGAACTGGAAAGTGATTTGCTAGATCGGTTTGGTGAATATCCTGATGAGGTAGCTAATCTATTGACTATCGGATTGATTAAAATGAATGCCGATTTTGCTTTAGTTGATAAAATTCAAAAACACGGTCAAACTGTGACGGTCACGTTAAGCAAAGAAGGAAGCTATATTTATAATGTTGAACAGTTATTTAAAGCATTATCAGCGACGGGATTAAAAGCAGATCTTGATCCAAATGACGGCAGTATGCAAGTGAAGTTAAAGTTAGATAGACAAATGGCAGATGCTGTTTGGTTGCAAGAAGTTTCTCAATTTATCGCCGCTTTAAGAGAAGAAAAATATGAAAAGATAAGTGATTCTAATGGAAAATAAATCATCGTCTTTAGAGAAAAAGATGTTGCGAGGGACATTAATATTAACAGTAACATCATTTGTTGTTAAAGTCCTTAGTGCTGTATACCGAGTTCCTTTTCAGAATTTAGTTGGTGATGAAGGGTTTTATGTGTATCAGCAAGTGTACCCGCTTTATGGTATCGCCATGACTTTTGCTTTGTCGGGCCTGCCAATCTATTTATCAAAGTTGATTGCCGGCAGTCAAGACGCTGCGGAGCAGCAGTTGATTATTTCGAAGTTTTTGACCGTAGTGGGTTGTCTATCAGTTCTGTCTTTTACGTTGATTTATTTTGGTTCGGGAATTATTGCAATTGCAATGGGCGATACTGCTCTTCGTCCTGTGATTCAAGCAGTATCTCTGGTGTTTTTAATTATTCCTTTTATTTCTTTATATCGTGGTTATTATCAAGGGTTGATGGAAATGAAACCGACGGCAATTTCTCAATTAGTTGAGCAAAGTATCAGAGTATTAATTATTTTAGTAGCGGGATATTTATTTCTGAAATTATCTTTATCTGTTTATCAAACAGGGACAATTGCTATGTGGGGTGCTGTCTTTGGTAGTATATCCGGCTTGGCTACTTTAGTTTATTATAGTTTCAAAAAAAAAGTACACTTTTCATGGTTAAAGGTCCGAGTATTAGTAGATAAAACTTTTACTAGAAAACTTTTAACTCAAGGTGGTATTCTTTGTGTGTTTAGTGCTTACTTAATTTTATTTCAATTGATTGATTCTTTTTCAGTACTCCATGCTTTGCGGATGAACGGATTGTCGGATTTGTCAGCAAAAATTGCAAAAGGCGTTTATGATCGAGGGCAACCACTCGTGCAGGTAGGGCTAGTAGTAGCAGTCTCGATGACAGCTACATTTTTACCTTTGCTTACCCGGTACTATATTGAGAATAATCGACAAAGGTACGATGCAACAGTTCAATCTTATTTAAAAATATCACGAGTTGTATCTAGTGCAGCGGCAATTGGCTTGGCTTTGATTTTACCTTACATTAATCAAGCTTTGTTTAACGAAAATGAGGGGCAATTGACGTTGGAAATATTTGTACTATCAATCTTTTTTGTCTCAATGATTCAGTCATATCAAACTATTTATCAAAGTCAAAATAGGGTAAAGCACCAGTTTATTTCAGCAGTTTCAGGGTTAGTGGTTAAGTTACTGACAACTGATTGGTTAACGTCTGATTTTGGAACATTAGGAGCAAGCGTTAGTACATTATTAGGTCTTGCTGTGTGTTTGGTCATGTTTCATCTCCATTTACATCAATTAGTAAAAAAGAGTAATGAATCTACACGTGCTACAGCCAAATTGCTGTTAAGTTTAGGCATAATGACTGGATCTTTGCTTATATACCGCTGGGTAATTTCTTTATTTGTTTTACATAGTCGGACTCTTGCATTGTTTCTGGCATTATTAGGCGTTATGATTGGTGTAGGCAGTTATCTTACGTGTTTAATTAAATTAGCAGTGTTGAATCACTCCGAATGGCTGATGTTGCCGTTGGGAGACAAGGTGGTTAAACAATTTAAATTATAAAAAGAGGGTGTCAGTATGCGTTTAGACAAATTTTTAAAAGTATCACGGATAATTAAACGACGAACAGTAGCAAAAGAATTCGCTGATAAAGGCCGTATTCAAGTGAACAATCAATTAGCGAAGTCATCAACTAATGTCAAAGTCGGCGATACAATCAAATTGTTATTTGGTAATAAAACACTTGAAGTCAAAGTGTTGGATTTAAAGGATACAACGAAAAAAGATGAAGCAAAAGATCTGTTCGAAATTATTAGTGAGACCTTTGAAGCAGGTTACGAAAAATTAGATTAAAAATAGACAAGCGTAATGTAAATTGGTATAATTAATTATCTATGAAAAGCGATTGGGGTTTTAAAATTAATGAAGAAACAAAAGTTATTAACGAACAAAAAGGATGAAAAGTTAGACTTGGCAGTTCAACCATTATCTGAATTGACAACAAGCACTAACGGTATGTTATTTAAACGACGTCGTTTAGCGATTATGTTTGTTATTGCATTTGCTGTCTTCACAATAATTGGTTTCAATTTATTTAAGAATAGCCAACGTTTATTATCCTTACAAGATACGAAAGTAGAAGTTGTCAAGGAAAATGAAAAGGTCATGGACAATAAAGAGGATTTAGAGCATGAAGTAAATTTACTTCATGATTCTGATTACGTGGCAAAAATTGCCCGGTCGAAATACTTCTACTCTAAAGAAGGGGAACAGGTCTATAGTATCCCCGAATTAAATAGCTCTAACCAAACTAGTGGTAACAAATAAAAATATAGTTAAAAAGAAGGTTCAAGGAGGAAATAATTTTTTATGTCAATTGAAGTAGGGGTAAAACTACCTGGAAAAGTTTCAGGAATTACCAATTTTGGGGCATTTGTTGAGTTGGAAAACGGTAAAACAGGGTTAGTTCACATCAGTGAAGTATCAAATAGCTTTGTAAAAGACATCAATGACGTATTAAAGGTCGGAGATGCTGTAGAAGTTAAAGTTATGTCTGTTGGCGATGATGGGAAAATTGGTTTATCAATTAAACGTGCAAATGAAGAAGCACGACCAGAAAGAACAGAACGTAAGAAAGAATTTAAAAAGGATTTCAAACGTCAGCCTAATCACGGCAAGTCAGATAGAGGGTCTAATTCAAACTATCGAAAACCAACAGCACCACCTAAAAAGGAAAGCTTCGATACCTTAATGAGCTCATTCTTAAAAGATAGCGATGATCGATTAAGTTCATTGAAACGCAATACTGAAGGTAAGCGCGGCGGACGCGGCGGACGCCGTAATTAATAAATCACAAAAGGATAAGGAAACTTATCCTTTTTCTTTTTAGCAATTAATTTAGGAGATTATGCAATGAATGTGGTAGAAGAAATTATCAAACAAAACGAACAATTTCAATGGTGGTCAAGTGAAACAAAGGTTCTAGCAGCAATATCAGGTGGAGTGGATTCTATGGTTCTGCTAGACGCTATGTTGGCACTTCCAGCAGATATTAGACCTATTCTGGGAGTGGTTCATATTAATCATAAACAACGAATTGAGTCAGATATTGAAGCAAAAACCGTTCAAAAAATTTGTAAAGATCATAATATTCCTTGCTATACTTATGAATGGCAAGCAGGACAAGCGGTCACTAGCAATTTTGAAATGACAGCACGCAATATCCGGTATCAATTTATTGAAAAAGTAATGCAAAGTGGGCAGTATAATAGTGTCTTGACCGCACACCATCAGGATGATCAAGCAGAAACCATTTTTATGAGACTATTGAAAGGTAATCGTCTGCCTTATTTAGCCGGTATTCATTCGGAGCGTAAGTTTGGAACCGGGAAGTTAATTCGTCCGCTGCTGACCTTGACGAAACAAGAGTTATACCAATATGCAACTGAACAGCGACTGGTCTTTTATGAAGATAGTTCAAATCAGTCGCACCACTATTTGCGTAATCGTATTCGATTAGATTATTTGCCGAAATTAGAGACTGAGAATCCCAAGTTTAAACAACGTCTTGTGATGTTAGGAGAAGAAGTTAATCAATATTTTACGGTACTTGAGTATCTGTTGCAACCTGTTTACCGAGAAACAGTTTGTACGGAGAATGGCAAATGGCAAATTAATCTGACGGTGCTTTCTGGTCAAATTCCAGCTGTTCAGCAATTGGTAATTCAACAAATTATCAGAGAGATTATTAATCAAACAGGTCTTAATATCACGCAAAATCTTGAAAACGACATTCAACAGTTGGTACAAGGAAATTTGCCCAATCAGTTCATCTTATTACCGAATGATTGGATTTGCCAGCGGATGTATGAAAAAGTTGAAATTTACCAAAAAAAGTCACAAGTTTCTATCAAATCTTCATCATTTAGTGTTAAACTGAAATCTGGAATACGCTTAAGCCAGGATGAATGGTTGGGATTTTTTCCGATATCAGATGTGACGATACCGGAAAAATATAAGGATTGGCAGCAATTGACAACAGCGGTTTCCTGTTCTTCGGGACAGCAATTGACCGTCCGCCGCCGGAAATCAGGTGATCGAATAATATTTAATGAGCAAGGGCAGACGAAGAAAGTATCACGTTATTTTATCGACCAGAAAATTCCCGCCGAACAGCGAGAATCAAGCTGGGTTGTTACCGATGACAAAGATCAAGTAATTTGGCTGATCCCATTCAAGGAATCTTATTTGAGTATTCAGTCTGAAACTGATAAAATACACTATAAGCTTATCTACTGTTATCGGTAGGCCAAGCAAGTTTGGAAGGAGAACCTAATGTTAGAAAAAGACATAGAAAAAGTATTTTACTCGCAAGAACAATTGAATGAGCGAGTGACTGCTCTAGGTAATGAAATTAGTGCAGACTACGAAGGGAAGAACCCTTTAATCGTGGGTGTATTAAAAGGTGCTGTGCCATTTTTAGCTGATTTAACTCGTGCCATCAATATTCATTTAGAAATGGATTTTATGGATGTGTCTAGTTATGGAAATGCCACTGTTTCGTCAGGAGAAGTCAGGATTTTAAAAGACTTAGACACTAATGTAGAAGGGCGTCATATTATCTTGGTAGAAGACATTATCGATAGCGGACGTACGTTGAAATATCTAGTTGACCTGTTGAAACATCGTAAAGCAGCTTCAGTTAAAATCGTAACAATGCTTGATAAACCAGAAGGTCGTGTCGTTGATATGGAAGCTGACTATGTTGGTTTTGATGTACCTAACGAATTCGTCGTTGGATATGGATTAGATTATGCTGAAAATTACCGTAATCTGCCATATATCGGTGTACTTAAGCCGGAAATATATGAAAATGCTTAAATAAAAACTAAATAACCGATTGTGAGATTATATCTACTACAAATCGAATAGACAAAGGAGGACATGTATGAATAAGAAGAATTCAGGCATGAAGAATTCCCTTTATTATATCATTGTATTTTTATCAATGATTATGATTGTGTATTTCTTTTTTGGCCAAGGTGGAGATCAGTCTCCTAATATCAATTATTCGACATTCTATCAACAATTAAAAGATGATAAAGTCAAAGAATTCACGGTACAACCAGCAAATGGTGTTTATAAAATAACCGGAGAATATTATGACGATCAAAAAGTTGCAGATGCTGGCGGTTTACCAGTATTCGGCAGTACAAAAGTGAAATCGAAACGTTTTACGACGATGGTTTTACCAAATGATTCAACTATCGGTAATATTACCGATATAGCTAAAGAAGGTAAAACGAAATTTGTCGTTAAAGAACAGTCCAGTAGTGGTATGTGGATGTCTATTTTACTCAGTTTATTACCGATGGTTTTCTTTATTTTCCTATTCTACATGATGATGGGGCAAGGCGGACAAGGCGGTGGCAATGGTCGTGTGATGAATTTTGGTAAAACGAAAACAAAAGAAGCTGACAAAAAATCAATCAAAGTACGCTTTTCTGACGTGGCTGGTGCTGAAGAAGAGAAACAAGAACTGGTTGAAGTGGTCGAGTTTCTTAAAGATCCGCGCCGATTTGCAGCTCTAGGTGCGCGTATTCCAGCAGGAGTCTTATTAGAAGGTCCTCCAGGAACAGGTAAAACATTGTTAGCGAAAGCTGTTGCCGGAGAAGCTGGCGTACCGTTCTTCTCAATTTCAGGTTCGGACTTTGTAGAAATGTTTGTCGGTGTCGGTGCTAGCCGTGTACGTGACTTGTTTGAGAACGCTAAAAAAGCTGCGCCAGCCATTATCTTCATTGATGAAATTGATGCCGTTGGTCGTCAGCGTGGTGCTGGTATGGGTGGCGGACATGATGAACGTGAGCAAACGCTGAATCAGTTATTGGTAGAGATGGATGGATTTAGCGGTAATGAAGGTGTTATCGTCATTGCTGCAACGAACCGTTCAGATGTACTCGATCCAGCTTTATTACGTCCAGGTCGTTTTGACCGTCAAATTCTAGTCGGTGCACCTGACGTTAAAGGTCGTGAACAAATTCTTAAAGTTCATTCACGTAACAAACCGTTAGCGGATGACGTTGACTTGAAAGTTGTTGCACAACAGACACCAGGCTTTGCCGGTGCTGATTTGGAAAATGTCTTGAACGAAGCTGCTTTAGTTGCTGCTCGTCGCAATAAACAAAAAATTGATGCTTCTGATATTGATGAAGCACAAGACCGTGTCATTGCTGGTCCGGCTAAGAAAGATCGTGCTATCAGTAAACAAGAACGCGATATGGTTGCTTATCATGAAGCTGGTCATACAATTTGCGGGTTAGTATTAAATGATGCACGTGTCGTTCATAAGGTAACGATTGTTCCTCGTGGACGTGCCGGAGGTTATATGATTGCTTTACCTAAAGAAGACCGTTTCTTAATGACTAAGACAGAAATGTTTGAACAAATTGTTGGATTGCTTGGTGGACGTGTTGCAGAAGAAATTATTTTCGACTCTCAGTCTACCGGAGCAAGTAACGACTTTGAACAAGCTACACGTTTAGCTCGTGCAATGGTCACTGAATATGGTATGAGTGATGCTTTAGGGCCAGTACAATATGAAGGAAATCATCAAGTATTTGTAGGTCGCGACTATGGTCAGACTAAAGCATATTCTGAACAAGTGGCTTACAAGATTGATGAAGAGATCCGCAAAATTTTAGTTAGTGCCCATCAAAAAGCACATGAAATTATTGAAGCTCATCGAGCTCAACATAAATTAATCGCTGAAGCATTATTACAGTATGAAACATTGGACGCTCGTGCAATTAAATCATTGTTTGAAGATGGCGTGATGCCTGCAGATGCTATTAAGGAAGAATACCCTAGCGAAAAAGCAGCATCATTTGAAGAATCTAAAGAAGCTTTGGAAAAGAAAGATGCTGAAAAACAAGTATCCGAAAAAGAAGAGTCAGCTGAAGATTCAAAAGAAGTTCATGTAGAAGATGACAAATTGGAACATGACTTCGAAAAAACCTCAGAAGAAGTGAAAAAGGAAGAGAAAGACGATTCTGAGTAAAAAGATTTGTGAAAACAGATAAAGATACGTTATGATAAGTGGGATATACGAAAGTATAACCCACTTTTTTATGTAATGAATACAAGTAAAGGAATGATAACAAATGGAAGATTATTTAGTGAAAGCATTATGTTACAATGGTGAAATTCGAGCAATGGCTGTACGTTCAACAAATGCTGTTGCCGAAGCCCAACAGCGACATGATACATGGCGTGCGGCTACAGCTGCATTAGGACGTACCATGAGTGCCTCTTTAATGTTGGGTGCAATGCATAAAAATGATGAGAAATTAACCGTTAAAATACAAGGCAATGGACCAGTTGGTGCGATTGTCATTGATGCAGACGCAAAAGGAAACGTAAAAGGGTATGTTAAAAATCCTCAAGTAAATTTGCCTGCGAACGCTTTAGGAAAAATTGATGTTCGTGGGGCAGTAGGTACTGAAGGTACGTTAACAGTTATCAAAGATTTAGGCTTGAAAGAACCTTTTACTGGTCAGGTACCGCTTGTTTCAGGTGAACTTGCAGAAGACTTTACGTATTATTTGGCTAATTCCGAACAAGTACCATCTGCTGTCGGCTTGAGCGTCTTAGTGGATAATGAAAATGAAGATCAAGTAAAAGCAGCTGGCGGTTTTATGATTCAAGTTATGCCGGGTGCTTCAGAAGCAACAATTGCAGATATTGAAAAACGTATTGCAGATATTCCAATGGTGTCTAAGTTATTAGATGCAGGAGAAACACCGGAAAATATCTTGTATCGTTTGTTAGGTGAAGAAAATGTCAAGATTTTAGAAACGATGCCAGTCCAATTTTATTGTAATTGTTCCAAGGGACGTTTTGCTTCGGCCATGGTAACGTTGGGTGAAAGTGAATTAGAGCAAATGATTAAAGAAGATGATGGTGCTGAAGCAGTTTGTCATTTTTGCGGTGAGAAGTATTTTTACAGCGTTGCTGAGTTGACTGAATTGATTGAACAGGCGAAAAATTAGGAGGCAACAATTTTGTGGAAAATAGGTAATGTAGAAATACCTAATCGTGTCGTGGTGGCACCAATGGCTGGAATTACTAATTCAGCATTTCGAGTGACCGTGAAAGAATTCGGTGCAGGATTGGTCGTCTGTGAAATGATTAGTGATAAAGGTATTCAGCAGCGGAATAAAAAAACATTGGATATGCTGTACATTGATGAAACAGAACATCCGTTGAGTTTACAGATTTTTGGCGGCAATAAAGAAAATCTGGTTGAAGCAGCGCAATTCGTCGAAGAGCATACGACAGCCGACATAATTGATATAAATATGGGATGTCCAGTTAACAAAATTATTAAAGCTGAAGCTGGAGCAAGGTGGCTATTAGATCCTAATAAGGTGTATGAAATGGTCGAGGCTGTTTCTCAGTCAGTCAGTATTCCGGTCACTGTTAAAATGCGGATTGGTTGGGACGATGAACACGTTTTCGCAGTTGAAAATGCACAAGCTGCACAAAGCGCAGGTGCAGCAGCTATTGCCATGCATGGTAGGACACGCGTTCAGATGTATGAGGGCAAGGCGAATTGGGATGTGTTGCGAGAAGTAAAAAAAAATTTGGTTATTCCGTTTATGGGTAATGGCGATGTACGTACGCCGGAAGACGCTAAACGAATGTTGGATTATGTTGGTTGTGACGGTGTTATGATTGGTCGTGCCGCTCTGGGAAATCCATGGATGGTTTATCGTACAAATCATTATTTGGAAACAGGTGAGTTGTTGGGCGAGCCACATCCCTCTGATAAGATTGAGACCGCTAAACTTCATTTGCGTCGCTTGATTATTTTGAAAAATGAAAAAATCGGCGTACTGGAGTTTCGACAACATGCAGCATATTATTTAAAAGGTGCACCGCGAGCAGCTAAAGTCAAAGCTGCAATCAATAAAGCTACGACTGAATCAGAGATGTTGACAATCTTTGATGAATATATAGTGCATCTGTCAGCTAAGGGGATTATTGAAGAATAAAATCAATAAAAAGGCAAATCAACCTTGCCTTTTTTTGTTTTAATGTGGCATTATAGAATGGAAAGTGGTCATAATAATTTTTAGGAGGAAGTCGCGTGTCGAAAGAAATACAAGGTCATGAAGAAATGAATGATCAATTAATCGTAAGAAGAGAAAAGTTGGCAGAAATGCGTGAAAAAGGTTTAGATCCATTTGGAACCCGGTTTGAACGTACTGCTGACTCAAAAGAATTGCATGAACTGTATAATGATAAAACAAAAGAAGAATTACAAGAATTAGGATTAACAGCTACTGTAGCTGGTCGTATTATGACTAAACGCGGAAAAGGCAAAGTAGGGTTTGCTCATTTACAAGATCGTGAAGGTCAAATACAAATATATGTGCGAAAAGATGCTGTAGGTGAAGAAGAATACGATTTATTTAAACATGCAGATCTAGGTGATTTTATTGGTGTGACAGGGGAAATCATGAAGACAGATACCGGTGAAGTCACTATTAAACCGACAACTTTAACCTTTTTATCTAAAGCGCTAAGACCGTTGCCAGATAAATATCACGGTTTAACTAATGTTGAACAAAAATATCGACAACGTTACTTGGATTTGATTAGTAACAAGGATAGTTTTGATCGTTTTGTAAAACGCAGTGAAATTATTCGTGAAGTTAGGAACTATTTGAATGAACAAGGTTATCTTGAAGTTGAGACGCCAACTCTGCACAACATTGCCGGAGGAGCTTCAGCACGTCCGTTTATCACTCATCATAATGCGTTAGATATTGATTTATATTTACGTATTGCTCTAGAACTTCACTTGAAACGTTTGATTGTCGGTGGAATGGAGAAAGTTTACGAAATTGGCCGTGTTTTCCGTAATGAAGGAATTGATACAACACACAATCCAGAATTTACTATGTTGGAAGTGTACACAGCTTACACAGATTATAAAGATATTATGGATTTGACTGAAGGGATTATTACGACTGTTGCTGAACGAGTTTTAGGAACTTTAGAAATCACATATGGGGATCATCAATTAGATTTAAAGAGTCCTTGGAAACGCGTGCATATGGTTGATGCAATCAAAGAAGTTACAGGTGTTGATTTTTGGAAAGAAATGACAGATGAAGAAGCGCGTGAAATTGCTAAGGAACATAAGTTGAATTTAGAAGGTCATATGGATTATGGGCATGTTGTTAACGAGTTCTTTGAAGAATTTGTTGAGCGTACACTAATTCAACCGACATTTGTATATGGACATCCTGTTTCTATTTCACCATTGGCTAAAAAGAATCCGGAAGATCCACGATTTACAGACCGGTTTGAGGTATTCATTGTTGGCAATGAATACGGTAATGCTTTTACAGAGCTAAATGATCCTCTTGATCAAAGAGAACGCTTTGAAGCACAGATGCGTGAAAAAGATTTAGGAAATGATGAGGCTCAAGGAATTGATGAAGACTTTATTGAAGCTTTAGAATATGGTATGCCACCCACAGGGGGTCTGGGTATAGGGATAGACCGTTTAGTAATGTTGTTGACAAACGCTCAATCAATCAGAGATGTCTTGTTATTTCCAACGATGAGATAGTTAATTCTGAAAAGCATAAATTTTTTTTAATTTATGCTTTTCTTTTTTTTGTTTGTGTGGTATATTTATTTACGTTGCTCCGAGAGGTAAGTGACAAGTCAATAATGTTTTTAAAATTTAAAATAAATTTTAAAAAACATTTGACAAAGACAAGCAAGTTTGATATTATATAAAAGTTGCTACGGTAACTTAAAGCAAAAAGATTTAGACCTTTGAAAACTGAACAAAGTAAGACAAACCAAATGTGTAGGGCGTTTTTACGAAAGTAAAAACAAACCATATTTAGTGAATAACAATTCGCTAGCAAGTTTTAAATTAATGAGCTAAACATCGCAAGATGTTATCATACTTTTATTGAGAGTTTGATCCTGGCTCAGGACGAACGCTGGCGGCGTGCCTAATACATGCAAGTCGAACGCATTTCTTTT
>NZ_NGJS01000023.1 GCF_003950515.1 Vagococcus vulneris
CCTCATACGCTTATTATCAAGCAACAAAAGAAAAGAGCATTACCAGAAGTATGTCCCGAAAAGGGACCCCTGCAGATAATGCTCCAATAGAATCGTTTCACTCCATCCTAAAGGCTGAAACGTTCTCATTACACCCAGAGCTTGGAAGCTCTACAACTAGTGTAATTGAAACTGTACAAAATTTCATCAACTATTATAATAAAGAAAGAATTCAACAAAAATACGATTACTTATCTCCGATTGATTATCGGAAAAAAGTAATCGCATAGGTGTTTTTATTACTGTCTCATTTTAGGGGTTCAGTCCTCTGTAATTTCATTGGGTTTTTCTTATCGTCTAAAAGTCTCACGACAAACTAATCTACAGAACATTATTCAATTGTATTATATAATTTTTTAAAATAAAAATATCTAGCAATTATATAATAGAGAGTTTGAATAATTATAAAAATACCTAATATGATAAATGCTGTTAACTGAATGGGTTGACCGAACAAAGCATACATTGCTTTTAGCGCTACAACACCATGAATAACTGATACGATAATTGGTGTAAAAAATAGAATAGCTATTTGTTGATACACAACTTTTTTCATTTCTTTTTTACTAAAACCAATTTTATAAATCATACTAAACTTTTCTTGGTCTAAGTTCATATCATTGTATAATCTAAAATATAAAAAACTTCCTGCAGAAACAAAGAAGACTAGTCCAATAAATAAACCAATAAAAAATATCGGTGCAAATGTGTCAATTATGACCTGCTCCATATAGGGTTTAACAAAGACATTCGGATTAGTTTCTTCAATTTCTCCTAATTTAACTAAACGTTCTGTGTCTTTATGATTATCTATCCAAAGATAGGATGTCTTAGACGGCTGTGTTTGATTTATTTTTTTATAATCCGATGTACTAACCACAACAATTGGTCGATAATTAGGAATCACATCTCTTTTGCTCTCTACCGTTTCAACATTTACTGTCTGTTTATTATCTGGAAAAGTAAACTTAGTTAATTTAAATTGATTATCATTTTCTTGTCTTATTTGATTAATCACTAATACTGCTTGGTCTGTGATATCAATCGGCTTCTCCCCAATTTTTTTTGCCAACTGATTGTAAGTCTCTTGACTAACAATTTCAACTACTTTATGATCTGTTTCAAAATTTATTGTTGCTATCTTATTTTTTGTAGCCGATATACCTAATTTTTGGATATTTTTATCAATGCGTTGCATTTCCTCTTGAATATCTGTCTGTGAATCATTAGGTACTAATGTTATATCGTAAGGTGTTGTATTAATCTGCTTTAAACTCATCTCTTTAAAACCTGCTAATGTACCAATTGCTGAAAAAGCTACAGTGGAAATAACTGTTACTAGAAAAAAGGCTTTAGCATTGTCTTTCATCCTAAAACTGAGGTCAGATAAAACCAACATATTGGTTTTATTCCAAAAAAAAGATTCTTTTTTTTGTAAATTATTAACAACTACTAAGGTTAATTGATTGAATAAAAAACTAGTCCCTAAGATAACTAAAAAAATAACAGGTAACATCGCCATTACAACCAATACGCCTTTTACAGATAAAGCTATACCGTAACCAATACCAATTAATAAAATTGCTAAGACTGATTTTATTATTGAAGGTTTTACTTTTCCTTTACCTAAACTTTGACTTTTTAACAGTGTCTGTATGTCCATTTTAGGTATTTTTAATTGAATAATTAATGAAATACATAAAAATAAAATAAAAAAAGAAATCAACGTTACTAATATTGCCTTAATCGGAAAATAGAATGAAAAATCAATATGTAAAAATAATTTACTAATCCATAAAATAAGTTGTGAAAATAAAATACCTACAATTATCCCAAAAAAGGTAGCTAAAAATCCAACTAGCATATTTTCTTGAAAGACCATTTTACGTAATTGTTTTGGTGACATCCCTTGTATTAATAATAACCCAAATTCCTTTTTTCTAGATTGTAAAAATATATCTACTGAATACCAAACAAATAAAAAAGAAAATACATAAATAATAATTGCCGAGGCCAACATCCCCATTTGAACAGATTGATGTAAACCACTACTCAATTTAGGGTGAAAGGTAAATACAGCAAACGTAAAAAATGACATAACTGTTGATAAAACACTTAAAAAATAAGCTAAATACAGGTTCTTATTTCGCATTGTATTACGAAAAATAAATTGATTAAATCTCATGTGGAACACCTTCTATGTCTTTCAAAGTCATTAGTATATCATCATAAAATTCTGTTCGTGATGTGCCATAAGAAATTGTTTTGACTAATTCACCATCTTTAATATAAATAATCTTTTGACAGTAACTGGCGACAAATGGATCATGAGTTACCATCAAGATACTTGATTGTTGTTGCTTGTTGAGAGAACATAGTAATTCCATTACATCCATAGAAGACTTAGTATCCAAATTACCTGTTGGTTCATCAGCTAAAACTAATTTTGGTTGATGAATCATTGCACGAGCAATAGCTACTCTTTGAGCCTGTCCACCAGAGATAGTTCCTATTCTTTTTTTTAATAAATTATCAATACCAAGCTGGGCTGATACTTTTTGTAGTTTTTTACGCATCACACTAACTTTTTCACCATCCAAAGTTAACGGTAATACAATATTTTCTTCTACTGTTAGTGTTGGCATTAGATTAAAGTCTTGAAAAATAAATCCTAACTGATTACGACGAAATTTTGCTAACTTTTCAAAACCCAACTGACTCAAGTTCACGTTATCAATAAGAATATCACCTGATGTCGGAGTATCAATTGTTGAGATTAAATTCAAAAGTGTTGACTTACCGCTACCCGATGGTCCCATAATACCGACAAATTCGCCATCCTCTATCGTCAAATTTATACCTTTCAATGCTTGATAAGAAATTCCATTTTCATATGTTTTTGTAATATTCTTTATTTCCAGCATATTAAAACCCCCTCTGTAAATTTTCATTTGAAGCAATGGTATTTTTAATCACTTCAGCTAAATTAGAAGGAGCAACTTCTTGATATGTTTCAATGTACTTTCCTTTAGCATCCAATTCTAAATACGTACCTTCTTTTAATTTTTGCGGTGTATAAAAAGAAACCTTCACTGTCTCACCATCTTTGGTTACTCCTTCTTGAGTATAATAATAAGACGTTCCTTTATCCTTAACACAATAAGTATCACTAGTTCTAACGTAAATAGGTTCTTTAGAGACAAGGGGATTATATCGATCAACCAATTGCACAGCTTCACTCGAACTGTTATGTGCATAAATCATCCATCCAATAACACAAGCCGCTACTCCAATAGTAATTACACTAATTCTTTTCATTTTCTAAACCTCCAGTTGTTTTTCTCTATATATTTAGAATAATTCAAAAAACTATTTTCTACATGCGACTGCAGAGGGAATTTTCTGTTAAATTATCTCAGTCTTTAGACTTAAAATAAAAACGATAATGAGTTCATCCTCATTATCGTTTCATTGCTTCAACGTATTTTTCAGTAATTAATTGCGGCCTTGTAATAATAGAGCCTACAACAACAGCAAAAGCACCCTTTTTTCTTCCCTTCTCAACATCTTGAGGTTCTTCAACTCGACCCTCCATAATGACCGGAATACGCACGGTCTGATGAATAGCTTGTAACAAATCAAAATCAGGACCTTCCGTTTTTTTTGAATACGGTGTGTAACCCGCTAAAGTTGTTGAAATAATATCACATCCAGCAGATTCAGCAGCCCTAGCTTCATCCAGTGTAGAAACATCTGCCATGACTAAACGCTGACCCTCGTGTATCTGTGTTATCAAATCGGATAACTTTTCATTACCTGGTCTTTTTCTTTGCGTTGCATCTAACGCAATAATCTCTGCAGATGTTGTCAACAACTCATTAACTTCTCGTTTCGTTGCCGTAATATAAATATCAGAATCAGGGTAGTCACGTTTTATAATACCAATAACAGGTAAACTAACCAGCTCTTTAATTGCATTGATATCAGAAACCGAGTTCGCCCGAATCCCCTTTGCTCCACCACGTTCGGCTGCCACTGCCATACGCGACATAATGAATGAACTATGTAATGGTTCATCCTCTAAGGCTTGGCAAGATACGATTAACTGCCCTCTTATATTCTTTAATACTTTATTTACCATTTACCTTTACTCCAATCATATTTCTTGATAACTCCGCATAACAAGATCTTTAAACGACTGTTCAATTTTTTCTCTATCTAAGTCTTTTCCTATTAAAACAAGTTGACTTGTAAAATCAAGTGGTGATTTATTAGTTGTTTCTAAAGTATAGTGTGTACTGACACCCTGTAACGCAATAACCAATTCATAGTTCTTAACTCTGATTAATCCTTTATAACGATACAGCTGACCGTCATAGGTCATTAATAGCCAATCAATCCACATACGCATTAGACTCTCTTCTAATGGTATCAATGTACTGAGAGACATAGACGACACTGAGCCATGGTGATGATGTTCATGTTGCTCTTTATAGTTATCCGTTTCAACTATTTGTGGTTCAAAACTTCTGAATAGATGCTGATTAAAAAATAAACAATCCGCTTTGAAAATCGTACTAAAACTAAATTCGTAATAATCTGCAACCGGATTAATGCTTGATAATTTTTGTTGTATCTCTTGTTTATCTGCCGCATACTGTTCATTTAGTTTAGTTATAATAAATCGATCAGCCATAGCAATTTGTTTTTCAGCCTCAGAATAATTGCTTAAGGTTGACTGATAATTTACAGCATCAACTACACAAAAAACAGTATCTAAATAAAAATAGCCTGATAATTTTGGTGTAACTTTTAAGGTTTGAATAATTGGCTGCGGATCTGCAATACCAGTTGTTTCAATGATAATCTGCTTCAACGGGCGTCCTTGTTCTTTAGTTATTTTTAAAATCATTTCCAGTGTACTGGCTAAATCTTCCCGTAAACTACAGCAAATGCAGCCGCTATTTAATTGATATAGTCGCTCTTCTGCATGAATCATTAATTCATGATCAATACCAACCTCACCAAATTCATTAACAATTATTGCAATATCGTCTGATGCAATGGTTGTCTCTTTAATCATCTCATTAATAAATGTCGTCTTTCCGGCACCCAAAAACCCCGACACGATATTTATTGGTATTCCCATCTATCTGTTCATCCCCATCATCTTCATTTCTTTTTATTTTACTTCTATCAGGATTAAACGTCCAGAAAAATAGGCGAACCTTAATGCAGTTCGCCTGTTTTTACTTTTATCTAATATGCCCCATTAATTTTTCTATCGGTTTGCGACCAGTAAATAATATTATACCGCCGATAACTGCGACAGCTCCAACAATTCCGAAATAAGCTGATTCAGTTGAATCAGTGTAAAATCGGGCAATTTGTGCATTAATTGCTTGTGACGATGCATCAGCTAACAGCCAAATAGCTAGAGTTTGAGACTCAAATGCTTTTGGCGCTAATTTTGTCGTAACTGACAAGCCAACCGGAGATAAACACATTTCACCAACAATCATTACAAAGAAACTAGCAATCAACCATAACGGACTGACTTTACTATCTACACCAAACAGCATTCCTGGAAGCATCATCAATACAAAAGACAAACCAGCCATGACTAACCCAATTGAGAATTTAATCACTGTTGAAGGTTGGCGTTTTCCTAATTTCATCCATAGAGTTACAAATACAGGGGTTAATATAACTACAAAAGCCGGATTCAATATTTGATACCAGCTAGCTGGTACATTAAATCCCCATAAGTGCGCTTGAGTTCTCTCAGCTGCAAATAATGCTAATATGGATGAACCTTGTTCCTCTAAAGACCAAAAAATAATTGCAGCGATAAATAGAGGAATATACGCATACAAATGTTTTCGTTCATCATCTGACACATCATTAGAACGAATCATACGTACAAAGTAATAAATCGGCAAACCGATTCCTAAAACACTGACAAAATTAACGAAAAATCCAATAGTTAAATGTCCCGTCAAAGCAGCTGTACCAAAAATAATAATAAACGCAACAACCAAAATAATAAATCCCTTAATTACCATACTTCGTTCTTCAGGTTTAATTGGATTAGCTGGTTTAATCCCAACATGAGCAATCGTTGTTTTTCCTTGGAAATAATAAACAATCAAACCTACAAACATCCCAATTGCAGCTACAGAAAAACCAACATGATAACTGTATTCTTGTCCTAAAGTACCTACAATAATTGGCGCTAATAGACTACCGATATTAATACCCATATAAAAGATAGAAAAGCCGGCATCACGTCGATCATCATCTTCAGAATATAACCCACCAACCATCGTTGATACATTAGCTTTTAACAATCCAGTTCCGATAACAATCGCAATCATCGAAATAAATAATCCCATAACTCCTAAGCGTGTTGCCAAAATAATATGTCCCAACATAATAAATAGACCGCCATAAAATACAGATTTATGTTGTCCAAAAACCCTGTCGGCCATCCAGCCTCCCATAATACTGGACATAAACACCATTGATCCATATACCGACATGATAGCTAAAGACGTTGGCTTATCTAAACCAAGACCGCCATTTGCGACAGTATCATACATATAGTATAGTAAAATTGCACGCATACCATAATAACTGAATCTTTCCCACATTTCTGTAAAGAACAATGTCGATAGTCCTCTAGGCTGTCCAAAGAACGTCTTTTCCTTCGTTTCCATAAATAATCCACCTTTAATCATTTTTTATAACATATTTTTAAAAATAACACGCTATATAATAACTCCAATTTTATTTTACTCCCAACTAAAGTCAAATGCAAATTTTTTTGTGAATTTTTATGCAAATAAACTATCATTTATGTACTATTTATTTAAAAAAATAACCATTTAGAAATAGCATCGGCTATTTTCTAAATGGTTATCACTAATCACTCTTGATACGGCCACTGTTCAACAACGGCACTTACTTCTCCTTCGGATTCGATGGAGATATTTCGACTCCATTTAGTCGGAAAAATTCGACTTGTAAATACTAATTCACCGTCATTTACAAATATTTCTATTGATGAAGTATCTAAAAAAATCTGCAGTTCTATCTCTTCGTGCTGGTAAAAAGCTGATCTGATTTCACCATATTCTGACGCCACTTGATATCCAGATTTTCTTCTATCGAGTCCTATCATTTGATGCTGCCAATCAATAAAGAAACTGGTCTTTTCATCACCAGAATCATAGAAATTAATCGTTGTTTTTACTGCATCGCCAGAAACTAAACGCATTTGATACTCACCAACATGAGAGGAAATATCTTTGAATAATTGATAACCATCCAATGCATGGTAAGACTCATTGCACTCAATTGTTCGTTTCTCTTTTAATTCTAAGATTGGCTTTTGCAAAACACGACGGTTCTCTATCCGCAATTCTCTTGGAATCGTCAAACAACCTGACCAGTTGTCTTGATCTGACGGATAATCAATATCCGGTAGTCCCATCCAACCAATTAATATGGTCCGACCATCCGGCGTCTTAGTTGTTTGCGGTGCATAAAAATCGAATCCGCGATCAAGCTCCTGAAAGCGACTCGTATCAAAAGATATATCCTTTTGATTAAACGTGCCAATAAATACACCAGAATTGTAAATATTTTCAAATTCATTGTCTCCAGGTGTCAATCCTTGTGGCGATAATAATAGTACATCTTCATGATCTAATGAGAATAAATCTGGACATTCCCACATAAATCCAAAATTCGAATGATTCGTTTTTAGTTCTGATACAAACTTCCAGTCAACCAAATCATTTGATGTATATACTAAAATGCATCCTGTCATATTCTCGCGTTGACCGCCGACAAACATGTAATATATACCGCCTCGTTTAAATACCTTAGGATCTCTAAAATTCATTGTATATCCCTTAGGAGGTTTTGGTATAAGCGGCTGTTGATTTTTTTTAATTGTGCCTGATTCATCCATTATAGCCAAACATTGTGAAGCTTCTCTATTCCAGTTAGCATCTCGTTTATTTCCTGTATAGAATAAATATAAAGATTTTTCATTGACAAAACCAGTACCAGAAAAAATACCTTGCGCATCATGGTCCAAATCAGGCGTCAATGCTAAGCCTTGATCTGTCCAATCAACTAAATTGACACTTGTTAAATGATACCAGTGCTTCAACCCATGAACAGGTCCTAAAGGAAACCATTGATAAAACAAGTGATACGCTCCATTAAACCAAGTAAAACCATTTGGATCATTTAACAGCCCATGAATAGGTTGTATATGAAATACTTGCCGCCATTTGCTGTTTTTAGTTGTTGCTAATAGATTATCTAGCTCTGTCTTATCAGCTGAATTATAGCTGCGATAACGTTGTTCCCTCGTCCAATCCATTATAATTATCTTCCCTTCACTTTACTCTTCAGTATCTACCATTAACTCTTTAGGAACAGCAAAGAGATATGTTAAAACAAACGATAAAATAAAAATACAGATCCCCACAATGACATAAGTAATTAATTGATACGGCTCATAGATATACATTAATGGTGATAAAATTACCGCTAATCCATATGAATTAGCTTGAATTCCTAAAATTGACAGAATCGCACCACCTAAAGCTGAACAACCTAACATAATACCTAATGGTTTCATACCATATCTAATTGTTATCCCAAACAGTGCCGGCTCACTAACACCCAGTAATTGAGTAACACCCGCACTTGTTCCTATTACTTTTACATTTTTATCTTTAGCTTTTTTACTAAAGGCGAAACTAACCGCTGCATTAGCAAATCCATACATTGCGCATAAAGTAATTAATGGATTAAATCCGGTTGAAGCTAACAAAGTTGTCTCAATTACAATAAATAAATGATGCATACCAGTCATAACAGCTAGAGGATACATAAACCCGATTATTAAACCGCCAATTCCAAATGGAACATGAATTAACCATGTAACGGCAACTACTAAACCGCTCTCAACAAAATGCAATAATGGACCTAATACTAGTAACCCAACTAACAGCATCACAAAAATAACCACAAAAGGTGTAAACATTAAATCTAACGCATTCGGCATATGTTTACGAGAAATTTTTTCTAATTTTGCACCAAAAATTCCAACTACTAAGGCCGTCAATACACTCCCTTGATAACCGACAATCGGGATAAAACCAAAAGCAATAATTGGATGCACACCACTGTTAATATCAGCAACAGCATAAGCATTGGGTAGCATCGGCGATACAAGCATCAGTCCAATGACAAAACCGATTATTGGTGTTCCACCAAATTTTTTAAATGCTGACCAGCAGATAAGTGCAGGTAAAAAAGCAAAAACAGTATCAGTCAGTACACTCATTAAAGTCATAATATATTCAGGTATCGCTTCAGGAGATGTTCCGAAAAAACCTAAGACAGATTCATTCAATACCACACCTTTCAGTCCTAAAAACAAACCTGTCGCAACAATTCCTGGAATAATCGGTACAAAAATATCTGACAATACTCGAATAGCTCGTTTTATCGGGTTGCCGTCTTTCTTCATATCTTCTAAAGATGTCTCTTTATTTTTCAATTCTGGATCATCTTCCATTAAGCCATCATATACTTTATTAACAATCCCTGTACCTAATATAATCTGATATTGTCCCGCATTATAAAAAACACCCTTCACTTCATCAATTTTTTCAATTAATGAATCATCAATTAACTCTCGATTTTTGACTTCCAAGCGTAAGCGAGTAGCACAATGCGTCATGCTGATAATATTGTCTTCACCGACAACTCTAATAATATCTTGACCAATCTGTTTGTAATCTTTTCCCATCTCTATTCTCCCCTATTCCTTAATTAAACAATATGCTTTGATATGGCAACAGTTCAATTTTTTTACCTGCGTTCAACTCATTATGCGAATCTAAAAACACTGTTTGGATGTCTTGATCCAAATTAACAATTTCTTTTGCTGTGCTTAAGTTGGTTAATGAGTAAATACGTTGACCCTCCCACTCACGCCAATAACCAATAATATTATCTGATACATTTTCCATAAAATAGATATCTCCCTTGGATAAACAAGCACTGATATCTGATGACTGTCTCAAAGCAATCATTGCTTTATACCAATCAACTACTTCATTTGATTCAGCATTAATAGCTGGATATTCTTCAGTCATGCCTAACCAAGGCTCGACAGTTGAAAATCCACCATATTTAGTATTATTCCAAGGCATCGGTGTCCTTGTATTGTCACGACTACGCAGATTCACAAAATTAAGTGCTTCTTTTTCGCTGAAGCCCTCATTCATCGACCGATAGTAGTTATCTATACTAGAGATATCATCAAATTCTGAAATACTTTCGCGCACAGCATTTATCATACCTAATTCTTGTCCCTGATAGATAAAAGGTGTGCCTCGTAAGAAAAAGTACATCGCTCCAATCCCTTTAGCTGAGGCCGGTGTTTGAAATCCCGGAGCAACTAATTTGGAAAGTGCACGCGGCTGATCATGATTTTCAATAAAGTTAGCACCCCATCCAGCTTGCTGCAATGCCTGCTGAGAAGCTGCTAGCAATTCTTTAAACTCTTGTGCTGTCCAATTAGTTCGCTTAAACCAATCAGAGCCCGATTCCACATCAATGTCGGCATAATGAAAATCAAAAATCATTGAGAAATAACCATCTTTACCAATAAACTGAGAAAAATCTTTGTATTCAACTCCTGGAGCCTCACCAATCGTCACACAATTAAACCGATCAAATGTTTCGTGTCGTAATTCTTTTAAAAATACTTCAATCCCAGGACGATTCCTTGTCTTAAATTTACAAGAAACTAAGCCGTCTGCTCCATCAGCCGGTAAACTGCTGTAATCTTGATCTTTCTTAATAAAAGTAATTGAATCAATTCTAAAACCAGCAATTCCTTTTTCCAACCAGCGATTAATCATGGCATAAAGCTCTTTGCGTACCGCTTCGTTTTCCCAATTCAAATCAGGCTGACGTTTATCAAAAACATGAAGATAATATGTATCTTCGCCTGGAACTTTTTCCCAAACAGAACCACCAAAGATAGAACGCCAATTATTTGGTCTTTCAGTACCTTTCTTAAATATGTAATAATCTCGATATTTGCTGTTCTTATCAGCAAGTGCTGCTTTAAACCAAGGATGTTCATCAGATGTATGATTAATAACTAAATCAAGAATAATTTTTATACCTAAATTATCAGCTTTTTCTAATAACTCATCAAAGTCAGACATTGAACCAAATTCAGGATTAATACCTTCAAAATTGGCAATATCATAACCGTTGTCAACCATCGGTGATGTAAAAATCGGACAAATCCAAAGCATAGTTACACCTAAATCTGATAAATAAGGTAATTTATCAGTAATCCCTTTAATATCCCCAATTCCATCATTATTTGTATCTTTAAAACTCTTCGGATAAATTTGATAAACAACTTCATTTTTCCACCAATTTTTATTTTCCACAATATTTCCTCCTTAACATGGTATCGATACCATGTTTTGTCATTTTAAAGAATCTTTGTAAATTTACGCAGATTCTCTTTTGATTAATGTTAAATTCAATTTTTCCTGATTAATTAAATAAGCAGTCCCTTCAAGTTTTGCAATCAGCAATCTTGTTGATTCTTCACCTAATGCTGCTATAGGCTGAGCAATTGTTGTCAACGGTACTGCTAATACGGATGTAAAAGGTTGATTATCAAATCCCATGATTGCCAATTCATTCGGAATCGCTACTTTATGGTTCAAGCAATACTCCATAATCCCCGTTGCTACCTCATCACTATTTGTAAAAATAGCATCCGGACGCTCCGTTTTAGACAAAGCTAAGAGTTCTTTTGCAACTTGTCGTCCATCTGCAATTGTATGTGTGTCTTGAAAGATCCAATGTTTCTTAAAAGGTAATTTGTTATCCAGTAAAGCTTGTTCAAATCCCCGAGTACGGTACTTACCATGACCTTTCGAAGTTAGTGTACCGCCAGTACAATACGCAATCTTATGATAACCTTGATTTATTAAGTAACCAATTCCCTGATAAACTGCTTGCTCTTGATTCGTTACAACTTGTGGTAAAATCGAGTGTGGCATATTCTCGTTGCAAAGAACGATTGGTCCAAATTCTTGATACGATTCTAAAAGTTTAATATCAATCTCTATGGAACACATAATGACACCTGAGATAACCTGTTGTTTTAACATGTCCAACATCTTGATTTCTGCATTGGGATCGTCATATGTTTGCATAATCAATACATTGTAATTATCTTTTTTTGCTTGTTTTTCAATGGCATCTACTAAATACGAAAAAAACGGATTAGTTATTCTAGACACTAAAACACCAATCATAGTTCCTTTTTTCGACCGTAATTGTGTTGCGATTGAACTCGGCACATAATGTAATTCATCCATTGCAGATTGAATACGTTCTCTCTTTTCATCTGAAATATAAGGGTGATTATTTAAATAGCGAGAAACTGTCGATACCGATAAATCAGCTAATTTTGCAACATCTTTAATGGTCGCCACAAAAACACCTCCCACATTATGATATCGATTTCATATATTATGATAAATTAAGATTTGATTTTTGTCAACCATTTTTTTGTAAGCAGATACAAAAAAAGATATCTCAAATTACTTGAGATATCTTTTAATCATTTCTATTTAGCCATTCAGTTAATACTCTAATATACTCTACTGTTTCTTCTACATAGGGTGCATGACGGCTATAGCGGAATAAAACCTACTCAGAATCAGGAATTTCATCAGACATCACCTTTGCAATAACGGGAGTATACATATCATTAATCCCACTGATGACAAGTGCCGGCTGTTTTATAGTTGATAACTTTTTGATATAGTCAAAATCTTTGAGTGTCCCAAGCGCTGTGAACTCATTAGGTCCCAAGCAATTTCATAAGATTGCTTGCCTGATTTTTTGGTCGTCTCACGGGTTCGGGTGAATTCTCCGTTACTTTACCAAAACAATGTCTTTCCATAAAATGATCATTTGCTTGGATATAAGCAGGATTAATATAAAATAGACCTCCTTGTTTATTATAACGTAATTAACGAGTGATATCACTTGAGTTTTTAACAGCAACAAGCCATACTAATTTACAAAAGGAGGGATAATGAGGTGGCATTACAGAGCAAAATCAAAAAAAATTTATTATTTTATGGAATTGCGTTATTTGGCATCATCGTCATGGTAATTTTCGGGATTAAGGCACTGTACCAATCCGAGAATTCTTCTAAATATTGGTTCGTAGTTTTAGAAATGTTTTTAGGCATATTGCTGTGCTTGCTGCCACAGCTGATTGAGCAGATTTTCAAACTCACAACCCCTGTGGTTTTAAAAAATATGTATTGGCTGTTTATTCTTTTTTCTGTGTTCCTAGGAACTGGTCTATCTTTTTACAGCAGATTTTACTATTGGGATAAATTTTTACACTTCTCCAGTGCAGCCTTATTAGTTGCCTTGGGCTTTGGTATACTTAGTTGTCTGATGCCTAAATTTAATCATCTATCATTAGGGACTATTATCCTTTTCGGTTTTTTCTTTGCTATGACAATGGGAGTCGTTTGGGAGTTCTACGAATTTACCTTTGATGGTTTACTTGGTTTAAACATGCAGCGATTTGCGACAAGTTCCGGAAAAAATTTGGTTGGTCGTGCTGTACTGATGGACACTATGGGTGATTTATTCACAAATACTGCAGGTGCTTTAACCTTTAGTATCTTTTGCTTCTTTAAGGGTAAATCAACACCTAAATGGTTACAGTTACTAGCATTTTCGTTACATAAAAAAAATAAATGACCCTAACCGGGCCATTTATTTTTTATTTTGCTAATTCTAAAGGTAATTTCACATCAAATGTATGATCAACCTTATCTTCAGAACTATCTTTCTTATGTCCATCAAATGATAATTTTATTTCTTTAATATTATCAATTTGATCTAAATCTGTAAATTTAAAATAGACATGACCGTCTTTTTTATGATCTTTATTGAAAATATCTTCCCATGTATCATTAAAATGTTCACCTTTTATTTCTTTACCATCTTTTAAAACAATAGTTGCTTCATTTGGATGAACTTTTACTTCTTCATCACCTTTATTTTCTAATGTATAATGCATCGACACTAAACCTTTATACTCTTTTTCTTCGTCATCCTTAAATTTATCAACTTGAACGACTTTTACCTTATCAATTTTAAAATCGACATGTTCCCAAGAATCGTCAGACCAATCAGTTTTGTATTCTGCTTCAGATTTTACTTTAGGATCTTTATTTCCTGTAACAATTTCTTTAAAGTAGCCATCATCTTTTAATGACACATCTCCTGATACTTCTTCTACACCATTTGATAAAGAAGTCGACGTTTCTGTCACTTTTTCAGATTCAATAGTTCCTTTAATTTCTTCTTTGCCACATCCGCTTAGAGCCACTAATAATACCGATGCACATAATGTTGTTCCTAAGATAATTTTTTTCATATTATGAAGCCTCCCAATAAAATTACATTTTCTTGGATAACAGACTGATACACAAATCAGTCTATTTATCACTTACAAAACAATTATAACACTTTTTTTATAGTAATATTTAACATTATGTCTTTTAAAAAGAAAAAAATAAAAATAACTAAATTAAAGACATTTAACAAATGATTAATCATTACATCACGAATGTAAAACATAAATTTGAAAAAATATCATTTAAATAGTATTCTATATTGGTAGAGAAACATCTTATTCTATAATTAACGAGGTTGATTATCCCATGGAGAAACACTTATTTAATATTTTAAGTAATCATAACCAGACAATTTTGAGTATTTTAGATATTATTTCTGAAAACAATCGCTGGTATAGCGTCACAGAATTAAGTATGCAATTAAACGTTGTTGAACGGACTGTTCAACGCTATTTAAATCAACTTGAAGAAATTGTTGCGACTTATAACGAAGGCGATAGACAAACAATTAAACTATCTTATGAAAAATATAAAGGTGCTTATTTAGAAATCGAACGTGGTTCAAATTTTATTGATTTCAAAAATTATATTTTGTCAAATGATGAATCAATTCTTATTTTAAAAGAAATTATGTTTGAAGACTTTGACTCTGTAAAAAAATATGCTATGAAAAACTATGTCAGCGAAGGCATGGTCAGACGAAGTCTTAAAAAGATTAAAGATTTCCTCAATTTATACCATATTGATTTAGCTAGAAATTCTTTTAAACTTATTGGTGAAGAAAAGCAAATCCGATTAGTTGCATTCATTCTATCTTGGGTAACATTCAAAGGAATCTCTTGGCCATTTGACAGTATTAGTCAAGATAAAGTGTACAACTCTGTGGACACATTTTCGCAAGCAATGAAACTAGATATCTCAATTATTCATCGAAAACAAATGGCATATATCTTAGCCATTAATTTAATCAGATTACGTAAAAATCATATCATCAAGCTGGAAGAAAGCTGGAAAAACTATGTCGACCTTAATTCCATTAAGGAGAGTGTTCCTTTTTTAAAATCTTTTATGTCTGAATACAACATGCATATTGAAGCAGAAGTGTACTACTATATAGTATTAATGCAAACTAAGGCTAAGATTTATGACTCTGAAGAACTGAAAAAGAGAATTATCACTTATCATAAAAAGAAAAATTCAGATATTTATCAAGCAACCAATTTATTCATTCAGCAATTTGAATCTAATTTCTCGCCAATCCCAATAGAATTAGAAAAGCAATTTTTCATCACAAGTTTTTGTGCACACATTTTTGCAAAACTCTTCAAAAATATTAATATGGACATCGATGGACATCCGCTATTCGAAGATATTGATGAAGATTTTCCAATTCTAAAAGATAGAATATCACTACTGATTGATGAACTTTACCAATTAAGTGGAAACAGTATATTTCTTGAAAAACAATTTTTAATGCAAAAATATTTATTACTTTTCTCATCTTTTCTTCCTCTAACGTCTTATGAACCGCCTATTTACATTTATTTAGAATCTGATTTACCTTCATTTATCAAGCAGAATATTACAACTCGGCTTACTGATCGATTTAAACATGATTTTAACCTAACTTTTTTACCAAGAAGCAAACGTGACGATGCTGATTTAATTTTTACTAATATTCCTAACTTGATTGAGGAAAAGAACCGCTTTGAAGACAATTTACTTCTATTTGACTTTCCATTAAAATCTAGAGATATTGTCGAATTAGAACATAAATTAAAATTAAATATCCAAAAAAAATCACACAATTTATCTGAAATATAAAAAAGTCCGCTTGTTCCTAAGAACAAGCGGACTTTTTTCTATTTGCTTTCTTTGTCAAATTCTTTTTGAATTTGTTCTAATTCTTTATCGTCATATTTATCATATTTACCAATTTCATGTAATAGACGTTTTACTTCGTGAATAGCTTTCTTTTCTTCAAACCAGATTTTAATAGAATGTTTTTTGTCTGATTCTTCATTCGCATTGATTTTTTCAGTTTCTACATCTAGTTTTTCTAGAGTTTTAACCATTTCTTCAATTACTTTGTCTTTCTTTTCTTCATAGTTTGCCATAATAAATTCGCCTCTTTCATTTTATTTGTATATGTTAAACAACTAATAAAAAATTAGTGTGTAAAACCATAAGTATAAACATCACCTTTATCATGGTAAAGAACGCGTGCATTGTCTAAATCTTTAATACATTGTTTAAAGTCTTCAATCAATGCTTCTGCAAGATTTTCCCCTAAATCCCCACGACAAACAAAACGTTGAATCACTTGTTTATCTAAGTCAGCTGGTAATGGATAAGCAGGTACTTGCCAGCCTTTCATTAATAAACGATCGGCTAAGTCATACAAAGTCCACTCAACTTTTGCATCATCTTTTAACTTGTAGCAGACAATCGGGATATTGTGACCATCATTTAAAATGTCAAAATAGCCGGTTTCTTCAACTGCCTTAGCAATTGCTTCAGCCGAGTCGCGTGTTCTTGTATGAATTTCTTTATATCCATTAAAGCCAAATCGGTAAAAATTATAATATTGACCAATAATTTGACTGGCACTTCGTGAAAAGTTAATGGCCATTGTTGGCATCTCTCCACCTAAATAGCTAACTTTAAACACTAGTTCTTCTGGTAAATATTCCTTATCTCTCCATAAAATCCAACCAACACCTGGGTAAACTAATCCATATTTATGACCTGATGTATTAATAGAAACAACATTTTTTAATCTGAAATCCCATTTTAATTCTGGGTCAACAAACGGTACAAACATTGCACCACTAGCACCATCTACGTGAATAACTAGTTCATGTTCATGCGTCTTATTATATTCAGTTGCTAACTTATCCAATGCTTTAATATCATCGAATTTGCCTGTATAAGTAATTCCTAAAATACCCACGACACCAATTGTATAATCATCAACATAATCCATAACTTTATCAACATTGATGCTTAGATGATCTTTATCAACTGGAACTTCACGCATCTCAATATCCCAATAAACACAGAATTTTTCCCAACATACTTGATAGCCAGAAGAAATAACTAAATTAGGTTTTTGAGCATTGATGTCTAAACCGCGTTTTTTAGCTAAATTTCTCCAACGAAATTTCATCGCCATCCCACCAAGCATACATGCTTCACTAGAACCAACAGTTGATGTCCCCATAACTTCTTTTTCATTGGGAGCATTCCATAAATCTGCTAGAATATTGACACAGCTAGTCTCTAATTCAGCTGTTTCAGGATATTCTGATTTATCGATAGCATTTTTTTCCATGGTTTCTGACATCAACTTCTGTGCTTCAGGTTCCATGTATGTTTGACAAAATGTTGCAAGGTTTTGGCGCGCATTTCCTTCATCGATTAACTGATCCTTAACTAATCGATATGCTACTACTGGTTCAATTGGTTCTTTATTTAATTTATTAATTAATACATCTTTTCCAGAAAATGATGAACCAAAAATTGGTGTGGCTCCGGTTGTTTTATTGAATAGTGACATTTTTTATTCCTCCAACAATTAGTTTTAGTAGTTAAATGTTTTCATAGTTTCAAATGGGTCTGCCATAAATGTTACAGGTTCTTTTTCTTTAAGTAATTTTTCTGTGATTTGAACCTTACAAATTTGATTATTATCATAACCACTATAATAGTAAGTTAAACTAGTATTACACATTGTACCGACATATTGAGAATAATCAGATTTACCTTCGGGTGTGACAACTAGCCCTTTCGGTATGCGAACAGTTGATAAAATATGATAAGCATTTGATACACCTTGAACTTCATTTTCGGCTTCTTTAATGTGTTCTTTAAAAAAAGCTGCTCGCACAAAGCGTTCAGGCGGTGTAAATCCGCCAGGTAAACCTAAAGTTCCAGTTCCTTGAGAAAATGCCTTAGCTTCATAATCACCAAACATAACAGGTTCATATTGTTTAGGACGAACATGGACATAGTTGCGTAAATTATTAATGTGCCATTCAAGCTGTGGTGTATTCGTCATTACCCCAACTGGATTTTTTTTCATATGCAATGTTTTGGATGTTGGTTCAATTACACCGCATTCACCTGAAGCATCAGTTATGATCCAATGTAATGGTGGTGCAAAATTTAAAATCGGTGCTGGGCGATCAACAATAGTGATGTCTGAAATCACTTCTTTAACTTCTTTGACTGATGCACAATTTCCTAAAATATATAAAATAAACTCATGAGGAGCTAAATTAGTCTTATTTGAATCAGGATGTTCTTGATATCTTACTTCTCCCGGCAAATATAACTCTGCCATAGATAAACCTTTTTCATTCACAGCATCTGCTACTGTGTATAAAGGACCAACTACACGTCCAGCACCTAAATAACCATATTTATTATCTATCTTTCGTCCGTCAACAACTGATTTCCACGGATAATGTCTGGGGATATACGTTGGGTTGGGATCTAAGGGTAAAGAATAATCCATTGTTCGAGATAATAAATTATTTCCATCTTTAGTTTTTATAAAAATACTTGTACACATACGTTGTCACAATCCTTTCTAAACTTTGTTATTAATAAAATGATTAAACTTTATATAAAGGCCTAGGAGGCATTTCCCTCCCAAGCTTTTTTATCATTGATTATTTTTCAAGTGCTTGCAATTTCTGATTATCATCTAATTCCGATACGTTTGATAGATTACGTTTCTGTAAAATATTCATAGCAATTCCCAATAGAATAACGAATCCGACAAAGACACATAATAAGACGGTCACACTCTTATTAAACATCGGCGCACCGATACCGCTTGATATTGCTTCACGGAATCCATATACAGAATAAGACATTGGTAAGAATGGATGAATAGCATTAAAGAAACTATTTTGAAGTGGTAATGGGAATGTACCACCTGCCCCTCCCAGTTGAAGAACTAAGAGAATCATCATGATAAAACGACCAGGGTTATCAAACGACATCGCAAAGAACATTACCATAAACATGTATGCCCAAACTGTGACAAAAGCCATTAAATAAAATTTACCTTTATATTCAACTTGTAATCCTACAAGTAACATAACAGTTGCTTCAATAGCTGCCATTGCTGTAGAAACAACAAAACCAATCGCTAATTTACTCAACCACCAGTCTTTACTTGACTGACCTAAAATAGATACACGACGAATAGGAAAAACAAAGTTAAAGACTAAACAACCAACAAATAATGCTAGCGACATAATATATGGTGCTAGTGCCTGTCCGTAATTTTCAACGGTACTATACTTAGCATTTTTCAGACTTGTCGGATCAGCAAACATATCAATATTCTTTTCTTGCAAGTTTGCTTTAGCGCCTAAATTAGTTGCTTCACCAAGTGCTGATGACAATTGATTTGAACCAGTATCCAATTGAGACACACCAGACAATAATTGTGGAGAGTTTTGATTTAACTCATTTAGACCGCTATTCAATTGAACTGTACCATCATTTAATTGGCTGACGCCTGAAGACAATGCTGGCATCTGTCCATACATATCATTTAATCCGCCAGACAGTTGGCTACTACCTGTTGCCAATTCATTTACACCAGATAATGCCATTGGTAATTCCTGACTTAACCTAGATACATTACTACTCATTTGATCTAAGCCGGCAGCAATTGTACCAACATGATTAGAAGGAGATATATTAAGCATACCCATAATCTGTTGTGTCCCGGCACCAATTTCATCTACTCCACTTTGTAAATTAGTGGCACTTCCAGCGACACTAGCAGATAACTCACTCAACGCCTGTGCTTGACTAGATAAACCTTCGACAGACGCTTGTGCGTTATTTATATCTCCAGCTAACGTACCTGTAAAGTTTTCAATTTTTTTATTTTGTTCATTTTCAAAACCGATAATGTCACTGTTAATGTCTTTTATAACTTGATTTTTAACAGCATCATCTACACCTTCTAATTGATTAATACTATCTGTAACTTTAGCTTGCAGTGCTGTTGAATCCACCACTAATGTTGAACCGATTGTATTTAATGAATCACTGATTTTATTCAAGTTTTGAGATATTTCGGATGCATCAAGTGAAACATCTTGTAGTTTACTGCTATCTGTTAAAATTGATTCTAAATCGGCATTAATTTGTGCTAAATTGCCGGCAATAATTTGCTGTGATGACTCACTGATATTGCCTTCGATATTGCCCAAAGCTTGCTCTAACTCTTTGCTACCAGTTGACAATTCTGTTAACCCGGCACTTAATTCATTCACTTTACCACTCATTGGTTGTACTTTATTATTAATCATACCTAATCCAGAACTTAATTGTGCCGCACCATCATTTAATTGAGTGACACCAGAACTCAATGGGCCAATATTTCCGGCTAATTGACCGATACCATCCTTTAATTGTACCGATCCGTCAGCGGCTTGCGTAACACCACCAGTATACTGTTTTAAACCACTTTGCAATTGATCAGTTCCTTTAGCCAGTTGACTAGCACCATTACTTGCTTCATCAATTCCCTGAACTGCTTTCTTTCCAACTTCATTTAGAGCTGTAACATACGATTGAGTAACATTATTTCTAACCTGAGATTCTAACGTTGTTGCACCTATTTCTGCAATTTCACGACCAATATAATTTAACGAATCATTAGTAGTATATGTGATTTGCATTTTTTCAGGTTTCTTGTCTATTAATGTTGTTGCATTCTTAGAAAAATCTTTTGGAATCGTGACGATCATATAATAATATAGATCTTTCATTCCTTTTTCAGCCTCATCAGCAGAAACAAATTCCCATTTCAAGTCCTTGTTACTTTTCAATTGATTAACCACTTGGTTCCCTACATCAACTTTTTGTCCCATTAATTCCGTCGGTTTATCTTCGTTAACCACTGCAACCGGTAAATCTTTAGCCATGCCATAAGGATCCCACACAGATTTATCAAATACGCTTGCGTATAAGATAGGGATAAAAGTAATTGCAATAACAGAAATTAAAAGAATTTTATTTTTAAAGATATTTATAAACTCCTGTTTTACCATGTTCATATATTTATTTTTCCTCCTACCGAATAAATGTTTTTCAATATATTCAATTAGCTTTTGTTTTCTTTTTTAAACTATAAAATTTATAAAATAAAAACGGTACTGCTACTGTAATAACGAAACTAATAGACAGCGTCATTACATATGTTGTCGCTGCCGAACCTTTTAATTCACTAGGTGAAATAAAAGATAAACAGATCGCTAAAACAGAGATAATTAATCCACAACCGGCAATAATCAACTGCATCAATTTTCCACCAGGAACAGTGTATGCTCGCTCTAATGATTGATTGGATTTTTTTAAAATTAAAACAAAGTAAGCGATAAAGAAAAGAACATAGGCACTTAAGTAGATAATAACTGTTAAAGAGATAGCGGTTAAAAATGATACATTGCTACCGCCTCCACCTCCACCAAAAGTTAGTACTGCTCCCCACGCACTCACTAAAAATCCTTGTATGACCAAAATAAATGTTGGAACTTTATTTTTATTTACTTGTTTAAATTTATCTGGAAGCAAATTCTTCTCGGCAACAACTCTTAGACCCTCAGTCGGACTAACAATCCAAGAACTAACTTGCGCCATAACACCGAACGACACTAAGATAGCCATTAATTTAACAATAATTTTACTACCGATAACTGCTTTAAATGCATCAACCACACCTGAATCTAAGTTTAACTTTCCGGGAACCACCATTGACACAGCGCTCCCACCAATTGTACTCAGTAGAACACCGACAATAACAAGTAAGAACATAATCAACGGATAGTTCTTTTTTGGATTATCTAATTCAGTTATATGCGGTGCTGATGCCTCCACACCCATATATGCCAAAACAAAAGATACTAATTGTGGAAATTCTTTAGGTTTTGGTAGAAATGTTTGATCCTGTACAAATCTTGGATTAATTTGATGACCAGTTCCTACATACTTAACTGTCATAATAAGCAAAATAACCACTGGTACAATAATTCCTAATACAAATCCATATTTAGCTAATTTAGCCGAAAACTCAGTTCCTCTAAATTGTAAAAAAGTTAGAACCCAAAAAATAAGTAAAATACATAAGTATTTAATAACAGGATTTGAATTCATTTCTTTAAAATCTAACACATAAGATAACGATCCGATAATAAAATAAATCATTGTGACAAATCCAACAGTTACTTGGAACCACTGGAAGAAAATTGCTGCAAAACCATATTTTTCACCTAGTAATTTTCCTACCCAACCAAATATCCCACCTTCTTGGTAACCCTTAATAGTTGCCAATTCAGCTGAACACAATGCAACAGGTAAAAACCAAAATAACCCACATAAAAGTAAAAAGAAAATTAACGTTTTCCCAGATTCAGCAAAAGTCGGATACTCATAAACTGTGATAAATAAAGATGCTGTCATAGCAAAAAAACTAAATAATGATAATTTTTTCTTTTCTTGTGTCATACATTTACCCCTTCTATTTTTTTCCAGTTATACAGCCCTTTTTAAAAATATTATTGACTAAAGTACTTACAAAATGATTTATCAAACTAAATTACCGAATCCATTAAACGAATACATCATATGCCATAATTAATCATTTTGAATTATTTGTATAAATTAAAAACCTTTACATGTAAACTTTATCAACTTTTTTTTATTTAAAAATAAAAACACTAACAAATCAGACTTATATAACTCATTGTTCGTATTTATTGTACAAAAATTAAATAAAATTGTCTATGATAACATAATATTTATATATTTTAATCAGTATTTTTTAAAAATGGTACTCATAAAATGACCTAAAGTCATAAATCTAACAGAAACATATTACTTACTACTTTTTTTACTCTAAAATGCTGCCATTATGTAAGTAATTCCCGCTACCATTAAATAAAAACCAACCATAAACGCAATTGTTAATGCTGAGGCAATTGGATTGAAAAACAATAAAGTTCCAATAACAATTCCTAATATGCTGACAATTAATGATAACCAGTAATATCCTTGACTCACTTGCTTTGAATAGTTTAATTCAAACAAACAGTTTACAGAATCACAAATGAACCATATAGCAAAAATAAATGGTAAAGACATCATACCAGCAGGTAAATTAAATAAGAATATTAAGCCAATGATAATATCTATTATACCAATCACATAAATCATTGAATTATTAATACCCAATAATTGCTGCATCTTTTTCTTAGCAAACAGTTCAAAACATCCCTTCAATAATGCAATAATACCGAATAAAAGTGCTAGAGCCATCAAATCTTCATCTGGCCTTTGAAATGATAGTATCGAAGTGAAAATGAAAAATATTCCTAACACTAAATATCCTATTCTAAACTTTTTATTTTTTTCCATAAAAAATCCTCCTCTATTTTGTTAACAATCACATAACATAAAATACCATGCTGTGTGTTATTATTAACCATAAATCAATTATTATGATTCTTTCAACTCATTTAGTATAACATCTATATTGTTATAAGATTTTATAAATTGTCGTTTGATACGAAAGTATTGCTAAAAACAAGTTGTTTTTAGCAACATTTTTCATTAACATTAAGTTAATACGTATTTGGAAAGGGAAATTAGACATGCTAAAAAAGAAAGTATATTATGCAACGATGTTTATTTTATTAATTATTTCTGGCATCCTATCTTTGATTAATCATCATCTAGCTAAACCCATTGATTTCTTGGTTCTGGCCTTATTTGCCTTTGACACTTTATATCAACTTTATTTAAGTAATAATCGTTGGAAATTTATTCGGCATCATCCGCTAGAATTTGTCTCCCTAATTCCTATATATACAGGGTTCAGATATTTCAGGTTGCTACCGATACTGTTAGCTTTCTTACGCGTCACTATAATGGGAAGAAGATACATTATTCCCGTTTATAATGTTTTAGTAAAAACCGGCATTGGACGATTTGCTTGGTACTTTATGCTGGTTTTTTTCCTGCTCCCGCTCCCTATGATTTGGATCGAACCCGCTATTCAAAATTATTCTGACCTCATGTGGTGGACACTTCAGACAGTCACGACAGTCGGTTATGGCGACATCATCGTTCACCACAAATTAAGTAAAATCATCGCCGGAATTCTTATGATTTTAGGTATCGGTATGATCAGTGCGTTTACAAGTACCATTACTAAATTAATGACCAATCCAAAATTAATCAGATCAGAAATCAATAAAGAAAAGAGTTTAGAGAAAAAAGCATTACAAAATATGACGAATTCTGCTCAATCCTCATTAGCCATAAATGAATTAAATCTCACTCTAGAAGACTTGCACCGCTTAGAAGCACTCATCCAACATGAAATAAAACAAAAGAAAAACTAAATCAAAACCTCCAGTGTGAACTGGAGGTTTGTTCTTCGGCTGAAAGCCTCTATTGCCGGCCTGAGCCTAAAAGGCTCACTGAAAAAGTCTCCCTTATGCACCACATTCACTCGCTGATCCTAAAAG
>NZ_NGJS01000024.1 GCF_003950515.1 Vagococcus vulneris
ACCTTAACATATCCAGTCGAAAACACAAGGGTATATAAACGAGCAAGCTCGCCCTTGTGTTTTCTTTGTGTCTATGTTGCGTACTCGTCACAGCAAACGACACGAACACACTGGCGAAAATGAACCACCTAAACGAAAAAAGAAAGGAACAAGATATGTAGAACATTCACAGCTTTTACCATTCGAGGAAAACAGCTTCACTTCCTCAAACGCCTAACAAAAATGGTTGTCAAAAAGCCAAAAATAAAAAAGAAAAGGAATGATAAAAATGAAATACATTAAAAACGTTGAAACATTGGAAGAATTGAAAAAAGCCTACAAAAAGTTAGCTTTGAAGTTACACCCCGATTGTGGCGGGAATGAAGAAGAAATGAAAATTTTGAACAATGAATATGACGAACTGTTTAGCAAACTTAAAAACACTCATAAGAATAAAGAAGGTGAAACTTACACCAAAGAAACAACAGAAACACCCGAACAGTTTAAGGATATTATTAATAAATTGTTCAATCTAAAAATGGACGGCGTAGCAATCGAAGTAGTAGGAACATTTATATGGCTAACAGGTAATACAAAACCTTATAAGGACGACATAAAAGCCCTAGAATTTCGTTATTCACCAAAAAAATACGCATGGTATAAAGCACCAAGCGATTATAAAAAACGTAGTCGAAAAAATTATGATATGGACACAATAAGGGGAATGTATGGAAGTCAAAAGGTTAAAGAAGATAAAGAAGAAAAAAAATACTTACAAGCCAATTAAGGCTTGTAAGTTTATCAGAAAGGAAGTTTTAAAGTGGATATTAAAATAAAAAAAATAAATTTTGAAGGTAATATTTTAAAAGTTATAAAAGCGACAGTAACAGAAATGAGAGGAATAAATAATCATCAAAAATATGATTTTGATTTATATCAAATAGAAGCACGTTCGCCAATGTCAACAAGAGAAATAACTTTAACAGTTGATTTTATAGAAAAAAAGTATCAGGTGATATTATCGCTTTTGGTGATTGGTACGATTTGGATATAGAATCAGTAAATGAAATATTAAAGCAATTAAAAAAGGAAGGACAAACATTAAGAACAATCAATTTTATTTAAAAAAGTATCAAAAAAAGGAAAATTATTTTTCCTTTTTTTGATACTTTTTAGGTTTATTTGCTTTAATATATTCAGAAAAAATTTTTAAAAATTCTTCCGTTTCTTCTACAGTTAAATAGTCAATTTCAAAATACTTTTCTAACAAAGCACCTTTTTCAATTAGACGCTTTGTTCTTCTTTTTCTGTTAATATTTTGCTCGCTATTCGCTCGCAAAATATTTTTTTGAATTTTTAGTTTTTCTATTCTTTTGTTGATGTCATTTAAATCATTATTTACCATAACTATTTAAGTAATTCAGAAAAATTTTGACTATTCGCATTTAATAAAGTTTCTAATTCGTCATAGAATAATTCTTTGTTTTTTTCAATCGATTCAATAGAAATATCATTTTTTGAAAGAGTAGAAAGGACAAAATCACCAATATCTGCTTTTGATTTTAGAATTAATTCTTCTTTTTTCTTTTGTAATTCTTTAATTTGAAGTTCAATATCAGAAACAGTTTTTTTCTTTCTCTTTTTTGGTTTTGTTTTTGGAATGATTTGTTCATTTTCTGTCTTGATGTTTTGATCTTGGTTTTCCATAAAATATCCCTCCTAATAATTTGTATATGTCTATCATATTATATTATATTTCTAAAATCAATAAATATAAACGAAAATGTCAGATTAAACATATTTGCTTTTTCATTGATAAGTGGTAGAATTAATTTATCAAAGATTCCCTTAGATTTTTTACTAAGGGCGCACTTATACCCCTAAATTTTATTTAGTGGTAATTGTGCTATAAAACTTAATTTACATTTCGTTTTATCGTCAAGCGTGTTTGTTAAAATTCGCTACGTTCATGTTTGAAAAGAAAGAGAGGTTATACAATTGGCAATCTTCCATTTATCTATGACAATAGCAAAAAGAGAAGGCGGAAAAAGAAGTTTAATTGCAATGGCTTCTTATCGAAGCGGTGAAAAATTGTATAGTGAACTATATGAAAAAACTAATCTATACAACCATAGAACTGTTAAACCAGAAGCTTTTATTTTAAAGCCTGATTATGTACCTAATGAATTTTTAGATAGACAAACTTTATGGAACAAAATGGAATTAGCAGAAAAACAGGTGAATTCTCAAATTTGCCGAGAAGTAAATGTAGCATTGCCAATTGAATTAAATAATACAGATCAACGATCACTGATAGAAGAATTTGTTAAAGATAATTTTGTCAGTGAAGGAATGATTGCAGATGTAGCTATTCATAGAGATGATGAAAACAATCCCCATGCTCATATTATGTTAACAATGAGAGAAGTAGATAGTGAAGGAAATATTCTTAACAAGCGAAAAAAGATACCTAAACTAGATGAAAATAGAAACCCGATTTTATTAGAAAATGGTAAAATTAAAATGGTTTCTATTAAAACAAATGATTGGGATAGAAAATCTCTTGTTTCTGAAATTCGTAAAGATTGGGCTGATAAAGTTAACCAATATTTAAAAGCTAGAAATATCGATCAACAAATTACAGAAAAATCGCATGCGGAACTTGGAAAAAAAGAACTACCAACAATTCATGAAGGTTTTTACTCAAAAAAATTAGAAGAAAAAGGAGTTATAAGCGAGTTAAAAAGAAAAAATTTAGAAATTCAAAGTTACAATGATATTCTAGCCGAACTTGATAAACTTGAAAATCAAGAGAAAATATTAAAACAAGACCAAAACTTCACTTTAAAATTTGAAAAAACTTTCTCACCTTTAGAAAAAGGAGAACTGAAAAATCTTTCAAAAGAATTGAAATTATTTATTAATGATGAAAACATTGATAAACGATTAGGTGAATTAAAACGATGGGAAAATTCACTTATCTTTAATAATAAAATGGAAATTCAAAAACAACGTTTGATGTTAAGTAAAATTAGTAGTGAACGAGATATGCTTACAAAGGCAAATGAAATTTTAGATAAACAAGCAGAAAGATTCTTCAAAAAATCTTATCCAAGTTTGAATATTGACAAATTTTCAAATCACGAAGTTAGAGCAATGGTTAATGAAACCATATTTAGAAAACAGTTATTGAATAAAGACCAGTTAGCAGAGGTCATTTACAATGAAAGAGTCGTAGAAAAAGAAGAAAGTAAAAAGATTTTTAAAGAAAAACCATTTCAAACTAGCCGTTATCTTGATTCAAAAATTAAACAAGTTGAAGATAGTATAACAAAAGAAAATAACCCCGAAAGAAAAGAAATTTTATCAATTAAAAAAGAAAAACTAATAGGAATAAAACAAGGATTGATAGAATATGTTCAATCAGAAGTTGAAAGAAAATTTGATAAAAATGTTTCAATAGATTCAGTCATAGAAGGCGAAATGTTACTTGCAAAAGCTGACTATTACAAAACAACTGATTTTTCTAAAGTCGAAGGAGTTGCTAGATTCAGCAGGGAGGAAATTAATTCCATGTTGGAACAATCAAAAGGCTTCTTAACTAACATTCAGACGGTGAAAATTCCTAATGATTGTCAAGGTGTATTTTTTGTTCAAGATAGCATGAAACATATTGATGAACTAAGCCCATTAGCAAAACAAAATCTGAAAAAGGTTGTTAATCGCAATGCTTATTTACCTGATTCTGATAAGATAGAATTAAGTAAAGAAATTGAAAATACCAATAAAGATCAATCCCAAGAATTGGATAAAGACGTACCAGAAAAAAATGAAGTGACTGTAAAAATGTTCCAATTTGCAAAATCAATTAATCGTTTGTTGAGTGGTAACCAACTACAGAAAAAACGAAACCTAGACAAATTGATTAAGCAAACAAAAGCAAAAGAAAATCAATCATTACAAAGGAATATTCCTTTGCGATAAAATAAAAACAAGAGGTGTATAAAATGAAAAAATTTATCAAAGATACAAAGTTTAAGCTTGGAAGTGCGGTTGTTGCGTTGGGTACATTGTTTATTACTGATCTAGTGTTTGCAGCCACTGATCCACAAGCAAAATTAGTTCAAGCAGGTAACACTATAAAAGGTGTTTTAACAGCCTTAATTGTTGTAGTTGGTGGGATTGCTTGTGCAAAAATTGTTATTAAATATTTGCCGTCTATTGATGATCCACAAGAAAAAAATACCATGTATAAAGCATTAGGAACAGCTTTGCTTGTTACAGCATTAGGTGGGGCATTGGTTTGGTTAGTACCTTGGGCATACGGACTACTTGCTTAATAGAGAAGGGAGTTAGTTATGAACAGTGATCAAGTGAAACAAGCCTTACTAGATTTGTTAAATGCAGATACTGAAAAAGGTCGGACTTGGTTTTTCCCTTCCAATGTATCTGATCGGTACACAGTCATTTTAGGGCTAGATTTAAAACAATCAGCAAAAGCGATCGGTACGGCATTAATAAGCGTGCTATTGGCAATTCTTATTTTCCGTAGCACAGCCGTTTTTCCTTTAATTATCTATGTCATTGTTGGTTTGGTGTCATTTGGTGGTGTATGGGCGTTTTATACGATTAAACCAATTACAGACCGACCTAACATTTCTATATCTGATTTTATGAAGCAAAGAAAAGACTTTTCTAAAAGACCAAAAGTCTATTATAAAAAGCCAAAAGAACGAGTTTAAAAGAGAGGTGATTTCATTGTTTGATTTTCTAAAAACAAGTTCCAAAAGTAACGATAATAAAAAAAACGATCCTATAAAAGAAATGATTTATTGGGAAGATAGTTCCCGATTTCAAGGCGTTTTTAAAGACTTTTTTGTCGTTTATCAGCCAGAAAAAAAGCAATTCAGCCTTGTGAGTATGCTAAAAGTTGACGGCTTAAACGTTGATACATTGCCAGTATCAGAGCAAGAAGGTTTAAACGAAGATTTTGGTGTCTTTCTATCTCAAAACGTTCTATATGAACCGCAGATCACTTCTAAGAATGTACCAGTAGAAATTGACGATTTTGTAGAAGCCTGGGGGAATACAGTAGAAAATTATCGCAAAATGCCAGGGCATAACGAAGCTTTATTACAACTAAAGGCTAGTTACTATTATCATTATAGAAATTTAGCAAGTAACATGGAAACTTCAAAGAAACAACATTTTGTAATTAATTCTGAACCAATTTCAAAGGAAACTTACGACAGTTTGGAATTGTCCTATCAAGTGTTACGCGATAAGACAAGAACAATCAGAACAGCTTTAATTGCATTTTTAAGTAAATATGATTGTCAGGTTGAAATGTGTACGATTGGCGAGATGAAAAAGGTTTTGAATAGTTAGGAGCGTTAAAATGGAGAAGATACCAAAAGAGAAAATTATTGTAATACCCGAAGTTGATACGGACGTTGTATCTGATTTAGCACCATTTAATTTTACAATAGAACGTGACAAATTATTAATCGATGATTCATACGCAGTTCCCTATGTCATTACAAAATACGGTTCTGTTGCAAAGTTTTAAATCTACTATCAAATAAGGTAGAATAATAGAAAAAGATAGCAGGAGGAATGACGATGAATCATTTTAAAGGAAAGCAATTTCAGCAGGATGTGATTATTGTAGCCGTGGGCTACTATCTTCGTTATAACCTTAGCTATCGTGAAGTTCAAGAAATCTTATATGATCGTGGCATTAACGTTTCTCATACGACGATTTATCGTTGGGTGCAAGAATATGGCAAACTACTCTATCAAATTTGGAAAAAGAAAAATAAAAAATCCTTTTATTCATGGAAAATGGATGAAACGTACATCAAAATTAAAGGAAAATGGCATTATTTGTATCGAGCCATCGATGCAGATGGTTTAACCTTGGATATTTGGTTACGTAAAAAACGGGACACACAAGCAGCCTATGCTTTTCTTAAGCGGTTAGTGAAGCAGTTTGATGAACCGAAGGTTGTAGTCACAGATAAAGCCCCCTCTATTACAAGTGCCTTTAAGAAACTAAAAGAATACGGCTTTTATCAAGGAACAGAACATCGTACCATTAAATACCTGAATAATTTGATTGAACAAGACCATCGTCCAGTAAAGAGACGCAATAAATTCTATCGAAGTTTACGCACTGCCTCTACCACGATTAAAGGCATGGAAGCCATTCGAGGATTATATAAGAAAACCCGAAAAGAAGGCACTCTCTTCGGGTTTTCGGTCTGTACTGAAATCAAGGTATTATTGGGAATCCCAGCTTAAATCATAGAGATACCGTAAGGGATTTTATTCTTTATTTAAAACTTTGTAACAGAACCAGATCTATTACTGCCATGCTTATACTCCAGCTGAACGAGGTAGTAATGAACGCTTTAATCGGAATTTACGTTATTTTTATCCTAAAGGAACTCGTTTTGAGCACATTAGTGCTCAAGATTTAACGACGACGTTACTCCAAATTAACCAGCGACCGCTTAAAATACTCGACTGGCAAACACCGTATCAGGTTATGCTGAAAAATTTATCCAAAAATTCGGATTAAACTAGATATTTACCACTTTTAATTATATACTTCTCTTAGATACTAACAATTAATTATTGAAAAGGAGTATATTTTATGGAAAAATTACATTGTAAAATGTATAAATCTGGGAAGAAGTGGATCTCTCCAGCTATTGCGACTATTGCGGTTGTTGCTTTGGGTATTGGAGTAAGTGAGGATACGTACGCAGCAAGAGCGGATGTTACTGCAACTACCACATCAACTGATAATTCAGCGAATAATGATTATACAGATAGCAACATCACTACTTCATCGGTTGATAATCCTAAAGCGACTACAGTTAATAATGGATTGGTAAATACTATTTCTATATCCAATAACAGTATAACAACCAAGAATACAAGTAGTCCCGTGATTAAAAGTACTATATTGGCGTCTAGCAATGTACAGCCTGCTACTTTTATTAATGAAGATAACTATTTAAAAGAACTTGGAATTGATATCAATAATTTAAATGCTAATAGTGTTTTGAAATTGGCCTCTTTATTCCATATTTTTGCCAATCAGGCTAGTCTAAGTGCCGATACTAATGGTAATTTGGCTGTTGGTATTTTAAATAATTCTAATGATTTTGGTACTCGTGGAGAATCCTATAACTTAACCAATGGGGATATATATTATATTCAACAACTAGCAAAAAATTTGCAAAGCAACGCTTTTAGAAATACCACGTTTAACCATGTAGTTTTAGGCAGTAATGTTAATATCACCATAAATGATAATAAAGTATTAATTAATGGTATTGTTATGTCTAACTTAGATCCTAATGATGTCTATCAAGATATCAATGGCCAAACATATATTGATTTCAGTGATGTGTTTAGCCAGCTAACAACCGCGTCCAAAAAATATTATAGTAACAATCAGTCAACAGGTGTTATTTCAGACTATTCTGATATGAATAATCGCTATGTTGATATAACTAATGTTACACCAACTAATGGCATCATTTACGTTAATATTCCCTTCCAGTACTTAAATGCTCCACAGCCTATCACGATTAAAGGACTGGCTAGTAGTATTGATGGACCAACAGTAGTAATTAATGTAACTGACATTCCCTCAAGCGATCAATCCATTGCAACACAAGTTCAATTAAACTACGACGATGGTACAAATTCTTTATCTAATGGGGAGTCACATTCTGAACCAAATCATATATTATGGAATTTTGGAACTGGGAACCAAACATTTAATTTTACTTCAGGCCGCTTTATGGGAAGCATTTTGGCTCCTAATGCAACGATCAACGCCGGTGTGAATATCGATGGGAACATTGTTGCTAATATAGTTAATATAACAGGCGGAGAATCGCATAGATGGGATATTCAACCTCAACCGACTCAACCGACTCAGCCGACTCAACCAACAGAACCGACGGAACCAACGGAACCAACAGAACCGACGGAACCAACAGAACCGACGGAACCAACGGAACCAACGGAACCAACAGAACCAACGGAACCAACAGAACCAACGGAACCAACGGAACCAACAGAACCAACGGAACCAACAGAACCGACGGAACCAACGGAACCAACAGAACCAACGGAACCAACAGAACCAACGGAACCAACGGAACCAACGGAACCAACAGAACCGACGGAACCAACGGAACCAAGCAAGCCGACAGAGCCAAGCAAGCCGACAGAGCCAACAGAACCAAGTAAACCAGTAGACACAAACCCAATCGAAAACCCAGTTAATACAGATACAGGCGAAGTGATTGTTGCAGTTGAAGATAGTAAACCAATCATTCAATTAGCAGACGGAACAACAAAGAAAGTTGAAGCTAAAGAAATTGGCGCAAACGTTCAAAAAGACGGAACAGTAACGGTTAAAGGTTCAGACGGAAAAATGAAAGTTTTACCAAAAACAGGAGAAACAGAAAATATTGCATTGTCTGTCCTAGGGTCATTAATGGTATTAGGATCAGCATTCATTTTTAAAAAGAGAATCTAATTAAGTATTTATAAAAGCATGGTCGCAAGTTTCACTAGCAGCCATGCTTTTATTGAATCATTGTAGGACATTTTAAAGATAATTGCCCACTTTAAAATTAAACATGTGCTTAGAATCGTTCTAGGAAACACGATCCAGTCCAATAATCGTCGATAAAAACTTTTGAAAAAGGTTGGTGAAATTACCTACTTTTGGAATAATCACAAATCACAAGTGATTAATCACTTGTTTATTAAGATATTAAAAGCTATAATTTAAATAAAGCGTGAATTTTATGACACAAAAAGAGGGGGGAGAAACTTGGAACTAGCATTTAGAGAAAGCTTAAAAAAGATGAGAGGTACCAAATCAAAAGAAAAATTCTCCCAAGAATTAGAAATGAGTAGATCAAATTATTCACGAATAGAATCAGGAAAATCAGATCCAACCATAAAAACACTAGAACAAATTGCAAAGTTAACTAACTCAACGCTAGTAGTGGATTTAATCCCAAATGAGCCAACAGAACCAGAACCAGAAACAGAACAAGTAACATTGGAGTTAGAAATGGAAGAAGAAAAAAGCAATGATTTCGTGTGAATAATGCACGAAATCATTGCTTATTTTTTTAAAAAGCGATATACTAGATATAACGAAACAACGAACTGAATAAAGAATACAAAAAAAGAGCCACGACCAGTTAAAGCCTGAGAAACTTTAACTGCGAGCCTTAATTGATTACCACCAATCAATTAAAGAAGTCGAGACCCAAAATTTGGTAAAGTATTTAATTACTTTATTAATCAGATACTTAAATATCTGTAAACCCATTATATCGGGTTTTTGAGGGGATTTCAAGTCTTTAAGAAGATACCAGGCAATCAATTAAGAAAAACTTAGTTGATTGCCTTTTTTGTTGTGATTCAACTTTGATCGTAGCTTCTAACTAATTAATTTTCGTAAGAAAGGAGAACAGCTGAATGAATATTCCTTTTGTTGTAGAAACTGTGCTTCATGACGGCTTGTTAAAGTACAAATTTAAAAATAGTAAAATTCGCTCAATCACTACCAAGCCAGGTAAAAGCAAAGGGGCTATTTTTGCGTATCGCTCAAAAAAAAGCATGATTGGCGGACGTGGCGTTGTTCTGACTTCCGAAGAAGCGATTCACGAAAATCAAGATACATTTACGCATTGGACACCAAACGTTTATCGTTATGGTACGTATGCAGACGAAAACCGTTCATACACTAAAGGACATTCTGAAAACAATTTAAGACAAATCAATACCTTCTTTATTGATTTTGATATTCACACGGAAAAAGAAACTATTTCAGCAAGCGATATTTTAACAACAGCTATTGATTTAGGTTTTATGCCTACGTTAATTATCAAATCTGATAAAGGTTATCAAGCATATTTTGTTTTAGAAACGCCAGTCTATGTGACTTCAAAATCAGAATTTAAATCTGTCAAAGCAGCCAAAATAATCTCGCAAAATATCCGAGAATATTTTGGAAAGTCTTTGCCAGTTGATCTAACGTGCAATCATTTTGGGATTGCTCGTATACCAAGAACGGACAATGTAGAATTTTTTGATCCCAATTACCGTTATTCTTTCAAAGAATGGCAAGATTGGTCTTTCAAACAAACAGATAATAAGGGCTTTACTCGTTCAAGTCTAACGGTTTTAAGCGGTACAGAAGGCAAAAAACAAGTAGATGAACCCTGGTTTAATCTCTTATTGCACGAAACGAAATTTTCAGGAGAAAAGGGTTTAGTAGGGCGCAATAGCGTTATGTTTACCCTCTCTTTAGCCTACTTTAGTTCAGGCTATTCAATCGAAACGTGCGAATATAATATGTTTGAGTTTAATAATCGATTAGATCAACCCTTAGAAGAAAAAGAAGTAATCAAAATTGTTAGAAGTGCCTATTCAGAAAACTATCAAGGGGCTAATAGGGAATACATTACCATTCTTTGCAAAGCTTGGGTATCAAGTGATTTAACCAGTAAAGATTTATTTGTCCGTCAAGGGTGGTTTAAATTCAAGAAAAAAAGAAGCGAACGTCAACGTGTTCATTTGTCAGAATGGAAAGAAGATTTAATGGCTTATATTAGCGAAAAAAGCGATGTATACAAGCCTTATTTAGTGACGACCAAAAAAGAGATTAGAGAAGTGCTAGGCATTCCTGAACGGACATTAGATAAATTGCTGAAGGTACTGAAGGCGAATCAGGAAATTTTCTTTAAGATTAAACCAGGAAGAAATGGTGGCATTCAACTTGCTAGTGTTAAATCATTGTTGCTATCGATCATTAAAGTAAAAAAAGAAGAAAAAGAAAGCTATATACAAGCCCTCACAGAAGCTTTTGGTTTAGAAGGTACATTTATTCAAAGTATGATGAAACAGCTGTCAGAGCGACCAAAAACAGCAGAACAAATTGATTTATTTAGCCTTGATACGGGCTAAAAATAAAACCCGCACTATGCCATTACATTTATATCTATGATACGTGTTTGTTTTTTCTTTGCTGTTTAGTGAATGATTAGCAGAAATATACAGAGTAAGATTTTAATTAATTATTAGGGGGAGAAGGAGAGAGTAGCCCGAAAACTTTTAGTTGGCTTGGACTGAACGAAGTGAGGGAAAGGCTACTAAAACGTCGAGGGGCAGTGAGAGCGAAGCGAACACTTGATCTTTTAAGTTGCTATCATTTATAGGTCAATAGAGTATACTTGATTGTCCTTTTTAGTAAGTATTGATTTTTTGTGGTATACTGGGATTAGAAAATAGGACATTTAAGTTGGGCAAAATTAGAGTGGAGGTGTCAAAAATGAAATACATTATAGATGCAATCATAAGGGGAATTATTCCCTTTGTAATTATGAGCGGAATATCTTTAATAATGGTTTATCAGAAGTTGAACTCATTTCAAATAAAAAGTACTTTCCTAGTAGGAATAATTATTACATTAGTTTCAGCTGCTAGCGTGATTTATGAGATTGATAATTTAACTTTAACACAGCAATCTATTATTCACTTTTTTGTAATGCTGATAACAGTTTTTCCTTGTTTGATAATTAGTGGGTGGTTTCCATTGTCAAATATCTTTGATTTCTTAAAGTTATTGGCGATCTTCTTGGTAGTTGGCGTTGTTTTATGGATAATTTCATTTTTTATTTTTGGAAAGCTACTAAATAAATAAGTTTAGCTTATATATTTGCTTGTGGAATTTAAAAAAACTTTTTTTAAAAAAGGAAAGATATTAATGACTAAAATAGGGTATGCACGAGTAAGTAGCAAAGAACAGAACTTAGATCGGCAATTACAAGCGTTACAGGGCGTTTCTAAGGTCTTTTCAGACAAATTAAGCGGTCAATCGGTCGAACGTCCACAATTACAAGCTATGCTTAACTATATTCGTGAAGAGGATATTGTTGTAGTTACTGAATTAGATCGATTAGGACGGAATAATAAAGAATTAACAGAATTGATGAATGCCATTCAACAAAAAGGAGCAACGCTTGAAGTTTTGAATTTGCCCTCTATGAATGGGATTGAAGATGAAAATTTAAGGCGTTTGATTAATAATTTAGTGATTGAATTATATAAGTATCAAGCGGAATCAGAACGCAAACGTATTAAAGAACGACAAGCCCAAGGGATTGAAATAGCTAAGTCAAAAGGAAAATTCAAAGGTCGTCAGCATAAATTTAAAGAAAATGATCCACGTTTAAAGCATGCTTTTGATTTGTTTTTGAATGGTTTATCCGATAAAGAAGTTGAAGAACAAACTGGAATCAATCGCCGAACGTTTAGAAGGTATCGAGCAAGATATAATGTGACAGTCGATCAAAGAAAAAACAAGGGAAAGAGGGATAGTTAATGAGTACAGTTATTTTAGCTGAAAAACCAAGCCAGGCGTTAGCCTATGCCCAGGCATTGAAACAGAGTGATAAGAAAGACGGCTATTTTGAGATCAAAGACCCACTATTTACAGATGAAACGTTTATCACCTTTGGTTTTGGGCATTTAGTGGAATTAGCAGAACCAGGTCATTATGACGAAAAGTGGCAAAATTGGAAACTTGAATCGTTGCCGATTTTTCCTGATCGATACGATTTTGAAGTTGCAAAAGATAAGGGAAAGCAGTTTAAAATTGTTGCAGAACTTCTCAAAAAGGCAAATACAATTATTATTGCAACAGATAGCGACAGAGAAGGTGAAAATATCGCCTGGTCGATTATCCATAAAGCAAATGCCTTTTCAAAAGATAAAACATTTAAAAGACTATGGATCAATAGCTTAGAAAAAGATGTGATCCGAAGCGGTTTTCAAAATTTGCAACCAGGAATGAATTACTATCCCTTTTATCAAGAAGCGCAAACACGCCAAATTGCCGATTGGTTGATCGGCATGAACGCAAGCCCTTTATATACCTTGAATTTACAACAAAAAGGCGTACAAGGTACATTTTCTTTAGGACGTGTACAAACACCGACTTTATATCTCATTTATCAACGCCAGGAAGCCATAGAGAATTTTAAAAAAGAACCTTTTTTTGAGGTGGAAGCTAGTATAAAAGTAAACCAAGGGTCATTTAAGGGCGTTCTAAGCCCCACACAGCGATTTAAGACCCAAGAGGAACTTTTATCCTTTGTTTCTTCAAATCACGCTAAAATAGGCAATCAAGAGGGCAGAATCGCTGACGTGCAAACCAAAGAGAAAAAAACGAATAGTCCTAGTCTGTTTTCTTTAAGTAGTTTGCAATCAAAAGTCAATCAGCTTTATAAAGCGACAGCGAGCCAAACTTTAAAAGCTATGCAAGGACTGTATGAAGCAAAATTATTGAGTTATCCAAGAACAGATACACCATTTATTACAGAGAACGAATTTGCTTATTTAAAAGCGAATTTTGGCAAATATAGCGGTTTTTTAGGACTTGATCTTGAAATGGTTCAAACAGAGCCTAGAAAGCGTTATGTGGACGGTAGTAAGGTACAGGAACACCACGCCATTATCCCAACAAAACAAGTACCTAACGAATCTGCATTAGCGAAAATGGACGATTTGCAACGAAAAATTTATGCTTTAGTCGTTAAAACGACCGTTGCCATGTTTTTACCTGATTACTTGTATGAAGAAACCAAGATACAAACCAAAGTAGCCGACTTACTTTTTCAATCAATCGGAAAGACACCAAAGCAAGAAGGGTGGAAAATTCTTTTCAAACAACAAACCAAAGAAGAAAAAGAGGACGTTCAAACGTTACCACTCGTTATCATTGGCGAACGTGCCGAAGTTGGTGTTAAGAGTGTTGAAAAAGAAACGCAACCGCCAAAAGCTTTTACAGAGGGTACATTATTAACTGCTATGAAAACGGCGAATAAAACGGTTGATGATGAAGAAGCAATCAAGATTTTACAAGAAGTTGAGGGGATTGGAACAGAAGCGACAAGAGCAAGTATTATTGAAGCGTTAAAACAAAAAGAATATATCCAAGTGATTAAGAATAAGCTTGTTGTAACTGAAAAAGGAAAATTATTGTGCCAGGCAGTTGAAAGTCAGCACCTTTTAACGAGTGCTGAAATGACGGCTAAATGGGAAACGTATTTAAAAAAAATCGGTAAAAGAGAAGGCAATCAAGAGAACTTTATTACGAATATCAAAAAATTCATTGTTCATTTACTGGAAGCTGTACCTAACGATATAGAAAAACTAAATTTTTCTGATTACCAGGAACAGAAAGAAAAAGAAGCAGAAAAAAGTATTGTAGGAAAATGTCCTAAGTGTGGCAACAATATTGTATTAAAAAAATCGTTTTATGGTTGTTCAAATTATCCTGAATGTAAGTTTACTTTAGCTGAACATTTTAGAAAGAAAAAACTAACCAAAACGAATGTAAAAGAATTACTGGAGGGAAAAGAAACCCTGGTAAAAGGAATCAAAAACAAAGAGAAAAAGCCCTACAATGCCGTTGTAAAAATTGGGGAAAAGGGATATATTGATTTTATATCTTTCTCAAAATAAACATAAAAGCCCTTTAAAGAGGGCTTTTATATATTAATCACAAATCACTTATCACAAATCACTTGTGATTTGTGATTCTTAATGATACAATATTACTATACAAAAAAAGAATGGGGCGTAGTTATGGAGAAGGAAAAACTAAAAATACTTGAAGAATTAAGACGTATTTTAAACAATAAAACTGAAGCAATTATTATCTTGAATAATTACTTTAAAGGTGGTGTTGGAAAGTCCAAATTATCGACTATGTTTGCTTACTTGACAGACAAATTGAATTTAAAAGTTTTAATGATCGATAAGGACTTACAGGCAACATTGACAAAAGACTTAGCAAAAACTTTTGAGGTAGAATTGCCACGTGTCAATTTTTATGAAGGCTTGAAAAATGGAAACTTGGCTTCTTCTATTATTCATTTGACTGATAATTTAGACTTGATCCCTGGCACGTTTGATTTGATGTTATTACCAAAATTAACTCGCTCATGGACGTTTGAAAATGAAAGTAAATTACTAGCTACTCTGTTGGAACCTTTAAAAAGTGACTATGATCTCATTATTATTGATACTGTACCAACGCCAAGCGTTTATACAAATAATGCAATCGTGGCAAGTGATTACGTTATGATCCCTTTACAAGCAGAAGAAGAAAGTACAAACAACATTCAAAACTATATTTCCTATTTGATTGATTTACAAGAACAATTTAACCCTGGACTAGATATGATCGGTTTTGTTCCTTATTTAGTTGATACGGACAGCGCAACGATAAAATCAAACCTGGAAGAACTGTACAAGCAACATAAAGAAGATAACTTGGTTTTCCAAAATATTATCAAGCGAAGTAATAAAGTAAGTACCTGGTCTAAAAACGGCATTACAGAACACAAAGGCTATGACAAAAAAGTTTTATCCATGTATGAGAACGTATTTTTTGAAATGCTTGAGCGAATTATTCAATTAGAAAACGAAAAAGAATAGAATCACAAATCACAAGTGATTAATCACAAATCACTTGTGATTTGTGATTGTTGATGATAAAATAAGAATAAGAAGAAATAGAAAGAAGTGAGTGATTGTGGGAAATTTAGGCGCACAAAAAGCAAAACGAAATGATACACCAATCAGTGCAAAAAAAGATATAATGGGAGATAAGACGGTTCGTGTTCGTGCTGACTTACACCATATCATAAAAATCGAAACAGCAAAGAATGGCGGAAACGTAAAAGAAGTTATGGATCAAGCCTTAGAAGAATATATACGGAAATATTTACCTGACAAACTTTAAAAGGAGTGAAAATGAAATGGCAGTTACGTATGAAAAAACATTTGAAATAGAGATCATTAACGAATTATCGGCAAGCGTTTATAATCGAGTATTAAACTATGTTTTGAACCATGAATTAAATAAAAATGACTCTCAATTATTGGAAGTCAATTTATTAAACCAATTAAAGCTTGCAAAACGTGTAAATCTTTTTGATTATTCTTTAGAAGAATTACAAGCCGTTCATGAGTATTGGCGGTCAATGAATCGTTACTCAAAACAAGTTTTGAATAAAGAGAAAGTGGCTTAATATGGCAAATATAGTCAATTTTACTGACAAACAATTTGAGAATCGCTTAAATGATAATTTAGAAGAATTGATTCAAGGAAAAAAAGCGGTTGAATCGCCAACCGCTTTTTTACTTGGTGGGCAACCAGGGTCAGGGAAAACCAGTTTGCGATCAGCAATTTTTGAAGAAACACAAGGGAATGTTATTGTCATTGATAATGATACCTTTAAACAACAGCACCCTAATTTTGATGAACTAGTGAAACTTTATGAAAAAGACGTAGTAAAACACGTTACCCCTTATTCTAATCGCATGACAGAAGCGATCATAAGCCGTTTGAGCGATAAAGGGTATAATTTGGTGATCGAAGGTACAGGACGAACAACAGACGTTCCTATTCAAACCGCAACAATGCTTCAATCTAAAGGTTATGAAACAAAAATGTATGTCATGGCAGTACCTAAAATCAACTCATATTTAGGAACAATTGAACGATATGAAACCATGTATGCAGATGATCCAACGACAGCCAGGGCAACACCAAAGCAAGCACATGATATTGTTGTTAAAAATTTACCTAACAATTTAGAAACACTTAAAAAAACGGGCTTATTTAGCGATATAAGGCTATATAACAGAGAAGGAGTAAAACTCTATTCAAGTTTGGAAACACCTTCTATTAGTCCAAAAGAAACCTTAGAAAAAGAATTGAATCGTAAAGTAGCAAGTAAAGAAATTCAACCGACTTTAGAACGAATAGAGCAAAAAATGATTCTAAATAAACACCAAGAGACACCTGAATTTAAAGCAATTCAACAAAAATTGGAAAGCTTGCAGCCACCTACACCACCAATACCCAAAACACCTAAACTTCCAGGGATTTAAACCTTAAAAAAGGAAAAGAGTAGTTACCAAAAAACGGTAACTACTCTTTTTTTATAAAAACATTTCCTCATGTTTTAAAAGCTGATCGAGAAATAAAGCAGACAACGGTATTCTTTCTTTTTTCAGTTGGTACATTTTGCAGTCTGTAACGTGCCATTTACTGTTTGTTACCTTAACATATCCAGTCGAAAACACAAGGGTATATAAACGAGCAAGCTCGCCCTTGTGTTTTCTTTGTGTCTATGTTGCGTACTCGTCACAGCAAACGACACGAACACACT
>NZ_NGJS01000025.1 GCF_003950515.1 Vagococcus vulneris
TTTCATCAACTATTATAATAAAGAAAGAATTCAACAAAAATACGATTACTTATCTCCGGTTGATTATCGGAAAAAAGTAATCGCATAGGTGTTTTTATTACTGTCTCATTTTAGGGGTTCAGTCCCAACTAGAGGAAAGGAGTTGTTTATTTATTTACTTTGGAGGAGTAAATAAAATGAAAAGGTTGTTTTGTTGGTATACATATATAGTAACTGGAAAATGTGAAGAAACAGGTCGCAGAGTATAGCGAATATGTGACGAAATGCGTAAGAAAATTTAAAGCAGTAGATATATGATAATTCAGGCAATAAAAAAACCTCTAGCGGAAACTAGAGGAAAGGAGTTGTTTATTTATTTATTTACTTTGGAGGAGTAAATAAAATGAAAAGGTTATTTTGTTGGTATACATATATAATAATTTAAAAATTAGATAAATCAGAGATGAAAATATAATTATTTTATGATAATTCTGGTAATAAATTTAAAAAACCATTCAAACTAATTATTAATTTTTATCATTTCTTTTTTTTACAGGGCTCGGTTTAATTAAATCATCAGGAAAAACGATGTTAGCATTATCAGTTGCAAATGATTGACCAGCGTAGTGGTTTATTTTCTCTTTCAAAACAAACTCTTTGGCATGTTCCTTGTTGAGGTTATTATCTGGAGGAACTGGGTTGTTTAAAATAATCGGGTTATCATTAGACATTATTAATCCCTCATTTCTTTATTTTTATAAATTATATCATAAAAGATGATTAATTTTAAAAATAAGGTACATATAATTTTATAAGATGTTTCACATGAAACATTTTATAAATAAAAAAACCTCTAGCGGAAACTAGAGGAAAGGAGTTGGTTTATTTATTTACTTTGGAGGAGTAAATAAAATGAAAAGGTTTGTTTTGTTGGTATACATATATAATAACTGGGAAATGTGAAGAAACAAGTCGCAGAGTATAGCGAATATGTGACGAAATGCGTAAGAAAATTTAAAGCAGTAGATATATGATAATTCAGGAAATAAAAAAACCTCTAGCGAAAACTAGAGGAAAGAAGTTGTTTATTTATTTACTTTGGAGGAGTAAATAAAATGAAAAGGTTGTTTTGTTGGTATACATATATAATAACTGGGAAATGTGAAGAAACAAGTCATAAAATATAGCGAATGTGTGATAAATTTTGTAAGAAAATTTTAAAAAATTACTAGTATCATTCCTTTCAAATTTACTCAATATACGAGGTGCTGACAGTTTCCCATGTATTAGATGATGAAGAAAGCTGTAGATGTCCATTTTCATCTATTCGATAAAGAGCTTGAATTGTTTTATGTTCACCAGTAACGTTGGAAGTATATAGAAAAATTTCTAAATATCCATCTGTCGACATTTGCGGCATATAAGATATTTTTTTTAAATCCTCATTCGAATTGCCAGTTTGAATGAGGTAGTTTCTAATCCAAGTGATGGCTTGATCATTGGTAAGATTTTTTGTATTGATAGATGCAGGAGTAGTTGAGGCAGCCTGTTCACCGCTCTCTACTAATTGTGTAAGTTCTGCTTCATAGTTTTGATATTTTTGATTAATTTCATTGATATCATAGTTTTTCTCAATAGTATCAGTTGCTCCGTCATGCAAAATACAGATAATTGAGTTGTTCTTAATGATAAAATCTTCCTGAGAACTGCGAGTTCCTTGTGCAAGACTATATCCATCAGCAGTTTGTGTAAAAATAATCTTTTTTGTAGGTTCTGTTATGAATTGATTAATTGTACCTGAAATATCATCAGATTGTAAGTAATTATCTATGTAGATCGCCATAATCGTTGCTTCGATGTCCAGTCTAGGTTTTGAAATCTCAGAAGAAGTGCTGCAGTTTTTTGAGTGGTAGCTGTTCCTAGTGAATCAGTCGATTGAGTTGTTTGTTTAGCTTTCGTGAGTTCTTGTTTAGTATTGCTCGATGTCTTTGTTGATACTTGGACACATCCTGATAGAAAAAATAATTGTAAAAATATAAATAGTAAAATAATTTTATTCATAGCGTTGCACCTTTCAATTTTTGTTATATAATGAATATTATTAAATATATTTTTATTAAAGTAAATAGTAAATATAAATTGCTTTAATAATGAACTTTTGGAGGAAAGAACGGTGAATAAAAAAATAATTATTTTAAGCATCACACTATTTACAACGTTATTTTTAAATGGATGTCAGAATAATGATAATTTAAAAGTAAAAAAGACTAGCGAGACAAGTATAAAGGCGAATAAATCAAATAGTTCAACATCTAAACTAAGTGAGACGACTAATTCGTCAATTAGTCAAACAACTTTAACAAATGAGACCTTGAATAGCTCGCAAACAACTGTAAATACCACAATATCAACAGTTGACAAGACGCAGCCGCAAGAAGCACAAGCAACAGATTTTTCAGTTACAATGGCACTAGATGGTTCGGAAGGACCAAGTATGTTTTACAAATTAGACGTCGTGAATCGTAAGGATTATCCAATTATTATAGATACAGGTTTATTTAATTTAAAACTTGTGTCACGTAATACTGGGGAACGAGATGTTGCACCAAGATATAGTCAAATAGTGACATTATCAGCAAATGAGACAATAGTTTTTAATCAATTATTAGGTGGTATTTCAGGTGATACACCTGGATATAATGATATGATTGTTAGTTATGACGGAAATTCAATTTATACACAACCGGCTCATATGAAAGAGTATTCAACAATCTTAAATCAGTAGACTAAAGAACCTTTGACTTTCTGTCAGAGGTTTTTATAGTTTTAGGAAAGAGAAAGTTATCGGCAAGAAGCGGAAAAGTCATGTGGATAACTATTAATAAGAGCTGAAATGGCAGTTGTGGATAAAAATGATAGCTTATTTTGATAAAACTTCCTAGAAAATTAATATCAGGTAGATTTTAAATATAACATAATCTTTTAAAAAAAAATTGTTTTAAAAGGTTTAAATAGTTATTAAATAACTGTTATTTAATTAATTAAATTTATATGCTTTCTTGTTTTTTTATTAAAATGTTTCACGTGAAACATTTTTTTGCAAAACAACTAAAATTTATGGATACTAATTGAAGTTTTATACAAGATAAGATAAAGTATAACTAGTTGTGAAACATTCTGTGTTTCACAAAAAGGAGAGAATACATGAAACCGGATATATTTAAAAAAGAACTTGAAAAAAGAGGAATCGAATTAACGGATACACAGATGAATCAATTTGACACATATTTTAACATGCTGGTTGAATGGAACGAAAAAATTAATTTAACGGCAATAACAGATTTAGAGGGAGTCTACTTAAAACATTTTTATGATTCTATCACACTTGCTTTTGTAGAAGACTTTGAAAACAAAGAGTATCATTTGTGTGATGTGGGTTCAGGTGCAGGATTCCCAAGTATTCCGTTGAAAATTGTTTTTCCAAATTTGAATATTTCGATAGTAGATTCACTGAACAAACGTATTAAATTTTTAGAAGAATTAACAGCTAATTTGAATTTAGACGGTGTTCACTTATATCATGATCGTGCTGAAACATTTGGACAAAACCCAAAATTCAGAGCACAATTTGACTTTGTTACTGCTCGTGCAGTAGCTAGATTAACTGTGTTGAATGAGTTATGTCTGCCTTTAGTGAAGAAAGGCGGTCATTTTTTGGCATTGAAGGCTGCTAAGAGCGATGAAGAGTTAAACGAAGCAAAAAAATCTATTGCGCTATTAGGTGGTAAATTTATTGATGAAAAATCAGTAGCTCTGCCTTTTACTGATGATAAACGGTTCATTATAGACATTCAAAAAGTGAAAGAAACACCTAATAAGTATCCTAGAAAACCAGGGACACCTAATAAAAAACCATTAATTTAATCAGGTCAGTCAGTTAATTAATGGTAAGGAGGTAACGTTATGACACGAATTATTTCTGTTGCAAATCAAAAAGGCGGTGTTGGTAAGACAACAACAACTGTTAATCTTGGCGCATGTTTAGCCTATGAAGGTAATAAAGTTTTACTAGTGGATATGGATGCACAAGGAAATGCAACGAGCGGAATAGGCATCAGAAAGCCCGATGTTTCTCAGGATATCTATGATGTATTGGTGAATGAAGTACCCATTAAGGATATTATTCAACCGACTGCACGTGAAAATTTAGATATTGCACCTGCAACAATTCAATTGTCTGGTGCTGAAATAGAGTTAACCTCTATGATGGCTAGAGAATCACGATTAAAAACTGCCTTAAAAGATGTTGATGGAGAGTATGATTATATTTTAATCGATTGTCCACCATCATTAGGACATTTAACAATTAATTCATTTTCTGCTAGTGATTCTATTCTAATTCCGGTTCAGTGCGAGTATTATGCATTAGAAGGATTAAGTCAGTTGTTAAATACTGTACGTTTGGTACAAAAACATTTTAATCCAGAACTTCGTATTGAAGGGGTACTATTGACAATGTATGATGCACGAACTAATCTAGGTTCTGAAGTTGTAGAAGAAGTTAGAACTTATTTTAGAGAACGTGTGTATGATACAATTATTCCAAGAAACATTCGATTATCGGAAGCGCCGAGTCATGGAAAGCCAATTATTGATTACGATCCGCGTTCAAAAGGTGCCGAAGTCTATCAAGCGTTAGCAAAGGAAGTGATGAACCGTGACGAAAATGAATAAGAATAGCTTAGGAAGAGGAATTAATGCGTTGTTTGAAGATATTTCTTCTATTGAAGAAGATGTAAAATTGGAAGAAGTTATGAAACTGCCATTAACTGAATTAAGACCGAATCCTTATCAGCCGCGTAAGGTGTTTGATGATAAGGCTCTAACTGAATTAGCTGATTCAATTAAACAATCAGGTGTGTTTCAGCCGATTATCGTTAGGAAATCTTCCATTAAAGGGTATGAAATAATTGCTGGCGAGCGTCGTTTTCGAGCTTCTAAAATAGCAGGGCAAGAAACAATTCCTGCAATTGTCAGAGAATTTGATGAAGCACAAATGATGCAAATCGCGGTTTTGGAAAATCTGCAACGTGAAGATTTGAGCCCGATGGAAGAAGCTGAAGCCTATGACATGTTGATGAAAAATTTAAAATTAACTCAAAATGATTTGGCCTCACAACTTGGCAAGAGCCGGTCGTATATAGCTAATTATTTACGATTATTATCTCTGCCAGCTGTGGTTAGAGACTTGGTTCAAAATGAGTCATTATCAATGGGGCAGGCACGAACACTTCTAGGTTTAAAGGATGAAAAGGCTATTATCCCTTTAGCAAATCGAGTGTTAAAAGAGGGATTGACTGTGCGCCAATTGGAACAAATCGTTTCAGAAATGAATAATGAACAACCCGCTTTGATGAAAAAAACAAAGAAAAAAATGACAAAAAAACCTTACTATGTAACAGCAGGTGAAGATTTATTAATGGATAAATTCGGCACAAGCGTAGCAATTCAGGATAAAGAAGGTAAGGGTAAGATAGAAATTGAATACTTATCGCCAGATGATTTAACTCGTATTTTAGATATACTAGAAATTCAGTTGGATGATTAAATTATTTATAGTAAAATGATGACAAATTAAAACAAATGACAGGTTATGTGGTACTATATAGCATGTGTCCTGTCATGTTTATTAACTGATGGAGGTAGCAATTATGTATGAACTAGGTGATATTGTTGAAATGAAAAAACCTCATGCTTGCCAGACAAACCGTTGGGAAATTGTCCGTATGGGCATGGATATTAAAATAAAATGTATTGAATGTCAGCATATTGTGATGATGCCTCGTCGCGAGTTTGACAAAAAAATGAAAAAAATTCTAGAAAAGAAAGTGTCAGATTAAATTTTTGATTAACACTTAGAGGAAAGAGTGAAATAAATGGCTTTAACAGCAGGAATTGTAGGGTTACCCAATGTTGGTAAATCAACATTATTTAACGCGATTACTAAAGCAGGTGCAGAAGCTGCAAATTATCCTTTTGCAACAATTGACCCTAACGTAGGTATGGTGGAAGTACCCGATTACCGTTTAGAGGAACTGACTAAATTAGTAAAACCTAAAAAGACTGTTCCAGCAACCTTTGAATTTACTGATATTGCCGGTATTGTAAAAGGTGCTAGTAAAGGTGAGGGACTAGGAAATAAATTCTTAAGTAATATTCGCCAAGTTGATGCTATCTGTCATGTGGTCCGCTGTTTTGATGATGATAATATTACTCACGTTGAAGGCCGTGTTGACCCATTAGCAGATATTGAAACAATTAATTTAGAATTAGTGCTGGCTGATTTAGAATCAGTTGATAAACGTTATACACGTGTAGCAAAAATTGCTAAAACGAAAGACAAAGAAGCAGTAGCAGAATTAGCTGTACTTGAAAAAATAAAACCTGTTTTAGAAGCAGGACAATCAGCACGAACTGTTGAATTTACAGATGAGGAACTACCGATTGTTAAGGGACTATTTTTATTAACTACTAAGCCAGTACTTTATGTGGCAAACGTTGCTGAAGATGATGTGGCAGATACAGATAATAACGATTATGTTAAACAAGTAAAAGATTTTGCTGCAACAGAAAATGCTGAAGTAATTTCTGTTTGCGCACGAGCTGAAGAAGAAATTGCTGAGTTGGATGATGCAGATAAAGCTGACTTCTTGGAAGCATTGGGGATTGAAGAATCAGGTCTGGATAAATTGATTAGAGCGGCATATCATCTATTAGGATTAGCAACTTATTTTACTGCAGGAGAACAAGAAGTACGTGCGTGGACCTTTAAAACAGGTATGAAAGCACCTGAATGTGCTGGAATTATTCATACAGACTTTGAACGTGGCTTTATTCGAGCTGAAACAGTCTCATTTGAAGATTTAAAAGAATACGGAAGTATGCACGCTGCTAAGGAAGTAGGGCGGGTTCGTTTAGAAGGAAAAGATTATGTAGTACAAGACGGCGATGTTATGCTGTTCCGTTTTAATGTTTAGAAAGTAGAGGGTGACCAATAGTGGCAGATGTATCCGCAACGACTGAAGACTTACGTCAAAAAGTAGCTGACAATCGTCAGTTAGAAAAAAAATTAACAAAAAAGAATAATCAGTTTATTTTCGATTTGAAAAAAGACTTAGCAAAGACTAGTTTAAGTGAAGAACAAAAAACATTGGCTTTACATGACATGCTGACTGCGCTAGTCGAAGGACAAAAATCCGGAACGACAGCTAAACAATTGTATGGCACGCCGACTGAAGCTGTAAAAAATATTGTTGAAGCACCGGAAGCTTTACCCGAAATAACATTTGGAAAAGCATGGTTAGATAATTCATTAGTATTGTTTGCTTTCTTGGCTGTGATTACAGGTGGTTTTTCACTATTGTCAAACACTGGACAGGCAACACAAGGTATCACAAGTATATTAATTGGGGCTGCTTCAGGTGGTCTATCGTTCTATCTTATTTATAAATATGTTTATAGTTATGATTATCCCGGCGCTGATCAGAGTAAAAAGCCAGGAGCACTTAAATCTGGTGGGATTATTGCACTTTGCTTTATTCCGTGGGTTTTACTCTTTTCAGCTTCAAGTTTGATTCCTAGAACATTTAATCCGACAATTGACCCGATGATTGCTATTGTTTTAGGTGCTGCTGCATATGGTATTCATTTCTTATTGAAGAAAAAATTTGGTATTCAAGGTAGCTTATTTATGCGTCGTTATTAGAATTTAATTAAAAGATAACTCAAATGCATTGTTCCGCATTAGAGTTATCTTTTTTTAATGACATATAATTGACTAACCCCGATATTTTTGATAACTTTGTAATTAAAAATAAATCAAAGGAGTGCGTACAACTAATGTCAAATTGGGAAACGAAATTTTCAAAAAAAGGATATACATTTGATGACGTTTTATTAGTACCAGCTGAAAGTCATGTGTTACCTCATGATGTGGATTTGACAGTGCAATTAGCACCAAATCTTAAGCTAAATATTCCACTAATGAGTGCTAGTATGGATACTGTGACGGATAGTAAAATGGCTATCGCAATGGCTCGACAAGGTGGACTAGGGGTTATTCATAAAAATATGTCAATTGAACAGCAGCGTGATGAAGTTAAAAAAGTAAAACGTTCTGAAAGTGGTGTTATCATTGATCCATTTTTCTTAACACCAAGTCATCGTGTAGAAGAAGCAGAAGCATTAATGGCTAAATATCGCATTAGCGGGGTTCCAATTGTTGATACATTAGAAAATCGTAAGTTAGTTGGTATTTTAACAAATCGTGATTTACGTTTCGTAACAAATCATCAATTATTAATTGATGAGGTGATGACTAAAGAAAATTTAGTCACTGCTCCAGTAGGAACTTCTTTGAAAGATGCTGAGAAAACACTGCAACAGCATAAAATTGAAAAATTACCGATTGTTGATGATAGTGGTCGCTTAAGTGGTTTGATTACCATTAAAGATATTGAAAAAGTTATTGAGTTCCCTAATGCGGCTAAAGATATTCATGGCCGATTATTAGTTGCAGCAGCTGTTGGAGTGACGAATGATACATTTGAACGTGCTGAAGCACTGTTAGATGCGGGAGCGGATGCAATAGTTATAGATACAGCACATGGTCATAGTGCTGGTGTCATCAGGAAAATTAAAGAAATCCGTGATACATTTCCAGGCGCAACGTTAATCGCTGGAAATGTTGCCACAGCTGAAGCAACACGTGCATTATATGATGTAGGTGTCGATGTTGTAAAAGTCGGAATCGGACCTGGTTCAATTTGTACAACGCGTGTTGTCGCAGGTGTAGGTGTCCCTCAATTGACAGCTATTTATGAATCTGCATCTATTGCTCGTGAATATGGCAAAACCATTATTGCTGACGGCGGCATCAAGTACTCAGGAGACATCGTAAAAGCATTAGCAGCCGGCGGATATGTGGTCATGTTGGGTTCAATGTTGGCTGGTACTGATGAATCACCGGGTGAATTTGAAATTTATCAAGGTCGTCGTTTTAAAACTTATCGTGGTATGGGTTCATTAGGTGCTATGGAAAAAGGATCAAGCGATCGTTACTTCCAAAATAGTGTCAATGAAGCGAATAAATTAGTCCCTGAAGGTATTGAAGGTCGGGTCGCATATAAAGGAACAGCACAAGATATAATCTTCCAAATGCTTGGCGGATTACGTGCAGGTATGGGCTATGTGGGTGCAGGAAATCTGCAAGAACTGCGTGATAATGCACAATTCATTCGTATGAGCGGTGCCGGTCTACGAGAATCTCATCCACATGATGTTCAAATCACTAAAGAAGCTCCAAACTATTCAATTGAATCATAAAAGAATTTCAGACCTTTACTTTATGCTGTAGAGGTCTTTTATTTAAATTATTTTGTAAAAGAAAGAGGCTGAGAAGTATGAGTAAAATTGGGATAATCGGTATGGGACACGTCGGTGCGGATCTTGGAAATACATTATGTCAAGCGGGTCAGGTTGATGAATTAGTAATTATTGATAAAAAAGCAGATAAAATTACTGCTGAAGCATTAGAATATCAAGACGCGATGCTGTCAACAAATCAAACAGTTAAAATTTTCACTCAAGACGTTGAGTTGTTAAAAGATGCAGATATTGTGGTTATCAGTTTCGGCAGTCAAAGCATTGATAACGAAGATCGAACATCTGAACTAAAGGATAATGCGGCGTCAGTTAGAGAAATGATACCGCAAATTGTTTCAACAGGTTTTAGAGGTATTTTTTTAGTAATATCAAATCCGTGTGATGTCATTACAGCATTGGTTCAAGAAGTCAGCGGTTTTCCAGCACATCGAATTATTGGAACAGGGACCTCACTTGATACAAATCGCATGCGTCGAATTGTTGGACAGGAATTCGGTGTGTCACCTCAATCTGTTGAGGGGTACGTATTAGGTGAGCACGGGGAAAGTCAATTTGTTGCTTGGTCAACAGTTAGAATCGGCAGTCAATTACTAACTGATACTTATGATGTGAGTCAAGAGAAACTAGAATGGATGAAGGAAGAAACACGTTTAGGCGGATGGCATATTCATCAAGCAAAAGGCTGGACGAGTTATGGCATTTCATCAACGGCAGCACGCATTATTCAATCTATTTTGAAAGATGAACAAAAAATTTACCCGGTTTCAACTTGGGACAAAACCAAAGATATCTTTTTAGGCTATCCGGCAGTTATTGGAAAACAAGGGGTTGTTAAACGCTTAGAACTGGCATTGACCGATGAAGAAACTGCTAAGTATCAAAAATCAGCTGTAAAAATTAAGTCATTTTTTGAAAAAGTTTAAAAAAGTACGGCTCTATGGAATATAGAGCCGTACTTTTTTCTATTTAGTTATAACTTCAGCGCCGCCCATATAAGGTCGTAAAACCTCGGGAATCGTTACGCTGCCGTCTTCGTTTTGGTAATTTTCTAAAATAGCTGCGACCGTACGACCGACTGCTAAACCAGAACCGTTTAAAGTATGAACTAGATTTACTTTACCGTCTTCATTGCGGAAACGAATCTTAGCTCGACGGGCTTGGAAGTCTTCACAGTTTGAACAAGAGCTGATTTCACGATACGTCTCTTGAGCAGGAATCCAAACCTCAATATCATAAGTTTTCGCAGCGGAGAAGCCCATATCACCAGTACATAGAGTAATGACACGATACGGTAAACCAAGTTTTTGTAAGATTTCTTCAGCATTATTAGTCATTTTTTCTAATTCATCATAAGATGTTTCTGGCTTAGAGATTTTAACCATTTCAACCTTGTTGAATTGATGTAGACGGATTAATCCCCGTGTATCTCGGCCGGCACTTCCAGCTTCAGAACGGAAAGATGGACTTAAGGCGGTGAAATATACTGGCAGCATGTCTTCAGTTAAAATTTCATCACGATAATAATTAGTCAACGGAACTTCAGCAGTGGGAATTAAGGTGTAGTGTGTGTCTTCTAATTGAAACACATCTTCTTTAAATTTAGGGAACTGTCCTGTACCAAACATAGACTGATTATTAACCATGTAAGGGGGAATCATCTCTGTATAACCATGTTCATAGACATGCAAATCTAACATAAAATTATAGAGAGCACGTTCTAAGCGAGCACCTAAATCTTTATAAAATAGAAAACGACTTCCAGTAACTTTTGCACCACGTTCGAAATCAAGTATTCCTAGATTTTCAGCAACTTCCCAATGTGGTTTTGGTTCAAAGTCAAATGTTCGAGGTGATTTCCAACGACGCATTTCAATATTATCATCTTCATCTGCACCTATAGGAACATCATTGTGAGGAAGATTAGGCAATGTATAAGATATAGCTCTTAGTCGTTCATCAATTGCGGTGATTTCAGCATCTAATACTTTAATGCGCTCACCAACTTCTTGCATTTCTTTTATTTTATCGTCAGCATTTTCTTTGTTTCGTTTTAATTGAGAAATTTCTTGTGAGACATCATTTCTTAACTTTTTCAAGGTTTCTGCCTCAACTAAATGATTGCGACGTTCTTGATCCAAGTCTAAAAATTCTGTTAATATTGTTTCTTTTACTCCACGAGTTAATAATTTTTCTTTGACAGTATTAAAGTTTTGACGCATAAATTTAATATCTAACATAAAAATTTTCCTCCTTAATTTAAATAAAAAACCTCTCGTCCCAAAAATGAGCTAAACTCATTTTTGGGACGAGAGGTTAAATTTCGTGGTGCCACCCAAATTTATATGACAGTTGACGTCACATATCTTCTTTAAACAATTAACGGTCTGTGCCGGCATAGCTTAGTTATCATATGCATGATTTATTCGCTATACAGTCTTTAAAAGTGGATTCTTCAGTGGAGTGTATTGACTTGCATCACCCGTCAACTTTCTTAAACACGCCATTTGAGTACTATTCTTTTAACTATTTTAAAGTTATTTATATTGTAATAAGTATATATTTTTTTAAAAGATGTGTCAAATTGTGTTGAGCGTTTATTGACCGTTTTGAAAAGTGAATCCATTATAAGGTGCACTGATTTTTTGGAAAATATTATCAACAAGTTGAACATTGGTTTTATCTTTTTGATACATATTAGCAAAATAGATAACAGCGGTACTTGCATCATTATTTATATGGACGGTAGGTTCATAACCCCAGAAAAGACCATGGCTGCTCATAGATGTATCGCTGTGATAAAAACCGGCTTTGTACGTGTAGCTATATGGTGCTGGCTGCAAGGTCCACATATTAATAACGCTACTCCATTCTAAAACTTTTCCGTCAATCAAAGCTTGAACAAAAGTTAAATAGTCGCTAGTCGACATAGCTAAATTGCCACTCCCAAATTCATTGATAAAAGCGTAATCTGGAATATTTTGTTTAGTGATTTGTCCTTTATCAATATTATGATTATATGCCGCAATAAGATTTTGTTTATCAGTTTTTCGATCATAAAAGAATGTATTTTTAAGATTTAACGGTTTAATAATAATTTCATCTGCATAGTCTTCGTAACTCTTTTGGCTTAATTTTTCAATAATCCCCGCAAGTAAGACATAATTTGAATATGAATATTTCCATTTAGTCAGTTGTTGATAGGTTACGGTTTTAATAACGTAGTCTAACATCTCTTGTTTTGTTTTCGATTGAGGACGGTTATCTTCAGTGATAGTCAATCCGGATGTCATAGATAACATTGAATTAATGGTGACCTTATCACTGTTTGCTATTTCAGGATAGAATTCTGACAATGGTGTATCTAAGCTTAATTTATTTTCTTCGACTAGTTTCATGATAAGTGTTGCTGTCAAAGCTTTTTGGGAAGAGGCAATCATATAAGAACTATTATAAGGATTGTCAGTCTGATTTTCAGCCTCACCATATGACTTATACAAAATGGGTTGATTGTCTTTAACAACTAATAAGGTACCGGAAATGTTTGCCGCAGTTATTTCATTATCAATTTCCTGACTTAATGGTTGGAAAAAACCTGTAACAGCTGATGTTGCAGCTTCATAATTTGTTCTCGGGTTAAATTTAGGTTCTTCCGACTTGGTTACTGTTTTATCAAATGATGAAGCGCCTGTCTCAGAATCAGGTATGTTGGATCTATTATCATAGCTGGTGCCGCTCTTTGTCGGTTCGGTCTTACTTAATCTAGCTTGCGGAATATTAGGCAAATCTATTTTTTTCTTAATCAGTGGAAACCAGTAGTATAAATTAAATGCAACAATCAACCCAAAAATCAAGCCGAATAAAAGAGATAAGAGTCTACGTCGTCGGTGCTTCTTTTTTAGTTGTTCATATTCAGTACGTTGAATTCTTGCCATGTGTGTTTACCTACCTAATATAGTTTTATAAATTTTTGAAATATACAGTTACATTGTGCCATACTTCAACAAAAATGTTGACCTTTTCGACTTTTCTTGTGGTACTAATAGATAACTTTATGTCTTTTTTTTGTTCAGGAAATAAGAATCCTAAGGCATCAGAGTAACTGAAAACCTCATTACCGACAATAAAATCTTTTTTGACGGGTGCTGTTAATGATGGTTTTCCGTCGTTATTTTTTTTTGTTTTTGTGAAGTTAGTTTTTTCAGCTAATGTGTTCTTAGGAGTATCTTTATAAATCCAAGCTTCAGCAGAACCATCAATTTTTAAATGAACGGTGTCCTCTTTGCCCAGTGAAACAGGCAGTTCGGAAATGCTTGCGGGTTGACCATGTGTTGAAATATCTTGAAATTTCCAGTTGGTAAAGACAAAGTCTAGCATATTTTTGGTTTCTTCGAACCGACTGTGTTGATTATCAACGCCCATGACTACAGAAATATAGCGACGACCGTCTTTTTCAAGTGTGCCGATGAAACAATTTCCGGCGACATCAGTTGTTCCGGTCTTTAAACCGTCAATGCCTTCGTAAAATTGTTGTTTTCCAGACAACATATTATTAGAATTTGTTAGTAACGTTTCTTGCTTATCACTCTTAAAAAGAGTGAAATCAGGTAATTTAGTAATATCAAGTACTTCAGGAAAGTCAGTTAGCAAATGATCTGCAACAATCGTTATATCGCGTGCAGATAACTTATTTTCTTCGTCATCAGGAGATCCTGGATATTTAGAATTGCCTAAATACATAGTTCCTAACCCTGAAGAGCTGATTAAAGTTGCGTCTTTGATATTCCAATTAGCTAGTTGTGCTCTCATCATATCAACAAATTTAGGTTCAGTACCACCAATGAATTCAGCTAGTGCAGATGTTGCTGCATTTGCTGAACTTATCAGTGATGCGTGCAACAAATCTTGCACGGTATAGGTTTTATCTTTATATAGAGGAACATTTGAGAGTTCGGGATTTTCAGTAGTTTTAATTAATTCCTCACTAATAGGTACAGTATCAGTCCATTTTATTTTACCTTGTTTAATGGCATCGTAGACTAGGTAGGCAGTAAGAATTTTAGTCATCGATGCTATACCTAAAGCTTCATCAATATTTTTACTATATAAAATTTTGCCAGTTTCCATATCAGTTACCATAGCTGCTTTGGCATTCAGAGTAATAGGATCAGTCATGTTTTCTTTAGTTGTTGTATTCGCAAAGGCAAGCGACGATGGTATAACAAAAGTGACTGACATGATAAGTATGACGAGTTTATTAACTACTTTTTTGTGAAAAGTCATAAATAAATGGTTTCCTTTCTAAAAACTTATACTAGTTAATATAACAAAAAAAACTAATAATTTCATGAATTAGTTTTTTTGTTAGGATTATTTAACGTTTTAATGGAAGTGTAATAATGAATGATGTCCAACCACTATTAGATACAGCCTTAATCGAACCGTCATGAAGTTCCACGATACTTTTGGCAATAGCAAGGCCAAGTCCAGAGCCTCCGGTTTGCAGTGAACGTGACTCCTCGACACGATAAAACCGTTCAAACAGATTATTAAGTGATTTTTCAGGTATTTCCTGACCATTGTTTTTGAAAGTTAAAATTAGTTTATGACTAACTTGTTTGGCAGTAATAATTATTTCTGAACCGCCTGTACCATATTTAAAAGCGTTTGAAAGCAAGTTGTTGAAGACACGTACTAATTTTTCAGGGTCTCCTTCCATAATCAAATGGGGTGCATCTGTATTTAAAGACAACAGCATATTATTTTTTTTTGATTCCAATTCATACTCGATAGTCAGCTGTTCTAAAAGTTGGTACATATCAAATGTTATAATACTAAGAGGTGTGTCAGCTTGCCGTACTTTAGTATATTCAAATAAATCATCGACTAATGATTTCATCTGTTTTGCTTTTAGATAGGCGGTGTGTGTGTGCTTTAAAAGGTCATCTGTCGATTTATAATTTCCATCTTCGATTAAACCAAGGTATCCGATAACGGAAGTTAAAGGCGTTCGAATATCATGACTAACATTAGTGATTAATTCATCTTTAGATTGCTCAATTAATCGCTCGTCTTCTATAGCTTTAACAGTACCATCTACTAGGGCGTTGATACTTTTAACTAATTTACCTAAATCTCCCTTAAGTTCAAAAGGAATTCGATGGGAGTAATGTCCACTAGAAATATAGTGAAGTTCACTGATAATATGTGATTGCTGCATCTGTCGATAACGACGGATTAGACGCCAAAATAAAATAATAACGTCTGTAAATATCATAAAGAGAATGATGGATACCTTGATTGATGCAGGATGCTCTATATAGAAAGTATTGTAGATTGACTCTTTAATATTAAAAATCATGTCATCAATTGAGCGATTTGTCTCAGCAAATTGAATGACTATCATATAAATAGCTACATTGAGAAGAATCAAAAGAATAATAGTTACAATTCCTTCTATAAAAAGTTCGCTTTTTTCTTTAGAAGTGAGAGTAATCTTTTTCTTTTTTGGTTCAGGCCTCAATTTTATAACCTACTCCCCAAACTGTTTGAATAACCTTCTCTCCGTTTGTTGCTTCTTCAATTTTATCTCGCAGATGACTAACATGTACCATCACGGTTTTAGCTGAAACGAGACTTTCTTGCTGCCAAACACGTTCAAAAATTTCTTCAGCACTGAATACTCGATTGGGATGACTAGCAAGAAGGTATAAAATACCAAATTCCAAAGCAGTCAATTGAATTTTATTTCTTTTATCGGTTTCAACTTCATGTGAATCTTTTTTTATGATCAGTGGGCCTACTTCTAAAACATCGGGAGTAGAAGCAGTTTGTTGCATAGCAGATCGTCTCAGCAGAGATTTGACTCGCGCCATTATTTCTAAAGGATTGAATGGTTTAGTAACATAATCATCAGCTCCAGCAATCAAACCTTGAATTTTATCCATATCTGTTGTTTTAGCTGTTAACATTATAATAGGAACTTGAGATTCTTTACGGAGTTCTTTAACGACTTCCATACCATCCATTTTTGGCATCATAATATCAAGGATCATTAAATCAATATCAGGGGTGGTATTAATCTTACTAAGAGCCTCTTTTCCATCGTAGGCTTTAATCACATTATAACCTTCATTTTGAATGTAGATACTTAAAAGTTCTACGATTTCTTTATCATCATCGACAACTAAAATTTTCATTGAGCATTCCTCCATTAGATATCAAATACGTTCATTTAATAATATTTATGCATTGATTGTAACAAAAAATAGACCAAAATAGTAAAAAATTAAAGAATATGTTTACAACGATCTAGAATCATAGTATATTAATTTCGTTGCCAATTTTTAAAGATTTGACTAAAATTTTTTAAAAATAAAAAAGGTCTTGACGAAAATTAAGATTATATGGTATTATTTTTTAGTCGCACTAATCAAATAAATACGCGATTAAAAAAAGTTTTGAAAAAGTATTGACATCCAATTGATGATTTGATATTATATAAAAGTTGCTACGGTAACTTAAAACAAAAAGATTTAGACCTTTGAAAACTGAACAAAGTAAGACAAACCAAATGTGTAGGGCGTTTTTACGAAAGTAAAAACAAACCATATTTAGTGAATAACAATTCGCTAGCAAGTTTTAAATTAATGA
>NZ_NGJS01000026.1 GCF_003950515.1 Vagococcus vulneris
TTTCATCAACTATTATAATAAAGAAAGAATTCAACAAAAATACGATTACTTATCTCCGGTTGATTATCGGAAAAAAGTAATCGCATAGGTGTTTTTATTACTGTCTCATTTTAGGGGTTCAGTCCCATTCAACCCCGTTAGTTTTTTATTAACATATAATAATGACAAATATCTAGTAGACTTAAATACTACTTGTTGATTTTAAATTCTATAAAGTTTTATTTGACCCTGTAATAATTAAATTCTTAACGCATTGATGAGGGGTATCTTAACACATCATCTAGACTAAAAAAAGAAAAAATTTTTAGATGCATTATCAACTAAGTTAAGTTAGTATTTTAAATACTCATACAACTGCTCACCACCATAAAAACCAGTTGCTCGGACTCAACAGCTTCATCAGTAACAATAAAAAGTTATTCGCAAAATGCTGCTAGACAAGATAAAAAAATAAACCAATAAAAAATAAAATCACAAAAAGAGTTATTTTCCACAGATCCGTTAGCACCCGTTTTTATCAGATTTCATCACAACACTATCAAGTCAATTCAATATAACGATTCTCTAAATGAATAGCTAAATAAATACCTGTGGAACACCTGTTTCCATGTGGACAACAGTCTTTTTTTGCCACAAAGTTGTACACAGTAAAAAAGCTGATTTTTCTAGATTAAGAATAGTTGTTCACACTATCCACAGAGTTATCCACAATTTATCTTGGGGATAACCTTATTTACCCACAAAAAAGCAGGACTACCCATATTAAGGAGTAATCCTGTTTTTTACTAATATTTTTACTTAGCCATAATTGCCGTGATAAATGTTACTAGTCCCAAAACAATACCTGGTGCATTTGCTATAGCTAGCGGCCAATCACGTTTTTCTTTTAATAATCCGTATGTTACCCATAACGTACAGTTAATCGCTGCTACCAACGGTTGTAAAAAATTTCCCGGGTCGCCATTTAAATTGGCCGAAATCTGAGGAATATAGGCAATATACATTAGACACGACGTCACGGTGGCAACCCATCCTAAAGCAGTTAACTTTTTTTCTGTCACTGTCTGTCTCAACCTTTCGTTTATAAAAAGACTCTTCACACATCTATTTTAACGTATTTTTATAAACATTTAAAGAAAAAAGGGGTACTACCTTGTCTGGAAGCACCTCTTTATTGACTATTATTTAATTAAACGGTAAATAGCATCTGCATAGATGATTGTCGCATTAATTAAATCATCTACAGACATGAATTCATTTTTTTGATGCATCGTATCCACACTATCTGGGAACATTGCACCATAGGCGACACCGCGTTCTAATAAACGACCGAACGTTCCGCCGCCGATAACTTGTTCATGACCTTTTAAACCTGTATGATCTTCATAAACTGAAAGTAACGTTTTAACCAATGGATCTTCAGGAGAAACATAGTGAGGACCTTTTCCACCGGGAACACTCACTACCTCAGCAGCTGTATTAGCAAGTTTATCAGTAATTTTTGCAACAATTCCTTCTTCAGTCATACCTTTAGGATAGCGGAAATTTAATGTAATACTGTTATTGTCTTTGTTAGCATCAAATTTAAAGACGCCGGCATTCATCGTTAAATCACCCATAATATCATCCACAAAAGCTAAATCTAAATGTTTTGCTTCTGTGTCATCATGTACATAATCAGCAATCACTGTTAAGAAATCCTTAGCAGGACTTGCAAAATCATAGAAACTCAAAAAGTTAGCTAAATAAGTTCCAGCATTAATCCCTTTACTTGGCATTGCACCATGTGCTGCTTTACCATGAACAGTAATCGCTGCTACTGAGTCTGTAATTTTGATTTCACCTGTAACAGGAACAGTTTTTAAATACTCTTCAAATTCTTCTTCAAATGCTTTCGTATCACCTGACACCTCAACAATTGCATCAGCAGATTCTGGGACCATATTCGCACGCATGCCTGAATCAAATTTAATTAATTTCAACATGCCTTCATTTTTACCTGTAAAGACAAGGTTAACTGTAGCATTACCTTTTTCACCATTGATAATAGGAAATTCTGCATCTGGTGAAAAGCCGAAATCTGGTACATCTTCATGTTCTAAATAATAATCTAAACATTTCCATTCGCTCTCTTCATCTGTTCCAATAATAAAGCGTGTGCGTTTAGACACTGGTAAATTTAATTCTTTAATAATTCTTAGGGCATAGTAGGCAGCCATCATCGGACCTTTATCATCGCTAGCGCCGCGAGCATAAATCTTATTGTCGCGAATCTCCGGTTTAAACGGGTCAGAGTTCCAGCCTGGTCCTACTGGTACCACGTCAACGTGCCCAATAACACCTAACGTTTCATCTCCGCTACCGTATTCAATATGTCCGGCATAATTATCGACGTTTTTTGTAATGAATCCATCACGTTCACCCAATTCTAAAAAGCGTAATAATGCGGCTTTTGGTCCGGGTCCTACCGGTGCATCAGCAGTTGCTTTATCATCTTCCCTGACACTAGGAATACTTAATAAATCAAATAGATCACGCATCAGATCATCACGACGTGCCTCAACTTCTTGTTTCCAATTAACTGTCATTTTTCATTCCTCCTAGTTTAAATCTATGCTATTATCATATCACTTTTTTTAAGATAACCAAAGATTTTTTAGATAATTCTGTTAAATTCGCTTGATTGTAAGCATTTCATCAGCAGTTAAACAACGATAAGCTCCTTTTTCTAGTGTTGAATCCAACACTAATCCTCCCATACTCAATCGATCAAGTGATAAGACTTTCTTGTCAACCGCTGCTACCATACGTTTGACTTGATGATATTTACCTTCTAAGATACTGATATCAACAAGTGATTGCTGACTAATATCATCAACAGATAAGATAACTAATTCAGCTGGTAGACAGGTATAACCATCTTTCAATGTCACGCCATCTGCAAAGGACATAATGTCTGCTTCTGTCATGATACCCGCTATTTGCGCACGGTATATCTTTGCTACTTTTTTCTTTGGTGACAATAATTGATGTGCAAGCTCACCATCATTAGTCAACAATAATAGACCCGTAGTGTCCTTATCTAGGCGGCCCACAGGAAACAGTCCTAACGTTTTATCTTTATCAGCCAGTAAATCAATGACGGTTCTATGCTCGCTATCTTCAGTTGCTGAAACCACTCCTTGTGGCTTATTCAACATATAGTAAAAATACTTTTGGTATAAAACTAATTGTCCAGAAACTTTGATTTGATCAGATGTCTCATCGATTATCTTTTTACCTTCTTTTACTATCTGGTCATTGACCGAAATGAGCTTCTTCTTCAGCAGACTTTTCACTTCTTTTCGACTCCCAAATCCTGTATGACTTAAAAATTTATCCAGTCGCATCATCAGATATATTCTTCCTTTCTATAAGAAAAGTCTGGGGCGAACGTTACCGCTCACCTCCAGACTTTAAACTTCACTATTTTATTCTTAGTTTTCGGCGAATTCCGCCAACACGATCACCGAGCATCTTATCAACTAAACGAACCTTTAAAGATAAGTAACCGTAAGTTAAAATACCGATAATCACCGAAATAAGTATAATAATAAATGCCTGTGACTTTCGTTGAGGATCTAAAAACAGACTTAGTATGCCTTTTGAAGCATAAGTGACTAGCATCATAACCACACTGAAAAAAGTAACTAGCAGTGTTCGCCGAAGTGTAATAACGTAATTAAAATTAGTTATCTTATAAATTTTTTGTGTTAATAGCCAACAACAAACAAAGAATCCGATAGCAGTTGAAATCAACGGCCCATATACTTCAAACAGCCGAACCATTGGATATTGAAGTAATATTTTTACCAATAATCCTATGCCCAACATCATAACCGTTTCATTGTTATGATATAACCCCTGTAAAGTAGTTGACATTAAAATAAAATACCCCGTAATTAAACCAACTAAACAAGCTTCAATTAAAATATGAACTCCCAAGTCATCTGGTTTATAAAAAAAGACGTACAATGGTTCAGCTAACGCAATCATACCTAACGTTGCTGGAATCATAATGAAAAACAGTAACTGAATATTATCGCCAATCATTTTAGCCAAACCGGCATGATCCTTACGAACATAAGCAGCAGTCACCAGGGGTAAACTAGTCACTGCCATGCCCGTAGCCAGCGACACAATAATCATAACTAATTTATCCGGATTTGCACTAAAAATACTGAATAGCGCCTCTAATTGTTTATCGGAATATCCCGTAAAAGTGGACATGAAGCGCTCAAATGTGTATTGATCGACTAACTTAAAAAATGTAATACCTGAACCCACGATTGTGAACGGTATTGCTTGTTTCACCATATCCAAAACTAAACGATTCTCAGAAAAAGTAACGGCATTATCACTTTCAGCAACTAAGCGATTGATTTCCGGTTTCTGCTTCATGTAAAAATAAATCAGTGTCCCAAAAGCACCTAACATACCAATAAAAGCAGCAAATGTTGATTGAATGACGGCGTCCACGTAATTTCCCTGGTGAACCTTCATAATAATATAGGTTGCTAGCAACATATAAAACACGCGCGCAATCTGTTCAACAATTTGAGAAACTGCTGAAGGCATCATGTCTTGATTTCCTTGGAAATACCCACGGATAACACTCATGCAGGGAAAAATCAAAATAGCCCAGCTCAGTGAACGCATAACAGGAATCAGCTCTGATTGGCCATCAGCCATAATTGGTGATGCCACATACATGATTGCAAAAAAGATGATACCGAACCCGGCCATAATCGTCAGCGTCCTCCTAAACAAACGCTGACTGACCCCATACTCATTTAAAGAATTATAATGCGACAGTTGCTTGGCAACTGCCCCAGGAATACCAGCGGTTGCAATCATCAAAAATAACGCATACACATTGTACCCCTTATTAAACAGACTATTAGCGATATCGCCGTTTTTACCCATCCATGCGTACCAAGGAATGATATAAACAGCACCTAGTAACCGAGAAATCACACTCCCTGCGGTCATCCACATGGAGCCTCGAACCATTTTTTCCTTCGCTTCTTGTCCAGTGTTGACTCGACTCGACATGATTCTTATCCAACTTTCTTTATATACTGCTTATATTGTAGTTGTTCACAAGCAAATATGCAACGTGTTTCAATTGAATTTAAAGTTTGCTTAACCGACTACAATATTTACTAATTTGTCAGGTATGACAATCACTTTTCTGATTGTTGTTCCTTCGATGTTGGTTTTGATATGCTCATCGTCCATAGCGGCTGCTTCAAGTTCGTCTTTTGATAGACCTCGTGCAACAGTAGCTTTAGCTCTTACTTTACCATTAATCTGGAAAATCACTTCAACTTCGTCTTCAACTAGTGCTGCTTCGTCGTAAACAGGCCATGTGGCATAAGAAATTCCTGTTGCGCTGCCCATACGTTCCCATAATTCCTCAGAGATGAATGGTGCCACTGGAGCTAATAATTGAAGGAAACCTTTCATGTACTCAACAGGTAATGAATCTGCTTTATAGGCTTCATTAACAAAGACCATTAATTGAGAAATAGCAGTATTAAAGTGAAGTTGTCCATAATCTTCCGTAACTTTTTTAACAGTTTGATTATAGACCTTAGTTAAGCTGCCGTCATTGTGTGTAGTAATACGATCGCGTAAAACAGCATTTTCATCAATGAATAAACGCCATACACGATCAAGGAATTTACGGCTACCTTCCAAACCATTGTCACTCCAAGCAATCGATGCATCTAACGGTCCCATAAACATTTCATAAAGTCGCAGCGTATCTGCACCATACTGATTGACAACATCATCTGGATTAACTACATTCCCTTTTGATTTAGACATTTTTTCGTTATTTTCTCCTAAAATCATTCCCTGATTATATAGACGTTGATAAGGTTCTTTAGTCGGTACAACCCCTAAATCGTACAAGACTTTATGCCAGAATCGTGCATACAATAAGTGAAGCACCGCATGTTCTGCGCCACCTAGATAGACATCAACCGGCAGCCACTCTTTTGCTTTGTCAGGATCCACCAACTGCTGATCATTATGCGGATCAATGTATCTGATATGATACCACGAGCTGCCTGCCCATTGTGGCATTGTATTAGTTTCGCGACGCCCCTTCATACCTGTTTTTTCATCTACCACATTAATCCAATCTGTCATATTAGCTAATGGTGATTCACCTGTTCCGCTTGGTTTAATATCGTTTGACTTAGGTAAAACCAACGGTAATTCTGATTCAGGCACCGCCGTCGTCGTACCATCTTCCCAATGAATAATAGGAATCGGTTCACCCCAATAGCGTTGGCGTGAGAACAGCCAGTCACGCAAACGATAGCTTATTTCTTTTTTTCCGACACCTTTGTCAGCCAACCAATTAATCATTTTCGTAATGGCTTCCTCTTTATTCAAACCATCTATAAAATTCGAGTTAATGTGTTTGCCGTCACCGGTATAGGCTTCAACTGCAATATTGCCTCCTTCAATAACCGGCGTGATTTCCAAATTAAACACGTTAGCAAATTCATAGTCGCGCTCGTCATGCGCAGGAACAGCCATGATTGCACCCGTTCCATAAGTTGACAATACATAATCGGCAATCCAGATAGGAATTTCTTTACCGTTTGCGGGATTAATTGCATAGGCACCTGTAAAAACACCTGTTTTTTCTTTAGATAATTCCGTTCGATCTAAATCAGTTTTCTTTTCAACCTCTTTAATATAAGCAGCAACCGCAGATTTTTGATCTGGTGTTGTAATCTCTTGTACCAATGGAAGCTCTGGTGCTAACACAGTATAAGTTGCACCAAATAATGTATCAGGACGCGTTGTAAAAACGGTAAACTCTTTATCCGTTCCTTTAACTGAAAAAGTCACATTTGCTCCTTCAGAACGTCCAATCCAATTACGCTGCATCTCTTTGATACTTTCTGGCCAATCAATTAAGTCTAGATCATCAATCAAGCGATCTGCATAAGCCGTAATTTTCAACATCCATTGTTTCATCGGCATGCGATAAACCGGATGATCGCCGCGTTCTGATTTACCGTCGATAACTTCTTCATTAGCCAAAACTGTACCTAATGCTGGGCACCAGTTTACAGGTACCTCTGCTTCATAAGCTAAGCCTTTTTCAAATAATTTTGTAAAAATCCATTGTGTCCATTTATAGTAGTTTGGATCAGTTGTATTAATTTCGCGCGACCAATCAAAACTAAATCCTAACGAGTCAAACTGACGTTTAAATGTTTGGATATTTTTTTTCGTAAATTCTGCCGGATCATTACCAGTATCCAATGCATATTGTTCTGCAGGTAAGCCAAAAGCATCCCAGCCCATTGGGTGCAACACATTAAAACCTTGCGCACGTTTCATTCGAGCTAAAACATCAGTCGATGTGTAACCTTTAGGATGCCCTACATGCAACCCCTGTCCAGACGGATAAGGAAACATATCCAACACATAAAATTTCGGTTTATCCGATACTTCCTCCGTTTTAAATGTGTTTTCTTTTTTCCAAATTTTTTGCCATTTTTTTTCAATATCCTTATGATTATATGCCATTAAAAATATCCTCCTCATTATTCATTGATTGACAATAATAAAAAAAGTCCTATAGAAATAGTTTTTACTATTTCTATAGGACGTATAATCGTAAATTACGTGGTACCACCTATGTTTATACTGAAATTATCAGCACCTCACTGCCATGATATCGGATTGGTTCCGGTCGATTGATTATCCGAGCTAAGTTCAGTTAAATCCTTTATGCATTTTCAGCAACCATGCACTCTCTAAAAAAAGATTACAACTTACTACTTCTCTTCGACAAAATGTAATATTACAAATATCATAACAAATCATTTCAAATAATTCAATCTTAATTAACTGACTTTCAGCACCTGACCACTATAGATAATATCACTTGATAAATTATTTAAAGATTTCAATCGCGCAACAGACACGCCGTATTTCTGTGACAAGGCCCATAACGTTTCACCGCCTTGTACTTTATGTGTATTCGCACGCTTAAATTGAACTTGTGTTTCTGGTTGAGCCATTTTAACTTCTTTCAGAGTTAATTTTTGTCCGACATAAATAATATCACTTGATAATCGATTCAATGATTTCACTTCAGCTACAGTTAGACCGTTATTTTTTGCTATTTGATATAACGTATCACCTGACTTGACTGTGTATGTGCCGTTTGTTTGATCTTGTGTCGATGTCGGCTTAGCTGTTGTCGGTTTGCTTGATGTGCCGCTACCACCGTTCACTTTTAATTGCTGTCCCACATAAATTGTGTCGCTACTCAAACTATTTGCCGATTTTATGGCCGCTACGGACATACCTGTTTGACGGCTAATGCCGTATAACGTATCACCCGATTTGACTGTGTATGTACCGCTTGTTTGATTTTGTGTCGATGTTGGTTTACTTGATGTACTGCCTCCACCGTTCACTTTTAATTGCTGTCCCACATAAATTGTGTCGCTACTCAAACTATTTGCCGATTTTATGGCTGCTACGGACATACCTGTTTGACGGCTAATGCCGTATAACGTATCACCCGATTTGACTGTGTATGTACCGTTTGTTTGATTTTGTGTCGATGTTGGTTTACTTGATGTACTGCCTCCACCGTTCACTTTTAATTGCTGTCCCACATAAATTGTGTCGCTACTCAAACTATTTGCCGATTTTATGGCTGCTACGGACATACCTGTTTGACGGCTAATGCCGTATAACGTATCACCCGATTTGACTGTGTATGTACCGTTTGTTTGATTTTGTCCACTATTATTGCCATTTGTTGACGTATTAGGCTCAATTGTAGCATCCGGTTTTACTTCATTCGTTACTGGCGGTTTTCCTCCACCGGAACTGCCTCTAATCGTCAACTTTTGACCGACATAAATTGTATGATTGCTTAATCCGTTCCAACTCATCAAATCGCCAATGCTAACATCATACTGGCGACTGATAGCAAATAGCGTGTCGCCTCTTTGAACAGTATGTATTTGCTGTGAACCATTGTTAGTTGTATTGGAAGACTCGTTACTATTGGTGTTTGATCCAGTTGATACATTAATAGTACCGCTTGCATCACCTCCGCCATCATATTGTGTCAAATTAAACTTTTCAATCAAACTGTTCAATTTATTGTTATAATTTGGGTCTGTTGCATATTTGCCAGTTAAGGCTGCAGTCGCATCACGATATGATTTGGTATTTGACTTCCATGCGCCGGCGTAAAAATAATTTCCAGGATAAAATGAGGTTGTTTTGATTACTCGTGCATTATCTTCAAATGATTCACTAAACGATGGATATTTTCTAAAATCATCATAGATCTGAATATCTTGTCCATTGATATGTTCCCAGGTAAGCATTTTAACCGATTGACCTTGGTACTTACCTTTAATACCGAACAAATTATGATTAGGATACTGTGACAACGTACTGTTACCATAGCCACTTTCTAAAATAGACTGCGCAATCATTACTGAAGCATATAAATCATTGGCGCCGGCAACACGTTGAGCATGGGGCGCAACTTCTGACACAAAATCATGTTGTGGGCTAATTGATTGTGCGCTACGCCCTAATGCTGTAACCATCGGAGCTGGGGCCGCAGCAGCTTGTGGAACATTCATTCTTGTTTCAATTTGCTGTGATTTAACCTGAGATTTGGTCGTTTTTGCTTCTTGCTTAGTTGATGCTGTCGTCGTTTCTTGCGTCTTAGATGACGTTGTTGTTTCAGACGTACTTGATGCTGTCGTACTATTTGATGACGATGCTGTCGTCGTACTGCTGCTTGTTGTCGTTGACGGTGCAGTTGTACTGCTTGTCGTGCTGCTTGCTGCAGTACTGCTCATTGTCGTTGTTTTTGTATCACTTGCTGTTACAGATTGTGAAGAGTTAACAACTTTTACCGAGCTACTTGTTGTCGTTTTGTTAGACTGATCTGTCGCCACCATTTCAGCACTTGTCTCTGTTTCTTGCGTTGATGAACTGCTTGCCACAGATGGTGCTGTCTCTTCTTTATTCAGCACAACATGCTGGCTTAACATCTGATCATTATGTGACAGTGTCACAACTTGTTCTGTCATATCCGTATTCTTCAATGTGACTGGTATGATTAGATTAGTCTTAAATGTCCCTGTTTGTTTTAATGTTACGACAATCTGATTCAAATCATGATTAAGATCTGCCTGTCCGATAATTTGCCCAGAATTATCTTTCAAGTCAATACTAGTTAAATTCTGATCCATTGCGATATTCGGCGATACATTTAAATTAAATTCTGACTGATTATTTCCGGAAATTGTGACTGTTGTCTTTAAATCAAATAATGTCGTACCGCTGTCCAATCCCTGAGGTATACTCAACTCATTTAAAGTTGTGTATGATTTATTTGCTTGAATGTTATTTTTTTTGTCTTTTACAGTATCAGCTGCCGCATAAACTGTACCGATTCCGCTTGGAACTGCCATTAGTGATGTCATCATAATGGTCGTACCAAAAACAACTAAATTACTTGAAAAAAAAGGTGCCCCTTCCCGACTGCTATTCATTATTTTCACCTATCCTATCCTTCGATTTCTTTTAAAAAACATGAACTTGTTATATTTTATAGTTTATGCAGTTATTTATTTTTTACACAAATTTTAGGTTAAAAAGTTCATTATACAGTATTAATTAAACCATCTGTCCCCCGGCAATTCAAGTGAATACACACGTTATCTATCATTTGTCATCTGTTTGACACATTCTTGTCTTATCTATCATACTTTGGACCGATTTTTATCTAAATCTATTGTTTCCCACATTCTTCTTAGAGTATAGTAAACTCAGCAAATACAATTAGGAGCGTGAAAAAATGAATAAGGAGCATTTTTTAATTGAATTAAAACTGCATCTGCGCCCTCTAGCAACGGATGAACAAGAAAAAATTCTTAATTATTACACCGAATTCTTTACCAAACAGCAAGCTGAAGGACTTTCTGAATACGAAATCAGTCAGCAGCTGCCTCACCCAAAAGAAATTGCTCAGGAATTATTAGGTAGTGATTATTATGACGCTTTTGAACAATCGCAAAACAGAAATGATTGGCAAGAATTTTCAGTTGATGAAGAAACAGAACCGTATGCAGAATCTTCCGAACCGGAATCAGGAGTTATCCGTTTTATTCAAGTAATCGGGATCATCTGTCTCAATGTTTTATTTATGTTGTGGGTGATTATCGTTTTTGCCTCACTTCTTTTCGCTGGATGGATAACGGCATTAGCCTTTATCATTTCACCAGCTTTGGCAGGATTTAATCTATTCTTTGTCATCGATTCATTTAATTTCATGCAGCTATTTATTTCCTTGATTCTATGCGGTAGCGGTATTATTGGCTGCCTTATTTTAAAACCAATAACTTCTGGTGGTTTTAAATTATTGAAAGCTTACAGTAAATGGAACTTCTATGTGCTTAGTGGAAGGGGGAAACAATGATGAAGAAAAAAACTATCTTTTTAATTATTTTTTCATTCTGCTTGATTATAGTAGGTAGTATCGGCGCTATCGCTTTTAATATCAGATTAGACAAGATTGAAAATCAAACGAAGCTATCAAAATCATATACTTACGATCAATCTAAAACATTAACCATTAATGCGAATGAGCTAAAAAACATCTCGGTTTCATCATCTAAAGATGATAAAGTGCATTTAAATTATCGTAATCGCTCTAAAAACCCTGATAATCAAGTCCTCGTTGACTGGAAAGCAGATAAAAGAAAAGACGAAACTATTTTGAATATCTCCCAAACAAGTAGAACGAAAAAAAAGCAAATTCGATTGTTTAACTTTGATTTCACGGACTATTATGAGGATCAGCCATCTATTTCCGTACCTTATAATTATGAAAAAATTATTATACGTGGAAAAAAATTAAATACTTACATTTATGATTTTAAAGGCAAAGATTTAAGTGTCAACGTTCAATCTGGAAGTGTCTCAATTGATAGTACCTCTGCAAAAAACATCACTGTAAAAAATAAAAGCGGGCACACTGATTTAACTAACGTATCTGCCAGCCAAACAATTGATTTAAATTCTAATAGTGGACATGTCGGTATTAACGACTCTAAAGCTGCTAATTTAATTTTGAAAACGATCAACGGTGAAATATTTACTGCCAATACAACAGGTAAAATTAACGGAAACAGTACACATGGGCCGATTTCCGTCAACCACGAAGCCGGCGGAGCCGACTTATCAACTGAGACCGGTGACATTTTATTTCATACTAATTTAACCGAAAAAGCTGATCCGATTACCCTAAATTCCGACCACGGAAATATTAACTTAGAGATTCCTGAAAAAGAATTTAACCGCTTGCCGGTTAGATTAGAAACAGAGCACGGAAAACTTTCGGATATTTTTAATAAAAAATTAACGTCTCAAAATTTATATGAAAGTGGCACTGAAAAGCCTATTTTAACTGTAAAAACTAAGAATGGTACGATTGATGCTCAGTCTATTGATGATAACGATGATCATTTTGGCGATGATCAAGGTGATAATGACTAAATAATCCATGCTATACTATTAGAGACTCTGCCATGTCAGAGTTTCTTTTTATTTTTAGGAGGTTATATATGAAGACACACACCAAAGGTTGGCAGATAGCCGGTATTACAGCTCTTTTAGGTTTTATCCTCTTAGCAACAGCTGTTATAATTAATGAACGTATGCTGACTATTATTGACCAGCCGATTATTCAAATAGTTAGAGGAACTATTACTCCAGATAAAACACGATTCTTTAAAGCCATGACATTTTTCGGAAACACGCCAACGATTGTTATCCTAACTATTCTTAGTTTCCTCAGCTTATACAAGTGGAAAAATAAAACAATGGCCTTTTGGCTGCTTCTCAACTCAGCGATTATTCAAGGTATCGGCAACGTTGCCTTAAAAGCCGTTTTTAACCGTCCGCGACCAGCTGTTGAACATCTTGTTTACGCATCCAGTACGAGTTTCCCCAGCGGTCATTCGATGGGCAGTATGTTGTTTTACGGAACAATTATTCTGCTGCTGCCTCGACTTGTTGCTAAAAAATCGATTCGTATCTGTCTGCAATTTGTTTTAGCAGCCATTATTCTTCTAGTCGGTACGAGCCGGATTTATCTAGGCGTGCATTACCCGACTGATGTCATTGGCGGCTTTTTAGTTGGGCTAACTTGGCTATGCTTCTCATACCCTATTTTCAGCAAAAAAAATTCATTAACTTTGACGGAAGGATCTGATTAATAGATGTTTCAATTTACAGAAGGCCAGCAAAAAAGATATTTCACCTGGAATCAGGCATTGAGGGAAACCTTTGCCGGAAAAACGTTCAAAGTTCCGATTGACGGCGGTTTTGACTGTCCCAATCGCGATGGTACCGTAGCTGTCGGCGGCTGCACGTTTTGCAGTGTGTCGGGTTCCGGCGATATGATCGTTGCCCCCAGCGATCCGCTGCCGATTCAGTTTCGCAAAGAAGTCGATCAGATGCACCGAAAATGGCCGAAGACGACACAGTATATCGTCTACTTCCAAAATTTTACAAATACACACGCTCCTTTATCGGTGATTAAACACCGGTTCGAACAAGTTTTGAATGAGGAAGGTGTGGTTGGCTTATCCATCGGGACACGTCCTGATTGCTTGCCGGATGATGTTGTTGACTATTTAGCTGAACTGAATCAGCGATATTATCTATGGCTAGAATTAGGTCTGCAAACGACCTATGAAACAACCAGCCGGATGATCAACCGTGCGCATGATTATCAAACATATTTAGACGGCGTTGCAAAACTAAGAAAACATAATATCAATGTCTGCACGCACTTAATCAACGGTTTGCCTGGAGAAACTCATGACATGATGCTGGAAAATGTTCGGCGAACTGTTGTTGATTCTGATATTCAGGGAATCAAACTTCACTTGCTTCACTTAATGACCAACACCAAAATGATGAAAGATTATATGGAAGGCCGACTGTCCTTGCTGTCACGAAAAGAATACGTCTCAATTATTTGCGACCAATTAGAAATTATCCCGCCAGAAATCATCATTCACCGTTTGACCGGTGATGCACCGCGTGACACCATTATCGGACCAATGTGGAGTTTAAAGAAATGGGAAGTCCTGAATGCAATCGATCACGAACTGGCACAGCGAAAAACATATCAAGGTCGACTGAATGCTCGACTAAAGGAGAATTAAACGATGCTTCAATCTGCTTTACACTACAGCCATACTCTTTTAAAAGAAATTGTTCAGCCTGGCGATTATGTTGTTGATGGAACAATGGGAAACGGTTTTGACACGTCATTTTTAGCTGAATTAGTTGGACGAACAGGTCATGTTTTTGCTTTTGATGTTCAAGAACAGGCTGTTCAAACAACAACTAAGCGGCTAGTTGAAGCTGGGCTATTAAATCGGGCAACTCTTTTTCTTAAAGGACATGAAACCATCAATCAAGTCATTGCTTTAGAACAGCCAATCAAAGCCGCTGTTTTCAATTTAGGGTATTTACCTAACAGCGATAAGACAGTTATCACCACGGGGCAAACAACCTTAACTGCCCTCGAGGCCTTACTTAAAAGATTGACACCGCGAGGACGAATTATTTTGGTTATCTACTCTGGTCACCCTGGTGGACAGCAAGAAAAAGAAGCTGTCCTAAATTTTGCTGCAGCATTGCCGCAAGAAAAGTACTCCGTTTTAAACTATGAATTTATCAATCAGCAGCATTCTCCGCCAAGTTTAATTTGTATCGAACGAAAAAAACATAAAACCGACTAATTGTTTATATTATTAGGTAGTAGCATAACACCTTTTAAAGTAGGGTATGCTAAAATGAAGTTAAGACATAAAATGAAAAGAGCTGATTTTGATGGATACTAAGACTTTCTATCATCGTTTAGATGTGCTTTTTAAAGATCCTGTCGTTAAAAATAATCCTTACTGGAATTGTCTCGTGCTTAAATGTGCGAAGATATTAACTAATCACAGTTTTGATGAAACTTATTACGGTGAGTCAATTCAATTATTCTCTCAAGGTGTATCTAGGTATTATATCAAAAGGAACAAAGTCATTTCTGATAATATCGCCCAGCTATTTCATGACATCCAACCTGATGTGGACAAGCTTGACACATCAGAGGCCGATAAAGCCTTTAATAAAAAATGGCTTATGAGAAACTTAGCCTACGGTTTAATCATGGAGGCTGCTAGAAATGGTGGTAATAGCAGTAATACTAACATTCATTAAATAAAAAGCTCTTAATTAGCAACCGACGGAACTGACCCCAAAAGATGAGACAAATATAAAAACACCCCTGTTGAATTCATGTAAAATGAATTTAACGGAGGTGTGTTTTTTATGGTTAAAAGGATTGCTTATCCAGTAGAAGTAAAAGAAGAAG
>NZ_NGJS01000027.1 GCF_003950515.1 Vagococcus vulneris
TTTCCATGTTGTGTGTGATAAACTTTGATTGTCCTTTTTCATAAGGGACCTCCTAAATGATTGATATTTCGTGGTCGGGAAACCAAATATATCTTATCATTTTAGGAGACTTTTTTTATACCACGCTGAAAGCTCTTCTGAACCACCCGCATAGCAGGTGGTTTTCAAAACATATAAAAAAAGAATAAGTCCCTAACAGACTTATTCAAATAAAATATTAATCTAATATTTCCATGCTCTCTTTAACATTTCTTCTTTTTCTTTAAACGCTTCACGAATAGATTCTTTTTTAGACACTTCAGCAACGCCAACATGCCACCAGCTATTGTAACCATCAGACGTCGTTTTAGGTAACACTTTTATGTCAATTAATGTCGAAACTGTCTGCATTTTTGCGTCTTCAATGGCATCAATTAATTCTTTACGGTTTGACACCCGATAAACTTTTGCACCATATCCTTCAGCTACTTTAGCATAATCGATAGCCATAATTTTATGATCTTTTGTTCTAAACTCGCAATCATAACTTCCGCTTCCATGACCCATTTGAAGGTTGTTGATACAGCCATATCCTGAATTATCAAATAACATAACATTTATTTTATATCCATACTGAAGTGATGTAATAAACTCACTATGAAGCATTAAGAAACTACCATCACCAACCATTGCATAAATCTCACGATCAGGATTAGCTATTTTAACTCCAAGTGATCCACTAACTTCATAGCCCATACATGAATAACCATACTCCAAGTCATACGCATAAGGAACAACCGGATTCCATAATCTTTGCATATCGCCCGGCAATGATCCAGCTGAAGCCACAGGTATACTGTCTTTGGCAACTGTATCATTTATAGTAATAAACGCATCAGTTTGTGCAAACTCAGTATTGAGTACATCAGCATATTCATTCATTGTCTTTTGATCAAATTGTCCTTTAATTTCTGGTATGAAATTATTACGATTAAATGTCACATTATGTAATCTTTCCCGTTCCTGATTCCATTCTTCTTTCCAATTCTGCAAATCTGTTTCAAAGAGAGTTTTATAGTCTGTCAGCTGTTGATAAATCATATCAATAGAAGTTTTGGCATCACCAACAACAGAGACAGCATCAAATTTATAAGTTTGCGGACGACTAACATTTATATTCAAGAATTTTGTTTGTTCATAATTAAATGCTGTTTTTGAAGAAGTTGTAAAATCGGTATAACGTGTCCCAATACCGATAATTAAATCAGCTTTATCAATAGCTTTATTCGCAGCTGATGTTCCGAGAATTCCTGTTCCACCTAAATTATTTGTAAAATCATAAGTAACTGTTGATTTTCCAGCTGCAGTTTCAACAAGTGGAATGTTGCATAGTTCTGATAATTTCTTTAAGCTTTCTCCAGCTTGTGAGTACCTCGCGCCTCCCCCTACAATAATCACTGGATAACTGCTCTCTTTAATTCTTTCAACCGCACTGTCTATTTCTCGCTTTGTCGGTACGTGACGATCAATATAGTGAATTCGTTTTTTGAAGAATTCTTCTTCAAAGTCGAATGCTTCACCTTCAACATCCTGAGAAATACAAATAGTTACAGGACCAGCAGTTGCAGGATTTGTCATTACTTCAAATGCACGAATCAGGCTTGACATAAGCTGCTCAGGCCGTTGAATGCGATCCCAATATCGTGAAACCGGTTTAAAGCTGTCATTTGTCGTCATCGCACCATTATTTTCAATTTCTAGTTGCTGTAAAACAGGATCTGGCTGTCTTGTTGCAAAAGTGTCTGCGGGTAAAAATAAAACTGGTATATTATTAGCAAAAGCCGTAGCTGCGGCAGTAATCATGTTTGCAGAACCCGGCCCTGCAGATGCAGTCACACCAAAAATTTCAGTGCGCAACTTTTGTTTGCTATATGCAATGGCAGCATGTGACATCCCCTGTTCATTTTTTCCTTGAATAACTTCTAAATGACCAGGATCTTCTTCTAACGCTTGACCAATTCCTAAAACGTTTCCATGTCCAAAGACATCAAAAATACCTCTAACAAATGGTTTCTCAACACCATCGATTGAAATATATTGTTGATTAAGGAACTTAACCAATGCTTGTGCTGTAGTTAATCTAATTTTTCTGTTCATCTTTTTTCCTCCTGTATGATTATATCTTGATTATATTCTAATGTTTAACAATCATTATGTCAATATTTCCGTCTTATTTTTTGGTTAAGTTAATCATTTAAATTTTAAAATATAATACTTTATTTAAAGAATTCATTAATAAAAATTCATTATTTTATTTATAAAGTATAATTGTGATATCATTTTGATTAACTGTTGATGAAGTTATCTTTTTGTGATACACTATCTTTACAAAAAAGGAGGTTGGCATGATGAAAGCCAAACGAAGTGAATTAATTAAAGAATACATCATTGATAAACAACACGTCTCCCTTAAAGAATTAGAGAAAGAATTTGGCGTTTCAATGAATACCATCCGAAGAGACATTAATAAGATACTAGAAGATCCCCGCTTTGAAAAAGTATACGGGGGTGTTAGTGTTAAAGAGAATAACATTATCTCATTTGAAAACAGAAACATTAAAAATAAAGATATAAAAAAAGAAATTGCTAAACATGCGGCATCATTAATTGAAGACGATGATTTAATTTACATTGATTCAGGAACAACGACTAAATATATTCTCGATTATTTAGATGAAGATATAACAATTACTATTTTGACAAATAACCTCGATGTCATCATCAAATCAGAAAATTTTAAAAATGTTTCTATTTTTATTTTGGGAAATATTTTTAAAAAGAAAACACGATCATTTGTAGGAATTGATCCAGAAGAACTGATTAATCGCTACAACGTCTCCAAAGCTTTTATGGCAGCGACTGCGGTTTCTACAACACACAGCGGATTAATGAATTCAGATATTATGGAATATGAAATAAAAAAACATATTACCGAAATATCAACTGATATTTATTTATTAGTTGATCACACTAAATTTGATAAATCAACTTTATTTACATACGCACCTTTAGATATTGTCGACAAAATGATTACTGATAAGAACTTTTCAGAAAAAGACTCCCAATTTTTTAATGATAAGCAAATTGATATCATTAAAGTTAATAATGACTTACACTAAACATAGAAACAACGTAAAGGAGCAGATTCAATTATGCCATTAGTAAAATTTGATTTAGTCAAAGGACGTACGCCAGAAGAGATCCAACAACTTTTAGATATTTCACATAAAGTCTTTGTTGATGCTTTAGAGATACCGCAGGGCGATCGCTACCAAGTAGTCACACAACATGAACCATTTGAGTTAATCATGGAAGATACGGATTTAGGATTTTCCAGAACCAAGGATCGGATCTTAATAACCATTGTCAGCCGCCCAAGGACTCAAAAACAAAAAGTGACTCTTTATAAGAATCTACAGAATAAGTTAAAGGAAAAATTAAACATTAATCCCGAAGATATTATGTTCAGCTTTATAATTAATGATGATGAGGATTGGAGTTTTGGTTTTGGTGAAGCTCAATTCTTAACCGGAAAACTTTGAATTTAATACATTATATTGAAGGCATACTCGTTAAATAGTTAATGAGTATGTCTTTTTTTACATCTTTTATGTGAAAACCATCACTTACATAAGTTACATAAATTTACTTTAATTACATATTATTCAATTAATCACAATCTTGATATATGATATTTATGTAAACGGAACACGGCCGTGTTTTTAGTTAAAAATAATTGTGATATTTAACACATTTGGGGGATTAATATGAGTATTGGAGACATTTTGAAAACTACGCTAACAGACATGAATATCGTCAGCGCGATAACTTCTACCATTTTTATTATCTTACTAGGTTATTACTGTCGAAAAAAAGGAATTTTTGGAGAATCTGTTGGTAAGATATTATCCAAAGTTGTTTTAACCGTTGCTTTGCCAGCACTAGCATTTAATGCTTTTATGCAAAATATTGACAAACATCAATTGGAACAAAGTATGAGTGTATTGATTTGGGGAATTATCATCTATATTATTTTGATTGTTGTTTCTAAACCATTATTTATGAAATTTAAAGGTGACAAACAAGACACATTACGTGTGTTAACAATTTTTGGATCGACAACATTTTTTGGTATCCCAATAGTTGGAGCTATTTACGGTCCTCAAGGTGTATTGTATGCATCTGTATTTAATATCGGATATCGCATCTTCTTATATTCATATGGATACATTAAAATGAGCGGACTTAAAATGGAAGCAAAAAACATCAAGACAATGTTCTTAAATCCAATTGTTTTAGCAACATTTGCTGGTCTTTTCATTTGGCTATTCCAAGCTTATCTACCACAAGTAACTGTTACTAATGCCGAAGGGGTCGCACAGCAAGTAGCCTTTCTACGCATCGATCAAACAGCAGTTTGGTTATTTAAACCAATGACATATTTAGCTGGACTTTGTTCACCACTAGCTTGGTTAGCAATCGGATCTACTTTAGGAGAAGTTCGTTTCAAAGAAGCGGCTTCAGATAAAACAACTTTATTCTACGGTGTATGTAAAGTTATTCTTGTCCCGGCTTTAAACTTATTATTATTATCTCTTTTAACAGCAACAAATATCTTACCTGTCAGCTATGAAGCATTAGCTACTATTGTCATCATGATGGCAACACCAACCGCAACAGTCGCGGCTGCTTATGCTATCAGTTTTGACAAAGATGCTATCCTAGCTTCAAATGCTTCACTTGTATCAACTATAATGGCGGTTATTATGATGCCGATTTGGATTGTTGTTCTTGAGATCATCAGTAAAACTGGAATTTTTGGATAGACATTATATTTGTAAACCTACAAAAAATTTAGATACTTTTAAGGAGACGAATTAACATGACTTTTAAAATTGCTTGCTACGGTGTACGACCAAACGAAAAACCTTTCTTTGAAAAATTAAATAAATATGGCTATGATTTAACTTTAATTGAAGATTTACTGACTCCTGAAAATGGAGATACTTTTAAAGGGCACGATGCTGTCTTACTACGCGGTAACTGTACGGCAAATTACAACAACATTAAAAAGATGGCTAACGAAGGAATCAAATACGTCTTCACTCGAACTGTCGGTTTTAATCATATCGATTTAGAGGCTGCAGCTGACTACAATATGAAAGTTGCCCGTGTTCCTTCTTATTCGCCGAATGCCATTGCTGAATTATCCTTAACACTTGCTATGATGCTGTTACGTTCAACTGCTTATACAACAGCTCGAACAGCTAGAAAAAACTTTAAAGTGGATGCCCAAATGTTCAGCAAAGAAATTCGTAACTGTACTGTAGGAATTATCGGTACTGGTCGTATCGGTTTAACTGAAGCCGGCCTTTTCAATGGCCTTGGGGCAAAAGTCTTAGGTTATGATATCTTCCAAAGCGATGCCGCAAAAGAAGTCTTAGAATTCAAAGAACTTGACGATTTATTAAAAGAGTCTGATATTGTCAGCCTGCACGTCCCATATTTTCCAGGACAAAACGATAAAATGGTTAATTCTGAATTCATAAGCAAAATGAAAGATGGCGCGATTTTAATTAATACAGCACGTGGCGAATTACAAGATGAAGAAGCTATATTGGCTGGTTTAGAATCACATAAATTAGCTGGTTTCGGTACTGACGTTTTTGCGAATGAACAAACAATGTTCTTCAAAGAATTTGCAGATGGCGATTTACTGCCAAACAAAACCATTCAGCTGTTATTAGACCTGTATCCTCGTGTTTTAGTGACGCCTCACGTCGGTTCAAATACCGATGAAGCTTTATCAAATATGATTGAAACAAGTTTTGAAAACTTTAACGATATCTTAACTAACGGTGAAACTAAAAATGCTGTAGAGTTACCAAACAAATAATAAATATCCCATGCTGGTCAAGACGTCACTTGAGGCAGCACGGGATTTTTATAGTTTATGAAAAGGTTTTTACTTCCAGATTATTTTGATCCTTCTCACTCTTTATTAAATTACTTTTTAAGCAATTGCTTTTTATGTTTTTTTATTTTTTTAATTGCCCATTCATAATGACTGCTTGTTGCAGAGATACAATAGCTCCCTAGTGTGCTGCCGCCTGTCCATGAAAAATACTTTTTAGTAAACAGTGCCTCATCGGAAAAAGAATCAATCAAAAGCATCACCTGCTTATGGCTTTTTTGAACTAGCCCCAATGCTTCCTCAAATTCAGTCTGTTGATGTTTTTCAAAAAATTCTTGATTCATTTGTCCATACGTTCGCCAGTTATATGGTTCTGGCAAAAAAGAAGTGCCTTCTCCTACTTGATTTGCCTCTACCCAATTTAATAGAAGCTTATGCCACTCGAACAAATGAATAATAACATCTCTAATATTCTTATCCCGTTCCCAATGAGCTTCTTTACCGATTTTCTGATTTGACCAATCAAAATCAACTTGCTTTTGTCCATTATCTAGTTCGCCTATCAGTGACATCATTTGCTGAAATTTATCTTGTGCTGCGACTATTAATTCTTGTTTATTTACTGGTCTGACCATTTTAAAATCTCCTTTAATATCGATAGTCATTTAAAAACATAATTGATAATTCCTTTATGACTTTAACTTTATCATGATGAATCAATTAAAATCAATTAGGTTTTTTTATTAATTTTAAAAAATGCCTATGATGATCTGTCATCATAGACATTACACTAAATATAATTCATTACAGCTGACGCGTGTTCGTGATTCAGCGAGTATAGAGTAATCGGTCGGCCTACATCCCTATATTCCATGGATTCATTAAGGTAGCCGATATCCAATAAAAATAAAATATACTTTTTTGTTGATATTCTAGAAAGTGCTACCTTTTCAGCTAGTTCTTCTGTTGAAAACAAATCAGCCATCTGGTTAATCTGATGAACTATTTTTTCAAGTGTAGGTCGTGATAACCCTTTAGGCAAGACACTATGACGTGCTTCAACAGGTTTAGTTTCTGAAACGACATGATTAAAAAATTGGTCCAATACTGCCTGGTTAGTACGACCTAATTGATGGGTAACATCGTACAACGCTAAAAATTTATTAAATGCTAACTTGAAACGTTCAAATGTAAATGGTTTGATTAAGTAATCTACAACGCGATAGTTAATTGCTTGATTGACAGTTTCTTGATCATCTGCCGCTGTAATTAAGATAACCGGTATTTGCTGATCTCGCTGTTTTAACTCCCTTAAAAACTCAATACCAGTTGTCCCAGGCATGTAAACATCCAACAACATTAAATCAACAGGTTGTTGACTTAATATATGACGTGCCTCGTCAACACTGCGGACATTATCTAAAATATTAACTTTAAACAACTGCTCAATAAATTGCTGGTTCAAGGAAGCAACCATCGGATCATCTTCAACTATCAGCACGTTCACTAAGAATCGTCCCCCTTTATCATTGGAAATTCAATATAAAATTGTGTTCTGTTGCTCTCTATGGTGGTTACTTCAATCATTCCTTCTCTAGCTTTCACTGCTTTATTAACTAAATACAAACCATAGCCTCTTTCTTTGTCTTTCGTCGAAAAGTTCTTTTCAAAGATTTTATCCTTTAATTCCCTTGAAATACCATAACCAGTGTCAGTTACAGTTATCATCACAATATTGCCTTCTTCATCGTACATTATCGATAGAGTCACAACTTTTTCAGCAGATTGTTGGACTGCATCAAATGCATTACTGATTAAATTACCTAAAATCTGTAATAAAAAATGGATATTTTCATCGACTCTCAATACTGGTAGATTTGATTTGTTAGCCAAAACAAATACAATATCTTGTTCAGCAGCTTCATTTGCCTTACCTAATAAAAATCCAGCGATTGCCGGTGTTTTTATTTTATCAGTGATATAACCAACCTCTGCACGAAAACCAGTATTAAACTGTTGTATAAATTTTGAGACTTCATCATACTGCTTTAGCTCCACCATCCCCATTATTACCTGCATTTTATTCATAAATTCATGCGTCTGAGCTCGTAAAGAGTGGATATATTGTTCAGTACCGCTTAATTGATGAATCAATTGTGTCATTTCTGATTGATCTCTAAAGGTAATAACAGCACCTGTAAATGATCCATCAGTATATATCGGTGAGATATTAGCAACTAAGTCAAAATTATCAATTGCAATCGTTTGATTAATTAAACGCTGACGTTCTGTGAATACTTTTGAAAATAATATATCGAATAATACGCGAGGCAAGATATCCTTAATTTGAAGAACATACCGGCTGTTGATTTTAAAAACAAGATCTGATGCTTCCTTATTAATTAATAAAATCCGATGTTCTTTATCAATAGCAATAATACTTTCTGTAATCTCATTTTCAACCAATTCTTTTTCTTCAAGTGATTGAGCAATTTCAATAGGTTCTAAACCAAACAGCTCTTTTTTTATTTTTTTTGCCAAAAAGACTGCCCCAGCAACACCCGCTGATAATCCTAATAAAATCCCAATAAATATTGTGTTTTGTGCGTGTTTTATATCAGATGTTATCGTATCCATTGTAAGTCCTACACAAACAACACCAATAATTTTCCCTTGGCTATTTTTAACTGGCTCAAAGTAACGGATGCCATTACCTAAAATGCCATCTTTCACAGAATAATGACTAGTGCCATCGAGGGCCAGTTGGATATCATTCGGATTTGAAAATGGTTTGCCGATCGCCCGAGAATCGGGGTGAGACAGTCGTAATTTATCATGATTCACAACAACTACAAAATCAACATTTGTATCTTGCTTCATATTTAATGTTACTGTTTGAATAGCATCTGATAATTCTTTATTTTCCAAAGCAGAAATAATTCTAGCATTCGATGCTGCTATCTTTGCAATGGCGGCAATCTTATCTCGCGAATGGTCAAACTCTTGACTGACAACAAATTGACGAATCAACCACATAGATGCTGCTAAAGATACAATCGTAGAGCTGATAACAATTAGAATAATCGTTGTTTGGAGTGACAATCGTCGTTTATAAGCTTTGTTTTTCATATATTTACTCTTTTCGCTAAAAGTATTTCTCTTATTACCTCATATGACAGATACGTCACTTTTAACTATTTTATCTTATTTGACGAACGCTTTCAATTATTTAAAATAAAAAACTCGACACAGCAAATAAATACTGTGTCGAGTTTTTTTATTTGTTTGGTAAAATAACGAATTAGTTAGTCTGATTTAAAATTTGTATGTCCTTTTCTAATTTTTGGACAGATTGATAGCCACATTTTAGTGTTTCTGGATCTGAATGGTCAAATCCGTAAGAAAATTCGGTTGTTAAAAAGGCACGTGCCATTTTAATCGCCATATATGGTGTCACAACCAGTCCGCCCATCGCTAAAATATTTGCATTATTAATTTTACGTGATAATGTTGCTGTTTCAATGCACTCACATAAAGCACTGTAGACACCAGTAAATTTGTTAGCAACTAAACTGACCCCCATACCAGTACCGCAAAAGATAAAACCATAGTCGAAAGTCTTTTCTGCAATTCGTTTACCAACCTCAAAGCCAACCTCTGAGTATTCAATCGGACCATCAGGCGATAAATCAGTTACTTCATAGCCGTCTCTAAGTAAAGCTTCTTTAACAGCATTTTTCAAATCAAAACCTAACGGATCTGCTCCCATAACTATTTTCATAAACAAATAACCTCCTTAAATGTATGTTACATACTTATTATATAACTTGTGTTTTATCTTTCAATTGATTATCTGTTCTATGCAAATCCTTTAAAAATTTTTAATAACTGTGTTAGAAGTCAAAAATTATATTTGCTGATCAACCAGTAATATTTCTAACATATGGGCAATTCCGTCACCATTATTACTCAATGTCACAAAATCAGCTTTATTTTTCACTTCACCCTCTGATGTCAAAGCTTTTAAAATATGTTCACTAACTATTTCAGCAAATTCTCCGCCATAAAAGGACAAACTGATCACCATAACTCACTTCATGAGACCTACGTTTAGGATTTAAACGCTCACTTTGACTTGTAGCAATTTCGCCAAGATTCCATTTATTAAAACTGTTTATAATCAGCCGACCGAATACTTAAACCAGTCAGAGGTGAATAACAATTCCGTTGCATGAGTTAATACCGATTAAATCTTCTCTTATCCATGACGTATTAAATAAAATTTATTCAATTTTTATTCCTTTTCTTCTATCTTAAAGTTGACAAAAGAGAGGCTTTGATCAAGCCTCTCTTCTTAAATCTTTATTGGTGTAAATCTTCACCATTTGAAGCAATAACTTGTTTATACCAGTCAAATGATTTCTTCTTAGTACGTTTTAATGTCCCGTTACCTTCATTATCACGATCAACATAAATAAAACCATATCGCTTCTTCATTTCGCCAGTACCAGCACTAACTAAATCGATACATCCCCATGTCGTATAACCTAGTAAATCAACGCCATCCAATTCTACAGCATCCTTCATTGCCTGAATGTGAGCTGCTAAGTAGGCAATACGATAATCATCGGCAACATAACCGTTCTCATCAGGTTCATCCACTGCACCCAGTCCGTTTTCTACAATAAAAAGCGGCTTTTGATAGCGGTCGTATAAATCATTCATCGTCACACGCAATCCCAGTGGATCAATTTGCCAACCCCATTCACTTGCCTCCAAATATGGATTCTTCACAGATGCAAAGATATTACCAGCTGTCTGCTCCAACAATTCTGGATCAGTTGTTTGAACTCGTGATGAATAATATGAGAAAGAAATAAAATCAACTGTATGTTGTTTCAATAAGTCCAAGTCACCAGGTTCCATCTCAATATTGATTCCCTTGCGTTCCATTTCTTTGAGCGCATAAGTTGGATACTCACCTCTTGATTGTACATCAATAAAGAAATAATTTTCGCGATCGGCTTTTTTTGCTGCCCAGACATCATCGGGTTTACATGTGTAAGCATAATTTGTACCTGCTGCTAACATACAGCCAACTTGATTTTCCGGGTCTACCTCATGTGCAATTTTAGTTGCAATAGCACTGGCCAGTAACTCATGATGTGCTGCTTGATACTTAACCTGTTCTTTATTATCGTCTTCTTCAAAGTACAGTCCGGCGCCCATAAAAGGTGCATGTAAAATCATGTTAATTTCATTGAACGTCAGCCAATATTTCACTAACCCTTTATAACGATTAAAAATAACGTGACATAGATTTTCATAAAAACTAACTAATTTTCGATTTCGCCATGCCCCATACTTTTCCACTAAATGCATCGGACAATCAAAATGAGTAATCGTCACCAGAGGTTCAATGCCGTATTTATGACACTCTTTAAATAGATCTTCATAAAATGCGAGTCCTGCCTCATTCGGTTCTGATTCATCACCGTTTGGAAAAATACGACTCCAAGCAATAGACAAACGATATGTTTTGAAACCCATTTCACCAAATAGAGCGATATCTTCTTTATAATGATGGTACATATCAATAGCTTCTTTAGCTGGATAAAAATGCTTATCATCAAAATCAAACATTTTCATTTCACCAGTTATTACTGAAAACCGATCTTGGCCAACAGGTGCTAAATCAACATTTGCCAGTCCGCGACCATCTAAATTATAACCTCCCTCACATTGATTAGCAGCTGTAGCCCCGCCCCATAAAAAATCTTTTCGAAACGCCATATTCAAAATACCTCCTATTTATTTATAAAAATCGGATAAAAAAACCTCACTCCAAATCAAAGCAATCGACTTGAAAGTCGTTGCAATTATCTGAAATAAGGTTTAGCCAACTTAATGTCACTATCCGTTAAATGTTATATTAATGGTAACATTTAGAACAAGTAAATGTCAACGCTTTCTCTACTTACTATATTAATTTACAGTTCGCTTAATTTTTCAACTTCATCTAAAACACGATTTATGTGGATGACTAAATATATTAATTCAGAATCCTCTACATTGAGATGGTGCTGTTTTTTTAAGTAGTCTTTGACCCTCAGACTACATTGAAATGCTTTTGGGTACTTACTTTGAATTAATTCATATAAGAATTCGTCTTTATCTTCATAGCCCTTATCTTTCAAAATACGCTGAACGAAATATTGAATGTGCGTTACCATTCGCGTATAATTTAAAGAATTTTCATTATAGTGTATTCCAAAATAACGACGAATTATAACTAAAATATCTCGGACAATTTCCGTTGTTTGCATTGTGTCAGTGACATTTTCTTGCCCCATGTTATTCGATACTAAATGTAATGCAATAAAACCTGCTTCATCTTCTTTAAAATCAATATTTAATTCTCTTTTTATTAGTTCAACACCCTGAGTAGCCACTGAAAACTCACCCGGGTAAAATTTCTTTATTTCTAAGACCAAGGGATTCGACAAGACAATATTATCTTGATATCGTTGAACAGCATAATTAATGTGATCAAGCAATGTTATATAAGTCTTATCCGAATACTGATAATTTAATTCAGACTCAGCCAGAAAAACGATTTGTTTAGATATTTCAATAATTCGTTCATCTACATCACTAAATAATTTTTCAACATCAGACAGCTTTTCATTTTGAGATTTTAAAAATATTTTTTCAATTTGGTTTTCTGTTAAATAATCTCCAGATTTTTTATTAAAAGCGATTCCGCGACCCATGATAATAATTTCTTCACCTGCATTATTCTGCGAGACGACAACATTATTATTTAGTATCTTATCAATAATATACATTGCTAGACCCTCCTATGCTCAGTAATAGTTTATCATAAATTTATCAGAAACCGCTCCTTTTTCTATTTTACTACTGTTAACAATTCTTCGCCCGTTACAATATCTGTCTGATTCAAATCTAAAACATCAAGATAGCTGGTCGTATTTGTGACAACAACCGGAGTAATCGTTGAATACCCTTTATCTTTAATATAGACTAAGTCTGCTACAACTAATAATGTCCCTTCGTCAACCTGTTGACCTTCCGTTACTTTAATATCAAAACCATTACCCTCTAATTCAACTGTATCCATACCGATATGCATTAAAATTTCGATACCACTATCAGATGTAATACCTATTGCATGACCGGTCGGAAATACTGTTGTTACTTTTCCAGAAAGTGGCGCTCGCAGTTCACCCGAACTAGGCTCAATCCCGACACCTTTGCCAAGTGCACCTGATGAAAATACCTGATCCGAAATATCATCCAGTTTTACGACCTTACCAGTTAACGGTGCTTTAATCATTTCATTTTCTTTACTGTTATTACTTACACTCGTTTCAGCATTGTCTTTATGCTCATCTTCACGATCAAAACCTAGAACAAATGTTAAAACAAATGAAACAACAAAAGCAACTACTGTCCCAATAATACCAATGACTACATTTGATTCAACCCCATCAACAGTGCTGATAAATCCTGGAATACTTAAAAGACTAATCAATCCGCCAACAAAAATTTTCACTCCGCCAGCTGCAATAATTCCCCCGCCAACAGCACCACCGATGCAAGCTGCAATAAAAGGTTTTTTTAGCGGTAAAGTAACACCGTAAACAGTTGGTTCTGTAATTCCAAAAATAGCTGTTAAAGTACCTGAAATAGCCAACGCTTTTCTTTTTTCATTTTTTGTTCTCAATGCTACCGCTAATGCTGCTCCAGCTTGAGCAATGACAGCACCTAGGAGCATTGGCGTCATCGTATCAAAATTATTAGTAGTTAAATTGTTTAATGCAATCGGTATTAATCCCCAATGCATACCGAACATTACAAAAACTTGCCATAGGCCACCCATAATCAGACCTGCAACTAATGGACTGAATCCAAAAATCACAGCATATCCTTTACCTAAGCCAGCACCAATAATTGTGCCCAGAGGACCAATAGCTATAAAAGTTAATGGTACCATAATTAAAATTGTTACTAGTGGTACCATCATAATCTTAAGTGCATCAGGAGAAATCTTCTTAGCAAATTTTTCTATGTAAGACTGTACCCACACAAATAAGATAATCGGAATAACTGTCTGCATGTAACCTGTTGGATTCATAATAATCGGAATTCCAAAAAAGTTTAATGCTCCTGTCACTGCATTTGCTGTAATTTCAGGATAAATAAGCGCAGACGTTATCGCTAGTGAAATAAACGGATCTGTTTTAAATTTCCTAGCCGCAGTAATCGCAATTGCCATGGGTAAAAATTGCATAAATCCATCAGAGGCTGCTAAAAATATTTTATAAGTCCCTGATTGATCTGATAACAGGCCGATTGTTACAGCAAGTGTCAGAAATCCTCTTAAAATACCGACACCTGCGAGTGCACCTAAAAATGGTGTGAAAATTCCAGAAATAATATCTACAAATTTATTTAATATATTTCCATCACTCAGTTGGTCCGTACTGCCCTCTTCATCATCTAAACCGGTCATCTCCATTATCGGGTTATATACTTCTTTAACATGACTGCCGATAACAACTTGGTATTGACCACCGCTTTGTACAACTTGAATAACACCATCAAGTTTATTTAGTTCATCTGTTTCGGCCTTTGACTCATCTTTTAATTTAAAACGTAACCTAGTAGCACAATGCACTAAACTGATAATATTGGACTTTCCGCCAACTAACTCAATAATTGTTTTACCTAATTCTTGATTTGTCTGTTTTGCCATTCTCTTCCTCCTAACCGTCACTAAAACACAAAAAAACCCAAACTGAGAAAAATATATCAAAGCATACAAGATGGTCTTTGATTTTATTTTTTTCAATTTAGGTTTTGCCTGCATTGCAGTAACAATCCTTAATATATTTTGAATATATCAGATAACCACCGACAATGCAAGCGCTTAATCAAAACCTCCAGTGTGAACTGGAGGTTTGTTCTTCGGCTGAAAGCCTCTATTGCCGGCCTGAGCCTAAAAGGCTCACTGAAAAAGTCTCCCTTATGCACCACATTCACTCGCTGATCCTAAAAG
>NZ_NGJS01000028.1 GCF_003950515.1 Vagococcus vulneris
AGTCGCAATTCAAAGACAAAGTTGATTCTGTCATTGATTATGTTGCTAAAATAAAAGGTTTAATCCCTTTTATTTAATCCAAAAGGATCGTTCTTTAAATCAATTAATGATGATTCGAATTCGTTTAATTTATTCATTATTTCAATATCTAATTCTTTTTTAGCCTTAGTATCTTCTGCCAAAGCTCTAAGGCTTTCTTCTATTCCTTTTAAACTTAGTGATATTTGTTTAATTTCCTTCTCCATGTCTTCCCTCCTATGCGATGTCATCGCCGTTCATTTCTGCAATTTCCATTTGACGTGCTGTTAAACGTAGTTGATATGGTTGCAAGTTATTTAGACTAACCATTTCAATGACTTTCTGTGCATTTACAAAATCAACTCGTCTGATGTCGTAATAACGTGGTACATTGAACGTTTCTTTTAATCGCTTGTAGATAATGCCACGTAAATGACCAGTTTTAGCTAGAAATAAATCATCTGATACAGGCTTTCCGAATAATTCGCCGGTTAATTGCCATGCCTTTGTGCCAACCAAAGATTGAATAGCTCCGCCCTCGCTGCGTGTTAATGTGATACTGTCACGTAATTCTTGAACGTCTTGTTTAACTTCATCACGCATAGTAACCATATCTTCTTTAATTCCTTGCATTTCCTTAACCATGACAAGCTGTGTTTCTAATTGCTGCTGCAATGTTACTAATTCATTATTTTCAATCATTGATAATCTCTCCCTCGATAATAGTATTTTTGTTAATGCTACTTAAATCTGATAAAAATTTATCTAAACGTTCAATCAAGAAATTCAGTTCCTGTTTTGCTAAATTATCTCGACTGATGACTTCTGATAAATCCATGTAGACTAAACTTCCTGCCTGTGCTAGAAACTCGTTTGACTTCTTCAGTAAATCTGATAAATGCTTGTAATCAGAAACCAGTTTTTGAGTAGCATTCAATCTACCTTCAGCTTGATTAATAGCTTGCGATAGCTGTTCGTATTTAACCGACTTCTCGTCCACTTCTGAACGTTTTTGAAGTAAATCCCTATAACTTTCTTCAAGCTGTTTTATCTCGTCTCTAAGCTCGTTATTTTGCTGTTTTTGAAACTCATAATCTTTAGACTTAGATTTAAGATAGTTATAATCATCAGGTATCTTCTCAATCTCGATTTCTCTGACTTCTGGCTTACGATTTGTTAGTTGTTCGATAGCGTCGGCTTGACTGGTTATCTGCTCGTCTTTCTTTTTGAGTTGTCTTTTGAGTTCTTGCAATTCACGGACAGTTGACGGATCACCTTGTTCAGCTTTGATTAGTTGTTCTTGTTTTTGTTCTTCGGGTAAAGTTGCGATTAGGTAAAGGGCTTTGTTCCCTAAATGTGTGAACGTGTCCACATTCGGTATCTCATTAGCAACTTTCATAAATCTTGTAGCTTCATACCTATCCATGCCTATTTTGTTTAGCCACTTAATAAACTCCCCATGAACCAAATCGTTTTCTTTAACATGGTTTAAACGTCTGCCGATTTCCCAAATTGATTGACCAGCTATCTGCTTGTGATAGTTAATTTCCAACTCAATCTGATTTAAGTCAGAAGACAATGTTAGTTCGTTCATGCTATGCCTCCTGTTCAATTTTGATTCCTAATTTTTCTTTGATTCTGTTTATTTGCTTTTCTGGCTTATCTTTTCCGTTAAGTATTCTCGATAGATACCCTTGATTCATATCTAGTTCTTCTGCTAGCCATGTTTGAGTTTTCCCTCTTAAAACTAAAGCTACTAAAACTTGAGTTTTTAAATCATTTTGCACAAAATCACCCCCCCTTGTATAAAAGTAAATAATTTTTACAAAAAACATTGACTAAAAGTATAAAGTTTTATACAATAAGTGTATACAAAGCGTACTTAATAAACATACATTTCTCCCGCCAAGTTGAAATATAAATTAAGTAATGTTTTTTTGTAAATATATTTGCTACACTCAAAGAATAACAAAGTTTTATACCTAAGTCAACGAAAAAGTATAAAGTTTTGTAATTATTTTTTAGTGTGCTCTGAAAGAGGAATTTCAAATGCTATTTGATAGAGTAAAAGAGTTATCTGAAAAAAGAGGAAAAAATGTTAAAGAAGTCGCACTAGAATTGGGATTTAGCGAAAATTATTTCTACTCATGGAAAAAAAGCAGCCCAAAAGCTGATATGCTTCAAAAAGTTGCGGACTACTTTGATGTATCAGTTGATTACTTACTTGGTCGTGAAGATAGTAGCTCTCTAGCAGAACAATACGGAGCATTTGCTTTTGATGGTGAGCCTGTAACAGACGAAGAAATGGAATTCCTGTTATCAGTATTGAAAGCTAAAAGAGCGACTGACAATAAGTAAATTGAAGTGAGTGATTACATGGATGATATAAGTTACCGATTAATTAATAAGGTAAATGAAATGGGGCTTAACTTAGAGTTTGTGGAAATGAAGCGAAGTGGTATTTATTTAGCAAAGGTTAAAACAATATTTATCAACTGTAAATTGCTAGAGAGTGGTAACGCTGCGTTTGAAATATCTCATGAACTGGCACACTGTTTGAAAGAACACGATAATTACTACGATTACTATACCGCTACTGATAGCAGCAGAAATAAATTAGAACGAGAAGCTAATCAAGTTGCAATAGAAATACTAATTGAGATATATCTACATGAGTTTGATATCGATAAAGAACAATTCAATGTTGTTAGGTTTATGGAATATTTCAAAATATCGAATAGATTAGAATATTACGTGGAACAAAGTCTATTAAATTATATATAAAAATAACACTCCTTATGATATAATAACGCGAAAAGGAGTGTTTTAATTATGAGTAAAAAAAGGAAAAGAACGTCTAGTGATAAAAAAGCACTAGAAAAGAAGCCGTTTTACAAAAAGTGGTGGGTGTGGGTAATTGTGGCAATTGTTTTAATTGGCGCAATCGGTAGTCAAGGTAAAGAAAAGGAAGAAGCAAAAACTAAAAATACAATTGTAAAAACTAGCTCATCTTCATCTGAAAGCGTTGCTAAAGAAACTAGTGAAAGCAAACCACAAGAAAGTTCTAAACCGGCAGAAAAAAATGAACCTGCCAAAACTAAAAAAGATGATACTCCTGTTGAGTATAAATCAGCATTAAAAAAAGCAGAAACTTATTCATCTATGATGCACATGTCTAAAGCTGCAATTTACAATCAACTTACTTCTGAAGCTGGTGAAAAATTTACTCCAGAAGCTGCTCAGTATGCTGTAGATAATTTAAAAGCAGACTACAACAAGAATGCGTTAGAGAAAGCTAAAACCTACCAAGACACAATGAGTATGTCACCTGAAGCAATTCGAGATCAACTTACTTCCGAGGCTGGTGAAAAATTTACTCCAGAAGAAGCAAATTACGCTGTTGAAAATTTAAATAAATAATAGATTAACCACTCATTATTCGGGTGGTTTTTTGTTATTTTAATTTAAGGTTTACATAATGCAGATTAAGAAAAGTATCAGCGTTACCATGCTCTCTCACTGCCGATATTGTGATTTCAAATTGGTCTAGGTGCATTACGATTTAGAAACGCTAATTTAACAGCGTTTCTTTTTTTATTAAACTTGTGAAAAAAATAGTAATAATATAATAAATATGTTATTAATCTACAAAAATATCACAATCTTCATATGCTTTTTTCCAACCTCCTTTTTCTTCTTTTCTATTAGTCTCATAACCCTTACTAGTTAATCTTTCGTTTTCTTCTCTTGTAATCCAAATAATTTGATGAGATTTTACCAAATTAGATATAACTTCTCTTTTATGGTCATAATCATTACAACTAGACATTTCTTTAATTTTTTTTACAAAAGTTCCTCTAGTCACTGCATGTTCCCAATGAAAATTAGGTTTATCTTTATCATCTTCTTCTTTTTTATGAGTTCTCTTAGGATCTCCTAATCCGTTTTTTTCTAAAGACTTTACCTGATCCTCGCGAGGAATTTGAAATAACGGACGTAACTTTTCAATATTTTCAATTTCTGCAATTTCTCTTAAATCTTTTAATCTACGTTCAGCAGCAACAGAAGCTTTTAATGGATTAATAAATGGATGAGTACCATTACATCCAATTTCATTCCAAGTATGAGATAACATACGTTCCAATTGCTTTGTAACTAATTCAGACGAAGAATTCTTTAATAAATCACAAAATTGAACAAACATACTAATTGTATCCTCTAATTCTTTACTATCCATACAACGCATTTCTACCATTTTTTTCTCCTTTATATTTAAATATTTTATAAAACCTATTGTTATGTGTTATCCGATTTGCTATCAGAAGCGAAGCAGTTTAGGTGAGTGAGCATAGTTGTACCCTAGTCTGACAAACAAAAAAGTTCATCAATTAGCGTACAACATGTGTCTATCGTCAGCTTACAGCTGGAGCCTGTTCACATGTCCTATCTGTTGGTATTATTATACACCATATTCCCTCTTAAAATACGCCCTAAGAGCATTGAATATGACTACTGACCTTTCAGTCCGCATTACCACCCTAGCCTTTCAAATCGGTAGCTATCACCATTCATGGAATAGAGGACAAGACAACCCTATTAACTCCACTAGCATTAGTTATTGCGGCGGCTAATGCTTAACCTTTCTATTTGATCGCATAATTAAATGCATGCAGTTTGGCTTCTACACTTTAAAAAAAGAGCAATACATAGTATAATGTATTTAATGAGAAAAACTATGTGGGGTCACCGATTGCCGTCGGTGGCTCTTTTTTTGTATTTAATTAATTAAAACATATCATTAATAATGATTTTTTACAATACTTTTATTTGCTATAAACACTGATAAATCAACGTTTATAGGCATTAATGTTATAGTTAACACCAACATTAACATTGACATTAACATTAGTGTTTTTATAAGCTTTAAAAAGCTGTTTCTTATGAAATTTGGGTTTATACGATATAAACATTAACATTAACATTGACACCAATCTTGGTGTTATGTATAATTACAGTGAACAATTCAAATAAAAAGGTGGTAAAAATAAATGACAAAAATTTTAGCTGTAACCACGAATAAAGGTGGTGCTTTAAAAACTTCTATCACTACCAACCTTGCCGGCGTGTTTTCTAGTCGGGGTAAAAAGGTACTAATTATCGATTTAGATAATCAAGGAAACGTAGCAGTAACTTTTGGAATAAATCCCGATGAGATTGAAAATACTATTTATGACGTTATGATGGGTACTGCTGACATTAAAGATTCTATTGTAAATGTTAGTGAGGGTTTAGACCTGGTAGTTTCAAATGACGATATGGCATTTATTGAAATGGACGTTTTAACTAACAAGGATAAATATCCTGATCCACTAAATTTATTGAAGAACCCTTTAGACGAAATAAAAGAAAACTATGATTTCATTTTGATAGATACTCCGCCTGCGATGGGAATGATATCTGCTAATGTCTTTAATTGTGCTGAAGATATTTTAATACCATACCAACCAGAAGTTTACGCTTTTAGAAGTATGGTTAAATCAATTAAAGCAATAAATAACTTTAAACGAACTAACAAAGAATTAAATATTAAAGCAGTAATTCCTGTTAAAGTTAGAAAAGTATTAACTCATGAAGCGTTCTTGCAATCAGGACGTGCATTATGCGAGCAAAACCACATTAAGTTTACAGAAACAATGATACCTGAAAGCATTAAATACGCTGAATCAGTTGGACGCTATAAATTGCCAATTACTTTAACTGATGATAATTTAAAAACAATTAATCAGTATAAAAAGATTTATATCGACTTAGCGAAGGAGTTGGGATATATTGGCTAGAGGTAATAAAACAGATGGCTTTTCAGTGGACAATATTGTCGATACGCTGATACAAGAAAACATTAATGATAATGTTGATGTTAAAGATGATGTTAAAGATGATGTTAAAGAAAATGTTGCTGATAACGATACTTCCGAAAAAAGCAAAGAAGCTGAAACTGATATAGTAACTGAACTAAAAGAAAATGTTGAACCTGAAAAACAAAGAGTTCAGTTATATATAGATAAGGACGTTAATAACTTATTAGATTATTATGGTAAAAAAATAGGTAAAGCAAATGGCGGTAAAAGTAAATTTACTACTGAAATTCTAAAGAGATTCTTGATTGAAAACAAACTATGGATTGAAAAGATTGCAAATAAAAAATAGCTTTATATAAGGAGTTATCGCTCCTTATTTTTTTAAAACATTAACATTGGTGTTAATGTTAATGTTGATTACAATGTTAATGTTAACTTTATATTTAAGGAGGAATTGAGTATGTACGATTATTACGTTTACGGACACTACACAGACGATGGGACTTTATTTTATATTGGTAAAGGTAGAGGAGATAGGCATTTGCAAATAGGTAGAAATTCTGCCCATGATCGCATCGCGACTAGAAAAGGTTGTAATTCAAAAATATTATTTCGAGATTTATCAGAGAAAGAAGCTTTACTAATAGAAGATACAATGGTTTGGAACGCTGAAGAAATTGGCTTTATTTTAACCAATCAAATGTTAGGCAACAATGATGAACCTTTATTATCCGACCAAGAAGTCATGACAATACTTGCTTATACTTTTTATCGAAAAGACGCCAATATGAATAACAATAAAAGCGAAACCCTACAACATAGAGGTGATGTATTTTTAGATTTAAGTTCAGAAGTAATAAATAGAGAATATGAAAAAAATATTTATAGAATATTGGAAGAATCTACTCAAATTCAACTCGATGTCTTGTGTGTGATTTTAACTATATTAATATCTTATAGTAATAGTCTTTGTGTAGAAGTATCTATTTCAAAATTATCTAAACTTCTCGATGTTTCCAAAAATGATATACAAAAAAATCTAATTTCATTTTATCCAAATTTAGATTTAGAATGCAAAGAGATAGGCGACTATAAGAGGTTCCCAGTTATTAAAGAAATCATTTGTGATAATGAGACATTTTCTATTTCTTTCTACGAACATTATGCAAACCTAATGGTGCCCCTATATAACGGTATACACGGCAAATCTAGTAGTATTCTTGAAGATTATCTAGCAGAACATACTCAACTATATAATGACAGGCAAGATATTCTTGATAAGATTAACTAGATAATCACCCACAATTAAACATTTAAAGGCCTTAGAATCGCTCTCTGTGCAGCGATTCTTTTTATTTTACTTTACAAACCGAACATACATTCGTATAATTAACTTAAAATTATACGAGGTGAGGAATATGCGTAGAAATCTGACTGGTACTGTAGATAAAATAAAGTTGTTGTCGTCATTTCCTGATATGCTTGTTCGATTCTCAATTATTGATAATGATATTGTAGTAAATTGTATTGTTCATGACAGAAGTTTAGGAAATCGATTGATGTTCCTGGAAGATGGTAAGAGTGAGGTAGCTGTGTTTGGACATTATAATAGTAGAAATCAGTTAGTCGTTGAAAAGATGGCGCTTAGAAATCCATCGAGTTTTGAGAGAGAGTTTGCGGTATGATTGCCCAATTCAAGCATCAGGACCCGTCAATGGAACAATGGTGGAAAGATTATAATGCATATATCAATACTTCAGTTCCACTATTTGTAGTCGTTAATGAGATTGTTGAGTTAATGGATAAAAACAACACTGACTACTATAAAGTACCTAAACGGCATACTAGAAACGGAAAAGATGTATATTTTAAATTTAATTCAAAGGTATATGATCAAGACAATATACCGTATAAACTGTTTACCTACGAACGTGTTTATTTAAAATAGCACAAAAAATAAGCCTAATCCGATTAAGGACTAGGCTTTTTGATTACTCTATTTCAATTCTGACGTATACCCGGAGTTAATATATCCACGCCATTTGTCTTTATCGTCGTATAAAGAATAGTAAGTGTAACCGTTCATGTGGTCGTACTTACCTTTAACTTTGAACTGTTCACCACACGCATCTTTACCTTTGTACCATGTTTTCCAATCAAAGCCACTGTAAATATTAGCTTCTGGATCATTAATCATAACTCGTTTATTTTCCTTGAACCACTTACCTTCAGGATTAGTGTAGTCGTTTAAATGGTTCTTAGGTACTTCTTTTGCATATCCACTATTAATATAGCCTTCCCACTGACCTTTATCGTTGTACAACGAATAGTATGTCTGACCATTTTCGTGCTCGTATTTCCCGGTCACGTTTAGTTGTCGACGACCTAAATCGCTAGCTTTTTGACGAAATTTCCAGTCAAAACCACTGTATATATTAGCATTCTTATCAACGTTAACAGTTACACGCTTGTTTTCAGACATCCATGGTCCCTGTGGTGTTTCACGTTTGACAGGCTTTTTAGTACCGTTAGAAGCATACTTATTCCATGTTCCAGTATCCATATAAAATTCATTTTTATCTAACGGTGTAGATGTGAATTGCCACCCGATAACGTTTAGATAATCATGAACGCTAGGAGCATTACTTGAATACTTAGCAATCCAAAACGCGTAATCATTAGCTAGGGCTTTCCAATTATCTGAATTACAATCTGATTCATTCATATAAAGCCAGCAACGGACACCTGTTTTATCAAAAACTCTATCACAGAATCGTTTAGCTTGTGCAGCACCTTGTCGACCGTACATTTCATAATCCAAAATTAATACTGCTTCGCCAACATATCCTTTGATATTTTTAACGAAGAAATCAGCTTGCGCAATGACATCAGAGCCATCTAAAAAGTGATAAACACCATATGGTTTGTTTAACGCTTTCGCTTGTTGTACAAAGCTATCACATGTTTTATCGACAAAAAATGTTCCTTCAGTTGCTTTAAAGATAAAACAGTCTGATTGTAATGTGCTTAGTTTAAGTCCTGCTTGATGATTCGATACGTCATATCCAATTAATTTACTCATAATTCATTCCTCCTAAAATTTAATAAAAAAATAGCCCTCAGTTCGAGGACTACTCGTTATCTATTTTGTTCATATCCTTGTTTCATTCCAATAACAGCTGCTTCAATTAAACTGTCTAATTCAATGTCAGTAATCGGAATCAGTTGCTCGTTTAACATCTGAACAGCTCGTTTTTTAGCTTTGTCGTATCGAACTTGTCCATCTTCCACTTTGTAGATTTGTTCGGCAGCATTGACTGCAATTTTGACTGTGTCTTGCTTAGTTTTAAGTAAGTCCAACATGCCTTTCTGTTTAAAATAGGCTGTTGCCTTAGCACTCAACACCGTTACTGCTCCTGTAATTAATATAGCTAACAAGTTAATCACTGCATCTTGTAATCCGTTCATATACATCACTCCTTCAATTTCTCTCTAGTTTTTTTAGTCGCGCTTGTGTCTGTTCATTAATCGTTTCAACTCGCACTAAGCGATCACGAATTTCTCTATTTTCAACACGAATTTCTTTAGTATCATTAGCAATTGTTTTGACGTTATCACCGATATTTTTTATATCAGATTTAAAAGTTGTCATTGTTGCCGTTTCTTCTGACGTATCTTTTTTTAATGCTTTCCATAGTCCAATAATTGTTGCAAACATCCCGATGAACCCAAACAGGACTGCATATTCAATCTTTAACATTTAATCCCCCCCTTCCTTAAAACAGTATATTTTAGAGGCATCGCCACCTTTCAGGGCAAAATAAAAACAACTACTGGTTAGGTAGTTGTTAAATTAATGTTATTTATTAATTAGTGTCTCTTTATTAAATTTTTGACTTGATATTGAAAGAATACAAATCAATGTAATGAATCGCGTTGCAAACAAATCTGGTATCAAACATGTACCCACTAATACGATAGCAATTAACCAAGAAAATACTGTTTTTTTCTGAACCGCATCTATCCAGATTAAGAATTGATTTAAGAATAGAATAAGTGAAAATAGCATTCCTCCATGTAAAGCATATTGAAGTATAGACAAATGTGGGATAGGTTGACCCAATAGAAAAGCTAGATAGTTTTGACTGTAACCATACCCTAACATAGGGGCTTGTTTTAGAAGTTGTAAAGAAAACTCATATCCTAGCAGCCTTCCTGAACCACTGGTAACATCCGATATAGTTGACAAATCCCGTACGCTTTGGAGCAATTGAAATGCTAAGTATCCACCAACACCAAATGTCACGAGAGTCATAAACTTTCTTAATAACCCTCTTTGACCGATTAATATAAACATGAATGAAAAAACAAATAAAACGAATAATCCTGTTCTAGCAGAAGTAATCGCACTTGCTAATGCAATTAAGATGAATAATATATAATTTTTTGTATTTCCTTTTTTGTTTTTTGTATCATATAATATCCAAAATGCAGCAGTAGCAAGATATAAAGTTCCGTGTGAAATATCGGTAAAAAGAAAATAAAATAATTCTCTATTTAGCAAGAAATTGACTGCTCCAAATTCAAATCCAGTCATTTTGAAAATTGAAAATTGTAATATTAACATAATGCTCGTTAGAACAGCGCCAGTTATATACCCTCTTTTTACCAAAGCCACCGTTTGATTTTTCAAAGTGTTATACCTAAATATACTTGCAAATATTAATACATTGTTAAATGTCAGAACTATGAATTGTGTTATTGCCTGGCTAAAAAATATTTTCGACGAATATAATAAAGGTACAAAGCTAAGTATGATAGTGATAAATGACATGATTAACAAAAAAATATTTTTTTTATAAATTATTTTATTATTAATCAACATTATTGATACTAAGTAACATATTCCAAAAATAATAAACCAAGATAATGGAAATGAGCCATAGTTGCTACCAATCAAACTTCTCCAAGAAAACGGTAAAGCATAAGACATTAATATTAAAAATCTAACATCTAAGTCTATTTTTTCTGCTTTTAATTTTAAAAATTTCCTAGTAAAAAATATCAATGCTAATCCCGTAAAGACAGGATAAAAAATAGGCTGGCTGTAGCAAAGGCCAGCAAAAATAAACATTAAAACATACACATTCTATCTCCTCCAACGATTGATAGCTTATTATATCATTAGTTATACTCAATTATTCAATTTTACCATATTTTTTCCAAACGTTATCAGCAGTATACACTACGCCGATGTAGTCTGCTGGGTTTAAGAATCTAAATTGTTCGCCTTTAAAAAAGTTTAAGCTATCCTGTGCTGGATTGAAGCTGATTAAAGTATCGTTAACGTTTATTTTAGAGTTTAATCCTTTTTCAAATAGTTTTCTAAATGAAACGTTTTCAATGTAAACTTCCCCATTAGAATATTCCCCACCGTTTGATAAAATAATTCTTATAAATTTTATGTTAGGATCATCAACTGTTATCAGAGCATTAAATGTATTATAATCACTTTGCCCTACATTTGGTGTTGTAGTTGTCTTAAATGTAGACTGTTTGATACTTTTTTTCGATAAATCTTGAAAAGAAACAGTTAGAAAACAACCTTTGAATGCACTATCAGATACAACGTTTCCATAGCCTTTTATACTAAAAATAAATTGGTCACCTTCTTCTACTGGAAATTCATATTCGTCGTTAATAAACATAGCCTTAATTGTATTAGCGGCTTTTATACTATTATTCCCTATTTTTGTTAAAAATATATTTCCTTGTTTTATTCTGACTAGACTATCTTTTAAAGGCCCTGAAATATAATTTTGACTCCAGAAAGTTTTCTTAGTTAAGCTAAAGTCAGTTATTTTTGTCGATTTTAGCAATTCGTTTCCTACGTTTATAGAATTATTAAAAATTACTTTGCCACCCTGATAAATTTTTTTGTCTTGTGTTTTTTGAGTCGTTATATGTTCAATTTTACAGTTTTTAAATTCAATATTGCCACCATTGTAAACAAAGTCTTTAATTAAGCAATTCTCAACTAGTATATTTTCCGTTCCGTCATACGTGAAATTATTTTCCCAAATGGTTAATTCTGAAATAGTCATATTTGATATTTTAACGTTACGAGTAACTTCTTCTTTTTCATTTGGTTCTATGTCTATACTAATACCATGATTAAAATCTTTGATATTAAAACATTTATCAATAATTATATTTTCACACCCGCCGACTATTGCAATGTCTGAAAGCCCATTTTCTGCAAAGCCACAATCTTTAATTTCAATTTGCTTTGATTTATCTAAATAAATGCCCCACGAGTTTGGTTGACTTGTCGAATTATGAAGAAACCCTTCAAAATTACATCTTTTTATTTTAACATTCCTTCTATTTGAAACATCAAATCTACTCCACTCTAAGTCTTTTTCAGTAGACTTGAAATGAAAATTTATAACTGAAGAAAAGCTGCCTATACCGGCTAATACAGGATCTTTGTCTAACGATAAATTAATAATAGGTTTGCCAATTCCTAGTAAATTAGAATTGTTTGGTATATGTATTTTAGTAGCCTGATAGTTTCCAGGAGGTAATGTTATATCTCCATTTCTTAATGCATTATTTAAGGTCTGTGTTACATCAGAATCAGGAATTACTCCAAACCACCTCGCATTAACCCCTCTTTCTTCAAACTCATTTTTCATCTTTTCCATTATTTCTTTGTCGTACTGACGAAAAATTCCTAAATCACCTGTCGTATCTTTAAACTCCGGCTTTGTAACAATATCATTGTCTTTAATTTGCTGACTGATATCTCCCAACTTACCAATCATAACCACAACATCTTCATCAATTTTACCTGACTGATTCTTAATCATATTAGCTAAATCTTCAAATTGTTCGACGTAGACTTGTTGTTCTATTTTAAGACCGCCATTTATATAGCTTGGTTGCATCACGAAATAGAAATACCCAACCGTCATAGATTGACCGTTAGTATAAGTGACATTCACTTCACCTAGCACTCGACCTG
>NZ_NGJS01000029.1 GCF_003950515.1 Vagococcus vulneris
CAGGTCGAGTGCTAGGTGAAGTGAATGTCACTTATACTAACGGTCAATCTATGACGGTTGGGTATTTCTATTTCGTGATGCAACCAAGCTATATAAATGGCGGTCTTAAAATAGAACAACAAGTCTATGTCGAACAATTCGAAGACTTAGCCAATATGATTAAAAATCAGTCGGGAAAGATTGATGAAGACGTTGTGGTGATGATTGGTAAGTTGGGGGATATTAGTCAGCAGATTGAAGAAAATGATATAGTGACGAAGCCAGAATTTAAAGATACGACAGGTGATTTAGGAATTTTTCGTCAGTACGACAAAGAAATAATGGAAAAGATGAAAAATGAGTTTGAAGAGAGAGGGGTTAATGCTTTAAATGTAATGCGGACTAACAAGTTTCAATTTTTAAATGAAGCGATTAACTTTATTTTAAATAATTTTAAAACAGTAAAAAATATTTATATTCCACCTGGAGAGTATAGAATCAACAATCCAGTTATTATAGAAGAAAGTAATATAACTCTTAATTTTGGTTCTCTAGCCGTTTTAAATTTTGAAAGTCCTGAGACTTTAGATGCCACTAACACTAGTAAAGTATTTGTTTTTGAAATAGGAAGCAAACTAAAAGGAGTAGACAGACTGAAAATAACAGGAAATTTGCTGATTAAAAAGAACGGTCAATTACCGTTTAAGTTAGGTGTGCTATTAATTAATAGATTTAGTTTAATTAATACACCAGTATCTGATATGTATGCTGAAAGCATTAGATCAGAATCTCTTGAAATCGGTATAGAATCAGGATTTTCGTGGGGACTCAAATTTAGCAATCTAAGAATTCATAATTCGGAAGAGTTTATAATATCAAATTCACAAACAAATAATGTTTTATTTTCAAGATGTTCATTCGTTAACTTTTCAAAAGGTGCGACATATTTTAACACAGAAGGCATGGAATTTTCTTCTTGCGAATTTGCTAATGCAAGTGAAACTGTAAAAATTGTCCATAACATAAACCAATCATCTATTATTTTTTCAAATCCATACATAGAAAATATAATATCCGATACCAATGAACCTGATTTTATTAGGATTGGAAATTACAACAATAAAGTCAAAAGTAGTCTAACAGTTACAGGCGGTAAGGTAACTGATAAATATGCTATCATAAGAAATTCAGATTTAGTTGCTCCTGCACTGAATATCGTTAATCCTATGGGTGGCGATTATGTTTATCAAACTAATAACGATGGTGCTACAGAAAGAGTGTTTTTAGAGGATTTTTCTTTTTCGAGAAAATATTCAAATATCACAGAAAGGGATATTGTTAAAAAATTTGACGGAACAAGCGATGTTAAATTTACTGATGCTTGGGGTGGTGGTGGTGTGACTCAACAATATCTTTCAGACAAAGGGTGTCTGAATGTTAAAAGTGACGCAGCTAATAACGGAATTAAAGTAGGTAATTTGACTAAAGATGAGACTTACACACTAATATATTCTTTTGACAGTAATTTAATAATAAAAAATGGTGATTTGTCTGCTAGTAAATTAGAAAAAACTGGCAATATAAGATATTTGAGTTTCAAAGCCAACAATACCGATTTAAGATTTTTTTTAGAAAAAGGTCAAGAAGTCAATTTTTATAAATTAGCAGTGGCAAAAGGAATTAAGTTTCCTTATATTTAACAACTACTGGTGTGTAGTTGTTTTTATTTTGCCCTGAAAGATGGCGATGCTGCTGTCAATCAAATCTAAAGAAAGGAGAAGTGATATATGAAACTTGAAGAAAAAGTTAGCGAGCATGAGAAAAAGTTAATCGAACATGATGCTCAACTAACTGAAATTAGATTAGCTAACTCAAGAGAAATAGCTGACATTAGAGGTGAAATTAAACAATGGAACGCCACTTTAAACGAAGGATTAACGCGTGTCGATGAATCTAATAAATATTTACGAGAACAAAACGGACAAATATTAAATGCGATTATCGGCAGAAACGAGAAGTCATCTGAACGAGAATACGAGTTATCTAAGCTTAAGTGGTCTAATGCATTTAAATTAGGGCTTGCGATATTCGGTTCAAGTGGCTTAGTTTATGCGGTCATAGACATTGTTTTGAAATTAACAGTAAATAAATAGGAGGAATTTAATATGAACGGATTACAAGATGCAGTGATTAACTTGTTAGCTATATTAATTACAGGAGCAGTGACGGTTCTAAGTGCTAAAGCAACAGCCTACTTTAAAAAGAAAGGCATGTTAGACCTATTAAAAACTAAGCAAGATACCGTAAATATTGCAGTCAATGCTGCCGAACAAATCTACAAAGTGGAAGATGGACAAGTTCGTTATGACAAAGCTAAAAAACGAGCGGTTCAGATGTTGAACGAGCAACAGATTCAAATTACTGATGTTGAATTAGATAGCTTAATCGAAGCTGCAGTAATCGGAATGAAACAAGGATATGAACAAAATAGATAACGAGTAGTCCTCAATTGAGGGCTATTTTTTATAAATTTTAGGAGGAATGAATCATGACTAAATTAATTGGATATGACGTATCGAATCATCAAGCAGGACTTAAACTAAGCACATTACAATCGGACTGTTTTATTTTTAAAGCAACTGAAGGAACATTTTTTGTCGATAAGACATGCGATAACTTCGTGCAACAAGCGAAAGCATTAAACAAACCATATGGTGTTTATCACTTTTTAGACGGTTCAGACGTTATTGCACAAGCTGATTTCTTCGTTCAAAATATTTCAGGATATGTAGGAGAAGGAGTCTTGATTCTTGACTATGAAATGTATGGTCGGCAAGGCGCTGCACAAGCTAAGCGATTCTGCGATAGAGTTTTTGATAAAACAGGTGTCCGTTGTTGGATCTACATGAATGAATCAGATTGTAATTCAGATAATTGGCAAACCCTTGCTAAGGATTACGCATTTTGGATTGCGAAATATTCAAGCAACGCACCACGCGTTCATGATTATTTAAATGTAATCGGTTGGCAATTTACATCTACACCTTTAGATAAAAATGAATTTTATATGGATGTTAATACATGGAATAAATATGCTGGAGGAGGAAGTACAGTGAAAGTACGTGACGATTATTATTCAGAAGGCAGCTATTTTGAAGCATTGCAAGATTTACAAACATACTATCCAGACTGGAAAAATGTTGATAAGACAGTGTTCATGAAAAAAGGTACTAGATTCCCTGTTCGAAACATTCAAGTTACGCCTTCAGGAACAACACACGCTTATGTTGCTGGCTTGACTGGAACGGTAGTCACATTAGCTAAGTCACACGTTAAACGAGTGTAGAGTAAAAGTAGAGTAGAAAACAGTAAAGTAGAGTAATCAAAAAGCCTAGTCTCTTAATTGAGATTAGGCTTATTTTTTATGTTTAAAATAAACTATTCAAACAATTCCTTAATAATAATAGCCATACTGACATTAGCAGTTTGTCGTGAATCTCCTGTTTTTTCAAACCCTATCGCCTCATAAAAACCGGTCACGTCTTTTTCACTCTGAACTGTAATTAAACAAGCTCCTACATAAACCAATACTTGATAGTAAATTAGAATGAAGACATAGTCCATTAAATCTCGTCCTAAGCCATCTTTTTGTAAGTCATCTTTAACAGCAAAATGATGAATTTGAATACCAGGTACGTAGTTTCTTTGTACATAATTATCGGTCTTTTCCAATTTATTATTTATTTTTGAACTTTTGACTACTGCTACTCTATCTACTGTTAGAGAAAAATATCCTAGCATTTTAGTATCTTTATTATTAATTTCGTCATATTCAAAAAAACAAAAGGTCCTAGTTATTCCGTAATTAAAATCATCAATAGCGACATTTTTTAGATAATCATCTATACTATCTTTTCCACAAGAAAAAGCCTCTAGTAAGGCTTTTTGATTGCTATTCAACTTATCTATACTAACAATATTAGGATCATCAATTAGCATTACTTAGATACCTCTACAATTTCTCCATTAATTCTTAGTTTTGTAATTTCTTTGATATTTTTTGAAGTCTCTTTTAGAGCTTTATTTTTGTTAGATCTATCGTTAGAAAACAGTCTATCCATAAAACTATCAAATGATTTATCATTATCAAAAATCATTTCTGTATTTTTTATAGTTGTAGCCACTTCTAACACCTCATTTCTAAATTGTAAATAAAAACATTTACTTAATAGATCCATGATACTATTTAAAAAAAAATTTATCAATAAAAGTTAATAACTTTAGCAAATTTTTTTGAAGTTTATTTAATAAATCTAATGCTAAAACTCTAAAGTTAATTAATTATTTTAGCATAAAAAAACTTATATAAAAAGAATCGCTGCTGAGAGAGCGATTCTAAGGCGTTTAAATATTTATTCGTGGGTGATTATCCAATTAGTTAGCAAGCTTTCGACGTTTCGATAGCAACAATACAGATTATTATCGCAAATAACCCAAATAACATTATCACGAACTTCAGTTCTAAAATTATATTTTTGCCCATTCTTAAAACCCAGCGATCCATCTTTGCCAGTGAAAGTTCCAGTTAAATAATTTTTCAATTTAATGTTGCCTCCTAAGATTCATCTGAAATTTGATAAGGATATAAATATCCAGTTTTAGCTAAAGATACGTGAAAAGAAACCTTTTTTCTTTTGTTTTTCTGTTCTATTAGTAGTAGAACTATCATCGTCTAAGTCTGTATATCGACTGTCTTGAACAGTATTAGACTTATCTTGACTTTGTTTCAAACTGTCTATATACATATTATTGTCTTGAAGCTGTTTAGTTAAAAGTTGCTGATTTTTTGTCAGGTCTGCCATACTTTGAGCTAATTGATTATAACTCGTTTGAAGATTGTCAAACTGCTTATTTCTAGTTTCAAGTTCTTTTTTAAGAACTTCTATTGCTTGTAAGACATCACTGTCTGACGAGTGTTTATCAACTGTCTCAAATGTTTCTAATTGTTGTTCCGACAACGTTTCTTTGTCTAATCCTCTTGCTTCTAATATGTAATTAATCCCTTTTTGAGTTAATTTATTAGTGCCACTAGACGCATCTACACACTGATTATACAGTTCTGAATTATCTCGTTCTAAGTCCTTCATAATCGAATAGACTGATGCTCTAGGAACTTTGTATTGTTTCGCAAATCGTCCAAACGTAATCATTCTACATCATTCCCTTCTAACCAATTGTATAGAGGAACATCAGGAAGCACATCTATAATCTCATGCTCTTGTTTTTTAAAAGTAAATTTTAATTTAGAAATCTTTCGACCACTTTTTATTTTTTCGAGTTTTAGATTTTCAAAAATATTAGATAACTCTGATAACGACGGATTTAAAATCTGTCTGTCAATATCTGTCATTCTGTAGCTTTTAGGTACATCTAAGAGAAATTTGAATTTGTCCATAGACACTATATACAGACCTGTGTCTTTGAATTGCTTTAACTGTCTAAAAATTGTCTTAGTATACTTACTATTGATATTTACAAATTCATCTAATTCATATTGTGTGAAGTCTGATTTAATATTATTGATAACATGTGCCAATCTGGGATTAACATCTACCACTAGATCATTATTGTCTATTTTGTAATATGTAAATAAAGCATAACTTTCAACATAGCTATCTGTTTTCACTTTCATCGAAGTACCTTGTATATTGTCATTCATCTGTTCAATGAAAGCCATAAATCTGTCTAAACTCTGTGTATACTGTCCAGATATCCGTCTGACTTTGTCTAAATCCATTCTAACGGTTAGTGAGTTAGTCTCTTTAGCTTGGCTACAAACAGCAAAAAACAAGTCCATTTCAACAGGGCTTAGTCCCTTGAAAGACACGGAATTAAGTTCATTTTTATAAACAACAAGTTCTCTGTTAATGTTCTCCATGCTGATCACTCCTCATGTACAGATTACTATCTAAAATTGTCTCAGTAAAGTCTATTTTAACATTCCGTCATTTTATATCCTTATTAAATCTGTTAATAAGTCCTATTAACCCTTTAAAGACAACGTTTGTACAATTTTAGATAAGGATATACCGTCATTTTATATCCTTATCATAGGCGAAGGTGATATAACTCCGTCATTTTATATCCCTTTCCGTCAGGATATATCCTTGTTCCGTCATTTTATATCCTTATTTCTGTCATTTTATATCCTTATAACCGTCAAAATATATCCTCATTCCGTCAATTTATATCCTTATGGCATGTCTAACTCTTACTCTCTCAACGGCTGCAGCGTTCCTACAAAGGTTTACAAAGGTTTTACAAAGGTTTACAATATATCTTATATTAATAAATAAAATAAATTACTCCGTCAATTTATATCCTTATTAGAAAATAACGATTAAACTAATTTTGATTAATCTAAATTCACAATCTATCTGATTTTCAGAAAACTTATAAAATATGACTTTTTAAAGTGATTTGAAACTAGACCAATTTGAATTCACAAAGTTGAATGTGGAAGAGTATGAGAATAGGGTTACTTTTCTTAATCTGCATTATGTAAACCAGAAATTAAAATAACTTAACCATTATTATTTGATTTCCTAATGTTTATTAAATAGGTTATACTGTAATAGACTAATTTATTACGGGAGAATTTATATGAACTATTATTTGATTTTAGATGATTCAGGGAAACTTCATTCCAATTGTAATCATGGAAATGTTTTTTGTTTTGGTGGCCTTTTGATGAATGAAGATAATTATCATAATATCAATCAAGCGTATAAAAAATATATTAAACAAATAAAAAAAGAAAAATCAATAGCTAATAATATCGAATTTAAAACGACTAACATGTCTTTTAAAACTAGGAGAAGATTATTAAAAGTTTTGTCAGATTATGATAGTGTCCAAGTTTTTGTATGTGCTAAAATCAAGTGTTTAAAGAGATTAGATTTTAATAATAGTAAAGATGTTGTTAGGTATCAAAATTATATGATTTATCGTTTAATAGAGAAATTAGTAAAAAATGAAGTATTACCTAACGATTGTACTAAACTGTATTTAAAAATAGATAATCAAAGCGTTGCTCATTCTTCAATAGATTCTCTGGAAGACTATTTATTTCATATGTTTAATGATAGTTCATATTACTATGCTCATGATAAACGTTATATTCCTGATTTTGAATGTGATTTTGATGTTAAGTACAGAGATTCTAAGTATGATTATTTAGTACAGGCAGCTGATTTATTAGCTAACACAAAACATAATTCGTTTAATTTTGATAAGAAAAATGATTGTAGTTTAGCGTATACTCGTAAATTTTTGAAGAAAGATTACATTTCTTTAAGATTACCAGATGGGATTAACTATTAAAAGAATGCGTATAAAATATATACAAAATACATAAAAAGTATGTCAAAAGTATTGTACTTTTTTATACTAATATGGTATATTCTATTTACAGAGCATTATTGCTACTGTCTAACTTAATTACATGCTATATTTTTAGTGAGGGTGGCTTAAGTGTGTATCCCCTGTGATTAAGGAAGCCTGTATAGGCTTTTTTTAAATAAACAATTCCTTACCTCTAGTTAACGCTAGAGGTTTTTTTGTATATAAAAAACCACCCGAATGAGTGGTTTTTTGTTATTTATCTAAATTATCTACAGCGTAGTTTGCTTCTTCTTGTGTAAATTTCTCCCCGTGTTCAGAAGTAAGCTGATCTCGAATTGCTTCAGGAGACATGCTCATTTCTTTTTGATAAGTTTTTGCTTTTTCTAAAGCATTCTTGTTGTAATCAGCTTTTAAATTATCAACAGCATATTGTGCAGCCTCTGGTGAGAATTTTTCTCCATGCTCAGAAGTAAGTTGATCGTAAATAGCAGATTTAGACATGTACATCATTGATGAATAAGTTTCTGCTTTTTTTAAAGCTGATTTATATTCGATAGGCGTATCATCTTTTTTTACTTCGACTGGTTTGCTGCTTTCAATAGGTTTAGAGCTTTCTTGTGCTTCACTACTGTTAGTTTCTTTAACACTACTTTGAGTAGTGCTTTCAGAAGAAGATGAACTAGTTTTTACAATTTTTTCATTAGTTTTTGCTTCTTCCTTTTCTTTTCCCTGGCTACCGATTGCACCAATTAAAACAATTGCCACAATTACCCACACCCACCACTTTTTGTAAAACGGCTTCTTTTCTAGTGCTTTTTTATCACTAGATGTTCTTTTCCTTTTTTTACTCATAATTAAAACACTCCTTTTCGCTTTTAGTATAGCATAAGGGAGTGTTATTTTTAATAAAAACATATAGATTGCTTGGTAAATAAGCTATTTCTTCCAGTAATTTTATCTTTCAATATACGTTTAACTACATAAGCATACTTTAAGTCTAAATTATATGATTCTAGGAAATTAATGTAGTTAACCCGTCCTGGTTCTAAATCATTAATAAGCATGTGATGTTCTAATAAAGACTGTATGGCGTAACATTCTGCTTCATTTTCCATCTTAGAGTGGTAAATAGTGTGCTTATACAGTTCAATATAATCGATATGATTAAAATGGCCCAGCTCATGAAATAAAACCTTTAATTGATCTGTTTCGTTTAAATTTTGATTGATGATTATGATATTTCTTTGTGGTACACAATAACCATGTTTATCAAGCTCTAAAAAAATAACTTTAATACCTCTTACGTTTAATTCATCGATAACATTCTTCAATATAGCTACCTCACTTATTTACCAAATTTACCTTCCAGGAACGCTCTTATGACTTCTCTATCATTTTCTGTCATTGGTTCGCCATCAAAAGACATCACTGAGTCCAGTATATCGTTTAAGTCGGTAGGGTCACCCTGATTGTTAATATCTCTGCCTAATAAATAATCGACAGATACATTAAAATAGTCGGCGACTTCTTTAATTTTGTCGACGCCAGGAGTTTGTTTATCCCATCTTCTGATAGTTCCATTTCCATAGCCTAAGTTTTCTTCTAATCGTCTAATTGATAGTTTTTGTTTCTCAGCTAAAATTTTTATTTTATCGTACAATCCCATTGTTATCACCTTTCGAGTTACATACGACAAAATTTGTATACTAATAATCTACAAAACTGTTGACTTGTAGCATATAAGCATATATACTGTGTATGTAAGTTAATTTGATAGCTAAAAAGCAAACTAAAAACACCTTTAATATTCAAACGGTTTGGCGACAGTTTTAATAATATTACTAGGTTTGTTAGCTTATTTAACTATGGTTAAATTGTAGCATATTGGTATACAGTTAGCAACAGTGTATATACATTTTTTCTATCATTTTAACTTACAATTTTAAAATATATCGAAAGGAGTCGCGATATGTCAGAGATTGAGAACGGAAGGAAGCTAGTACAAGATTTTATGGAAACGAATAAAATTTCTGAACAAGACCTAGCTTCAGCATACGGTAAAAGTCGTGTGTGGGTGCAAAGAGCATTAAAAGGAAGTGACAAAGGTCCAGCAGTCAATTTATTTATTTTAACAATTATTCGTGATTACAGATTGCGAGAAAAGAAACAGGAGGCATAGCATGAACGAACTAACATTGTCCTCTGACTTAAACCAGATTGAGTTGGAAATTAACTATCACAAACAGATAGCTGGGCAATCAATTTGGGAAATTGGCAGACGTTTAAACCATGTTAAAGAAAACGATTTGGTTCATGGGGAATTTAAAAATTGGTTAGACGATATTGGAGTAAGTTATCCCGAAGCAAATAGGATGATGAAAGTTGCTAATAATCTCTCAAATGTTTCAACGTTGAAAGATTTAGGAAGTACAACTCTTTATCTAATCGCAACCTTACCTGAAGATCAAAAACAAAAAGAAATAGCTAAAGCTGAACAAGGTGATCCGTCAACTGTCCGTGAGTTGCAAGAATTAAAACGACAAAATAAATTGCAAAGCGAACAGCTTAAACAGAAAGACGAAACTATCGAACAACTAACCAATCGTGAGCCAGAAGTCAGAGAAATCGAGATTGAGAAGATACCTGATGATTATCACAGTCTGAAAGGTAACTTTGAAGCGACTAAGAAAAACTATGAGTACTACAAACAGCAAAATAATGAGCTTAGAGACGAGATAAAGCAGCTTGAAGAAAGTTACAGGGGTTTACTCCAAAAACGTTCAGAAGTGGACGAGAAGTCGGTTAAATACGAACAGCTATCACAAGCTATTAATCAAGCTGAAGGTAGACTGAACGCTACTCAAAAACTGGTTTCTGATTACAAGCATTTGTCAGATTTACTGAAGAAGTCAAACGAGTTTTTAGCACAAGCAGGAAGTTTAGTCTACATGGATTTATCAGAAGTAATCAGTCGAGATAATTTAGCAAAACAGGAACTGAATTTCTTGATTGAACGGTTAGATAAATTTTTATCAGATTTAAGCAGCATTAACAAAAATACGATTATCGAGGGAGAGATTATCAATGATTGAAAATAATGAATTAGTAACATTGCAGCAGCAATTGGAAACACAGCTTGTCATGGTTAAGGAAATGCAAGGAATTAAAGAAGATATGGTCACTATGCGTGATGAAGTTAAACAGGACGTTCAAGAGTTACGTGACAGCATCACGTTAACACGCAGCGAGGGCGGAGCTATTCAATCTTTGGTTGGTACAAAGGCATGGCAATTAACTGATGAACTATTCGGTAAGCCTGTATCAGATGATTTATTTTTAGCTAAGCATGGCCATTTCCGTGGCATTATCTACAAACGATTGAAAGATACATTCAATGTGCCACGCTACTACGACATCAGACGAGTTGATTTTGTAAATGCACAGAAAGTCATTGAAATGGTTAGTCTAAACAATTTGCAGCCGTACCAGTTACGTTTAACAGCACGTCAAATGGAAATTGCAGAAATGAATGGCGATGACATTGCATAGGAGGGAAGACATGGAGAAGGAAATTAAACAAATAGCACTAAGTTTAAAAGGAATAGAAGAAAGCCTTAGAACTTTGGCAGAAGATACTAAGGCTAAAAAAGAATTAGATATTGAAATAATGAATAAAATAAACGAATTCGAATCATCATTAATTGATTTAAAGAACGATCCTTTTGGATTAAATAAAAGGGATTAAACCTTTTATTTTAGCAACATAATCAATGACAGAATCAACTTTGTCTTTGAATTGCGACT
>NZ_NGJS01000003.1 GCF_003950515.1 Vagococcus vulneris
CTTTTAGGATCAGCGAGTGAATGTGGTGCATAAGGGAGACTTTTTCAGTGAGCCTTTTAGGCTCAGGCCGGCAATAGAGGCTTTCAGCCGAAGAACAAACCTCCAGTTCACACTGGAGGTTTTGATTGTCTTTAAAACTAAGTAATATTCTATATATAATTTCAAAAGCTTCTATATCCGTAAGCTATTCTTTTGATTAGTTTAATTTTATTATATATAACTTTCTATGAGTTCGATAGAAAATGGAATTTGGAGATATTTATCTTGTTTATTTTTAATAGATTTCATTTGTCAAATTAAGCTAGACAAAATATCTGTTTTGAATTGTACTAGACAATATAGTTGATAGGTGTTATTATCAATGAGAAGTAGTTTTATGTTTTTTCATAATGATGTAAAATATTTATTTATTGAAGATGTTAGTATGTTATTGCTTTATTTTAAAAGTAGATGTGATTAATATCAAATAATTTTGAGAAAAATTAATCATTTTGCTTAGTCAAATTTCACTCCTCAACATTATGAACTGCACCCATAGCTCAATTGGATAGAGTGTCTGACTACGGATCAGAAGGTTAGGGGTTCGACTCCTCTTGGGTGCGTTAGGTTTTAGTGTAAAAGCATTTATGTTAAGTTATTCTTAGCGTGGATGCTTTTTTAGTTGTTTGAAATGATTTTATTTGAGAGGGTTGGTAAAATGTCTGAGAAATTTAGTATTGATAGTTTGGAGAGTTATGTAAAAGCTAACACTGATTTATTTGCACCTGATGCACTGTTATTAGTTGAAGAAATTGGCGATGGCAATATTAACTATGTATTCAGCGTAACAGAAGTAAAAACGGATATCAGTTGTATTGTTAAATACTCAGACCAGTATTTGCGTTCATCAGGCCGCCCGTTAAGCATTGACCGTAATCGTATTGAAGTTAAGGCTTTACAGATTGAGCATACATTTGTTCCAAATGCTGTTCCTGAAATTTACTATTATAATGAGGAAGATGCCGTTATTATTATGGAAAATATTTCGGCTTATAAAAATTTACGGCATCAATTAGCAAAGCGATTAATATTTCCAACACTTGCTGAAAAAATCAGCGATTTTTTAGCTGAGACACTCTTAAATACGACGGATCATGCGTGTGTGTCTAAGTTAAAGAAAGAACGCTTGAAAGAATTTATTAATATTGATATGTGCGATATTAGTGAGGATTTAGTATTTACAGAGCCATATAATGATTATAAACAGCGTAATGTGATAACATCTGGAAACGAAGAATTTGTATTGAAAAATATCTATCAGAATACTGAACTAATAAACGAAGTTGCACAGTTGCGTGATCAATATATGAATAATAGTCAATCTTTGCTGCATGGAGATTTACATTCGGGTTCAATCTTTATAAATGAACAAGGTCTGAAGGTAATCGATCCTGAATTTGCCTTTTATGGGCCAGCGGGTTATGATATCGGCAATGTATTAGCACATTTAATTTTTCCTTATATTCAGAATCAATATTATCAAACTGACCGAAAATTTGAAAAATGGTTAGTTATTACAATTAGTGATGTATTTGATTTGGTTTATCAGAAACTTAATCAACTATATCAAGAAAAGGTTAAACTGTCTTTATATCAAAGTACGATTTATCGGCAAAAATATTTAGCTGATGTAATGTCGGATGCTTTAGGGTACACAGGCACAGAAATTATTCGCCGAGTTATTGGTGATTCGAAAGTGGCAGAGTTAACGACAGTACCAGATTCGATTGATAAACTAGCAATGGAACGTAAATTATTGGTGATTGCGACTCAGCTGATTGTTCAGCGGAAATCATTTGTATCAGGACAGGATGTTATCACATGTTTGAATACACAGAAAGAGGGACGATGATATGTTGCGAGCAGATGAAGGGATGCCTTTTTTATTGAAATATGAAAATGTTGCTTGGTACGAAGATGGCAAAGTTAGAATTCTCGACCGACGGATTTATCCGACAGAGACCATCTTTGTCGAATGTCGGACGCATCAAGAAGTGGCACAAGCAATTCATGATATGGTAACACAAAGTGCTGGACCTTATACGGCAGCAGGCATGGGGATGGCTTTGGCAGCTTATGAAGCACGAGGTAAATCAGAACAAGAGCAGATAACCTATTTAACACAGGCAGCTGAAACTATCGGTTATGCCCGACCAACGACGGCAAATCGCATGATGCAGATTACAACCAATTGTTTACATGCGGGGGAGCAAGCTCTTAAGCATGACAAAAATCCAGTTGAAGCAATTGTTGAAACTACCGTGGCTTCGTTAAATCGCCGCTACTCGATTATGGATATTGTCGGACACTATTTGTTAAAACAGATACCTGATAATGGAACGGTTTTAACACAATGTTTTGGTGAAACGATAGTCGGTACGTTACTGCGTGCAGCTAAAAATGCGAATAATGATTTAAAAATTATTTGTGCAGAGACAAGACCTTATTTGCAAGGGGCCCGCTTGACTGCAAGTTGTGCCGCGGATTTGGGATTTGACACAACACTGATTACAGATAATATGGTCGCCTATGCGATGGAAACACAAAATATTGATGTGTATACATCAGCAGCTGATACGATTGCTCGTGACGGTCATATTGCTAACAAAATAGGTACGAATCAAATTGCTTTGTTAGCACAGCATTATGGTATCCCGTATTATGTGACGGGAATTCCGGACCAAGATAAGTATAGCTGTGAAGACATAGTGATTGAGCAGCGGGATCCGCAGCAAGTTTTGACATTTCGGGGTACGCCGATTGCTTTACCTGATGTCAAAGCAATTTACCCATCATTTGATATTACCCCGCCGACTAGAATCAGCGGGGTTGTAACGGACAAAGGAATCTATTCGCCCTTTAGTTTAGGCAGCTATTTTGAAACAGATGTGACACAATTTTATTAAGAGGAAGTGCACTATGAGATACATGGAATTACGAAAGCAATTGGTAGACTACGGAAATAAAATGTTAGATGAAGGGTTGACAACAGGAACTGGCGGAAATCTAAGTATCTATGTTCGAAAAGATAAAGTGATGCTGATCACACCTAGCGGAATTCCCTACCATAAAACAACACCACAAGATATTACTGTATTAACTTTGGATGGGGATGTTATTGAAGGAGATCGAAAACCATCAAGTGAATACGACATGCATCGAATTTTTTATCAAAATACTCACAATGTAAATGCGGTTGTTCATACGCATTCAGAATATGCTACAGTTTTTGCGTGTTTGCAAGAAGATATTTTACCAATCCATTATATTATTGGGTCGATAGGAAAAAGAATTCGTTGTTGTCCGTATGAAACGTTTGGAACACCGGAACTAGCTGAAGTAGTTTTTGATACAATTGGTGAAGACAAAGGGTTATTATTAGGTAATCATGGGACGATTGCTGTTGGAAAAGATTTATGCGATGCATTTTCTATAGCCAAAGATATTGAATTTATGGCAAAGTTGTATTACCGAACAAAAGCCATTGGGACACCAGTGGTATTAACTGACACACAATTAGATGATGTGATTGAGAAGTTTGGGACATATGGGCAGTCACGCACATATGGACAAGAAAATTAAGTAGATTAAGTCAAAAGATCTGTAGTTGGTGTACAGGTCTTTTTTAATAACTATTAAAATTTTTTATAAGCAATCGAATTACTGTTACTTGGATAGGGTTATCTGATATAATAAAGGTCAGATATAGTCAATAAAGGTGGTGTGTTTATGGATAATCGAAATATGTCTGATATGATTGAGTCGTATTTAAAAGAAATTCTAGCAGCCACTAATCAGATTGAAATAAGGCGCTCAGAAATTGCTGAAAGATTTGATTGTGTGCCGTCTCAAATTAATTATGTAATTAATACACGTTTTACGATTCCTAAAGGTTATAAAGTGGAAAGTAAACGTGGTGGTGGCGGTTATATTCGTATTTTAAAAATAGAGTTGTTAGCAAATAGTGATGATTTAACACATTTTACTGAATTAATCGGTTCAGAGTTGACAGAAAGTGATACAAAAGCACTACTGAATCAGTTGTTTATTCACGGTTGGATATCTGCCAGAGAAATGCATTTTTTTATGGTGCTGTTAAATTCAAAAAGTTTGCTTTCGTTAAATGGTGGCAGTACGATGAGAGCACAAATGATGCTGGAACTATTGGAGCATCTTAGTTATGAAGATGGGGAGTGACGTATATGAGAGATGAATTATTTACACAACGCGTAAAACAGGCTTTAGCGTATGCACAAGAATCTGCAAAGATGACACATCAAGATACAGTAGGAACAGAGCATATTCTTTACGGACTTGCTCGAGAAAGTCAAGGTATTGCTGGTAAGGTGTTAGACGATTTTTCAGTAACACCAGATCGTGTTTTGGATATTATTTTTGAAGAAATGCCGTACTCAGATAATAAGCCGATTCGTTTAGGTGAATTACTACCCTATTCACCACGTGCTAAACAGTTGCTGAAGTTTTCTGAAGATGAGTCGCGAAAACTGGATGCCACAGGTATTGGAACAGAGCATGTTTTATTAGCAATGTTAAGTAATGAAATTATTGCTGCGACACAGATATTGATTAATGAGCAAATTAATTTAGGTATGATGCGCAAAGAGTTATTCAAGCGTATTGGTATTGATAAAGAAGCAAATAATGGTCGTCAACGAGTGAAGAAAGATAATATGGGAAATGAAAAAACACCGATGTTGGATTCATTAGCTCGTGATATAACTGAATCAGCTCGTCGTGGTAAACTGGATCCTTTAGTTGGGCGTCAAATTGAACTTGATCGATTACTTCAAGTGTTATCTCGACGCACAAAGAATAATCCCGTATTAGTAGGTGAGCCAGGTGTCGGAAAAACAGCAATTGTAGAGGGACTTGCACAACGTATTGCAGATGGCAATGTCCCTGAAGAGATGTTAGATAAACGATTGATGATGCTTGATATGGGCTCAGTTGTTGCTGGTACCAAGTATCGTGGTGAATTTGAAGGCCGTATGAAAAAGATGATAGATGAAATCTATAATGAAGGAAATATTATTTTGTTTATTGATGAAATTCATACGATGATAGGTGCAGGTGGGGCTGAAGGTGCTATTGATGCATCAAATATCATGAAGCCGGCTTTGGCTCGTGGAGAATTACAAACAATTGGTGCGACAACATTAAATGAATATCAAAAATACATCGAAAAAGATGCTGCTCTTGAGCGACGCTTCGCCAAGATTATGATTGAAGAACCAACGGCAGATGAAACGGAACAGATGCTACAAGGACTACGCAAACGATATGAACAGTTTCACCGCGTACGAATTACAGATGAAGCTGTTCAAGCTGCTGTACACTTGTCTGCACGATATATCACAGATCGTCAATTACCGGATAAGGCAATTGATTTAATTGATGAGGCAGCCGCGCATGCCAAATTACGTTTATCAGCAGAAGAAACACCGGTGCGTAAACAAGAATTATTGGTGAAAGAAATCATCGGGCGTAAAGATCAGGCTATTCGTCAACTTAATTTTGAAGATGCTGCAGCTATTCGTGAAGAAGAGAAAAAAGCTGTTTCTAAATTAGAAAAAATGGTAGAGAAACATGGACCTAAGTCAAATGAATATCAAACGCAAGTAACGGATGAAGATATTGCCAAAGTGGTTTCTCAGTGGACTGGAGTACCGTTACAAGAAGTTGAAAAAACGGAGAGCGATCGTCTTTTAGATTTAGAATCTGTCCTGCATCAACGTGTTGTTGGTCAAGACGAAGCGGTTATTGCTGTTTCAAAAGCTATTCGTCGTTCACGCAGCGGGTTAAAAGACCCTAAACGACCTATCGGTTCATTTATGTTCTTAGGACCAACAGGTGTCGGTAAAACAGAACTGGCTAAAACTTTAGCTGAAGAAATGTTTGGTTCGGAAGATGCGTTGATTCGGATTGATATGTCAGAATTTATGGAAAAACACACAACCAGTCGGTTAGTCGGATCGCCTCCGGGTTATATTGGACATGATGAGGGAGGTCAGCTAACTGAAAAAATTCGTCGTCGCCCTTACTCGGTTATCCTATTTGATGAGGTTGAAAAAGCACACCCTGAAGTCTTTAATGTCTTATTACAAGTGTTGGATGATGGACACTTAACAGACTCGAAAGGACGTAAAGTTGATTTCAAAAACACTGTAATTGTGATGACATCCAATATCGGTGCTACATCACTGCGAGATGAAAAAACAGTTGGTTTTGGTTCTGCTGATGCCTCCCATGATTATAAAGCGATGAAATCACGTATCTTAGAAGAATTGAAAAAAGCTTTCCGTCCGGAGTTCTTAAATCGTGTCGATGAAACAGTTGTCTTCCATCAATTAAGTAAGGAAGAAATTCATGAAATTGTTAAAATAATGAGTCGTTCGATTGTGGACCGATTAGCGGAGCAAGATATTACGCTAAAAATGACAGCCGGAGCAATTGATGTTATCAGTAAAGAAGGATTTGACCCAGAATATGGTGCGCGGCCAATTCGCCGAGCACTTCAAAAAGAAGTGGAAGATCGCTTAAGTGAAGTACTGCTTTCAGGTGAAGTAGAAGCTGGTGATACTATCACTCTAGGTTCTGCCAAAGGTGAGATATATTATAAAGTTAAAAAGAAAAAAGAAGTTGTACTGAGTTAAATAAGATAAATCATCCAGCTATTCAGATTATTGAACAGCTGGATGATTTTGTTTATTAGTGTGTGAATAACAAAAAAATATAAGATAAGGCTACTTCATTCATTATCGGTTGTTTCTTGTTTGGTCATCAGGTAAGTTGTAATCGGAATGGTTAAAATAATACTAATACCACTGATTATAATACTAACCCATTCGGTGACAATCAGTTTAGAGTTGAATAAAGCAGTTAAGGAGTAATTTAAATCAGTGATCCAGATAAAAACAGCCAACTGTCCGCCAACGATAGCAAAGATAAGTGTATTCAGTGTTGACCCTAAAACATCCTTGCCAATCGTTATTCCGGATTGATACCACAATTTTTGCGAGATGCTAGGGGATGTCTTTTTTACTTCTGAAAGCGCGGAAGCAATGGAAATAGCGACATCATTAATAGCACCGACGAGACTCATAATTAGAACGGATACGCTGACTGACACAAAAGACACACCGATATCTAAAGAGTACATGTCCATCTCCATTAGTTCTTCGCTTGGTAACCCCTGCAGATGCATCGTTGTGACGGCTAAATAGATGACTCCGAGCATTAAGAGTAAAACTATCAGGCTGCTGAGAAAGGCATACTTTGTTGCGGGATGATACCCGTTGATAGCAAACAGATTCATGGCGCTGATTAAAATACTCGCTGATAAGGTTATCCAAAAAACAGAAAATCCCCAGTGGATTAAAATAACGGCGGTAAACATGATGAATAGATTAATAATTAAAACAATGAAGGTATTGATACCTGTGCGTCCACCAATCCACCACATCAGACCGCCGAGGACTAACAGCAATAGTAAATTGACACTCATATTTTTCCTTCCTTTACTTTTGAAGATAATATGCGACTTGCTAAAAAAATGGTAATCGGAACGGTTAAAACAATCCCGATACTGCCGACTAATGCTCGAGCCAATTCAAGGGAAAGAACGATGGAAAATGTATAATTAAAAGACATCTGATTTTTTAAAAAAATAATGATTAGGGGGATGGCGCCACTTAAGTAAGAAAAAATCATGATATTTATCATGGGACCAGTGATTTCACTGCCAATTGAATAGCCCGCTTGTTTCAAATCTTGTTGGTTAAGAGCTGAATTATTTGCAGCTATCTCAGTCAAAGATGATGTAATGGTGACTGCGATATCCATTACACCGCCTAAGCAGCCGATAAACAGACTGGTTAGAAAAATTGTATGTGCAGGTCGTGTAATCAATTCCATTTCTTCATAATGCAATCCCTTGTGCTGTAATAAAGTAATAACAATAAAACCAATACAGAAGGTTAAATACGTACCGAAAAGTGTTGCAATCCCGGCGATTTTTGTTTTCTTTGAATAACCGTTTAATAAAAATAATGTGCTGAAAATCAGTACGGGACTAATTATTAAAAATAGAGGAAGTAATAATTGGTCATTTTGACTGCGATATACTAAAAGTGCTGTGCCGATTAATACGCTGTTTAAGCATAAGCTGATAAACGTAAATATGCCTTGTCGACCAGCGACAATGAAAAGCAGTAAGACAAACAGCAAAGTCAATACAAACAGAGATGTATCACGTTTGGCCTCAACAATTGTTAGGCTGGGAAGAGGATTCTGTGTGCCGGTAACGAATAGTTTATTCCCCTTGCGATACTGCTGATTCTTTATTTGAGAAGCGGAAAAGGTATTGGTTATGTCAAATGTCTGATTTTTTAAAGAACCATTAAGCAGTTTAACTGTCAATTGTTGGGTGATATGTGACTCCTTATTCCCTTTTTCGTCAGTGACTGCTTTCGGCGGTTCATTTTTCACGTGGATTACTTGTGCCAGTGTATCTTGCTGGTACAGTTGAGAAGACAGCGAAACAAAAACTAAACCGCCTAAAAAACAGAGAATGACGCTGCTGAAAAAAAGTGTGATGCGTTTATTTTTAGACAAAAAAATTCACTCCTAAACTGTCAAAATAAGTTAGTCAAAGTGTATCATAGTTAGAAAGTTGATGGAAATTTTCCTGACAGTTTTTCAGTGTATTAAAAAAAGTCTGAAAGATATCTTTCAGACTTTTCAGCAGTTCATTTAGTTAATGTAATCGTTGGTTAACTCGATAAACTCAGCGACATCTTTTTTAATCATGTTGATTCCAGCTTGCCAGAAATCAGCTTTAGTTAAATCAACACCTAAATGTTTTTCTGCGAGTTCTTCAGTGTTCATAGACGCAGTATCACGGAGTAAGGCGATATAATCGTCTTCAAAGTTCGTACCTTTTTCTTTCGCAAAGGCATAGATTCCCATACTGAATAAGTAGCCGAATGTGTACGGGAAGTTATAGAACGGTACAGAATCGATATAGAAGTGCAATTTACTTGCCCAGAAATGCGGATGGTAACTTGCTAACGAATCGCAGTAAGATTCTTTTTGAGCTGCAACCATTAATTCTGTGATATCTTCATCTGTCAGTAGCTGTTCTTTACGTTTTTTATGGAAATTATCTTCAAAGATAAAACGTGCATGGATATTCATAAACATGGCAATGGAATTTTGGATTTTAATATCCAATAGATTAACTTTTTCTTCAATTGAAGCTGCTTGCTGCAAGGTAGCGTCGGCAACGATTAATTCTGCAAAAGTACTTGCTGTTTCAGCAACGTTCATTGCATAATCCTGACTGATAGTTGGTAAATCCCACATCACATGAGAATGGAAGGCATGCCCTAATTCATGTGCAAGTGTTGCTACTTCATTGATTGATTCACCATAAGTCATAAAGATACGTGATTCTTGACTTTCTGGGAGTCCGGTACAATAGCCGCCAGGACGTTTGCCAGGACGATCTTCAGCTTCAATCCATGATTGTTCGAACGCTTTTTTTGCAAAATCAGACATTTTAGGACTGAATTTATTAAAGTTTTCAATAATAAATTCAGCGGCTTGGTCAAAAGAGTAGCGCTTTTCTTTAAAGTCACCAATTAAGACAGGAGCATCTTGGTCTTGCCATTCCATACGCTTTTTACCAAACAGGTTAGCTTTGCGTGTTAAGAAATCAACGAAAGGTTGTTTATTTTCACTGATTGCTCCCCACATAGCTTGCAGTGTTTTTTTAGACATGCGGTTATATTCTAAAGGGATTTCCAGATGATCGGTAATACCGTGGAGTTTATTGGTTGTTAAACGGAAACCATCTAAATGATTTAGCGTGTCGGCTAAAATAGGCGCTTCTTTGGCCCAAGCCGCTTCCCATTTATTAAACAGATCTTTACGGACGTTGGCATCGGCATCTCCCATCATGCGGTTGAATGCTTGACCCGCCGATAAGTCCAGTGTTGTACCATCTTTTTCTGTAAAAGGAATGGTTATTTGAGCGACAATTGTATCATAATGTGTGCTCCAACCTGTTAAGCCGTCATTGGTCAATTGGTTGATAATCGTTTCTTCAGCTTCGCTTAATAGCCGCTGACCGCGTGTTCGCATTTCATTTAAATTAAATGCTACACCTTGCTCTTGCAGCAGCGGAATTGCAAGTAGCTGTTTCCAAGCGTCATCAGACATTCCAGTTAATTTTTTAACTAAAATAATATGACTGTTGTCAAATTCGGTAATTTTACCGTAAATTGCTGCTAAAATAGTTCCAGCCTTTTTGTTGGTAACATCAGCAGACTGAATAGCTGTTACGTAGCTGACTAATTGAGATAAGCCTTTTTGTGTTGTTTCGATTGTTGAGAAAATCTGATTGAAATCAGCAAAATTCGGAGTGTCGGCCTCAACATTCCAGTTCTTTACTAAGCCGTCAAATTCTTTTAGTTGTGTGTCAAGTAGTGATAGCCGATCAGATAGTTCTTTTGACTCGACTCCGCCGTCAAATAGTGAATCTAAGTCCCAAGTGATTGAATATGTCATGAATATATAACCCCTTTCTAATATTATTATCATTATACATGATTTTATCTTATCTGCACTAGTCATTGAAATGAGGGAACTGACAGGTTAAGATAGGTATACTATAAGGAGTGACTTGATGAAACATATTTCAAAAGAAAAATTATTTTTACTTATTGCTATGGCTGTGATGATTGTTTTATTTTTTAGTTCGTCACAAACGTATGAACAGCAGTCACAAGTGTCTTTGCTAGCAAAGGTATTAAAAAATGAGCCGTTTAAAGGCTTTTTATCAAAGTTTTCATTTTCATATGGTGGTTCACCTGTGAGCATTGAAGCGGATGGTTATTTTAAATTTGTAGAATTTTTTATTCGAAAAGGAGCACATTTTCTGACATTTTTTGTGTTGGGGGGATCGTTGTGTTTAGTGTTATATCATAAAACAAGAAGTTTATTTATTTCAGGGTTATTCGGCTGGCTGAGTGCAACGGGTTATGCAGCTTTAGATGAGTTTCACCAAATGATTACCGGGGGACGGACGCCGCTGTTTCAAGATGTTGCGTTAGACAGCATTGGAGCGTTAACAGCTTGTGTTCTGGTGATGCTGATTACCTGGCTAAAAACAGGGAAAGTTAAATCAAAGCGTAAATCATAATTTCTGTAATTTGTAGACAAATATATGGTAAAATGTAGAAGAGTCAACTAATTAGAAAGAAGGGATTAGAATGTCAGGACATTCAAAGTGGAACAATATCAAGGGTAGAAAAGGCGCACAAGATGCGAAACGCGGTAAAGTTTTTCAAAAATTATCACGTGAAATCTATATGGCTGCCAAAGATGGAGGCCCTGATCCAACCGCTAACCCTTCGTTACGATTAGTTTTAGATAAAGCCAAAGCGGCTAATATGCCGAATGATAATGTCGATCGGGCCATAAAGAAAGCAACATCATCAGGTGAAGGTGAAAACTATGATGAAGTCATTTATGAAGGGTATGGTCCTGCAGGCGTTGCAATTTTAGTTCATACATTAACGGATAATCGCAATCGGACATCAACTAACGTACGGGTTGCTTTTAGACGACACGGCGGTTCAATGGGTGAGTCGGGCTCAGTGGCCTACATGTTTGACCGAAAGGGTTATATCGCTATTGAACGTGAAGGTCTTGATTTAGATGAAGATGCTATGCTGTCAGCAGTGATTGATGCTGGTGCGGAAGACTTGCTTACATCTGATGAAGTATTTGAAATCTACACAGAACCAGCAGATTTTCCGGATGTACGAGATGCTCTTGAAGTGCAAGGATTAATATTAGCACAAGCTGAATTAACCATGGTCCCACAAAATTTGATAGAAGTCTCTGATGCAGATAAAAATAAAATTGAGGCTATTGTTGATGCCTTAGAAGAAGATGATGATGTGTCAGAAGTCTTTACTTCTGCTGATATTTAACAATTTGATTGAAAAACTCCTTGAAAAAGGGGTTTTTTTATTATCCAATCGATTGATTGAAAAAGAATATCTAAATAATTTCGAATATTTATGATGAAAGGAGGATGTCATGTCGGTAAAAAAAATGGCGCGTCGGATCATCTTACAAGGAGAAAAACAGCGGATCAGTGATATCTATGTTTTACCTGCGGGCAAGGAAGAATATCAAATTTCATTCAGATATCATCAACAGACAAGCCTTTATCAGAAACTATCGGTAGAAGAAGGCGAACGACTAATTTTATACTTTAAGTATTTGGGCGGTATGGACGTGTCTGAAAAACGCCGCGTACAAGTCGGCAGCGGTAAAATAAAATTAACCGAAAAGCATCAATGTCGTATCCGTTTATCTACTGTTGCTGATTTTATGAATCGGGAAACTTTGGTGATCCGCTTGTTGTATGATTGGTCAAAAAAGGCAGACCTCAAGTATCTTTTGCCAAATCAGCGCCAGCAAATTAAACGGGCTGTCGGTTTAAATGGACTGTACCTTTTCTCAGGACCAACCGGTGCTGGTAAATCAACAACAATGTATCTTCTTGCCAAACATTTGCAGCGTGTTGATGGTAAACAGGTTATTACAATTGAAGATCCTGTTGAAATTGAGGATACACAGTTTTTACAGTGTCAGGTGAATGAAGCGATTGGCTTGACTTATTTTGAGTTAATCAAGGTCTGTTTACGACACCGACCTGATTTATTGATTATTGGCGAAATACGAGACAAGGTCACTGCGGAAATGGCAATTCGTGCGGCATTAACTGGACACTTAGTATTTTCAACAGTTCATGCAAAAGATAAGCATCATGTTGTTGATCGTCTAGTTGATTTAGGGGTCTCAAAGCTAGAGTTAACTGAATGTCTGCGTGGCATAATTTATCAAGAATTGATTAAAATGAAAGACCTGTCCTATGCAGTTTTGTACGATATGACATTTGACGGGGTAGAGGTGGCTAATTGGGAAAAAAGTTTACAGCAAGCGTACGATTTGGGGAAAATTACACAAAAAACTCAAACAAGATATTTGGTGTAGAGGCTTAACAGCTAAAGAGCGGCTAAAGCTGATCTGCTTCTTAAGTGAGTTGCTGTTGAGTGGTTTTACACTTGAAAAAAGTTTGGTGTTTATTGAAACGATTCAGCCCAAGCGGAAAAAAGAGTTGATTAGCGTCAGACGGCAGTTGGGCCACGGCTATCCGTTGAGTGTCTGCTTAAAGCGTATCGGCTTTCAAAATAGGGAAACCGCACAACTACAATTTGCCGAAATTCATGGTGAATTTCCTCAGACATTAGAGCGGATTGCGACCTATTTAAAGGATGTACAGCAACAAAAAGATAAAATGAAAAAAACACTGACGTATCCATTGCTATTAGTCACTTTTTTGATTGGCATGATGTTAGGACTACGTTGGTTCATTCTACCACAACTCTCAAGTTTATACGCGGGTAAGCAGTCGACAAATATCGGTTTGATGTTTATTGAGTACTTGCCGTATATCATGGGTGGTTGTGCTATCCTCGGTTTGTTAAGTATCGGAGTGATTCGCTACTATGTAAAGCATACAGATCCAATTCGTAGTACTAATTTATTCTGTCGTTTGCCTATCATCGGCTTGTATTTAAAAGAATATCATACTTCTTTATTTGCAACAGAATGGGGACAGCTCTTGTTAATGGGGATGGAGTTTCGCGAGATAGTCGTCATTATGGAGGGTACCGGATATACTCCGTTAATGCAGGCAATGTCAGTGCAGATAAAACACCGTTTAGAACAAGGCTACTCTATTAGACGGGCAATGAGGGACTGGCAGTTTTTAACACCGGAGCTGTCATTAATTATTCAACATGGTGAGATGAAAGGGCAGTTAGGTCAAGAATTGGTCATATATGGTCAGGCCGCTTGGTACCAGTATATTCAACGAATTGAAAGAAGCATGGTATGGTTTCAACCCATATCTTTCCTGCTTATTGCATTGTTGATTGTTTCGGTTTATGCAGGGCTGTTGCTACCGATTTATCAGGGAATGGAGGGACTTACTGGATGATGGAAATTAAGAAAAAGCGTTATGAAGCATTTACTTTGTTGGAAATGTTGGTTGTTTTATTCATTATTGCCGTTTTATTATTATTATTTGTACCTAATCTAATGAAACATCGTCAACAAATTGTTAAAAATGAGCGTGCAGGTCTGGAAAAGGTGATTGAAACACAAGCAGAAATGTATTTTATGGACACAAAAAAATATCCTGAAAGTTTATCTGCTTTGCAAACTGCAGGCTACTTAACAGAAGAACAATTTAAAAAAGCTGATGAACACAAAATAGTATTGCCTAAAGATACTAAAAACACTGAAGCACCTATTGAACCAAACAGAAAAGAATAACAACTAAATATGAATGACAAATATCAAGGGTTTACTTTAATTGAATTGTTGGTAGTTTTGGTAGTCAGCACTTTTTTCTTACTGTGTCCGTTATTTATGCTCTCGGGCTGGTCAGAGCAATTAACTAACGAACATACGTTGCAGCAGTTTGAACGAAATTATTACCGAACACAATATCATGCGATTGTCACGGGTAGATCAACAGCTATACACGTTGATTTTAAAGGAGAACAGACAATTTTTTTTAGATACCGATTACATGGACAACCAAGTAGCAGTAAAACTAAAGAAACAATTTTAAAATTTCCAACAACATTATTTATTAAAGAAGCTGGATCGGTAATTGATTTATCAGGTTCAGGAGCTCCAAAAACAATTCATAAGTTTGTTTTTAGAGATACAATAAAAAATGAAGATATTATTTATAAAACACAAATCGGCAGCGGAAAGTTAGTGAGACAAAATGAGAAAAACTAATTATCAAGGTTATATCTTATTTGAGGCCTTAGTAGCGTTTAGTGCGTTGGTTGTTTATTTAGGACTACTGAGTTTAGCAGTCACGGGTCAAATTCATCATGAAGAAGAGCAAATAAAGCAGGCAAAGTTGGCTGCTCATGCCTATGATTTAATAAAATTACAAAGAAAAACAGATGTGGTCGATTCAATCAAGCAGCGAGAAAGTATTCAGATCAAGCAGCTGACACCAAAGGCACTTGAAATCAGCCAGTTGAACCGGAAATTAGTGATTTATGAAGAATAATCAAGGGTTTACACTATTCGACTGTTTATTGGCTTTGTTGATTCTTACAATCAGCCTGTTATTTACAGTACCTTTGGTTAAACAAATTCCGCAATTTAAACAGCGGATGCTACGTCGAACTGACATTGACTATGAGCTAGGGAAAATTCAACTGCAGAATATCGTTTACGGGAATCCAATTGCCTCATCAAATAAAGCACAAATAGAATTGATTAATAAGAACCTTCTTAAAGAAAATGAAAAGCTAAAAGAAGAAAAAATAGTCATCAGTTATTATGCTGAAAATAAGACAATTCGTCGGAAACAAGGACAGCATTATTTAATGATGAATATCGAGGAAGTCACATTTAGTCGATTGGATGATGCGGTGCAGGCGGAGGTTAAGACGAATGAAAAAGAAACGCATACGTTTTACTTGTATACAGAATAACCATCAGGGCGGTATTTTTTTAGGTATGCTGTTGCTATTGATACTGCTGAGTACACTGTATTTATTTTTGATTGAAGGAAGTATTGCGCGCCAGAAGTTTTATCGGGATATGGAAAATTATTATCAAGCTATGTGTTTAATCGCTCTTGCGGAGCAAAGAGCAGAAGTCCAGCAAGATAAATTAGTACAGAAATCTGCTGTTGTTTATAATATTGGTAAAATCGAAATGAAACAGCTCGATACTGAAGGAATTGTTCAGATTACGGCTACATTAAACAATGATTTCGTGATTATGAAAAAAATTAGAATAAATTCACAAGAATAAGAAAATATTTTCTTATTCTTTTTCTGTATTTTAAACCTTGAATTATTCGTTTTCATTCGCTAAAATAAAACAGTAAAGGACTTTTGTTATTATGGGATGGAAGAGGTGACAGGTGTGTCTCAAACTGATATCGAAAAAGGCTTTCAATTAATTTGTGAATCAGTTGGAGCGTTACAAGAAGCACTAGACACGTCTTTTTTTGATGCGTATATTGAGAATCAAGAAAATTATCTTGATCAGCAGAGTGTTCGAGTGATTGATAATGTACCAACAAAAGAAGAAACAGCAGCAATAGAAGCGGTTTATCAACGACTTAACAGCTTGTCATTAACGGCCGAAGATAAACGAAAAGTGACACAACTTGTTTTATTACAAGGACTGAAAGAAGAAAAAATCCAGCCAAACCATCAATTAACTCCTGATGGAATAGGTTTTTTGTTTGTATATCTGTTGGAACAGCTGGCAGCTGATAAAAAGAGCCTAACTCTTTTTGATCCAGTAGTGGGTACAGGCAATCTGCTTTATACCATTATGACTAATTTGGCATTAGCTGGTTATCAGACAAAGAGTTATGGTGTCGATGCGGATGAAACATTGTTGAGTATTGGTTCTGTCAATAGAGACTGGTGTGAATTAGATACTGAACTGATTCACCAAGATAGTTTGCACCCATTGCTGATTGATCCGGTTGATTTTGCTATAGCAGATTTACCAGTCGGTTTCTATCCAGATGATGAGCGTGCAGCAGCATATAAAGTGGCGGCGCAATCAGGACACACATATGCGCATCATTTATTAATGGAACAAGCGATGGCGCATGTAAAAGCAGATGGTTTCGGTGTCTTCTTAGTACCGACTAATTTTTTAGAGACTGATCAAGCAGGTGAACTAAAAAATTGGTTGTTGAAAGATGTTTATTTACAAGCAGTCTTGCAGCTACCGGCTGTACTGTTTAAAAATAAAGATACGAGCAAATCAATAATTATTATTCAAAATCCAGGTAAAACAGCTGCTCAAGCCCAAGAAATTTTGCTGGCTGAATTGCCGTCATTAAAGGAAAATCAAGCGGTTATTTCCTTTATTAATCAATTTCGCTCATGGCGAGAAAAAAACATACTAGTTGAGGGAGAATAAGAAATGTCTAAAACAATTGCAGTTAATGCGGGAAGTTCAAGTTTAAAATGGCAATTATACACAATGCCGGAAGAGGTTGTTGTGGCAAAAGGAATCGTCGAAAGAATCGGTTTAAACGACTCTATTTTCACTATTAAATATGGTAGTGGTGAAAAATACGAAGTTATTAAAGATATTGAAGATCATGAAATTGCTATTCATATGCTACTGGATCAATTAACAGAATTAAAAATTATTGAATCATTAGAAGAAATCACAGGTGCTGGACACCGTATTGTTGCTGGTGGCGAACACTTTAAAGAATCAGCAATCATTGATGATGCCGCATTAAAATTGGTTGATGAATTAGCAGAGTTTGCACCATTACATAACCCTGCAGAAGCAAAAGTTATTCGTGTTTTCCAAAAACTATTACCAGATACATTAAATGTTGGTGTATTTGATACATCATTCCATACAACAATGCCAGAAGTAAACTATTTATACAGTATTCCAAAAGAGTATTATGAAAAATTTGCTGCACGTAAGTACGGTGCGCACGGAACAAGCCACCGTTTTGTTTCAAAACGTGCTGCTGAATTACTAGGTAAACCAATTGAAGAAACAAAAATTATTACCTGTCATTTAGGCAATGGTGCTTCTGTTACAGCAGTTGATGGCGGTAAATCAGTGGATACGTCAATGGGCTTCACTCCGTTAGCAGGTTTGACTATGGGAACTCGTTCAGGTGATATTGATGCATCATTATTACCGTACTTAATGGAAAAATTAAATTTAACCGATATTAAAGATATGATTGACATCTTAAATAAAAAATCTGGACTATTCGGCTTATCGGGAATTTCAAGTGATATGCGTGATTTGTTAGCAGCAGAAGAAACAAATAAAGATGCGAAAGTAGCTATTGAAATTTTTGAAGACCGTGTGCGTAAGTATATCGGAAGTTATGCTGCAACAATGAACGGTGTTGACGCTATTGTCTTTACAGCAGGTATCGGGGAAAATGATATTGAGATGCGTGAGAACGTTATTCATGGTTTAACTTGGTTTGGCTGTGAAATTGATAGAGAAAAAAATAATGTTCGCGGTAAAGAAGTTGAAATTTCAACAGCTGATTCAAAAGTAAAAGTATTCTTAATCCCAACAGATGAAGAATTAATGATTGCTCGTGACGTACAAGCATTACAAAAATAATGACTATTTAAAAGAAGTGTCTTTCGGGCACTTCTTTTTTTGTAAACAAAAAAACCTGCAGCTCAGAGAGTACGACAGGCTTTTAAAAATTATTTTTTTGTTCTTTTTTGAAGCAGATGATTGTCTAAATCAGTTCGTACAATTAAAACATCACAATGGGCGTGACGGGCAACGTAACTGGATACAGAGCCGATTAAAATTCGTTCTACAGTATTTAAACCTGTCGCTCCAAGTAAGATAAGGTCGATATCGTGTTCTTGTTGAAGTTCTTTGGCAATTAAAATCTTTGGTGAACCATACTCGATAATATACTCTGCTTGATTAACACCGATTTCTTTAGCATAGTTGATGTAAGAATCTAATGTCTCTTTGGCGATATTTGCTGCTTCTTCAGCCAGTGATTCATCAAAAGAAGAGACAGATTCAAATGCACGAATATCAATGATATGAGCAATAATTAGTTCGGCATTATTCCTTTTAGCGACTTGTGCAGCTTTTTTAAAGGCGAACTCTGCTTCGTTAGATCCGTCGACTGCCACAAGGATTTTTTTGTATTCATTCAACATATTAAACACCCTTTCTTCATCAGTTATTTCCAGTTTTTAGCTAAATTGATACCAAAAACAGCAGAGATAACTAATATTATAATAACATAAATTAAGGAAATTATGCGAGATGTGATGAAAATTCCAAGTGGAATACCAATAATCCCTAGGGTGAAGAAAGTCTGATAAAAAGCTTTAATTGTCTTAGTGTTACTTTGGGTGAATAGGATAAGCAAATCATGCTGATGCCTTTTCATATACCAACCTATTCCTAATAAACATAAGGCTAGGATAAGGATTAATAACTGAATCAAGTTAAGCCACTCCTATATAATTATTTATCATTTTTTGCATAAAAAAAGAATATCCGCAGATGCCGTTATGAGTGTTGTGAGGTTGAACCCGCTGTATATGCAGGTGGGAATCCTGATTACTAGATCAAACTACCAAGAGAAAAGGCATGTTTTCCCATAGCGATACTTAGATTCCCAATGTGTAATGATTTGTTCGGTCAACACTATTAAACACTCGGCGAACATCGCAGATATCTTATGTATTAATACTAACACACGATAAACTATTCATCAATTAATACTCATGGTCTATAATAAATTTTAATTTTTTCGTGCTTGATTTATCTTATCATATTGTTGTGCCAAAACATTTTCATACTTTCCTGTCAATTTTGGTATGTAGTAGTGTGTACCGACTAATTTATCAGGTAGGTATTGCTGTTTGACCCAACCGTTAGTGAAACTATGTGGGTATTGATAACCAATGCTTCGACCTAATTCTTTAGCCCCTTGATAATGACCATCCTTTAAATGACTTGGGACCTCTCCAAATTTTCCATTGTGAATATCAGCTAATGCGCGGTCGATACTTTCAACACTAGAATTCGATTTTGGTGATAGGCATAAATCAATAACTGCTTCTGCTAGTGGGATGCGCGCTTCAGGTAGTCCAAGTTTTTCGGCTGCTTGTACAGCCAAGACGGTACGGCTGCTGGCCCCAGGGTTAGCTAAACCGATATCTTCATAAGCAATAACTAGCAGTCGACGACAAGCGATGACTAATTCACCAGCTTCCACTAATCTAGCCAAGTAGTGTAACGCTGCATCAACATCACTGCCACGTATCGATTTTTGAAACGCGGAGATGACATCGTAATGTGCGTCTCCGTCTTTATCATGGGAAAGAGCTTTTTTTTGAACACATTCTTCCATAATTGGTAGTGTCAAACGGATAATCCCCTCAGAATCAGGCTGAGTTGACATAGCTGCTAGTTCCAATCCGTTTAATGCACTGCGCAAGTCTCCGTTCGTTGCTCGTGTGAGCTGCAGTTCAGCAGCTTCATCAAGTTCGAGTGGTAGTGTACCTAATCCGTTTACTGTATCGGTTAAGGCTCGATTAACGGCAGCCGCAATATCTTCCTCTGTTAATGGCTTTACTTCAAAGATTTGTGTACGGCTGCGAATGGCTGGATTGATTGTTATATACGGATTTTCAGTGGTTGCGCCAATTAAAATGACACGTCCGTTTTCTAAGTGAGGCAGTAAAAAATCTTGTTTCGGTTTATCCAAACGATGGATTTCATCCATTAGTAAAATGACAGTTCCACTCATTTTGGCTTCTTCTACCACAACTTGCAGATCCTTTTTACTGTCAGTTGCAGCGTTCAGCGTACGAAAAGCAAATTTTGTCGAGCCAGCAATTGCACTGGCGATGCTTGTTTTACCAGTCCCTGGAGGACCATACAAAATCATTGAAGATAATCTGTTGGCATCAACCATGCGTCGAATAATTTTACCTGGACCTACAAGGTGCTGCTGACCAACAACATCGTCAATTGTAGTTGGACGCATGCGGTAAGCTAAGGGTTTTTGCATTATGAATCCTCCTTAAATGTAGCTCTAGTATAACATATTCGCTGATGGTTTTTGCTCATGGCAAAACATGTCACGTAAAAAGACAAAAAAAACAATTCAGAACTAAAGGTTCTAGATTAATATATAAAAGAACACAGAAATAGTGTTTTTGTTTGTAAAAAAAAGTCGTGACGTATATAATACAAGTGTATTACGTTACAAAATTCGAGCAATAAATGGAGGCAGAATTATGTATAGAAGTAATGGAAATTATGAAGCATTTGCAAGACCAATGAAACCAGCTAAGGCTGATCAAGTGAATCACGTGTATATGGTAGGGTCAGGATTGGCATCATTAGCAGCATCCGCTTTTTTAATTAGAGATGGCCAAGTGCCGGGAGAAAAAATTACTATTTTAGAAGAATTACCGATTGCCGGCGGATCATTAGATGGTATTGATAAAAACAATTATGGCTTTGTTATTCGTGGCGGCCGTGAAATGGAAGCTCACTTTGAATGTTTGTGGGATTTATTCCGTTCAATTCCATCACTTGAAGTTAAAGATGCATCAGTTTTAGATGAATTTTATTGGCTTAACAAAGAAGATCCAAATTCTTCACATTGCCGAATTATTCATGAACAAGGAAAACAATTAGACACAGATGGTCAGTTATTATTAACTGAAAAGGCTGTTAAAGAAATTTTAGATTTATGTTTAACTAAAGAAGAAAACTTACAAGATAAACGTATTGATGAAGTTTTCTCAAAAGAATTTTTTGAATCTAATTTTTGGACTTATTGGTGCACGATGTTTGCTTTTGAAACATGGCATTCAGCAATGGAAATGCGTCGTTACCTAATGCGTTTTATCCACCATATCGACGCATTGGCAGACTTCTCATCATTGAAGTTTACTAAATATAATCAATATGAATCATTGGTATTACCGCTAATCTCTTATTTACAAGACCACGGTGTCACTGTTCAATACGATACTAAGGTTGAAAATATTTTAGTTAATATGGATGGCGGCAAGAAAGTGGCAGAAACGCTAAAATTGAAAGTCAACGGTAAAGATGAAAACGTGAAGTTATCTGAGAATGATTTAGTTTTTGTTACAAATGGTTCTATTACTGAAAGTTCTACTTATGGTGATAATGATACACCTGCACCTGTTTCTAAAGATTTAGGTGGGAGTTGGAATTTATGGAAAAACTTGGCATCTCAAAGCCCTGAATTTGGCCGACCTGAAAAATTCTGTGACGGTATTCCAGATGCAGCTTGGTTTGTTTCAGCTACTGTGACAACATTAGATAAAAAGATTGCACCGTATATTGAAAATATCAGTAAACGTGATCCTTATGCTGGGAAAGTTGTTACAGGAGGGATTGTTCATGCGAATGATTCAGGCTGGAAGATGAGTTATACATTAAACCGTCAACCTCACTTTAAAAAACAACCTAAAGATCAATTAGTCGTTTGGGTATACGCTTTGCTGTCAAATACAAATGGTGATTACATCAAAAAACCGATTACTGAATGTACAGGTACTGAAATCGCCCAAGAATGGTTATATCAAATGGGTGTGCCAGTCAATGAAATTGATCAGTTAGCTAAAGAATCATGTAATGTCGTACCGACTTATATGCCTTATATTACATCATACTTTATGCCACGTGCTTTAGGTGATCGTCCACTAGTTATTCCTGATGGATCAAAAAACTTAGCATTTATCGGTAATTTTGCTGAAACAGAACGCGATACAGTGTTTACAACTGAATATTCTGTAAGAACAGCGATGGAGGCTGTGTACACATTATTAGACATTGATCGTGGTGTACCGGAAGTATTCGCATCATCTTATGATATCCGCGAATTACTTAAGGCTTCATATTATTTAAATGACAAAAAACAATTAAAGGACGTAAAAGTACCATGGTTAATGCGTCGTTTAGAACATCACGAAATGAAAAAAATTAAAGGTACTTTTGTAGAAGAAATGTTGCAAGATGCTAAATTAGTTGATTAGTCAGTCTAGGTGAAGTAAACACGTTGGAGGAGGATCTCCGGCGTGTTTTTTGTTTTGCTTACAAGTTGAAAGTAAGCGCTTTTGCATTAATATAGGGTAAATAGTAAACTAAATATAAATAACAATGATGGAGGAGTAGAATTATGTCAATTAATCCAAGTAGAGCACAAGATGTATGGAAAGATGTGGGGGAGCATGTTCAGTTTACCGTTTTAAAACTAAATCACACAAATCAAAAGCAAGAACAAGAAGTCATCCAAGAATTCGCTGATAGATCACAAGCCATTATCAGGTCTTTACGAATTCGTGATACTGCATCCGATTTAAAAGTGTCCATTGGTTTTAGCAGTGCCGCTTGGGACTATCTATTTCCGAATAGTCCTAAACCACATGAACTGGAAACGTATACTACTTTAAATGGTCCTGAGTATAGTATGCCGGCTAGTGAAGGCGATTTATTTTTTCATATTCGTGCTGAAAATGAAGCAGTTGTCTACGAAGCTCAAACTCAATTTATGCGTTTTTTAAGAGAAGCAACAACAGTCGTCGATGAGACCAAGGGGTTCCGGTACTTCGAGGGTCGGGCGATTATCGGTTTTATTGATGGGACTGAAGCTCCTGCAGTCGAAGATTCTGCTGAATATGCGATAATCGGCGATGAAGATGCATCATTTATTAACGGCTCATATGCATTTGCTCAAAAATGGCGTCACGATATGGATTTTTGGAATCATTTAAAAAATGAAGAACAAGAAAAAGCCGTTGGACGTGAGAAGTTTACAGATTTAGAATTAGAAGACGACGATAAATTTAAAAATGCACATAATGTTGCATCTAAATACATTCAGGATGGAGAAGAACAAAAAATTATTCGGATGAATGTACCTTTCTCAGATCCGGCATCCGGAAAAACAGGTACTTATTTTATCGGTTATTCACGACATTGGCTGATAACGAAGGGAATGTTAAAAAATATGCTGGACCAGTCTGATTTTTTACTGACATTTTCAACTATTTTATCGGGACAATTATTTTTTATTCCTTCTCGAGATACACTGGCGCAAATTGCCGATGGTGAATTTAACAAAGAGAATAACGACTAATCAATTACGACAGACGGAACACATTGTTCCGTCCTTTTTTATGGAATAACAACAAAATACACATTTTTAAATAGTAGTGTTCGCTTTATTTGTTTTTGAAGTATATAGTGAAACTAAGAGATGTTAAATGTTTTGATAGGGTGTGTGTGATGGTATCAAAGGAACGATTAGGCGGTTTTGTTGATGGAACAATTGCGGTGGTTATGACTATTATGTTGTTAGAAATACACGTGCTGGACAGCGGTTCTTTGAAAGAGTTTTTACATGAGAATGTGGTGTATTTAATTGCGTATGTATTAAGTTTTATTTATGTGACGACCTCATGGTTTAATCAACAGTATATGTTGACCAAAACAGAGACGGTGACACGCCATATTTATATAGCTACAATAAAGTGGCTGCTATCTTTATCAATGCTGCCGGTTTTAGCCGCCTGGACAGGTGCGACAATTAATATTTTTCATAATTTTGGGATTGACAACGATAATGTTTCATTTGATGTTTATTTTGTGGGGAGTATTTTATGTACAAATGACCAAGGCCTATATTAGGGATAACAAAGGGGAAAGAAAATCACTCTTTCGAAATATGGAAGTCTATAAATTATTAAATCATCCTTTTTGGTGGGTGATTATGGTAATAAGTTTAGGCGTTACCTGGATATATCCACCGTTTGTACTAATTTTTACCGCTTGTTCGGCGATGTTTAATATGTTTAACAGTAAAAATAGGGTAGAAGGTTATTGCCGTGAGGAATAGTTAATAATAGGTTTAAAAAGTGCTGTTATTGTTGGATATCAGCACTTTTTTATGTGTATCGCAATTGGTTACAAATAAACATTAGCGTGTTAATTTTCTAAATGTTTCTCGTTATAATTTGACAATATCATAAACCGAGTTTATTGTTAGAAAATAATGATAGAATAATTAGTTTGAAATTAAAGGAGTTGTCAATATGATGATTTTTTCTTATGGCGATAAAAAAGCCTTTTTCTTAACAGCATGTTTATCGATTGTGTCTAGTTTCAGTGCCGTTTTTTCGGCGTATATCATGGGCAGCTATATTAATATTGCGACAAAAGGCAATATAGAGCAGTTACAGAAAATAATTATGGTGACGATTGCTGGACTGGTATTTTTTTATGCTATTAAGCTGGCACTTGGTTATGCAACTAATCAATTAATTTATTCGTGCAATACAACGATTAAAGAAAGACTTTTTCAAGCAGCTTTATCACCAGCAAATCAACAGTCGATTAAAGAACAGATATCACTAATGACAAATGATTTGAAGCAATTAGAAACGAAGGGTTTATTAAGCGAAGTGACTATTTTACAAAATAGTTTAGTCTTTATCTCTGCCATTTCCTACAGTTTTTTCTTGGATATTAAAACAACGATTGCTTTTATTCTAGCCTCAATTGTACCAACGTTAGTCACAAAATTATTTTCTAAAAAAATAAAAAAAACCTCTGAAAATTGGTCGCAGCAAAATGGCAAATACGTGGGGAAATTAACTGATTATTTTTCAGGAATTGATACAATTATAAATTACGGTGCGGAAACTACAGCGAATAAAGATTTTAAAAAATCAATTGTGTCGTTAGAAGGCGCTCTTAAAAAAATGAATAACACTGTTAATGTAAGCTCAACAACAACCTATTCTGTTGCCAGTATCGCTGTTTTCGGCTGTGCGTTCGGTTTTGGTGTGTATCAAGTTATTCAAGGTGGGTTAAGCGTTGGGGCGCTTTTAGCTATTACACAAGTATCTAATTTTATCATTAACCCTTTACTGATTGTGGTAACTGCAGTAAATGATAGAAAGACAGCCGCTGAAACAATGGATAAAATCCGGAAAATCAGAATAACAGAGCAAGAAAAAATGCCTTCAATTGATATTGAACTTTTGCAAGTTGAGGGTGGAGGCATCACGATTGATGATAAAGAGCTGTTTTCCCATCTAGATTTAACTATTGAAAAAGGCGATAAGGTACTGATAGCAGCACCATCGGGATATGGCAAGTCAACGTTATTGAAAGCATTAGCAGGTTTTTCATCCTTCTCTCAAGGGGCCTACTATGTAAATGACGAAAATACTCTGACCACCAATTTGCAAACTAGTTTCTCGCTGATTAAACAGCGGCCGTTTATCTTTGATAATACAATTTTATTTAACTTAACTATGGGTAATGAGTATTCTGAGGCAGATATCCAAGCAGCTGTTGAAGCCAGCGGTATGTCAGACTTTGTATCTGAAAAAGGTCTTGACTATCCAGTGGGTGAGAACGGCAGCAATTTATCAGGAGGTCAATTGCAGCGGTTAGAAATCGGACGCGGACTGCTGTCTCATCGCTCGACTATCTTGGCTGATGAGATCACTTCGGCTTTAGATCCCGAAATGAGTCAAAAAGTGTCGGATTATTTATTAAATTCGAACTTAACATTAATTGAAGTGGCACACAAAGTATCTGCTGAGCAACTGCGTAAATATACAAAAGTTGTTTATTTGGATCAATTGGATTCGTCGCTAATCTAAAAAATCATCGCTCAAAATGTGAGCGATGATTTTTGTTTATAAATGGTCTAGCCAATTTTTAGCCGCTGTGACTTCATCATAAGTCAGCTGATGAGAGATGGTCCATTCTTCAGTAACGGCTGCATGTCGTTCATTAAATAAACTTAGAACATATTGACTGTTGATAACTGATACAATCGGGTCTTGCGTACCCATTGAGGCAAAGATTTTTGTCTTTCGCAGATCATTCTTTTCGGGTACTACGACCGGATACATCGGGTGAAACAGAATAGCCTGACGATAATTGTCGGGATAATCTAAAAGCAGGCGGATTCCGATATTAGCGCCATTGGAGTAACCGATTAAGACGATGTCTTTATTATCTCCAGGTACATCCATCACGATTTTCTGGATAAAATGATGCAGTTCAACGGCCCGTTCAGCTAAGTCTGCTTCATCGTATAACCCTTCTTCTAAGCGTTTAAAGTATCGCGGGTAGCTGTCTTCTAAAACATTTCCGCGGATTCCGATTAGAGTAGCACGGTTGTTGATTGCTTTACCTACATCTAAAAGCGACTCTTCATTTCCGCCAGTTCCATGTAATAGAATAAAAATTGGTTGGTCTTTTTGACCAAGCTGCATAACATATTTCATATAGCAGGCCTCCTTATTCAGGTCTAGTTAGTGTCAGTTGTTTGCCAAGTGCTGCATAATCATTACCGGCTAAGCGACTCATAGGATTTAATAATTCAGGATTGATTCGTCCGTTTTGATATAAGTCATCTGCAATATGATATTTTACTACTTGCAGCAGCAGTAAATCTGCAGTAACGTCTTGACCTAGTGTTATGGGAATATGTTTAAAAAGAGTTGTCTCCATTTTAATTTTTGGTTCGTTCAACATTGGTACTTGAATCATATCTGAAGCAGATAATGTTAATTCAGTTGTTAAAATTTCACTTTCTTCAGGACCTAAATTGGCAGCTGTTTGATTGATATCATTAATATTTTCGGCATCAGCAATATGGACAACAGCTTCACCTGTTTCCACTATATTGCGAGAAGTATCTTTCATGGCACCGGATTTGCGCTGAATAGCCACAGAAAGAATCGGCGGATTAGATGTCACAATATTAAAGTAGCTGAAAGGAGCGGTATTTAAGATCTGTTCACGTGATAACGAGTTGATAACCGCTACCGGTCTAGGGATAACTGAACCAATTAAAAATTTGTAGTTATCCCGTTCACTCATTTCCTGCGGATTAATTGAAATCATAGGTGTCATCTTCCCTTAAAGGCTGTAAACTTTTTTCTAATTGAGCTCTTAAGTAATCATATTGTGGTGGTAGCATCAAACGTTCGCCCAATTTTTCTACAGGCTCGTTAATCGTAAAACCAGGTCCGTCTGTTGCTAATTCGAAGACAATATTTCCCTTTTCAATAAAGTAGATAGCCTTAAAATATTGACGATCTTTAATTTCAGTGACATTATAGCGTTCATCGTAAAGATGAGTTTGCCAATCACGATGGTCAGTGTCAGTCGGTACTGACCATGCAATATGATGAACTGTCCCGGTACCGAATATCCCGCGCGGCAATTTTTCTTTTGGTATGATAATTTGATGTTTTTCATTTCCTGTAGTTTCTAAATGATAGTTTTCGCTGTTTTCGCTGACCATGTTTAAACCTAGGTCATCTTTTAATGTCAACATCGTATCTTTTGGTTGGCTTGATAATAAAGCAGCACCGTGGAAACCGATGATTTGCGGATTATCAGCAGTTGTTTCAGATTCCACTAAAGCAATCGCTAATCCATGAGTATCGTCAAACATCATCGTTGGTTTACCGAATAACTGACTGATGTCAAACGGGATATCGAATGATGTCAAACGTTCGTTCCAATAAGCCATGCTTCCTTTAGGAATGCGAAAGGCGATTCGTCCGCCCTGTCCACTGCCGACGCGTCCTTTTTTACTTGGGTCCCAAGGAAAAAAAGTCATGATAGTTCCCGGGTCTGCTGTGTAGTTACCGTAATATAAATGATAAGTTTCCGGATCATCAAAGTTAATCGTCTGTTTAACTAAACGCAATCCAAGAATAGTTTCATAAAAGGCAATATTTTCTTTTGGATCGCCTACGATTGCTGAAATGTGGTGGATTTTTTTAATTGTTTTCATTAGAATTCTCCGTTCTTTTTGTATTAAATGGTTTAATTGCTTGTTCTATCATATCGCGTTTATTCTCTAAGAAAGGCGGTAATGCGAGTGATTCACCTAAACTTTCATAAGGTTCGTCTTCCATAAAGCCAGGTTCGTCTGTTGCCAATTCAACTAAAATATGACCAATTCGTACATATAAAGATTCAAAGTAAAAGCGGTTAACGTAGCCTGAGTTGGGCAATCCTAAGTCGTCAAACAGTTTTTGCCAAATATTTAAAGAAGAGCGGTCTGCCAAACGAAAGGCAATGTGATGTACCTCACCGTATCCCTGGACACTATCAGGCTTATCAGAATCATCTACCAGAATAACTCTGCCACCATTGCCACCTTCATCAACTTCCATTAAGTAGCGGTTGCCTTCCTGAGCAATTTCTTTAAAAGAAAAAATTGTCTCAAAGAGCGGTTTAAGCTGATCAAGGTAACTAACTGTAATCTCAGCAGTACCTAAGCCATAAATAGCAAATTCTTCAGGGACAGGTCCATTTTTCCATGGCTTACCTGCTTTAATACCCGTATTATTTTCATCAGAAATTAATTGATAACGTTGACCATCGTTGTCTTGAAAGGATAAAACACTGACACCGAATTCCTCAGTGATACCGTCGTGACTGACATTGAACGTATCGAAACGGTCTTTATAATATGTTAACGCTGCATCATTTGGTACACGGAAACCAGATCTAGTAATAGCATTTGTTCCTTTAATACCTTTTGAAATATTTGGAAAATCAAAGAATGTCATAGTCGTTCCAGGTGTTCCATAATCATCGGCATAGTAAGTGTGATATGTATGAATATCATCTTGATTGACAGTTTTCTTAACTAAACGCATACCTAAAATTTCTGTAAAAAAATCGTAGTTCTTTTTAACATCACTCGTAATTGCTGTAACGTGGTGAATACCTAATAATTTATCTTGTTTATTCATCTTAATTCCTCTTTTCATTTAATGTCTATCTAGACGATAATTCAGTTTTGCTAATAATTTTAAAAATTGTTCCAGTTCATCTTCCGTAAAGGTATCAAAACAGTCGGTAATTGCTTGGGCATGTTTTGGGAAAATCTGTTCCATTAATTGTGTACCTTGTTTAGATAAATCAACGAAAGTGACTCTTTTATCGGTTTGGCTGATCTGACGGGTAACATAGCCTTTTTTTTCTAATTGATCAATCACATAAGTCGTGCTGCTGCTTGCGATTAAAATCTTCTGTTTGATGGTTTGAGTTGTTTGTTTTCCCTTATGAAAGAGCAGTTCCATGACAGAAAATTCAGTAATATTCAGCTGGTAACAGGCAACATCATCTTTAACTATTTTTTCAAATTTACTACTGCCTCGCATTAATCCGATAAATGAGTGCAATGCTGTGTCTATTCTGTTCATAGAATGAAGCCCCTTTTAAATATATTTCGAATTCGAGATATTATTTTTTAAAAAAAGTAAGAGATGACTCTCTAACTTGAATCTAGTATAAAATGTTACTTACTAAAAGTAAATAAATATGCTTACTTTTTAGAAGTAAAAAAACAAACTGTTTATTTAACGTTAGTTATCGGTAATAAAGTCAGTAAATCATGTATACTAGATATAAAAAAGAAGGTATCATGATGACGATAGAAAAATATTGGCAAACATTTTTAGAGGCAAACAATTTTCCGACAGAAACAACCTATTTTGAATCTTTTTATTTTGGTAATAGTCGGGAGTCTGCTGAAGAGTTGCTTAAACTAGTGTTAGATGGCCAAAAAACAGCAACCAGTTCGGCACAAGCTGAGTACCAAGTATCTGGTACAAAAGAACCGCAAGTCGGTGATTACTCTATTGTTACAGATTTTGAAGGAAACCCTCAGTGTATTATTCAGACAACAGAGATTTTAAAACTTCCCTTTAAAGATATGACTTACGCTATCTGCAAATTAGAAGGCGAAGATTTGACATTAAAAACATGGCAAGAAAAACATATAGCATTTTTTGATGCTGTTGGTAAGCAAATAGGCTATACGTTTAGTTGGGATATGATAATTATTTTTGAAATTTTTAGAGTTGTTTATCGTTAGTCATTTTTAAGAAATGTGCTATTAGTAAATAGTGACTAAAGAAAAAAAGGTTTATCAAACTTATTTCACATGTTTGATAAACCTTTTTTGTTCTTTATTATTATCGTAGTTAAGTGCTTCGTAAAAGCGGTGAGCCTCTTTGCGCGATACACTGGAATTTAAGCGAATGCCTTCATAATTTCGATTAATTGCCTCTTGTTCTAAAGCTGTCATGAGTGTTTTGCCGATACCTTGTTTTTCGTGTGATTTTGCAACAGCAAGTGCAAGTACGTTGAATAGTGTATCTGAGTATAATGTATCATATACTTCAGCGTGGACGTAGCCGACGATTTGGTTAGTCGCTGTGTCTTCAAATCCTAATAGAAAATGGTGTTGAGTATCAGTTAATAGTGCTGTAAGTTTTTCAGTTGTCCGCGGTAATGTTAGATCATAGCCTAATTGTTCTCGGTTAAGCAGATATATATCTGCAGCATCCCTGACAGTCAGCGGCCTAATCATTAGTTATCTTCTTTAATTTATTTAAATTCTCTTGCGTTAATAAAAGTTTGACTTCACCGGTATCCATGTCAACTTGAGCGCTAATCTCAATATTTTTTGGAAAAACCATAGTATCGTCAGCACAAATTTTTAAAGGAAAACTATTACCATAAGTTACTGTTTTAAAAAGTTTAGTTATCATGCGAACCGCCTCCTAAAATGAAATGTATAAGGTAATATTACGCTGATTTATTGAACAAGTAAAGTAGCTGTCTGATTAAATTGATATAAAGCCAACCTTTTAAGTCGAGCTTTGAATGTGGTAGATACTTTCAAATAAGATTAGTTGAATAATTAAATAATTTTAGATATATTAGGTCTATCATTTTTGCTGAGCTATCAAGCAGTTAATTTAAGAAGGAGTGTGAATGTATGACAAAAAATCGTCTTGAAGCCTTTTCAGACGGCATTGTCGCAATTGTTATTACCGTATTAGTTTTAAACTTAACCATCCCAAATGGTGATTCGTTTAATGATTTGGCTGGAATCAGCCAGAAAATAATTGTTTATATTTTCAGCTTTTCACTAGTTGCAATTTATTGGAATAATCACCATCATTTATTTAGTATTACAACGAAGATTGATACAAAAATTATTTGGACCAATCACTTTTTCTTGTTAGCTTTAACGATGGTACCATTTGCCACGGCATGGATTAGCGAACATCTGTTTAGTCTAATCCCGCAGCTGCTTTATGGCGTGACGATTTTATTAGCTGATTTTATTTACCTGATGTTAGTTAAAACAACGATAAAATATAGTGATGCAGAGAGTTTGTTTATCTTTAAGTCATTGGCAAGAAAGACGACGTTTAGTATATTGGTGAATATCATTGCTATTTCTGCAGGATACTTTATTTATCCGCTGTTAATCAGCATTATTAATTTACTGATGATTTCGCTGTGGGTAATACCGGATAAAAGGATTGAAGCTAAATTTAACCGTGAGAAATAACGAAAATTCGATATAAAGAACTTAAATTTCAGCTACCCAAGGTTCATACAGATATTTCTGTATGGACCTTTTTTTGTTGTGAGAGTTTTATATGATGCACGGTAAAGAATTTATAATTATAAATTTTAAGTTCACGGATTTTGCCTAGAGAGGCGAGTAAAGTGAGTCGACTTCTCATGGTATAAAACAAATAAACCGTATCAGAAATTAATCTGATACGGTTTATTAAATAATTATCAGCTTGTTAAGCTAAATCAAGTACTTCTTCGTAAGCTTCAATTTTAGCGTATAGACGTTGGAGTTGTAGTTCATTTTCAATGTAATCAATTGAATCGCTTAAGTCTTGTTGACGTCTATCTTCTAAACGGTCTACTTCTTTCTTTGCTTCATTCACTAATTTGTTGATTTGATTGTTAAATTCACTCATGTTTTTCACCCTCCGTTATCTTTATTACATGTATAGTGTACACTTATCTAGTGGATATTTAAAACAAAAACCCTTGTAAAATAAAATAAACATAAAAAATATTAGTTTAAATAACTTTTGTTTTGTTTATATCGCATCAAGTTGTACTTGATAGGTATTTTATGATTTAAAATGTATAAAATATATATTAGTTTATGTGGTTGGGGCATTTTGTGAGCCGTGATTCTAACATCAGGTCATTGGCAAAAGGGCAGTTCTCTTGTATGATAGAGAAAATACAGAAGAGAATGAGAGAGACTATGAAAAAAGATAATATACTAACATATTTAGAGACATCCTTGGAAAAGGCTTTAGGCGATATTGATTTTGCTATTGATTGGAATAAACGTCAGCATACAATTGAAGTGATTATTGCTTTATATGCAGAAAACTCTGATCATGAAGCAATTGAAGATGATGAAGGAGTGGTGTCTGAGGAAGCTGTGATTGAATTTCAAGACAGCGTGTTGTTTTACATGGATGGGAAATTACCGGATGTTAACACAGATGATTATTTGACTATGCTGTCTTTTGATAAGAAAAAAGGCTTGCCTAAAGCCTATTTAGATGTGTTCAGTACTTATTTGGCTGAAGTGGCTGTCGAAGGTCAGAGTGATTTATTAGACTTTTTAACTGATGACAGCATTGAAGTCTTTGAGTTGCATTGGGATGATGAAGAGTTTTCTGTACGTATAAATCAAGCGGAATTTACAGAGATGGCCGCTTATCCAAGCTATTAGAAAAGAGGAAACAGCGAGATGAAATGGAATCAAGTATCAGTATTTACAGCAAGCGAGTCTATTGAGGCAATTTCAAATATTATGATGGAGTCGGGTGCGAACGGCGTTGCGATTGAAGATGCATTGGATATCAAAAATTTTGAAAGTGACCCGTTTGGCGAATTAATAGATATCACGACAATTGATCACCTTAAAGAAGGTGCAAAGGTCATGGCGTATTTCCCGGAAACTATCTTTTTGCCAGAAGTAATACCGACTATTCAAGAGCGTATTTTAGAATTAACAACATTTGGTTTAGATATTGGTAAAAATGAAATGGTGATTGAAGAAGTTGCTGAGAGTGATTGGGCAACGGCCTGGAAAAAGTATTATCATCCGGTCGCTATTAGCCGTTATTTGACGATTGTCCCCGATTGGCAAGAGTATACGCCGCGTTCATCAGATGAGCACATTATCACACTAGATCCTGGCATGGCTTTTGGAACGGGAACACACCCGACAACCCGCCTAACTCTGCAAGCACTAGAAGTTGTTTTGCGCGGCGGAGAGACAGTGATAGATGTTGGTACAGGGTCAGGGGTGTTAAGTATTGCCAGCAAATATCTTGGTGCGGGCGAAGTCTACGCATACGACTTAGATGAAGTGGCAGTTAAAGCCGCTCAAGAAAACATGGATTTAAATCCTATCGCTAAAGACGTGCACGTCGGCGCTAATAACTTATTGACAGGAATTGATAAGCAGGCGGATGTGATTGTAGCTAATATTTTAGCAGATATTATCATTTTAATGGTAGAAGATGCATATAAGAATTTAAAAGATGACGGACATTTTATCATTTCGGGTATTATTGAAGATAAAGTTGATTTGATTTTAGAGGCTGTATCAGCTTGCGGTTTTGCTGTAGACCAGACATTTAAACAACGTGATTGGTATGCCTTTATTTTAACTAAAAAAATCGAGGAGTAGACAGATGCAGCGATATTTTTTAGATGATCTTTATGAGAATACCGACAACATAAAATTGACTGGGGAAGACTTTCATCATGCGATTCATGTGATGCGTATGACACCGGGTAGCCAGTGCTATGTGTCGTTTGCGGATGAGGTGACCGTAGTTGCTGAATTGCAATCTGTTTCTGATGATACGGCGTTTTTGACGGAAGTCAGCAAGGAAGAGATGAAGAAAGAATTGCCGTGTCAGGTAACCATCGCTTGTGGCTATACAAAAGGTGATAAACTCGAATTAGTGGCGCAAAAGGGAACGGAACTTGGCATGGCTGAGCTAATTGGTTTTCCAGCACAAACGTCTGTAGTGAAGTGGGACGGTAAGAAGCTAGCAAAAAAAGAACAACGCTTATCCAAAATATGTAAAGAAGCCGCCGAACAATCACATCGTCAGCAACAGCCGAAAGTTAAGCTGTTAGATACGTTTGCCAAACTGTTGAAACTTGCGGTATCGTATGATAAAGTTTTGGTTGCGTATGAAGAATCGGCTAAAACAGGTGAAAAATCTGCCTTTGTTGAGGCTCTGACAACATGTCGTCCTGGTCAGCGAGTCTTAGTTATTTTTGGACCAGAAGGCGGGATTGCGCCAAGAGAAATTGAACAGCTCATGCAAAGAAACGGCACACTTTGTGGTTTAGGACCACGTATTTTACGTGCCGAGACCGCCCCTTTATATGTATTAGCAGCGATGAGTTATCAGTGGGAGCTGTTAGGCTAGTTATTGAAATATTTAATAAATATGAGGTATAATAGACCTACAATTAAAAAATGTAAAAAAGTACTGGTTCAGTACTTTTTTTTATAAGTAAGGGGAGAGGAACATGCCAAAAGAAAAGATTTTAACGGCACAAGAAGTTATTAAAATGGTGTCGACATATATGAGTCCGGAAAATGTTGCATTTGTGCAAAAGGCATGTGACTATGCTGCTGAAGCACATAAAGAGCAGTTCAGAAAATCCGGCGAACCCTATATCATTCACCCGATTCAAGTTGCAGGAATTCTGGCAGATTTAAATATGGATCCACATACGGTTGCTACCGGATTTTTACATGATGTGGTTGAGGATACGGCGACTACATTGGCAGATTTAAGAAAAGAGTTTGGTGATGATGTAGCTATGTTGGTAGACGGAGTTACTAAATTAGGTAAAATCAAGTATCGCTCACACGAAGAACAACTTGCTGAAAATCATCGTAAGATGCTGTTGGCTATGGCGCAAGATTTACGTGTTATTATGGTTAAATTAGCGGATAGAGTACATAATATGCGTACGCTGAAACATCTGCGAGAAGATAAACAGCGTCGAATTGCTAAAGAAACAATCGAAATCTATGCACCGCTGGCTCACCGATTAGGGATTAGTTTAATCAAGTGGGAATTAGAAGATTTGTCATTGCGTTATTTAAATCCTCAGCAATATTATCGGATTGTTAATTTGATGCAGTCAAAACGTGCTGAACGTGAAGCATATATCAATGAAGCTGTTGAAGAAATCAAGCTATCTACAAAAGAATTAGGCATTAACGGCGAGATCTATGGACGACCAAAGCATATCTACTCAATTTATCGTAAGATGACGGATAAGAAAAAAGAATTCAATGAGATTTATGATCTATTGGCGATTCGTGTCGTTGTCGAAACAATTAAGGATTGCTACGCAGTTTTAGGTGCCATTCATACAAAATGGAAGCCTCTGCCGGGTAGATTTAAAGACTATATCGCCGTTCCTAAGACTAATATGTATCAATCATTGCACACGACGGTTATCGGACCTAAAGGAAATCCAGTCGAAATACAAATTAGAACACATGATATGCATGCGATTGCAGAGTTTGGGGTTGCGGCACATTGGGCGTATAAAGAAGGTAAAACAGATAAGCAAGAAAATAAATCTGCCCATCAAATCAGCTTATTGCGTGAAATTATTGAATTGCAAGATGAATCTTATGATGCCTCTGATTTCATGGAAGGTGTTAAAGGGGACATTTTTAGTGATATGGTTTATGTTTTTACACCTAAAGGTGATGTAACTGAGCTGCCAAAAGGATCGGGACCGTTGGATTTTGCATACAATATTCATACGGAAATCGGCAATAAAACGACCGGTGCAAAAGTTAATGGTAAGATGGTGCCGTTAGATTACAAATTAAAAAACGGAGATATCATTGAAGTGTTGACTTCGGCTAATTCATTTGGACCAAGTCGTGACTGGGTTAATCTCGTTGCGACAGCACGAGCGCGTAATAAAATTAAGCGATTTTTTAAGGTCAAAGATCGTGAGGAGAATATCGAAAAGGGCAAATCGGCTGTTGAAAAATATTTGATGGATAATGATTTTGCGCCTAAAGAATTCTTTACTAAGGAAAAAATTGCCGATTTGTTGGATAGATTCAACTATAATCAACTAAATGATCTATTTGCTGGTGTTGGCTTCGGTGAAGTGACAGCACAAGTTGTTTTTAATCGTTTAACTGAAAAAGAACGTCACGAGAGAGGCATCAAGAAACAAAAAGAAGAAGCTGATGAGTTGATGACGCAGACCGTTCAGAAAAAAACATCAGAGCACGAAAAAATGAGGATTCGCCACGAAGGCGGTGTGGTGATTCAAGGAGCAGATAATCTATTGGTTCGGTTAAGCCGTTGTTGTAATCCAGTTCCGGGTGATGATATCGTCGGATATATTACTAAAGGTCGTGGGATATCCATTCACCGTCGTGATTGTCCAAATATGAAAAGTTCACCAGAAGTTCAAGAACGACAGATTGAAGTCGAATGGGAAGACAGTGCTTCTGATAGTTCTCAAGAATATAAAGCTAATTTAGAAATTTACGGGTACAATCGTTCAGGACTATTAAATGATATCTTGTTAGTGGTCAATGCCAATACTAAAAAATTAATGGCTGTTGAAGCTCGTCCTTTAAAAAATAAAATGGCTGTCATTTATTTAACTGTCGGTGCGCATAATTTGTCCCATTTAGAAAAAATTGTTGATAAAATAAAAACAATCCCAGATGTTCATAGTGTTCGACGGACGACTGGATAAAGGAGTGATAATGTGCGCGTTATTCTGCAAAAAGTTACCAGAGGTAGTGTGTCAGCTGATAATCGAATTTTAGGAGAAATTGGTATCGGCTATGTACTACTGGTCGGCGTAAAAGACGGTGACACGCAAGAAGATGCTGATTATTTGGTAAAAAAAATTAGCAAATTGCGAGTGTTTGAAGATACGGAAGGTAAAATGAATTTGGATATTCATCAAGTCGACGGATCGGTGTTGTCAATTTCACAGTTTACGTTATTGGCCAATACCAAAAAAGGCAATCGCCCGAGTTTTACATCATCAGCCAAACCTGATGAGGCTTTATTTTTATACAATTATTTTAACCAAGGATTGCGTCAGCATGGGTTATCAGTTGCAGAAGGCAAATTTGGTGCTCACATGACAGTAGCGATTGAAAATGATGGTCCAGTAACTATTATTTTTGATACAGACCATAAATAATCAAATGTGCGAGTTAGTTTGTGATAAGCTAACTCTTTTTTATTAGAATTCGTTATGTATTTTGTTTAAAAATATATTTTTTGGGTTATTAAAAAATAATGAATAAAATATAAAAAAGATTTTTTATCATTGGTTTTTACAAATGTAAGTAGTAAAAAATAAATCAATAGATATCTTTTCATTTAAATCAATCGTTGAGTGTGTAATGGTTATTTAGTATAAAAAGTGTTTGTTAACGCACTTTTTAATCGTATGTGAGTAATAATGTATGGCAGAAATTTAGGTATAATGTTATATTATTAGTGTATGAATAATTGTTTATGTTTTTTATTAATTGAAATATCTATATGAACAGATAAATAATTAAAACGATTTAGTAAATAAATATTGGTTGACCAAATGGTTAGTCGAAAAAGTTAATAGTAGTAAAAAGAGTTGACGATTTTTCGAAAAGGAAGTTGATTGGGTTGAAATACGATGATTTGTTAGAGAGAAAAGAAGCGAAACAACTACTTTTATTAAAAAAACTGATATTTGCAGGGGGGAAGATGCGTTTTAATGATATGCATGTCTGTTTAAATGTTTCTAAGGCGTCGTTAGAGACCTATGTGTCTGAGTTGATGCTGCAATTAACGAGATATCAGAAGAAGATAACACTTGAATATGATGGAGAATGGTTAGCTGTTATGCTTGTACCGAAATTTTCATTAAAACAGGTTGAAAGAGACTTTTATACAGAGGCGATTCGATATAAAATTTTGATATATTTGTTTTATCATCCGGAGTTTTCAACGGTGCATCTAGCTGAAGAACTTGGTCTAAGCGAATCAACCTTGTTTCGTAAAATAAAAGAATTAAATAATTATTTAGAAGAATTTGGTATGATGATTTGGCAAGGACGTTTAACAGGAGAAGAGCATCAAATTCGCTATTTTTACTTCCAACTTATTTGGTGTATTGACCATAATTTTAAAGAAATAACATGTGATAATCCACATGATTTTATTTGTTTGTTAGAAGAAAAACTGGTTACGTCATTATGTAAAGAAAGTGTTGAAAGGCTACATGTCTGGTTGACAGTTTGTAATCAACGCGCACTTTGTAAAAATAAACGTTATTGTCAGTTGCGAAAATTATTTAAACCATTTGAGATGGATCTTATGTATTTAAATATTCGACAATTATTGAAGGACTATACAGCGCAAAATGCTTTGATCCTTGATGATGAGGAAGCAATGATGCAGTTTATTTTTATCATTTCTATGTCAATTTTGTCAGAAGAGGATGTTGAAAACTACATTTCGATACGATCAAAATATACACCGACAGCTTTAACTGATAAAGTTATTCTGGATAGTATTTTGCAATACTATGCGCCACTGACGTTGTCCAAAGATGCGCAAAATAAGATGTTTTATCACTTGTTCCAAAACCATCCAAGGCTTTATTTTTTTAAAGGTGATATTGAAATTCACTCGACATCTCATCTGTGGGAACTAGAAGAATCGCTTTCCAGCCACAGCATAAAAAAATTATCTAATTTTTTATTGCAGACTGCTAAACGTCACTTAGTGAAGGACTCATCTGTATGTACTAGTCTGGATCAACTGACAGAACTAAAGTATTTAAGTATTCTAATGTTGGTCGATCGACAGATTAATCGTAATGTAAATATAGCTGTTGATTTAAATATGACGTCTCTTTTTAAAGAAATGACGATACAAATGATTAAGCTACAATTAGATAGTTTGAACGGTGTGACATGTCAAGTCTATCAAGCAGATACAGAGTATGACTTGGTTATTACCAATGAACAAGATTACGAATATTCTAATAGTTATTATGTTTTATCTGAGTTAGGCACAAGTTATGACATTAAACAATTAAAACAGTTAATACGTAAAATTTATAGCGAAAAATACATATCTATCTTAACAACAATCTATGAATAGTTGTTTATCGCAAGGATGATAGTATAATAATCAGTCTGAGAGCACATATTGTTTGAAAAGATTTAAATGGTAGTATCTTTCAGACTGTTTTTGTTTATAAAATCAGTTAGATATGATATTATAAGAAAGCGCTATCTTTAATGTATAGGAGGAAAGTCAATGACAAAAAAAGAGTATATTTTAGCTATTGATCAGGGAACAACTAGTTCACGTGCCATACTATTTGATAGAAAAGGGAATAAAGCGGGAGTTTCACAAAAGGAGTTTACGCAATATTTTCCTAAGTCGGGGTGGGTAGAGCATGATGCAAATGAAATTTGGAATTCTGTTCAATCAGTCATCGCAGGAGCTTTAATTGAATCAGGAATTAAACCTTATGAAGTAAAAGCAATCGGTATCACAAATCAACGAGAGACTACTGTGATCTGGGATCGTAAAACAGGTCAGCCGATTTCTCATGCTATTGTGTGGCAATCGCGTCAATCAAAAGACATAGCTAATCAGTTGATTAAAGATGGTCATGAAGATTTAATTCATAAAAAAACAGGATTAGTGGTCGATGCGTATTTCTCAGCAACAAAAGTTCGTTGGTTATTAGATAATATTGAGGGTGCTCAAGAACGTGCTGAAAAAGGCGAATTAGCCTTTGGAACTATTGATACATGGCTGCTTTGGAAGTTGACGAATGGGGAAGTCCATGTAACAGATTATTCTAATGCGTCACGAACTATGATGTTTAATATTCACGATTTGACATGGGATCAAGAAATTTTAGAACTATTGAACATTCCTCAAGCTCTGTTACCGGATGTTAAGAGCAATTCAGAGGTGTACGGATATACTCAAAGTTACCATTTCTATGGTAGTGAAGTACCAATTTCTGGTATGGCAGGAGATCAGCAAGCTGCTCTATTTGGTCAACTAGCTTTTGAACCAGGTATGATAAAAAATACTTATGGTACAGGTTCATTTATTGTTATGAATACGGGTGAAACACCACAGTTATCAGAAAACAAATTATTGACGACAATCGGTTATGGAATAAATGGTAAAGTTTACTATGCTTTAGAAGGATCTATTTTTGTTGCGGGCTCAGCGATTCAATGGTTGCGTGATGGGTTGAGAATGATTGAAACATCTCCAGAGTCAGAGGAAATCGCAAATCGTTCGAAAGGAGACAATAGTGTTTATGTAGTACCAGCGTTTACAGGTTTAGGTGCACCGCATTGGGATTCAGATGCGCGTGGGTCTGTTTTTGGACTAACAAGAGGAACGACGAAAGAAGATTTTGTGAAAGCAACGCTGCAAGCGGTAGCTTATCAGTCAAAAGATGTTATTCAGACCATGCAGCATGATGCAGGTATCGAGATTCCTTTGCTTAAGGTTGATGGCGGAGCTGCTAAAAATGATATGTTAATGCAATTCCAAGCGGATATTTTAGATATCGATGTTCAAAGGGCACCGAATTTGGAAACGACAGCACTAGGAGCTGCTTATTTAGCTGGATTAGCAGTTGGTTTTTGGCAAGATATCAATGAATTGAAAACGTTCAACGGTGAGGGAAAAATATTCAAACCAGAAATGGATGAAAACGAACGCAACTTTTTATACGAGGGTTGGCAAGAAGCTGTCAAGGCAACCAAGATGTTTAAGCATTTACGTAAAGAAGATGTATAACCCATACTAGTAAAAAGGAGCGATTAAAATGAGTGCAAATGGGATTCAAATATTCAGCGAGTTCTTAGGGACTTTGATTTTAATTTTACTAGGTGATGGTGTTGTAGCTGGGGTTAGTTTAGCGAAAAGCAAGGCTAAGGACGCTGGCTGGGTTGCAATCACTCTGGGTTGGGGATTAGCTGTTACGATAGGTGTTTTTGCTGCAAGTTATATGGGACCAGCTCATTTAAATCCTGCAGTAACTTTAGGTATGGCGATGACTGGTAATTTTGAGTGGAGTTTAGTTGTACCATTCATCCTTGCTCAGACGGCCGGAGCAATCGTCGGGGGTATCTTGGTTTGGGTAACTTATTTACCTCATTGGGAGGCAACAGAAAATTCGGATGCTATTCTTGGTGTATTTGCTACTGGACCAGCTATTAAGTATCCAATAGCTAATATGGTGACTGAGTTGATTGGAACATTCGTGTTGGTTTTCTCACTTTTGGCTTTCACACAATCAGAATTTAGTAATGGATTAAATCCTGTTGTGGTTGGTTTGCTGATTGTTTCAATAGGTTTATCTCTAGGAGGACCAACAGGGTATGCAATTAACCCTGCACGAGACTTTGGTCCTCGTTTGGCCCATCAATTATTACCAATCAAAAATAAAGGTACATCCAATTGGGGTTATGCCTGGGTACCAGTCGTTGGTCCGTTTATTGGAGGTGCTTTAGCAGCGTTAATATGGGGAGTTATTCCAATCTAAGCCTTTTTGATGACGGAGATATCAATCCTGTAAGATAAAAAATAAATAGAAAAAACACCCCTCATTGACTTTATATGAAATAAAGTTGGTAAGGGGTGTTTTTTTATTAAGCATTCAGTCCAGTTATACTTACTCATTTTTTGAAAAGCTAGTGAATTAATTAATTGTTTCTTCTTTAAAAGGCTTAAAGAATTCTATTAAGCCACTGTATATCGCCTTAGCAACAAACGTGTGGTATTTTTTGCTTTGTGCATATTGTGCATCAGTATCGTTATTCATGTAACCTAATTCAATCAGAATTGCAGGTTTTTTATTTTCTCGCAGCACTTGATAATCTTGATTACCAAATCCGCGGTTATTTAACGGGAGCTGGCTGGCTAACTCATTGTTAATGAGGTTAGCTAGTTTTTTGTCTTGTGTGTTCCGGTAAAAGGTAGTCGTTCCGGAGCTTTCGTTGGCTTGTTGTGTTGAATCATAGTGCATGCTAATAAAGACGTCTGCGCGACTCTCATTGCTCTTGATGGCAATCTGATGTAATGGTACAAATTCATCTTTATCGCGTGTCATGAACACTGAAAACCCTTGATCTTCGAGATAATCTCGCACAGTTAAAGCAGTAGCTAATGTAACATTTTTTTCAAATACTTTACCGTCATTAGATTCAGCGCCGGGATCATTACCGCCGTGACCGGCATCGAGCATGACTGCATATTCCGCCATTGGAGGGTTTGGGCGTTTGTCTTTAGCAGCTAGTTGATAGTCTGTGACCTCCCATTTTTGGAGATACCCTAGTGTTCCCTTTTTTGTTTGTACGTGGTACCAGTCTTTATCCTCTCCGACATAGGACAGCTTTGCGTTATAGTCCAGTTCGCCTAAAGATTCTCCGTTAAGGTTGCTGGTCTTACGTAAAATGACGCCGTCTAAAGCAACATAGAGCGGTTCGTTTTCTTTAGGTGACGGGTAATGACTTTTGCGAATTGCCAATTCACTTGACTTAATCCAACCGGTCTCATTGTCCTCAGTATGGATGCGAACCCAGCCGTTCAATTCTAAAGTGACATTAACAGCCTGCTTGCGTTTTAATGTGGCGATCGTTTTGCTTTTCTCTGCACGGGATTTTTTCAAGTCGGTATTAGAACTTTTAATAATCCCCGGCAAACTAGTAAATGGCCCTGATTTCCCTTCAAAAATCAACCAATCGGCCACCCAGCCGGTTGATTTATCAGGTAACTGGATTTTATACCAACCATTTTTTTCATTTTTAATTGTCACCTTATCTTCTTGATGGACTTGTGAAATAATTTTTGATTTAACAGTCGGTTGTTCGCGAACGTTTAAGGCGATCGTCTTAACAGTGACAATTTGGCTATTGCCGCGCATAAAGTAAAAACCTAACAGTACGATGCCGATAATTGCAATATTAATTATAAATAAGATAAATGTATTTTTTTTATTTTCAGCATTTCTCACGGTGTGTTCCTCATTTTCGGTTAGTAGTACTATTATAGCAAAAAAAAGATAATAAGAGTAGATTAATAAAACAGAATGATACCTTGACAAATAGACAAAAATTTAGTACTTTATTTAATAATAACTAGTAATATCAGTGAAAGAGCGAGTACTTTTTTTCCATTAAGATTAGAGAGGGATTGCCGTGGCTGAAAGCAATCAAAAAAAGGAAAGACACTCTGGAGATGAATGTTTAAAAGGCATTCCGTTACGAGCGTTAATCGGTTGAGAGAAGGCAGTCAGTCGAATGCCTTAAATATAGGTGGTACCACGTATGTCGTAATCATTCGTCCTTGTTAAGTTAATTTAACAAGGGCTTTTTTTATTAGTTAAAATCAGGTAGGGAGAGATTAGTCAATGGGAAAAAGAACAAATTATTGTGGATTATTATCAGAAGCTGATTTAGGAAATAAGGTTATCCTTAAAGGTTGGGTGCAGAAACGTCGTGACTTAGGAGGCTTAGTATTTATTGATTTGCGTGATCGTGAAGGAATTGTGCAAATCGTATTTAATCCTGAAGATTCAACAGAGGCATGGGCGCTTGCGGATACTTGTCGCAGTGAATACGTTGTTGAAGTTGAAGGAACGGTAATAAAGCGTGACAAATCGGCAATTAATCCTAAAATGAAAACTGGACATATTGAAGTTCGTGGCCAAGCTATTACAATTTTAAACAAAGCAAAAACCCCACCATTTTCATTGGATGGGGCTCAAACAGTGAGTGATGACATTCGGATGAAGTATCGTTATATGGATTTAAGACGTCCAGAAATGTTCAACACCATTAAATTACGTCATAAAACATCAAGTGTTATTCGACACTTCTTAGACGATAACGGCTTTATTGATGTCGAAACACCTTATTTAGCCAAGTCAACACCAGAAGGAGCTCGCGATTATTTAGTACCGTCTCGTGTTCACCCAGGTCATTTTTATGCATTGCCACAATCACCACAAACAACGAAACAATTATTGATGGGTGCGGGAGTGGATCGCTATTATCAAATAGTTCGTTGTTTCCGTGATGAAGATTTACGTGGTGATCGTCAACCAGAATTTACTCAAGTCGATATTGAAACGAGTTTCCTAACGGCTGAAGAAATTCAAACTTACACTGAAAAGATGTTATTCAATGTAATGAAAGAAGTGATGGGCATGGAAATTACCTTACCTTTCCCACGTATGACTTATGATGATGCAATGGCACGTTATGGTAGTGATAAACCAGATACGCGTTTTGGCATGGAGTTAATTGATGTCGCAGATGCAGTCCAAGATGCTGGATTTAAAGTATTTACATCTGCAATCGAATCAGGAGGTACGGTAAAAGCTTTAAATGCGAAAGGAGCTGCCGATAAATATTCGCGTAAAGATATGGATAACCTAGGTAGTTGGATGGGACAATTTGGTGCGAAAGGCCTAGCTTGGGTAAAAGTAGAAGCTGATGGTCTTAAAGGCCCGATTGCTAAATTCTTAACAGAAGTAGAGACAGATTTAATTAAGGCGGCAGATGCAGAAGTCGGTGACTTATTGATGTTCTGTGCTGATAAAAAAGACATTGTTGCAGCTTCTTTAGGTGCATTACGAAGCCGTTTAGGAAAAGAATTAGAATTGATTGATCAAGATAAATTTAACTTTTTATGGGTTGTCGACTGGCCGTTATTGGAATATGATGAAGAGGAAGGAAGATACACAGCGGCGCATCATCCATTTACATTACCTAAAGTGAGCGATATTGAATTGTTGAAGACTGCACCAGAAAAAGTGTATGCTGAAGCATATGACGTTGTTTTAAATGGTTATGAACTAGGCGGCGGATCATTACGTATTTATCAACGTGATGTCCAGGAAGATATGTTTGCAGCATTAGGCTTTACAAAAGAATCTGCACAAGCACAATTCGGATTTTTAATGGACGCTTTAGAGTACGGCTTCCCACCACATGGTGGAATTGCATTAGGTCTTGATCGCTTGATTATGCTATTAGCTAAAAAAGATAACATTCGTGAAGTTATCGCCTTTCCTAAAAATGGTCGTGCGATGGACTTGATGACCGATGCACCAAGCACTGTATCACCACTTCAATTATTTGAGTTGAATCTAGATATTACAGCAGAAGATAAATAGAAACAGTCATTTCTTATGATGAAGGAGACCATACGTCATGATGTCAATCAAAAAATTCAAAGATAGTGTCGTAGGCAGTATTTATATGGAAAAAATATCAATGGCTATTGTCAACGGAATTTTACAGGCGATTGCTTTAAATATGTTTTGGCAGCCAGGTCATATTTATGCCAGTGGAGTCACAGGATTAGGGCAAATTATTGTAACACTGACTGAGAAAGTATCAGGTATCGGCTTGCCGATGGGGGTTGTGTTGTATTGTTTAAATATTCCGTTATTTATTCTCGCGTGGTTTAAAATCAGTAAACGATTTACTATTTTTACAATGATTTCAGTCTTCATGACGTCGTTTTTTATTCAGATTATTCCTATTACAGTAATGTCAAAAGACCCGATTATTTGTGCGATTTTTGGTGGAGCGCTTTGCGGTCTGGGTGTCGGCTTAGCACTTCGTGGCGGCTTATCTTCGGGTGGTTTAGATATTATCAGTGTAACCATTCGCAAGTTGACGGGGCGTAATGTCGGTTCACTGAATATCATTTTTAATGCCGGAATTATTTTGACATCAGGTTTCTTGTTCGGCTGGCCATATGCTTTTTATAGCGCCTTTTCAATTTTTGTTAATGGTAAGGTCGTAGATATGGTTTATACCCGCCAAAAGAAAATGCAGGTAATGATTATTACTACTAACGCTGATAGAGTGATTGATGAATTTCAAACGTGTATCAGGCGCGGTATTACAATTATCAATGACGTGGAAGGTGCGTACAATCATCAAAAAGAGTCAATTTTAATTTCGATTATTACACGGGACCAAATTCCATTACTACAGCAAGTGATGCGTGAAGCAGACTCCAAGGCATTTGTCAGTATCTCTGAGAACGTGACAATCATGGGTAATTTTTATGAACCAAATATATAAAATGAACCAGCTGATTTGAAAATCGGCTGGTTATTAATTTATCAAATATTCATAGCATGTTATGATGACAGCAGTATGATTTAGGAGGTTTATGTATGAGAAAAATGCAGGGAGTAGATTTATTTAATCTAAAAACAATCGGGCAGCCGATTGATACTAAGACACACTTTTTCTTTTTAGAAACTAGTATTAGCCAAGAAGAAAATTCGTATAAAAATGAATTAATCAGTATCCATAAAAAGACAAGAGAACGGACCTTATGGGGGATTGAGGGTACGATTTCAGGACAATTAAAGTTAGCACCTAATCAAAAATGGCTAAGCTTTTTATCAAAGGGCGCAAATAATAAACAACAGATTTATATTATGCCAATTTCAGGTGGTCGGGCTTATGCGGTGACAAAGGAAACCGAATCAATCAGTCATTATCAGTGGTCTAGTACTGGAATGAGTCTGTATTTTGAAACAGAAGTACCGGAAAACAAAGAAAAATCGAAATTTGCAGAAGCTTATGTAACAGATAAATTAGGTTATCAAACGGACGGCAGCGGATTAAAAATAAAGAACTCACAGTACTTAATTAAAAAAATTGATGTTGCATCTGAGCATACATCGATACTTTTGGAGAGTTCGCATAAACGCCGATTAGTTTATGCAGCAGCAGATGAATCCTTTTTCTTATTAGCAGATGATTTGAGTCGAGATGAATGGACGTATGGTAAGACGGTTTATTATTATGATGTTCGTGAGCAAGAACAACGTTCATTGACATCCGAGTATTCTAAGGGTAGTTTTTCATTTGTCGGAGTGTCTCCGGATGGATCAAAGTGTTTACTGGTCGGCAATGATTTTAGGTATTCATTTGTTACACAGAGTAATTTATATGTCTATTATTTTGCGACAGGCGAGCTGGTGTGTTTAACGGACGATTTTGATGAAGAAATCGGTGATGCAATTATTAGTGACACGCAGCAAGCTAATCGAGGAGTTGATTGCCACTGGCTGTCAGATGAAGAGATTCTTTTTCCAGTTACACAAAAGGGCAAGATTGTCTGGTTTAAACAAAATCTGACGATGGAGAGCAGAACAGGTATGGCCTGTAGCGGTAGTTATCATTTTACTGATTCAGCCTTAATTGATGACGAACATCTATTAGTCGGCTATTCAACCCCATCACAACCTAGTGTGTTAGCAGAATTATCGTTAGATACAGGCAAAGTGACTGACATCTACAACCCGAATACCAAGTGGTTGGCAGACGTGACATTAAGTGAATCACAAGAATTCTGGTTTAAAAGTGTTGATGATTGGCAGATTCAAGGTTGGTATCTGCCTCCGGTCGAAGCTGATGAAAATCATCCAGCCATTCTTTACATCCACGGCGGACCGCAAGTGTGTTATGGTGAAAGTTTCTTTCATGAGATGCAAGTCCATGCTGCTAATGGATATGGCGTTATCTTATTGAATCCGCGCGGCGGTGAAGGATATGGTCAGGAATTTGTGTCTTCCATTTTAGGCGACTACGGGAACAAAGATTACCAAGACTTAATGAATGGTATGGATTATATTTTAGCTGAACATCCTGAAATTGATATGTCGCGAATCTATGCGGCAGGCGGCAGTTACGGCGGCTTTATGACCAACTGGATTGTCGGGCATACTAATCGCTTCAGAGCTGCGGTCACCCAGCGTTCTATTTCAAATTGGGTGAGTTTTTATGGAACAAGCGATGTTGGTCCGTTCTTTGTAGAATTTCAATTGAAGCGTGATTTATCTGATGTGGAGGATTTATGGAAGATGTCGCCGCTTGCTTATGTGCATCATGTTAAGACACCGACTTTAGTGCTTCACAGCGAAGAAGATTTACGCTGCCCATTAGAGCAAGGTCAGCAATTTTATATAGGATTAAAAAAAGCTGGTGTTCCGACAAAATTAGTGATGTACCCTGAGTCCAGTCATGGCTTATCGCGAGCAGGGCTACCTAATTTGCGTATTCATCGCTTAATGGAAATTGCGAAATGGTTTGAGACACATTAATAAAAAATTAGATTTAGGTGAGATAATCTAACAAATCTTATAGGCAATAGGTATTTTTGTCTATATACTACCCTTTATATTAGATAGTTGATCTTATCAATGAGGGGGAGTTCAAAATGAATTCAGGAGATATCGCATTTATTCTGATTTGTTCAAGTTTTGTTTTTCTAATGACACCAGCGTTGGCTTTTTTCTATGGTGGACTAGAACGAAGAAAAAATATTTTAAATACGATGATGATGGTTTTTTGTATGTTAGGTATCGCATCATTGGTTTGGGTCATTGCCGGATATTCATTAGCATTCAGCGGTCATGGTTTGTGGGTTGGCGATTTAAGTCGAATGTTTCTAAAAGGTGTTTCAGCAACTGAAGGAAAAGGTATTCCCGATATGCTGTTTGCAATTTTCCAAATGATGTTTGCGTTAATTGCTACTGCGATTTTAACGGGGTCAGTGGTTGGACGGATGAAGTTTTCAGCAATGGTCAGCTTCATCATACTATGGTTAGTTTTAGTTTATGCTCCGATGGCTCATATGGTCTGGGGACATGGATTTTTGGAAAAAATCGGTTCGATTGATTTTGCTGGCGGCAATGTTATTCATATCAGTTCAGGTATTTCCGGCTTGGTTTTAGCGCTTGTAATCGGCCGACGCAAAGACTATATGAAATTAGACAACACACCGCATAACGTACCATACGTTGTCTTAGGTACTGCGTTATTATGGTTTGGCTGGTTTGGTTTCAACGGAGGGTCAGCTCTGGGAGCAAACGGTTTGGCGATTCATGCATTTTTAACAACAAATATTGCAGCGGCCAGCGGGATGATTTCATGGATGATAGTCGAACGATTCTTTGTTGAAAAACCAACGATTGTAGGGGCATGTACAGGTTCAATTGTCGGCCTAGTTGCTATTACACCGGGAGCAGGATTTGTATCGGCTGCTTCAGCTATGATGATTGGCTTAGCCGTTATTCCGGTCTGCTATTTCTTTATTGTAAGTATTAAACGGCGCTTAAAATTGGATGATACATTAGATGCTTTTGGCTGTCACGGTATCGGCGGAATTTTTGGCGGATTGATGGTAGGAATATTCGCTGACCCTAGTTTAGGACATGCGGGTTTATTATACGGTAATACACATTTATTTATTGCTCAAGTTGAAAGTATTATCTTTACAATTGCTTTTTCCGCAATTATGAGTTTTGGTATTGTGATGGTTGTCAAACGCTTCTTACCTTTACGTGCTACCGAAGAAGACGAAGTTATAGGTATGGATTTGGCAGAACATAATGAACGAGCTTATGTAAAAGAAGCAGGCAAAAAGTTATTTAGTTAAATCAAAAAAGAGCTGAAGCAATTAATTGTTTCAGCTCTTTTTTGTATTATTTACGATACATTTTGAATTGTAAAAATAAATCGTTGTAGACTTCTAAATAATTTGACCCTAAGTCTTCATATACTTCTAAATTTTCAATTGTTTTATCATCTGGATAAAACTGTTTGTCGTTAGTTATGCTTTCAGGCAGAATAGCTTTAGCTTTTTTGTTTGGTGTGGAGTATCCGATGTATTCGGCATTAGCGGCTGCATTTTCTGGTTCAAGCATAAAGTTGATGAAATCATAAGCTCCGTTGATATTTTTAGCCGTTTTAGGTATGACCATATTATCGAACCACAGATTAGAACCTTCTTCAGGAATAACGTAATGTAAGTTCTCGTTATTATCCAGCATCTCAGACGCCTCTCCTGAAAAAGTTACGGCAGCAGCGCTTTCGTTATTAATCATGTACATCTTGATTTCGTCCGCAACAATGGCTTTGACATTTGCTGTGAGTCCGGTTAATTTATTTTCAGCATGATTAAGTTGAGTCATGTCTTTACTATTTAATGAATACCCGTCACTATTTAGGGCTAATCCCATTACTTCTCGGGCACCGTCAATCAGCATTAAATTATTTTTTAATTCAGGTTTCCATAAATCGTTCCAGTGATTAATGGTTCCTTTGTCTACAAGTTTATCATTGTAGACAATACCCAAAGTTCCCCAAAAATAAGGGACAGAGTATTTATTTTTTTTATCAAAATCCAAATCTAAAAAACGCCGGTCAATATTATTGAGGCCTTTAATCCGTGAATGGTCTAATGGAATCAGAGCGTCTTGTTTAATCATCTTTTGAATCATGTATTCACTAGGAATAGTTAGATCATATGCTGTTCCGCCTTGTTTGATTTTGGTAATCATGGCTTCGTTGGAGTCGAAGGTTTCGTAGACCACTTTATAGCCGTACTCTTTTTCAAATTTTTTGAGCAGATTAGGATCAATATAATCGCCCCAATTGTAGATAGTCAGGACTTTGCCGCTGGCTGCTCCTTTTGTGTGTTCTAATCGAAAAGAGGCGATACCGAGCAGAAGAATAATAGCAACAATTCCTATCAGCAGTGAATTAAGTTTTTTCATATAATCGCCTCCTTATGACTTAGCTATTCTTTTTTTAAAACGTTTTGGTTTATTGTCTTTGCTGATGAAATAATAGCCGACAACAAGAATCATGGACAGGATAAACAGCAAGGTGCTGAGAGCGTTTATTTCTAGGTTGATTCCTTGCCGTGCTCGCGAGTAGATTTCGACGGATAATGTACTAAAGCCGTTTCCTGTGACAAAGAAAGTTACTGCAAAGTCGTCTAACGAATAAGTGAACGCCATAAAATAGCCGGCGATAATTCCCGGTGTCAAATAAGGTAGTATAATTTGTCGTAAGACTTGCCAATTGCTAGCACCTAAATCTCGAGCGGCATCAATCAGCGATTCATTCATTTCCTGCATTTTAGGCAGTACCATCAGTACCACAATCGGAATACTAAAAGCAATGTGAGACAGGAGTACCGAAGTAAATCCTAACTTAAAGCCGATATACCCTAAAAAGGTAAAGAAGATCAAAAAACTAGCACCAATGATTACATCGGGTGACACAATGAGAATGTTATTTAAACTAAGCAAAACATTTCTCATTTGGCGCCGTTTTGTATAATAAATACCCATGGCACCGAATGTTCCGATAATCGTGGCGATTAGAGCCGATAAAAAAGCTAAGAAAAAAGTATTAAGCGCAATAATTAATAATCGAGTATCTTCAAAAAGAGTTTGGTAGTGGTTTAATGTCACGCCCTCAAACTGCGACATATTATCGCCGCTGTTAAAAGAATAAAAAATTAAATAGAATATTGGAATATAAAGCAAGATAAAAACAGCAATCAGATAAAGATTGGCCCATTTGAATTTTTTGCGAGATGTCATTTCACCCGACCTCCCTTACGTTTTTCGCCTGTCAATAACATGATCACAATCATAGCAATAATTAAGATTACACCAATCGTAGAACCCATTCCCCAGTTTTGGGTCACTAAGAAATGCTGCTCAATGGCTGTGCCGAGTGTGATGACCCGATTGCCACCAATCAGACGTGTTAACATGAACAAGCTCAATGAGGGGATAAAGACGGCTTGAATTCCGCTTTTAACACCTTTCATTGATAGAGGTAGAATTACGCGGCGGAATGTTTCAAGATTACTTGCACCTAAGTCGCGGCTTGCAAAAACTAAGGATGGATTAATTTCTTCCAGTGCATTGAAAATCGGCATAATCATAAAAGGAATTTCAATATATGTAGCAACAAAAATAAAACTGAAATCAGTAAATAGTATCTGCTTAGGACCTAACCCAATAAACGTGAAAAAGTTATTAATCCCGCCGTTAATACTGAAAATTCCGATAAAAGCATAGGCTTTCAAGAGAAGATTAATCCATGTCGGCAATATAATTAACATTAACCAAAGCTGCTTATGTTTCGTTTTGTTTAGTAAATAAGCTGTCGGATAACTGACAAGCAGTGTGAAAACTGTAATCAGAAAGGCATAAAAGACCGAATTGAAGGTCATTTTAAGATATGTTCCAGATGTAAAATACTGCTGATAATTGTTTAATGTAAAGGCACCGTTGGCATCAAAAAATGATTGATAAATTATTAAAAGAACAGGAGCAATTACAAATAGGATGATCCACAGCATATAAGGTACGGCATATAATTTTTTTGTTTTAGCCATTTGTGTGCCACTCCTCCTTAATCTTCATCATAGCTCTCTAAACGAGCATCAAAGTCTTCTTCGGATTCGCCTAACCGCATAACGTGAATGTCTTCAGGTTCAAACATTAATCCGATGTGTTTGCCGGTTTCTGTCCGTTTGGTCGAGTGAACCATCCAATCATTTCCCTCGGAATCACGACAGAAAATTTCATAATGAACGCCGCGGAAGAGCACCGTCTCAACGGTCGCATTTAATTTACCGGTATGTTCCTTAACGATGGTTAAGTCTTCAGGCCGAATAACGATGTCGACTACTTCATCTGGACGCATGCCACTGTCGACACATTCGAATTGCCGTCCGCCAAATGACACGAGATTATCTTCAATCATTGTTCCTTTAACGATATTGCTTTCACCGATAAAATCAGCTACAAATCGGTTGATTGGTTCGTCATAAATGTCAACAGGTGTTCCGCTCTGCTCAATCTTGCCAGAGTTCAGCACGAAGATTTCATCACTCATTGCTAAAGCTTCTTCTTGGTCATGTGTTACAAAAATAAAGGTAATTCCTAATCGCTGCTGCAAGGCTCGTAATTCGGCTTGCATATCTGTCCGCAGCTTCAAGTCTAAGGCTGATAGAGGTTCGTCTAATAATAAAACTTCCGGTTCATTTACCAAAGCTCGGGCAATTGCGACACGCTGGCGCTGCCCGCCTGACATTTCGTTGATACCGCGTTCTTCAAAACCGGATAGTTGGACCATTCGTAGCGCATCATATACCTTTTTTTCAATGTCTAATTTTGACATTTTTTTTATTTTCAGACCAAAAGCCACATTATCGAAAACATTCATATGCGGAAATAAAGCATAGTCTTGAAAAACAGTGTTTACCTTACGCTTATTTGCGGGAACTTTATTGATTAGTTGGTCACCAAAATAAATGGAACCAGCTGACGGCTCAGAGAAACCAGCAATCAAACGTAAAATAGTGGTTTTACCGCATCCTGAAGGACCAAGTAAGGTATAAAATTTACCTTGTTCGATGTCAAAATTGACTTCTTTTAGTACGACAGTGTCGTCAAATTCTTTCATTACGTTCTCAAAACGTATTATGTTGTTTGCCATGTTATCCCACCTTAAAGTTATAAATAGGAGTTTGTCGCAACAATAATTATGCGGCTCTTTCCTTTGTATGCATTGGTTAATTGATGTTTTTTTGATGCATGATAGTAAATAGTTTCTCCTTTATTAGCATAGTACTTCTCAGAACCAATCTCAACCATGATCCTTCCCTCAAGAACAAAACCGAAGGTATCAGACAAGGATGGTTCAAATTCCTTGTATTCTCCTGTAGTAGTTAGTTCTAGTAAAATCGGCTCCATCTCTTTTTCGTTGGAATCAGGGACCAACCAATTTATTACGAAGCCTTTATCAGGTTCGACATAATGCGTATAATCCTCTTTTGTATAAATTACTTGCTGACTTTGTTTCTTTTCGTCAAAAAACTCTTTTGGTGTCACACCCAAAACTTCTAAAATGGAAAAAAATGTTTCCATAGAAGGAGAGCTTAAGTCACGTTCAAGTTGCGAAATATATCCTTTACTTAAATCTGTCCGCTCGCCGAGTTCTTCTTGTGTTAAGGCTTTTTGGATGCGCAAGTCTTTAATTTTTTTTCCTATTAACATGACCAAGTACTCCTTTCAGACTGATTAAAACATTGATTTATCAGAATAAGTTTAAAGATAGTAAACTTAAAGTTTACTAACACGGCGATTATACAAAATTATTAAAAATTTAGCAATGCTATTTGGTGATTTTTAATTTATAATGAGGACATGATAAACAGAAAGGGTTGTTGATTTGATATGACAGAATTTAAAGCGCTTTTATTAGAAGACATAGATGGAGAAATTGGTGCGAAAATCACATCATGCCATACGGAGCAGCTATCTGAAGGAGATACGCTGATTGCAGTTAGCTATTCAGCAATTAATTATAAAGATGCACTGGCAACGCAGCCGGGGGGTGGAGTTGTCAGAAATTATCCGATGATACCGGGCATTGATCTGGTCGGAAAAATCATTGAGACAACTTCGCAAAACTGGCAGGCAGGTGATGAAGTTATTGTGACAGGTCAAGGGACGGGTGTCACACATACTGGAGGATTAAGCGGACTGGCACGTATTCCAAGTGACTGGATGATTAAATTGCCGAGCAAGATGACGGCGCGAGATGCAATGATTTTCGGTACGGCGGGAATTACGGCTATGCGTGCTATCCAACGGTTGGAAAATGAGGGAATGGGTCAAGATAAAGACGTTCCTATCATGGTCAGTGGTGCTTCAGGTGGTGTTGGCAGTTTGGCGCTTATTTTTTTAGCTTCTCTTGGCTATACAAATATCATCGCATTAAGCCGAAAAAATGAAAGCATATCATACTTAAAATCGATTGGTGCACATCGTGTTATGTCGCCAGAAACACTGCATGCAGAGAAGTATCGTCCACTAGAGAGGCAGCAAGTAGCTTATGTTATTGACACAATTGGAGGGTCTTTTGTAGAGAATATTTTACCAAAGGTAGCGTATGGTGGAGCTGTTGCTTTATGTGGAAATGCGAGCGGAATTAAATTTAGTGGTACAGTTTTACCGTTTATTTTACGCGGTATAGCTGTGTTGGGAGTAGATTCTGTTCAATTAAGTCAAGAGGATAAAAAATTATTATGGGAACGCATTGCTGAGCTGACAGATAAGCCATTCTTAGAAAAAATTAAAATAAATGAAGTCGCTTTGACAGATGAGTTAATGATGACGGTATCAGAATTGCTACAAGGGACACATACCGGTCGTACAATTGTAAAAATATAGGGACTTAGTGAGGCAGACCTGATTTAGGCTGCCTTTTTTGCTCATTTAAGAAGCTAAACGTATGAAGCGGATCAGTCGAAAGCAATAAAAGTAAATGCAGTGTTTGCATGATAAAAATAATTATATAAAAGTTCTCAATAAAAAATAATAAGTTAAACATAATGAAAAAAGAGAGATATTTATTTTTTGTGCTGCTCTTTAAAGAAAAGAATATATTTCGAAAGAGTTATCTTAAATATTTAGCCTAATTGAATATGCTAATTAACATGTTTGTAGTCAAACAGTTTAAATTTGGTAACTAATTTTATAACAGTCACTTATTTGACAGGAAGATGGAGTGGTTAGAATTAATTGATGAATCAATTTAAGTTATAAGAACCAATTATGCAAGAAAAAAGACAGCGTATTAATTAAGAATATGTTATCCCTTAATTAATACGCTGTCTTTTTTGCTATCTTTTTTAGAAATTTAAACTATTTGGTTTAACGTCTTCTGGTATTGGATTTTGATATGGTGTTTGGTCGGTTACGGCTTTTAGTTCTGCCTTGGCAGTCTCGATGTAATTTGGTTCTTCGATTACTGTGACAGCCGTTGCTGCCATCACTTTAGCTGCTTGCAGCATGCCTTTTTTAGCAATTCCTGATTTTCCATTTGCTACCCATTGCCAAGAGTGCATTGGTGTATGCTGTACTTCAGTTGTCATGACGCATTGAACAGTTGGTACGACCCAGCTTACATCACCAACATCTGTTGAACCTGGCATGGTGATGTTCCCCATAATCGGATTATAAGGATAAACAAAATCTGCTAATGGTTTACCGGCATTTTCAGCAATTAATTTTTTCTCAACAGGTCCAATTGGTGGGACCATGCGAAATTTCTTTTCATCTTCGGTTAAGTTATCATAAATTTTTTGAGCAAAATCCCAATCAGCTTTGTCGAATTTAGGAGCACCGATTTCTTGCATACACGTTGACATAATTTCCGAGTAAGTTTTATTAGGAATGTAGTTAGAACAAGCTTTGTCAAAATGAACTGTCACTTCTGTTTCAGTCATTATAGCAGCTCCTTCAGCTATTTTGCAGATACGATCATAAATTTCTTTCACTTGATAAACTTTTGGTGCACGAATTAAGTAAAGCACCTTAGCATGTGATTGCACGACACTAGGCGAAATACTACCGCCATCTAAAATTGCATAGTGGAAACGAGCGTCAGAGGTGACGTGCTCACGTAAATAATTAGAACCGACATTCATTAATTCAACAGCATCTAAGGCGCTGCGTCCCATTTCAGGAGAGTTAGCTGCATGTGAACTGATCCCCTTAAATTCGAAAGCAGCTTGAATGTTAGCAAGTGTCTGGCAACCAAAGATGACGTTATCTGTACCAGGGTGCCAACAGATAGCCATATCAAGACCATCAAATACATGATTACGAACCATATAGGTTTTTCCTGAGCCACCTTCTTCTGCCGGACAGCCGAAGTATTTAATAGTGGCATCAATATTGTGTTCTTCGATATATTCTTTTGTTGCAATGGCTGCAGCCAAAGAAGCTGTTCCGAGTAAATTGTGTCCACAACCATGCCCGTTAGTTGAGGCTGCTTCAGGATTTATTTCTTGTATCGTTGTGTCTGCTCTTTGTGATAAATCAGGCAGCGCATCATACTCACCTAAAAAACCGATACTTGGCCCTTTATTTCCAAAAGTACCGATAAAAGCTGTGCTGATGTCAGCAACGTTGGATTGAATTGAAAAACCTTCATTTTTTAAAATAGTCATAATTGCCTCAGCAGATTCATGTTCATGGAATTTTATTTCAGCTAGATCCCAAATCTTGTCGCTGAGATCGTGATACATTTTTTCTTTATCGTCCACATAAGCAGCAATTTTGTTGTGCATTGAGAGACACCTCCATTAAAATAAGTTCAATTTATAGGTTTATAATAGCAAAAAAATACAATGTTTAATAGTTGGGGTTATTAAAAATTGTAGATTTTTAGTGATTGACGAGCTAAATTGAATCAACTATTGAATTTCTAACGTTAAGTAGCTTAAAATAAAGAAGTGTCAAAACAAATTGGAGAAGTGATATAAATTGTTAGGGAGTGGAAAAGTGGATGTTTCAATAGCAGTAAAAAGAGGTAAAGAAGTCGTTTATCTCATTTTGTTTGGTCTAATTATGGGGGTTGTAATTGGTAGCCTGGAGGTATTTTTTGGAAAAGGATTATTAATTGTCAGTGAATGGCGTTTGAAGTATTTTATATATTTAATCTTTCTATTGCCGGTTGCCGGTTTAATTATTGAATTTTTGTATGATCGGTATGGTGGACGCAGTCGTCAGGGAATGGGTTTGATTTTTGATGTTAACTCTGGTGCACAAAAAACAATTCCATTACGTTTGATTCCTATCGTTATTGTCAGTACTTGGCTGACTCATCTTTTTGGAGGTAGTGCTGGACGAGAAGGTGTAGCAATTCAAATTGGCGGCACTTTGGCACATTGGTGTGGTCGGTATTCCTTGGCTAAACATATCAAACAATATAAATTTGAGCAAATTGCGCTGATAACCGGTATGGCTGCTGGATTTTCAGGATTATTTCAAACGCCGATAGCAGCTATATTTTTCGCAATGGAAATATTTATTGTCGGTCGTCTAGACTACCGGGCATTACTGCCTGCAACGGTTGGTTCGTTTACAGCAGCATTTATGTCTCAAAGTTTGGGATTGGAGAAGTTTAATTTTAAATTAACGGCTGTTCCTGAATTAAACCTAAGTATGGCTGTTAGATTAATCGGTATTGGTATTTTATTTGGATTAGCGGGTTTTTTATTCAGTTGGGGTTTGAAGTCAGGTAAGCAATTAGCTGCAAAACTTATCATTAATCGTTATAAGCGCATTTTTGTCGGCGGACTTTTACTGGTTTTTTTGATGCTGGTTCTACATCAAGGACGATATGCAGGATTGGGATCTAATTTAATTATGGCAGCCTTTAATGAAGGAACTGTTTATCCTTATGATTTTATTTTAAAATTAGCATTAACAGTATTGACCTTATCTATTGGTTTTCAAGGTGGGGAAGTTACACCTATTTTTGCGATAGGTAGTGTTTTCGGTGCTGTGTTGGCACCGCTATTCGGGATACCTGTCCCATTAGGTGCAGCTATCGGCTATATTGGTGTGTTCAGTAGCGCAACCAATACATTTATCGCACCGATTATTATGGGGTGTGAAGTATTTGGTTACCAACTACTCCCTTACTTTTTTGTCGCGCTGTGTTTAGCCTATACTTGTAATTTTAATGTATCAATTTATGGTAAACAAACGTCACTTTTCTTAAAAAATGAATTAAATAGATAAATTAAAAACAGGCACTGCCTAATGCAGTGCCTGTTTTTAATTTTTATCTCGTCCAATAATGCGGACTTCAGTTTCTAAGGCGACATCAAATTTTTTTGCGATGACTTCTTGTATGTGAGCAATTAATTCGATGTAATCTGTCGCTGTAGCTTTATTGATATTAACAATAAAACCGGCATGTTTTTCCGATACTTGGGCACCGCCCCAAATCAGTCCTTGGAGTTCCGCTTCTTGAATGAGCTGTCCTGTATAATGACCTTCAGGCCGTTTAAAGACACTGCCACATGATGGGTATTCTAAGGGTTGTTTTGACTCTCGAAGAAAAGTTAACTCGTCCATTTTTTCTTTGATAGCATCGTAATCACCATGAGCCAAATTAAACGTCACACTTAAAACAATGGCTTTCATAATTTGGAGATTACTGTATCGGTAAGAAAAGTCTAAATCATCTTTAGTTAGAGTCATGATATCGCCATTTGCTAAAATGACGTCACATGAATCAAATACATCAACCAGCTCACCACCGTACGCTCCGGCATTCATATAAGCTGCACCGCCAATACTTCCGGGAATACCACAAGCAAATTCTAAGCCAGTCAGATGCTGTTGTAAAGCTGCGTATGTAGTGTCAATCAGTTTAGCTCCGGCTTCGGCTGTAATTTGTGTTCCATGTGTGTGAATCTCTTTCATTTTTGTGAGCATAATGACAAATCCGTCAATCCCACCGTCTTTGACAATTAGATTACTTGAATTGCCGAGACATAACCAGTTGATAGCTTCTTGCTTGCAATAATCAACAATCTCTTTGACTTCAGTGGCCGTTTTTGGAAACAGCAGTACATCTGCCGGTCCGCCGGTTTTTGTATATGTGTAGTTTGATAAAGGTTCATCAAATAAGAGTGTAATGTGCGACAAATGTGATGCGATGTGTGTTTGGTCCAATAGTAAAAGTCCTTTCTGCGTCTACTTATCTAGTGCTACTATTTTAACACACATCTTTGGAAGTAGGTATAGTTAACGGTTAAACTTTTCTTTACTAGATACATCTAACGCTTGTTGTTTATCTATTCTATGGTAAAATAAATTCATCACGTATGTTGTAAACGCAGCTATTATTAGACTAGGAGAGCGAATGAGATGAAATTAATTTCGTGGAATGTTAACGGGCTTAGAGCCATTGTAAAAAAAGGATTTTCAGATATAATCGCTGAACTGGATGCCGATATTGTTTGTTTACAAGAAACGAAGTTACAGGAAGGACAAATTGATTTGGAGCTTCCTGGTTATTATCAATATTGGAATTATGCTGAAAAAAAAGGATATTCAGGGACAGCTATTTTTACTAAACTAATGCCGACTCACGTTACTACAGGAATTAATCAAGAAGAGTTTGATCATGAAGGCCGTGTCCTGACAGCAGAATTTACCGATTTTTATTTAGTTAATTGTTATACTCCCAATGCTCAGCCGGCTTTAAAAAGAATTGAATTTCGGATGATGTGGGAAGCAGCATTTTTAGTATACTTAAAGAAGTTAGAAGAAACTAAGCCGGTTATTTTATGTGGTGATTTAAATGTGGCACATGAAAATATTGATTTAAAGAATTGGAAAACAAATCAAAAAAATCCAGGCTTTTCAATTCAAGAGCGTGAAAAATTCACTAATTTATTAGAAAATGGGTTTGTAGATACGTTTCGCTATTTTTATCCAACATTAGAGGGCGCCTATTCTTGGTGGAGTTACCGGTTTAATGCACGAGCTAATAATGCTGGGTGGCGAATTGATTATTTTTGTGTCTCAAAATCCTTAGTACCTAGATTGCACGATGCTGCTATTTTGTCTGATGTAATGGGAAGTGATCATTGTCCAGTTCAGCTGGAAATAAATTAAAGGGGTCAGATTCATGAGGAAATTTATAAGAATAATAACCTTTTTTATTAGTGTGATAATTATTGGTATCAGTATTGGTGTGACTATAGGGTATGCAGATGATGAAAAGGATAAACCACTAATAACAGATTTACATTATGATAAAGAACGAAAAGTGATTACTGGAAAAACAGCACCCAATGCTAATGTGTGGTTAGACAATGTTGCAGGTGCTATTGTGGCGAATGATAAGGGAGAGTTTGAGTTTCCTGTTCCAGCAGACCCTAAATTATCGACGATTTCTGTATTAGATGCCGAAGGCGATGCATCAACTCACGTTCGTTATAATTTTGAAAAGAATACAGTTGAGACAGGAGAGGCATCAGAAGAAAGTACTGAAACGACTGAATCTACTTCTAGCTCAAATGAAAATAAGATAGATGAAACCAGTGGAATGGCATCAAGTACTCCAGCTTCAAGTTCCGCATCTGAAAGTACCTCGGACTCATATGTAAAAGTGACGGAAGAGAGCTATAAACGACCTACAGAGCCAAAACGAAGTTTGATTTGGTTATGGACTTTATTGGTAATTGTGGTTATCACAATTATGTTGATTGGTGGTTATTTATGGTATAAACGTAAGTTGAAAAAAGAAGAAGAATTGGAACGAAGAAAAGCATCAAAGAAAAGCAGCCATAAAAAATCCTCCAAACGTGTGAAAGAAAACCGTTCAGCAGAGAAGGTCTACACAAGTGCCAGTCGATTGGATGATTTAATCGATTCTGAGTTAGAGTCTGGAAGCACTAAAAAAACAAGCAATAAGAGTAGCGGACGGAAAAAAAATCGAACAAAACGTAAGTAGGAGGTAAAGCTATGAATTTTATAGCTATGGATTTTGAAACTGCGAATCATGAGGTACACAGTGCATGCTCATTAGCTTTAGTGATGGTAAAAAATAGTAGAATAGTTGGAGAGTATTACACTTTGCTGAAACCGGAAACACCTTTTCATTGGAGAAATATTCAAGTTCACGGTATTCATGAGAGCGACGTTGCAGATGCACCAACTTTCAGAGATATCTGGCCAGATATTCAAAATTATTTTGTGCCAGGTCATTTAGTTGTGGCTCATAATGCAGCTTTTGATAATCGTATTTTGAACGGTTGTCTAGCCCATTATAATTTACCGCAAGCTCATTTTTTATCACTTTGTACGGTACGCACTAGTCGTAAGTTATATAAACAACTGCCCAATCATAAATTAAATACTGTCAGTGATTATTTAGCTATTTCTTTAGAACATCATCATCACGCGTTAGATGATAGCCTGGCATGTGCTGAAATTTTATTAGCACAAGAAAGAGATTATGGCGTAGAACCATTAAAAAAATTGGTTAAAACTATTTAATAATCAAAAAAACGACTACTGATTAAGTAGTCGTTTTTTGATTTATCAGGCGGCTCATTAGAACAACGTTTTCTAATTGATTGTCTGCAGACTTAACACCGAGTCGAATTATGCCCTCAGTCTGAAACCCTAATTTTTGATACAATTTAATTGCTCGAGTGTTTCTTTCTTGTACCTTAATTTCTAAGCGTTTCAGATCATAAGTTTGAGCTGCCCAATCAAGAACTTCTGTTAGCAAGGCAGTTCCTAGTCCTAGACCCCAAAAATCTTTTTTAATGCTGATGCCTATTTCACCGATATGATTAATAGAATTATCGGAAGAAGTCGATACAGTAGCGACCCCGATTAAGCGATTGTGAGTAGCAGCTACGAGAATTAGTTGTTTTGGCAAGTGATGCAAAAATTCTATTTCCTCAGCCATTTCACCAGCAGTTAACTGAAGAGCTTGGTTATTAACTAAAATATATGGTGTTTCTTGATTCAATTCTGTGACTAATCGTAGTAGGTTAGCTGCATCTTCTGCTGTTGCTTCCCGCAACGTTATGTCATAATCCATCAAATAACCACCCTTTATCTGTCAAATACTTAACTAAAGAATCTAATTTGTTTTGACTGTCAGGAGAATCTACAGCAATGGAGAAACTTCGGGTAGTTTCGTCAATCTTATCTAAGAAAAATTCAAGATAAGGAACATCAATGTTTTGTTTAATCATTTTCCCCCATTCGATGATACAGACACCATCGCCGTCAAAATAATCTTCTAACCCTAAGTCTTCAGCCCCTTCTGTCAAACGATAGACGTCCATGTGATATAGAGGAATGCGACCGGTATCATATTCGCGAATAAGGGTGTATGTCGGACTTTTAATCATTTGTTGAATTCCTAATCCCAATGCGAACCCTTTAGTAAAAGTTGTTTTTCCGGCACCTAAATCACCAGTTAATAAAAAGACGTCTCTTGGCACAGTAGAAGCGGCGATATCTTGCGCTAGTTTTTTTGTATCTTGTTCGTTATGCAATAATATGTGTTTCATGATTCCCTCCCTGTGTATTAACTGATAAGAGTATAACGCGGCTCAAGCAAAAAAGCCATGCAGATGGCATGGCTTTTTTTGACTAAATAAATTATTTCCCTTGCAGAGCTTGTGAAGCAGTAATGATAGATAATTTATAAACGTCTTCTTCATTACATCCACGAGATAAGTCTGAAATTGGTTTGTTTAACCCTTGCAAGATAGGTCCGATAGCTTGGAAGCCACCTAAACGTTGAGCAATTTTGTAACCAATATTACCTGATTGGATTTCTGGGAAAACAAAGACATTTGCTTGACCGGCTACTTTAGAATCTGGTGCTTTTTGTTGAGCTACAGAAGGTACGTAAGAAGCATCAAATTGTAATTCGCCATCAATAGCTAATTCAGGAGCAAGATCTTGAGCGATTTTTGTTGCTTCAATAACTTTCGTCACTTCTTCAGATTTAGCAGAACCTTTTGTTGAGAAACTTAGTAGTGCAACTTTTGGATCAATCCCAAAAATTTCAGCTGTTTTAGCACTTTCAACGGCAATTTCAGCTAATGCTTGTGCATCCGGATTAATGTTAATTGCACAATCAGAGAAGATATATTTTTCTGAATCACGGTTACCAACCATTAAGAAAGCACCGCTTGTACGGCTGACACCAGGTTTAGTTTTAATAATTTGTAAGGCAGGACGAATAGTATCTCCAGTTGAATGAACAGCTCCACTAACTAAGCCATCAGCTAAGTCCATATAAACTAACATTGTACCAAAATAGTTTTCATCTAGAAGAACAGTACGTGCTTGATCTTCAGTTGCTTTTCCTTTTCGTCGGTCAACAAATGATTGAACCATATCGTCAAATTTATCGTATGTCTTAGGATCGATTATTGTTAAATTATCAATCGTTAGTCCACGAGCTGATGCTAATTCAGAAATACTTTGTGTGTTTCCGATTAGGATAGGTTCAATTAGACCGTCTGATTTTAAGCGTACGGCAGCACCTAATACTCTTTCATCAGTTGGTTCAGGGAAAACGATACGTACATTTTTACCAGAAATATGTTTTTTAAGTCCATCAAATAATTCCACTAAAAAAACTCCTCACATTTTTAAATTAGTTATTCTATACCTATGATACCGTAATCAAAAAAAAAGTACAGTCAATTTGTCTGTTTTTTATATAAAATGTGTATAAATCAGACTATAAAAATAAAAAAATGGATAAAGTAAAACAGATTTTCAGATGTTATATTACAGTTTCAGAAAGTTTCCAAACAATCGTTTTTTTATGTTGCTGTTTTAACAAAGAATTTATTTTAGAAAAGGGTCTGGATCCGAAAAATCCGCGATAGGCTGATAAGGGACTGGGATGTGGAGCTTCTAAAATAAAATGTCGTGTTTGATCAATCATAGCTGCTTTTTTTTGGGCAGGTTTCCCCCATAAAACAAAAATAATCGGATCTTCACGTTGATTTAATGATGAGATAATACAATCTGTTATCTTCTCCCATCCTTTATGCTGATGAGAATTAGCTGCCCCTTTTCTGACAGTCAGTACGGTATTTAATAATAGGACACCCTGTTTAGCCCATGGTTCCAGACACCCAGTATTGGCTGGTGGGATAGATAGGTCATCAGCTAGTTCTTTGTAAATATTACGTAGTGAAGGTGGGATTTTAACTCCCTGCTGTACGGAAAAGCTTAATCCTTCAGCTTGATTGGGCCCATGATAAGGATCTTGTCCTAAAATGACAACCTGGACGGCTTTGTACGAAGTTAGGGCTAACGCATTAAAAATTAAATTTTGTTCGGGGTAAATTGTATAGTGTTCTTGTTCCGAAGATAGAAAAAGTGTCATATGTTCTAGCATATCATCAATGGGGCAATTTTGTAGCAAAATAGCATGCCAATCATTTGGTAAAGTTAGTGTCATAAAGCAGACCTCCTCAATGTTAAGTCATAGTATAACATAACTTGTGAAAGTTTTATCTACAGTGATAAAACGTGTAAGTGTTTTTAAAAGATGATATGATAGAAGCAACCATACTTTTAGGGGGAACATTATGATTAAGTTAATTGCATCTGATATGGATGGTACTTTACTATCATCTAATTTATCAATTTCTGAGGGGAACAAACAGGCTATTTTGGCAGCACAAGAGCAGGGTATTGAATTTATGGTTGCTACGGGTCGAGACCACACAGAAGCTCGTCCGTCCTTAGAAGAAGCCGGGATTAAGTGCGGTATGATAACTGGAAATGGAGCGCAAGCTTTTGATAAAGAAGGAAATTTATTATTTACAGTAGGATTAACATTTGACATTGTTCAAGAAGTTATTACTATCTTGAAAAAAAATAATCTTTATTTTGAATTAATGACGACAGATGGGGTCTATGCAGATAGCCGTGAAGCTCGTTTAGAAAATATTGCATCGCTGGTGGCTGAAAATATACCCCACATTACTTTTAAAATGGCAATTGCTATGGCATCAGCACATTTAGAAACGTTAAAAGTCACATATGTGGAGTCGTATGATGAACTACTCAAGCGTTCTGATGTTGAAGTGTTAAAGATTATAACTTTTTCAGATAAAGGACAGGTCAAATTAGGTCCTGTTGCTGAAGAACTTCATCACAATAAAAATATTTATGTGACATCATCATTTTCTAATAATCTGGAAGTCAATCATCGTGATGCACGCAAAGGTTATGCTGTGAAACATGTGGCTGACATGTTGGGTATTTTGATGGATGATGTTTTAGCAATCGGAGATAACTACAATGATTTGTCAATGTTAGAAGAAGCCGGTGTCAGCTTCGCTATGGGAAATGGTGAACAGATAGTCAAAGATACAGCTAAATATTTAGCAGAGACCAATGTGAATGATGGTGTTGGTAAAGCTATCACACGTGCTATTGAAGAAAACCTATAAATAGTCAAAATATTTTGAAAAACGTGCTGATTACGCGAAGGAAGATGATAATATGCAAATTTTTTATATACAGCAAGCATTGATGTCAGCAAACGTTAGGACAGTCATTAAGGATACTGAAGGTAGTGTAACCTATTTACTAGTTGGAAGATGGGGCATAAAAGGCGATTCTCTAAGTGTTTATAACTTAAATGGAGACCTTTTAGCCAGCGCAAGACAGCGCAGTTATGCATTAAATCAGCAATTTGATTTAATTAAAAAGCACCATATCGTTGGTAAATTAAGTCGATTAATCAGCTACCCAAAGGATGTCTATGTCGTTAAAAAATTAAAATGGGTTATTTTAGGTAATCAAAGAGGACAATATCGTGTGTATTATTTAAATCATCAAGTCATGTCAATTGATAAGGTAAGTTTTAAAAATAAAGAATCATATAAGATTACAGTGGTTGATGAAGAATATACCGAAATTTGTCTATGTATTGCAGCAATTCTTGATTATTGGGCTCGAGTTGGAGAAACAAACCAATATTTTAATATGGACGGAGCTATTGTACCGGAATTTTAAGTCTGCAACAATAGAAAGTGGGTTGAAATTATGTTAGCAGAACATAATATGAATGAAAATTTCAAGTGGTTGGAGACGTGTCAATTAGATAATAAAGAAAAAAGGATCTTGCAAGGTATGTACCAAATTCCTTTAGAAATTATTAATTATGTCACAGATATCTATGAGCAGAGTAGTTATGATGATGATGAGTTAACTGGATTTCGCTTACTTATCATTCATATGCCAATTAAGTTGGATGCTAATTTAAGATATACCACACGTCCTGTCAGCTTCTTAATCCGAGGTAATCGTATTCTAACTTTTCATTCAGGTGGTTCGGCAGACGTATCTCAAAAATTTGCAGATATGAGTGACTGGAAAGAAGAAAATATGACGGTCAATACATTTTTATTAGCAAGTTTATCCGATTTGTTTGAGCTTTTCATGAAGAATGTCAGTTATTTAATCAAAGAACGACATAAACTAGACGAATTGCTACCTAAAGAAATGACTAACAAAAACCTGTTGGAGCTATCTTATCTACAGCAAACACTAGTTTATTTTAGCAGTGCTGCTAAAAGTAATGTGGACGCGGTTAAAGACTTGCTACGATCTGCAAATGGTCAGGCTCTAAATAGCATTGAAAAAGAACGCCTAGAAGATGTTTTAATAGAAGCTGATCAATTAATGCATATGGTTCAGTTAGAATCAGAAGTAGTGGATAAAACGGCACAAATTTTTGATAGCATTATGAACAATAACCTGAATGATACAATGGGTTTGTTGACAATCTGGTCATTAGCATTGGCAATTCCGACTGTAATTACTGGTTTTTATGGCATGAATATTGATTTACCCACGTTTGGATTTCACTACGATTGGATTGTTCTAGTTATTATTTCTGTTATCTTAATAGTGCTATTGGTTTTAGCAATTAGACGAATCAAACGATTTTAAAAAAGCTGTCTCGATTAACGAGGCAGCTTTTTTTTACATGATTATATTATCTTTGATACCTTCTAAATCTCGAATGAATATTTTTCGATCATAAATCTCAATAAAATGATTATCTTTTAACTGCTGCAACATACGATTGACGCTGCTGGCAGAAGTAATTCCGCAGAAATGAGCGATTTCTTCATTAGTAATGACAAAATCAATCAAATGCCCATCTTCAAATGGAATTCCGAATAATTCATATAATTCATAAATTTGTGTGCAAACAGCGCCGAATTTTCCATTCATCAGCATTTGTTGCATCTTTTTAATAGAATTTAATAGACCAACTCGATAATAATCCTTGACATACATTTGCAAACCATCGTCTTCGTTAATATCTTGCCAAAATTTAACGCGATCGATTTTATAAAGTTCAGCTGTTTCAGACTCGATTCGAATATTGAAGGGAGCATCAGTAAATTGTGAGTATTCATCACGTAATAAAGAGACAATTTCTAAACTATTGATATAGCGTAAATTGAATTCACGACCATCATGCGAGATGATGCTAGTTTTTATAATTCCATCTTTTAAAACATAAGCATGACAGTCTCTTAATCCTTCATAGGTTAAGTAACTTTTCTTTTTTTTCACAATAACTGGAAACGAGTGCTGATCTAAATATGTTTGGAGAATCGAATGATCCATTTTATCCCTCTTTATCTTTTTCATTTACTTTCATAACAATATGGAAATACTAATCAACCTAATTCTATTAAATAAGACATTCCTTCAAAAATCAATGACATTTGTTAATAAACAATATTATTTTAATTTGTTTGTATGGTTTTTTATTAACAAATTAAATTTTTTTTTATTAAAAATAGTATATAGTTTCATTAACGAAAATTTTCAGAAAAAAGGTGGTTTAGGCAAAAAAGGAGTTATTTACTGGATTGTTTGTGAAATAAAAAGGATTTAGTTAGGTTAATTTTGAAAGGAAGAAAAGAAAGAATGAAAGAACCCTCAGTCGATAAATTGTTCAATAAAGGATTTATCAGCATTACATTAATTAATTTTGTTGTGTATTTAGTGTATTACTTATTAATGGTTATTATTGCAGTGATTGCCAAAGATCAATTAGGTGCGACAACTAGTCAAGCTGGTTTGGCTTCCGGTATTTATATTATCGGTACATTGTTGGCTCGTTTGTTTATGGGAAAATGGTTGGAACTCGCTGGACGTAAAGCGGTGTTACGTTACGGAGCAATTTTTTATTTAGTTACGACGATGGCTTACTTATATATGCCTAGCATTGCTGTTCTGTATGGTGTGCGTTTGTTAAATGGTTTTGCCTATGGGACAGTGTCGACAGCAACTAATGCAATCGTTACAGCTTACATTCCCTCATCAAAACATGGTGAAGGTATCAATTACTATGGTTTAAGCACAAGTTTAGCAGCTGCGATAGGACCATTTATTGGAATGCTTTTATTAAATTCAACAAGTTTTTATACAATTACTATGGTGTCAATCGTTTTAATTGCTTTAGTCACCGTTGCTTGTTTTGCCTTCCCAGTGAAGAATATTACATTAACAGCGGAACATCGAGCACAATTACAACGTTGGACATTTGATAGCTTTATCGAAAAAAAAGTTGGTTTTATTTCATTTATCGGTTTCTTAATGGGCTTATCATATTCTAGTGTGTTATCATTTCTGTCAACATATGCTCAAGAAATTAATTTAGTAAAAGTAAGTTCATATTTCTTTGTTGTATATGCTTTAGTTGTAACAGCAACACGTCCTTCTGCTGGTCGTCTTTTCGATGTTAAGGGTGAAAATTATGTCATGTATCCAAGCTATGTCTTTTTAACACTTGGTTTGTTCCTATTAAGTTTTACAAATTCAGCTTGGGAATTATTATTGGCAGGTGCATTTATTGGTCTAGGTTATGGAACATTCATGTCAAATGGTCAGGCAGTTTGTTTGAAATCATGTGAAAGCAAACGTATCGGTGTTGCTTTATCAACATATTTCATTGGTTTAGATTTAGGTTTAGGTGTTGGTCCTTATGTTTTAGGAGAATTACATGAAGTCTTATCATTTAAAGGTATTTATATAGTGGCAGGAATTGTTCCGATTGTTTGTGCTGTATTATATGCATTGTTTTACCGAGCTAAACCGGTAAAACGAGAAGCTGTAGTCGTTCAAAAATAAATAAATCAATAACGTAAAGTTGTTATAAGTGATTACTGGTTAAATTGAAAAGGGAGAATATTAAAATGAATACACAAGATAATCAAATTGTAGAAGTTTTAGAAATGATGTTAACCAAATTAGAAGAAGTTAGTGAAAAGTTAGATAATATTGAAGATAATACTCATTCTTTAGAAGAGTATCATACAAGTATTGATAACTATGCTTGTACTATTGAAAATGTTATGGATAATGACAATATCATGGGATAGATAATGGAGTAGCTTTAAAGCTGCTCTTTTTTATATTTTTGTTTTTTTAAGGTCTGTTTTTAAATATGTCTTATACTAAATTAATAATGGTAAATATATGAAAAAACACGGTATAATAATAATTGTTTGACATTCTAAAATCTTAGATATATCATATTGTTATAAGATATGTGTATATCTTTTTCAACTTCGCTTGTTATAAAAATGTATGCCATACATCTTTATAATTAGATGTTGGATCCCCTTCCCAAGTGTTTTGAGAGAGTCTTTGAGAGACTCTCTCTTATTTTAGCTAAGATGGAATTTTACCAAATTTTGTTTCTAGACTATTGAGAATATCGTCATATACTGATAATTTAAATGGCATTTTGGTGAACATCGTGCAGTTTTTTTGCAATTGATTATTATAAGTAAAATCAGTTATGTCGTATCCTGTAATCAGCGCTAAACTAACTGGGGTTAAATGATAAGTTTCAGAATAATAATTTAATGTATCTTCAAAATAGAAAATACGTTTGGTTGTCTGGTAAAGCCAAATAGTAGATAAAAACATTATTGTTCCGCTTAATAATTTGATAAAAAAACTTGGATAGAAAAATAAGGGTATGCCCAGTAAGAATATTTCTATAATATATAGACCGTTATAGATATATGCTATATTTTGTCGAATAATTTCTTTCAAAGGGATCAGCACCTTTCAAAATATGATTGATAAAAGATAACTAAATTATATCAAATGTAAGCGTTATTATAAAGAGAAGTGCGAAGTTTTAATACTCTTGTTTAGAAGTAAAGAATGATAGACGATTTATATATATGTTTTTGTAGCTCTCAAAGAGGAATTTTTTTACTGATAGGCTATTGATTGAGTCATTTTCGCTCTCAGGAATTTCTTATCCTATCTGTTATTAATATAAATAAAGAGTGTAGTTAACAAAAAAATCTATTTAGTTCTCGACATACTATAAGTGAATAAAAAAGTACAGTAAATAAAATAGTTTATGTGAGATTTTATCATGGTAAAATAATATTAATTAAAAGAGGTGATAACATGAATAAAAATCAATTGAGTATCCAAGTTGCCCGTTTGTATTATCAATTAGAATATAGTCAGCAACAGATAGCTAAAGAACTAAATATTTCGCGCCCAACTATTTCGAGATTATTGAAATATGCCAAAGATAATGGATTTGTAAAAATTACAATTACAGATCCTGTGAATGATACTGAAAAATTAGCGCAAACCATAAAAGATAAGTATAAGTTACGGCATGTTATTGTTGCACAGACCCCTAGTGAAAATTATCAATTAATTGTTGAACAGATTAGTCATGCAGCCAGCCGATTCTTAAGTGAACAGATCCAATCGGATGACATTTTAGGAATTGGTTGGGGCATGACTATTTATGAAATAGCTAAAAGAATGAAAGATTCTGATAGAAATGGGATACAAGTTGTTCAATTAAAAGGAAGTGTCACACATTCTCAAGCAACGACATTCGCTTATGAAGCCTTAACACTATTTTCTGAAGCTTATCATACTATCGGGATTTCTTTACCACTTCCCGTTATTTTTGATAATTATGAAACAAAGAGAATCGTAGAACAAGATAGACATATTCAACATATTTTAGCATTGCAGCAAGCAGCTACTGTGGCCTTGTATACAGTAGGAACTGTTCGAGATGAGGCTCTTTTGTTTCAACTGGGCTATTTATCTGAAGCTGAAAAAAATGGACTTCAGAAAGCAGCAGTTGGCGATATTTGTTCGCGATTTTATACTGCTTCTGGAAAAATTGCGGATATGTCAGTAAACGAACGGACAGTTGGTATCGAGTTAAATGCTTTAGCCAAAAAACGTTTGTCGATTCTGGCAGCTGGTGGGGCGCATAAGTTGGCTGCTATACATGGGGCTTTGCTTGGTGGTTATACTAATACTTTAATCACTGATTATTGGACCGCGCAACACTTAGCAACTTGCAATTAATAAGATCCTAATTTTTGAAAATAATTTCATTTTTAATTTTACATTTGTTCTGTTTTCTTTTATAATATAGTTATTAATAAAAAGGGAGCGTTAACAATGGTAGATATGGCGAAAATGATTGATCACACGAAATTAAAGGCTGATGCAACTCAAGAAGAAATTTTAACATTAATTAATGAAGCAAAAGAATATGGATTTTGGTCTGTTTGCATTAATCCAGTATGGATACCTTATGCAAAGTCCCAAATGAGCGATAGTGATGTGAAGATTTGTACAGTGATCGGATTTCCTTTAGGAGCTAATTCTTCAAAACTTAAAGCTTTAGAAGCGAAACAAGCGATTGAAGATGGTGCAGATGAAGTTGATATGGTTATGAATATTGGTGCTATGAAAGCTGGTCAATATGATGTTGTCCTTGCGGATATTAAATCGGTTGTTACAGCAGCACAAGGTACACTTGTCAAAGTAATTATTGAAACGGCGTTACTAACTAAAGAAGAAATCATTAAGGCTAGTGAGTTAGTTGTGGAAGGCGGTGCCGATTTTGTTAAAACATCCACAGGATTCTCTACTGGGGGAGCAACAATTGAAGATGTGACAATAATGAAGCAGACTGTTGGCGATAGAGCTTTAGTTAAAGCATCAGGTGGAGTTCGTACTAAAGAAGATGCTGAGGCAATGATTGCAGCAGGAGCATCACGAATCGGTGCTAGTGATGGTGTGAAGATCATCAAAGGTATCTCAGCAGATTCAGTAACAAGCGGCTATTAATTGAGAATCTAAAAAGCAATAAAATTGTAGCAATTTCTAAAGGTTAGACAAGAAAATCTAATTTTGTGAGGTTGCTATTTATATGACAGCTAAACAATTAAATAATTGATTATTAAATTGTTTTATATGTTTATACTTAATAGGATATCTCTTGTAGATATCTTTTTTTTGCTGAGTTAAATTAAACAACGCAGGAAAGCAGTTATTTATCCTGAACGACATTTAGTATATAATGAACAGATAAATCATAGAAAAGAGTTAATTATGAAAAAATATCTTAAGATTTTAGGTTCTTTTATTGGTTTGATAGTCTTAGCAGCAGTTGGTGTTGTCGGATTTGTCACTCTCACAGAATATCGCCCAGCATCGATTGAATCTCTACCAGTACCGAATAATTCTCAAAAACTGCAATTAGGTCATTCTATCTCATTGTTAACTTATAATATTGGTTATGGGGGATTAGGATCAACGGAAACTTTTTTTATGGATGGCGGTAAAACTGTTCAACCGGAAAGTAAGAAGATGGTGATAACCAATTTATCAGGGATTGCCAAGACCTTAAAGCAGCATCAAACAGATATTGTATTAATGCAAGAAGTGGATCATTTATCAAAACGATCATATATGTATAATCAGGAAAAATATTTTCAAAAAGAATTAGGAAAAAGCAGTGTATTTGCTTATAATTTTAAAGTTGCCTACGTTCCTTTTCCGTTACCTCCAATTGGTCGAGTGGAGAGTGGTGTGATGACTATGACTAATTACCAAATAGCTGAGGCCAAGCGCTTAGCTATGCCGACATCATTTAAGTGGCCGGTCAGCACCAGTAATTTGAAACGAGCTCTTTTGGAAACCCGTATACCGATTGAAGGCAGCAGTAAGGAGCTTGTGGTGTTCAATCTGCATTTAGATGCATATGATAACGGAGCAGGTAAAATAGCACAAAGTAAAATGTTGGCTGATACATTGGAAAAAGAATACGACAAAGGAAACTATGTTATTGCAGGCGGAGATTTTAATCAAATTTTTGAGGGTAGTCGAGTGTTCCCAAAACAGTATAAAAAGGGTTGGAAGCCTGGACATATCAATCATTCAGACTTGCCTAGTTCGTTTCGATTTGCTTTTGCGGATAATTATCCAACTGTGAGGGTATTGAATGCACCTTATACTGGGTCATATGAGACGTCACAAGTCTATGTGGTTGATGGTTTTGTTGTATCAGATAATTTATCCGTATCAAAGACAGAAGTCATAAATACTGATTTTAAGTATACAGATCATCATCCTGTCAAAATCAATTTAGAGTTTAAATAAAACAGGCTGACCGTTTGTTAATATGGTCAATCTGTTTTTTTTCTATTTTTAACACGTTGGTAATTAAACGAGCAGGTAATTATTTATTAGATACCAAGAGAGTCAAATCAATCGATTATTTCAAAAAGATACAGTACACTTAAGAAAATTCTAAGAGAAAGAGGAGTAGCGAATGCAGTATTTTGTGATGCCCTCTCGTGACATACGGGAAAATTTAGCAACAGAGGAATATTTACTAGGTCAGTGTGCGAGGAGTGAACCACTATTGCTGCTGTATATTCAAGAGCCTTGTGTCATTATCGGTCGTAATCAAAATGCTTACGAGGAAGTCAATCTAGCCTATCTACAACAACATAATATTGTATTGACACGCCGGATTTCAGGAGGTGGAGCTGTTTATGATGATTTAGGCAATCTCAGTTTTAGTTATGTGATGCCCAAGGGGGCCAGTGTTTTTGGCGATTATCAGAGTGTTATCGAGCCTATTGCGGCTGCTTTAAATGATATGGGAGTTTTAGCAGAAATAGGTGGCCGTAATGACATGTATATTGAAGGAAAAAAGTTTTCCGGTAATGCGATGTATACCAAAAAAGGCAGTACGTATTCACATGGGACTTTAATGTATGATGTTAATCTGCAGCAGTTGGATAAAATTTTGACGGTATCGCCAGAGAAAATAAAATCGAAGGCGTCGCAATCTGTTCGTAAACAGGTAACAAACATTAAGCCTTACTTAGCTGAAAAGTATCAAAAATTATCAACAGAAGAATTTCGTGATGAGTTGATTTGCCGATTGTTTCAAGTTGCTGATTTAAAAGAAATCGAGACGAAGCGTTTAAGTTTGACATTGGCTGATAAAGTAGCAATTAACGAGTTGGTGAAGGCCAAGTATGCTGCCAATGATTGGATTTTTGGCGAAACACCTATTTTTGATATGCAGTGTCGTCAACGATTTCCGGCGACAGGTATTATTGATTGTCGCTTAAAAGTTGCGCAAGGTAGAATAGAAACAATTAAGTTTTATGGTGATTTTTTTGGAATATTACCGGTTAAGGAACTAGAGCAGCAATTAGTCGGAGAATGGTTTTTGGAAGAATCTTTTGATGTGCTCTTCGATGAGAAAGAAATCGCTAATTATTTTTATCAATTGACTAAGGAAAATTGGCTGGCGTTATTTTTTAACTAAACAACCGACAGCCTATTGTCAGCTATCGATTGTTTGGATATCTTTTGACTTGCGGGTGGCAAGGTGATCCATGACTAAAGTAATTAAAACACCACATGAAATGATGAGTCCGCCGATAAAAGAGCGATCTAAGAATGAGTTTCCCGTCATTACATCAATGATAACGCCTGTTAAAAGTTGTCCGATAAATGTTAAAATTGTAATATTGAAGTTAGAAACTTTAAGAACGGTTATGTTAGCTAGCATAACGACAATTACACCCATCATTCCTCCTAGATAGACCCATAGCGATTGATTCGCAGCTAGATTGAGTGATAAGACTGATTGAGGTATTGTTACTATAGCAATAGCAATACTGGCGCCTAGTCCGACGATATGATTGACGAGAGATCCATTTAATGACCCGATTGATTCTGATAATTTAGCATTAATGGTTCGTGAAATAACAATAGATATGCCAGATAAGAAAGAAAGAACCACAGCAACTATTCCTGATACAACAGATGCGTCTAACATAATGAACATCCCAAAAAGCGAGAAGACTAATCCGATAATTGCTGAACGATTGAGTGGGTGTTTTTTCATCCCGAAAAGACCACATGTATCAATTATTAAAGAAGTGGCCGTTTGTCCAAGTAGGCCAAGTGCAATGATACTGGTCATGCTGATTTTTCCAAACGAAAAATTAAGAAAAATGGTTGTGAATACACCGATTAAACCTCCTGTATAGACCCATCGTGGTTGGATCTTGAATAGCGGTGTCCGGTTGCCGGAAAACAATCGAATCAGCGACGCGAAAATAGTTCCGACAATGTGAATAATAATGGCCGCCAGATAAATGCCGTATATAGATGAAAGGCTGCCGTTTATTGAAATCATTAAAGATAGAATAACACCTGATAGAATTACTAATAGTTGATACATGACAATCCCCCTTTTTGTCAGCTTATCAAGACTCTGTTGGTTTGTATATGACAGATGTCACTGTATAATAAAAGTAATTAATTAGAGACAGGAGTAATTATGGATAAGAGTGGATTTTCATCAAAACAATTAGATATATTGGCAAGTTACTCATTAACAGAATTGCCGAAAGAAGCTTGTCGACTTAACTATTATCAAAAAGGCAGCGTGATTTATTTTGAAGGAGAAACAATTCGGAGTCTAGGGATTATTGTTTCAGGAAAAGCCAAAATCTGTTTGCATTCTCCGGACGGTAAACGTTTAACACTATGCTATTATGAATCGAAAAGTTTAATTGGAGATGTCGAACTATTGACTGAACAAACTGTTACGTCAGCAACTGTGATTGCGATGACTGATATCGAGATGATTGAAGTTCCTTTTAATCGACTTGAAAAGGAATTGTTAGTAAATACAGCATTTGTCCGCATTTTGGGTTCTCGAGTGGCAAAAAATTTAATTAGAAGTTCAGAAAATGCTGAGTTACAATCACTTTATACTGGACAGCAAAGATTGTGCAGCTATATTTTGCGCGAGCGTTCTGGTCTGTCATTTGATCATTCATTGATCGATACGGCTTATTCAATCGGATTGAGCTACCGGCAAACATTACGTTTGATGAAAAAACTCTGCCATCTCCAGGTATTAACTAAAACAAAAGTTGGTTATAATATCGAAAATAACTTAAAGTTAGAGAAATTATCTGGAATGAACTAAAAACACCCGTAACAGCATGAATCCTAAGCGGAGGAAGGTGCTGTTACGGGTGCTTCAGTATATTAGGTAAAATAATGTTTAAAAAAGTTAATTGTTTAAAGACTGGTAAATACGTTTGGGGGACGCTATCTATGTCTACTCTTTAAATACCTAATATAATCAAACTGATAAATTATAATTATAACGTTTCTCCTAGTCATATGGTGGGTAGTTAGAGAGCAAACTAAAAAATTAAAGTATATTAAATGAGTTTTTACATGTTGTAACGTATTAATTAGTTGTTTTTTTATTAGTTGATTAATTCTTGATGATTATAATTGACTATGACGCTAGTAAATGATTTACTTTTTATATACATTAAGTTTTTATTAAGTTGAATGATAAGATGTATAAAAAAAGGAGGAAGTTATGAATAAAAGAAGATGGATAGCAATTGGTATCGCCATTGGACTATTAATATTATCTGTTATTACATCAGGTATTTCATCAATGTTGACACAACAAAAAGAAGAAACATCTCAAAAAACACTGACAGGATTAAATAAATTACTGTATGGTTCGGATGAATTAGAAGAAGAAGTGATTGAACAAGGATCAAGTTCTAAGAAAATTGCTAAGTTATCTGTTGAAGGGATTATCCAAGATACCGGTGGAAGCAACATGTTTAGTCAAGGAACTTATAATCATCAAGAATTTATGCAGCAGTTAAAGCAAATCCAAGAAGATGACTCAATTAAAGGTATTCTATTGGAAGTCAATTCACCTGGTGGTGGTGTGTACGAGAGTGCAGAGATTGCTCATGAATTGAATAAGATAAAAAAATCTAAAATACCGATTTATACTTCATTTGGTAGTATGGCTGCTAGTGGCGGTTATTATATTTCAGCAAATTCTGACAAAATTTTTGCTTCCGAAGAAACTACTACAGGTTCAATCGGTGTCATTATGTCAGGATTAAACTATGCAGATCTTTTGAAAAAAATTGGCGTTGAAGATACAACATACAAGAGCGGTGCATTAAAAGATATGATGTCACCAAATCGTAAACCGACTAAAGAGGATCAGGAAGTTATACAGGCATTTGTTATGAGTGCATATGAACGTTTTGTTAATGTTGTATCAGAAGGTCGAAAAATGGATATCGAAAAAGTTAAGAAGATTGCAGATGGTCGGATTTATGATGGCGGACAGGCACTTGATAATGGATTAATTGATGCTATTGGTTATCCAGAAGATACATTGAATGCACTAAAAAAAGATAAAAATTTGAAAGGGGCAACCGTTATCTCTTATCATACTAGTTCAACTGGTTTTGCATCTACTTGGCTAGGCTCTAAATTAGCCGAGTGGCAAGGACTAAAACCATCGCAAATAGAGCGTATGACGACAATCATTGAGAAATTAGGCACATCTGAATCACCAAAACCAATGTACTATTATGGAGGTTATTAAGATGTATGAACAAATAGAGATGACACCCATTGACAATCACCAACTACCAAAAACAAACAGCTTTCCGGATTATTTTTATGCAGGTTTTTGGATTAGGTTATTTGCTTTTATAGTGGATATTATTATTATTAACATAGTAACTAGTGCTACTTTAGGCTTAGTTTATAATATTCTGGGTTTAGAGAAAGATAAATCGATTATTACTTTATATGGAGCTTTAGCAATGGTTATTTATCTAGGTTATTTTACATTGTTAACTAAATTAAACCATGGACAAACAATCGGTAAAATGATTTTCGGTATTCGTGTAGTCAGTTTGGAAGAGGACAAACTTAGTTGGCAGACAGTATTTATTAGGGAAACAATCTGTCGCTATATTTTACAAACAGGCGTACTGTTAATTGGATATTTACCAGCAGCGTTTACTCCAAAAAAACAACATGTTGGTGATTTATTTACTGGTACTAGTGTAATAACTATTAATGTGCTACAGGCATATCACGAACAGAACAAAAATCAGAGAGGAGAATAATTATGAAAAATGTAAGAAAAACAGAATTTATCCTAACATTATTAGCGGGAATCTTTGGATTAATCAGTAGCGGATTAATGTTTGCAGGTGGGAAAGTCTTCTCATCTATAATGAATAATCCGGATTTTGCCAGCCAAATTGAAGCAGAAATGTCTAAGGAAGCTTCATCAGTCGATGCGACGGCAGCGATGAATGTCTTAGGTGGAAGCATGCAGACACTTGCAATAATTGCTGTTATCATGTCGATTGTGCTGATTGTTCTATCGTTTTTATTAAAGAAAAATACACACACTATTGCTTACGGCGTATCCATTTTGGTGTTTTCTGTCATTCCATTTTTTCTTTTAACTCTTCTATGGGCTATACCAGGAATTTTGGGTGTTATTGCAGGCATCATGATGTTAGTTCGCAAACCACAAAACACGACACCAACAGATGAATTTGAAGATTTTTAAGAATAATTTACGATAAATAAATCATGAGGCAGAGGATTTCTTTTAAAGAAGTCTTCTGTTTTTTATTGCATTTAATATGAATTGTGTTTTCAAAATTAATGAAAATAACAACAAAAAAACATATATCTTTAAAAAGTTTTTCAAAGTGTTAGTATTAAACGTGAGAGGGATGGTGTTCCCTATAACTGCGTAAGGCTGATGACACCTAGAAAATGTGTATTACATGAGGAGGAAATAACATGATAGTTATTGAAAATGTCAAAGCTAGAGAAATATTCGATTCAAGAGGCAATCCAACAGTTGAAGCTGATGTGACTCTGTCAGATGGTTCTTTCGGCAGAGCAGAAGTTCCCTCAGGTGCTTCAACAGGTGACCGTGAAGCTGTTGAGCTTAGAGATGGCGGCGATCGCTTACAAGGTAAAGGAGTTTTAAAGGCTGTTAAAAATGTGAATACTGAAATAAAGGATGCTCTAGTCGGTGTATCACCCTTTAATCAAAGTGAAGTCGATCAGATTATGATTAAGTTGGACGGTACTGATAATAAAGGGCGGTTAGGAGCTAATGCTATTTTAGGTGTGTCTATGGCAGTTGCTCGTGCTGCAGCACAAAGTCAACGAGTTCCTTTATATCGTTATCTAGGCGGTGTGGATTTAGAGTTGCCTCAACCATTCTTTAATGTAATTAATGGTGGTGTTCATGCTGATTCAGGTATTGATGTCCAAGAATTCTTGATTACACCAGTTAAGAGAATTACGTTTAAAGACGGTGTTGAAAAGGTTGCTAATATTTATCACACTTTAAAAGGTATTCTAGCAGATAGAGGACTTGAAACAGCTGTTGGTGATGAAGGTGGCTTTGCACCTAAATTAGGTAGTACAGAAGCAGCTATTGAGGTATTGATTGAGGCAATTAAGAAAGCTGGATACAAACCCGGTGAAGAAATAGCTATCGCGTTAGACCCAGCGTCAAGTGAATTTTACGATGACCAAACAAAACAATACACTTTCGAAGGTAAAGAGCTAACATCTGCTGAATTATTAGGTTACTATAAAGACTTAGTAAAGAAATATCCAGAAGTTATTTCGATTGAAGATGGCTTTAGCGAACATGACTGGGATGGATTCAAGCGTCAAACAGACGAAATGGGTCAAGAAATTCAGTTGGTCGGTGATGATATTTTTGTTACAAATCCAGCTATCTTTAAAGAAGGAATTAAAAAGGGTGTAGCTAATGCTATCTTGATTAAATTAAATCAAATCGGCACAGTTTCTGAATCAATCGAAACAATTAAATTGGCTCGCCTTAACGGCTATAATACGATGATTTCTCACCGTTCTGGTGAAACTGGTGATACGTTTATCGCAGATTTTGCAGTAGCAATGAATGCCGGACAAATTAAAACAGGATCTATGGCAAGAAGTGAACGTGTTGAAAAATACAATCAATTTATTCGCATTGAAGAAGAATTAAATGGTTATGAAACTCTTGCGCATTTTCCAAAACACAAATAAATAACTGAATTAAAATCATAAATGGTAGTTAAAGTCTAAAAAAAGACGATAGATGTTGCATCTGTTGTCTTTTTTTGTTTATATGTTAATAAGAGGTTTACTTTAACACCTGTTTTCAACTATAACTTAGCCTCTAAGATATTGTAAATGAAAGCAAATGGATACAAAGGTGAAAATTTGGAGGAAAAAAAGTGATTGAATTTCAACACGTATCAAAAATATACAAAGGTAAAAAGGTTGCTGTCGATGATGTTAATTTGTCTTTTAATCGGGGTGAATTCATTTGTTTTATTGGAACTAGCGGTAGTGGTAAAACAACACTTATGCGAATGATTAATCGTATGACGGACCCATCAAAGGGGAAAATTTTAATTGATAATCAAAATATTCAAGAAATAAATCCAATAGAACTACGACGTAAAATCGGTTATGTTATTCAAAGTATCGGTCTAATGCCTCATATGACTATTCGTCAAAATATTGTATTAGTGCCTAAATTATTGAAAGTAAATATGAAAGAACGCAATAAAATTGCTGAAAAAATGATTGATCTAGTTCAGTTGCCACGAGAAGTGTTAGACCGATATCCTAGTGAACTATCTGGGGGTCAACAACAACGTATTGGCGTAGTTAGAGCATTGGCTGCTGATCAAGACATTATTTTAATGGATGAACCCTTTGGTGCATTAGATCCGATTACACGTGAATCTTTACAGGATCTAGTAAAAAGTCTACAAGAAAATTTAGGTAAAACTATTATTTTTGTGACTCATGACATGGATGAAGCTATTAAATTATCCAGTCGGATTGCTATTATGAGTGGTGGAAAATTAATGCAGTTTGATACACCAGAGAACATTTTACGCGAACCTGCTAACGAATTTGTAGAAAATCTGATTGGCGGAGATCGTTTGGAACAGGCTAAATCTGATATTGCTACAGTTGGAGAGGTAATGATAAAAACGACTATTTTAATAACACCAGATAGACCGTTGTCCGAAGCGATTAAACTAATGCGTCAAAAACATGTCCAAACATTATTAGTTGTTGAAAAAGAGACTAGGGTTCTAAAAGGATTTTTAGATGTAGAAGACATCCATCATCATCATGGCAATGCCAAAATTGTTGAGGATATTTACAATTCAGATGTATTTTCGGTGAAGGAAACAGATTTATTAAAGGATACCTTACAAGAAACCTTAAAACTTGGTTTAAAACACGTTCCTGTTGTCGATGACGCCCATCGAGTTGTCGGCTTATTAACGCGCGCTCATTTAGTTGATATTGTTTATGATGTGATTTGGGGCGAAGAAGGATTGTTAGGCGAATTAACAAGTGATAGCGATGATGAAAATAAATAGGAGATGTAAAAATGAAAGAGTTTCTTGCAAATAATGGTCACGAGTTACTGATAAAAATTGGTGAACATTTATTGCTTTCTGTGAGTTCATTAGTATTAGGCTTGATTATTGCAGTGCCACTAGGAATTTTTTTAACGCGTACAAAAAAACTCGCAACCGTCATTATTGGTATAACAAGTGCTTTGCAGACAGTCCCCTCATTGGCTTTACTCGCACTAATGATTCCTTTGTTTGGTGTCGGTAAGACGCCGGCAATTATGGCGTTATTCCTATATTCGCTGTTGCCGATTTTAAGGAATACCTATATTGGCATTAAAGAGGTTAGTCCAGATTATACGGATGTAGCCAAAGGTATGGGAATGACAGCGATACAGTCAATTATCCAAGTAGAGCTGCCGATTGCCATGCCGACAATTATGGCAGGGATTCGGTTAGCAACAGTTTATGTTATTGCTTGGGCTACTTTAGCGGCTTATGTTGGCGGTGGCGGTTTAGGGGATTTTATCTTCAGTGGCTTAAACAATTATCAGCCAGCTTTGATTTTTGCTGGGACAATTCCAGTGACTGTCTTAGCTATTGTGGCCGATTTGTCGTTAAGTGCATTAGAGAAAAAATTAACGCCTAAAACCTCTAATCAGGAGGTTAAGTAATGATCAAGACAAAAGTTAAATTAGTAATGACCATTTTAATAAGTACCTTGTTTTTATCTAGCTGTGCTTTGCCGGGTCTGGTATCAAACAAAGATAAATCAGTCATTACGATAGCTGGCGGTATTACATCAGAGGATCAGATTTTAGCTAACATAGTGTCAGATATGATTCAACATTACACAAAAGACCAAGTCACCATTATCAATAATTTGGCCACACCGACAATCAGCCATCAAGCGATGTTAAATGGTGATGCTCAAATATCATCAACTCGTTATACGGGAACAGATTTAACGGCAACCTTAAATATGGAACCGACAAAGGACGCCAAATCAGCATTAAAAACCGTAAAACATGAATTTGAAAAGAGATATCATCAGCAATGGTTTGATTCATACGGCTACGCTAATACATATACGTTTATGGTGACAAAAGAAACAGCAAAAAAATATAATTTAAAAAAAGTTAGTGATTTGAAAAAAATCAGTCAAACTATTCGGGTTGGTGTCGATACTTACTGGATGAATCGCAAAGGTGATGGCTACGAAGATTTTTCAAAAGCTTATGGTTTTGGTTTTGATCATATTTATCCTATGCAAATTGGTTTAGTATATGATGCTGTCGAAGCAGGAAAAATGGATGTTGTCTTAGGATATTCAACGGATGGACGCATTAATAGTTATGGACTCGTGATGTTAGAAGATGACTTGCACTTTTTCCCTCCGTATGATGCGTCTTTAGTTGCAACAGATAAGCTGCTTAAAGAACGTCCAGAGATTAAACCTGTTTTAGATCGGTTAGTCGGAACAATTTCTACCCAACAGATGCAGAAAATGAATTATGAGGCAGATAATAATTTACAGGAGCCCGCAACTGTCGCAAAAAAATTTCTAGAAGAGCATAATTATTTTGAAGCAAAAGGAAGTGAAAAATAATGGATAATCTGCAGAATATGAATATTTTCCAACAATTTTTCTATTATCTTCAAGAGAACGGTAACTATGTTTTTTCTCAGTTTATTCAGCATTTTTTAATTTCTATTTATGGTGTCTTGTTTGCAGCACTCATTGGTATTCCATTTGGCGTTTTAATTTCGCGAAGACGTCAGCTGGCAGGTTGGGTGGTGAGTATTGCTAACCTGATTCAAACAGTACCATCTTTAGCCATGTTATCAATTTTAATGCTAGGACTGGGGTTAGGTGTCAATACAGTTATTGTTACTGTGTCGCTTTATTCCATCTTACCAATTATCAAGAATACATACACAGGCATGATTCAAGTCGATAGTAGTGTCTTAGATGCAGGTAAAGGAATGGGAATGAATAAATGGCAGCGACTTTACATGATTGAGATGCCATTATCTGTATCCGTCATTATGGCTGGCATCCGAAATGCGTTGGTAATTGCTATTGGAATTACGGCTATTGGATCATTTGTGGGTGCAGGTGGTCTAGGAGATATTATTATTCGTGGAACCAATGCAACAAACGGGACAGCCATTATTTTAGTTGGTGCCCTGCCAACAGCTTTGATGGCTATTATTACTGATTGGGTATTGGGAATTATCGAACGACGTTTAGATCCGACAAGTCGTATAAAAAAATAAACAAATAGGACACCTGATAAAGTGTATCATGCACTTTATCAGGTGTCCTATTTTATAATAATATAAAATTAAATAACGATATATAGGTGATTATATGATATAATTTAACCAATAAAAAAAGCACCGAAACAGTGCCACTTAAAAAGTTGATTACGGACTAGCCTTATTTTAACTTGCTATGTTGTTTTGAATGCTACCAACAGCTTAATTGTAACAAAAATTTTAAAATATGCAATCATTTTTTATACGTCTATTTATTGGAGGAGATTTTAGTGGGAAAAGCTTATACGATTGGTTTAGATATCGGTACGAATTCTGTAGGATGGGCGGTTGTTACTGAAAATCATGATTTGATTAAGAAAAAAATGCCGATTTATGGAAATCTTGATCTAACTAAAATTAAGAAAAATTTTTGGGGTGTCCGGTTATTTGATGAGGGAAAAACTGCCGCACAAAAAAGACTGTGTCGGACGACTAGAAGAAGATACACACGACGTCGTCAAAGGATACTTTATCTGCAAGAAATATTTAATGAGGAAGTCATAAAGACTAGTAATAGCTTTTTTCATAGGTTAGATGATAGCTTTTTAATTGAGGAAGATAAGAAGCACGGAAAGTACCCTATATTTGATTCACTACAAGAAGAAAAAGATTATCATTTGGCGTACCCAACCATTTATCATTTACGAAAAAAACTAATTGATTCAACCGATAAAATGGATATAAGACTTGTTTATTTGGCTTGTGCACATATTATAAAATACCGAGGTCATTTTCTGATTGAGGGGAGACTAAATTCTGATAATACATCAATTAAAGCGGCTTTTAGCGAATTTATTTTATCTTACTCCCAATTTTTTAATATGTATTTATCTGATGAAACAGTAAATAAGCTATCTGAGCAAATCGAAAATATTGCTAAAATCAAAGTATCGAGAAGTCAAAAATTTGATGAAATGTTATCTCTATTTGATTCAGAAAAAAAGAGTGGTACATTAGCACAGTTTTTAAAATTAATTGTAGGTAATCTAGGTAATTTTAAGAACATCTTCAAATTATCTGAGGATGTGAAAATTCAATTTTCAAAAGAAGACTATGAAGAAAAATTAGAAGAATTATTTGCAGTAGTAGGGGACACTTCGAGTGATTTATTTGTTCTAGCTAAAAATGTATACGATGCAATCGAATTATCTAGTATATTAGATTCTACGAATACTGTGTCAAAAGCCAAATTATCAACTAGTATGGTTGAACGTTATGAATCGCATCAAGCAGATTTAAAAGCATTAAAGAAATACATTAAAAAGAATGTACCTCAGAAGTATGGTGAAATTTTTAAAGATAAAGGTAAAGATGGTTATGCTGGATATATTGATGGTGATACAACAAGAGAAGGTTTCTATAAATATTTAAAAAAAATATTTAATAAACAAGATGATATGGAGGCTAAAGACTTCTTAAATAAAATTGAACAGGAGATTTTTTTACTAAAACAACGTACTTTTGAGAACGGTATCATTCCGCATCAAATCCAATTACATGAATTAAACCTTATTTTAGAAAATCAGTCACAATATTATCCTTTTTTAAAAGAAAATCATCAAAAAATTACTGCTATATTAACATTTCGTATTCCTTATTATGTTGGTCCATTAGCGCTAAATGATAAAATGAGTAGCTTTTCGTGGGTAAGTCGTAGAAGTAATGAGAAGATAACTCCTTGGAATTTTACTGAACTAGTTGATAAAAATCAATCAGCGACGCGATTTATTGAAAGAATGATTAATCATGATAGTTATTTACCTTTAGAAAAAGTCATGCCTAAAAATAGTCTGGTTTACCAACAATATACGATATTTAATGAATTAACAAAGGTATCTTACCAAAATGAGCAAAACATACGATTTAATTTGTCTAGTTCCGAAAAAGCAGAAATATTTAATGATTTATTTAAAAAAACACGTCGAGTCACAAGAAATCATTTAGTGAATTATTTTAAAAACCAGTATCAGTTAGATGATGTTGTAATAGAAGGAATAGATACAGCTTTTAATGCAACATACAGTACATATCATGATCTTCTTAAGTTAGGAGTTCCAAATGATTTTTTAGAAGATGACACTAATCTAGAAATGATAGAAGATGTCATAAAAATATTAACAATTTTTGAAGATCGCCAAATGATTAGAGAACAGTTGAAAAAATACAACAATAAATTTTCTCCAAATACTCTAAAAAAAATGGAACGACGTCATTATAATGGCTGGGGGCGTTTGTCTGAAAAGTTGCTGAATGGTATACGCGATAAGGAATCAGGAAAAACCATTCTTGAATACTTAAAAGAAGATGATGCACCAAACTGGAACACTAATCGTAATTTTATGCAATTAATTAATGATTCAAAATTATCGTTTAGAGAATATATACTGAAAGAACAATCTCAAGAGATAACAGACGATTGTTTAGAAACGGTCAATAATTTAACAGGTAGTCCTGCTATAAAAAAAGGTATTTTACAAAGTTTGAGAATAGTTGATGAAATTGTAGAAATTATGGGGTATCAGCCCCAAAATATTGTGGTAGAAATGGCTCGTAAAAATCAGGGAACAAAACGCACATCTACTCGACTAAAATTTGTTGAGAAGTGTTTAACTGATTTTCAGAGTGATATATTGAAAAGGCATCCAATAGACAATCGATCGTTACAAAGTGATCGGTTATATCTCTATTATCTTCAAGCAGGAAAGGACATGTATACTGGTGAACCTTTAGATATTAATAACTTATCGAATTATGATATTGATCATATTATCCCACAAAGTTTCATAAAAGATGACTCGATTGACAATAAGGTACTAGTTAATTTATCTGTTAATCGCGGCAACAAAGTAGATGATGTTCCAAGTATTAATATAGTTAAAAAGCAAAAATATTTTTGGAAAAAACTGCAGGATGCCAAATTAATTTCAAGTAAAAAATATGCTAGTTTAACAAAAGCTGAAAATGGTGGGTTAACTTCTAAGGACAAAGAAATTTTTATAAAGCGTCAACTAGTAGAGACTCGGCAAATTACAAAACACGTATCTCAAATATTAGACAGTAAATTTAATCATGAAAAAGATGCTGAAGGTCAGCCAATTAGAAATGTCTTGATAATTACATTGAAATCATCACTAACAAGTCAATTTAGGCAAATGTTTGATCTATATAAGGTTAGAGAAATTAATGATTATCATCACGCGCATGATGCGTATTTAAATGCTGTAGTGGGACAATCACTGATAAAGGTCTACCCTCAGTTAAAAGCAGAGCTTGTTTATGGATTATTTCCGAAGAAAAGATTAATTGATAGATTTAAAGCAACCCAAAAGGTTAATTTGTATACAAATATAATGAAGTTTTTCAAAGCAGATGAACCTGTGTGTGATGAAAATGGTGAGATACTGTGGTCAGAAAAAGATCTTATTCAGGTAAAAAAAGTTCTTTCTTATAAACAAATGAACATTGTAAAAAAAGTTGAGAATGAACGCGGTCAGCTAACAAAAGAAAAAATACTGCCAAAAGGAGATTCAGAGAAATTAATTGCTGTAAAAAAAGATTTGTCTCCCGTGAAGTATGGTGGAAAAATTTCTCCAACTAATGCATATTATCTTTTAATTACACATGAAAAAGGTAAGAAAAAAATGAAAATCACAGAGATTAAGAGTATTCCTTTAATGCGCCAAAAAGAGTTTGAAGAGAATAAATTAAAGTATTTAGCAACATGTGGTTTTCTTAATCCAGTGATTCGTTTTCAATTACCTAAATACTCCTTATTCAGTGACGAAGACGGTCGTAAAAGAATATTGTCAGGTGCTGATGAGTTACAAAAAGGCAATCAAATGGTCTTGCCTGGGCATTTAGTTGCGTTAATTTATCATTCCAAACGAGCATTAGATAAGGAAAAAGAAAGTTTTAATTTCATAGAAAAACATAAAGCATACTATGAGGAATTGATGATGTACATTGAAGAATTTGCTCTGAAATATACTGATGCACCCGCAAATCTGAAGAAAATAAAGGAAACATTTCAAAAAAATAAGGACAATGAAATTATTGAATTGGCAGAAGCTTTTGTTGATTTAATGAAATTTAATCAAATGGGAGCGCCAATTGATTTTAAATTTTTTGATGCTACTATCTCACGAAGAAGATATAAAGGAAATAATGATTTTAAAGTTGTTACAGAAGGAATACTTATTAACCAATCTATAACTGGATTATATGAATCTCGTTGGAAAGTGTAGGTGATTTAGTTGGGATGGCGAACAATAATCATAAATACTCACTCAAAACTATCATATAAAAATAATCATTTAATCTTTAAATCAGTAGATGGTATAGAGAGAATTCATCTATCTGAAATTGATAGTTTAATATTAGAGACAACAGATATTGTGATAACAACAATGCTATTAAAACGCTTGCTCGATGAAAATATCTTAATTATTTTTTGTGATGATAAGCGACTACCCATTGGGAAAATGCAACCGTTCTATGGTCGTCATGATAGCAGCCTCCAACTTTCTAGACAAATCAATTGGTCTGAAAGAGATAAATCAATCGTGTGGACAGATATTATCTCTCAAAAAATAATGAATCAAAGTAAATTTTTAAAACTAAATGATTTTTTTGATAAAGCAGATGCAATTCTTTATTTACATGATGAACTAAAATTATTTGATCCGAGTAATCGTGAGGGACATGCAGCTAGAATCTATTTCAATACTTTGTTCGGTAATAATTTTTCGCGTGATATCAATAACGATATCAATGCAGGATTAAATTATGGCTACACATTACTAATGAGCTTGTTCGCTAGAGAAATTGTTAAAAATGGCTGCTTAACCCAGCTTGGTTTAAAACATACAAATCAATTTAATGATTTCAATTTAGCAAGTGACTTTATGGAACCTTTTCGCATTTTAATTGATCAAATTATTTATGATAGTCGAAATGCTTCTTTTAAGGATATGAAGCGTGACCTATTTAGTATTTTTTCAGAAGTATATTTATATGATGGCAAAGAAATGTATTTGGTAAATATAGTCAGTGATTATACAAAAAAAGTGATTAAAACACTAAACTGCGAAAGAGAAAGGGTTCCTGAATTTAGGATATGAGTTATAGATATATGAGAATGTTAGTTATGTTTGATATGCCAACAGAGACTGCTGAAGATAGAAAAAGTTATCGTCGCTTTAGAAAGTTCATACTAAGCGAAGGGTTTATTATGCATCAATTCTCTGTTTATAGTAAAATTTTATTGAATAATACGGCTAGTAAGGCAATGATTGCAAGATTAAAAAAAGAAAACCCTAAAAAAGGATTTATCACCATTCTGACAGTGACAGAAAAACAATTTTCGAGAATGATCTATCTTAGTGGTGAAAGAGATGAATGCATTGCTAATCAAGATAGTCGAGTTATTTTTTTAGGAGATAATTATGATGATGATTAATTTTCCGGTATTAGATCAACCGTTGTGTATTGAAAATGCGACATATTTAGTCATTGAGAATCAAAAATTGTTCGCACATATTATCCAGCAATTCTATCAGTACGGTGATGATTCTGACATAAGATTATTTAATACAGATTATAAGACAATAAATGCCAACAAACTATTACTAGTAACAGATATTTTAGGGTTTGATATCAATTCTAATTCGGTGATAAAAATGATCTATGGCGATTTAGAAGAACAATTTAATATGAATCCTGAATTAAAAACTAAAATAGAATTATTAGCTAATCAAATTACAAATTTAATAGGATTGGAATTGTTAAATCATGAGTTGGATTTAGAATTTGATGAAATAACAATTTTAGAGTTGTTTAAAGCTTTGGGTATCAAAGTCGAGACAGAAAATCACTCATTATTTGAAAAAATAATGGAAATAGTCCAAATATTTAAATATCTATCAAAAAAAAGCCTATTAATCTTTGTTAATGTGTGTGGATATTTTAGTTCTGATGAATTACAAGAAATAAATAATTATATTTCATTATCAAATTGTGATGTCTTATTTCTAGAACATTATAAAGTACCAGGAGTTAAACAATATATAATTGATGAAGATTTTTTTATAATTAATTAAAATATGTTATTCTATATGAGACAGTTCTTTGAAAAGTGAATAGATTTAAATAGTAAAAAAGAAGCATTCATGACAAGATTCTTGCTATGGATGAATAGCGCGATTACGGGATTTCGAATTTCTACGAGGTTTTAGAGCTATGCTGTTTTGAATGCTTCCAAAACTTTAAACATTTTGACTTGTACTTTGGTTTTGTTTTAGAGCTATGCTGTTTTGAATGCTTCCAAAACGGTTAGTGCAAGAGAATTACATAAGTCATTGTTTTAGAGCTATGCTGTTTTGAATGCTTCCAAAACTCCTAAAGTAATTATTGTCACCGGTACACAGTTTTAGAGCTATGCTGTTTTGAATGCTTCCAAAACATTTGGTGATTATACCAGTCTTAAGTCCTTGTTTTAGAGCTATGCTGTTTTGAATGCTTCCAAAACGGATTGGAATGATACCAAGCATCAACATTAGTTTTAGAGCTATGCTGTTTTGAATGCTTCCAAAACACTCTCTTTTATTATTCCTGCTATATCAGTGTTTTAGAGCTATGCTGTTTTGAATGCTTCCAAAACCATTTTCTTTGATATACTTTTGAAGTGATTGTTTTAGAGCTATGCTGTTTTGAATGCTTCCAAAACTTTGATTATTATGGAAATGACAAACCCGACGTTTTAGAGCTATGCTGTTTTGAATGCTTCCAAAACTGCAGCGGAACAGATTTACAAAGAAGAAGAGTTTTAGAGCTATGCTGTTTTGAATGCTTCCAAAACGCAGAATGATGAGCGAACATGCCCACATTGGTTTTAGAGCTATGCTGTTTTGAATGCTTCCAAAACCTGGCTATTTGTATTTCATGTACAATAGCAGTTTTAGAGCTATGCTGTTTTGAATGTTTCTAACACCGTTAACGGCGGAAATTTAGTTTTAGAGTTATGTTGTTCTGAATGCTCCCAAAGTTTATTGCCTTTATTAAATCTACTATATAAGAATATGATATTAAGGAGACAGCAATTACCAATGAAATTATTGCCTTAAAAGAGTAGTGCATACTTGTTCATAAAACACCTTTTTTTACACTGAAACAAAAAGTATTAAGGATATTAATAAAGCTATTAATACTAATTAAAAAAATTATGGGCGATAGTACTTAAGTGTGTCAGTCATTGTTTGAATGACATAGTCTTGAACATGTTTTGGCGAAATAACTTTGACATTGTTCCTTGACTGACTAGCCACATTTTAATGCCGTACCCATCATTTTATGGATATTTGTTTTAATAAAATTGAAGTATCTTGATAACAGGGTGTGGGAGTAAACCTGAAGAGACTTCCAACAGGTATGAGGTCAATAAAGAGTGTTCCATGAATGATTTGCCTATTTTAATTGAAGTGAATTTAGAAATGGCTACGGCTACATTTACTATTAAGTATTATGATGTTAAAAACACAGGATTTTTAGGAACAACCGTTAATGTGGAAGAGGCCGAACAAATTACGAGCGGTAAAATAGATACAAACAAATTGGTGCTCACTCTGATGAAAAAAGCAGAAAAGACAGACTATAAGTAGAATAAACCACTTGTCGATTTGCGTGATATTAAGAGTTATGATGAATATAAGACGTCGATTAACAATGATATAACCGTGGGACGAGTCACAGTGAGAGTGGTTTCAATAAACATAAAGTTATTGCTAGTCAAATTAAATTTGCCAATGAAGCGTTAGTATTTGGTGATAAAGGCGATTTATTTCAAGCCCGTGTAGAAAGCTATGCTAAATTTACGAGAGAAAACTAAAAAATACTCCTTTGCTGATTTTGGTAGCAGGAGTATTTTTTTATATTAACATGTCGTCGTTGGCATCTGTGGGTCTACCAATTGCTAAGATACCTCCAAATGTATAACATAAAATTATTTTAAACAATTATTTATTCATTATATGACTGTTTACGCAAAATTATTTATAATGATCAAAAGTTTTTTTCATATCTGCTAAAATATAATCTTTCATATGATTAGGGGAGATGACTTTAACCATACTGCCTTGCCCTAACAACCACATTTTGACACCGTATCCGTCATTTGCTTGGATTTCAATACGACAGCTGCCGTCAGTATGATATTTAACTATTTTAGAATCTGGAAATCGATCTAGAACATAAACAGGATCATAAAAAAAGTCGATAATCAGGGTAATTGGATTACCTAAAAAAGGCAAAGCTGTCTGCTTTCTCAAAATACCACCTTCGAACCGTTCTGCATATTGTTTCTTTCCTCGCTGAGGCAACAAGCGTAAATTCACCATATTATTAATACGAAACTTATTGAGTTGATTAAAGTCGCGATCATCTTGAGCACGATGAGAAGAACAAATCATGAAAAAATATAAATCTGAAAAAAATATGTCTTCAGGGACACGTTGAAAAGTTTTGGTGACGTTATTTTTTGTATATTGAAATTCAACTAATCTTTGTGTGGTAATTGCTTCCAAGATAATTGAAATCGGTTGAAGTAAGTCTATATTGGAAACACCATGATAGTAATGCTGCTCGTTTAGCAAAAAAGGGCGGACTTTATTAGGAGAATGAAGTAATAAATATAATTTCTGTGTTAAACAATTAAGTTCTTCTTTTTTAAAAATTCGACTGGCAAAAAGTATTTTCAAAATAAGTAGCAATTCTTCATCTGTCAGCGTGGTGTGCTTGATTGAAGTATCTAGATGGTAATGTCCTTTTGTTTTACGATTAATGGTACCTAAAGAAAGAGTCGAATCTTTAGCATCAGCTAGTTCACCTAAAAATAAATCAATTGTTGCTAAATCACGCTGAATAGTATTGGCACTAACTTGATAAGTATCGATTAAAGTTTGTTTACGTAGGACTTTGCCTTGGATTAAGTCTAAAAAAATAGCGAGTAGTCGTTCTTGAGCATTCATTACGCAGCCTCATTTTTTTGAAATAAATTGCTGAAACGGGGTAGATGAATTAACCAAGAAATCAGCAGACAAGAAATTATTTTATCGAGCAGACTGTCAATAGCTGCACCGCAATAAGCGGCTACTAGAGTCTTAAAGCCTGACGCTTGTATTGAAAAGACAACTAAATCTGTCACTGAGCGGGTATATCCGCCAAATCCACCATATAAAACAAGTCGTATAGGGGCACTGACGACAGCACCTATTAGAGCAAGTAAAATACCGGTGAGTATGGCTTTTTTGTAACCAAAGCCTTTTTTCGCACAAAGATGAGCAACAATTGCCGTTGTGATACTAACTAAAGAAAAAGGGATTGCTAAGGGTCCGTGAATAACAGCTAAAAGCAAGTTTGTACAAAGTCCGGTTAAGATACCATATTTCATTTGAAAATTAACGGCAATAAAGATAGTGCCTAGTGCATCTAAGTATAGAAAAGGAATGTGAGTAAAGGTAATAAAAGATCCTAAGATGACATTGACACAGACAGCCATGGCACATAGCATTAAAATTTTCAGGGTGTGTTGATTTTTCATACAGCTAAAAAGTCTCCAATCGTTTTAACTAAAAATAGGATAACTGACTTGAATCTGTTCATTCCTGTCAGCAGTTATTGTTAATGCAAATTAACAAAACATCCTTTAAGATTTTAACACTCTAAACAAATGCTTGGCAATCATTTTAAAAAATTTAGACAAAAAAAGAGCTGCGACGAGGCAACTCTTGATGGGTTATTTTGCTAACATTACGTTTAAAATTGTTCGGTCGGTTTCTTTTAAGCCATGTGTGACGAGATGACCGAGATTACGGATACTGTCATCAACAGAAGCAGAAACAATTCCATTGCTTGAAGGGATTTCAATCGATCGCAAGGCTAAATTTGCCGCACGGTATAAAGAAGATACAGCAGATGCTACTTTCATGGCACATGAACAACCGGCACCATCGCAGATAACTCCTGGTGCATCGCCAATCATATTGTTGACAGCACGTGCGGTAGTAGCATAATCACCGTTCATCAAATAGCAAATACCTGCAGCTGATCCCATTGCTGCAGAATTGGTTGCACAATAAGCAGACAGTACAGGAAGAAATGAATGAATATAAAGAGCTGTTAAATGTGATAGACAGAGTGCTCGAATAAGCTGTTCTTCTGATGCACTACAGAAATCAGCTGTGATGCAAACAGGGACAGTTGCCGTAATGCCCTGATTGCCTGATCCTGAATTTGACATAGCCGGCAATTGTGCCCCACCCATTCGTGCATCTGACGCGGCGGCAGTATAGGTAATTATTTTGGCAGATAAATCTGTGTTTGCAGGCGTTCCAAAATTAATACTTGATGCTTTATGCATGGATTTTCCAAGAGCTAAACCGTAATCATTGACTAAACCATCTTCAGCCAAAGCCATGTTAAAATTCGCAGCTTGAAGAACAAAAGAAATATTTGATAGGGGCTCAGTTGTCGCAAAATGCCATATTTCCTCTAGAGAACATTTTTGTAATTGCTCTTTTAAGGGGGAGGTGGTGTGAGCATCAGGTCGTGAGCCTTCAAATAAAGGCACATCATTTTTTTCGATTAAAAAAATATTAGTATGAGAACCGGCAATCCAAACAGAAACTGTGTCTATTTCGTCAGAAATTGTTACATGGACGAAGAGATTATCTTCAACATCGGCAATTTTAGTTGAGATGATATCAGAATTAGCTAATTCTTTAATGCTTTCGACATCGGATTCAGGTAAGTCTGTAATAACACCTAATCCTGATGAAGCAACACCAGAAATTGCACCAGCCGCGGCCGCAATTTTCAGGCCTGGTTCCCCTGTTCCAGGAACGATGACAGCCATCGCGTTTTTCATAATATTCGGTGAAACCTCTACTTCAATTTTTTTGATGGCTGTTGTATCTAAATAGTCTAAACACGTTGCAGCAGCAAAAGCGACAGCAACAGGTTCAGTACAGCCGGTTGCTGGGACGACTCCGTCTTTTAAGACATCAATAAAAAATTGTGACTGATTGGATATCGGCATACCAATAACCTCCTTAGATTATATTATAAAGAAAGCGATTCCAATTATTTTTAGATATACTTCTTAGAGAGTAAGATATACCTAAAAATTTATGTTATATGATTATTTTATCGCCCTTTTTTGTAAAAATCAATGTCAAATGAATTCAGATATAGTTGTTTATTTACTGATAATGTCTTTAATCAACTAGTTGCTGGATTAAAGACATTACATAATCTATCAGTAAAAGAAGACGAATTATTGTGATATACACATGAAGAGAGGGTGTTGTTATAGACAAGTAGTTTATGTGATGGTCTATTTTTTTTGAAAGATGTATTTGATTGCTGTCAAAGTAGTGTAGGTTAATCGACTTGGAGAACAGTTACACCTAAACTTCTAACTTCTTCAATAAATGTTTTTGGACAAAATTTATCTGTTATTAAATAATCAAAGACGGCTATTTCTGAAATCTTAAATTTTGAAGTTTGTTCCATTTTTCGATAGTCGGCCACTAAAATTTTAGTTTTAGTGGTGCGATTTATCATTAACTCATTAATCTTTGCTTCATGGAAGACTTCTGTAGTGACTCCATTTTCAATACTGATTCCACTACATCCAATAATGCAGACGTCAGCATTCATTGAGGAGATAGTGGTTACAGCGATATCACCTACCAATACTTCTTTCGGAAACCTCAACTCGCCTCCCGTTAAAATATAATTATATTCATTATTAGAAATATGAGTACCTATTTTAAGATTATTTGTAACAATAGTTAAATGTCTTGCTGTAAAGAAATCCACAGAATTTAAAGCTGTAGAACTAGAATTTATAAATACGGTATTATAGTCTTTAATATAGGTACTGACAAACCGACCAATATTCTTTTTTAATAATTCAGGGCCAGATTCGTCATAATTTGTATTTGTACTATTGTAGATAGAGTAACCATGTTTACGTATAATTTCATTTCTTTCTTCTAAAATATTTAAGTCTCTCCGGATTGTGCTTAAAGATACATTCAGCATTTCAGCTAGTTCTTCAGTATTCAATCGTTCATGTTCTTGTAGGATATTAATTATTTTTTTGTGTCTATTATCTACAACGTGTCTAGATTTTTTCAAAGTATCAACTCCAGTTTCTTAGACTTTATATGGTTTATTATAAATAAAAAACCATAAAATTCCATATAAAAATCATATAAAACTCAAACGATCATAAAAAGTGGTGTTTAATTTGACTAATATGATTTATGATTTATTTAAGAGATAAAAAAATCAATGAAGGTGGAATGAAAAATGTCAATGAATGTAAACGATGTTTCAAAAGAAAAATGGATTTTATCAACATTTCCTGAATGGGGTACTTATTTAAATGAAGAAATTGAGGATACACAAGTAGAAAAAGGCACAGTATCTATGTGGTGGCTAGGTTGTACAGGGATATGGTTAAAATCTTTTGAAGGAACTAACATTTTGTGTGACCTATGGTGTGGAACGGGAAAAAGATCACATGGTAATGGATTGATGAAAAAAGGACATCAAATGATGCGTATGAGCGGAGTACAAAAGATGCAACCCAATTTAAGGACGCAACCCTTTGTAATTGATCCGTTTGAAATAAAAAATGTTAGCGCTTTAGTGGTGACTCATATTCACTCTGATCATTTAGATATTAATACAGCAGCTGCAGTGTACCAAAATTGTCCAGAAGCCAAATTTATTGGACCAAAAGAAGTTGTGGAAACATGGTTATCTTGGGGAATTCCGCAAGAAAAAACTATCATTGTTAAACCTGGAGACGAAATTAAGATTAAGGATATCAATATTGTTGCCCTGGAAGCTTTTGATAGAACTGCACTAGTGACTTGTAATGATCCTGAAAAAGTTTTAAAAGGAGAAATGCCTCAGGATATGAATGAAATCGCTGTCAATTATCTATTTGAAACATCTGGAGGAAATATCTATCATGCAGGTGATTCACATTATTCAAATATGTTTGCTAAACATGGAAATGAATATAAAATCGATGTTTGCTTAGGAGCATACGGAGAAAATCCGAGAGGTATAACAGATAAAGTAACGTCAGTCGATATGTTACGTATGGCAGAATCATTAAATGCTAAGGTAGTTATACCGGTTCATTACGATATATGGTCAAATTTTATGGCTGATCCTAAAGAGATCACAGAAATATGGAAGTTTAAAAAAGATCGATTAAAATATGATTTTAAACCTTATATTTGGCAAGTTGGCGGTAAATTTACTTACCCAACAAATAAAGATGATTTAGAGTTTAATTTTTATCGAGGTTTTGACGATGCTTTTGTTACTGATAATGATACACCATTTACTTCATTCTTATAGACTTTGAGGAGGTTGAACTTAAATGCTTAAATATTTCTATGATAATAATTTAGTAAATTATGTGGACAAAGATGTTTCTGATTGGAAAGATGCTATTCAAGTAAGTTGTTCTGATTTGTTAGATCAAGGTACCATTAATCAAACATACGTTGATGAAATTATAGATTGTGTTCAAGAACATGGACCATATATAGTTATTATCCCACAAGTAGCAATGCCACACTCTTCAGAACAAAGTGCGGGCGTTTTTGGAACGGCAATATCTTTCACAAAATTTAAAACGCCTGTTATTTTCGAAAATACTTTGGATGATGAAATAAAGGAGGCTAGTTTATTTTTTACTTTAGCAGCCAAAAACCCTGATGAACATATGAAAAACATTCAAAATTTATCAGAACTTTTAATGATTGATGGTCTCGTTGATGACTTAGTAGCAACTAAAAATGTTGAAGATTATCAGATAATAATGAATAAGTATAATATTTAGGAGGAAATGGATATGGGTGATATATTACTTGAGATCTGGACATACTTTGCAACGAATATATTAACGCAACCTGCATACTTGATAGGTTTTATCGTATTACTAGGCTATATATTATTACGTAGACCATGGTATGAATGCATTGCAGGTTTTTTAAAAGCAACTGTCGGATACTTTATTTTGACAGTTGGTTCTGCAGGTTTAGTTAATAATTTCCGACCAATTTTAGTAGGGTTAAAGGAAAGATTTAATCTTGATGCTATGGTTACTGATCCGTATTTTGGACAAAATGCCGTAGACGCAGGTTTAATGAAGACATTTGGTCGGACGTTCGGGGATGTTATGATTCTTTTATTAATTGCATTTATTATGAATATCCTTCTTGTCCGTTTCCAGAAATATACTAAATTGCGTGCAGTATTTACGACTGGTAATGTTCAAATTCAACAAGCGGCAACTGCCTTTTGGATCTTACTCTTTTGCTTTCCGGATTTAGGTAGAATTCAGGTGTTGATTTTTATGGGGTTAATTCTGGGTTGTTATTGGGCTGTTGCTTCTAATTTAACTGTAGGTATCACGCAAGAACTTACAGAAGGTGCTGGATTTGCTGTAGCTCATCAACAGATGTTTGGTATATTTATATTTGCTAAACTGGCAGAATTCATGAAAAAAAGGGATATGAAGCGAAATAAATCAAAAAATGCTGATAAAAAATTAGAAGATATCGAACTTCCAGGATTTTTATCAATTTTTAATGAAAACATGGTAGCTACATCTATTTTAATGTTATTTTTCTTTGGAATTATCTTATTAGTTTTAGGTCAAGATTATTTAATTAAAGCAGAGTTTATGGTTGAAGGTCAAAGTTTCTTATTTTATATTTTAACAACATCTTTAAATTTTGCGGTATATTTAGCAATTTTACAATTGGGTGTTCGAACATTCGTAGATGAGTTGACACAGTCATTCCAAGGTATTTCTAATACAATTTTACCAGGAGCTGTTCCTGGTATTGATGTAGCAGCTACTTTTGGTTTTGGCTCACCAAACGCTGTTACTATAGGCTTTTTGTTTGGTGCATTAGGTCAGTTTCTAATGATAATACTATTAATATTATTTAAATCACCAACAATAGTTATTGCAGGTTTTATCCCACTTTTCTTTGATAATGCAGTAATAGCAGTCTTTGCAAATAATAGAGGTGGTTTTAAAGCAGCATGTGTTTTCCCATTCATTTCAGGGATTATTCAAGTTGGTATGTCAGCAGTCTTTGCAACATGGATTGGACTATCAGCGTATGGGGGATATATAGGAATGTTTGATTGGGCAACAGCTTGGCCATTATTTACAGTAATTATGAAAGTTTTAGGTTATGTTGGTGTTGCTGTTGTGGTAATTGGATTATTGTTAATCCCACAATTACAATATCGTAGTAATCCTGAAGGTTACTTTATGGTTGTTGACGATTATGAAGAATATGAATCAAAATTTAAAAAATAATAAGTGGAGGTTTTTATAATGAGAATATTAATATCATGTGCAAATGGATCAGGTACTAGTTTAATGATGATGAGAAGTGCAGAGAAAGCAATGAAGGATTTAGGAATAAAAATCACAAAAATTCATCACTGCTCAATTTCAGAAGGTAAAAGCTCTGCAACACAGTATGATGTTGTTTTTACACCAGTTAACTTTTTAAGTATGTTTGATCAAGCAGTGAAAAAAGGTGTAACAGTAGTAGGAATAAAAAATGTTATGTCAGCAAAAGAGATTGGTGAAAAATTTAGTGAAACAGATTTATATAAAAATAGAAAATAAAGGGGGTGCAGCAGTTGAATCGACCAATGTTACAAATTGCGTTAGACCATAATTGTTTAGAAGATGCATTATCGGATATATTAGCAGTAGGAAATGATGTAGATATTATAGAAGTAGGAACAATCTTATGTTTACAAGAAGGTCAAAAAGCTATCAGTTGTATGAGGAGTATGTTTCCCGACAAAATCATTGTTGCAGACACAAAGTGTGCTGATGCGGGTAGTACAGTTGCAAAAAATGTAGCAGATGCTGGCGCAGATTTTATGACTGTCATTTGTTGTGCAACAATTCCAACAATGAAATCAGCACAAAAAGAAGTAAAAGAGCTTCAGGTTGAATTATATGGGGATTGGACATTTGATCAAGCTAGACAATGGCTAGATATTGGAATTAATCAAGCTATTTACCATCAAAGTAGAGATGCATTATTGTCAGGTGAAACTTGGGGTGAAAAAGATCTTGAAAAAGTTTCTAAATTAATTGATATGGGTTTTAAAGTATCTGTGACAGGCGGGTTAAATGTTGATACTTTAAAATTATTCCAAGGATTGGATGTTTTTAATTTCATTACGGGACGTGGAATCACAGCTGCTCAAGATCCGAAAAAAGCAGCTATTGAATTTAAAGACGAAATTAAAAGAATCTGGGGGTAAATGTAAAAATGGCTCAGGTAGGTATTTATGAAAAAGCTCTACCAAAAGGAATATCGTGGAGAGAACGATTTGATATTACTAGAAATTTAGGCTTTGATTTCATTGAAATGTCAATTGATGAAACAGATGAACGCTTAGAAAGATTGAATTGGACAGAAGAGCAAATTGATAAGATAAGGAAGGAGATGTTTGCTTCAAAAGTTAGAATTAATTCAATTTGTTTAAGTGGACATCGTCGCTTCCCTTTTGGATCAAGTGATAAAAGTAAGCGTGATTATGCGGATGAGATTTTAAAGAAGGCGATTATTTTAGCTCATAAACTAAGTATAAAAGTGATTCAAATCGCAGGATATGATGTTTATTATGAAAAAAAATCAGTATTATCCAGAGAATTATTTATAGACGGCTTGAGAAAAGGTATCGCTTTAGCATCACAGTATGGTGTCATATTATCTATTGAAATAATGGATGATCCATTTATGAGTTCTATTTCAAAATTTTTAGAAATAAAGAGTCAAATTAAATCACCCTATTTGCAAGTTTATCCCGATTTAGGAAATCTCTCAGCATGGCCAGAGAATTCACCAGCAAGTGAATTGGAACAAGGTATTGAGTATATAACATCTATTCATTTGAAAGATACATATTCGGTAACTGAAACTAGCAAAGGTCAATTTAGAGATGTCGAATTTGGTAAAGGTTGTGTTGATTTTTCAGGTTTATTAAAATGTCTGAAACGTTTAAATTATGATGGGACATTTTTAATAGAAATGTGGAGTGAATCAAGCGAAGACTATCAAAAAGAAATCGAAAGTGCTAAAAATTATTTATATCCAATACTAAGAGAGGCGGGTTATGATGTTAATTGAGCGAAATAAAAAAATTAATGAAATGAAGAAACGTGTGTACGATGCCAATTTACTTCTCCCGCAACTTGAATTAGTAAAACTTACATGGGGGAATGTAAGCGAAATAAATCGTGAACTTGGAGTTGTAGTCATTAAACCTAGCGGTGTTGACTACGCTGTGATGGAGCCAGATCAAATGGTAGTTACCGATTTAGAAGGAAATTGTCTTGAGGAAGAGGGTCTTAATCCATCTTCAGATTTAGCCACGCATATTATATTATATAAAGAAATGTCAGAAATTAATTCAATTGTTCATACCCATTCGACTAATGCTGTTATGTGGGCACAAACAGGAAGAAACTTGCCAGCTTATGGGACAACACATGCTGATACGTTTTATGGAACGGTTCCTTGTACTCGACAACTAACTGAAAATGAAATTAACTCAGCATATGAGAGAAATACTGGTAAAGTAATTGTTGAGACATTTACTAAAAGAAACATTTCTCCAATGGCAGTTCCTGCTGTATTGGTCAACGGACATGGCCCATTTACATGGGGGGATAACCCTAAAAAAGCAGTTGAAAATAGTTTGATACTGGATGAAGTATGTAAAATGGCAAGAGAGACTGAAATGATAAACACGCATGTAGATACAATACCAAAGTACTTACTGGATAAGCACTATTTTAGAAAACATGGTAAGGCAGCTTATTACGGTCAAAAAAATTAATAAGATAAGGACAGCGAATATATTTGGATTCGCTGTCTGTTCTTTTGTGTTTATTATCTATTTGTTAAATTAAATTCGATACAATACCTTTGTTTACAAAGCTAAAAAATAATTCTAGAGGTGTCTTTGTAATGTAATGATTTCCTCGATACGTTTTTTTTGGATAATCTATCTTTTTAGTAATTCGTTAGAGTTTTTGTTCAGACCTTTGATGTAAATATTAAGAGAAATATTTATTTTAAAGGATACTTCTAAATAAAAAAGGATTGAGAAATTAAACATCTTCTCAATCCTTCTTTTATAAATTTTGTTAGTGGTCCATTGTGTACAGAATTTTTAACTGAAAAATATTTTTATTTTTTATTGAAGTATTTGACAAAAATTAGTAACGTCTATTAAAGTATCATTGAATCAACACAGTGATAAATTAGGTGATGATTATTCTTCAATTGACTTTTTGTCATCCACTAACATAATTAATTTCTTATTAAATAGGAAGAGCATGCAAGCCGCGATAATTAAAATAATAGGAATAGTAGTGTAAACTTGCATCATATTGAATTTTAAAACAAAAGCATATACGTAACCATATCCCTTACCTGCAATGAATGTTGCAATTGTCCAGACTCCCATCATGATAGATAAAATCCTTTTTGGTGAGTATTTTGTAATAAACGAGTTACCGAGAGGAGAAAAGAACATTTCTCCCATGGATAATAAGATTGAAAAGAGGACAATCCAAATTAGACTTGCTTTTGATGTGTCAGGTGCACCAATGCCCCGCTCTATTTCTGCTCCGATTAACATAAGGTATGAGCTGCCGAGAAATAGCAAGCTAATACCAAGTTTTTTGAAGATGTTCATATCCCCTTGAGCACGATTGGCTAATTTAAGCCATAGCATTCCCAAAATAGGACCCAAGACAATGCACCATAAGCCATTTAGTGAATCAAACCATGCGGTAGGAAAAGTAATAGAACCAATTTGTTTGTTGATAAAATTATCCATGTAATTATAAACTGATAGGTACGACATATACCAAAATAGCCAAAAAATAACAGAAAAAATTGAAATTAAAAAAATAGCGCCAACTCTTTTTTTCTCAATTGTTGTTAATGGCTTCTTGACTTTCTTTTTTTCTTCTTTAACAACGCCCTCTTTAAAAGGACGTTTACCTGCATCTCCTAGAAACTTCCAACCAATCATAAACCAAATACCGCAAATAAAACATAAAATAGCTGCGAATAAAAAGCCTTCTGAAAAGCCAAAAATACCATCAGATTTAAAAAGGTTATAAACAATAATAGGAATAATGGTTGTCCCAAGTAGTGAACCAATATTAATAAAAGAATACTGTACAGAGAAAGCCGTATCTAATTCTTTTTTATCATTAAATAATTGCCCAGTAATTGCAGATAGGTTTCCTTTAAATAAGCCAGTTCCAATAGAGACTAAAAAAATCATTAAATAAATCATCCAAATACTTGTCGCAATAGAGCCTATATAATAACCAATTCCCATAATAAAAGAACCTAATGGAATTAAATAACGTGCACCAATGAATTTATCAGCAATAAGTCCACCAAATACGGGAGCTAGATAGGTATATGCCACTAAATTACCTTGTAGAATAGCAGCTTGACCCTTATCAATACCTAAACCTCCTTTGATAACTTGGACAGTTAAAAAATAATAAAGTAGCCATTTGACTGCATAGTAGGCCATTCTTTCAAAAGTGAATGAAATAGAACAAAAATAAAATGATATTGGTTTTTTTCCAGTTGGTGTTGTAACAGTTTCAGTCATTATCATACCTCTTTCTAATATTAGTCATGCTTATTTAACCAGTCAGATAAAATGGTCAAGTATTCTTGATTTTGGTCAACAAATGGCATGTGGCGACTATGTTGAAACAGTTCCCATTGTGCATTTGGAATGTGGTCATATATTAATTTAGCAATGTAAGGCGTACATAAATCATCTGATCCGCTAGTAATAAGTGTTGGTACGTGAATAGTATGCAGCTTATCAACGTAATAAAAATCTTTCAAGGTACCGCTTGGAGTATATTCATTTGGCCCCCAAGCATAGAGATAACTTTGAGTCCCGGGATTTTTCTTACGTCTTAGAGGCTCTGGCAATTCAGGAGAAGGATTATCAGCTGCATGCCGAACCATAAAATGATCGTTCGCTTTAAGATATGCTTCACTATCAAACTGCCATTTTTCCTCAGCTTCTTGGATGGCCGCTTGATCTTCTTGAGATAAATATTTAATTAAACGGTGCTGTTCCTCCCCCCAAAGTTTAGAAGAAGGGAGCGTACTTGAAAGTATGGCACTTTTGATTCCTTCGGGTTGATAGTCACATAAGTATTCGATAGCCATCATTCCACCCCAAGATTGTCCAAGTAAATGAATGTCAGCTAAGTTTAAATATTTTCTTAAAGCAATCAGTTCTTTAATCCAAATAGTTGAGTTCCAAATTGTTGGATCATCTGGCATAGATGATAAGCCGCAACCGAGTTGATCATACATAATAAGCTGACGCCCATCACTCGCTAAATCATCAAGCATTTCAAAATAATTATGAGTGGACCCAGGACCACCGTGCAGCAAGACAAGAGGCGCCTTATTTTTATTTTTTTCTCCGATAATGCGGTAATATGTTTGATATTTGTCTAAATATGGCATGTAACCTTCTTCAATTTTCATTAAAACATCTCTCCTTAACTAAAATTTTGGAACCGTTTCACATCTACATTATCCTAGTAGTTACTGATGAAAACAACCATAAAAGTAAAAAAAATCGTTATTTTTATAAGAAACAAACGAAAAATTAAATAAGTTGTGATTTTGGAATAAATAACTATTTTAAGTGTAATTTATATAATAAAATTAATCCAGACAACTAAAAAATCATTTGTCGTGCACTCAATTGTATTTCTGTTGAAAGAAAACATTGAGATGCTTACAAATGACCTGAGTATATTTTATTATAGACGAACTTGTTTTGAGTTGAAAAATATTCTTTTGTTAAAGTAGTCTTTAAAAAATTGTGTGAAAATAGCAACTTCTTGTTGGAAGTGCCCACGTTTCATATATTCAATTTTAATTACTCATCTTTAAAACTTTCTTCAAGTTTTATTTTATTTAGTGATATTCAATTATTTCGTCAAGTAAAATTGAAATATTGTATTTATCTGAAATGATGAGTACGTGATCAAATATATGCCTAAGTTTTTCCATTAAAAATCTAAATTTTATGAATCATACTGATATCAATTTCTTTTTTATAAAATTGATGATCCAGGATTTATATTCACTAATTTTATTATTTATAAAATTAGTTTTTTAGTTTATAATAGCATGAAGTATCATTATGCTAAAAGGAGAATTTATAAATGAATGTTGCTGTGTACTGTGGAGCAAGTAATGGAAATTCAGATGAATATAGGCAAATTACTAAAGATTTAGGTAAGTGGATTGGAGATAATCAATATCAACTTATATACGGTGGTGGAAATGTAGGGTTAATGGGAGTTATTGCAGAAACTGTTCTTCAATCTGGCTGTAGAGTTACGGGGGTTATGCCTGATTTTTTAGTAGAACGTGAGCTTGCAAAAGACAATCTTACTTCACTTATTGTTGTACCAAATATGCATGAACGAAAGAAGAAAATGATTGAATTTGCTGATTTATATATAGCATTACCAGGCGGACCTGGAACAATTGAAGAAATCACCGAAGTTATCTCATGGGGAAGGATAGGGCAACATAGCAATCCGTGCGTGTTGATCAATCACAAAGGATTCTTTAACCCACTTAAGCAACAATATCAAGTCATGGTTAATGAGGGATTTTTAACGCAAGAAGATTTTGATAAGATACTTTTTGCAAATTCACTAGATGAAATTAAATCGTTTATTGCTAATTTTGTTCCACCAAAAGTTAGAGAATACAAGTAGATAGTTCAAAAAATAAATCAATTATTACGTATTCATTTTCCAATTTTGTTTTTTTGAATACTTATCTCGCTGACAGGCTCTCTAGTTAGTGCGTGGTTCGTCTTATTTTCTTTGGCGGTTTTTCTAACTCGATGACGGATATTTTAATTTTGGCGATTCGCAGTTCAGGAGTGGCAATGTTTTTGGCTACTTATATTGGAGCTGTGACTGACAGTATCGTTGATAAAATTCTTTTTTGATTTATGACTAAGACGATATCAGGTACAGGACAATATTTAAAAAATAACATCATTTGTTATATTTAATTAATAATAATTTCTTTATTTAGTGGATGGTTGGCTGTATAATTTAGGTGAGTTTTAAATAATGGATCTAGGTCAATATCTTAGACACATTTTTGTAGAGACAGTTAAGCCATTCTAAACTTTTCTTGTGTTTCAAATTCATGTGGTGTTAAGTAGTTAATCGAACTATGGACTCGATTACGGTTATAAAATCCCTCAATATAACAAAATAAGGCGTGATTGGCTTCTTCAAAATCTAAATAGCTTGTTGTGTAAACTTCTTCTTTCTTTAATGACGCATGAAACGATTCAATCCCTGCATTATCATAAGGCATTCCTTTACGACTATAGGAATGTCTTATTTTATTTGTTGCTAACCATTCTTCATATTCGAAAGAGGTATATTGGCTACCTAAATCAGTATGTAGAATCATTCCTTCTGGAATGTCATAAATTCGGCTGCTTCTTTTCCAGTCAATCCAGTGGATTGATTGGGTACATATAAATTTTTCCATTTATAAATAGTTGCTTCAGATATGCCATATTCTTTCGCTAAAAAGCGAACTGAACGTCCAGTTTGATTAAGTTCTACAATCATTCGTTTAAAATCTTCTTCGTATCGGGTCATAAAAAATCATCCTCTCGTAGATAAGTTTAATATATTCTTGTCTCTACGAAAAGTTGTCTAAGATTTGATACTAACACCAACATATAAAGGAAATGAAAAATCTACAGTCATAATACTTTTTCTATGATATATTGTTTAAAAAGAGAAATTTCTAAACTAAAGGAGTTGGTAATTATGAAAAAAATAATAGGTGCAGTTAATTGTGGATGTTTTATGTGCAAAAATAATAATAGTTTTGAGATGCCTAATGAAATTATTGAATCAGTTAAAAAAAATGAATTAGTGTTATTTTGTGGAGCTGGGATAAGTACAGAATCAAAAACGGTTTTGCCTACATCTTTTTACATGGATATATTGACTTTCTTAAATAACGAATATAGTTTAAATTTAGATACAGATATTGCTTTCTCAGAATTGATGAGTAAGTTTTGTAGTACCGTTCCTAATGGAAGAAAACAATTAATAAGAAAAATAAATGAACGTTTTGACAGGATTCAGTCATTTCCAGAACTATATAATTCTGCTACCAGCTTTCATAAAGAGGTTTCGAAAATCCCTCAGATCAAAACTATTGTAACTACTAATTGGGATGATTACTTTGAAAAAGAATGCTTGGCCACTTCTATTGTAGATAATAAAGATGTAGCATTATGGAATACTTTTGACCGAAGAGTATTTAAGGTTCATGGATCAATAAATAATATTGGATCAATCGTGGCTACAACTAATGACTATGATAAATGCTACGAAAGATTGTCTAATGAGCCAATAGGCGATCGTTTAAAAACTCTACTTGGAAGTAATTGTGTAGTTTTTATAGGTTTTTCTTTTGGTGATGAAGACTTGAATAAAATTATTGATATACTTTCTGAAAGATTAGATGATTTTGCTAATCAGTTTTATTTAGTAACAGTTGACAGATCATGGGAAAATAATAGAGATTCTCGCATTATTCCAATAATAACTGATGGCCAGTTTTTTATTCATTCTCTACGAAATATACTCATAGAAGAAGGACACCTTGTAGAAGATGACATATATGATTTTGCAAGATACGCAAGCCAAGTTGCTTCAGATTTTCATACAGATTGGCTTAATGAAATTGATAATTTTAATGAAAAACTTGCTTCTTTTCCAGAGATAATATTATCAATAGCATATCAAGATGGAGTAATACATGCGTACCAAAGATGTTATGCAAATAGGCAAAAAGGTGATTACTTGATTCCGGGCTATTTAAGTAAAATAGTAGTTTCATATCACAATTTAGTAGATCAACATGAAAAGAATAAAAATTATTTGCAAATGTATTACGATTTAGGTTATCTGGATGGACTGATTAATTTAGAAAAATTTTTGGAAACAAATAACCACTTGATACCACCATTGTTTATTTATGAAGGTGAAAATTTTGCTACGGAAAAAGAACTATTTGATTTTATAGTAGCTAATAGAAACTCTGAAATGCACCAGTATTTAAAAGAGATAAGTGTACCAAATGATACAATTCCTCATTTTTATCCTTGGTATTGTTAAGGTTGGTTGCAAAATGGTTGCAATTACAAAAAAAGAACCGTGAAATCCTTTATTATCAAAGGATTTCACGGTTTCTTTAACTATTCCCACTCCACTCGGACACTAAAATAGATAAAGCTAAATAAAGCTATGTAAACAGATTAAAGGAAAAGTAAATCCTTTAAATATACAAAAGATTATGTATGTTCTTTGTAAGGGTGCCCGTTTTGGTGTCCGTTTAAAAATTAGTAGGTTAATAATTTATTTGTGATATTTACTAGTTTTAATGTCCATGGTACAATAAAATATAAGAGGTGATATTAATGGATTATTTTCAAGCAAGAATTTCAAGAGAAACAGCTTGTTTTTTTGAAATGTTAAAAAATAAATACGAAATAGAATCAAATAGCAATTTTACCCAAGCTGCTGTTATTTCTAGAGCTGTAGAAGAAGTATCTGCCATAAATGATTGGGAAAAGATAATCAATGATACAACTACAGTTAAAATAAAAACTGATGTTGAAATTACTGATAAAGATTTAAGGATTAGAGTTCAAATAAGCCCTCAAATTAAAATTTCTATTGAGAACTATAAATATTTTTTTCCTCAATTTGTAGGAACAAGAAGCGTTACTTTAGGTGTAACATTACATCATATTTTTAAAGGAGCTCTTTTAATTAGAGAGAACCCAAGCTTAGTTAACCCAGTTGTAGATGATATTGATGATATATTCGCAAATGGAGAAGCTAAAATGTTAGATTTGATTGCACCAATTAATAGAGAAATATTTAAAAATATATTTAGTGAAATGAAAAATGATGTTAAGAATAAACAGAAGGTTCTCAAATAGAGGCCTTTTTTTTTACTTCAAAAAAAACATTTCAATGTCCGAGTACAATAAAATTTGACTTCTATTTTTTTAATGGTATTATTATGTCAAAGGACATTAAAATTAAAAAGTAAGGAGGTGTTTGAATGAGCTATGAAACAAGCGAAGGTAAAGAAATAAAAATTATAGAGATTGAGATTTCTGAGTTGATACTATTATTTAATAAATATTCAAAACAACTACCTTATGAACTGCTATCTGTGCTAGACAATTTAGAGTATGACTTGGTCAATATAGGAACAGTAAAGGAGTAGTAATTAATGAATATTGATGTGAAAAATCGTTCTCCAAATTTATAGAGAAAGATTAAGGAATAGAAGAATATATTAATAAACGAAAGTGAGAGATTGGAATGAAAAATAATAATTGGTTAGATGTCATGCTTAAACAAGTAGGGGTAAGCAAAGGCGATTTAGTAAATATTTTGGACAATGAAGAAGTAATGCGTGCTCTTCAAAGAAAAAAATTTGATGAATCAGTAGAATTTGAGTTAGATGAGATTTCTGATAGTTTTTTTAGAGATAATTGTAAGTTAAAAGCAGTATCTGTTTTGAGGAAGAAATTAGCAGAACATCTTATCATTGCTGCTTATTGCTTAAGATATCGTAAAACAGGCGAAAGTTTACTAGAGCGCATGATTAAAAATCCGAGTTGGCCGTATAATCCGCAGATGTATATTTGGGTACCGCTACCGAAATATATTGTGGTTGAAGATTAATTAAAAAAAATCAGGGCTAGTAAAATAGCCCTGTGTTAAAAGGAGAAAGGTGTTTATGAGTTGTTTGAAAAGATATTTTTTAAATTTTATAGGAACAGCTTGCTTATATTTTTTGTTTTATTTTGTATTGAATGAATGGAGCCGAAATTATGTATTTTCATTTAAGGAAACAATTATCTTCTTAAATCCAAGTTTTATATACAAAGCTTATTACTTATCATGGAATAAAATATATCTAATTTTCGGTATATTTTTATTATTCTTTCTAACATTTTTCTGTCTGTTTGATTGGTTAATAAGAAAAATTAACCAGAAAAGGAAAGAGCAAGAAGTTATAAATTTTATAGATGGTATTGCTAATGAATAGTTTTAGAAATAAAGTAAGTAGTTTTTTTCAGCCTAAAGATTGGATACTAGTGGAGTACCCCAAAGAACCTAAAATACGAGGATTGATATTGTTAATCCTATTTTTAACAATGAATTTCTATTTTTGGAAATCAATTGGTCAAATAGTTCCTATAATTCCTTATTTTCTAATGATTTATTTAGATGTAAAAATAATTCAAGTGTTTATTAAATCAAAAAATCAAGGTAATAGAGAATTAGAAAATAAGATTAGGTATATCATTCATAGCAATAAGCTCTACGATGAAGAAAATTTCAGTGAAGTTAGAGAAAATAAGAGAATAGTAAGTAAAAAAGAAATTACCCGCGTAATACGAATTTGGTACAAAGAAACAGAAGAAAAAATTTTTCTGAGTATTGAAAGGAACGGGGACAGATTTACGACAAAAGCTACAGAAATCACTGAATTTATTACATCAGGAATTGGATTAGAGCATGAGGAAACAGTTGTTAATATTGATTATGTGGACTTAACATACATGAAAAAACGTCCCAAAAGATTGCATGTAACCAATTCATATAAAGAGCAAATCAATAAAAGTCTTAATATAAACTTTGGCTATGGTATAAATTACTCTCCAGTAGACTGTCCTCATATTTTAGTATCAGGAGGAACAGGAAGTGGGAAAAGTATTTTTATTAGTTTCTTGATAATTGAACTATTAAAAAGGAATTCCAATTTATATATTGCAGACCCTAAAAATTCAGATTTAGGGAGTTTGTCGCACTATTTAGGCATTGAAAGAGTAGCAACAACACCAAACAATATAGCTCGTATTGTAAGGCTTGCTGTGGAGGAAATGAAAAAACGATATGAATATATGAATGATACTAAAAATTTTATATATGGTTCGAATTTTGCAGACCATGGATTTAAGCCTGTGTGGATTTTATTTGATGAAATGGGAGCTTTTCAAGCTAATGCAACAGATAAAAAATCAAAAGAGGTAGTTAGTGAAGTGATGGACGGAATAAAACAAATCATATTGCTTGGACGACAATCAGGGGTTTTTTGCTTGATTTCAGCCCAACAGATGTCAGCAAATACATTAAATACAGATTTACGTGATAATTTAGGATTGCGAATTAGTTTAGGGAGTAATTCACAAGAAGGGTATAGAATGGTATTTGGTTCAGCTGTTCCCGAGATAATACCACCCATTGAAGTGAAAGGTTCAGGATTGTTGTATATGCAAGGAAGTGGGAAAGAATCAGCACAGTATTGGGAATCTCCCTATGTTGATATGAAGAAATTTGATTTTATAGAAGAGTTAAAAAAATATATTTAAAAGAAATAACAGTACCGTAAGATTTTTAATTGAAGAGTGCTTTTCTCTTCAATTAAAATATGAGGTCATCGGCGGTTTGGGTGCCGACTTAACCCAGTCGGATTGAAAATCCGAAGGAAAATAAAAATAGAAAGAGGTAATTTGATAATGGCAATTGAAGTAAATGATTTTTTAGACGTAACACTTTTAGGGAATAAATTTGTAGCAGTAAAAGGATATGAACCTGTACTAGATAGAGAGACAGGTGCAATTACTGATTACCGAGTTAATTTATCTTTACAAGATGAGGGTTCAAAATTTTATTATGAAATGATTAGTGTGAAGGTTAAAACAACAAATCCGACTGTATCAGTTGAACAAATGAAAACAAATAAAGTATGTGATGTTGAACCAGTGGGGCTTAATATGGGACAGTTTAATGGGAAAATTTGGATGACTTGTGATGATATTTTGCCAGTTAATTCTGTAAAGAAAGACCCAAAAATTTAGTAACTAATATCTTTTACAATACTTAATTTATTACAGCAATATCTGCCACGGCGGAGCCTAGTGGCAAGTGGGCGTGATATTGCTGTATTAAATTTTAGTAGTGTAACGAGCATAGCGAGTTTTAAACTAATAGTTTGGGGGAATGAAATTGAGTGAAGAAAAAGAACTGGCTCTATCTAACAGCCAGTTAGAGTATCATAATTCGAACCTCAAAGTTAAAGTTGAAGAAAATTCAGTACAACTTTCAGATTACATAGTAAAATTTGGCTATCTTGGTTGTTATATTGATAGATTGACGATTGTTGGGAATTTAACGGAACAGCTAGAAAATATTTTACTAGATTACAATTCTGAAATTAAATATTATCATTCGAATTTTTTTAAAGGTCAATTATTTGCTGAAAGTGAAGGGAATTTTTTTATTGAACATGATTTAGAAAAAGCTCGTAAAATGGGAATTAGAGATTTTCGTTTAGAATTTAACCCAAGATTATCTAGGCAAGAACAAATGGAATTTATAGAAAGGCTTGTTATACCTAATTTAAATAATGTATCAATATCCCGAATAGATATAGCATTTGATTTTGAAAGAGATTTATCAAATTATGTAATTGATAAGGCGATTAGTAGACGAGTATATTTTGGTAAAGATAATAAAATTGAGACAATTTATTGGGGTTCGCCAAAAAGTGAGTATCAAATCCGTATGTATGATAAATATAAGGAGAGAAAGAAAAAAGGTACTGATTACGACAAATTTTACTATGGAAGCTTTGATTGCTATTGGAGAATGGAATTTCAGTTGAATGGTTCAAAATTTATTGAAAAGCAAATTAGAAATGATTTTCATGTGTTGCAAGAAACAAAAATTACTAAAAGAAATTATGCAGTGCAAGATTTATCAACACAAGAACAAATTTTTTTATTTGTTAAGGATAAATCACCAGAATTATTTTCTCAGCTTGGAAAAGCTTCGAAAGCTAAATATAACAAATTAGCTAAAGATATCAGTGAAGTGGATTTAAGTGATGGCTTTAGAATAGCAATACAAAACATTGAGTATTGTTATGATGTACCTCAAAAGGTCAATTTAGTAGATTTTTGCAAAAAAATTTTGGGAGATTAGTATTAATAAAAAAAAATTGGAGGTTTTTTGATGAAACTTAAATATATTTGCGAGAATTGTGACAGAACGGAGATATACGACAATCCTCAAGTTGCATTTGATTTAGGTTGGGATTATCCACCTAAAATGTATGAATTTAAGATGATAAGTCCCAGAACATGTCCGGATTGTTCAATAGACACAACTATTTGGTGGGCAGTAATGCTTGAAAATAAAACTTTATCCGAACTTTCAGACAAACAAAAAGTATGTTTAAAAAGAATATTGAATGAGCCAGAAAGTATTATTGTTGAAGAAAACTAGTCATTCAAAGAAATATAGACATTAATAGAAAAGTGAGGTTCTTGTATATGACGACAGTGAATAAAGATGACCTAATAGCTTTAGGATTCCCCAAGTCAACAGCTCAATCTATTATTAGACAAGCTAAAGTAATGTTAGTAGCAGAAGGGAAAACATTATATTTAAATAAAAGGCTTGGGGTAGTTCCTAAAAAACAAGTTGAAGAAATCATTGGTGTAAAGTTTGGTAACTTAAATGAGTAAAAATGAGAGAACGAGAAAAACGAAATACACAGGAGTATATCAAAACTTAAATAATAGGACTTTTGGTTATAGAGTGAAGCTAGGAACAGATAGAGCGACAGGGAAATCCATAACGGAACATCGTAGAGGTTTTAGAACTGCAAGCGAAGCGCATGAAGCAAGAACAGCAGTGTTGAAGAAAAAGCATGATTTAGGTGCATTAACCAATGCTCACATGCTTTATGAACAGTTCATGGATAAATACTATATTCCAGAATATAGAAATGGTGTAGAGCCTTCTACGTGGAAATCTAGGGAAGGTGTTTTACTTGAATTAAAAGAGGTGTTTGGGAAAAAGAAACCAAGAGATATTACAACTTTAGATATTTTAGATTATAAAAATAAATTATTGGAAAAACACTCGCAGAATTATGCTCGTTTAAAGTTCGGAATGTTTTCACGTTCTTTGAAGCATGCTAAAAAACATGGATTGCTAAAAGAGAATTTAGTTGAAATTGTGGAAGGTATACCGAAAAAGAAACCCGAAGTAGATTTTTGGACAAAAGAAGAATTTGAAAAAGTAATTGAAACATTCAATATAAAAGATTTTTATGAGCATATGTCATTTACAATGATTTTTATGTATTATATGACAGGGTTACGTGTAAATGAGCTGACAGCATTATATTGGGATGATATTGATTTTATTAATGCTCAAATTAAGGTTTATCATAATTTAGATTTTACAAACAGTGATGTTTGGACGAGAAAAGCTAAAATGAAAACTGAAGCAGGTAGAAGAATAATTTCATTAGATAAAGATACCATATCTATTTTAAGAGAATGGAAAAAACATCAAGAATTTATAGGGAAATATGATTTTGTTATTTCTTATACGGGTGCACCATTAGGAAAGTCAACAATAAATAGGATTGTGAGAAGACATGCTAGATTGGCGCATGTAAAGGAAATACAACCAAAGGGATTAAGACATAGTCATGCGAGTTTACTAATAAATGAGCTAAATGCTAATCCCTTAGCTGTACAAAAGCGATTGGGCCATTCGGATATTCAAATAACATTAGGAACATATTCTCATCTATATCCAACGATAGATAGAGAAGTAGCAGATAATTTAAATGGTTTAATCAGGATTAAAACACTAGATAAGAGTTTAATGGATTGGAATGGCAATCAGTATATTTCAAAATAATTTACATAAATTATCTAGTATTTTGTATATTTTAAAATCTTATTGATTTCACTTATATTTCTATTAAGTGTTTCTATATTTATATCTGGTAATAATTTTATAGTTAATTTCAATAGGTCATCTGAAAAGTCATTAGTTATTACTTTCCGTAATTGATATGAATTTAATTTTGAAAATTGAGTTCGATCTATTATTCCCTTTTTTAAATTATCAAAAATAGAAAAATAGTATTGTAATATGAGAACAATTGAAAATTCAGAGTAACAAAAATTTGTAAATTCCTTATGGTATATTAGTGATAAGTCAAGAAGTTTTTTTACTTCTCTGGGGCTGATTTCTTTAATATTTGATATAAAATCTATCAATTTACTTAAGTCATTTATATCATTCTCAGTAGAGATACCTTCTAAAAGTGAATTTACGTAATTTTTGTAGGATATTACTGAGGGAAGTGTGAAAAATAAGTTGATATATTTTTCAACAAACTCCACTCCTATATTATTGTTAGGGTTCTGTTCTGTCTCTGAAATTCTTGCTACTGCAGGATATACTATATTAGGATTAAATGAAAAAATAAAAATTATTCCTGGAATATCTATGAAAGCATCAATTGAAGAGAAGAAATTTTTTATCGTTTCTTCAGAACATCTATCAAGTTCATCAATCATGATTACAATATTTTTCTGATTAGTTTTTTTTGTTATAATTAAATCTTTGAAAATAGCCAGTTCAGTTCTGACATTATCTCTAGTTCCCAAAAGTTTTCTATAATCAGGGTATTTGAGTTGTTTTAATAGCTGTTCATTTCTTGAAACAAAATATTTTTCTAATGACTGATATGATTTTTTTATAGATTCTAATGCTATGTAGCCAACACCAGTGCTTATTACTGCCAAGAAAGATTGTAAAATAGGATTAGTCTTTGAAAAATCTTTAATTGACATTAAAAAGAATGTTAACAAAATAACAAGAATTAATATAGTGAATAAAGGCATGAAAATAAGTGAGAGTTCTTTTTTTTCTTTTAATACTTTACGAATAAATTTTACTTTTTGTGAAAATTCATTCCCATTAGATAAGTATTTGTTTGAAACAGTGGAAAGAAGAGAATACCAAATTTGTTCTTGGTCGTCATATTGAGAAGCATCAAAATTAATAACAGTATCACTAGGTTCTAGGTTCTTTTTTATTAGATTAAGAAAAGTAGTTTTCCCACTCCCCCATTCTCCTAAAATACCGATACTTAAATTAGAATCCTGTTTTTGTTCCTTAATTAAATTAGCTAAATTTTGAGCTAATTTATCTCTTTCCAGAGAATCAGAATTAATTACTTTTGTAGAATTTTTAACTATATTAGTTAAATTTTCCTCTAAAAAAATATCTCTTTTTATATTACCGAGTTCTTCTTGAACTCTATTTAATTGTTGCACTTTGCGATTATATTCGATTTCTTGAGGATGTTGATTTTGTTGTTTGATATATTCCTCATAACCATCGTCAAATGAAGGTTCATCGAAGGGCCCAAAAAGAAACTCTTCTAAATTAGAAATTTCATTGTTCAGTTCTTTTTCTTTAGCTTCCAAAGATGTAATTAAAGATTTTTGCTCACTAGTATTATCGTTCAATTTTTCATACTCCTTTTACCGTATATAATACGTTATAGTTACCAAAGAAGGTACCAAATAAAAGAAAAAAGCCTAGGAAAGCTGAATTAACAACACCTAGGCTTTCTATTTATACTATTCCCACTCAACAGTTGCAGGTGGTTTGCTCGTAATATCATACACGATACGGTTGACGTGAGCCACTTCGTTCACGATACGAACTGAGATTTTTTGCAGTAATTCCCAATCAATACGAGCGAAGTCGGCAGTCATACCGTCGATTGAAGTAATGGCACGGATACCGATAGTGTAGTCGTAAGTTCGACCGTCACCCATAACACCCACTGAACGAATTCCCGGTAAGACTGTGAAGTATTGCCAGATATCGCGGTCTAAACCGGCGTTAGCAATTTCTTCGCGTAAGATAGCATCGCTGTCGCGTACAATCTCTAATTTTTCATCAGTAATTTCACCGATGACACGGATACCTAGACCAGGTCCAGGGAATGGTTGACGCCAAACGATTGAATCCGGCATGCCCAACTCAGTACCTAAAGCGCGAACTTCATCTTTAAATAATGTGTTCAAAGGTTCGATTAGTTCAAATGCCATATCTTCTGGCAGTCCGCCAACGTTATGGTGAGACTTGATAACTTCGGCAGTGTCAGTTCCGCTTTCAATAACGTCAGTATAAAGCGTACCTTGAGCTAAAAATTCGATACCGTCTAATTTAGCAGCTTCATCATCGAAGACATAGATAAATTCATTACCGATAATTTTACGTTTTTGTTCAGGATCAGAAACACCAGCTAATTTGTTCAAGAAACGTTCTTTAGCATCAACTTTAATAATATTTAAGCCGAATTTTCCGCCTAGGCTTTCCATCACTTGTTCGGCTTCGTTTTTACGGAGTAAACCGTGATCAACGAAGATACAGGTTAATTGGTCGCCGATTGCTTTTTGTAGCAAGACACCGACAACACTTGAGTCGACTCCACCAGATAGTGCAAGCAAGACTTTTTTGTCGCCGACTAAGTTGCGGATTTTATTAATTTCAATGTCGATGAAACTTTCCATTGACCAGTCGCCTTTACAGTGGCAAATATCAAAAGCAAAGTGACGTAATAAGTCATTACCAAATTCTGAGTGGCGGACTTCTGGATGGAATTGAACAGCGTACATTTGTTTAGCGTGGTTTTCCATGGCAGAAATAGGACAGTTAGGACTTGTCGCAACAACTTCAAAGCCAGCAGGAACTTCTGTGACTAAGTCGCCGTGGCTCATCCAGACTTGTTGGTGTACCGGCAGATCTTTGAATAATTCGCTTGTATTAGAAGATATATCAAGCATTGCTTTACCGTATTCTTTGCTGTCAGCACTTGAGACAGTTCCGCCTAACTTGTGTGTCATTAATTGCATACCGTAGCAAATACCTAAAATAGGGATACCTAATTCAAAAATTTCTGGGTCGATTGAGAAGCTGTCTTCATCATAAACACTGTTTGGTCCACCAGAAAAAACAATTCCTTTAGGTGCGATTGCTTTAATTTCTGCGGCAGTAATTTTATGGCTCATTAATTCTGAAAAGACACCAAACTCTCTAATGCGGCGTGTGATTAGTTGATTGTACTGGCTGCCAAAATCAAGAACGATGATTTTTTCCAAGTCTTTAAAGTCTGACATGTTGGTCAATGGTTTCACCCTATCTTTCTGTGTAGTTTAGTTAAAATTTGCGAAGGTAGATTTCGTCAATAACATGGTTCTCTTTTTTATGCATGATGACATCAGCTCGGCTTCTAGTCGGCAAAATATAATCTTCCAAATTCTTTTGGTTAATAGTCTGCCAAATATTTCGAGCAAAATGAATCGCATCGTCACGAGGACCATTCGCATAGTTATAATAATAATTAGTTTTATCATCTTTTGCAAGGTCTAATAATGCGGTGAAGCGCTCTAAATACCATTTTTCGATTTGTTTTGGATCAGCATCAACAAATATAGAGAAATCAAAGAAATCGCTGATATAGATTTGCTGATTTTGTGGAGATTGTAATACGTTAATACCTTCGACGATTAAAATATCGGGTTGTTCGATGCTTTCATACTCTCCGGGAATAATATCATAAATCTCATGAGAATATTTAGGGATTTTAAGATTATCCTCGCCGTTTTTAACAGCATTTAAAAAGTCAATTAGCCGTTCCATATCATAGCTTTCAGGAAAACCTTTGCGATTTAAAATTCCACGCTTTTCAAGTTCAGCTGTGGGGTACAAGAACCCATCAGTGGTGATCATTTGGACATGGTGTCTTTTTAAAGTGCGTGATAACATCATTTGAAGTAGTCGTGCAGTGGTGCTTTTACCGACGGCGACGCTACCTGCGATACCGATAATAAATGGAGCCGGTTGCACAAAGCGCTGCATAAATAATCCTTGTGTTAAATAAAGTGATTCATATTCTTTACGGTATAAATGAATCAAGTGTGTTAGCGGTATATAAATATCTTGCACATCTTGTAGTGATATTTGATCATTTACACTTTTTATTTCTTGTAATTCGTCATCAGTAAGAAGTGGTACGCCGTTTCGGTAAAAACTTTGCCATTCCTTACGGGATATATGGTAGTAATTTAAGGGTTCTCGCATTTTATAAGCTCCTGTATTATTTTGTTAATCGATCACCCAAGGGATGGTTAAAGAGATATGATTAGCGAACTGTTTGTTCTCCTGAAGTAAAGCTAATCGCTGCGCACGTCGTTCTTTATATCCTCTGGTGATCTCTACTTCTTCTGTTGTTTCTGGAATAACTTCTGGTACTGTTGTGAAAGAATTAGTAGGCTTTACTACAACAAAAGTCATAAAACATGTTGCAGCTAAATAGCGCTTACCATTTGTTAAATCTTCACCGATAACTTTGACAAAAACTTCCATCGATTTTGTTCCGGTTCCGGTTACATAAGATTCAATGCAAACGGAATGATTTTCTAACAAAGGGTGCAAAAAGTCTAATGAGTCTGTTGAAGCAGTCATTACATGTTGCCTTGCGTGACGAGATGCCGAAACAGATGCAGAATCGTCAATAAAGTACATTAGTTTTCCACCATACAGTGCACCGAAAGAGTTTAAATCAGCTGGAAAAATTCGATGAGTTTGAATGACACGGGATTCGCGGCACTTTTTTTGATTAAAGGTATGACTTGTCATAGTTATGTTCTCCTTTGTTTTAACGAATATCCTATTATATAATAAGGTCGTAACGATTATATCATAGATGATTTTAGATATCGAAGGTTGGGGGTCAATTTATATGAGGAAAATAATCTTATTTGGTGACAGTATAACAGCAGGATATTATGATGGTGAGATGACGCTTAAATTAAATGACCAGATTCAGCGTTATTTTCCAGATGTAGAAGTGATAAATGCTGGGATACCTGGTGATACTACTCGCCGTGCTCTAGCAAGAGTACAGCAGCATGTGATAAAGTATCACCCAGACGTAGTGACAGTATTTTTTGGCGCCAATGATGCTGCCGATGGTTCAGGTATTGACGAACATGAGTATCGTGAAAATCTCCAAACGATTATTCAAGATATTGGTGCTAACAAAATAGTTTTAGTTGGTCCTCCTTTAGTTCGTCGTATTCAGCATGAGGATGATCGTCCTTTTCGTCGGTTAAATGAGTATAATGGTATAGCGAAGGAATTAGCTATTTTAAATCAGATACCCTTTGTGGATTTATTCAGTCAAATGCAAGAACAAATAAATCTGGATAACCTATGGCAAGCTGATGGACTGCATTTTTCGAATCAGGGATATCTTTTATTAGGCCGACTCTTGGCCAGTGAATTGAGAAAAAGGAGTTAACGAGATGAGTAATCATTATTTTAGCAGTAACCCGGATCAGGCACATGATCGTCAACAATGGACTTTTGAATTAGCAGGGAGAACATTTAAATTTATAACTGACAGTAACGTGTTTTCTAAAGGGACGGTTGATTATGGTTCACGGGTATTAATTAATACATTCAATGATCAAGATTTGCCGGATGGAGGTATTTTAGATGTGGGTTGTGGCTACGGACCAATTGGCTTGGCGTTAGCTGAAAAGACTGGTCGAGAAGTAGATATGGTGGATGTGAATGAACGGGCATTAGCATTAGCTGAGGAAAATGCAGTAGTGAACAACGTTAAGCATGTTTCAATTTATTCTTCTTATATATATGACGACGTGTCAAAAGAAAATTTTGCTGCCGTTGTCAGTAATCCGCCGATTCGTGCCGGAAAAGATGTCGTACATGGGATTATCAGCGGCGCACATGCTAAATTGCAGACTGGCGGAACTCTAACGATTGTTATTCAAAAAAAACAGGGAGCGCCCAGTGCAGAAAAGAAGATGTTGGAAACGTTTGGCAACGCTGAAATTGTCAAAAAAGATAAAGGTTACTATATTATTGTAAGTGAAAAAGAATAATCTGCTTAGCAGTTATTCTTTTTTTCTATTGACAATTATTGTTGTGTAGGATAAAATGGATAGTTGCAGAATGCTTTATGTTATTAACGTTAAAGGGTATGAAATATTGTCCATATTCCTTTAAAATGAATGGGAAACAAAAATAGATAGGTCATATTTGAAAGATCTGGTTCTATTTTTGGTTTTTTTTTTCCTAAAAGAGAAATATTACGTTTAATGTAACGTAATCTTAATATTTGTAATATAAAGTTATTTAAAAAACTCAGAGGGGTGACCAATTTGGCTGGACACGTAGTAAAATACGGAAAACACCGGGAAAGACGTAGCTATTCTAGAATCAGTGAAGTACTAGAATTGCCTAATTTAATTGAAATTCAAACAGATTCGTACAAATGGTTTTTGGATGAAGGCTTAAGAGAAATGTTTGAAGACATTCTTCCAATTACAGACTTTAGCGACAAATTATCATTGGAGTTTGTTGACTATGAAATGAAAGAACCTAAGTACACTGTTGAAGAAGCACGTGCTCACGATGCAAATTATTCAGCACCAATTCATGTCACATTACGTTTAGATAATCAAGTAACTGGTGAAATTAAGTCACAAGAAGTATTCTTTGGTGATTTTCCACTGATGACGGAAATGGGAACATTTATCATCAATGGTGCGGAACGTGTTGTTGTTTCTCAGTTAGTCCGTTCACCTGGAGTTTACTTTAATGGAAAAACAGAAAAGAACGGTCAAGAAGGATTTGGTACAACAATTATTCCTAACCGCGGTGCGTGGATGGAATTAGAAACAGATGCTAAAGGATTATCTTACGCACGTATCGACCGTACCCGTAAATTGCCTTTAACTGTTGTGGTTCGAGCTTTAGGTTTTGGCGATGATAGTACAATTGTAGAAATTTTTGGAGAAAGCGAAAGCCTAATCGAAACAATCTCTAAAGATGTTAAAAAGGAAACTGGTGGTACACGAGTTGAGGAAGCTTTGAAAGAAGTTTACGAACGTCTACGTCCAGGTGAACCTAAAACAGCAGAGAGTTCTCGTAACTTATTAAATGCTCGTTTCTTTGATCCAAAGCGCTATGACTTAGCAAATGTAGGTCGTTATAAAGTAAATAAAAAGTTAAGCTTAAAAACACGCTTATTAAATCAAACATTGGGTGAAACGTTAGTCGATCCTGAAACTGGTGAAATTGTTCTTGAAAAAGGGACAGTTATCACTCACTCAGTGATGGAAGATTTAGAAAGCTACTTGGATGCTGGTATTAACAATGTTACGTTCTACCCTTCAGAAGATGGTGTTGTGACGGAACCGATGACGATTCAAGTCATTAAAGTTGTGTCACCTAAAGATCCAGAACGCATTGTAAATATGATTGGTAACGGTAATTTGGATGCAACGGTTAAAACAGTTCGTCCGGCTGATATCATCGCAACAATGGGCTATTTCTTTAACTTAATGGAAGGTATCGGTAAAGTGGATGATATCGACCATTTAGGAAATCGTCGTATTCGATCAGTTGGAGAGTTGTTACAAAATCAATTTCGTATTGGTTTATCACGTATGGAGCGTGTTGTTCGTGAACGTATGTCAATTCAAGACACTGAAACATTAACACCGCAACAATTAATTAATATTCGTCCGGTTGTGGCTTCAATGAAAGAATTCTTTGGTTCTTCTCAGTTATCACAATTCATGGACCAAACAAACCCATTAGGTGAGTTGACACACAAACGTCGTCTATCAGCCTTAGGACCTGGTGGTTTAACTCGTGATCGTGCCGGATACGAAGTTCGTGACGTTCACTATTCGCATTATGGTCGTATGTGTCCGATTGAAACGCCTGAGGGACCGAACATTGGGCTAATCAACAGTTTATCAAGTTATGCCAAAGTTAATAAATACGGCTTCATTGAAACACCATATCGTCGTGTTGATCGTGAGAGTGGTCGTGTTACCGACCGTATTGATTATTTAACTGCTGACGAAGAAGATCACTATATGGTAGCGCAAGCGAACTCACCATTAAATGATGATGGAACTTTTGCTGAACCAGTTGTAATGGCTCGTTTGCAAAGTGAAAACTTAGAGGTTTCTGTTGACAAAGTTGACTACATGGACGTTTCGCCTAAACAGGTAGTTGCGGTTGCGACTTCTTGTATTCCTTTCTTGGAAAACGATGACTCTAACCGTGCCTTGATGGGTGCAAACATGCAGCGTCAAGCCGTGCCGTTAATTCAACCTCGTTCACCGCTTGTTGGGACAGGTATGGAGTATAAGGCAGCACATGACTCGGGAGCAGCTTTATTATGTAAGCATGACGGTGTTGTAGAATTCGTTGATGCTAAAGAAATTCGCGTTCGCCGCGATAACGGTGCCTTAGATAAATACAATGTGATTAAATTCCATCGTTCAAATGCTGGTACAAGTTACAACCAACGTCCAATCGTTCGCTTAGGAGAACGAGTTGAAGCAAATGATACGTTAGCTGACGGTTCTTCAATGGAAGAAGGCGAAATGGCATTAGGCCAAAACGTCTTAGTTGCCTTCATGACTTGGGAAGGCTACAACTATGAAGATGCGATTATTATGAGTCGCCGTTTAGTTAAAGATGACGTGTACACATCAATTCATATTGAAGAATATGAATCAGAAGCACGTGATACAAAATTAGGACCTGAAGAAATCACACGTGAATTACCAAACGTTGGTGAAGACGCACTAAAAGATTTAGACGAAATGGGTATTATTCGTATCGGTGCTGAAGTCGAAGACGGCGATTTATTAGTTGGTAAAGTAACACCTAAGGGTGTGACTGAATTATCAGCTGAAGAACGTTTATTACACGCTATTTTTGGTGAAAAAGCACGTGAAGTTCGTGATACATCATTACGTGTTCCTCACGGTGGCGGAGGTATTGTTCATGACGTTAAAATCTTTACTCGTGAAGGCGGCGATGAGCTAGCACCAGGTGTTAATATGTTAGTTCGCGTTTATATTGTCCAAAAACGTAAAATTCATGAAGGAGATAAGATGGCGGGTCGTCACGGTAATAAAGGGGTTGTTTCCCGTATTATGCCGGAAGAAGATATGCCGTTCTTACCTGATGGTACACCAGTTGATATCATGTTAAACCCATTAGGGGTACCTTCTCGGATGAATATCGGACAAGTATTAGAGCTTCATTTAGGTATGGCTGCTCGTTCATTGAATATTCATGTGGCAACACCAGTCTTTGATGGTGCCAATGAAGAAGATGTTTGGAGTACAGTTGAAGAAGCTGGTCTGGCACGCGATGCGAAAACAGTTCTTTATGACGGACGTACCGGTGAACCATTTGACAACCGTATTTCAGTCGGGGTTATGTATATGCTGAAACTTGCTCACATGGTTGATGATAAATTACATGCTCGTTCAATTGGACCTTATTCATTAGTAACGCAACAACCTCTTGGTGGTAAAGCACAATTTGGTGGACAACGTTTTGGTGAAATGGAAGTTTGGGCTCTTGAAGCTTACGGTGCTGCTTATACATTACAAGAAATCTTAACGTATAAATCGGATGATGTAGTTGGACGTGTGAAAACTTACGAATCAATCGTTAAGGGTGAACCAATCCAAAAACCAGGTGTTCCTGAATCATTCCGCGTATTAGTAAAAGAGTTGCAAGCACTAGGTCTAGATATGCGCGTTCTTGATGCAGAAAATCAAGAAATTGAATTGCGTGATATGGATGATGAAGACGAGGATTTAATTACAGTTGATGCTTTAGCGAAGTATGCCAAAGAGCAAGAAGAAAAAGAAAAATCTGAAAAATCGTTGAAAGATGCACAAGAAAACCAAGAGTAATGTAAAGACAAAAATGAATGGAGGGACATCTTTTGATCGATGTAAATAAATTTGAAAGTATGCAAATTGGATTAGCTTCAACTGATAAAATTAGAAGCTGGTCTTACGGTGAAGTAAAAAAACCAGAGACAATTAACTACCGTACCCTAAAACCTGAACGTGATGGTCTTTTCTGCGAACGCATTTTCGGTCCTACTAAGGACTGGGAATGTGCCTGCGGAAAATACAAACGTATTCGTTATAAAGGTATTGTCTGTGACCGTTGTGGGGTTGAAGTGACTCGTTCTAAAGTTCGTCGTGAACGTATGGGCCATATCGAATTAGCTGCTCCGGTAACACATATCTGGTATTTTAAAGGTATCCCAAGTCGTATGGGGCTTGTCTTAGATATGAGTCCGCGTGCCTTAGAAGAAATTATTTACTTTGCATCTTATGTAGTAACTGATCCTGGTGAAACATCATTAGAGAAAAAACAATTACTAACAGAACGCGAATATCGTGAAAAACGTCAACAATATGGTCAAGAATTCCAAGCAAGTATGGGTGCTGAAGCCATTAAACGTTTATTAGAAGATGTAGATTTAGAAAAAGAAGTTGTTGAATTAAAAGAAGAATTAAAAACAGCACAAGGCCAAAAAAGAACACGTGCTATCCGTCGCTTGGATATTTTAGAAGCGTTCCGTGTTTCAGGAAATAATCCTGATTGGATGGTTATGGATGTTGTGCCGATTATTCCTCCAGATTTACGTCCAATGGTTCAATTAGAAGGTGGACGTTTTGCAACAAGTGATTTGAATGATTTATATCGTCGTGTGATTAACCGTAATAACCGTTTGAAACGTTTATTAGACTTGAACGCACCTGGTATTATTGTTCAAAATGAAAAACGCATGCTACAAGAAGCAGTTGATGCGCTAATTGATAATGGTCGTCGTGGCCGTCCTGTTACTGGACCAGGTAATCGTCCATTGAAATCTTTATCTCATATGTTGAAAGGGAAACAAGGTCGTTTCCGTCAAAACTTATTGGGTAAACGTGTTGACTATTCAGGTCGTTCAGTAATCGTTGTTGGCCCGTTCTTAAAAATGTACCAATGTGGTTTACCAAAAGAAATGGCAATTGAATTATTTAAACCATTCGTCATGCACGAATTAGTTAAACGCGAAATTGCCAGCAATATTAAAAATGCTAAACGTCAAATTGAGCGTCAAGAGGATGCTGTTTGGGATGTTTTAGAAGATGTTATCAGAGAACATCCAGTATTGCTTAACCGAGCACCAACGTTACATAGACTTGGTATCCAAGCCTTTGAACCTGTTTTAGTCGAAGGCCGTGCGATTCGTCTTCACCCATTAGTGTGTGAAGCTTACAATGCCGATTTTGATGGGGACCAAATGGCCGTTCACGTACCTCTAAATGATGAAGCTCAGGCTGAAGCACGTATGTTGATGCTAGCTGCTCAAAATATCTTGAACCCTAAAGATGGAAAACCGGTTGTTACACCGTCTCAAGATATGGTCTTAGGTAACTACTATCTAACAATGGAAGGATCTGGACAACGCGGTGAAGGTATGGTCTTCCGTAATCTTGACGAAGTTGTTTTAGCGTGGCGTAACGGATATGTTCACCTGCACTCACGTATTGGTTTACAGACAAGTTCAATGCCTGAAAAACCATTTACTGATTGGCAAAGAGAGCGAATCTTGATTACAACTGCTGGTAAAGTTATCTTTAATGAAATTATGCCACCAGAATTCCCTTATTTAAATGAACCGACTGAATACAATTTAACGGTGCAGACACCAGATTCATATTTTGTTGATGCTGCAACAGATATTCCTGCTCATATTAAAGAGCAAGAATTAGTTGGCCCGTTCAAGAAGAAAAATCTTGGAAATATCATCGCTGAAGTCTTCAAACGCTTCAAGATTACTGAAACATCACGCATGTTAGATAGAATGAAAGACTTAGGTTACAAACATTCGACTTATGCTGGTATGACAGTAGGGATTGCCGATATCGTGGTCTTACATGAGAAAAAAGACATGATTGATGATGCACATAAACAAGTAGAAGTTGTAACGAAACAATTCCGTCGCGGTTTGATCACAGACGATGAACGCTATGAACGCGTAATTGGTATCTGGAATGCAACAAAAGATGCTATTCAAAATAAACTGATGGAAAGTTTAGATGCACGCAACCCAATCTTTATGATGAGTGATTCTGGTGCCCGTGGTAATATCTCAAACTTTACGCAGTTAGCCGGAATGCGTGGACTGATGGCCGCTCCAAACGGACGTATCATGGAGTTGCCGATTGTATCTAACTTCCGTGAAGGATTGACGGTCTTAGAAATGTTTATTTCCACTCACGGTGCTCGTAAAGGTATGACGGATACAGCCCTTAAAACTGCCGATTCTGGTTACTTAACTCGTCGTTTAGTTGACGTGGCGCAAGATGTGATTATTCGTGAAACTGATTGTGGGACAGATCGTGGCTTAAACATTGCTGCTCTTAAAGAGGGTAACGAAGTTATTGAAACTCTTGAAGAACGTATGATTGGACGCTACACTCGTAAGTCGGTCATTAATCCAGATACAAATGAAGAAATCATCGGTAAGAATAAATTAATTACTGAAGATATTGCTAAACAGATTGTGGATGCAGGTATTCAAGAAATTTCTATTCGTTCAGTCTTTACATGTAACACTAAGCACGGTGTATGTAAACACTGTTACGGTCGTAACTTAGCGACTGGTTCTGAAGTTGAAGTTGGGGAAGCTGTTGGTACGATTGCCGCTCAATCAATTGGTGAGCCAGGTACTCAGTTAACTATGCGTACGTTCCATACGGGAGGGGTTGCCGGTGATGATATCACTCAAGGTTTACCTCGTATCCAAGAAATTTTTGAAGCTCGTAACCCTAAAGGTCAGGCAGTTATTTCTGAAGTTGCCGGCGAAATTATAGAGATTAAAGAAGATCAAGGAAGTCGTACAAAAGAAATCACTGTTAAAGGCGAAACAGATGAACGTACTTATGAAGTACCGTATATCTCTCGTTTGAAAGTTGCTGAAGGTGATATCATTGATCGTGGGACTCCATTAACAGAAGGTTCGATTGATCCAAAACAATTATTAACAGTTAAAGATGTGTTAACTGTTGAAAATTATCTATTAAAAGAAGTACAAAAAGTTTATCGTATGCAAGGGGTAGAAATTGGCGATAAACATATCGAAGTAATGGTTCGTCAAATGCTGCGTAAAGTTCGTGTCATGGATCCTGGTGCTTCAGATATTTTACCGGGTACTTTAATGGATATTGGTGAATTTAAAGAACGTAATTACAATACTTTAGTTAGCGGTGGCACACCAGCAACAGGTCGTCCGGTCTTACTAGGTATTACTAAAGCATCACTAGAAACAAACAGTTTCTTATCTGCTGCATCATTCCAAGAAACAACTCGCGTGTTAACGGATGCTGCAATCAGAGGTAAAAAAGACCACTTATTAGGCTTGAAAGAAAATGTTATCATCGGTAAGATTATTCCTGCCGGTACTGGTATGCCGAAATACCGTAACATGGAGCCGAAAGAAGTTGGGGTAGCTAGCGAAAATGTCTACAGTATCAGTGATATTGAAGCACAAATGGCTGCTGCCGATGCTTTAAAGGATTCATAAGAATAAAAAATAAAATCACAGGATAGTTAAATGAAACTATCCTGTGATTTTTTTATTGAATAAAAATAATAGACAGCATATATCCTAATGTAATGAATGGGATAAATGGTAAGCGGATGATTTGAGATTTACTGAGAAAATTAAAACATAAAATAAAAATTAAACCACTGAATGAGGCAAAGAAAATCACCCAAATAATTTGATATCCTCCGATAAATAATCCAAGAACAGTGATTAATTTACTATCACCTCCGCCTAAAGAGTTTGGCATTAACCAATGAATGAGCTGAAAAGCTATAAATAAAATTAATGCTGTTAGGGGGTGCAACAAATATGGTGCGGTGAAAAGAAGGCAGATTAATAATATAATTGAGAAGCTATATAAAATTTTAGGTTCAGCTATTCCATAAAGGTAATCAGTCAGACTTAATATCAAGCAGAGTATCAGTAGTATGCCGAGTATTAATTGATGGTACGCTGAAAAATCCCATTTGACATAATAAAAAATTAAGCAACAGCTGCCAACAATTAGTTCAAAAAAACTAAGGTATCGAGGAATCTTACTTGCACAATGAGCACAACGGTTTTGATGAAATAAAAAAAGATAGAGTGGTATTAAATCAAGCGGACTTAATGTGTGCTTACAAGAACGGCAGATGGAACGATTCATTGTGAATGATTCGTTGATAGGAATTCTTTCGGCAAGAACGCCTAGAAAGGATCCCAAGATACAGCCAAGATAAAAAACAAGAATGATCATATGTGGACAACTCCTTTTCGTTAAAGATACGCTAAAATATTACTCTTGTTATCCTGCAATAGAGGATTATATTTCAAATTGTCTAAGAGACGTGGTAAGATTATCTAAGAAAGATGAAGGAGGAATATTCATGAGTAATGAAAAAACAAAAGTAATATTAAATCAAGCAGTTGCAGATTTAAGTCAATTTTCTGTTGTCATTCATCAAACTCACTGGTATATGAGAGGGCAAGGTTTTTTAACAAATCATCCCAAAATGGATGATTACATGGATGATATCAATGATCGTGTTGATATTATGGCAGAACGTTTAATTACTGTTGGAGGCAATCCTTTTTCGACACTGGAAGAATTTGCAAAAAATACAAAGATTAAAGACGAACAAGGAACATATGAAAAAAGTATGACAGAGCGATTTGAAATTCTTCTATCTGGATACCACTATCTGCGTAATTTATGTGCTGAAGGTATTGAGATTACAGAGGAAGAAAATGATTTAGTAACACAAGATATTTTTATTGATATGAAGGGTGATTTTGAAAAAACAATTTGGATGCTTCATGCAGAATTAGGAACGAAACCTGAGTTGAACCAGTAAATGTAGTGATTGCTTTACTTATTACCTCTTTAGTCTATGAAACTTATGGACAAAGAGGTTTTTAGTTTTGAAAAAATTTTAAAGATTTCAATTTGATAATTCAATAATATTTAGTTTGATATTATTGAGTATTAAAAAATTATTTCAGATAGTTGTTGACATCGCTTTCAAATCGTGATAGATTTAGTATAGATAAATGAACACGGAGTGTTACTGATTCGATCAGGCATCACCAAACTTAATGACATCTGTAGTCGTTATGTGTTGGTGTTTTTTTATTGCTTTAATACGATTTTTGATTATTAAGGGGTGAGAATGATATACTCAACTGTTAAATCATTAAATAATAATTTAGTTTTAGCAACAGATCCTCAAGGTGAAGAATTTGTTTTATTTGGAAACGGAATAGGTTTCAGTAAAAAACGAGGGGACGTTATTGAAAATCATTTAGTTCAGAAAATATTTTATGCTAAAAACGATAATCAAGATTTAGTCCAAATGTTTTCGGAAATCTCACCAGACATTCTTGCGGTGACTGAAAGAATAATAGAAATGAGCGAACAGTCATTGGGGAAAGACCTTAATAATAGTTTGATGATAGCATTATCTGACCATATTCAATCAGCATATCAAAGAGTAAAAAATAATGAGACAGAGTTGGAAAATGCGTTACAGTGGGAAATTCCATTTTTATATGTTCGAGAAGCAGAGCTTGGAAAGCGGGCAGTTGAATTAATAAATCAAGAACTGTCGACTTCATTTCCAAAAGTTGAAGAATCTTTTATTGCATTACATCTAGTCAGTGCACAAGATGGACTGACAAGTATGCGAGAAACAATGCTAGTAACAGAAATAACAAAAGAAATGGTTAAGTTGATTCAATCATTGTTTGGTGTATCACTAGATAAAGAAAGCATGACTTATTCTCGATTTGTGACTCATATCAGGTATTTTATAAATCGACAATTTCATCAAGAAGAAAAAAATAATGAATCAAATAATCAAAAACTTTATGAAATTATTCAAGAGCAATATCAAAAGAGTTATGCTTGTGCTTTAGTAATAAGGGAAATGTTATTGAAAAAATATGATTTAGTAATCTCAGATGATGAAATAGTGTATTTAGTAATTCATATTGATCGTGTTGTATCAGAATCAAAAAAATAATAATTTTATTTAGGCGTGTAACAGATGTAAGGCATTAACCTGAATAAATAATAGACCACACTGCAAGTGGCTGTTATTTATTCAGGTTTTTTATTTAAACATTTATAATTTGGAAGGAGCGAAAAAGATGAATAATAAACAGTTAGCAGAACAAATAATTAATTTTATGGGAGGAAAACAAAATATATCACAAAGTTGGCATTGTATCACACGTCTGCGTTTTAATGTAATTGATGCAAAAAAAATAAAATTGGAAGAGATAAAAATGTTGAATGGGGTCTTGGGGGCACAATTTCAAGGGGGACAATTTCAGGTTATCATTGGTCATGAAGTAACCAATGTTTATGCAGAAATCGATACATTATTAGGAGAAAGAGAAGAAACTGGTGAAACTCCAGCAAGCGGGAATATAATTGATCGAATCTTTGATGTGATATCAGGTATTTTTACACCAATCTTGGCCGCAATTACAGGGAGCGGTTTATTAAAAGGTTTAATGGCAATATTAGTGACGTTTAATCTATTATCAGATCAAAGTTCAACTTATCAAGTTCTGAATGCAATAGCCGATTCTGCTTTTTATTTTTTACCATTTTTAGTTGGTTTTTCAGCAGCAAATAAATTCAAAACAAATCCATCACTGGCTGTTGCGTTAGCAGGTATCTTATTATATCCAACGTTTATCAATAATGCAGCTGCTGGCGAAATAAGCAGTTTAAAATTTATTGGCCTCAGTATTCCGATGAATAATTATGCATCGACAGTTATTCCGATAATACTCGGGGTTTGGCTATTAAGCTATGTTGAAAAATATACAAAAAAAATTATACCAAAGTCGTTAAGCATTATTTTTGTTCCATTAATTAGTTTGCTTGTGACAGCACCGATATTATTGGCATTTATTGCGCCATTGGGAGTGACGATTGGTTCATATCTTGAAATAGTTTTTACAACATTATTTAAAGTTGCAGGTCCTTTTGCAGGAGCTTTAATGGGAGGATTAATGCCGTTAATCGTTATCACAGGTATGCATTATGCATTCTTCCCAAGTACGTTTGCTAGTTTTGAAAAATTTGGTTTTGACATCATGCTTTTACCGATGAATTTAGTAGCCAATTTGGCTCAAGCGGGTGCAACCTTAGGAGTATTCATCAAAACAAAAGATGAAAAAATGAAACAGCTTGCTATCTCTAGTTTTATACCAGCACTGTTTGGAATTACAGAGCCTGCAATCTACGGTGTGACAATGAAACTCAAAAAACCATTTTATGCAAGTATGATTGGAGGTGCAGTCGGAGGTGTAATATTCGGATCTTTTGCTGTAAAAACATTTAGTTTTACAGTTCCAGGGATTTTAGCTTTGCCTACATATGTAAATCCAACTGGTGGAAACAATTTCCTTTTTGCCTTAGTCGGTATAGCTTTAAGTTTTATGTTGGGTCTGATTTTGACAATTATTTTATTAAAAGAAAAGCAAGTAGAGTCTATCGAAGAAAGGGATCCAATAATGCCTGATATTGACGAAAAATCACCGACAATTAATAAAAAAATGCCGATTCATTTAGTATCTCCGTTAACTGGACATGCAAAAGTGTTATCAGAATGTCCAGATGAAACTTTTGCTTCTGAAATTGTGGGCAAAGGCATTGGGATAATTCCGACAGTTGGTAACGTTACAGCACCATTTAGTGGAGTGGTAACGATGACGACGCCCACAAACCATGCAATCGGACTAATTTCAGATGATGGAATAGAATTATTGATTCATATAGGAATAGATACTGTCAGTCTTAACGGTGAAGGATTTGAACGGTTTGCGACTGAAGGTGATGTTGTAAAAGTCGGGGAAAAGCTGCTTGAATTTGATATGAATAAAATAAAAGAGAGTGGTTTATCTTTGTATTCACCGATTATAGTAACAAATACACCCAATTTTTTAGAGGTATTACCACTGAGTAATGATGATGAGTCAGTAGAAGCGCAACACTCGCAAATTATTACAGTGATTAATTAATAATATAAAAAAATAGTAGGAGGAATTTTATAATGAAACAATTAAACTCAGGTTTTCCAGAAAACTTTTTATGGGGTGGAGCAACCGCTGCAAATCAAATTGAGGGGGCTTATTTAGATGGCGGAAAGGGATTATCTACCTCAGATTTTGCTGCATATAAAGATCCATATGCAACTGGTAAAGTAGATAATTTTACCTTTAACGTTTCATCGAAAGAATTAGAGGAATACAAGAAAAATGACAGCAACTACCTATTTCCAAAGAGATGGGGAATTGACTTCTATCACCGTTATAAAGAGGATATAGCTTTATTTGCTGAGATGGGATTTAAGACATTCCGATTATCAATTTCGTGGGCGAGAATTTTTCCAACAGGCTTAGAATCAGAGCCTAATGAAGAAGGATTAGCTTTCTATGACCGTGTATTTGATGAATGTGCAAAGTATGGTATCGAACCGTTGGTGACAATGTCACATTATGAAATGCCTATAACATTAACGGAAAAGTTTAATGGTTGGGTGAGTCGAGAATTAGTGTCATTATTTGAAAAATATGCTCGTGTTATTTTGGAGCGTTATAAAGGTAAAGTTAAATACTGGATTACATTTAATGAAATGAATATGAATTTAAACAGTTTGTACACGGGAGCTGGGGTTCTTGAAGATTTAATTCGACCTGAAGATAAATTACAAGTAACCTATCAAGCATCGCATCATCAATTTTTAGCTAGTGCATTAGCTGTAAAAGCAGCACGTGAAATTTGTCCTGATGCACAAGTTGGTTGTATGATTAATCAAATAGAATCATATGCTTTGACTACAAAACCTGAAGATCAATTGCAAGCTTTGAAATCAAATCAGTTAAATATGTTTTATCCAGACGTTCAAGCAAGAGGAGAATATCCTAGTTATATGGCAAAATATTTTGCAGATAATGATATACATATTGTCATGGAACAAGGTGATGAACAAATTTTACAATCTGGTAAGGTCGATTTTGTCGCCATCAGTTATTATATGTCTCATGTCACTGAAGCACGTGAAGATGCAGCGAAATTAGCCGGTTCATTTGATAGTCCGATAAAAAATGAATATTTAAAATTATCGCAATGGGATTGGCCGATTGATCCGATTGGTTTACGAATCTCGTTAATTAAATTATACGACCGATACGAATTACCATTATTTGTTTGTGAAAATGGTTTAGGCGCTAGAGATGAATTAACTGATGATGGTAAAATTCATGACGAATATCGAATCGATTATATAAAGAAACATGTAATACAAATGCGTGAAGCAATCAAAGATGGCGTGGATTTATTAGGATATACGACGTGGGGATGTATCGATTTGATTAGTTGTGGTACTTCACAAATGAGTAAACGATATGGATTTATTTATGTGGATCAAGATGACGAAGGCAACGGAAGTCTGGAAAGATATAAGAAAGATTCCTTTTATTGGTATAAAGAAGTAATTGCAACAAATGGACAAAATTTATAAGAAACAATGAAATAATAGAGAATAGCTTGATATTATCAAGCTATTTATCTATTGTTGACTTATAGTCTAGTATATTTATAGGAGGATAAAATGGATAAAAATAAAAAAAATGTAGCATTTTTTGATTTAGATGGTACGCTATGCGATAGCAGCGGCGAGGTTTTACCTTCAAGTGTGAAAGCAATTCGTCAATTCAGAGAGCAAGGAAATATTGCGTTCATTTGTACCGGACGCTCAAAACCTGAGATTTTAGACAGTATTGTCGATATTGGTTTTGATGGAGTTGTTGGTGCAGGTGGTGGCTATATTGTTGTCGGGGATAAAATAATTCATCACAAACGATTGCCAAAAGATGCTGTTCAAGATATTGTGAAATATTTTGATGAAAATGATGTTGGTTATTATTTAGAATGTAATGATGGTTTATTTAAGAGTGAAAACTGTGAGCGTAAAATTCGCGAAGAATTAAAGCAACACGCAGCAGAAATTGGTGAAACGCCTGAAAATTTAAATCATAAAATGACTTGGTTTTATGAATTATTGGAAAAATATGATGGCTTAGAAGTTGATTACAATAATGTGAATAAAATTAGTTTTATAAATAATACTGTTCCATTTGATGATATTGTAAATCGTTACGGAGAATCACTACAGATTTACCATTCAACGGTGCCGCTGTTTGGTAAATGGAGTGGTGAAATCGGTATAAAAGGTATAAGTAAAAAGGAAGCAATTGAATTTGTCTTGAATTATCTTGGAGTTGATAAAGAGCAGTCAATTGCTTTTGGTGACGGCAACAATGATATTGCGATGTTTGAAGTTGTTGGTTATGGGATTGCCATGGCTAATGCAACACCTGATTTGAAGAAAATTGCTAATGAAATTACTGCAGATTCTGATTCAGATGGTATTGCTATCAGTCTTGAAAAATGGTTGGTGTAAGAAAGAGGAACTCTTTTTAAATAAGAGTTTCTCTTTTTTTATTACTTTTAGGTTAACGCCAAAATTTAGGATGGTCTTTTTTATCTGTTAAGTTAAAGTTGATAAATTGTTTGATTAAATCATAGGGAATATCTTTATCCCAAGGGATTTGTAAGAGTTGTTTTGTATGAGAATATCCTTGAGCATTTATTTCATCAGCAAAAGTAGAGATAACTATTTGTTCTGGCGCAACAGCGATGTGTTTTTTTGAAATGCTGAGTCCTAAAATAAAAGTATCGTGACTGGTAAACATTGGTTGTTTCCAAGCAATACGTGTGTCTAATTCTGGAAAGTTATGTTGAATCCAATTTAATATATGTTCCATGCGTTCTCTTTGTTCAGGTAGTTCAATTGTTTGCAAATAGTCATTAAAATTTTCCATATAAAGCCAACTTTCTTTTTTTATTTTGAGTATACCTGACCGATTGAATAATACCAGAAAAAAGCTTCCTCTACATTTCATTTGTAGAGGAAGCTCTTCTTTATTTTTGACGTCTGCTGCGCCGTGTTGTTAAGTTGCTTGCAGATTGTGTTGGATCTAAAAGAGGCTGTTGTTTTGTATGCAGCGTCCAACGATAATACCCTGTGAAAGCAATAATTCCGCCAAAGAATAAAATTAAACCAGGAATAAACCCTACTGGTAAGTAAGACATTTTTATATCTGAAGTTCCCGCTGGAATTTCAAATGTCAGCAAACCATCCCAGAATGGTTTGGTTTCAACTTTTTTGCCATTAACTTTCACTGTCCAGCCTTTATCATAGGGGATAGTTGTGAAAATAACTTTTTTCTCTGGTGTTTCTACTTTAGCTTTGGCAGATCTGTTGCCAGTTTTGAAGGCAACACCGTTTTGTTTAATTTGTGTCATTGCACTTTGATAATAGTTAGTATCCATCAACATAACCGGCGGATTAATAAAGCTGACATCTTGCGAACCTTGGAAAGTCAGTGTAAACTGAACGGTTGCATCCGATGGAAAGTAGCCTAGGTTATAGTATTGTCCAGTAATACCGATTTGTGCATTGTAGCTGGTTCCTTGAGATTTAACTGTAACTGTTGAGCTACCGAGTTTTCCAAAATCTGAAGGGAATAGGCTGATATAAGCTTGATTGCCACCAGGTACAGCAACGTTGTATGTGATTTCTTTTGCCATGTTTGGTTTAAGTTCTGCATATGTAATATTATTATTTTGATCTTTAGTAATTTTGGTGTTCTTAGAGCTTTCAACAACCGGATTGACAAATTTAAAATAAGCACCCTCAGAATAATTTGCTAATTGGTTGATCAAATCTTTTTGAGCTGTGAGATTGTCATTTGTTGGCTGTTTGATTTTATAAATATCTGTTGTTGTCATAACACCAAGCGGCAGCGCCAAATCATTTTGGAAAAGTTGATATTTTCCGGAACCGCCGTCTGGTTTAAATCCGAATTTGTTGACCGGTTGATTGCTGATATTGTGACGTATCCCAACTAGACTATCCATAAATAAAGTATTATTTTGATAGCGAATATTAAGATTAGTCCCTTCTGAACGGTAACCTAAAGAATCAAGAACAGCTGATGAATGTCTATTACGAATAGATGAAAACATACTGATTCCGCTGAACCCGTAATTAAATGAATCATTTGCAGATATAGGTGCCAATGATTCCAGTCGATAGAAAGTATCGCCATTTTCTGCGGTAGCCTTATCAACTAGCTTTTTATAATCCTTGTATGGCTCTGAATAGAGACTGCGTGATGCATAATTCCAATCTTTTAAAATACCGTTAACCATAAAGTTTGTATTTAAAAATGCTTCACCGATAACTACAAGTAGTAGAAGAAATGATAACTGTTTCATCGGGATTTTTTTAAATTGATAGAAAAGGATTGCGGTTAGATAAATAGCTAGAAATAAAATACTGACTAGCAAAGATTGATACGTAACAAATTCATATTTACCTTCACCAGCTGTCAATTTACCGAGTGAGAAGAGAATGGCTAAGATTAAAACAGTACCGACAAGATAACCCTTGTCGTCTGCTCTAAATTTTTCCCATCCATATCCGGCAAGCATCACAACTAAAAATGAGAAGATAAAACTGAAACGGAAAAGGAACATATTCGGTGCGTGAAGCCCATGCCAAATTAAATTCAGCGGGTCGATATAAAAACTAGCGATAATAATCGCAAAGACAGCACCATAAGCTAATTTATTTTTTAAAGGAATTTTTTTGGTAACAAAATAAAAAATACAAAAGATCAAAGGTAAAAGTCCAACGTAAATAAAAGGAATTGAACCATATTTAGTCGTATCAAAAACGCCAATCATATTTTTATTGATGATATCCCAAAAGGAGGTGGCATCAGTTTTGAAACGTGACATTTCAGTCAACTTTTCACCATTAGTCCGCAAATCCATCACCGCTGGTAGAATCATAACCATTGAACTTAGACCAGCCAAAATAGCTGTTGTAAAGTAAGGAACAATCGTTTGTTTCCATTTAGTTGAATGAATGACACATTGTACTGCATAGTACATCACTGAAAAGAGACCGATAATAAAACCAAAATAGAAGTTGGAAATAAATAATAATAAATAAGAAACAAATAGCACAATGGAACGGCCTTTTTCAAAAATCTGATTAATTCCCAAAATAATCAAAGGGAAGTACATAAAAATATCAAGCCACATAATTAATTCTGACTGAGCTGTGACAAATGACATTAAGGAGTATGCAACAGATAAGGCAACAATAGACCAACGCTCAATTTTAAATGTACGTTTTCCGTAGGACCAGAAAGCTAGACCAGCTGCTCCAATTTTAATCATTGTTAGGAGATATAACGCGTCTGGGATGTTTTCATTTTTAAAGAAAAATACAAGTGGAGTAAAAATACCACCCAAGTAATACGAAATAAGCGACCAATAGTTAATCCCTAGGGATGCATTCCAAGTATAGAAGAGGCTTTGCTCACCATGTAGAGCATTTCTAAAGCTTGCATGGAAATTTGAAAATTGAGAAAAAGCATCACTAGCAAGTACACTGCGATCACTGCCCCAGTAAATACCTAGACTTAAATAAGCAGCAAACATTAGAAAAAAGGGAATAAGAAATGATGCTGCAGCGTAAATACCATCTCGTTTAAAAGATTGTTTCCATTTTGATATCATATTATAAAATTCCTCCGATATTGAATTAACGCTTATTATTTTAACATAAAGCATTAACAAAAACAGTAAAAGAGAGTGTTGTTTTTAATAACACTCTCTTTTTGTTATATAAAATAAGTACTATTGTCTGATTTGTCCTGATCCCAAAATGATGTACTTCGATGATGTTAGTTCATTGAGCCCCATTGGACCTCGAGCATGCAGCTTTTGCGTACTGATACCAATTTCACCACCAAAACCGAAAGCACTTCCATCAGTAAAACGAGAAGAGGCATTGACATATACTGCAGCTGCATCAACTTGCTGCGTGAATATTTGTGAAGTAAAATAATTGTCAGTCACAATAACTTCAGAATGCTGTGTACTGTAAGTATGGATATGCTCTATTGCTTCATCCACAGATGAAACGATTTTAACGGCTAAAATATAATCTAAAAACTCAGTCGCATAATCGTCATCAGTCGCTAAAATACTATCTGTCAACCAGCTCATTCCTTGACTGTCGCTTCTGAGTTCCACGTTAAATGGTGCTAAAGCAGCTTCTAATTTAGGAAGAAAAGTGGTTGCTATTGCTTCATGAACGATAACCGTTTCAGTGGCATTGCAGACAGAAGGACGTTGGCACTTTCCGTTGACCACAATCGAAACAGCCATGTCGATTTGTGCGTCTTGGTCGACATAAACGTGACAGTTGCCGGTACCAGTTTCAATAACCGGTACCGTAGCAGTATTAACAACGGTTTTGATTAGATTTGAACCGCCACGAGGAATCAACACGTCTAGGTAATCTGATAATTGCATAAATTCCCGTGCTGTTTCTCTAGACGTATCTTGAAGCAGCTGGATTGCTTCTTGTGGTATGTGGCACTGGCTGAGAGCTTGCTGCATAAGCTTGACTAAGACCTGATTCGAATGAAACGCTTCTTTCCCTCCGCGTAAAATAATGGCATTGCCAGCTTTAAAGCAAAGACTTGAAGCATCTGTTGTAACGTTTGGTCGTGATTCATAAATAATCCCAATAACACCTAGAGGAACTCGTTGTTTTCCAATTGTCAGGTCATCTTCATTTTTCCAAACATGATCCATCGTACCAATTGGATCGGGCAATGAAATGATGGTTTCAATATCGTGAGCCATTACTTGAATGCTTTTAAAGGTCAGACGCAGACGATCAATCATAGCATCCGTTAAACCGTTTTTGGTTGCTGAATTAATATCTTTTTGGTTAGCGGCGAGTATGATATCTGTTTCTGTGCGTAAAGTATCGGCAATATGTTGCAAGGCTGAATTTTTTTCTTTTGTAGAGCAAGTAGCTAAAAATCTGGCTGCTGTTTTAGCTCGACTGCCTAGTTGATTTAATGAAGTCATTATGATTCACCTCTCGTTGATTGATTTGCAAAAAGTGTCCCAATATTTTTTTCTTCAAGAATATCTAAGATAATTGCTGGATTAGTTCCTTTCGCTAAAACCATTTTTTGATTATTAGCTAAGATTCGTTGAGCAGCTTTTAATTTACTCGACATTCCACCTGTTCCCAATTTTCCTTTGGTACCAGAAGCACTCTTGATCAAAGATGGTGTGATATTTGTAATGTGAGAGTATAATTCAGCTTGCAAATTAATGTTTGGATCATCAGAATAAAAACCCTCAATGTCAGACAACATAATTAATAAGTCAGCATCAGTGATGTCTGCCACAATAGCCGATAGTTGGTCGTTGTCGCCAAACTTTGTTAAATGATCTAATTCATCGACGGCAACACTGTCATTCTCGTTTACGATAGGAATAACATGTAGCTTAAGTAGCTCGTCAAATGTGTTGATAACATTTTGTCGACTGGATGGAAAATCAACAACATCGCGTGTCATTAAAACTTGGGCTGTCTGCTGATTGTAATGGTAAAATCGCTGTGAATAAATTTTTATTAGTTCAGCTTGGCCGATTGCTGAAATAGCTTGTTGTTTAGCAACTGTCTGAGGGCGTTCTGAAATGCCTAAATGATGCATTCCTGTACCAATAGCACCTGAAGAAACTAAGATAATACCATAGTTTTGTGCTGCTAAAGTGCTTAAAGCAAAAGCTAACTGATCAATTGATTTTAAATTAATTTTGCCATTGTCCAAAATTAAACTACTTGTGCCAATTTTAACAACAATACGTTTCACCTGTTGAAAATTTCTAGTCAAAATAGCACCTCCAATTTTAAATTTATCTGTTTGTTTCTAAATCATGAACGAATAAACCACTTAAGAGTTTTGGTTCAAACCATGTTGATTTTGGCGGCATGATATCATCATTATCCGCTACAGTTAACAATTCATCCATTGTCGTTGGATATAAAGCAAAGGCGACAGTATTCTTACCGCTATTAACAGCTGTTTCTAGTTCGTCTAAACCACGAATCCCACCGATAAAATCAATGCGTTGATCTGTACGAATATCTGTGATGTTAAAAATATTTTCAGCAATCAATTTTTGAAATACTGCAGCATTCAGGGCATCTGATGTATTATTAAATGTTATCTCAGGAAGCAGCTGCAGCAAGTACCATTTTTTTTCTACGTACATTGTAAATTCACGTTTGTTAGCAGGTTTGGGCAGTGGTTTGTTTAAAAGTTTGACGTCAAAGAAGTTACTCAGTTGGTCAAAAAAGTCGTGTGGCAAGGGAGCTGAAATTACGCGATTGTAATCATAAATGACTAAATCATCTTTTGGAAAGATAACTGATAAAAAATAATTTGCTTCAGTATCGTCCTTTAAAGTATCGTTTTTCAACTTTTCTTGACCTAACTTGACGGCAGATGCTGAACGATGATGCCCGTCAGCAATGTATAAACTATCTACCTGGTTATCAAAAATTTTTTCAATTTTTTTAATGATTTCAGGTTGGTCAATTTTCCAAACTTTATGTGCTGTTGAATAGAAACTTTCAAAATTATAAAGAGGCGGGTGATTTTCCTTCCAATTGCTGACGAGAGCTGAAATATCAGAATTATCACGATACGTTAAAAAGATAGGACTTGTATTGGCATCACAATAAGTCATGTGTTTAAAACGGTCCAACTCTTTTTCTGGACGTGTTAATTCATGTTTTTTAATTTTATTATTTTGATAATCAGCTATTGCGGTTGTTGCGACAATCCCTGTTTGAGATATTCCATTCATTCTCAATTCATATAAATAAAGTGCGGGTTTATCGTCTTGAACAAGCCAGCCTTTCTCTTGAAAATCTGCTAAGTTCTGTGCAGCAGATTCATAAACTGTATCACTGTGTTCGTCTGTTGCCAAAGGTAAATTAATTTCGGCTTTATCAATATGCAGATAAGAATAGGGATTGCTTTTAGCGATGTCTCGTGCCTCTTGTGAGTTAAGTACATCATAAGGCAGAGAAGCTAGATTTTGAACTACTTCAGTGCTGGGTCTAATACTTTTAAACGATCGAACTGTTACCATAATCAAAAAACCTCCTATATTTTAGTGTTGGTAATAAGTCGTGTGCGTATAACTGCAGAATTCTGCTGAATATCTGAAACAATACTTTGTGCCATATCAAGAGCCGTTTCGTCTAAGTCAACAAGAGTATAGGCAACCTCGCCACGACTTCGATTTGTTAAATTATGGATATTTATATTTTTTTGTGCAACTAATTGAGAAATAGCTCCGATCATATTAGGGATATTTTGATGAAGTACGCTGATTCGGTAAGGGCTGTTAAAAGTCATATCAACAGTAGGCAAATTAACCGAATGACGAATATTACCAGTTTCTAAATAATATTGCAGTGTACGCGCCGCGGATTTGGCACAATTAATTTCAGCCTCCTCAGTGGAAGCTCCTAAATGCGGTAAGAGCGTAATATTTGGTTGATGCAACAGTTCTTCAACTGGAAAATCGGTAATGTATTTTGCGATACCGCCGTTTGCAGCTGCCTTTAAAACAGCTGGATTGTCAACTAGTTCTCCACGTGAAAAGTTGAGTAATACTGTATTGGGCTTCATTTTGGACAATTCTTTTTTTCCGATAAAATGTTTAGTCTCTGGTAAAAGTGGAATGTGTATGGTAATAAAATCGGCTTCTGAAAAGATATCTTGGAGATCAAGTACACGCTGAACTCGACGGGACATCTTCCAAGCAGTATCAATGGAAACATGGGGATCGTATCCGAGTACATTCATACCGATTTGATAGGCATCATTTGCTACACGAGAACCAATAGCGCCTAAACCAATAACGCCTAGAGTCTTGCCTTCAAGTTCAGTACCGGCAAATTGTTTTTTATTTATTTCCACTTCTGACGATATAGCATGAGAATCTAAGTGGTTTATCCATTCAGTTCCTTTTAAGATCGGACGGACAGCCAATAATAGGTTTGCTAATACTAATTCTTTTACTGCATTGGCATTAGCACCTGGAGTATTAAAGACCGCAATTCCTTGACTGGTACATGTATCAATTGGAATATTATTCGTTCCTGCACCGGCGCGTCCAATTGCTAAGACAGAATCGGTCAATTTTTGTTGATGCAGCGAATGGCTTCTCAAAAGTATGGCATCCGGATGATCGCTATCCTCAACTATGTATCCGGCTTGTTTAAGAAAATTTAACCCTTCTGGTGCAATTTGGTTGTATGTTTTTACAGTATATGTCATTGGTTGTTATACTCCTTTTCAAAGGTATCTAGTGCTTGAATTAATGCTTGAACACCTTCAAGTGGCATTGCATTATAAAGGCTGGCACGCATACCGCCAACGGAACGATGCCCTTTCAGGTTAATAAGTCCTTGTTTTTCAGCGTATGCGATAAATTTTTTATCATTATCTGCATTAGTTGAGACGAAGGGAATATTAGTTAATGAACGGCTTGACGGTTTGACGGGTGAAGAAAACATCGGCGATTGATCTAAGTAGTCATAGAGCAAAGCTGCTTTTTTCTGGTTGTATGTCAGCATAGCTGATTGTCCGCCAAAATCTTTTAGCCATTCCAGTACTAAGGACATCATGTAAATTCCGTAAGTCGGCGGGGTATTATACAGAGAGTCATTTTTTGCATGAATGGCATATTGCATCATCGAAGGAACTGATTCAGAACATCTATTTAGTAATTCTTTTTTTATGACGACCAGTGTTACACCAGCAGGCCCAATGTTTTTTTGGGCACCAGCATAGATTAAATCAAAGTCGCTCACGTGATAGTCATTTGATAGAATGTTCGAAGACATATCGGCAACTAAGGGAATTTTTCCTGTTTTCGGGATTTTTGTATAAGCAGTTCCTTCTATCGTATTGTTTGTTGTCACATGAATATAATCTAAATCATCTGGGAAATTTTCTGGTATAGGTGGAATTTCTTGGTAGCTTTTGTCTTGGCTGCTTGCCAAAATGTTTACGTAATTACCAAGTTTTTTTGCTTCAGTGATGGCTTTTTTACTCCAAACACCGGTATCGATATAGCCGACTTTTCCTGTTTGTCTTAAATTGAGTGGAACCATTGTGAATTGCAGACTAGCACCGCCTTGCAAAAATAAAATCTCATAATCATCGGGAATCATCATTAGTTCTTTTAGCAGTTTTTTTGTTTGATGATGGATATTATCATAGATGGAGGAGCGGTGACTCATTTCCATAACTGACATTCCGGAGTTCTGATAGTCTCCTAATTCTTGTTGTGCACGTAATAAAACTGGTTTTGGCAGCATGGCGGGGCCGGCTGAAAAGTTATAAACCATCTAGATAACATCCTTTCTTTTTGTGTAGTGAGATTCATTATAGCAAAAATTAAAAAAAGATTAAATATTAATGAGTGAAAATTTTTGGTAGATTTCAGCGTTATAAGTTTTTTAGATAACTTTTAGTTAATTTATAACAATTAAATAACTGATTATTTACACAAATTAAGAATTGAATGAAAAGTCTAGTATTATTGCTATTAAAGAGTATAATGACATTTGTCTAAATTGGAAATTAGATGGATTCTGTATAAATAAAAGGGTGTTTATTAAGTAGGGTAAGGAGTGTTTAATGTGAGTCGAGCAGCTCAAAAGCAAAGACTTGATAAGTTTACAGTTGGTGGGGCTCTGATTGCTATGGGTGTTGTATATGGGGACATAGGAACAAGTCCTTTATATGTTATGAAAGCAATTATAGACGGTAATGGCGGTTTGGGGCAAATATCTGAAGATTTTGTCTTGGGTGCAGTATCACTGGTTTTTTGGACATTAACTTTATTAACAACGGTAAAGTACGTTATGATTGCACTTAGCGCGGATAATGATGGTGAAGGTGGAATTTTTTCACTCTTTACATTAGTGAAAAAGATGAGCCCGTGGTTGGTATTTCCTGCAATGATTGGCGGTGCAACTTTATTGGCTGATGGTGTCTTAACTCCAGCTGTAACAATTACGACAGCTATCGAAGGACTGCGTGGGATTCCTGTTTTTTATGACACGTTTGGGGAAAATCAACACATTATTATTATTATCACATTGATTATCATTTTGATTTTATTTTCTATACAGCGTTTTGGTACCCAAAAGGTCGGAACAGCATTTGGACCATTGATGTTAGGTTGGTTTACTTTTTTAGGTGCAATGGGCTTATATAATTTTTTTAAAGATATTACGGTTATTCGTGCGTTAAATCCTTACTATGCGTTTGAACTGTTACTGTCTAGTGAAAATAAAATGGGTATTTTTATTTTAGGCAGTGTATTTTTGGCAACTACTGGTGCTGAAGCCTTATATTCAGATTTAGGACATGCTGGTCGTGCTAATATCCGTTTGAGTTGGCCTTACATTAAAGTGTGTTTAACACTTAATTATTTCGGACAAGCTGCATGGATTCTACATGTGAAAAATGATCCGTATTACCAAAGCATCTCTATGCTGAATCCTTTTTTCCGAATGATGCCACAATCTTTTGCTATAGTGGGTGTCTTATTTGCAACAGTCGCAGCGGTGATCGCCTCGCAGTCTCTAATCTCAGGATCGTATACATTGGTTTCCGAAGCAATTAAGCTACGTCTGTTGCCCAGGTTAAACATAGTGTATCCGACTGATCAAAAAGGTCAATTATATATTCCAGCAGTTAACACACTGCTGTTAATCGGTTGTATGGCAATTGTAGTCACATTCAGGACTTCTGCTCACATGGAAGCAGCTTATGGTTTAGCTATTACCGTGACGATGTTGATGACAACTATTTTGCTATTTTTTTATTTAGTACAACGGAAGACACCGAAGATTATCTCTTTTATAATTTTTATTTTCTTTGCAGGGATTGAAGTTATCTTCTTTATTTCAAGTGCTACTAAATTTTTACACGGTGGTTATGTCGCTGTAATTATTGCTTTGATTATTTTAGGAATTATGTTGATTTGGCATCGTGGTAGTGTTATTCAAGAGAAGAGCTCGAAACGTGTGTCATTATGTGAATATATCGACCAACTTGATGAATTGCGTCATGATATGACGATTCCCAAAATACAAACAAATTTAGTCTTTTTAACGTCTAAAATAAAAGGACATCAAGTCGCCGGAGAGTTAATGTACTCGATTTTAGATAAGCGACCAAAACGGGCTGAAGTATATTGGTTTGTTAATGTATTTGTTACAGACGAACCGTACACGCAAGAGTACTATATTGATACGATGGGTACAGACTATATCGTTAATGTTCAACTGCGCCTAGGTTTTAGAATGAATCAAGAAGTTAATGTGTACCTACGTCAAATTGTGAATGAATTAATGGAAGAAGGAATAATTCCAAGACAACCGCAGAAGTATACTATCACACCAGGCAGAGATGTCGGCGATTTCGCATTTGTTTTAATTCATGAAGAGTTGACACGTGTGACGTCATTGAATACTTTAGATACGATGGTTATGCAGATGAAATTAGCAATTAAGAAGATCGCATTTGATCCTGCGCGCTGGTTTGGTTTAGAGTATAGCGATGTCATTGTTGAACATGTACCGTTAGTACTTGGTAAGCAAAAACATGTTGGACGATTAAAACAAGTTCAAGTAAGTGATTTTGATGAAGAGGACGATTAAGACTTTTGATTTAATTATTTGATTTGATTAGAGTAAGTCGAATAACAGCTGTATATCAGGATAATGTACTGAAAACCGCTCGTTATTAACAGACTTACTCTTTTTTATTTGTTATAATAAAGTATTAACAAAAGAAGAGGATGAAGTATTTATGGGGAAAATAAGAGGGTTTGAAAAAGTGACGACATTTGAAAATATTAATTTACCAAAACGCGCGACAATTCATGCAGCAGGTTATGATTTTGAGGCGGCGGAGACAGTGATTATTCCAAGTATTTGGAAATCAGGTATTGCATCAGCATTAAAATGTATACTATCTAATGATAAATTTGCTGAAACTCCAGATCATAAGAAACAAGTAAAACCTGTACTTGTAGGAACCGGTGTTAAAGCGTATATGGAGGAAAACGAATTTCTGCAGTTATGCAATCGTTCAAGTAATCCTTTAAAGAATTTTTTGTTATTAGCAAATGGTGTCGGTGTTATTGACAGTGATTATTATGATAATGAAGCAAATGAGGGGCATATCATGTTTCAATTTTTGAATTTTGGTTTAAAAGATATTGAAATAAAAAAAGGTGAGCGAATTGGTCAAGGAATCTTTTTGCCTTTCTTGAAAGCAGATAATGATGAAACAACGACTAGTCGTACTGGTGGGTTTGGTTCATCGGGAAAATAAACAATTTCAGATATTTTATAACAAATGTACGGGTGTTTTTATGTAGATATGCTAAAATTTAATTATCTAGGAGGTTAGTAAATGGCAAAGAAAAAGCGAGCAGAATTTGTGTGTCAGAACTGCGGGTATATCTCACCTAAATATTTGGGGCGTTGTCCGAATTGCGGTGAGTGGAATTCTCTAGTGGAAGAAGTATCCGATGATAAACCGACACGGCATAGTCGTGTCAGTTTAACAGGAAAAAAAAATAAAGCTGAAAAATTAAATAAAGTTGTTCGCACACGTGAAGCCAGAGTTGAAACAGACCTAGGTGAATTAAATCGTGTGCTTGGTGGCGGAGTTGTACCGGGCTCACTAGTCTTGATTGGCGGGGATCCTGGTATTGGGAAATCAACCTTGCTATTACAGGTATCTCAGCAGTTGAGTAAATTGGAAGGCGATGTACTATATGTGTCTGGTGAAGAAAGTGCGCAACAAATTAAGATGCGTGCTGAGCGATTAGATGATGGTGGTAATGATTTTTATGTTTATTCTGAAACGGATATGAGTTCTGTGAAGCAGACAATTGATGATATTCGTCCGGATTACGTTATTATCGATTCTATCCAAACCATGGTTCATCCGGATATTGATAGTGTAGCTGGGAGTGTCAGTCAGGTACGTGAAACAACTGCTGAATTGATGCAGATTGCCAAGACCAACCAAATTGCTATTTTTATCGTTGGTCATGTAACGAAGGAAGGATCACTGGCTGGACCGAGGATGTTGGAACATATGGTTGATACTGTATTGTATTTTGAAGGTGACCGCCACCATACTTATCGTATTTTACGAGCAGTTAAAAATCGTTTTGGCTCTACAAATGAAATCGGTATTTTTGAGATGCGTGAGCAGGGATTAGTTGAAGTCACTAATCCATCGGAAGCCTTTTTAGAGGAACGAATCGACGGTGCGACAGGTTCAGCAATTGTTTGTTCAATGGAAGGAACCAGACCGATTTTGGCAGAAGTTCAGGCGTTGATAACGCCGTCTGTTTTTGGCAATGCTAAGCGAACAGCTACAGGTTTAGACTATAATCGTGTATCGTTAATTATGGCGGTGCTGGAAAAACGCGCAGGATTAATGCTACAAAACCAAGATGCTTATTTGAAAGCTGTTGGTGGAGTAAAATTAGATGAACCAGCTATTGATTTAGCTATTGCAATGGCTATTGCGTCTAGTTATAAAGATCGTGGGACATCTCCATATGAATGTTTTGTAGGTGAAATCGGGTTAACTGGTGAAATCAGACGAGTTAATCGGATTGAACAGCGTGTTGGAGAAGCACAAAAGCTTGGATTCAAAAAAATATATGTGCCGAAAAACAGTCTCCACGGATGGCGAGTACCTACTGATATTGACGTGGTCGGTGTTGAAACCGTATCTGAAGTATTAAGAAAAGTATTTAATTAGAGGAGGGAAGAAAATTTGATGAAGAAAGTTTATACAACACTTTTAGCCGTTATTGGTTTTGGTATTGGTAGTTCTGTACTAACTAAATTATGGAAAATTTTAGGATTTAATCATTCAACAATACTAACGAGTAAAATTGTGAACGGTACGTTTGGTGCTATTATTTTTATTATTCTTGCAGTATTGTCATACGACCGCTTTACTAAATCAATTAAACATTTAGAAAAATTAATCAATGATAAAAGTCTGCCTGATTTGATTTTAAGTAGCTTGAGTATTATTGTCGGTCTGATTCTAGGTGCTTTAATTTCAGTTCCCCTATATTCAATCAAAATCGCTTACTTAAATACTATATTACCAGCACTGGTGATGTTAGTATTGGGTTATTTGGGGTATAAAGTGGGAACTGCGAAGACAAAGGTTGAAGAATTAAAGAAAATGGTAACTACTCGTAATAATACAAAGAAGGAAGAAACCAGCGAAATTCTAGAAAGACGGGCTGATGATCACTTTAGAAAGTACAAAATACTAGATACCAGTGTAATCATTGATGGTCGTATTTATGATGTTGCTAAAACAGGATTTTTGGAGGGAGTATTATTAATCCCAAACTTTGTTTTATATGAGCTACAATATATTGCTGACTCTGGTGATAGTATGAAGCGTGTCAGAGGGCGCAGAGGGTTGGATATTTTAAATTCGTTACAAAAAGAAGAAGGTATCTCAGTTGAAATGTATGAGGGGGATTTTGAGGATATACAGGAAGTAGACAGCAAATTGATTAAACTAGCAAAATTATTAGATGGTATTGTGGTCACAAATGATTTTAACTTAAACAAGGTTTGTGAGTTTCAAAATGTCCCAGTCTTGAACATTAATGCGCTCGCAAATGCAGTTAAACCCGTCGTTATTCCTGGTGAGACAATGGATGTTGTTGTTATGAAAGATGGGACGGAACGGCAACAAGGAGTTGCTTATTTGGATGATGGAACGATGGTGGTTGTCGAAGACGGCAAACATTTTATGAATAAGAAAATTAATGTAGTTGTCACGAGTGCATTGCAGACTGCAGCTGGACGAATGATTTTTGCTAAACCGTCACATTCACAAACAAGTATAAATGAATAAATTAAGTGATAACCTTTACTAATACTAAGAATGAGGGTAAAATTTAAGTGTGATTATATAAGTAAAAACGTTGATAAGGAAGGTAATTTTAATGACAAAAAAAGTACGTGTAAGATACGCTCCAAGTCCAACAGGACATCTGCATATAGGTAATGCTAGAACAGCATTATTTAATTATTTATTTGCAAGACATCATGGCGGCGACTTTATCATTCGTATTGAAGATACTGATTCAAAACGAAATATTGCTGATGGAGAAAAAAGTCAGCTAGAAAATTTAACATGGTTAAATATCGATTGGGATGAATGTCCAGATAATCCCGGTAATTACGGACCTTATCGTCAATCTGAAAGAGCAGATATTTACTTGCCATTAATCGATCAGCTATTAGCTAGCAACTTAGCTTATAAATGTTATTGTACAGAAGAAGAATTGGAAGCAGAACGCGAAGCTCAAAAAGCACGTGGTGAAGTTCCACGTTATAATGGCAAGTGTGCTAATTTAACACCAGAGCAACAAGCTGCTAAAGAAGCAGAAGGGATTACTCCGGTTGTTCGCTTCCGTGTACCAAAAAATAAAGAGTATACTTTTGATGATATGGTGAAAGGTAATATTACTTTTGAATCAGATAGCGTCGGCGGCGACTTCGTTATTTTAAAACGTGATGGTATGCCGACATACAACTTTGCAGTAGCTGTTGATGACCACTTGATGGACATTACTCATGTTCTTCGTGGGGATGATCACATTGCGAACACACCAAAACAATTAATGGTTTATGAAGCATTTGGTTGGACTCCACCTAGATTTGGCCATATGACATTGATTATTAATACAGAAACGGGTAAGAAACTAAGTAAACGTGATGAAACAATTTTACAGTTTATCGAACAATATCGTGAATTAGGCTATCTTCCTGAGGCAATGTTTAATTTTATTTCATTACTTGGCTGGTCACCAGTTGGAGAGGAAGAAATTTTTAGCCAAGAAGAATTGATTAAAATATTTGATGCTGATCGTTTAAGTAAATCACCAGCGTCATTTGATAATAAAAAATTAGAATGGGTCAGCAATCAATATGTGAAAAAACTTGATCGTCAAGTTATTGCAGACTTGGCAACACCGTATTTAGTGAAAGCTGGACTAGTCGAAGCTGATCCATCTGCTGAAAAACGTGAATGGATCGAAGAGTTAGTCAGCTTATACCAACCACAAATGAGCTATATCGCTGAGATTGTTGAGTTGTCAAAATTATTTTTTAATGATACATTGGAACTATCTGATGAAGCAAAAGAAGTATTAGCAGGTGAAACTGTACCAGCTGTACTAAATGCTTTCAAGCGTCAATTGGCTGAAATGGAAGTTCTGGATGTGCCGACTATTAAAGCTGGTATTAAAGCAGTTCAAAAAGAAACTGATGTTAAAGGTAAAAATCTATTTATGCCGATTCGAGTGGCAGTCAGCGGTCAGATGCACGGACCGGAATTAGCAGAAACAATTATGCTGTTAGGTAAAGATAAAGTATTAAATCATATTGAACAATCAACTAAATAAGCGACATTGATGAAAAGAGCGATCTTTTAATTTGATATAAGAGAGTCTGCGGTTGGTGCAAGCAGAACAAATATTGATCGTGTGCATTTCGGAGTCTTTTTGACGATATGTAGTCAAAAACGGGAAGATAGCCGTTATACTATGCTAAAGGTAGGGTTTTAGCAGACTCTATAAATAAAAGTGGAACCACGTTTGAGCGTCTTTTAATCAATTGACTAAAAGGCGCTCTTTTTCTATCGATTAAAATAAGGGGGCATTTCTATGGGAATTAGGGAAGATATTCAAGCTATACGGGATAAAGATCCAGCGGCGAAAACAAACGCTGAAGTATTTTTGACATATCCGGGCTTGCATGCTGTAGCTGCACATCGGTTGTCTCATTATTTTTATAAGAAGAAACGTTACTTTTTTGCTAGGTGTCATTCCCAATTATGGCGCTTTATTACAGGAATTGAGATTCATCCTGGTGCAGTATTAGGCCGGCGTATTTTTATTGATCATGGTATGGGAGTGGTCATAGGCGAGACAGCTATAATAGAAGACGATGTAACATTATTTCATGGTGTGACGTTAGGCGGCACGGGTACTCATACAGGCAAAAGACATCCGACAGTCAAACGTGGTGCGTTTATTTCCGCACATGCACAGATTTTAGGACCAATCACTATCGGTGTAGAGGCAAAAATTGGTGCAGCTGCTGTTGTTTTAAAGGATGTTCCAGATTATGCGACAGCTGTTGGTGTTCCTGCTAGAATTGTACAGAATAAAGATAAAGGGGAGAAAAAAACAAATTATGTTAATTTATAATACACTGACGCGAAAAAAAGAAGAGTTTAAAACGATTGAACCTAATAAGGTAAAAATGTACGTTTGCGGTCCGACTGTTTATAATTATATTCATATTGGAAACGCACGAAGTAGTATCTCTTTTGATACGGTGCGTCGGTATCTAGAATATCGTGGATATGAAGTAGACTATATTTCTAACTTTACTGATGTTGATGATAAAATCATACGTACAGCTAAAGAAGAAGGTATTTCAACGAAAGAACTTGCTGATAAATATATTGAAGCGTTTAAAGAAGATACTGGAAGGCTTAATGTTAAGCCAGCATGTTTTCATCCCCGTGTGATTGACCATATTGAGGATATCATTTTATTTGTAACGGATTTAATTGATAAAGGCTATGCATACGAATCAAATGGTGATGTTTATTATCGCGCGCGTAAGTTTAAAAATTATGGGCACCTAAGTAATAAGAGTATTGATGAACTTGAGGTAGGTGCGAGCCAGAGAACAGGAGCTGAGCAAGCACAAAAAGAAGATCCGCTTGATTTTGCATTGTGGAAAAATGCAAAAACCGGTGAAGTTTCTTGGCCATCTCCTTGGGGTGAAGGCAGACCGGGTTGGCATATTGAATGTTCAGTAATGGCAACCAAACATTTAGGCAATACAATCGACATTCACGGTGGTGGTCAAGATTTAGAGTTTCCGCATCATGAAAATGAAATTGCACAAAGCGAGGCCAAAACAGGTCAGGCATTTGCTAACTACTGGATGCATAATGCTTATTTAACTGTTGGGGATTCTGGCGAAAAAATGAGTAAATCACTAGGAAATTTTGTAACTGCACACGATTTGATGCAGCAAGTATCACCTGAAGTGATTCGTTTTGCATTAGCTTCCACACATTATCGTCGACCAATGCCGTTTAATAAAACGGTTTTAGAAGAGGCAGAGATAAACCTTAATAAAATAAAAAATGCTTACGAGAAAGCTAGTTTTCGTTTGGATTCAGCTGAGGAGTACATTTTGTCCGATGCTGATGATATTGAAGTATTGGAGGCGTTACAAGCAGATTTTATTAAAGGAATGGATGATGATTTTAATACAGCAAATGGTATTACGGTTGTGTATGCTCTAGTAAAATGGTTAAATACTTATTTAGAGCAGCCTAAAGTGTCGTTACCTGTTACTGCTACTGCACAAACTATGTTAGTAGAATGGATGGGAATATTTGGTATTGAATTGATTGTTGAGCCGGAATTGCTGGAGCACGATATTGAGGTATTGATTGAAGAACGGACTAAAGCTAGAAAAAAACGTGATTTTAGAAAAAGTGATGAAATCCGAGATATTTTATTAGAACGAGGTATTCTATTGAAAGATACACCTCAAGGAACGAGATGGAGCAGAAATTAATGAGTGAAGAAAAAGACTATACGTTGTTAAGCGGTCTAACGTTAGCATACATTGGCGACGCGGTATATGAAGTTTATATTCGTGATTTTTTAATTCGAACAGGTCAGACACGACCAAATCAATTGCATCGATTAGCAACAAACTATGTCTCAGCAAAAGCACAGCATTTTATTATTGAGAATATGATGGCTGATGACTTTTTAACGGAAGAAGAAATAAAAGTGTATAAACGTGGTCGTAATGCTAAGAGTCATACAAGTGCAAAGAATACATCGGTCTTCATTTATCGGTCATCTACAGGTTTCGAAGCATTGGTCGGGTTTTTACATTTGACTGGACAAAAAGAACGTTTGGATGAATTTGTAAAGACAGCTATTCAAAAGGTAGGAGAGAAAAATGACACATAATAAGAAAGAAATCAAAAGACAAATTAAAGAACGACCTAACTGCAAAAAAAGAAGGAGTGTTGCTTCTCAAGAAGAAAATGCTGATTTAGATGATGTGGTCTTTGGCAGGCATGCAGTTACTGAAGCACTAAATGCAAAACGCGGTAATAAATTATTTTTACAAGAAGATTTGAAGAGTGATCGAGCAGAGGAGTTAAAAACATTAGCCGCTTCTCATGCGGTTGCCATTAAATGGGTAAAAAAAGTTAAACTTGATGACATGACCAATAAAGAAAACCACCAAGGGATTGTTTTAAAAATTACACCCTATGAGTATCTTGAATTGGATGAATTATTAGCGAAAACTGTGAATAAAAACAATCGTTTATTTTTAATTTTAGACAGTATTATGGATCCGCATAATCTAGGTTCAATCATGCGAACAGCTGATGCGACAGGTGTTGATGGGATTATTATACCGAAACATCGTGCGGTAGGTATTACACCAGTTGTAGTTAAAACGTCTACTGGAGCTGTTGAGCATGTGCCAGTAGCCCGCGTGACTAATTTGGTTCAAACCGTAAAAAAAATGAAAAAACAAAATATTTGGGTTTTTGGTACAGACATGAAAGGAACTGATTATCGTCAATGGAATGTGTCTGGTGATATCGCACTTGTTATCGGCAATGAAGGGAAGGGCATGAGCCAAGCTTTAACAAAAGAAGTAGATGAAATGGTCACTATCCCAATAGTTGGACATGTTCAAAGTTTGAACGCTAGTGTTGCTGCTAGTTTGCTGATGTACGAAGTTTTAAGAAAGCGAATTTGATATGGCACACAAAAACGGTCTGAAACGCCAAGTTCTTTTTGTTGATGGATATAACATGATTGGAGCGTGGCCTGAATTACAGAAGTTAAAAAAACAGGATCGGTTAGAAGATGCGCGCGACTTGCTTTTGTTTACTTTGTCTAATTATGCAAAATATCAAGGGATAGACATTATTGTTGTTTTTGATGCACAGCTTGTGCCGGGAATTCAGCAATCATATGACAAATATGGCTTGACAGTCATATTTACAAAAGAAGATGAAACCGCGGATACTTATATTGAACGTGAAGCGGGTTTAAAAATTAATCCATTAACACATGTTCGCGTAGCAACTAGTGATTTGGCGGAGCAATGGGTAATTTTTTCTCGCGGTGCACTAAGAGTGTCTGCACGTGAATTATACAAAAATATTGAAGAATCTGAAGCTAGTATCAAGAACGACACGGCAAATTATCATTTTTCAGATTTTAGACGAAATTCACCATGGTCAGCAGAACAGTTATCTGATTTGAAAAAATATTTTGATGATATTCATAAATAATAAAAACAGTTAAAAGAACTTTCGTTCTCTTTTCTGTTTTTTTGTTTAATGATATCATACATGTGAAGAAAGACACAATAGGAGTTGTTTAATGAAAAATAAGAAATTAAAATTATTTATCAATGAAATACAAGAAGGAAACGACGAACATTTTGAAAACGTATTCTTAATGTATGAACCGCTTGTCTATAATATTAAACATAAATTTATTCTACAGAATTTTGATCTGGATGATTATTCTCAAGAATCACGTTTTGTTTGTTATCAAGCAATTTTAGGTTATGATTGTAAAAAACCGGTTACTTTTGGCTTATATTATAAAATTATGTTAGAGCGACATTTTATCAGTCTGCTAAGACGACAAGAAGCTAAAAAAAGACTTAGCAATAAATTCATAGATTCTATTGATGATATCGGTGGTAGTAAAGGAAAAGTAAATGTTTTGGATGATTTACAGGCTGCAAGGGGTTCTGATATTGCCAACTGGGAAAATTATATTTATATCAGAGAAAATATTTTGACAATTTGGGAAAAATTATCTGAATTGGAATATCAAGTGTTTCTTTTGTATTTATCTGGTTTGGATTTAGATGAAATTGCTATAAAATTAGCCGTAGATTTATCGGTAACCCGCAATGCATTTAGTCGTTCTAAAAAAAAATTCAAAGAGTTATTGAAGGAAAATAATCTGTAAGATAAAGCCGTGCGATTGATAGCTACATTAAATAAAGTGCCTTTCTTCAATTAAATAAAAAATTAACATTAAAAATAGCTTATATAGGTTGAATAGTATAGTTTAATATGGTAAAATTTGTGTTTTTTGAAAATATATGTTATAATTAGCTATGACGGAGAGGTGAGTTTTTTGGCGACAAATATAATGAATATAAAGAGCCATTTAGAAAATCGGATTGGAAGTCGGATTACGCTAATTGCTCAAGCAGGCCGTAAGAAACAAAGCGAACGTAGTGGGATTTTAGCAGAAACGTATCCTTCAGTTTTTGTAGTTGATTTAGATCAAGATGAGAACGCATTTGAACGTGTATCATATAGCTATGCGGATGTGTTGACTAACTCAATTGAGTTGCAATTTTTAGAAGAAGATGTGTTAAATGAATCATTTGGTTCCTAGTCTTAGTCAAGCTAAGTTAGGAATTTTTTTATTACTCATAGGAGGGACAAAATGAAAGTTTTATTTGTATGTCTAGGCAACATTTGTCGTTCACCAATGGCCGAGGCTTTAATGCGAGATAAGGTGAAAAAAGCTGGCTTATCTGACTATATCAGTGTATCGTCAGCGGCTACAGGTTCTTGGAATTTAGGAGATTTTCCACACGAAGGGACACAGGCTGTTTTAAATGATCATCATATTGATTTTAATGGGATTCGTGCCAAAAAAATAAATGTACAAGATTTTGTAAGCTATGACTTGATTATCGGCATGGATGCTGAAAATATCAATAATCTCCATGCTATAGCTCCAACTGAAGAATCAGCTTGTAAGATACATCAGTTATTAGAAGATTTTGATAGCCAAGAAGTGCCTGATCCATATTATACAGGAAATTTTGAGTTGACTTATGAATTGATTAATAAAGGGACTGACTATTGGTTAGACAAAATAAAAAAGACAATCGACTAGTGCGATTGTCTTTTTTATTAAATTAATTTTTTAAACTCATCTTTTAAATGATGATGTTTTTTTTGTTCCGCCTCTTTTTGAGATAAATAGTTGTTTGGGACATAGACATCATCTAAGTTAATTGGTGTATCAACTGCATAAACTAATCCGATTGTTTTATCAGGTCCATTATCAATATCTGTGTCAACCATTCTGAAATTGCGTTCATAAGATTGTGCCATTTTCATGTAATGGTTTTGCGCATCAGGATTTGTATTGGCGTTAATTAAAAAATGCCCCTTGCTGAAAGTGTTGATTCGTTCGACAACTAAATCATCATATTTCATGGTATTCATTTCACTAACAGTTAAAGCTAGTGCGACACGTTCACGAAAAGTACCTAAAAACAAGCGTTGCTCATCTGGTTTGACTTGTGGTGTACCAAATAAGCCTTTATCCAAATAATCTTGTACATCTTTTTCAGACATAGTATCACTCCTAAAAGTCTAACATTAATCATTATTTATTATACCATACTTTTAATTATTTGCATGAGCATGAAAAAGTATTGATTTTGTGAAGTAAATTCGCTAAACTGTTAATTGTGAATGAAAATCATTCTCAATAAAAATCGTTTGGAGAGAAAGCGCTTGAAAAAGAGCATTCCAATTATTAGTTTAATTCTATTAGGATGTGTGTCTTTATTTATTGGTGTTCATAGTATTCCGTTCCAAGATATTTTAGATCTCTCAGAGAAACAGCAGCTGGTTTTATGGAGTACCAGAGTACCGCGGACAATTAGCTTAATCGTTGTCGGTGCTATCAGTAGTGTCTGCGGCTTGATTATGCAACATCTGACGCAAAATAAATTTGTGGCACCTACAACTGCGGGAACGATGGACAGTGCCAGGGTGGGCATGTTGGTTGTGATGTTATTTCTGCCTAATGCTTCTATTTTTATGAAGTCAGGAGTGGCTTTTATTTTTGCATTTGTGGGCACTATGCTTTTCATCCAACTAACTAAATATTTGCCGGCGAACAATCAATTAATGATTCCTTTGGTTGGTGTAATGTTTGGCAATATTATCGGGTCATTTGTTACTTTTTTTGCATATCAATTTCAACTGGTTCAAAATATGACTTCATGGCTTCAAGGTAACTTTTCGATGGTAGTGAGAGGCGATTATGAATTGATTTATGCCACTCTGCCAGTATTGATTATCTGTTATCTATTTGCTTATCGCTTTACCTTAGTTGGTATGGGTGAAGACATGGCAACCTCGATTGGTCTAAATTATCAGCGAACACAGCGCTTAGGACTGCTGCTCGTTTCATTAGCCAGCAGTTTGGTACTTGTTACCATCGGCAGTCTGCCTTTCCTAGGTGTTATTGTTCCTAATATTGTTTCTTACTATTTTGGAGATCAGATAAAGAATACTTTATGGATAACAGCAGTATCAGGCAGTATCTTTTTAGTGATTTGTGATATTTTATCGCGAATATTAATTCAGCCCTACGAGGTTCCTGTCAGTTTAATAGTAGGTATTATTGGTAGTGTTGTCTTTATCGTTTTGTTATTAAGGGGGCAGCGTTATGCGATTAAATGACCTGAAGCAACCAAGTTTGCCGCTGAAGATTTTATTTTTAGTGGGTTTGACTATTGCTTGTATTGGGCTATTTTTGACGTATCAAACATACGGTAATTGGGAATTTGCCTTACTGTTAAGAGGAAAAAAGCTGGCAGCGTTTGTTTTGGTTGGGTTGTTGACAGCTTGTGCGACAATCAGTTTTCAAACATTGACACATAATCAGTTTTTAACACCTAGTATTTTAGGGTTTGATTCTTTATATGTCTTAATACAGACGGTCCTCTATTTTTTCTTCGGTTCAATGACGGGCTTTTTAGTTGAACATCGAGGGTCCTTTTTCTTGATGAATGTTAGTTTGATGGTTCTGATAAGTGTCATGTTATTTACTTTTTTATTAAAAAGAGAACAGCATAACTTATTTTTGCTATTGATGATTGGAATGATTCTTGGAACTTTATTTAGAAGTATCAGTACTTTTTTGCAAGTTGCAATGGATCCAAATGAGTACGATAAATTACAAGGGAAATTATTTGCTAGTTTCAATAATGTCGATGTCGATTTGGTAGTTAAATTATTGCCTGTTATTGCCATTATATTTATTTGTTATTTACTACTTGCTTCTCGGTTGGACGTTCTGCATTTAGGTGTAGATCAAGCCATTAATTTAGGATTAAATGTGTCACGTTTAAGAATGATATTATTAGTTTTAATTAGTCTATCAGTAGCAATCTCGACAGCTTTAATTGGTCCGATTACCTTTTTAGGTTTTATTGTGGCCAACATCAGTTATCGGTGGTTAGCAACATTCCGTCATATTTATTTGTTTATAGGCGGAACATTATTAAGTATCTTCATGTTAGTCGCAGGCCAATTTTTGGTTGAACAGGTCTTTCATATGAATACTACGTTAAGTGTTGTTATCGAATTCAGCGGCGGATTATATTTTATTTGGAAGATTATCAAAGAGCGGGGGGGATCATAGGTGCAAATACAGAAGGTATCAAAAAAGTACGGTGAGTCTTTGGTTGTAGATGGCGTTGAAGTCGATATTAAAACGGGCCATTTAACAGCATTTATCGGACCAAATGGTGCAGGTAAAAGTACTTTGTTATCCATGATGAGCCGCTTAATTGAGAAGGATTCCGGCGGTATATATGTTGAAGGTTCAGAAGTGAAAACGTGGAATCAAACAGAACTGGCTAAAAAATTATCAATTTTAAAACAAGCAAACAGCGTTCAACTAAAGGTAACGGTAAGAGAATTGGTATCATTTGGTCGATTTCCGCACAGCAAGGGACGCATGACACAGTTTGATCGGGATAAAGTAGAAGAAGCTTTAAGCTACTTAAGTCTGGAAGACTTGGCAGACAAACACATCAATACACTTTCCGGCGGACAGTTGCAGCGTGCTTACATAGCCATGGTATTAGCACAAGATACGGATTATATTTTTCTAGACGAGCCATTAAATAATTTGGATATGAATCATGCAGCGACACTGATGAAGGTGATGAAAAAGCTGGTTTTAGAAACTGGGAAAACAGTTGTCATCGTTTTGCATGATATTAATTTTGCCGCAAGTTATGCTGATGATATTGTTGCTATGAAGAATGGTCGTGTCTTTAAATCTGGACCGACAAGTGAAATTATTACAAAAACTGTTTTAGATGAATTGTACGAGATGAATATTAGGATTTGTGAATTGGAAGGCACTAGATTTTGTTTATATTTTAATGAATAAATAAAAAAAAGGAGAATTAATCATGAAAAAAGGAAAATTAGGTTTGTTAGTCTCGGCGGCAGCGCTGATTCTATTATTAGGAGGTTGCGGAACAAAAGCGGCTGACACAAAATCATCAACACAAGAAACAGCTAAAACTGAGAAAACGTCGGCAGCAAAAGATGAAGTAAAAGCGGGCACTAAAATCAAAGTAAAAGACGGTGAAGGTAAAGAAGTAGAAGTACCTGCAAAACCGTCAAAAGTGGTAGTTTTTGATATGGGGTCTTTAGATACAATTAACGAGTTAGGCGGTAAAAATACAGTTGTTGGAGCGCCAACCAAAACAATGCCTAACTATTTAAAAGAATATAAAAGTGTTGAATCAGCAGGCGGTATCAAAGAACCTGATTTTGAGAAAATCAATGCAATGAAACCAGAGTTAATTATCATATCCGGTCGTCAGCGAGATGCAAAAGAAATGTTGGAAAAAATTGCACCAACATTATATTTAGGTGTTGATGCAGCAAAAACATGGGAGTCAACGAAACAAAATATCAAAACACTAGGCACTATCTACGGTAAAGAAGCTGAAGCAGATAAAAAAATCAGTGAATTAGATAAAAAAATTGCTGATTTACATAAAAGAGCGACAGATAGTCAATTAACAGGATTAGTGACTTTAGTAAATGAAGGATCTTTATCAGCATACGGTAACGGATCACGATTTGGTATTGTTTATGATACATTTGGTGTGAAACCAGCAGACGATACAATTAAAGCATCGACACACGGTCAAGAAATTTCATATGAATATGTGTTAGAAAAAAATCCAGATATTCTTTATGTTGTCGACCGCACGAAAGCAATCGGCGGTGATACTAGCAAGAATAATGTTGCTGATAATGAATTGGTGAAACAAACAAAAGCTGGGAAAACAAATAAAGTTATCTCATTAACACCAGACGTTTGGTATTTAGCAGGTGGCGGAATCGAGTCTACTAATATTATGATTGATGACGTATCAAAAGGATTTAAATAAACAGAAAGCTGTTCACTTGTTATGAGTGATCGGCTTTTTTTGTTGTATTGTGAGTTTAAAGCCGGTAAAGTAGTAAGAATAAAGAAATAGGAGAGGATGTTATCGTTGGAAATGTTTGGTCAAAAGGAATTTTCTTGCTTTAAAATTGAAGGTTTGGAAGAACGCATGGCAGCAATTCGTCAAGATATTCAACCAGTATTTCAAGAATTAGATACTTATTTTGTTAACCAATTAGCAAAAAATCTGGATGGAACAGTGTTGCCGATTCATATCGCACAGCACCGCCGACGCACAGCATATGCACCTGATTTTACTTGGAGTGCAATGGGTGGCGATAAAAGGGGCTACAAAAAATATCCACATTTTCAATTAGGAATAACTGGGGAGTACATAGTGATGTGGTTGTCTTTCATTGACAATCCACAGTTTGAAAAAGAGATAGCTCAAGATTTTTTAAATCATTTAGACCTTTTCACTGATTTGCCGGAAGATACTGTCATCAATTTAGATCATACTAAAAATAATTATGAGCTAATGACAACTGAAAATTTAAAATATGGCTTAATACGTTGGCAAAATGTTAAGAAAGGCGAATTTCAAATTGGGCGTATTCTTAAAAAGGAAGATCCGTTATTAGATAATCCAGAAAAAGCGCGTGCTTATATGTTGTCTACGTTTATTGCGTTGATCCCGATTTACCAACAGGCAATGGATATTCGATTGTCCTATTTAATTTAGTCATCAAACTGTAACTAAAATTCGGTAAAAATTACCTTTCAATTATGATATAATGAAGCGGAATTCATTCAAAAATTAAAATAAATAAAGAGTATTTTTTCAAGGAGGTAGTTTTTAAGTGGAGGAGAAAAAAACATTTTATATCACAACGCCGATTTATTATCCAAGCGGCAAACTGCATATTGGAAGTTCTTATACTACCATTGCATGTGATGCGATGGCTCGTTTTAAACGTTTAAAAGGCTTTGATGTCTTTTATCTAACTGGTTTAGATGAGCATGGACAAAAGATTGAACAAAAAGCTGAGGATTTAGGAATTGAACCGCAAGAATATGTGGATAACATGGCAGCTGATGTAAAAAAACTTTGGAAGCTTTTGGATATTGATTACACTAAATTTATTCGTACGACGGATACTGATCATAAAGAATCCGTTCAAAATATTTTTCAACAATTATTAGATCAAGGTGATATCTATCTTGGTGAATACGAAGGTTGGTATTCTGTTTCTGATGAAGAGTATTTTACTGAAAATCAGTTAGCAGAGGTTTACCGTGATGAAGACGGTAAAGTTATTGGTGGCAAAGCGCCTAGCGGTCATGAGGTGGAACTTGTTAAAGAAGAAAGTTATTTCTTTAAAATGAGTAAATACGCCGATAGATTGTTAGAGTATTATGAAACTCATCCGGATTTTATTGAACCAGTTTCTCGTAAAAATGAAATGATTAACAATTTTATTAAACCAGGTTTAGAAGATTTAGCAGTCAGCCGCACGTCTTTCAGTTGGGGAGTCCCGGTAAAAAATGATCCGAAGCATGTTGTTTATGTCTGGATTGATGCGTTATCCAACTACATCACAGCACTGGGGTATGGAACGGCTGATGATACAAACTTTAAAAAATATTGGCCGGCCGATGTCCACATGGTAGGTAAAGAAATTGTTCGGTTCCATACAATTTATTGGCCGATTATGTTGATGGCTTTAGGATTACCGTTACCTAAACAAATTTTTGCACATGGCTGGCTAGTTATGAATGATGGCAAGATGTCTAAATCAAAAGGAAATGTTGTTTATCCTGAGATGTTAGTTAAACGTTATGGATTAGATGCATTGCGTTATTATCTGATGCGCGCTATACCTTTTGGTTCTGATGGTGTCTTTACGCCAGAAGACTTTGTTGCACGTGTAAATTATGACTTAGCCAATGATTTAGGCAATTTGTTAAATCGTACTATTGCGATGATTAATAAGTACTGTGATGGTGTCGTACCAAATTATGCATCACAAGTAACGCCGTTTGATAGTGAATTATCAACAACAGCAGCTGATATTATTGGCAAATATAATAAAGCGATGGAAAAGATGGAATTTAATATTGCATTGAGTGAAATTTGGAAACTTATTTCTCGTGCTAATAAATACATTGATGAAACAGAGCCGTGGGTTTTAGCTAAAGATGAGTCTCGCAAAGCAGAATTAGACAGTGTGATGGTTCATTTAGCAGAAAGTTTGCGGATTTCTGCCATTCTATTACAGCCGATTATGACAGAAACTCCTAAAGCTGTCTTCTCACAACTCGGATTGTCAGATGATACTGTATCAATGTTAGATATCCGTTTCGGCGATTTTCCATCTGATACAAAAGTTGTTGCTAAAGGTACGCCTATCTTCCCACGCTTAGAAGTAGATGAAGAAGTGGCATACATTAAAGAACAAATGGCTCAATCAGTAAAAGCACCAAAAGAAGAAAAAGCATTTAATGCTGAAGACACAACGCTGGTTTCCATAAAGGACAAACAGATAAAATATGATGATTTTGATAAAGTTGAAATTAAGGTCGCAGAGGTCCTTGATTGTCGTAAAGTAAAAGATGCTGATAAATTATTGCAGTTCCGTTTAGATGCTGGAGACGAAGGTTACCGTCAAATTCTATCAGGTATTGCAGAGTTTTATCCGGAGCCGACAGACTTAGTAGGAAAAAAAGTCTTAATCGTCGCTAACTTAAAACCCCGCAAAATGCGTGGTGAAATCAGTCAAGGTATGATCTTATCTGCTGAATCTGAGGGTAAATTATATGTAGTTGAAGCACCAAAAGGCGTTAAAAACGGTTCAATCATAGCGTAAATTTCAGAAACGATTGAAAGTATAGTCCTTTCAATCGTTTCTTTTGTGTTAAAATGATTCATGACAGGAGTGACAAAAAATGATATTTGATACACATACACATTTAAATGTACCTCAATTTAAAGACGATATTGAAGAAGTTATTATAAGGGCGAAAGAGTTGGATGTTACAGAAATGGCGGTAGTCGGTTTTGATACTGAAACGATAGTAAAATCGCTTGATTTAAGCCATAAGTATCCATTCATTTACAGTATTTTAGGATGGCATCCAACTGAAGCAGGAAGTTATTCATCAACCATAGAGGACAAACTGATGCAGCAACTTCAAGACGAACGAGTTGTGGCACTAGGCGAAATTGGTTTAGACTATCATTGGATGGAAGATCCAAAAGATGTTCAAGAAAAAATCTTTCGTCGTCAGATTGCGATTGCTCGTGAAATGAACTTACCGATTAGTATCCACACAAGAGAGGCAATAGAAGATACATACAAAATATTAAAATCAGAGAACATTACAAACATAGGTGGTATTATGCATAGTTTCAGCGGTAATCGTGAATGGGCAGATCGTTTTCTTGATTTAGGTATGCATATTTCTTTTAGCGGTGTCGTTACTTTTAAAAAGGCTTTGGAAGTCCAAACAGCAGCAAGCCATGTTCCCTTAGACCGGTTATTGATTGAAACGGATGCACCTTATTTGGCACCTGTTCCCTACCGCGGTAAACGCAATGAACCAGGTTATACACACTATGTTGCACAAAAGATTGCAGAACTGAGAGAACTTTCATATGAAGAAATTGCTAAACAAACCAGCAGAAATGCGCATAAATTATTTAGGATAGATTAGATGACACAGAAAAAAATTAAAATTGAAGAAATTATTGTTGTTGAAGGAAAAGACGACACCAAAAGAATTCAAGAAGTGGTTGACGCAGATACGATAGAAACAAATGGGTCTGCAATTAATGAAGAAACCCTCGGAAAAATCAGTCATGCACAAGAAGTAAGAGGCGTTATTATCTTTACAGATCCTGACTTTTCTGGTGAAAAAATACGAAAACAGGTAGCAGAAGTTGTTCCTCAAGCACAACATGCATTTATCAATCGCAAGAGCAGTGTTCCAAAGAAGAAGCACGGCAGCTTAGGTGTAGAACATGCAAGTGATGAGGTTATTTTAGAAGCTTTGCGGCTTGTATCGACTCCTGCAGCGACGACATTTACATCCGATATACCAACTGAGTTTTTAATCCAATCGGGCTTGATAGCGGGACCAAATGCTAAACAGCGTCGTGAACTGTTAGGTGATTATTTACGTATTGGTTACACGAACGGCAAACAGCTGCGCAAGCGATTGGATATGTTTCAAGTTAAACGAGAAACATTTGAAGCAGCATTAAAAAAAGTATTAGCGGAGGAATAAGATGACAGATTACCGTGATATCGCCACACCAAGCCGAACGAAAGAAATTTTAGAACAGCACGGCTTTTCGTTTAAAAAGAGTCTTGGTCAAAATTTTTTGACAGAACCAAATATTCTTCGAAATATTGCAGCAGCAGCAGATTTGACACGAGAAGATAAAGTAATCGAAGTAGGTCCGGGTATTGGTGCATTGACCGAACATTTGGCTCGTGAAGCGGGCAGTGTGCTGGCCTTTGAGATTGACCAGCGCCTGATTCCAGTATTGGAAGATACACTGGCACCATATGACAATGTGACGGTAGTGAATACAGATATATTAACAGCAGATGTTGTAAGTGAATCGAAAAAAGTTTTTGGTAATGATGTAACAGATGTAAAAATAGTGGCCAACTTACCATACTACATTACGACACCAATTATGATGCACTTATTAATGTCGGACTTACCTATTAGTACGATGGTCGTGATGATGCAAAAAGAAGTAGCTGATAGAATGACAGCTAGTCCAAAAACAAAGGCTTATGGCTCATTATCTATTGCCGTTCAATACTATATGGAGGCAAAAGTAGCCTTTATTGTGCCGAAGACAGCTTTTATTCCACAGCCGAATGTAGATTCTGCCATTATTAAGTTAACACGTCGTGAAGTACCTTTAATTGAAGTGATTGATGAAACATTTTTCTTTCAACTGACACGAGCATCATTTGCACAGAGAAGAAAAACATTATGGAATAATTTAATCAGTCATTTTGGTAAGACAGAAGATATCAAAGAATGGCTGAAAAAATCACTAATGGAGTCAGCAATTGATCCGAGTCGACGGGGAGAAACGTTAAGTATCCAAGAATTCGGCAAACTAGCGAACGCTTTATTAACGAACAAACAATGAACTTGACGTATTAATGTTTGTTGACAACTGAACTCTTTTAAGATATATTTTGTTCAAAAGATAACGGAGTTGAGAATATGGAAAATTCACGTTCGATCAGTCAGTTAACATATGCAGCTATTTTAATTGCCCTAGGAATTATGATACCAATGGTAATGCCGGTTAAGGTAGTTATAGGTCCAGCATCATTTACACTTGCTAGCCATGTCCCAGTGTTTTTAGCGATGTTTGTTTCACCGCGAGTAGCAGCTATGGTTTCATTAGGAACAGCGTTTGGTTTTTTTATCACGCTACCTGACCCGATTATTGCTTTTAGAGCCTTGAGTCACATTGTTTTTGCAGTTTTCGGAGCAGTGTATCTGCAAAAAAAACCTGATACGATAGCTTCAGTTAGAAAGTACATGGGGTTTAACGGTGTAATGGCTTTAATTCATGCGGGTATGGAAGTTATAGTTGTTTCGTTTTTTTTCATGAGTGGCGGGTTGTCAGAAGCCAGCTATAGTTCTGGTTTTTTTGTAGCTGTTTTTATGCTAGTCGGTCTTGGCGGTATAGCTCATAGTTTAGTAGATGGTTGGTTAGCTTATCTAATTGGAAAAAAAATAGGATACCGCTTCAAATTTCCAGTTTTTATTGCTGAGAAATCAAAAAGTTAAATAAAAACAGCCCTATCGATTTGATAGGGCTGTTTTTATTTTAAAAGAATCGGTAAAAAAAAAGGATATTATGCAAATGATGTATAATAAAAATATTTTAGAATAAATATTTAAAAAAATTAAAGTTAATTTAATAGTCATTATGCTAATTATAACATGGACCTTGAACCGGAGAAAAAACGTAAGCAGGTAAATGCCACAAAACAAAGAGTAAAGCAATCAAAGTACCAACTAATCAAAAGGTAGTATTAATTTTTCTGATCTTCTGTCAGTAGTGCTAAATTCAAAAAATATTTACCAAACAACATTAGAGAATGCTTAAAAATATCAATAATTAGGTTAGTTGACTAAAGTGGTTTTTGGATAAAAAAACCATTCGTATTTTTATAGAATGGTTTTAAATTACTTATTTAATGACTAATTCAGTTTCCGGATCAAAGAAATGGCTTTTATTTAAGTTAAAAGCAAGTTCAATTATTTCTCCAGGTGAATATGCAGAACGTGCATCAACCTTAGAAATAAATTCAGTATTTGCCGTCCGTGTGTAGAGCATTGTTTCAGCACCTAATAATTCTGCAACAACTACTTCTGATTGGACAAGCCCATGAGGAGCAGCATCTTTGGCGATTTCTTCACTGTGAATATCTTCTGGTCGAATACCGAAAATAACTTGTTGTCCAACGTAGCCTTTCTCACGAAGTACTTTGAATTTACCTTCAGGAACCTCCAAACGTAACTTGGCATTATCAGTGATATAACCATCTTCCCCTAGTGTGACATTAAAGAAGTTCATGGCAGGTGAACCGATAAAACCTGCAACAAAAACATTAACGGGTGTATCATAAACTTCTTTAGGTGTACCGATTTGCTGTACGAATCCATCTTTCATGATAACAATCCGATCTGCCATTGTCATGGCTTCAGTTTGGTCATGAGTTACATAAATAGTTGTTGTTTCTAAACGACGGTGTAATTTAGCAATTTCAGCCCGCATGGCAACACGCAATTTAGCATCCAAGTTTGATAAGGGTTCATCCATTAAGAAAACTTTGGCATCACGGACGATGGCACGACCCAAAGCGACACGTTGACGTTGTCCGCCAGATAATGCTGCAGGTTTACGTTTTAAATATTCAGTCAATCCTAAAATTTCAGCAGCGTTATCGACACGTTTTTTGATTTCGGCTTTATCATATTTACGAAGTTTTAGTCCGAAAGCCATATTATCAAAAACAGTCATATGTGGGTATAGAGCATAGTTTTGAAAAACCATAGCAATATCTCGGTCTTTAGGAGCGACGTCATTAACCATACGGTCACCAATCCACAATTCACCTTCAGAAATATCTTCAAGTCCTGCAATCATACGCAGTGTGGTTGATTTACCACATCCGGAAGGTCCGACAAAAACGATAAACTCACGATCAGCAATATCTAAATTAAAATCAGTTACTGAATAATTAGGGTTATTTTCATATTTTTTATGTATGTGTTTTAAAGCAATTTCTACCATAGTCTTATATCCTACTTTCTTTTCATCTATTTGATAAATAGAGTATAATAAAATAAGAGTACGCTTACAATGTGCAAAAGCACCAAACTATTTCGGCATATCTACGAAAACGCTTGCGTAAAAATTGAAAGGAGTAAGTGAAAATGAAAATTGCTTTGATAGCACATGATAAAAAGAAAAAGGAAATGATTCAACTTGCTAAACAACATGAAGATATCTTGGCTAGATTAGATTTATTTGCAACAGGTACTACAGGAACTAAAATTATGGAAAATACTAAACTAGAAGTACATTGCTTTAAGTCTGGGCCTTTGGGAGGAGATCAGCAAATCGGTGCAAGAGTATCTGAGCAGCAGATGGACATGGTCATTTTCCTTAGAGATCCTCTGACAGCACAGCCGCATGAACCAGATGTCAATGCTTTAATACGTCTATGTGATGTTTATGAGGTACCTTTAGCAACTAATAAAAGTACGGCAGTCTTATTAATAAAAGAATTAGCGAATTTATTGGATGCAGGTCAAGTTTGATAGTATCTTACAAGAATGTATGATACAATAATCTTCGTGAAATAATTAAAATCAGAGTAGGAAGTATAGCGTTAAGTGCTGGAAGGATGGGATGTTGCCTTTTAGACGAAAAGTATCTTTTGATATTTGCGATTATATTTTTGCATTCGCTGCATATTTTTTTATGTAGCAGCTCTAGGAAAAGGAGATGCTAAGATGACAGAAACAAATACACATTTCACAGCAAAGCGCATTGCATTAATGGGAATATTAATGGCTTTGCAAATAATTTTATCGAGGTTCGCAAGCATTAACACGCCGTTCGTTAAAATTGGATTTACCTTTGTCGCCATTGTTTTAATGGGGATGTTCTTTAATCCGTTAGTTGCTGGATTTTGCAATATGCTAGCTGACTTTATCGGAATTACATTACTGCCGGTTGGAGGAGGTTTCTTTTGGGGTTTTTCAATCTCAGCTTTTTTGACGGCAGCATTGTACAGTTATTTCTTTTATAAAAAAGATATGACAATCACACGAATTATTATTGTCAACTTAATTGTGGGTATTATCTTACACATGGGCTTGAATACATTGTGGCTTTATATGTTGCAAGGGACAAGTGTTTATGCGTTTATTCCGATTAGATTTAGTAAGGAAATTATTTTGATAGTTGTTCAAATTGTAGTTACAATTGCAATGAGCAAGTCGCAATATTTAAAGAAACAGTTAATTCGATTTGATTCTTAAACATAAAATGACGTAGAATAAAAGATAACTCTAACGGGTTATCTTTTTTAATTTAATAAGATAGGAATGAGTTGACTATGAATAAATACGATTATATTATTTTTGATTTAGACAATACACTTTTAGATTTTAGTTTATCTGAGAAATATGCATTAAATAAATTATTAACTAAATATGGCGTTATCCCTAACGAAGAGAATGTTAATGTGTATAAGGAAATTAATCAAAAATTGTGGGATCAACTAGAACAAGGGAAGATAAAAAAAGAAACGCTATTGGAGAATCGGTTCAAATTGTTTTTTCAATCATGTGGAGTTGTTGTAGACGGGACTAAAGCAGATGATGAATATAGGAGTTTTCTTGAAGAGCGAACTGATACAATTGAGGGTGCACATGAGGTATTGGAGTATTTAAAAGATAAGGGGTATAAATTAGTTGTTGGAACAAATGGTATTGGTCGTACTCAACGTGTGCGTTTGAAGAATAATGATATGAAAAAATATTTTGATGCGGTATTTATTTCTGAAGAGATAGGATTTGATAAGCCTGATGTTCGCTTTTTCGACCACTTATTAAATTCTTTAAATATTACTGAAACGTCACAAGTACTAATGGTGGGTGATAGCCTATCTTCGGACATTTTAGGTGCTTATCGTTCAGGAATTAGTTCTGTTTGGTATAATAAAAAACACGATATTAAGAAAGAGTTTGTTAATTATAATTACGATGAAATACTGATACTAAAGGATTTGTTAGATAAATTGTAAACCATAGATAATTTAATTATTCATGTTATACTATACTTAACTTAGTTATTAAATTCCTTAAGGAGGTCTGCTAAAGTGAAACAGTTATATGTAAAAAAAGGATTGTTTGAAAACAAAGAAATTTTAGTGATGAATCGTAATGAGGATATTGAGTATAACTTAATATTGACACCATTAGCTAGTGGAGCTAAAGTCGATATATTTAATAAACAAAATCAAAGTGTTGCAGTAATTACTGCATCAATGGTTTCAAGCGGTATCAGTATTGATGTGACAGCCAATGGTAATGCTATGGCTAAAATTGATTTTAAAAAAAATAGAAATATGGAATATCGAGATTTGGTAGAAATGGATGATTTGACAGTTATCAATGATTGGCAATCATATAAATTTGAATTATTAAGAGGATATCGTAAGGTCGCTAAAGTTCGTCCTAAATGGATGGAGTGGGGATCAACATATGAACTAACTATCTTTGAAGATGAGTATACGGATGCGGCTATCGGAATGATAGTTGGTATGGTACTTCTTGATCAGTTAGTGGATAATCCGGAGTGTTTAAGTGTTGCAGTGATTTAGTAGGATAAAAAAATAAGGTTTGCCAATTAATGGCAAACCTTATTTCAGATTGAAGACAAACTAGTTACTCAACAGGAGTAATTGGTTTGTTTTTTTGTTTTTCATTATTAATTTTGAAAAACACTCAAAAATAGACAAAAAAATAGAGCCCCCAAGGTCTCTTAGTTTAA
>NZ_NGJS01000030.1 GCF_003950515.1 Vagococcus vulneris
TTTCCATGTTGTGTGTGATAAACTTTGATTGTCCTTTTTCATAAGGGACCTCCTAAATGATTGATATTTCGTGGTCGGGAAACCAAATATATCTTATCATTTTAGGAGACTTTTTTTATACCACGCTGAAAGCTCTTCTGAACCACCCGCATAGCAGGTGGTTTTCAAAACATATAATAAAAAGATTGTTGATTTTTTATCAACAATCTTTCGATATTTTTTCTAACAATGTGTCACTAACGGTAATTTGATATTCTTAAAATAGTCAACTCCGCCTAAAACAAATAATGCATCGTCATCTTCGGCCTGTTCTTGAATAATTAAATCATCATCACAGCTATTAACTGGAAAATGCCAAATAATTTCATCAACATCATTAACCGGCAAATAAGATATATAGTCAGAAACGTTGACAGGTCTTTCAGATATGACATCGTATATGTGAAGTATGTGTTCTTCCTTTTCGAACAAAATATAACTGGATAAGTCAGAAATATAGTATAAAGCATCGCAAAATACCGTTGATGCATAAAATAAACTTAAACTTTCAAAATCGGTAAATGACAATAGCGACTGATTCGAATAGCGGACATTGATAATTCTCTCAATATCATACTGAACATCAGGAAAACTAGTTTTATATATCCCTTGCTTTGTTTGTTTTAGATTCTTAGTAATTTGTCTAAAGTTTAATTCATTAACTCTTTTAAATCCGAATTTTGGATAAAAATCCAACACTGTCTCATTTGCAAATAAATAGATGATATCCGTTTCTTGCTGATAATCATTAATTATTTTTTTTAACAGATACTCTGCTAATCCTTGATGACGATAAGCAGATTTCGTCATGACAGTACCGATTTGAATAACATTCAATTCTGTACCATTCACTTTAATACCGCCTTTATACACTGATGCATTTGCAATGATTTCTCCCTCATTAAACAAAGAATACGGTATATAGTGATTATCCCAATAACCTAAAGCCATCCAATCTGAGAAATCTATTTGAAAAATAGTATTGGCAAGTCCAATAAAACTAGCGACTAGCTTCTTATTATCGCGGTAATCTTTTATAAATGTATAATTCATGGTCTATTTATCCCTTTCTTTTTTCCAATAAATAAAAAAACACCACAAATATTTTTTGTGATACTTTTCACTTACTGTCACAATTTTACACAACTGAATAAATCTAAAGATTCTTTAGATTCTTCACTCGGTATTCAATTAATAAACATTAACGAATTATTCTAATAAATCTTAACACGTGAGGTAACCTCATACTATTTATTGATCCAGTTATCATAACACGTGTATTAGTGTCCACCAATCATCATTTGACTTTTCCAATTTTGTTTTAACCGATCAAATAACCGTATTAAACGATTACCCACTTCTTGGTAGTCCTTTGTAGGCAGGTTGGCTAGAGATATCCGAATCGCCCAGTCATCACTCCCAAAACCATTGGCTTTAAGCACTAATAATTCCTCCGCCACTGCTAATTCGGTCAATATTTCTGTAATTGTTGATGTCTTAACTAAATAATCAGTGAAATCAGCACCATACCGTTTCCGCAGCCAATAGTTTAAGTTTAGCTCGCAATAGTATGCGGTATTTAAAGATTGTAACGGCTCATCTAAACCAATTGTTTGAAAGAGTAGTTCTTCTCTTCTATGACATATGCCCATCACTTCTTTTTTATATTTTTCTTCTGAATCCAGCAGCGCATATAGACTGAATAATGCCATCATTGCTTGTTGCGGTGCTGACACTCCCGCAGCATGATTCAATGAGATATCGCGACTGTCCGCTACTAATCGGTCAATAAAAGGAATAGCTGCATCGCTGATATCCATTGAGGAATAACGCTTTGTTAATTTTTCTGTTTCATACATCGGCAAGTCTGCAATTAATTTATCAAATATATTGTCTTTCCCGATAATTATATTGCCAATACGCCATCCAGTTGCGCCAAAATATTTTGAATACGAATAAATACAAGCTGTATTTTTAGGTAATTCAGCAAATAACGATCTGAACTTCGGTACAAATGTCCCGTAAACGTCATCCGTTAAAATCATCAAGTTCGGATTATCTGCTGAAACAATCTGTTTAATTTGATCAATTGACGAATCGCACATGGCATTTGCAGTGGGATTACTTGGATTTACGACAAAAACTGCTTTAATTGATGGATCTTTCAGCTTAGCTAATTCTTCTTCGGGATATTGGTAGGTTAATTTTCCATGAAGCATTGTTTGTTTGGCGTTTACTTTAACAATATCAAATTCATAATGTGGCAACTCTGGTAATTCCAAGTATGGAGCAAACATAGGTAGCATCAATGCGATTTTATCACCTTTATTTAATAAGAAATTATTGACTAATGTATCAAACAAATAACAAATACCCGCCGTACCCCCTTCAACAGAAAAAATATCGAAAGGTGTTTGCTGGTTCAAAAATAATTTCTGGTTAAGGTACTGTTTTATCGGTTGTTCACAGGCGTCTAACACTCTAACCGGCTGGGGATAATTATCCCCGATTATGTAATCTAACATTTTCGCTAGCCAATTTTCTTTAGACATACCAAGATACGAATTATTATCTGACCAGATTTCATGTAATAAATCGGCCCCTTCACTTTTATGTGCCGCTAAAAAAGACAGATAACGAGATTCTCTATTCTCATTTTGGTTAATCATATCGGCTGTTAATCCTGATTGAGACAAACTCACCTCAGATAGTGCGAACTGACCTAACAGAAAGTAAGCTTCTCGAGGAATAGGAGCAATCCAATTCGGGTTGCCACGTCCTGCGTTTAGTAAATTTGAGATACTACTATCTTTCTCCTTTACTTTTTTTTCTAATAACAGACTTAATTCAAATGGACTTAATTGTTCCTTATTATTTTCAGAAATCATTCTATCACCCTTACTTTAAAATAAATTTTATTATACCTAGGTTTCAGTGTATGTCAATTTAGTTTGCCGATACTTTAAAGATAGTTATCAAAATACAAAAGTCGAGAGTGTATATACTCTCGACTTTTGTATTTTATTGATCACGCTGCATGATCTGTTTGTTTTTTCCAATAATAGATAACACCTGTCACTCCCAAAATAATCAGACCTGCGATACCTGCTTGACTAGCTTGTTCATTTGTTTTAGGTAATAGCTTAGACACAGTATTATTTACTTTATTTGTCGATCCGCCACTTGCCGTATTTCCTCCAGTTTTTGGAATGGTTGGATTAGTTTTAGACGTATCTGACGTTACTGGCGTTTGTTGAACCAATTTTTCTGATGATTGAGCTAATTTTTTCTGGGTTTCGTTAATCATCTCTGTTGTAATAATTTCCTTTACATCTTGACTTCGTGCTAACAACTCTTCAGCTTCAGACAAAGCTTTTTTAAATGCTTGCCAAGAAACTGACGTATAATCTTTTTCTTGTTTTTGTTTTTCTTTAGCAACTAATGTACTTAGATCTTTAGTTGAAATTAGTGTATTTTTTTCAATATCTGTTAATTTTTTCAAGGCTTCATCTATAGAATTTTTGTCACCGCTTGCTAAGGCCGTCTTTCCGGCCATCAATTCAGTTTCAAATGTCTGCCAACTATTTGCAGTATAATCATTTTTTGATAATTTTTCTAATTCTTTTATTCGCTTCGCTAACGATTTATCAGTTTCAGTTGTTACAGTTTGTTTAGTGGGAACAATCCGCTCGTAAGGAAATTGATTAGAATAATCAGTTAATTTATAGTGTTGTTCAGCAATATTTTTAATATTACTTTCTGCTTCACCACCGATTGCTTGTAAGAAATCTGAGAAAATTTGATCCATTGATGGACCTTCCTCTTTTTGACCGCCTAACATTGAATACCCGTCTCCTGCAGCAGCTAAAAAGTCATTCGTAGCCATATTATACATAGTTGTACTATTTCTTGGTACATCAATAAATTTTCCAGAACGGTCTTTTATTTTGATGGATAAAACACGTTTGCCGACAACGCCTGTTTCGGTGTTCGTGCCCGGTAAATTAGAATCATATGCCACTTTAATTGAATTTGAAACTTGTAAAAATCCACCATTGGCACCTAATTTAGGCAGACCTTTTTCATCTAAGACTACCTTATTCTGATCATCCATTACATGAATTGATCGCAATGAGTGTTCAAACATATTGTAAATTGTATTGCCAGACACTTTTATTTGAGATACTGTATTCCCAAAAGGCATGACACCGATAATATCACCTTTTGTCACCTCACCTGAGTCAATGGATTGACGAATTCCGCCGCCATTCATGACAGCAAAATCTGTTGGTTCATTAAAGCCAGTTTGACCATAATAATAAAGAGCATCACCAATCATATTACCTAAGTTAGTTTCTCGACTCCGGACGTTATCACGTTCTCCGTTCAAAACAACCGGATTATTTTTCAAAACGACTTTTGACATTTCACTGTCGAAGTTAGCTTTTGCCTCTTGTACAATTGCCTCAACCTTTGGATCTGGTGTTAATGATTTTAATTCAGAAAAAGGATGTAATTTGGCTTCTTTCACAGTGTTTTTTCCTTCACCAGCGACTGTCATCATACCAACATTATTCAAATGATTTCCAGTTTGACCAATCAAAACATTGCCTTCTTTTTGACCATTAGGTAAAGCTGTATGAGAATGACCATCTGCAATAACAATCTGCTTTTCTGGATATGCTGCAGCCAATTGTTTAGCTAAATAAGTACTGGTTTCATCTTCCAACGTCGTTTCATCAACACCTAAATGTGTCATAAAAACAAAATAATCTGCCTTGTCGCCAATCTCTTTAATTGTTTCAATCGCAACAGGTGCTGGTTTTTTAAACATAATTTTTTCGACATTTTTTGGGTGTGTCTTTACTGATGTTTCTGGTGTTGTTAAACCGATAAGCGCAAAAGATTTATTATGACCGTTAACATCTTTTTCAACAATCGTATACGAATTAAACGGACGAGTGCCATCTTTATAGAAGACATTAGCAGAAACAATTGGGAAATTAAGCTTATCTTTATAAGCCAATGCAGTGTCTAAGCCAAAATCAAATTCGTGGTTCCCCAATGTCATCGCATCGTAACCGACTGCATTCATTGCTTTTACCATATCCATCCCTTTGGTTAGATTTGATATAGGCAAACCTTGCATTGCATCACCAGCATCAACTAATAAAGTCGGTTTCTGGCTATCTTTAAATGTTTTGACTCTTCCCATACCAATAGATGGACTATACTTATCCTCAATATACTCCAAACGTCCATGCATATCGTTCGTATGCATAATTTTCACATTACTGATTGGCTCTTTCACTTCACTAGTACCTGTTGTGGTTTCCGAAGCTTTAGTCGTCATTGTTACTGTCGGACTAGAGTTTTTAGCAGTAGTGGTACTTTGTGATATCGACGTTGTGCTAGTTATAGTTTCTGCATGCCCTGCTTCTGAAAAAATTCCGCCTAAAGCTGCAAAACTAATTAAACCAATAGTCACCTTCTTAAAAAGATTTTTATTAAACAACTTCTCCATCCTCCTTAATTTCGATTAACTCCCTTACATTCTATCATAAAAAATTTTTTTTAATAGCATTTTCCCCGTATGCTAATTGTAAAATAAATGTAAATATTCGTGTTTTATCCAAAATATTTTTCTGAATATTGTGAAAAGCAAATAAAAAGACAAGCATACTTATTTTCAATTCCACTACCTTTAATAAATAGCAGTATATCACTGTAAATAAAAAAACCTCTTCTCATGATGAGAAAAGGCAATAATTAATCTTGGCAGAATACTAAACCATTATTATCAATTATATTAAATTTTCCTGTTTTAAGATTTGCCTTAAGCTGAGACCAAATAGTATAGGCTTTGTTTTTCCGAATAATAATCAGTTCATGTTCGTTTGGAACGTCGATATCTATCGATCCAGTTAAATCAAAACTATCATCATGATATCTCTGAGATAATATTATGTACTTCAAGATATCACCCGGCTTAGTTGCATAAGGTGTGAAATTAATATTAAATTCATCGATTTGACCGTGAATAATAAAAGAAATTTCAAGCGACTTATGCCAGTGTGATGAACAGAATGGTTTAGCGGTCTTACTATCTTTAATAATCTATGAAACCAGCAGTTGACTATCTTGATACTGAATTGTTTCATACTCAGATCCCATTTATCAACTCTCCTTGGTTTTTCAAGCTTTAATTTCTTTTCAAATCACGCTCATAATCAGACTCATTAGCACGGCTAACACGGCGCATACGTCCTTTGATCGGCATCTGTTGCAGTGTCTTAAGAACCATTTCACCTTTACCGTTTAAAATTTCAACAAAAGTCGAAATATCCATTAAATTGATAACACCAATATCATCAGCCGTCATACCTTCAATGTTGCACAAGGCCCCTACGACATCTCCCGGACGCATTTTTGTCTTTTTACCAGCATTGATATGAATTTTCATAATATCTTGACTGAAATTAACACTTTTTTCTTTTTTAATCTTAGGTCGTTGTTCTTGTTTTTTCCAAAAGTCATATTTTATTTGGTCAACTTGCGACTTGCTTGGTAAATTTATTTCTTCAATTAAACGATCTTGAGCAGTTAAAATTGCATCAAAGTTTTGTTTATCATGAGAATTTACTAAAGAGATCGCCTTACCTGTCTTACCAGAACGAGCAGTACGACCAATCCGGTGGACATAAATTTCCGGCTTATCCGGTAAATCAACATTCACAACTAAATTGATGTCTGACACATCAATTCCGCGACCTGCTACGTCTGTCGCAACCAAATTACGGAAATAGCCACGTTTGAAGTTTTGTACAACCTTTGTCCGATCAGTCTGTTCCATGCCGCCGTGCAGCATCTCAACAGACATACCTAAATGTTTTAATTCTTTCGTTACCGTTTCAACCATCACTTTAGTATTACAGAAAATCATGCTGCTGTCAGGATTTTCAACAACTAGAATATCCTTTAAAGCGTTAATCTTTTGATCATCAGCAACCGTTGCGTATTGCTGCTCGATACGCTGTTTAGCACTAGCAGTCGACTTGATTTCGATATAATGTGGCTGTCTCATGTACTTTTTAGCTAATTTTTTTATTCTTTCCGGCATCGTTGCTGAAAATAGAGCGGTCGTATGTGGTTTAGGCAAGACTTGAAGTACCTGTTCTATCTGCTCGACAAAGCCCATTGCAAACATCTCGTCAGCCTCATCAATAATAACCATTTTTATTTTTCTTAAATCAATCGTTCGACGTGATAAATGATCAAGTAGTCGACCTGGAGTAGCAACAACAACATGCGTCCGTTGCTTAAGGTTTTTCACTTGTGATTGATAGGAACTTTTACCGAATATTGCTTCGACTTTAATTCTGCGATAACGTCCGACATTAAATATTTCATCTTTGATTTGTGTTGCTAACTCTCTAGTTGGCGAAAGCACTAAAACTTGCGGCGCTCTTTCTTCCCATTCAATCAGTTCGCAGATTGGAATCGCAAAAGCACCTGTCTTTCCACTGCCTGTTTGCGATTTGACGATGATATCTTTTTCTTCTAACAACATGGGAACTACTTGTTTTTGTACGTCAGTCGGCATAGTATAGTTTAGCGTATCTAACGCTTTAATAATATTGTCATCTAATCCGAACAGCTGAAATTTATTTTGACTCATATTTAACATCCTTTATCTATTAAGCAATCAAGTTGCTTATCTTTTCTTATAGCTTCAATAGTGTACCATGGATTGACTGCTTGTAAAGAAAAACGCTGGAATAAATGATGGGTAATCATCATATCTCCAACGTTTTAATCAATTATTTAAATTTAACTGCCGTACCATAAGCCACGACTGACTGCATTTCCTGACCGATTGTTCCTGAATCAAAACGCATCATCACAACCGCATCTGCACCAACATGGGTTGCTTCTTCTTTCAAACGGTCAATCGCTTGGTCTCGAGCATCTCTTTGCATTTCTGTATACGATCTAATTTCTCCACCTACCATACTTTTTAGACCTGCTCCAAAATCTTTAAACATATTTTTAGAACGTGTTGTTAACCCAAAAACTTCACCAATAATTTCATAGTCTTTCCCTGGAATTTTCTCTGTTGTTGTTATTAGCATAAAAACCACCATTCCTCTCTTTATAGTTTTATCTTAATTTATTCAATGACATCTGACAAATATTAGTAACCAGGTTTAACTTGTTTTAAAAATGAAGACGTCTCTTGACTAATCTTTTCTGCCTGTTCTCGGTGAAGATAATGAGGTCCTTTCAAAAAATGCATTTGACCATTAATTGAATGTGCGGCTTGTTTTTGATGCATCTCTTTCCAATGTGGCATGGAATCATCATTATCTGCCACAAACAGCATAACCGGCAGCTCTTTTGGAAAAGTTAAATTTTTTGATGTCGCAAAGTTTTCAAATAAATGTTGAAGCTCATTTTCTATCGATTTTGATGTTAAATTTTTAAAGGTAATCATTGATAGTTGTCTAACGTTATCTGCCGTTCCTAACGTTTTTTCCGGAGAGGCCGCTATCATTAAACGCATCAAACCTGATGTTTTTAGAAAGTTATAAAAGCCTAAATTAGGTTTTTCCATAGGCTGTTCAGGAACACTCGAATCAATACCGATAAATGCTTTAACTGGTTCATCAGGATATTGATTAACATAATTAACTGCATACAGCCCGGCAATTGAATGTCCCATTAATGAGTATGACTTTAAATCTAATGTTCGAATCACCTTTTGAAATTCTTCAACAATGTTTTCTTTTGTTCTAGGACGTGCCGTTTGGCTGCTTAAGCCATAGCCGAACGGTTCAATAACAATAACTCGATGCTCCATGCTTAAGCTATCTGCTAATTTTTTAAAATCTAAATACGGTGAAGCCGTGCCGTAACCGGGTAGTAAAATAATAGTGTTCTTACCAGTACCCTGATCAACTATATTTATCTCTCCGTCGAACATTGGAATTTTTCTGCCATATTGCTGAATCTGTTTAACTTCCTGTTTTAATTTTATTTGATTAAACAAATAGGTACTGCTGATAAATAATCCTGCTGCTGATAACAAACCTAGCAGACATAAACCCACAATTCTTAATTTATTCATTATCTTTCACTCCGTCTAATTGAGTACCGACAAGCTGCTTTATTTGATTGATAACGTCATCGGCTAAAATATTAACACCTAATTGCTGTAAAATAAATTGTGAAACAGCAACTTTATCCCAAAATTCGTTAACTGTATCTGAATACAGAGCGTTCATATACCAAGTATTTAAGAGGAATAACGCCACCTCAGATACTTGTTTTGGATAAGCCGTATGTAAAGATTGATCCTTATTGCCTGCTTGAATAAACTTTAAAACAAAGGGCAGATAAGTTTCTTTGGTTTGTTCGAGATGTTTTAAAAAGAAAGCTGGATTTTCCATTAATGGTGCTACTTTGCGACTATTAGTCTGCAGTTTGTCATCATGCATGCTAAAGAGAAACAGTTGCTGTAATTGCTCCAATCCGGTTAGACTTTTATTCATTTCAATTTCATGCAATCTTGTCTTATCCGGCAGCATTAGAGCAATCACATCATTCAATATAGCTTCTTTTGATTCAAAATGGTGATATACCGCACCCTTTGTTAGTCCATCTAGTTTTTTGACAATTTGATTGATCGACGTTTTTTCATAACCTTGTTGTATAAAAAGGTCTGCTGCAATATTCAGAATCTCATACCTTGTACTTTCTGCGTCATATCTATGTGACATTTTTACTCATCCTCCCAAAACATACTGTTGGTATGTTTTGATTTTATTAGACTTTTAAAATTTTGTCAACAATCAAAACCTCCAGTGTGAACTGGAGGTTTGTTCTTCGGCTGAAAGCCTCTATTGCCGGCCTGAGCCTAAAAGGCTCACTGAAAAAGTCTCCCTTATGCACCACATTCACTCGCTGATCCTAAAAG
>NZ_NGJS01000031.1 GCF_003950515.1 Vagococcus vulneris
GTGAAGGGTTTCCCTTTGTGAGAGTAGGACGGTGCCGTGCTTTTATTAGTTATCCGGCATAGCTCAGTTGGTAGTAGCGCATGACTGTTAATCATGATGTCGTAGGTTCGAGTCCTACTGCCGGAGTAATGCAGTGAACGAAGGAATGTTCCTTCGTTTTTTTTTATTTAAAATATGTTAGTTACCTAACGAAAATCAAGGGGGGAAGCAGAGTTGCGTCAAAAGGGAATCGGTATTCAAATAAAAAATTTATCAAACGATATTTTTAGGTATATTAATAAATACTTATCGTATACAAATGATTCAGAATTGTCACCGATGCAGACTTTCTTCATAAATTATATTGGAAAAAATGGTGTTGTATTTCAAGGTGAACTCGAACAAGAATTTAATATTCGCCGTTCAACAGCAACCGGTATTTTGCAGCATATGGAGAAAGCTGATATGATTGAAAGAAGTACTTCTAAGGATGATGGACGTTTGAAAGAAATTATCTTAACAAATAAAGGTACGAAGTATGCTTCTCAAACAGATCTGATATTTTCTGAAATAAATCAATTATTAAGTGTGGATATTTCAGAAGAAGAATTAAAAGTCTTTTTTAATGTCATTGAAAAAATTCACAAAAATATTGATCGAGGAGGTTGTTATGTTAAAAACGTTGTTAAGTAATATAAAGGAATACAAAAAAACATCCTTGATTGTTCCAGTATTTGTAACTTTTGAGGTTATTCTAGATATAATTATTCCTTTGGTGATGGCTATGCTAATTGATAAGGGAATTGAACAAGGAAGTATCAAGCATATCTTAGAGATTGGTGGACTTTTAGTAGTGCTCGCTGTGATGGCTTTATTTCTTGGGGCACTTTCTGGAAAATATGCCGCAATTGCATCTGCCGGTTTTGCTAAAAATTTACGTAATAAATTGTTTAGTAAAGTTCAAGATTTCTCTTTTGCTAATGTTGATAAATTTTCTACTTCTGGATTAGTGACGAGATTAACAACAGATGTAACTAATGTTCAAAATGCGTATCAGATGGTACTACGTATTTTAATTAGAAGTCCATTAATGTTTATTTTTTCTTTGATTATGTCTTTTGTTATAAATACGCGATTAGCTTGGACATTTTTAATTATTATTCCGATTTTAGCTATTGGTTTATTTTTAATTATTCGTTTCGCATTTCCTGTTTTTGAGAAAGTTTTTAAGGTTTATGATCATCTTAATCGAATTGTTCAAGAAAACTTACAAGGTATACGTGTTGTAAAGTCCTATGTACGTGAAGATTTTGAAAATAAAAAATTTGAAAATGTCTCAAAAGATATGTATAAAAAGTATGCTTTAGCTCAACGAATAGTTGCATTTAATACACCACTGATGCAATTTAGTATGTACTCAGCGATGCTCTTAATTTCATGGGTTGGTGCTAAATTAATTGTCGTTGGTGATATGACAACTGGTGAATTAGTAAGTATGTTTACATATGCCGGACAGATATTAATGAGTCTGAACATGTTGTCAATGGTTTTTGTGATGATTATTATTGCAAAAGCTTCGGCTGAGCGTATTGTAAACGTCATTAATGAAGAGAGTACTTTACATAATCCTGAAAATCCAATTTATGAAGTGCAGAATGGTTCTGTAGAATTCAGCAATGTTGGTTTCAGCTATCTTGATGATGACAGTAAACAGATTTTAAAAGATATTAATTTTTCAGCAAAATCTGGTGAAGTGATCGGTATTATCGGTGGGACTGGAAGCTCAAAATCATCTTTAGTCCAATTGATTCCTAGATTGTATGATGTCCAAGAAGGCAGTGTTTCTATTGGTGGTGTTGATGTTAGAGAATATGACTTGAAAACTTTGCGAGACAATGTCGCAATGGTATTGCAAAAGAACGTCTTATTTTCTGGCCCCATTAAAGACAATCTTCGTTGGGGGGATGAAAAGGCGACTGATGAAGATTTAAAGCGTGTTTGTCAAATCGCACAGGCAGATCAGTTTATTGAAGATCTCCCTGACAAATATGAAACGATTTTAACACAGGGTGGCACAAATGTTTCTGGTGGTCAGAAACAACGTTTAACAATTGCTAGAGCTCTATTAAAGAAACCAAAAATATTAATTATGGACGATTCAACTAGTGCTGTAGACACTAAAACTGACCGTTTTATTAGAGACGGTTTAAAAAAAGAGATCCCTGGAACGACTACTTTTATCATTGCTCAAAGAATTACATCTATTCAAGACGCAGATAAAATCATTGTTATGGATCAAGGGAGAATTAATGGGATTGGCAACCATACTGAATTATTGGAAAAAAATATGATTTATCAAGAAGTGTTTGAATCTCAGCAGAAAGGGTTTGGTGAACATGAATAAAGGCCATAAGGGTAATCCATTAAGTACTTTGAAGCGTATTTTTGAATTCATGTTTACTACCTATCGTTGGCGATTAGTTTTTGTCATGTTCCTCATTTTGTTAAGTACTTTTGCTAATGTTCGTGGTTCTCTCTTTTTGCAGGTGGTTATCGATGATTACGTGACTCCTCTAATCGGGAGTGCTAACCCGAATTTTACTGGGCTATTGAAAGCTGTTGCAACAATGGGCTTGATTTATGCAGTAGGTGTCATTTCAAATTTAATTTATAATATGATGATGGTAACAATTAGCGAAGGTACACAAAAACAGATTCGAGATCAGTTATTTAATCATATGGAAACATTACCTATTCGCTATTTTGATCAACATAGTTTTGGTAGTGTTATGAGTCACTATACAAATGATATTGATACGTTAAGACAGATGATGTCGCAAAGTCTGCCTAATTTAATTGCAGCACTTGTGAGTTTTGTCAGTACTTTTATCGCAATGTTTACAATTAGTGTTCCTCTTACCTTGTTTGTGGCATTATCCGTCACATTAATGATGATGACTATTAGGTTTATTGCAGGCCGCAGCGGCAGGTATTTTGGTCAACAGCAAAAGGATTTAGCTAGTGTAAATGGTTATATAGAAGAAATGATTAATGGGCAGAAAGTAGTAAAAGTATTTAATCATGAGAGAAAAGTGGTCAGTGAATTTGAAACTATTACTGAGAATTTAAGAAACAGCACGACAAAAGCGAATGTTTATGCAAATACTCTAATGCCGATTATGATGAATTTGCTTAATATTCAATATGTCTTAGTAGCAGTAGTTGGCGGTTTATTTTCGATTTATGGAGTCAGTGGATTAACAATCGGTATGATTGCTTCATTTTTACAATTAAGTCGTTCTTTAAATATGCCAATTAGTCAAATTTCTCAACAGATTAATTTTGTGATTATAGCATTAGCTGGTGCTAAGCGAATTTTCACATTGATGGATGAACCATCAGAACTAGACACTGGTCAAGTGACATTAGTCAATGTTACTGAGAATCATCAAGAAGGTTTAGTTGAAACTAGTGAACGCACCGGCATTTGGGCGTGGAAAGAACCTTTAACGGAAGGAAGTTATCGGTACACGAAATTAACGGGAGATGTTGTATTTGAGCACGTTGACTTTTCGTATGATGAAAATAAACAAATTTTGTTTGATATTAATTTATATGCAAAACCAGGTCAAAAAGTTGCATTTGTCGGTGCTACGGGTGCAGGAAAAACGACAATCACTAATTTAATTAATCGCTTTTATGATATTCAAAATGGGAAAATAATCTATGATGGTATTGACGTAAATACGATTAATAAACAATCTTTGCGTAAATCATTAGGTGTCGTTCTTCAAGAAACAAATCTATTTACCGGAACTATTAAAGACAATATTCGATATGGAAAATTAGATGCAACAGATGAAGAAGTTTATGCGGCTGCTAATTTAGCAAATGCTGATTATTTTATCAGTAAACTTCCGGACGGGTATGAAACAGTTATAGGAGGAAGCGGAGACAGCTTATCGCAGGGCCAAAGGCAATTGTTAGCTATTGCACGTGCAGCAATAGCTAATCCGCCTGTAATGATTTTAGATGAAGCCACTTCTAGTATTGATACACGAACGGAAATGATTGTCCAACGCGGTATGGATCAGTTAATGGAAGGACGTACAGTATTTGTTATTGCACATAGATTGTCAACAATTCAAAATGCAGATGTTATTATGGTAATGGATCATGGGCATATTATCGAACGTGGTAATCATGAGAGTCTTCTAGCGGAGAAGGGTTTATATTACCAATTGGCTACTGGTGCTGTTGAGATGGATTAAATCAGTATTTCTGTTCATCTGACAACTCAATAACGATTTTACGACGGTTATAAAAAAAGAGCAGATAAGTGAAGCGACCCCCAAAAGTTAGACCAAAAATCTAACTTTTGGAGGTCGCTATTTTTATGGCAAAATATAATTTAGAATTTAAAATAAAAATTGTTCAAAAATACCTTGATGGAGAAGGAGGATACGCATATCTAACCAAAAAGTATGGAGTCGGTAGTAAATCACAGCTAATAAATTGGGTTAACGTTTATAAAGAATTTGATGACGAAGGACTCTTTCGAAAGAGGCAAAATCAAAAATACTCTGTTCAATTCAAGTTAGATGCAATAGAGTTATATCAAACGAGTGAAATGTCCTATCGCGAGGTGGCTAATGCCTTAGGCATCAATAATTCTCCGATGATTGCTACTTGGGTGCGCAAGTTTCGTGATGATGGTATTGAGGGACTTTCAAACCCGAAAGGACGTCCGTCTAATATGGCTAAGAAAAATAAAGTGGTAAAGAAAAAAATCTCGAAAGTAACACCTGAAGAATTTGAACGTATCAAAGCATTAGAGAAGCAAGTCCGTTCTCTTCAAATTGAGAATGTCTTTTTAAAAGAGTTGAGGAAGCTGCGAAAACAGGAAGCCCAACAAAGACGCAAGAATCAATCGCAAGAATCATCGACAGCCTCCGAAGATCATTCAAATTAGTTGAGCTTCTTGAAACATTGAAATTCCCTAAATCAACCTACATGTACTGGCAGAAACGCTTTAATCGTTCAAATCCAGATCAAGAAATAGAAGACAAAATATTAGAGATTCGAAAAGAACATAAGGATTATGGTTGTCTTCGAATGACAAGAGAACTGAAGGATAGAGGTTTTCACGTTAACAAAAAGAAGGTTCAACGTTTGATCAAAAAACTAGGAATCGAAGTGAAATCATACACTAGAAAATCACGACGCTATTGTTTTTATCGTGGTAAGATTGGTACAGTTGCCAAAAATCGTATTCATCAACGATTTTACACAAGTGTCTGCCATCAAAAAATTACTACTGATACAACAGAATTTAAGTATTTCGAAGCAGACACCAATGGTGTAATCCGTCAGAAAATGCTTTATTTAGATCCGTTCATGGATTTATATAACAGTGAGATTTTATCTTATAAAGTTTCTGAAAAACCTAACGCTCTTGCGATTATGGAAGGATTGGAAGAAGCCATTCAAACAACTAATGATTGTCCTTTTCGTAGAACATTTCATTCAGATCAAGGTTGGGCATATCAAATGAAAGCATATAGTTGTAAATTAAAGGAATACAAAATCTTTCAAAGTATGTCCCGTAAGGGGAATTGTTTAGATAATTCTCCTATGGAAAATTTCTTTAGTCTTTTAAAACAAGAGACTTTTCACGGTGAAGTTTATCGTAGCTTTGATGAGCTTAAAATAGCTATTGATGATTATATCTACTACTACAACAATAAACGAATGAAAAAGAAATTAAACTGGCAAAGCCCTGTTCAATTTCGAAAAGCAACACAATTTGTAGCTTAGATATTAATTTTGAAACATCAAAAAAGGAGTGGATTTCTCCACTCCTTAAAAGTCTAACTTTTAGGGTTCACTACAAAGTCTGCTCTTTTTTATTTTGAGATAGTATCATAAAAAAATTGAAGATGTTCAGGAGATTGAATTTGTAAATTGCACAGGTGGCTATCTTTACAAATATAATTACCTTTTTTTGTATAAGTTCCATCACCTGCTGAATTTACAGTCGATAGAAATAAAGAAACATTTCCTATCTGGTGACAAATTGAGCAGGCCCCTTTGATGACTTGTGAATCCATAACACCATATATACCCTGAAGTCGTTGTTCGACATCCTGTAAAATGATATATTTACGTTGTGTACCTGGATCATCCCATCCCAAATAAGTGTAATCTCTTAAATCCAATTTTTCCCAATCTGGAACAGGCATTTTTTTAACTTTACGGAAAAGTTTTTGAATTTGCTTATTACTAGGTTGATTAAAGGGTATAACATTTGATTTTATAAAAGCATAAATTTTTTCTGCTCGCGCATTTGTCAGCGACTTATCCATTAATTCTGATTTTATGGTTTCAACCTTATAGCCTAAAAGAGGTTCTATTTTAACAAGTGTTGTTTGCTGAATGGTGGTGACCGTCTTTATATCCTGAACGGATTTATAAGTATTAATTAAATAGCTTATTTGTTCTTTAATATAATTATAATTATATGGTGTTAACATGATTATTTTCCTTCTTTCAAAATAAGAATGACTTTGAGGAAAATAAAATATTTTCAACAAAGTTTTAATAGATATATATATAAACTTTGTTACTTAATAAAGATGTTTTTTGCATCTTAATCGCCTCCTTAGGCACTGCTAAAATATTTTAAAGAACAATTTTTGTTTTGTCAATAAAATTAGTTTAATTTAATTTAGTTTTTTGCTTGAGAAAATATTAAATATTACCTTTTTTATAAGAATAAGGTGGTATATATTTGAAAATAAATATTTTTTATAAAATGTATTTAACGTGATTCTATTAATTAGAATTATATAATTTTGTAAACTATATACTTGAAAAAGATAATCTATAACGTTAGAATCAGAAATAGGTATAAATGAAACTATGTCGATTGAGAGGTAGTTTTATTTTTTTATAGAAAAAGTGTAAAGGTTGGCGTATTAATTTGGGGATAATTAGAAAATGGCAAAAATGGTTAGCAATTGTATTAGGTATTGTTTTGTTAGCAGAGGCCAGTTATATCGGATTTGTTATTAAAAGGAGTCATGATACCGAAACAGCATTGACAGAAGTCACTCGGAATAATGAGCAACTTCAAAAATTGATTAACGAGTCATATGATTCAATGGATAGTGATTTTTTAAATGTAGCAGCAGCGAAAAAGAATATTAAACAAGCAAAAGAATTATCTAGACAGTCTTCAGAACAGTTGGAAAATATTCCGAATGTATCTAATGAGGAAACTAGAGATCAAGTTGAATTGGCTGAAAAAAATACTAAACAAAATCAAAAACTTCTTAAAATATTGGATTTGAAAATTACCAGTTTAGAAGAAACAAGCAATTTATATGAAAATATGGCATTTAAAGATAATAAATTTCAAGATGATGCGGTGTTAAAAGTAGCTGATGAACAAAAACAGATAACTTCTGCGAAACAAACTGTAGATAAATTACCGGATGATCACTTTAAAGAGATGGTCGCTGCGGGAGTTGCGAACGCACAAAAGCAAAATAAAGTAATTACTTCACTGGAATCATCTGTTTCAAAATACGTGAAAGCAAAGAAAATTGTAAAGAAACCGACAAGTATGGAGTATCATGAATTGAACCGACAATTCCACCAATTGAAAAGTCAAATGATTCGAGATAAATTTTCTCCTGATATGGCGTTACTGGCTGCTAATGTAGATAAGAACCAGGGGATACCTACAGATATCAAAAATAAAAAAATGGTGTCGTTGACTTTTGATGATGGACCTAATGCAACAAGTACGGCCAAAGTTTTAGATATTTTAAAGAAAAACCAAGTAAAAGCGACTTTCTTTGTTTTAGGGTCTATGGTCGATGCGCATCCTGATATGATAAAGAGAATACATGATGAAGGTCATGTGATAGGAAATCATAGTTACAGTCATCCAAATTTAATCAAATTGGATGATGCAGGTATCAAAAAAGAAGTTTTAGAGACAAATAAAAAAATTGAAAAAATTACTGGTGAAGAACCCTATCTTTTAAGACCACCTTATGGTTCACTCAATGATAAAGTAAAAACGGTAACCGGTATGGAAATTGTCTTGTGGAATGTTGACTCAATGGATTGGAAAACACGAAACAGCAATGCGATTATAAAAAAAGTTGAAGGAACGTCTTTACCGCATAGTATAGTTCTAATGCATGATATTTATGGCTCCTCAGCAGATAGTCTGCAGCAGATTATCAACTATTATCGAAGTAATGGATATCAATTTAGTCCTGTTGATGACTTAATTGATTTTATTTAATAGAAAAAGTCGTAAAGGTCAAAAGACATTTTTGGCTTTTACGACTTTTCTTAAATGGAAAATAAATGTCACATGGTCATGGATATTTACTTTTTACCTGGAAATAAAAAAGAGAAGTATATTCGTTGAACAGAACAAGATAAAAATTATATTTGGAAAACTCTGAAGTAGTTGATGATGTTTTAAAGTCGATTTTTATTGGTGATATTTTAAGCTGTTTAGCCATCAGATTAAACTATTTAGAAATTTGAAGCAAGTTGCCTTTTGTTTTTTTAACTTATCTACTGAACAAGATGTATTTAATTGGGCATCTAAACAAACATACATAGCTCTCGGCAATATGATGAGTGCTGCAGCTGAGATAGGTATTGACAGCTGCCTAATTGAAGGGTTTAATATTAATGAAGCTGAAAAATATTTATCTGAAAAAGGATTTATCGATTTAAACGAATTTGGTAGTTCTTATATGGTCGGTTTTGATTATAGAAATGAAGAAAGATCGTTAAAGAAACGATAATCTCTTGATTGAAGTATTTGAAGTAATTGAATAGGTAAAATAAAGTACCGTACAACATGAGACATTTTCATGTTAAGCGGTACTTTTTTATTATATGTTTTGAAAACCACCTGCTATGCGGGTGGTTCAGAAGAGCTTTCAGCGTGGTATAAAAAAAGTCTCCTAAAATGATAAGATATATTTGGTTTCCCGACCACGAAATATCAATCATTTAGGAGGTCCCTTATGAAAAAGGACAATCAAAGTTTATCACACACAACATGGAAA
>NZ_NGJS01000032.1 GCF_003950515.1 Vagococcus vulneris
AATTTCATCAACTATTATAATAAAGAAAGAATTCAACAAAAATACGATTACTTATCTCCGATTGATTATCGGAAAAAAGTAATCGCATAGGTGTTTTTATTACTGTCTCATTTTAGGGGTTCAGTCCCAACAGAGATGTGATGGTTCTTTATTAAAATAATAACCTTAACAAATAGGAAAACGGTATTTATTCAAGCAAATAAACTCCACACAAAATATCCAGTATTTATATCAGACGGAATCTAAATGAACGTCATCATAGTGAAATTTAAAGAATGATAAGAAACGATGGCAATATATATCGTATTTTGAAAACATGAAATATGTATTAGATTATCTTTATCAATCCATTTGTTAGACTTATTTTTTTTAAATGAGTCTTTTTTTTATGAAAAACTATAAAAAGGCTTTCATTTATCAACATAAATGATTACAATTAAATTAGAACATATCATTTTTTTATAATTTAATCCTTTCCAAAAATAATTAATTGAAATCAGAGGTGATTGGTATTGAAAGAAAAGCGTATTTTTTATGGATGGTGGATAGTAGCAGGGTCTGTGCTAATTACAAGTACTCTTGTTCCTAGTGTTGTTGCACTGGCGAATAAGTTTTTATTGCCAGTTACTGCGGATATGGGAATCAGCCGTAGCGCATTTACTTTAAGCAATACGATTCTTCAAGCGATGGGTATCTTTTTGTCTCCATTTGTCGCAAAAAAAATAAGCCAAGGAAATCTTAAACGTATTCAAAGTACTGCTATATTTATTTTTGCAGGGGCCTACGCTTCATATGGGTTCGCAACACGTCCAATTTATTTATATTTATTATCTGTCATTATTGGAATCTGTTATTTATTTGCTACTATCATTCCAGTTAGTATCATGATTACCAACTGGTTTGTGAAAAAGAGAGGTCTTGCAATGAGTATCGCCATGACAGGTATTGGATTAGGTGGTTTTATTTTTAGCCCGCTTATTACTATTTGGATTAATCATTATGGTTGGCGTACAACCTATATGATTATGGGGGCAGTTCTTTTGATTGTTTCTTTACCGATATCTTTATTTGTCTTTAAAAAAAATCCAGCTGAAAAAGGTTTATTACCTTATGGTTCAAACGAACAGAATGGTTATAAAGAAGAACACGATGAAACGGCTACGGTAAAATTAACAATGAAAGAAGCTATTAAAAAACCTTTCTTTATTTTATTAATAGTGGGCATGACATTAAATGGTGTTATAAATAGCGGAGCATTAGGCCAGTTCCCACCAGCTCTTGAAGGCCTCCAAACACCTACTATTGCGGCAACAATTATTTCCTTATACTCATTAATTGGGATTGCTGGAAAATTATCGTTAGGCTGGATTAACGATCGCTTTGGTATAATCGCCAGTTCTATTTATGGGTGCGTAGCATTTGGTTTAGCGTTTTTCTTTATCTTATCTGGTGATAATTACGTATCAGTATACTTGGTAGCTATTACCTTTGGTTTAGGTATTGGTATAGGAACCGTTTCCCCTCCTTTAGTCACCTCCTCTATTTTTAGTAAAGAGCAGTATGGTGAAGCTTATGGCTATACAAGTAGTGCAATGCAAGCAGGAATGTCCATTGGATCATTGTTCGTGGCAATCATTTATGATAATACTGGCTCCTATCAAACTGCATGGATTATATTGATTGTATTGACGATTTTGACATTGACGTGTTGGATTTCCTCATTTTTACAATCCCGAAAATATTGTTAAATACTTAAAATCATAGAATAAAGAAAGGTGACTCCATTATGAATGACTTACAAAAAGAACTACAGAAAAGATTAAAAAGTAAAGAAAAAAAGATGATTGAGATTCGTCGTTATCTTCACGAACACCCCGAACTATCTTTTCAAGAGAAAAAAACGTCTCAATATATTGTCAACTTTTATACAGGGAAAGATTGCAAGATTCATACCAATTTTGGTGGAGGATATGGTATTTTAATTGATATAGATGGTGGAAAACCGGGTCCAAGCTTAGCCTTACGTGCAGATTTTGATGCTCTGCCTATTCAAGAAGAAACCAATCTTTCTTTTGCTTCAAAAAATCCTGGTGTGATGCATGCTTGTGGACATGATGGACATACAGCTTATATGTTAATTTTAGGTGAAACATTAATTGAATTAAAAGACCAGTTGCCTGGGAAGATTAGAATTATTCATCAACCTGCAGAAGAAACCCCGCCAGGAGGAGCTCTTGGTATGGTTAAGGCAGGCTGTCTAGATGGTTACGACCATGTTTTAGGTGCTCACCTGATGACAACGATTAATTTAGGTGAAGTGGCTTATCGTGAAGGTGAAACAATGTCTGGACGAACAAATTTTAAATTAGTCATGCATGGAAAGAGTGGTCATGGCTCTATGCCTCAGGATGCAAACGATACAATCGTCGCAGCAGCACAATTCGTAACGGCAGTTCAAACCATTGTGAGTAGAAGAATTAATCCTTTTGATATGGCAGTTATTACAATTGGCTCATTTGATGGTAAAGGATCAGCGAACGTTATTAAAGATCAAGTAGAATTAGTGGGGGACATTCGGGTCATGACGGAACATTCAAGAAAAGTTATTGAAACTGAATTTAAAAGAATTTTAGCAGGAATCTGCGAAGCTTATAATATAGATTACGAACTTGAGTATATTCATGATTATCCAGTTTTAGTGAATGATCCTCAATTAACTCGCTTAGTTGTTGAGGCAACCCAAAACGCAGCGTTTGATGATGTCACTAGCATCACAGAAACACCCCCTGTGGCAGCTTCAGAAGATTTTGCTTATTATGCTCAAGAAAAACCAAGCTGTTTCTTCTTTATCGGCTGTACTAAAAAAGGAGATGACTTCTACCCACATCATCATCCAAAATTTATGGTTAATGAAGATGCCTTGCTAATTGCTTCAGAGGTAATGGGAAATGCTACCTTAGAGTATTTATTAAAAGGCGGTTGTTAATAAATATACAAATTGATTTAAAAAGTAAATAAAGTAAAAATAAGCGAAATAATTATGATTTGTGGTAAATTATCTTATTAAAGAAGAATGATACCGTTAATAATTTAAAATCATTTAAAAAATATAAAACTAATTTAATTTATACTGTTTATTTTTTCGTTATTTGTCCTCTGAAATGAATTAAAATAAAAATTTTGTCCGCATTCGAATGATAAAATATAGTTAACAAATTAATTAGCGGAGGTTCTTTTATGTGTACATCATTAACTTTAACAACTAATAAGCAAGAGCATTTTTTTGCTAGAACAATGGATTTCTCTTTTCCTTTAGAAGCAAAGGTTATCTACGTTCCTCAAGAAACTAAATTTATACCTGAAGACAGAGAGTCTTATATCTCTAAATTTGCTTTTATCGGAGCTGGACGTGATACGCATAGCTTAATATTTGCTGATGGTATGAATGAAAAAGGATTTAGTATCGCTTCACTTTACTTTTCTGGTAACGCTACTTATTCGACTGTAGCAGACTCAAATAAGGTTAATATAAATGCCACTGATTTTGTAGCGTGGGCTTTAAGTCATATAGCGTCAGTAGCTGAATTAGAAGAAATACTTCCAACAATAAATTTAATTGATATGGAAAATCCAATCTTAAAGAGTAAAGTTCCATTACATTGGCTAGTTTCTGACTCTACTGGAGAAACTTATGTGTTAGAAATGACAGAAACAGGAACTCATTTTTATAAAAATAACGTTGGTGTTATGACAAATTCACCGGATTTCCCATGGCATTTATCTAATTTAAATCACTACTCTAATTTACAACCTAAAGATTTTGAAATGAAACAGTATGGAGAGATGAAAACTGTCTCTGATGGACCTGGTTCTGGTGCTCTAGGCTTACCAGGGGATTATACATCGGCTTCCCGATTTATTCGAACAGCATTTTTAAGAGAACATACTGAAAAAGAAAATGGACTGGTTGCTGTGTCACATATTTTAAATGCTGTTGATATTCCAAAAGGTGTTAAAATAAAAGCGGATAATAGTATAGATTATACACAGTATAAAGCTATCATGAATCTTGAAGCACGGGACTATTATTTTATGAATTATGAAGAAGTATCTTACTCTAGATTTTCTCTTAAAGAATTAATTTTAAACGAAGAGAAAGTCAAAATACTGACAAAATAGTTAATAATATTTAAATCATACTCATTTAATTAGTAAGGTGCTTCCTAAAAATTAATCTTTTAAAGGATGGAAATATCCATTCCCTTTTTGACATTTTAAAATTCAGCAGCAAACGATAAATTAGACACTAAAAAACCGAAGAGATTTCTATCTCTTTGGTTTACTTTTGTATAAAACGTCTACAGTTTTTCCCACTTAAATGTTTTTTTCTAAGAGAAGCAGCTAATTTGACTGTATCTTATACCCATCTATAAATAGGTTGTATAACCAACGATTTATCCCACAAACAGCCATCATTTTAAACTATTCTCGATCACTGAAAAGAACATTTAGAAAAGTTTTTATTTAATTATTATCTTTCACTTCATTGAATTTTGAAAGCCCAGCATAAACCTCATCTTTAAAAATATTTTTCTTGTATTTTTTAACGCGATAGAAGTGATAAATAAAGACCGCGACGTTGGCTGCTAAAGCGATAAAGCTCAAAGTAAACAATGCAACACTACTATGTGAACTATCCACTGAAAATTTTGAATCTCCAACAAAAGCCGGGAAACTCATAGTGAACATCATCCAAAAAGCTAATGTTTGTGCTCGATGCTGTAACCATGCGCCTTTTTTGATAAAAAAGGCTGGAATCGTACAAGACATTAATAAACCAAGTCCTGCGTAAAAAGAATGATCAGATACACAATTATAAACATAGGCGAAGTTCCATAAATCATATGCAATAATCCAAAACCACATTTGGTCGGCCCAAACCATGTCTTTTTGCTTATCTTTACTAACTTGAATACCAAACCAACCAGAAATAGTGATAATATTCAGAATACCGGCAATTCCATTCATAATATTCCAAACGCCACCATTCATGAATACGCCATCAATCATACCGTGTAATGAGTAAACTTGAAAGTCACGAAATACTGCTTCCATAATATTAATAGCTAAAATAAGCGCAGGAAAAGCAAGCATATACTTATTATCTTTAGCTCCTTTTATAAAACGCAAAGCTAAAAAACCCAAACATCCGGCTAATGCGGAATAAACTTTGACCCAATGAAACCATGTTCCTGTACTGCTTCCTGGTCCCGCAGTTGTTGGCCACACAAAAATAGTTAAAATAAGCGGTAAAATAGTAAATAAAATAAGTGCTACCCACTTGTTCATCCTAGCTAATTCATTCATTAACATTAAACCACCAACAACAGCAAACCACATCAACACAGAATACCATGGAATATGTGCAAAGAAAAACATAACAAAACTCCTCCTAAAATTATATATTTTTTATATCTTTATCATACAAATTTATAGAAAAAAAAATATATACAAATCGAGTAATTTGTTTGTATTTTGGGCATAAGTCACTAATTGTCAGAACGATAAGTTTGATTACCAACGATTAAGTCAATCATTCCTGTTGTAGCTCTTTCAATTCTAGCAATTACTTGATCTTTCGGCTCAATCAATCTATTTTTTAACCAATGAACCACTTGAGCAACAATAGCACGACCATAAAAGTCAGCAATATCTAACTTTAAAGATTCAGACAACCTGTCAGAACTATAGCGTTTGCTCATAATTGAAATCAACATGTCGTGACTAATCCGATAAAGAAAACTTTCCAAACGATCTCGACTCAATGAGTGAAATGTGTTTAAGCAAAATTTTCTATTTTTCTCCGTATAATTAAAAACACTTAATAGACCATCTTTCCAAGTTTCTAAATTTCCGTAAGTTGCTAACTCATTAACAATTTCATTATCATAAGTCCACTCTAATAGATGATTGATATCAGAAAAATGATAATAAAAGGTATTTCGCGAAACCCCAGCTTCTTTAGTAACGTCAGAAATAGTTATTTTATCAAATTCAATATGACTCATTAACTCTTTTAAAGCTTGTGATAATGCCTTTTTAGTCAAATTCATAATAACTCCTTTTAATTTTAAAATTTTTTTCTTGAACCTTATTTTTAATTTTAATATAGGGCTGTTAATATTCTTTAAAATATTCAAGCCATCCATCTTGAAAAGACTATCCTTAAATATAACTATTCTGGTAAATAATTTGGTTTCATTTAAATCGAAACACTTAATCAACACACTGACAGCTTGTATTTTTTGTTTCACTAGCCACTTATCTCTGATTCCTCTAACCTTGATCTAAAACCAAAAACAACATGAATATCATCATCTATATCTTCAATTATCTGAATATTTTTTATTAACTGTTGCATAAGATTGCGCTTTAGTGGTACTTTTTAAAACACATCTCTTTGAACTGATTTTAAACCCTATTGTATCATATATTCTGATTGGAAAATCGGTTTGCTCTGCCAAACTAACACCCTCAGTAACAGGTTCACTAATTTCTATTTTAATCAATTATCACCCAATATTGTATTAATTAATGTAGACTTAACAACCCCACTTTTCCCAGCGATTAATAAATTTACATTTTTTCATTGTAAGTTTTTTACGCTCTTTAATGTTTCCTCAATATATTCTTGATAATTTTCTTATTCCATAAAAAAACCTTCTCTAATCACTCTAAATTATTAACAGTATTTGCCTTTAATCGATACTATGAAAATTATTATGACACCAACTACTCAACAACACGAAACTACAAACACCTAATAGTTGGTACTTTATACGTTATTTTATCATTAGTATCTTCTAATGTCATCTGACAAAAAATAGTGCTGCTGTCAATTTTCAGACGACTTTTTTATAGAACGTCGATTGTAAAATTAAGCTAGACAACTAAAAAATCATTTGTGATACACTCAAATTGTATTTCCTACCAAAGAAAACAAGGAGAGTGATCACAAATGATCTAAACACATCTTACTACAGAGGAACTAGTTTTAATAGAATCTTATTATCATCAACATCAAAAAGTGATAGTCGTTGCTAAACATCTAAAACGTTCAAAACAGACTATTTATAATGTTTACAAGGCTTTCG
>NZ_NGJS01000033.1 GCF_003950515.1 Vagococcus vulneris
CTTTTAGGATCAGCGAGTGAATGTGGTGCATAAGGGAGACTTTTTCAGTGAGCCTTTTAGGCTCAGGCCGGCAATAGAGGCTTTCAGCCGAAGAACAAACCTCCAGTTCACACTGGAGGTTTTGATTTTATAAAATTGTTGTTAAAAATCTGTCAACCGTCGGATAAGCGTAATGGGTTTCTAATTCAGAGAATCCAGATTTTTCTAATTGTTCATTGACTTTCGGGTTAACCGAAGCAAAGACGACTATGCGGCCTTCGTTAGTGGCGGATGTATAAAAATCAAGTAATGCATGACATGCCGTAACATCCATGTGTGGAACACCACGTAGTGAGAATATAATATTCTGATTTTTTGGAATTGTGGCTAATTCTGATAGCAATGAATCCATACTCATAAAGAAAAGCGGTCCTGTAACATAGACCACACACCAATTAATATGATTTTGCTCATTTTCATTAAGTCCCATTCGCCTAGGATCAACAGGTTCAATATTGATATTAATCTTAGCACTTTTAACAATGAAATGAATAAAAGCAAAGGCCGTACCGATAAGTATCGCCATACTCAAATCAAGTATGACTGTTGCGGCCATGGTTAGGGCAAACTTGATTTCACCGCTAGCTAAATGATGTTTGAATAAATACTTGATATTGTCCCAATCATTCATTCTCCATGCTGTTACCATCAAAACGCCGGCAAGCCCACTTAACGGAATGTTTGACATTAATGGCGCAAATAAGAACATAGATAATAGAAGAAATAGTGCATGAAATACACCGGTTAACCTAGTTACTGCTCCAGATTTAATTGCAACACTGCTTCGTGCAATTGCTGCTGTAGCAGGAATTCCACCGAAAAATGGTAAAATAATATTCCCGATTCCTTGAGCAATCAATTCTTGATTGTTGTTAATCGGACGCCCAGTCATTTTACTGGCAGATGCGCCGCATAACAAGCTTTCAATCATGCCTAAGACAGCAATGCTAATAGTCGGTGAAATTAAACCGGTCATCATATCTAAATTAATAGAAGTTAATGACAAACGATCATCTGCTAATAAAGTTGTGGGAATTTTACCAACCCGCGCAACATCTAAATCAAAAATCATTACGACAGCCGTCGTCAGAATAATTGCAAGCAATGAAGAAGGGACAATTGAGTTCCACTTTTTAGGGAAGAACACCATAAACAGCACGACAAATAAACCAATAAATGTAGTGGTTAAATTTAAATGAAACCCATAATTAAAGTAGCTTTGTACTTGTTTAATAGGTTCGGTGCTGTTTGATGTTACGCCAAAAAAGTTATTAATTTGACCAAGAGCAATAATAATGGCAATTCCTGAGGTAAATCCCGTAATAACAGACGAAGGTAGGATATTACCTAAAATCCCTAATTTAAAAATTCCGGCAATTAATAAAATAATACCTGCCATTAAGGTAGCTAGAAAAACTCCGTTTAATCCATAACTTGCAACAACTGAAATTAAAATAGCAGCCATTGCCCCGGTCGGTCCGGAAATCTGGAAAAATGCGCCTGATAAAGCACTAATAATAATTCCGGCAATAATAGCAGTAATCATACCAGAAGCAGCAGTTGCTCCACTAGATACGCCAAAGGCTAAGGCAAGAGGTAAGGCTACAGCAGCAACTGTCACGCCGGCCATGATATCCTTGGTGAATCTAGCCTTGTTGTAACCAGCAAACTCATTTTTTAACATTGATACATACGATCCAAACATAAAATAAATCGACTCCCTTTTTCACAATATGTTAAGAATATCACAACATTAAGGTAATTCAAATATACTTTTTAATAAATTAAAGGTTGACACAAGCATTAGTATTAGATATACTATTGGAGTTGAGAAATTAAAGCAGAAGCACCCGCTTCTCGCCTAAATTGCAAAAGTGATTGGGCTGGATATTGATAATTCTTTTCGTTTTAGAACGTTATAGAATTTTTGGTGCGGGTTCTGTCTAAAGGGAACTCGTTTTTTTCTGTATTTTTCTCTAATATATTTGGAGGTGAATGACCATAGCTAAAGATATTATGGTAAACGGCGGCATTCGTGCAAGAGAACTACGGTTGATTGCAGCAGACGGAGAGCAGTTGGGAGTAAAAACAAAAGCTGAAGCATTAAACATTGCTGAAAGTGCACAACTAGATTTAGTTTTAGTAGCACCAAATGCAAAACCACCCGTTGCGAAAGTGATGGATTATGGAAAATATCGTTTCGAACAACAAAAGAAGGAACGCGAAGCCCGTAAAAAGCAAAAAGTAATTAATGTTAAAGAAGTACGTTTAAGTCCTACAATCGATGTCAATGATTTCAATACTAAGTTACGTAACGCACGCAAGTTTCTTGAAAAAGGAGACAAAGTGAAAGCTTCTATCCGATTTAAAGGCCGTGCGATTACTCATAAAGAAATTGGTCAGAACGTCTTAAATCGCTTAGCTGATGAAACTGCTGATATTTCAACAGTGGAACAAAAAGCGAAAATGGATGGCAGAAGCATGTTTATTATGCTGGCGCCTAAAACAGATAAGTAGTAAATAATCTGAGGAGGAAAATCAAATGCCAAAAATGAAAACTCACCGCGGACTAGCTAAACGTGTTAAACGTACTGGTGGTGGCGGATTAAAGAGATTCCGCGCGTTTACAAGTCACCGTTTCCACGGAAAAACTAAAAAACAACGTCGTCAATTACGTCGCCCAAGCATGGTATCAAAAGGGGATTACAAACGTATCCGTCAACAATTGACTCGTATGAAATAATTTTTAGTTATTGATAATGACTAAAACATTAGAACTTTAAAAGAGAACTCAAGGAGGAATTATCATGGCACGTGTAAAAGGTGGAACAGTAACTCGCCGTCGTCGTAAAAAAGTGCTTAAGTTAGCTAAAGGCTACTACGGCTCTAAACATACATTATTCAAAACAGCAAAAGAACAAGTGTTGAAATCTCATACATATGCATTCAGAGATCGTCGTAAAACTAAAAGTAATTTCCGTAAATTATGGATTGCTCGTATCAATGCAGCAGCTCGTATGAACGGTTTGAGCTACAGCAAAATGGTTCATGGCTTGAAATTAGCTGAAATCGATATGAACCGTAAAATGTTAGCTGATTTAGCAGTTCATGATGCAGCAGCATTTACTGCGTTGGCTGACCAAGCAAAAGCAGCATTAGCTAAATAATTAAGCTGAAGATCTTTCCTAATTAAAGGGAAGATCTTTTTTTTATTTTTCATTTGTCAAATTAAACTAGATAAAATATCATTTATAATTCTTTTTATTGTATTTATATCTTTTGTAATAAATCGATATAGGTACTCCTTTATCGTCGGAAAATTTGTAAATACTATAAATAGTCTGTTTTGATTGTTTTAGATTTTTTGTCATAGGTATCGCTTTTTTATGTTGATTATAAAAGATTCTATTAAAACGAGTTTGTCTGTAGTAAGATATGTCTAGGTCATTTGTGGTTGCACTCCTTATCTTCTTTCATCAGAGATACAATTTGAGTGTATCGTAAATGATTTTTTATTTGTCTAACTTAATTTTGCAATCGGTGATTAAAAAATATGATGATAGTCACGTTATTTTTATTTTGTAAATAAAATTACGTATTTTGTGTTATAAGTACATTTTTTCGAATTATAATTAACCTCGTTCGTTTATTGTGCCATATTTTATCAAATTTTGCATAAAGTTATGAAAAGTTTGATATGGCAGGTTTTTTGAAAAACGGTATAGTAGTATAATGAATTGGTTTGTGGGAAATAAATAATGTAGGGGGAGACATAACAATGAAAAAAATAGGTTACGTTAATAAAAATGGAAATAGTTCTTATGAAAAGCAACAAATGGTGGCTTTGGAAGAATTTGGGGTACAAAATCTTACTGTACCCATGACAAGTGATACAGCAGTTCAAGCTGATATTGTACTGGAAGATATTGTTAGTTCGTTGATGGAAGATGATGAACTGGTTGTGTATGAATTGAGAAGTATCGGAAAATCAATTATTCAATTAGCGGATTTTTTAGAATATTTAAAACGAAGAGGAATTAAATTAGTTGTTTTAAATAAAGGCGCTGTTTACGAAAATGTTAGTGATAACAATTATTTAGAAATGATTTTACAAATTGCAGAAATGGAAAAGTCAATTATTCGTGAACGTACGACTAAAGGGTTACAAGAAGCGCGTAAAAATGGTCGTGTCGGTGGGCGACCTAAAATTTCTCAAGAAACAATAGATCAAATTAGATACTTATACAATAATAATCGCTATACATTACGTCAAATTGCTGAAGAATGTAACATCTCGCTAGGTACAGCATACAAGTACGTGCAAGAAAGATAAAATGATTAACTGAGTCTATATTAAAGGCTCAGTTTTTTTATAGAAATAAAAAGGAATTATAGTTGAATCAATGACATAGATGAAGTAACATATAAAAGAACAGAAAGAGAATACCATTAAGTGGGGGGAAAATATGTCACAATCCGAGAAACGTCCGATTGTAATTGGAGTTACTGGAGGTTCAGGAAGCGGAAAAACAAGTGTCAGCCGTTCGATACTAAAAGCACTGCCGAGCCATTCTATCTTGCTTTTCGAACAAGACTCTTATTATCGAGATCAAAGTCATTTAGTTTTTGAAAAAAGATTAGATACTAATTACGATCATCCATTAGCCTTTGATAATGATTTGTTAATAGAACAGTTACAAAAGTTAATAAGATATGAATCAATTGATAAGCCGGTTTATGATTACGAAGAACACACACGAAGTCAGGAAGTCATTCATCAGGAACCAAAAGAAGTTATCATTCTTGAAGGGATTTTGATTTTGGAAGATGAACGCTTACGAGAGTTGATGGATATCAAAGTGTATGTTGATACTGAAGATGATATTCGGATTATTCGACGTATTAAACGTGATATGGAAGAAAGAGGAAGAACATTGACGTCGATAATTGATCAATATCTATCTGTTGTAAAGCCGATGCATCAGCAATTTATTGAACCAACTAAAAAATACGCTGATATTATAGTGCCGGAAGGTGGAAAAAATCAAGTAGCAATTGATTTGCTAACCACAAAAGTGAGAAGTATTCTCGAAAATAAATAGATGGAGGAATAAAAATGACAGTATATCCACAGTTAGATTTAGACAATGCAACAACATTTGCAACAATTAAAACAAATATGGGTGATTTTAAGATTGCTCTATTTCCGGAAAAAGCACCTAAAACGGTTAAAAACTTTATTGAATTAGCTAAGGAAGGCTACTATGATGGAACTATTTTTCACAGGGTTATTCCGGATTTTATGATTCAGGGAGGTGATCCGACTGGAACTGGAATGGGCGGATCTAGTATTTATGGAGAAAAATTTGAAGATGAGTTTTCTAAAGAGCTATTTAATTTAAGGGGTGCTTTATCAATGGCTAATGCTGGACCCAATACAAATGGCAGTCAATTTTTTGTCGTTCAAAACAAACATGTTCCTATGAATATGATGCGTCAACTTGAAGAAGCCGGGTTTCCTAAAGAAATTATAGAAGCGTACAATAATGGCGGGACGCCTTGGTTAGATTTTAGACATACTGTATTTGGACAAGTTGTTTCAGGTATGGGTATTATTGATCAAATTGCAGATGTTGAAAAAAATGCTCAGGACAAGCCGTTGAGTGATGTAGTAATCGAAACAATTGTAATCAACGAATAATATAAAGATTAATAATATAAAGATAAGGATGTTATTCTCCTTATCTTTTTTTGTGTTAAAATAGTTTGGAGAAGTTGCGAGGAGGAAATTATGGAATATAAAATTGGAATGGTACTTACTGGACAGATTACAGGAGTTCAACCATATGGAGCATTCGTATCACTGAGTCAAAATCATCAAGGGTTAATCCATGTTTCTGAGGTGAGGCACGGATTCGTTAAGAACATATTTGATGAATTATCTGTGGGTGAGCAAGTTAGAGTGAGAATAATAGATGTGGATGAATATACTAAGAAGATAAGTTTGTCGATGAGAGTTCTCGAAGAAGTTGATTCAAAAGTGATTACGGGGATGAAGCGAAAGAGATATTTTACAAACAGAAAGAAGAAAATAGGTTTTGAATCTATAGAAAAAAAATTAGATAGTTGGATTGATGAAGCGATTGATGATATTTTGGAAAAATAATGTATTATTTCTGAAAATATGATATACTCAACAGTGTTTGCTAAAATGTTATTAAGTATAAAAAATGATCGAGGTGGGTATATTGTCACAATCAAAAGTCGCAGGAACTGTCATGCTAAATTTGAATAATGGCGAAAAAAAATTTTTGGTAAAACATGATAAAACTGATCATTTAGATTTTATTGTTGCTAATATTGATTCAATACATACTAGTTTAGCTTGTATATTGAGAGATTTAAAAGATGTTGTAAAACTTGATACGAGTAAAATGGATTTATTTGAGTTAACCAATGTGACGATTAATAGTGTATCTATGCCGTTATTTGTTTTTACTTTGGATGAAAATAACGTGTCAGAAATTGATTCTGCCACTTATGGATGGGAAAATCCGAAACAAGTAAAAAATGTATTAGAAAATATAGATATTTCTGGTGTGCCCTTTTTTTATTAAAAAAATATTGATTTATTTCCTATTTATGGTATTATGTTTCTTGTCCTTAGATTATATTTTTAAGAAAAATTAGTTCTTAAAATAAAAAAATAAAAAAATATTTGACAAAGACAAGCAAGTTTGATATTATATAAAAGTTGCTACAGCAACTTAAAACAAAAAGATTTAGACCTTTGAAAACTGAACAAAGTAAGACAAACCAAATGTGTAGGGCGTTTTTACGAAAGTAAAAACAAACCATATTTAGTGAATAACAATTCGCTAGCAAGTTTTAAATTAATGA
>NZ_NGJS01000034.1 GCF_003950515.1 Vagococcus vulneris
CTTCTTCTTTTACTTCTACTGGATAAGCAATCCTTTTAACCATAAAAAACACACCTCCGTTAAATTCATTTTACATGAATTCAACAGGGGTGTTTTTATATTTGTCTCATCTTTTGGGGTCAGTTCCACCATATAGGTGACGGCTTTTACTTTTAATTATTATTGTTCTGTTTAGCACGACGATATTTATCTTCTTCATAGTCATCGTCAAGATCATCAACTTCATGTATGTCAACCTTGATTTCCAATAAGCGTGTTCCTTTGGTTTTGTATGTAGTCAACGTGATATGCTCTACATCAAATGATAAGCGCTCGGTTTCGTCAGGAATCACACCTAATTCAGTAATCAAGAAACCAGCCATTGTATCAACATCATGCATTTCAATTTTTGTCCCAAATTTATCATTAAAATCATCAATCGACATTTTGCCTAAGATGATGTATTCATTATCCGAGAGTTTTGTATACTGTTCTTCCAAAGTAATATCATCGGATTCATCATCAATTTCTCCAACAATTTCTTCTAGCAAGTCTTCAAAAGTAACTAAGCCAACGACACCGCCATATTCATCTAAAAGAATCGCCATATGGTTTTGTGTGCGTTTTAATTCAACCAGCAAGTCATCAATATAGATTGTTTCCGGTACGAAAAGTGGCTCATGAATGACCTCACGAATGTCGAGATTATCAAAACCAGATTGATATGCTGCATTTAAAAGATTTTTTAAATGCATAATACCTACAATTTTATCTTTATCTTCATTATAGACAGGAATACGCGAGAAACTTTGTCCCATTACTTTATCTAAATTCTCTTTAACAGGATCGTGGATGTCAATCATAAATGCTTCTGTTCGAGGTACCATAACTTCTCTAGCTAATGTGGTGTCCAGGTCAAGAATGCCTTGCACCATTTCTAATTCTTCAGTATCAAGGACACCTTCATTAGACAACATATAGGCCATTTCTTCTCGTGTCATTTTTTCATTTTCATCGTCAAAAGTCATCGGAGTTAGGCGGCTCAAAAGGTTTGTTGAGCTAGATAACAACCAGACAAAAGGTCTCATAATCTTTCCAAGAAATTTAATAGGTCCCATCACAAATTTAGCCACTGTTTCGGGATTATTGATTGCAATCCGCTTTGGATAAAGTTCACCAAAAACAATTGAAACATATGTTAATAAAATTAACACAATAATCTGTGAAGCTTGTTTTGCCCATGCGACATTACCAAATAATGGTGCGAGTTCGTGTGCGAAAGAATTCGTTAAAGACGCACCAGATAAGATTGTTACCAAGGTAATTCCGACTTGAATTGTTGATAAAAAATTATTTGAATCATTGATTAAGTTTAATAATTTTATTGATGTTTTATCTCCTTCAGCAACTTTTGATTCTAAGCGATTGCGATTGACTGAAACGACAGAAATTTCTGCAGCTGCAAAAAAGGCGTTTAGTAAGGTTAAAAAAATCAATATAATAATATTAATCAAGATAGACTGACTATCGGGGTCAGCGTTCATAAGCTTTTCTCTCCTTCAAAAAAATGTAGATTGTTACTTGGAAATCGTATCATAATTGGTGCGTTTTAGCAATATCAGGTAAATTTTATTCACTTATATGAGTAGACTCTTCTTGATTATTGGAATCAGACTTGTTGAGTTGAACGATATTATAGATATAAACAATTACAGTCTTACAGACAGCGTAAAATGGTACTCCTAAAATCATACCGAGGAGTCCCGCAATATTACCAGCCACTAATAAAATAATAATAATGGTTAACGGGTGAATGTCTAAACTCTTGCCGATGACGTTCGGGTAGACGATGTTACCATCGACTTGTTGGACCACTAAAACAACGATACATGCTAAAACAGCTTTCCACGGATCAGTGAATACAGTTGCTAAAACTGCAGGTGCTAATCCAAGATAAGGTCCGATATAAGGAATCATGTTAGTCGTTCCCGCAATCATACCGAATAGGAAAGCATAATCAATGCCTATTAAGAAATAACCAAGAAACGTGAAGATTGCGACAAAGCAGCATTCTATCATTTGTCCGCTGATATATTTTGAAATGGTGCTGCTCATTTTTCCAAGTAAAGTTTCAATTTCATTTTTATGATTTTTAGGAAAATACTTGCTGATCATTGGTAAAAATTTTTGTCCATCTTTCAGCATGTAAAATAGCATAAATGGAACGGTAATTATCATAATTGCGATTCCCGCAACCGAGGAAACAATTGAACCAACACCAGAGCTAAGTCCACTTAATGTTGATTTTGCAATACTGCTAATCGAAATACCGAATTTATCTAAATAAGTTTGAATGTCGGTGTTCTTCATAATGGGATGATGAGTAATCTTATTAATCCAATTTTCAACCAGAGTGAAAGTAGCAGGCATTTTACTAATTAAGGATGTCAGCTGATTAATTAAATTCGGAATAATCAGCATGAATAGAAAGACTAAAATACCGACTAACAACAACATCACAATGGCAACTGCAGGAGTTCGGTGCAAGCCCTTTTTTGTTAGGAAAACGACAAGCGGATTAACTAGATAAAATAAAAAACCTGAGATTAGTATTGGTGCAAACAGTGTTGTGAACATTGTTGCTAAAGGTTGAAATAAGAAATTTATCTTTGTTCCCATAAATATTAGTGTAGCAAGAATCAAAAGTTCTATAGACCAAAACATGAGCTTTGACTCGTGAACCTTTTTAAGCATATAACCATCTCCTTTTATTAAAAAAAAGTAACTATTAAAAGATAAACATTGAGTCATCTTATTTCTTAGTATAATATATTTAATTACAGATTGCTTGAAAATTTTAATTGAAAGGGGAATAATAATGATTGAAATTAAAGAAACAACGACACTAGGCTCTAAAGTCTATCAAGATGCAGTGGATATTCGAATGGAAGTTTTTGTAAAAGAACAAGCTGTTCCTAAAGAATTAGAAGTTGAAGGTGAAGAAGGTTGTGTTCACTTCGTTTTATATGAGAATGGACAACCATTGGCAACTGCGAGGCTTTACGAAAAATCACCCGGTGTTTTTAAAATTCAGCGTGTGGCAGTGTCCAAGTCTGGACGCGGAAAAGGGTATGGCGAAATAATTATGCATGGCTTGAAAGATTATGCAAAAAAACACGGCGGAAATGAGTTAGTTCTTGGTGCGCAGCTTCAGGCGCTAGGCTTTTATGAAAAAATAGGTTATCAAGTTTTTGGGGATGTTTATGAGGATGCGGGAATTTCTCACCGCAACATGATTCAGTGGATTGGGCGATAATAACTGCTGTAGCTTTATTTTATGGCTTAATTATTCACAGAAGACACCATTCATGGTATACTGAGTGGTGTTTTTTGTTGATGTAAATTGTAGATAATGACATAAAAATTTAAAGGGGTTAATTATGGAAAGTACTCAAAGACAAGAAGTAGATAAACGGCGAACATTTGCGATTATTTCGCATCCGGATGCTGGTAAAACAACAATTACAGAACAATTATTGTTATTCGGAGGAGCTATTCGAAATGCTGGAACTGTCAAAGGTAAAAAAACCGGAAATTTCGCTAAATCTGATTGGATGGATATTGAAAAACAACGTGGTATCTCAGTAACAAGTTCCGTGATGCAGTTTGATTATGATGATAAACGTGTGAATATTTTAGACACACCTGGTCACGAAGACTTTTCTGAAGACACATACCGAACGTTGATGGCTGTTGATAGCGCAGTGATGGTTATAGATAGCGCTAAGGGTATTGAAGCACAAACAAAGAAGTTGTTCCAAGTTTGTCGCATGCGTGGGATTCCAATTTTTACCTTTATTAATAAGTTAGATAGAGATGGACGTGAACCGCTTGATCTACTTGAAGAACTTGAAGAAGTTTTAGAAATCGATTCATATCCGATGAACTGGCCGATAGGTATGGGTAAAGGATTTGAAGGCCTATACGATATCTATAATCATCGTGTAGAAGTGTATCGTCCAGATCGATTTGATAGCGATCGTTTTATTCAATTAACTAAAGATGGAAATTTAGCAAAAGAGCATCCATTGAATGAGCAATCAATATTTAAACAGGTCCAAGATGAAGTTGAGTTATTGTTAGAAGCAGGAAATGAATTTTCAGAAGAGAAGATTGCCGCTGGCGAATTAACGCCTGTGTTCTTTGGTTCAGCATTAACTAATTTTGGTGTACAAACATTTTTAGAAACATTCCTACAATTCGCACCAAAACCATCAGCTCATCAGACTAAAGAAGGCGATGAAGTCAGTCCGTATTCAGAAGAATTTTCAGGCTTTATTTTTAAAATTCAAGCAAATATGAATCCGGCTCACAGGGATAGAATTGCTTTTGTTCGTATTTGTTCTGGAATCTTTGAACGCGGAATGGATGTTGAATTATATCGAACAGGTAAAAAAATAAAATTAAATAATTCTACACAATTTATGGCTGATTCTCGTGAAACCGTACAAGAAGCAGTGGCGGGAGATATTATTGGACTATACGATACGGGAAATTATCAGATTGGTGATACAATTTTTACTGGTAAGGAACGAGTTGAGTTTGAAGAATTACCGCACTTTACACCTGAATTATTTATGAAAGTTACAGCTAAAAATGTTATGAAACAAAAATCATTTCATAAAGGTTTGCAGCAATTGGTACAAGAAGGGGCCATCCAACTTTATAAAACGTATTTAACGGAAGATTACATTATCGGTGCTGTAGGTCAGCTTCAATTCGAAGTTTTCAAACACCGTATGTTGGGTGAATATAATACTGAAATTATTATGGAATCGATGGGTACTAAAATTGCTCGTTGGATTGATCCTGAACAACTGGATGAAAAAATGAGTTCAAGTCGAAATATTTTAGCTCGTGATCGCTTTGACCAACCACTGTTTTTATTTGAAAACCAATTTGCGGAGCGTTGGTTTGCGGATAAGTATCCAGATGTTGAATTGAAGAGCCTTTTATAATTTTATGTGATAAATTTTTTTTAAGTCTAAACCATTTAAATGGTTTAGACTTTTTTATTTATTATATGTTTTGAAAACCACCTGCTATGCGGGTGGTTCAGAAGAGCTTTCAGCGTGGTATAAAAAAAGTCTCCTAAAATGATAAGATATATTTGGTTTCCCGACCACGAAATATCAATCATTTAGGAGGTCCCTTATGAAAAAGGACAATCAAAGTTTATCACACACAACATGGAAA
>NZ_NGJS01000035.1 GCF_003950515.1 Vagococcus vulneris
GGTATGGCTTTTTCAAATAATTTTATATCAACATACGGTTCATCAGTATCGCCAACAATCTCAAATTGAGTAAACATTACAAACATACTTCTGTTTAGTCCGTTGGTACTTCTATTACCAAATCGTAACGAAAGAATTTTTTCATAAGTACTGTAAATATCATCGATAAAACGGCTGTTAGCAGTCGCTTTATAATCACTTAAGTCTTTTAACTGATCAAAGGAAAAACGAACTGTCTGCTCTCCTTTATCACGCATACGTGAAACTATTGAAAAAAAGAGATTCATTTCTACTGGAGAAAATTTTCTTAAAGGAATTGTATTTAATTCAGTATGATATTTAACTAATTCATTTGCCATAGTAAGCCTCCTAATCTAATAAACAAACTATAAAGGAGTGATACTCCTAAGTCAATACCCCATAAACAGACAAAACCACCCCCATAAACAGACAAAACCACCCCCATAAACAGACAAAACCACCCCCATAAACAGACAAAACCACCCCTTAAACATCTTGTATCCCTTGTGGCTCTAAGGCTCAACTGGTGTCTAAAAGAGGTTTAAAAGAGGTTTAAAAGAGATTATAAAAGAGGTACTCTATTTTTCCCACCTAAAAATCACTTCTTTTTATTAAATTGATCTATGCGTAAGACAAAAGGATATAAAAAAGGAGTGAGAGAAAACCACTCTCACATTAAACTTGCAGCAGTCGCTTTACGCTCCTTCGCTAAAACCTAAAACATTTCTCTAAAGAAATGAATTAATAGCCTTAAAACGCAAAAAAAAGAGCTATTTAAGCTCATTTAGTTAAAACTCTTAGTTTGATAAATAAAACGTCTTTCAGACGGTCAGGGTGAACCCTAACAACCCTAGAATTAAAATCAATAGCAAATGATAAGAATAAAAAGCTATTTTATTTCCACCACTGCCACCATCTTTTATTTTCTATATTTTCTTCTAGTAGTTTTGTGTTTTTTTGTTGCTCGTAAAGTAGTAATTGTTGTTGCTGGTTTAGAATTGTTTGAAGTGAATCAATCTGCTCATCTTTTGACATCAATTGTTTATTTTTATCTTCTACTTCCTTTTGCAAAAAATGATTAGAATCTTCAAGGCTTTTAATATATTGAGCTTTAAAATCAACTGCAACATCATTTGTTTCGGTGTTTTGGTCTTTATCTTTAGATAAACCTTTCATAACAAGAGTTACAACTGCATCATCGTACAGTAATGTTTGTCCATCTTGAGCCGCCTCTGTTGCACCAATTGATTTAATGTATCTTGAAACAGTCATTTTAGAAACATTAAGTGTATCAGCCATTTCTTTAATACTTTTCATTATAAACCTCCTGTAACAAACTATAACAACATGCTACCACTTTTGTTGTGGTTATAAAAGATAGTATAAATTGTTAGAAAAATTATGCTATATTAATTAATGGCACTTAGCCTACCAAAGCTATTATAGGTTTGGAGGTGAAACTTGCATGATTGAAAAACTTCTAACGTTAATTATCGCACCGATCATTGTTGGGGCAGTTCTTGAACTGTTTGCTTATTGGTTGGAAAAGCAAGACGATAATTAAGGGCTAATGCCATTCAACCCACACGCTTAGTCGCAAAGCGAAAAAAAAGCCCCAACCACTCGCAATGGTTGGGGCTTTTGTGCTATGAAACTTGCACTCGAAACTTCTAACGTTTTCGCACTTTTATTATATCATGATTTTATTTTTCTATCAAAATATCCATGACCCGACTATGGGATCAGCAACATTATTATTTGAGTTAACATAAAAGCCATTATGCCAAGTTGATTTATTTCTTCACATGTGATATATTTGTCTTATAAAGATACAAATATATCACATATAGGAGGAAAAATAATGAAAAAAGAACTAACAAATAAGAGTTGGCTTATAGGATTTCTTGGATTTTTAGGACTTCTTGGGTTAAAAGGTGAACCTAATCTACTTCTATTTTTTGCTTTTTTTGGTGGATTTCAATATATTTGGTTGTATAAGTTAGGAACGAATTATGATGAGCGATTAATTGAAAATCGAAATAAAGCAGGTATTAAAGCATTTCAAATAGCTTTAGTCTTTGGCTTAATCGCTAATATTATTTTGAGTTTTATGTTTATTGATTACGAAATGTTATATAGAGGAGCATTGCTTATTTTTTCTTTAACATTTGCTATTGGAGTAAATAGTTGGTCATATTTAACTTATAAATACGACAAGGAGGACTAATAATGACTTCTTTTGAATCACAAGTAAAAAAATACAGGCTTTTAAAAGAAATGACACAAGATGAATTAGCTAATGCAGTAGGGATTAGAAGAGAAACTATTGGTCGATTAGAACAAGCGAAATATAATCCATCTTTAGAACTTGCAGTAAAAATTTCAAGAGTACTTGAAGTATCGATAGAAGATTTATTTCAATTTGATTTATAAAAATGTGTTATCTAATTACTAGGTAGACATAATCTGATGTTATACCGAGCTGTAGACTTACCAACGGTTACAGCCGGTGAGATTGTGAATCCGAAAAGGTCTACCTCAAATCAATCAAAAGAAGCCCTATTTCTAGGGCTTCTTTTTTTATCAAGATAGTGAAATTTTAAAATCAATTTTGGTGGGAAATGTTATTAAATGGAATAAGGCAAGCATCGGGTGTGTGCGCACACACCCAAAAAAGAGCTTGTTAGTTGTCACCTAAGACCGAGTAAAAATACAAGGAGAAAGATCTTCAAAGTGAAGAACGTTTCTCCTTGTATTTGCTTGTCGATTCTCTCGATTGTTTTTGGGTTGTTAGGGCTTGTCCTAACCGTCTGAAAGACGCTTAATGAAGAACACTTTTAATTTAATCTGTTTGAACGTCAGAAGCGCATATTTCTTTTGTGAGGGAGTTCATGGTTATCCAGTAGTGTTTTATTTCTTCTAGCTCTTTTAATTCTTTTTTGAATAAGTTAAGACTTAGAGTTTCTTCTAACTGATGAAAAAGCAACACGATAAAGTTTTCTTGATGAGCTTGATGAGTTAAATCAATTTTGTTTTTATGGACGTGTCGTAGCAGTCGATTATAAACAGACATAGAAAATTCATTGAGTAATTCTATCTGATAAATTTTTGATTCCACTTGTTTATCTGTCATGGAAATTCCTCCCGATTTTTTTATGAGGGCGCACTTATACGCACCAAATAAATTTGATTCGATAATCGCTAAGGGCGCACTTATACCCACCAAAATTTTTTGGTGTCTATCGTGCTAAAAAAGAGAGAAGTTCATGTCTAATCTTCTCTCTTTTTTCGTCAAGCGTGTTGGTTAAAATTCGCTACGCTCATGTAAAAGATAAAAGCTAAGAATAGTAAAACTAGATAAGTACAAACTAATTCGTAAGAGCATAAGAGAAAGTGGGCCCACTTTCTAAGTCACAAGTCGTCTGTAGGCTGTGCCTACAGTGTTTCTAACCCCTAAAAACCTTTCTCAAAAAAGTGGCAAATGATGTATTAAATGATGTATAAAAATAGCGAATGATGTATCAAACGATGTATAGAATTAAGTAGAAAACACATAGATTTAAGTGAATGATGTATTAAATGATACATAGAAAAAAGGAATGATACATCAAATGTTACATTCCTTTTTTTCTTTATTTAAAGCCATTTTGTAGTTCTTTAAGCAAATCTTTTCTTAATTTTTCTTCTTCTATTTTGTCTGATTCTTTTTGTTGCTGGCTGTAATAATCTGCTTCATGAGTTCCGATTTTTAACCCTAAAACTTTATCTTTTGCGACCCATTTTTCTTCCTGAGAAAGTTCTCCGTTGTGTTCAATGTTAAACATTTTGATTCGTAAATTTTCTCGTTCTCCTTTAGAAAAATCATCAGCATTTTTTGCTTCAGCTTTAAAAGAAAATTGATAACCGATAACTGGTTTTCCTCTACCTTTTCCATACTTTTTCTTAATAGTAAGACCTCTAAAAAGTGGAGTTAATTCTTCTTTAATTGGTTTGAAAATATTTTTATTAATATCACTTTCACGATAACTTTTAGGTATATCTAATAGCTCACTGAAATCTTCTTTAGAAAAATAAGCATAACCTGTAGTTCTAAATTGTTTTAATAATCGAAACATAGTTTTTGAATAACTGCTTTGTAATTCATTAAACTGTTTAAGAGAATATCGAACCCATTCATCAAGTCCATTTAACAAAGGTATGGCTTTTTCAAATAATTTTATATCAACATACGGTTCATCAGTATCGCCAACAATCTCAAATTGAGTAAACATTACAAACATACTTCTGTTTAGTCCGTTGGTACTTCTATTACCAAATCGTA
>NZ_NGJS01000036.1 GCF_003950515.1 Vagococcus vulneris
AAAACTGTAAAATGTTGTCATACTAGATATCGCTGTTTAGTATAGACAAAAATACTAACCGTAAGGTTAGAAAAGGTTAAGTGAATAAGGGCGCACGGTGGATGCCTTGGCACTAGAAGCCGATGAAGGACGGGACTAACGCCGATATGCTTCGGGGAGCTGTAAGTAAGCTTTGATCCGGAGATTTCCGAATGGGGGAACCCAATATCTTTTATAGGATATTATCTGTTAGTGAATACATAGCTAACAGAAGGTAGACGCAGAGAACTGAAACATCTAAGTACCTGCAGGAAGAGAAAGAAAAATCGATTTCCTTAGTAGCGGCGAGCGAAACGGAACCAGCCCAAACCAGCAAGCTTGCTTGTTGGGGTTGTAGGACTCAGCTATGGTAGCTGTTGTGGATAGTCAAATCGACCTGGAAAGGTCAGCCGGAGTGGGTAAAAGCCCCGTAGACGAAATTGACAACACACCTATGAGTATCCTGAGTACGGCGGAACACGAGAAATTCCGTCGGAATCCGGGAGGACCATCTCCCAAGGCTAAATACTCTCTAGTGACCGATAGTGAACCAGTACCGTGAGGGAAAGGTGAAAAGCACCCCGGAAGGGGAGTGAAATAGAACCTGAAACCGTGTGCTTACAAAAAGTCAAAGCCCGTTAATGGGTAATGGCGTGCCTTTTGCAGAATGAACCGGCGAGTTACGATTGCATGCGAGGTTAAGCTGAAGAAGCGGAGCCGCAGCGAAAGCGAGTCTGAATAGGGCGAATGAGTATGTAGTTGTAGACCCGAAACCATGTGACCTACCCATGTCCAGGTTGAAGGTGCGGTAAAACGCACTGGAGGACCGAACCCACGTACGTTGAAAAGTGCGGGGATGAGGTGTGGGTAGCGGAGAAATTCCAATCGAACTTGGAGATAGCTGGTTCTCTCCGAAATAGCTTTAGGGCTAGCCTCGGAATTAAGAATGATGGAGGTAGAGCACTGTTTGGACTAGGGGCCCGTCTTGGGTTACCGAATTCAGATAAACTCCGAATGCCATTCATTTATGTCCGGGAGTCAGACAGTGAGTGATAAGATCCATTGTCGAAAGGGAAACAGCCCAGACCACCAGTTAAGGTCCCAAAATATATGTTAAGTGGAAAAGGATGTGAGGGTGCACAAACAACTAGGATGTTGGCTTAGAAGCAGCCACCATTTAAAGAGTGCGTAATAGCTCACTAGTCGAGTGCCCTTGCGCCGAAAATGTACCGGGGCTAAACATATTACCGAAACTGTGGATAGAACCTTTGGTTCTATGGTAGGAGAGCGTTCTAAGGGCGTAGAAGCTGGACCGTGAGGACTGGTGGAGCGCTTAGAAGTGAGAATGCCGGTATGAGTAGCGAAAGACAGGTGAGAATCCTGTCCACCGAATGACTAAGGTTTCCTGGGGAAGGCTCGTCCTCCCAGGGTTAGTCGGGACCTAAGCCGAGGCCGATAGGCGTAGGCGATGGACAACAGGTTGAGATTCCTGTACTCGTTTGTTTTGTTTGAACAATGGAGGGACACAGGAGGTTACGGAATCGCACTGCTGGATATGTGCGTACAAGCAGTAAGTCTTGATATGAGTCAAATGCTTATATCTTTAAAGATGAGCTGTGATGTGGAGGGAAATAAAGTACCGAAGTTCCAATATCACACTGTCAAGAAAAACTTCTAGTTAGAAACTAACGACCCGTACCGCAAACCGACACAGGTAGTCGAGGAGAGAATCCTAAGGTGAGCGAGAGAACTCTTGTTAAGGAACTCGGCAAAATGACCCCGTAACTTAGGGAGAAGGGGTGCTAAACGCAAGTTTAGCCGCAGTGAATAGGCCCAAGCGACTGTTTATCAAAAACACAGGTCTCTGCAAAATCGAAAGATGACGTATAGGGGCTGACGCCTGCCCGGTGCTGGAAGGTTAAGAGGATGGGTTAGCAATAGCGAAGCTCAGAATTGAAGCCCCAGTAAACGGCGGCCGTAACTATAACGGTCCTAAGGTAGCGAAATTCCTTGTCGGGTAAGTTCCGACCCGCACGAAAGGCGTAACGATTTGGGCACTGTCTCAACAAGAGACTCGGTGAAATTTTAGTACCTGTGAAGATGCAGGTTACCCGCGACAGGACGGAAAGACCCCATGGAGCTTTACTGTAGTTTGATATTGAATGTTTGTGACACATGTACAGGATAGGTAGGAGCCGTAGAATTCGGAACGCTAGTTTCGAAGGAGGCGCTGGTGGGATACTACCCTTGTGTTATGACCATTCTAACCCGCGCCACTAATCGTGGCGGGAGACAGTGTCAGATGGACAGTTTGACTGGGGCGGTCGCCTCCTAAAATGTAACGGAGGCGCCCAAAGGTTCCCTCAGAATGGTTGGAAATCATTCGAAGAGTGTAAAGGCAGAAGGGAGCTTGACTGCGAGAGCTACAACTCGAGCAGGGACGAAAGTCGGGCTTAGTGATCCGGTGGTTCCGCATGGAAGGGCCATCGCTCAACGGATAAAAGCTACCCTGGGGATAACAGGCTTATCTCCCCCAAGAGTTCACATCGACGGGGAGGTTTGGCACCTCGATGTCGGCTCGTCGCATCCTGGGGCTGTAGTCGGTCCCAAGGGTTGGGCTGTTCGCCCATTAAAGCGGCACGCGAGCTGGGTTCAGAACGTCGTGAGACAGTTCGGTCCCTATCCGTCGCGGGCGTTGGAAATTTGAGAGGAGCTGTCCTTAGTACGAGAGGACCGGGATGGACATACCTCTGGTGTACCAGTTGTTCTGCCAAGGGCATTGCTGGGTAGCTATGTATGGACGGGATAAACGCTGAAAGCATCTAAGCGTGAAGCCCCCCTCAAGATGAGATTTCCCATTTCTTTAAGAAAGTAAGATTCCTGAAAGATGATCAGGTAGATAGGCTGGGAGTGGAAGTACAGTGATGTATGGAGCGGACCAGTACTAATCAATCGAGGACTTAACCAAAAAAACGGTGTCGATATGAAGATAAATAATTCAACTCCAGTTTTGAGTGAATACTCACTCAA
>NZ_NGJS01000037.1 GCF_003950515.1 Vagococcus vulneris
TTTCCATGTTGTGTGTGATAAACTTTGATTGTCCTTTTTCATAAGGGACCTCCTAAATGATTGATATTTCGTGGTCGGGAAACCAAATATATCTTATCATTTTAGGAGACTTTTTTTATACCACGCTAAAAGCTCTTCTGAACCACCCGCATAGCAGGTGGTTTTCAAAACATATAAAAAAGAGCAAAATAGTCACTGATTGACTTTTTTGCTATTTTTAGAGTATACGCCTATTAAATAAACTGATACAATCAAAGTTCTCTAATTCAATTAAGGAGGAATGACTGACATGACAGATATTAGAACACAGTTTAAACAAACACTATTTGACATCCGTGCTTGTGGAATTTTGGTTAATGAAAACAAACTTCTTGTTTCTCATGAAGCTGATGGATCACAAACTTTAACTGGTGGTGCAGTAAAGATTAGTGAAACAACTGAACAGACTGTCAAAAGGGAGTTCCTGGAAGAAACGGGTTTAGACGTCTCGATAGGTTCTTTAACCGCTATTATCGAAAATTTCTTTACGTTAAACAATCAGCCGTATCAGTAGATTATTTTCGTCTATCGCGTCTCGCTTAAGGATGTAGCGGCTCAGCAACTATTTTATCAAGATGATGTCACCGTTGAATGGGTTGACATCACTTCCGTACACTCACTAAAAACTAATCCATTAAATAACCTCGTCCGAACAACCCGGACTGACATACAGCATATTATTAATATAGATTGACAAAAAAACTGCAATAATGAGCAAAAGCAGACATTTTGATTCTTCGTATACACCTCTATCTTTTTAATTACCCTCACAAATGAATGATTCTATATCTAGCACATGACTGATTTAAAGGAGCTAATGACACCATTAGGCAATCTGGAATATTCTTTAAAAATTAATGAAATATAAAAACAGTCCGCAACTGTAAAAACCAGCGAGGACTGTTTCAGTTTTAGTCGATTCAGACAAGTCGTTTCTGAAATTGATTTAACACAAAAGCCAAGATAACTAATACAAGACCCACAATAAATACTTGATGAATACCACTAGCTAAAATGCCGTGCAGCTCGCCCATTAGTTCTTTCGGCAATGAGTTTGCGGTATGTGGATTGATTAGTTGATTCATCATATCTTTTGTTACACCTAATCCTTGTTTATCGGCTAAAGCACGGTTCATTGAACTATTTAAAACTAGGCCGAAGATTGATACCATTAATGTTTGACCGATTGTTCGCGTCAATGTAAAGAAAGATGTTGCGACACCGATATGGTGTTTATCGATAGTTGATTGAGCCAATACGGTGAGTATCGTCATCGACATACCAAAGCCGACTCCTAAGATACCCGAAAAAATTAAGAATACTGCATACGGTGTTGAGCCTTTAATCATCACAAGAAACAAAGCACCAATTAAAATCGGCAGCATGCTGATAAACATCACTTTGCGGTTGTCCCATTTCTGCATCGCACGACCGCCCATAAATGACCCGATCATCCAAATCACTGACATCGGTGCTAAAACAATACCGCCGACAGCAGCTGACTTGCCTAACACTCCCTGCATCCACATTGGTATATAAACTTCAATCCCCATAAGGAAACCGCTGATTAATGCGCCAATTAAATTGACCATCACGTATGTCTTATTAGTAAATAAATCCAATGAAATTACCGGGTCAGCTGCACGTTTTTCAGTTCGAATAAATAAAACAAAACCAACAATGAATACTATAAATGCAACAATCGTCACAATACTCAACCCATTGCTCAATGTTTGAAAACCATATAATAAAGCCAACAGCATGACCATCATTAAGAAACTTCCTAAATAATCAATCGGGCTTTTGTCTACTTCAAAATCATCTTCAATCAGGTACAGCCAGATAAGCAGCATTAAAACTAAACCGATTGGTACATTAATCAGAAAAATCCAATGCCAACTCACCACATCAACAATAAAACCGCCCGCAAGCGGTCCTAAAATACTTGCAATCCCCCAAGCTGCACTATTTAATCCTAAAATACCAGCGCGTTTTTCAATCGGGTACATATCCGCAATAATAGTTAGCGACACAGGAATTATTGATCCGGCACCAATTCCTTGAATTGCTCGAAAAATAATCAGCTGAATCATATTTTGACTGATACCTGATAAAGCTGAACCAATAATAAAGATTAACACACCTAGTAAATAAATTGGTTTACGACCGATTTTATCCGCTAGTTTTCCATAAATCGGTGTCATCATCGCATTAGTTAGTAGATAAATAGAAAAAACCCAATTCATTATGTCGATTCCTTTTAACGTTCCGACAATTGTCGGCATAGCTGTTGAAACAATTGTTCCCTCAACAGCCGTCATGAACGTTGCAATAAACATACATGCTGTGATAATTTTAACGTTTGTTTCTCTTTTCTTTGTCATCTTTTCCTCCCCATGTTGTGTCATTAAAAAAGCCTATAGAAAGACAAGGGAACTGAACCCCTAAAATGAGACAGTAATAAAAACACCTATGCGATTACTTTTTTCCGATAATCAATCGGAGATAAGTAATCGTATTTTTGTTGAATTCTTTCTTTATTATAATAGTTGATGAAATTTT
>NZ_NGJS01000038.1 GCF_003950515.1 Vagococcus vulneris
TAGCAAGTTTTAAATTAATGAGCTAAACATCGCAAGATGTTATCATACTTTTATTGAGAGTTTGATCCTGGCTCAGGACGAACGCTGGCGGCGTGCCTAATACATGCAAGTCGAACGCATTTCTTTTCACCGGAGCTTGCTCCACCGAAAAGAAATGAGTGGCGGACGGGTGAGTAACACGTGGGCAACCTGCCCATCAGAGGGGGATAACACTTGGAAACAGGTGCTAATACCGCATAATTCCTGTTGTCGCATGGCAACAGGATAAAAGACGCTTCGGTGTCACTGGTGGATGGGCCCGCGGTGCATTAGTTAGTTGGTGGGGTAACGGCCTACCAAGACCATGATGCATAGCCGACCTGAGAGGGTGATCGGCCACACTGGGACTGAGACACGGCCCAGACTCCTACGGGAGGCAGCAGTAGGGAATCTTCGGCAATGGACGAAAGTCTGACCGAGCAACGCCGCGTGAGTGAAGAAGGTTTTCGGATCGTAAAACTCTGTTGTTAGAGAAGAACAAGTGGGAGAGTAACTGTTCCCGCCTTGACGGTATCTAACCAGAAAGCCACGGCTAACTACGTGCCAGCAGCCGCGGTAATACGTAGGTGGCAAGCGTTGTCCGGATTTATTGGGCGTAAAGCGAGCGCAGGCGGTCTTTTAAGTCTGATGTGAAAGCCCTCGGCTCAACCGAGGAAGGTCATTGGAAACTGGAGGACTTGAGTGCAGAAGAGGAGAGTGGAATTCCATGTGTAGCGGTGAAATGCGTAGATATATGGAGGAACACCAGTGGCGAAGGCGACTCTCTGGTCTGTAACTGACGCTGAGGCTCGAAAGCGTGGGGAGCAAACAGGATTAGATACCCTGGTAGTCCACGCCGTAAACGATGAGTGCTAGGTGTTGGAGGGTTTCCGCCCTTCAGTGCCGCAGTTAACGCATTAAGCACTCCGCCTGGGGAGTACGGCCGCAAGGCTGAAACTCAAAGGAATTGACGGGGGCCCGCACAAGCGGTGGAGCATGTGGTTTAATTCGAAGCAACGCGAAGAACCTTACCAGGTCTTGACATCCTTTGACCACTCTAGAGATAGAGCTTCCCCTTCGGGGGCAAAGTGACAGGTGGTGCATGGTTGTCGTCAGCTCGTGTCGTGAGATGTTGGGTTAAGTCCCGCAACGAGCGCAACCCTTATTGTTAGTTGCCATCATTCAGTTGGGCACTCTAGCAAGACTGCCGGTGACAAACCGGAGGAAGGTGGGGATGACGTCAAATCATCATGCCCCTTATGACCTGGGCTACACACGTGCTACAATGGACAGTACAATGAGTTGCGAGACCGCGAGGTTTAGCTAATCTCTTAAAGCTGTTCTCAGTTCGGATTGTAGGCTGCAACTCGCCTACATGAAGCCGGAATCGCTAGTAATCGTGGATCAGCATGCCACGGTGAATACGTTCCCGGGCCTTGTACACACCGCCCGTCACACCACGAGAGTTTGTAACACCCAAAGTCGGTGAGGTAACCTTCGGGAGCCAGCCGCCTAAGGTGGGATAGATGATTGGGGTGAAGTCGTAACAAGGTAGCCGTATCGGAAGGTGCGGCTGGATCACCTCCTTTCTAAGGATAATTACGGAAACACATTGGTTAACTTTACTTTGTTCAGTTTTGAGAGGTCTACTCTC
>NZ_NGJS01000039.1 GCF_003950515.1 Vagococcus vulneris
TTCAGATTGAAGACAAACTAGTTACTCAACAGGAGTAATTGGTTTGTTTTTTTGTTTTTCATTATTAATTTTGAAAAACACTCAAAAATAGACAAAAAAATAGAGCCCCCAAGGTCTCTTAGTTTAAGCATTTTTGCTAGTTTTTTAATATTGAGGCATGCAAAAGTAAGCCCAATTTTCATGTGCATTTTTTCTTTACCAACTAAATTAGTGTAACGTAGTCTATGGAATTCTTTAGCTGTTCCAAATAATCGCTCAATTGTTTGTTTCCGATTATTATAAATAGCCTTCATTCCAATGGAATGACGTATATCTTCACAACGTTCTATATCATTTTCCCATAAATGTCGTTGAATTTGTTTTCTTTTTTCTTTAGATTCAGTGCAATTTGCAATTAAAGGACAGCGAATACAGTCAGTATAGTTACTTTTATACTCTCGATATCCGTCTCTATTGGTTGTCGTATATTTTAAAATTTTCATGTTCGGGCAAATATATTGATCATAATATTCATCATAAACGTAATCATATTTTTTAAAGAATCCTTTTTTAGTCATTGGTCTTTTATAAGGAAAGACGGGCGTCAAGTTATTTTTAAATAGTAAATGAGCAATCCCCGGTGTTTTATAGCCGGCATCCATTACTAATTTATCTAAAGTAAAATGACTTTGTAGTTTCATATAAATATCGACAAACGTACGACTATCATGATGATTACCAGGGTGAGTTGTGTATCCTAGAACCCATCCATTTCTATCACATGCCACTTGTGTGGCATAAGCGAAAACCTGTTTATGTTCTCCTTTATGAAACCATCCACTTTCGCCATCCGTTTTACTAACCTTTTTGAGTTTTGTTTCGTTCTCACTTTCCTCTCTTTTTTTTAAGGGCTTTTTTAATCTTTTTTCTCGATCCTGTTCAACTTCTTTTTGAAGTAAACTTACATAAAATAAGGTATCTTCGGTAACTTCTTTACTTTCATATTTCTTATTATTGGCATGCGCTTTGACGTGCGTTCCATCAATAAATACTTCTGTCGTATCAACTAGTTGAGCTTCAACACATTGTGCCAAAATACCATAAAAAATCTGTTCAAAGATATCTGTTCCTTTGAATCTTCTAGAGTAATTTTTTCCAAATGTTGAAAAATGAGGGACTGAATCTTTAATATCTAAACCAACAAACCATCGATAAGCCATATTAACCTCGACCTCTTTAATCGTTTGTCGCATACTTTTAATCCCGTACAAGTACTGGATTAGTGGAAGCTTAATTAGTAAAACGGGATCTATACTGGGTCGTCCATTAGACTCATCATATTTATCTTCCACGAGATCATAAATGAAATCAAAGTTCACGTATTTATCAATATCTCTTAATAAATGTTCCTTTGGAACTAAATCCTCTAAAGAATAAAAACCAATTTGATCACGTCTACTCATATCTTGTTTCTTCAACATTGCAATCAACTCCTTTTCTCTATTTTACCAAGAAAAAAAGACAAAGTATCGGAAACCTGATACTTTGTCTACAATCTGAA
>NZ_NGJS01000004.1 GCF_003950515.1 Vagococcus vulneris
CTTTTAGGATCAGCGAGTGAATGTGGTGCATAAGGGAGACTTTTTCAGTGAGCCTTTTAGGCTCAGGCCGGCAATAGAGGCTTTCAGCCGAAGAACAAACCTCCAGTTCACACTGGAGGTTTTGATTAACTATCGATCAAAACCAATTAAATTGGGGTAAAATAATGAAGGGTTCAGAAGTTAGAATTTGGGGTGATTACTCAGGATTGGTAAGTTATGTTAATAAAGATCAAAAATCCAAATTACCAGGATTTAGAATTGATCGGTATGAATTATTACATAAATAAATAGTGTATACTACAATAAAACAACTGTGTTAATGAATCGTAAAATATTTATTAATGCAGTCGTTTTTGCATCAAGAATAAATTATTCAAATGGAACAGGGGAATGTTAAAAAATAGTGTATATTTTAATTTGTAGGGCAGTGACTTTTGGCACAATAAAATTAAATAAAAGGCCTAGCTATTTAGTTAGGTAAATCATATAAATGTAGTGGATTTCAATAGATAACTAGGAAGTTCTTTAATATAAGAAGTTATAAATAGTCCAAATTTAACGACTTTGATAATTACATGTAATGATAGTTAATTATTAAAAATAACCAATAAAAAATAGTGCGCTTGTATTAGTTTTTATTGTATTCGTTCTTTCGAATGGAATGAGAAATTTTATTAATTGGAATAGAAGTAAAATTTAAAATAATATAAGCCTAATCTGGTTAGAGATTAGGCTTATAATTATTTAGCAGTTTTAGTTACTTTATCATTAATCTTTTCTTTCAATTCTCTTGATTTTTTTCTTGCATTTTTCATATCTTTAGAGATATTACTGATATAATCTAGTTCACTATCTGAAAGATTATCAACAATGTCTAATAGTTTTTTGTTTCCATTAAGCTTATTATTAACTATTTCTTTTGTTTTATAACGAGTGGTCTCATGTTCTAATTTTTCAACAATTTTTTCTGATAATGTTACGGCAGCGTAAACTCCAGCAACTGCTGCTACACCAAATCCAATGCCAACTTTTGTAATTGTTTTCATCAATATCAAGTCCTATCGTTTATTTTCTTTTATTATATCATGAATAGAATAAAATATGTATTTATATGGTGGGTATCTGTAAAAAATCAGGTGACATAATGTTATTTTCTTTAAGATTAAAATTAGAAGCATGATGACTATTTGAGGTTGTTCATCATATAAATCAGCTTCTTCGTACTATAGTAAATTTGTCGGAATGCTAAAAAATAAATTGAAAATAATTTGTTCACTTAAAATAGAATTTGTTTAAATTGAACTACATCTATAAAGTATAGATTTATTGAAACATTTAGATAATTACAAAGCCAAATTTTATATAAGACTAGGATATCTGAAACGTCAGTATTTTATTACCGATATTTGTTTTTAAAGAATTGTAAATAGTTTACCTTTAGTAATTTGTCGACAAATTGGATTTTCATATTTTAAGATAGGTAAAACATACAGTACAAGCATTGGTGTTTGAATTGATTAAAGAAGTTTTGCCATAAAAGAGAGGTGAAGTAGAAAAAAATCATTGAAACTATTCATTAATGAGAATACTTATAAGTAGTATCTTAGTTCTACTAACAGTATATTAAGTTTAAATAGGTTGAATTAATTATATCTAAAAAATATTAATTTTGTTTTTTGACTTTTAAGTCGCCAAATAAGACAAATATTGATTGTTTTATTTAATTATTTACTTTATGATAGAGAATATAGCAGATATAAAAAAATAGCTATATAAATAGATAATAGGGAGGCTAGTAACGTTATTACTAAACGTTAGACAAAAATGGATAAATTAAATCAAAAAAACCGTTACAATTTAAAATTAGCGATTATCTTAATAATAACAGCTGCAGTATGTAGTACATTTGGTCAATTAATATGGAAAATCAGTGCTGAAAAACATGGTGGTGTATCGACAGTCGATTATATTTTGGGGCTGACACTATCAGGTGTTAGTTTGGTGTTTATGATGTTGTCATTCCGATATGGACAGATATCAATTTTACAACCAATGATGAGTTTGGGTTTTTGTTTATCAATGATTTTAGGCTATTTATTCTTAAATGAATCATTATCACTTTTTAAGATTTTAGGTGTTTTCTTTATTGTTTTAGGTGCTTTTATCTTAGGGAAAAGAGGGAAAAAAACTGTATGAGTAATGTACCAAAAATTATAATATGGGTCTTTTTAACTACTTTTCTTGGAAGTATGGGCGGTACTTTTTTCAAAATTGCTATGAATCGAATAAAAAGTGTGTCAGTTTTGACAATTTTAAAAAACAAATGGATCTGGTTAGGTTTTTTCCTGTACTTACTTAGTTCATTTGCAAATCTTAAATTGTACAAATTTTTACCTTATGATGTCGCGTACCCGCTAACATCGATAACTTATATTTGGACAATTATTCTATCTTATTTTATTTTTAAGGAGAAATTGACACCTAGTAAATTAATAGCTGTGGCTAGTATTATTTTTGGAGTGGTCCTAATCAGTCTATAGCCACATTCTATAAGATTGTCACATCGTGCAAAAAAAGGTATAAATCCCGTTAGACACTCTGGATTTATACCTTTTTTATGGATGTTAACATGCTGCTTATTCTTAAAGTAGTTTTTCAATATCAGATAGTTGATAGGGTGTTACTTGATAGACATGATTAATCCAATTTTGAAAGAGAATGTGTGCATGAGCTCGCCAAGTATTAGCTGGGTTTTTATTAGTTGAATTACTATCAATATAATTTTTTGGAAATGACGTCAGAATCCCAGTTGCTAAATCACGAAGATATTCTGACATTAAGGTAGTCGTATCATATTCAAAATGTCCTAAGATAAAAATAAAGCGGTCGTCTTTGGATGATAGTATAGTAGCTCCGATATCATTGTTTGCCGCTAATATATTAATATCTTTATGGTCTCTGTTGATTTCAATACCTGTATAACGAGATTGTGGTGTCATAAAAACATCATCAAAACCATTTAAAAGCCAATTTTCTCTTAAATTATGTTGAGAATAAATACCAAAAAGTTTTTCAGAATAAGTTGTTTTTTGAATATTATAATAATGATAAAGGGCTGCTTGTGCACCCCAGCAAATAAACAATGATGAAGTAACATGATGTTCAGCCCAATTAAGAATTTCTTGTAATTCTCGCCAGTAATCAACTTCTTCAAAAGCAAATTTTTCAACAGGAGCACCAGTGACAATCAGCAGATCATAATTTCTAGCTTTAATATCATCAAATGTTTGGTAAAAGCTTTCGAGGTAGTCAATTTTACTGTTTTTATGCTCGTGCTTTGTAGTTCTGATAAAGTCAACGTTAATTTGAAGCGGTGTTTGGGAAACTAGACGTAAAAGCTGCAATTCGGTAGACTTCTTATTAGGCATTAAATTTAAAATAGCTAGTGATAATGGTCGATATCTTGTTGCTTAGCTCGTTCTTCTGTTAATGTAAAAATATTTTCTTTTTCTAACAGCTCAATGACTGGAAGTCCAAATTTAATATTTACAGGCATAATTATCCTCCTGTTATATGGTGCTTAATGCGTGATCTAAATCATTGATTAAATCGTCAATTGTCTCAATTCCGACAGAAAGCCGTATTGTTTCTGGTTTGATACCAGTTCGGTCCAATTCTTCCTCTGATAGCTGAGAATGAGTGGTCGAAGCGGGATGAATAATTAAGGATTTAGCATCACCAACATTTGCTACAATTGAAAAAATATTTGTGGCAGCACAAAGTTTTTTACTAGCTTCAGCGCCATCTTTTAATCCAAAAGTAAAAACAGATCCAACACCTTTTTTAAAATACTTTTCGGCTAATGAGGCATAACGATTTCCTGGAAGTTTAGGATAGTTAACCCAAGCAACTTTAGGATGGTTATAAAGAAAATCTGCAATTTTTTCAGCATTTTCAACATGACGTTCTAAGCGTAAAGATAAAGTCTCAAGACCAAGAAGTATGGTCCAGGAATTAAACGGAGATGGGGCGGCACCAGTATCGTGTAGTAGAACTGTTCGTGCTCGGGTAATATACGCATCTTTTCCGGCAGCATTGATCCAAGATAAACCGTGATAACTTAGATCAGGTTCGGTTAATTTAGGAAATTTACCGTTAGTCCAATCAAATTTACCACTATCAATAATTGCGCCGCCAATTGATACACCATGTCCCCCAATGAATTTAGTAGTTGAATAGACAGTGATATCAGCTCCAAAATCAAACGGCTTAAATAAATAGGGAGTAGCAAAAGTATTATCGACAATAACAGGAACATTTACAGCATGTGCAATGTCGCAGATTGCTGTTAAGTCAATCAAATTGGAGTCTGGATTACCGATTGATTCAAGGAATATGGCTTTTGTATTGGATTGAATAGCATCTTTAAGGGCATTAAGATCATTACTATCAACAAAAGTCGTAGTGATACCGAATTCCGGAAGAGTATGAGCAAATAAATTGAAGGTCCCGCCGTAAACAGATGATGCGGATACGATATGGTCACCAGAGCTAGCAATATTTTGAATGGCGTATGTAACAGCTGCTGACCCGGATGCAGTTGCTAAAGCACCAACTCCACCTTCAAGCAAATTTAATCGTTCTTCAAGTATAGACGTTGTCGGATTTGTTATCCGGGTGTAGATATTTCCTGGTTCTGTTAATGAAAATCGTTCGGCTGCCTGTTCAGTCGTTGTGGTCGTTATAGACTTCCTACTTGATCGAAATGAAATAGTCTTTTAGTAGTCATATTATTTCCTCCTCAAGATTTATAAAAAAACGTCCCTTTATTAAGATTTTCTGAATAAAGGGACGTTTAAATTAACGTGGTACCACCCAAATTTATTCTATTCCTATTTTGAATAGAACCTCTAAAATATCTAACAATACTAGATGCAGTAACGGGCATTAACGTCTATCTGGCGTGAACCATTAAGAATACTCGGAGTTCATCTTCATTAATATAAACAATGCTCTTTTTCACCATCCGAGCTCTCTGGAACTGTTCTTATTAACTACTCTTCTCTTCATTGTAGAAATATTAAAATTTAATGAATTTTTTATATGATAAACGTTAAAAAATAATAAGTCAACTGCTGAAATGACATTTGTTGAGTAAATAATGATAGTTGATATTTACTCAGATGTTACTAACTCATTACGCTGTTTATGTTAGTTTGGTTAATTAATTAATAAAAAAATATGGCAGACAATTTTTATTATGTATATAATAAAATCATCTCATATATAGAAAGAAGTTTAACTGCATGTCAAAAATTCTCATTGCCTATTCAACAGTAGATGGCCAAACAAAAAAGATTGCTGAAACATTGTCGAAACAATTAAATGGAGATGTTTCATTGAAACTATTCAATGAAGTAGTATCATTAGAAGAATATGATTTCATAATTGTAGGTTCTTCCATTCGGTATGGTAGATTCCCTCAGAAGCTTTATCATTTTGTTCAAAAGAATCAGAAAATATTAATCGAAAAAAATGCCGATTTTTTTGGGGTTAATTTGATTGCACGGACTCCAGAAAAATGTTTTGTTGATAATAATGTGTATGTAAGAAAATTTTTAGAAAAAATCGAATGGCAGCCTAATAATATCAAAATATTTGCCGGGGCCCTAAATTACACGACATATAATTTCTTTGATAGAAAAATGATACAATTAATTATGAAGATAACAAAAGGACCCACAGACACTCGTTATGATATTGAATTTACTGATTGGGAGCAAGTGGAAAATTATGCAACTCAAGTAAATCAGCGGGCATAATAATTATTCATTAGTTTTAAAGAAAATTTCATAGAAACTTAAAATATATGGTTTATACTTATTTAGTATTAAGTTAATTTGGTGTTATCTTTAAGTGATGTTAGTTGATGAAAATTTAAGACATCTAGATGATAATATTAAGAATAATGTATATAAATGATTGGAGAGACATCAATGAAATTATGGATGAAGATAATTGCCGGGACTATGGTGACTGCGGGTTTACTGGCTGGGACTTCTGTTCAGGCTGCAACTGAAAAGTCAAAAGATGAGGGTTGGAATGTACCCAATATTGCGTTAGGTAACGGGTTGACAGAATCTGAAAAAAAACAAACAATAGACATATTAATGAAAGATATTAACAAGGTTCCTGATTTATCTAGTGTAGATACAAGTAAATATAATACATATACTGTGGATGGTAATGATCTTGTTAAATATGTAACGGATGTGCCAGAGTTTACAAGTCAATCAAAGGCCTATTCAAGTGCCTTTATAGCACGAACAAAGTCAGGTACAGGCGTTAATGTAGATATCGTTACACCCAAAAATATCACTGCACGTACGGAAGCAATGTACCGTTCAGCAGCAATCACAAGCGGTGTGTATGACGCATATATCAGAATAGCAAGTGTACGTACTATGGATGGCAGCGGCGCATTGGCTGGAATTTATAAAATTTATGATGAAATCGATCCGGCTGCAGATCAAACAATACAAAAAAATCGTGATGAAAAACGTGATGTTGCTCAACAACAAATGCAGGTTGTATCCAAAATTGATGACCAGAATAAGGACAATAAAGATTATTCATCGGAAAATGTATTGGTTATGTTAGCTGATATTCAAATCGAACTTCAAAAAATTAATGATAAGTTAGATAAAATGTCCCAAGATGAGAAAAAACAAGAAGTTACTAAAGTCGTTGATGAGCAAATTGAAAAAAATGGTATGCAGAATGCTATTAATCCTGAAATGAAAACCGAAGTCATCAATAACATGGTTAATTTCTCAAGTACAGATGCAATCAATGATAAAGAGATGACAAAACAATTATCAACATTTAAAGATGATATTATGAAAAATGGTAAAGAATTTAAAGATAACTTGCTATCAGATGAAAATGTCGCCAAAGCTAAAGAAAGTGCCGGCGGGATTTGGCAAAGTATTAAAGATTTCTTCAGCGGTTTATTTAGTTCGAAAGATAAATAAAATAATCGAAAGCCTAAATGATAACACACTTTCATTTAGGCTTTTTAGTATTATGATTAAGTTTATACTATTCATGAAGCAGGAGGATATTATGGTATAGTAAATGCTGAAAAATTTGATAAAATGGCAGTGAAATACGATTCATCGGAGCGAACAGATATCAATCAGGTAATAATTAGACAAGTAAAAAAATACATTTCTGAGGTTAAAGAAGTATGGAAATATTTGTATCAGACGTTGCTCTCTGATGGTAAGTTAATCATTGTGATTTTGTTTATAATGGAAGAGTTCAATCTGATTTGGTTTACCCAGGATTTAAACAAAAAGAATTACAAAAGCTATTAACTGATATAGGCTTTATTGTTAGTGATTATGATGTTTATTACGAACGCAATCAGCTATTTATGAATCAACGAGCTGGAATGTTTGCGCTTAACAGCTTTAAACTAAAAATATAACTTGTCACTTAAAATATATCGACTATTTATATCAATTATTGCTAAAATTTAATAATTATTTTATGTAGAAAACGTTTTATTTCTATAATTAGATTTCCCTAATCAATTTATTCTGTTATAATCGTTAATAATTAGAAAATGGTTAGAGAGGTTTGTGGAAATGGTTAAAATATGGAGGAGTTTATCGTTAATTAAACAAATAGTAATTGGAATAGTGATTGGTATTATTTTGGGGCTGGTTGTGCCAAAATGGACATTGATTGCTTTATTGGGTGATTTATTTGTCGGTGCATTAAAAGGTATCGCACCAGTTTTAGTGTTTTTTTTAATATTGGCATCGTTGTCTCGGCATACAAAGGGTCAACAAACGCACATGAAAACTGTTATTTCGCTTTATTTAAGTGCAACATTCGTGGCTGCACTAGTAGCTGTTGCAGCAAGTTATTTGTTTCCAGTTGAACTAGTACTACCAAAAGCAATTCAAAATCAGCAGGTCCCAGAAAATATGACGGATATTTTATCAGGTATATTATTAGACGCAGTGGGGAACCCGTTTAAAGCAATTATTGATGGTAATTATTTATCTATATTATTTTGGTCTTGTTTAATGGGCTTAGGTCTGCGTGTGGCCTTCAAAGAAACAAAACGAGTAATTTCAGACATTGGTGATGCCGTTTCAGACATTGTACAAGTGATTATTAAATTTGCGCCTGTAGGTATCGTTGGTCTTGTATTTAATTCTGTCACTACTGTTGGATTATCAGGTATGACGGATTATTTTAAAATTATAGTTTTAGTTGTCGGCTCAATGCTGTTTGTTTCGTTTGTTGTTTACCCACTAATGGTGTTTTTATTATTGCGTCAAAATCCTTACCCATTAACAATTTATACAATGAAAGAAAGCGGAATACCAGCGTTCTTTACAAGAAGTTCAGCTGTTAATATACCGATTAATATGGAGTTATGTGCCAGACTAGGTTTAGATAAAGATTCGTACTCAATCTCAATCCCTTTAGGAGCGAGTGCAAATAGTGGCGGCGCAGCAATGACAATTACAATCATGACATTGGCTGCGGCACATACGTTAGGCATGGCCATACCTTTTGTGTTGGCTTTTCTACTTTGTTTGCTATCTGCAATTGCAGCAACAGGAGCATCCGGTATTGCAGGTGGCAGTTTATTATTAATTCCGTTAGCTTGTAGCTTATTCAACATATCTAATGATGTAGCTATGCAAGTTGTCGGTATTGGTTTTGTGATTGGTGTTATTCAGGATTCAGTAGAAACAGCTGTTAATTCCGCCAGCGATTTACTATTTGCAGCAACTGCAGAGTTTTACGATTTGAAAAAAAACGGACAACCAGTTGATATTAATCAACGTGTTGCAGAAGCAAAGAAAAATCATAGTCAGTCAGTGAATACGGTTAAAATAAGTTCATAATAATTTGTACGTTATGTAATTATACTTTTCAATTTATTTTTTGAAAGTTTAAAGAGGGAAGTGAAAAAATGACATTTTACATTCGTAAAGGTACAATAGATGATTTAGCACGTGTCAGGGAGATAATTGATAATGCGATAGATATTTTAAAGGAGCGCCGTATCCCTCAGTGGCAAGGGAAAAACCAACTCACAAAAGATATATTGGCAGCAGACGTTATTAATAACAATAATTATGTTTTAATTGTCAATAATAAAATTGTCGGAACTGCTATTCTGCAAAAAAAAGTTGAAGAATCATATAATCGACTGTTGAATGGTAGTTGGTTGAACAATAATTATCATTATGCTACTATTCACCGCTTTGCTATTGATTCGACAGTTGGTGAACGAGGTATGAGTCATATTTTTATGGGTTATTTGATATCAGAAGCACTCAGATTAGGGTTTTCTGATATCCGTATTGATACACATGAAAAAAATAAAGCAATGCAGGCTGTCATTAAGCGTGCGGGATTTATTTTTTGCGGTGACATAGTGTTACCGATTGAAAATGGTGAACGCTTGGTATATCAATGGTTGCAGACTGTATAGGAGAAAAAGTTTGAAGCCTTAATATCGTTCTTTTACAATGTATGTGTTACACTCTTCAAGTCTGTGTTGAATTTTCGACGCAAGACTAATTTTGAGAGGAGTACACTGATGAAACATCTGAAAGTTCATGATCTAATTTCGGTGGGAATTTATGCCGCTGTTTATTTTTTGATGGTCAGTTTAGCGACAATGATTTTGCGATTTACTGTTCCAATGTTTAATTCTATTTTAATACCAAGTTTATCAGCTCTAATTTCGGGTATTGTCTTTTTATTAGTTCTAAATAAAATTCCAAAATTTGGTTCAATCACACTAGTTGGTTCCGTTATGGCAATTTTCTTCTTTATGTTTGGTTATTTTCCATTAGCATTTTTGCCAAGTATTATCTTTCCGTTGATTGCTGATTTAATTATTTATAAAACAAGTTTAGGTGATAAGGTAAAACTTTATACAAGCTATGTTATTTTTAGTTTTGGATTAACAGGACCTATCTTACCCTTATGGTTTATGAAAGAAGCTTATGTCGAATCATTAATAAAACGTGGCAAAGATCAAACATATATAGAGAGTGTTTTTGCATCTATATCGACAACCACATTTTTTGTATCAACTGTTCTCACGATTATTTGCGGAATTATCGGAATGTTGATAGCCCAGAAGATTTATAAAAAACACTTTAAAAAAGTTAGTATGTAGGAGTTTAATATGAAAAAGCAAGTAATGCTTGCTTTCGATCCCAGAAGCAAATTAGTGACAATTATTGTTGCTGGTTTGCTTTTAATGTTTCGTGTGGATTGGCAAGTTGAAATCAGTTTTGTCATTTATTTAAGTGTGTTGCTTTATTTAAATAATCAGTTCAAAAAGGCAATTGTATTACTAATGACGTATGTGATACTTTTAGTCTTAAATCAATTTGTTGTGACAACAATCAATGGTCCGATTACGGCCTTTTTATCTTTTCTTTTGATTGCGTATCAGTTACTGCTACCGCCTGTAATGGCTAGCATTTTTGCTGCAAGCAATACGTCTATTAATCAATGGTCTGCTGCTTTGAAAAAATGTCATGTGCCTAATTTTATTGTTATTCCTTTTATTGTTGTCTGTCGTTTTTTTCCAACATTTTTAGAAGATATGAAACAGATAAGACAAGCAATGAAATTTCGCGGAATTGGTCTAACAAGATTTGGATTGATTCGTCATCCGATTCAGACGTTTGAGTATATTTTTGTCCCGTTGTTAATGTCAATTGAGAAAACTTCTTTGGACGTCTCAGCCGCAGCAATCATTCGCGGACTAGGTAGTGGTCATCGTCAGACTAGTATTCAACCAGTTAGTTGGCAACTACAAGATACAGGATTAGTTATAGGAACAGTATTATTTTTAATAGTGGGAGTGGTGATTTGATAAAATTGATAAATGCATCTGTCAGTTACGACAAGGAAAAAGTACTGCATGAATTAAATTTAAATATTGGTACAGGTGAGTGTCTGGTACTTTGCGGAGAAAGCGGATCTGGAAAGTCATCGATTATTAAAATGCTAACAGGGCTGATGCCAGAACTGTATCCCGGTAAAATTTCCGGTGACGTACAAGTTAATCAAATTGATGTTCCTCCAAAAGATATCGAAGCGTATGTTAAAAACATCGGTGTCGTTTTTCAAAATCCCAAAACGCAGTTTTTTACCAGCAATGTTTACGCAGAATTGGCCTTTAGCCTGGAAAATCATGGAGTAGCAGTGTCTGACATGAAAGATCAAATTGATAAAATATCGAAGGACTTTCATTTAATTGATTATTTAGGTGATAGTATGTTTCAACTGTCCGGCGGTGAAAAGCAACGTGTTGCGTTTGCCTCAGTCTGTATGTTGGAACGATCGGTTTATCTGCTTGATGAGCCCTCTAGCAATTTAGATGAGTCAACCATTAGAATAATTATTGAATATATACATTGGTTAAAGAAACAAGGAGCAACGATTATTGTCGCCGAACACAGATTATCATATTTGACCGCTTTAGCAGATCGGTTTATCTATTTGTCTGAAGGTAGCATCATTAATGACTGGACTGCTGAAGAATTGCTTCAATTGTCTGATAAAGAAGTTCACCAAAAAGGTCTTCGCAGTCTCAACAATGTTCCTGTCTGCTTAAAAGATAATGGGCAAAATATTAGCAGAGACACTGCTAATCGAATCACGCTTAACAGTTTAAAACTTAAAAAAACTAAAAGCAGTAATACATTTTCATTAAAATTAGATAATATCTTTTTTGATAGTAGCGCGGTGACGGGTATTATCGGTCAGAATGGTTCTGGGAAGAGTACGTTAGCACAATTATTAACTGGTTTGGTGAAGCCAGATTCAGGCGAAGTTAAATTCAATCAACAAGTAATGTCTCAAAAGGATTTATTAAAGAAGAGTTTCCTAGTGATGCAGGATGTTAATTTTCAATTGTTTTTCGAATCAGTCTATAAGGAATTGACGGCAAAAGCACGAAGACTAGATATGTTGGAGGACGTTGTTGATAAGTTGCAATTACATAATTTAATGGATCGGCATCCTCAGACTTTATCAGGCGGTGAGAAGCAGCGTGTTGCGATTGGTTCAGCGGTCCTTTCAGGTAAACAGATCATAATTCTTGATGAACCAACCAGTGGACTAGATCTGAAAAATATGTATGAAGTTAGCAGTTTAATCGAATGGTTACAAAAACTTGGTCTAATCGTTATCGTAATTACGCATGATATCGAGTTTTTAAATTGTACGTGTCATCGAGTCATTGAAATGAGTCATGGGAAGATAGTGAAAAATGTTTAAGTATGGTATAATTTAGTAATCATTAAGAATTTGTTAAGGAACGGATGGTTACTGTGATATTAATGCTCCAAATGATTTTTCTTATTCTAATTCCCTTCTTTTTATTTGCTTACTGGATATACTATCGTCCGACAAGTCTGTTTTCGGGACTGTTTTTTATACTATTAATTACAAGCGTTTATGCAATGATTGTGTTTCAAATATTTAAAAGAAGTCATACATTCGCCTATGCATTGTTAATACCAGCTTTAGTTATTATAATGATTTTTACGTTCTTTGGTATTTTTTCTATAGTGTTAATGCTATTTTGGAATGAGAAAGTGATGCTGAAGCGTGAAGGATTTTCAATCGCAAATTTATTACCGATGGCGGTGTCCCTGTCATTGATTGCATTTCAAGTTTATGTAAATATGTATGCGTACCATTCAGAAAGCCAGTTAATAAAAAGTACTGCTTCTTTTTTTTCCATAATGTATGCTTATGTTATCTTCATGTTCTTTTTGTATTCTGTAACTTCAATACTGTACAATGTTTATCCTATTCGAAGACCGGTTGATTATATTATTATTTTAGGTGCAGGTTTAATTGATGGTGAACGTGTCACGCCACTTTTAGCATCAAGAATACAGGCAGGTTTGTCTTTATATCATAAGCAAGTTGCACAAATTAATCATCATCCGACAATTATTTTATCTGGCGGACAAGGTGAAAATGAAAAAATTTCTGAAGCACAAGCTATGATGAATTATCTAACAGAAAAAAATGAGTTACTTAAAACTGTTTATTTAGAGGAGAAATCTAAAAATACGCAGCAGAATATTGAATATTCAAAATTAATTATTTCTAAGAATGATAATATAAAAAATGTAAATGAATTATGTATTGTCTTGGCATCAAATAATTATCATGTTCTTCGGGCTGGAAAATTGGCAGCCGAACAGGGATTAGTTGCAAGAGCTGTTGGTGCAAAAACAAGATTATACTATTTACCAACAGCATTTATTCGTGAATATATAGGGTATTTATATATGAATAAAAAAAGAACGATTGTTTTCACTGTGTTAGCCTTTATTTTTACTGTGGCATTAAGTCTAATCGACTTGTTTTTTAATTAGGTAAAATCAATTTTTTTGCGATATTTTAAAGAATCAGTAATAATGATTTTATATTATTAAAGGAGGTATTTATCTATGTTAACACAATCATCAACTTATCAAATGAATGACGGTCATGATATACCTGTTATCGGATTTGGCACATGGCAAACACCAAGCGGCGACGTGGCTGAAGAGTCAGTTAAAGAAGCATTGTCAGCAGGGTATCGACATATTGATACTGCGACAGTTTATGGTAATGAAGAAAGTGTAGGCGCAGGTATTAAAGCCAGCGATGTTCCTCGTAAAGAAATATACCTAACAACAAAATTATGGAATTCTGATCATACATATGATAAAGCAAAAGCTGCAATTGATTTATCTTTAGAAAAACTAGGTGTAGATTATCTGGATTTATACTTGATTCATTGGCCTAATCCTTTAGAGTATCGTGATAATTGGCAAGAAGCCAATCGTGAGAGCTGGCGTGCAATGGAAGAAGCTGTTCGTGCTGGTAAAATACGCAGTATCGGCGTATCTAATTTTAAACCGCATCATCTAACGGAATTGCTTAAAACAGCTGAAATAAAGCCTGCAGTAAATCAAATTTACTTAAATCCAAGCGACTTGCAGCCCGAAGTAGTTCAATTTTCAAAAGAACACAATATTTTATTAGAAGCATACAGTCCTTTGGGAACGGGAAAAATATTTGATGTTAATCAGTTAACAAAATTATCCTTAAAATATCAAAAATCAGTAGCACAAGTTGTTTTAAGATGGTCATTGCAACATGGATTCTTACCATTGCCAAAATCTGTTACACCATCACGAATACATGAAAATATTGATATATTCGACTTTTCATTATCAAAAGAAGACATGAAAGTTATTGATGGCTTGTCTGGTACTGCTGGCAAAGCTAGAGATTCAGATACAGTTGATTTTTAATAGAGACTTAAAAAAGCATAGTCGATTTTCGGCTATGTTTTTTTTAAAATAAGATAAGAAAAATATGATATGATAAGGTATGAAAAATTAATGTATATGACTTATTTTGTTCATCATTAGAAAGAGGGTTGAAATGAAAAAATTTTTTTTGGTGTTATGTATTGTGTTCGGCATGATAAGTATCAATGAACAAGCGTCTGCAAGTGAAGTGCAGCAGCCGACAATGATGGAATTAGTTAAAGCAGCAGGTCTGACTGCTGATGTTAAAAATGAGCCGAAAACTGCTATCTTAATTGATTCGAATACAGGTAAAATTTTATGGGAAAAGAATCCCGATACTATTCATAATCCTGCGAGTATTGCTAAATTATTGACTGCTTACCGTGTCTTTGAGGTAATTAAAGAAGGTAAATTTACATTAGAAACAAAGGTAACTGCTACCCCGCGCTATGAGCAGATAGCCAATATTTACGAGCTGAGTAATAATAAAATACAACAAGGTGTTTCTTATTCAGTAAAAGAATTAATTCCCATGATGCTGGTACCATCGTCAAATGTTGCAACAATTATGCTAGCTGAATTGGTAGAGCAGGATTCAGCTAAATATCTTAAAGAATTAAATGAACTATGTGAGAGTTTTGGAATGATGAATACGAAAATATATAATGCGACAGGAGCTCAAATATCATCATTTAAGGGGCTGTATTCAGATGATCCACAAACTTCTGAGTTGGCGCAAGATAAGGATAATGAAACAACCGCACGTGATTTAGCGATATTTACACGCAATTTATTGGAGCGCTATCCGGAGATTCTGATGTATACCAAAGAACCGAAAATCAAGGTAATGACAGGGACACCTAATGAAGAAGAATTTGAAAGTTACAATTATTCGTTACCAGGTTTACAGTACTCATTTGATGGCGTTGACGGTCTAAAAACGGGCTCATCGCAAACTGGAGCATTCAATATTGATGCAACTGCTAAGCGTGGCGATTTTAGGATCATTGCGATAGTTTTAGGTGTAGGGGATTGGGCCGATCAAGATGGTGAGTATTATCGTCACCCCTTTACTAATGCTTTATTAAAATATGGATTTGACAATTTTAGTTATCAAGAGGTATTACCTGCAGGCAAACATAAGATTAGTGGTGTGGATGTAGAATTAAAAGACCCTTTAAAAGATACAATAAAAAAAAGTCAACCCTTGGATTTTAAACTTGTTGATAAAACTCGCATTCAAATGAAGGATCCCTTACCGGTTGTTTCTGATAAAGTTAAATTAATTAGTGTACCTATCGTGACGGAAGATAATGGCGGCAAGTTAAAGACCCCCGCTAAACAACAGACGTTGAAATCGATATCAAAAAACATAAGATTATTGGGGACAATTTTTATTATCGTTTTATTTCTAATTATGTTTGTCGTAATGTACTTTTTGAAAAAAAGAAAATTACGATCAGAAAAACAAAAAACATATCAAACTGGAGAGACTAGGAGATCTCGCAGACGATAATTTATTAAATAATTTTTTAAAACAGGGAGTGTTAAAATGGAAAAGTTGCGTAAAATATTGACTAACCGAGCGGTTATTGTTGGTTTGTTAATAGCAATTCAATTAGCTGTACTATTCCTAATTGTTTATCGTTTCAGCGAATATTTTGTGTATTTCTATTTTGTTTATATTGCTATTTCAGTGGGGGTTATTCTTAAAATTGTTAATAGTCGGAGCAATCCAGCCTATAAGATTGCTTGGATGATTCCAATCATGATTTTGCCTGTTTTTGGGACTATTATTTACTTGGTTTTTGGACGTATTCGCTTCAGTCGCAAAGATAAATTAGACATGTTGAAAATCCAATCTGATGAACGGCGAACATTGCGTCGGACAAGTGAACAATTGACTATAACTGAGGACCAAAACGCTCAAGTTCAGGTAAATTATTTAATGGAATTTGGGGAAAGTACACTTTTTAATCATTCAACGAGTACGTACTATCCTTTAGGAGAAGATGTATTTGAAGCCATGATGGAGGAGTTGGAACAGGCTGAAAAATATATATTTATGGAATACTTTATTGTTGAAAAAGGCCATATGTGGGATTCTTTGTTAGAGGTTTTAGAGCGAAAAGTCAAACAAGGAGTGGAAGTTCGTTTTATGTACGATGACTTTGGTTGTTTGTTTACTCTCCCACCTGATTATTACAAAGAACTAGAAAAAAAAGGCATTAAATGTTGTGTGTTTAATCCATTCTCACCGGTTCTTTCTTCGATATTCAATAATCGCGACCATCGAAAGATTACTGTTATTGATGGAAAAACAGCCTTTACGGGTGGGATTAATTTAGCAGATGAGTACATTAATCGGGTCGAGCGGTTTGGTCATTGGAAAGATAACGGCATTATGCTTAAAGGAGAAGTTGCCTGGAGTTTCACGTTATTATTTTTATCGCTTTGGCGTTTTGTAGATAAAACATCACATGATGATCCTTTTCAATATCAACCGATTTTTAAACCAGACGAGCTGCCAGAGTCAAAGGGTTATTACATCCCTTATGTGGATTCACCGTTTGATGATGAGACTGTTGGAATTAATGTTTATCTTAATTTAATAAATCGGGCACAGAAGTCAGTTTATATCACAACACCATATTTAATTATAGATAATACATTGATGGTAGCGTTGTGTACTGCTGCAAAAAGCGGAATTGATGTAAGAATTATCACACCACATATTCCTGATAAGTGGTATGTTCATGAAATTTCGCAATCTAATTATGCACAATTGATTGAATCGGGGGTTAAAATATTTGAGTATACGCCTGGATTCATTCACTCTAAGACGTTTATTGTTGATGAAGAATATGCAACGGTTGGGACAGTTAATTTAGATTATCGCAGTTTATTTCTGCATTTTGAGTGCGGTGTCTGGATGTACCGTACCGTGTCAGTTGATGAGCTTTTAGCCGACCATCTTGAGACAGAAAGTAAAAGTCAGTTGATTTCTTTAGAAGAAGCTAAAAATGTTTCTGGACCCAAAAGATTGCTTCGAGCAGTCATTGGTGTGTTTTCACCATTGCTATAATTAAATAATGACGAACCTTTTCTGAGTAATTAAAGAAAGGGTTTTTTATTTAATATCCTTTAAAATTGCTATCTTTGTAATTGAAAAACTTTACTATACATGAGATACTCATAGAGTGTTTTGTTTATAAATAGATGTAGAAAAAGTAGATAGATTTTATTAACAAGGGTGTTACTCGATAGATGAAAGGATCAGTTCGTTAATGCAAAAAAGAAAAAGAGAAAAACAGTCTTTCCTAAATTGGAAAAAAAGTAATGCCAATCAAAAAGGGCATATTCCATTGCGGTTAGATATTTTATTTTTTATTGTGTTTATTTTGTTTTTTATTTTAATTGTGCGTCTAGGTGATTTACAACTGATGCAAAAAGATAAATTTCAAAAAATTGTAGAAACCGGCCAAAAAAGTATGGTTAAAGAAAGTGCTCCAAGGGGTTATATCTATGACTCAAAAGGAAAAATATTGGTTGGCAATACAGCTAAGCAATCGATAATTTTTACACGGAGTCCTGGATTAACAGCTGGAGATATACGTAATTTAAGTAATAAAATTACTTCTTTGATTGATATTAAACCCGATGATTTATCTGAACGAGATAAAAAAGATTATTGGTTATCTGATTCCAAACATTTAGAAGAAGCAGCCAAACGTGTTAAACATTCTGATAAATTTAATAAACATGGGGAACAGTTGTCAGACAGCGCGTTGTATCCTAAAATTGTTGATGCTGTCAAATCTGATGAAGTTCAATTTGATGAAGCTGATCTAAAACGAGCAACTATCTTTAAGCGTATCAATAGTGCAGGTAGTTTACAATCAGTTGTGATTAAAAACGACAATGTAACTCCGGAAGAGATTGCAGTTGTTGGGGAAAATGCATCAACTGTTCCAGGTATTGGGACTGGAACTGATTGGGATCGTGATTATCCAGAAAATGATCAAATCCGCTCTATTTTAGGTGTCGTTTCTTCCGAAAAACAAGGCTTGCCAAATGATCGGTTAGATCAATATCTTAAACAAGGTTATGAACGAAACGATCGAGTTGGTCTAAGTTACCTTGAAAATTCTTACGAAGATACTTTACGAGGACAAAAAGGTGAATCAGAAGTTGTTATTGATAAAAATCAAAAAATTATGTCCAAAAAAGAAGTTAAAAGTAGTGAAAAAGGCGACAATCTAAAACTAACGATTGATTTAGATTTCCAAAAGAAAGTCGAAGAAATTACGAGAGGATACTATAACCAATTAATTGGATCTGGTCAGGCCGCATTATCAGAAGGGATTTATGTTGTCGTAACTGAACCAAAAACTGGTAATGTTTTGTCAATGGTTGGTATTGATCGTGATGTTAAAACCGGAAAACTAACAGATGATACAATTGGTACTTTCACAAAATCATTTGTTCCTGGATCATCAATTAAAGCCGCAACTATTATGGCGGGCTATGAAAATGACGTAATTAAAGGTAATCAAAAAATGGTTGATGAACCAATATTCCTCGATGGCGGTCAAAAAAAATCATCATTATTTAATCCATATGGAAGTATTGCCTTAACGACTGAACAAGCGTTGGAAGTATCATCAAATACTTACATGATGAAAATTGCGTTAGGCATGATGGGCGTAACGTATGAACCTTATTTCAGTTTACCAATGAGAACAGACGTATTTGATAAATTACGTAAAACGTATGGACAGTTCGGATTAGGGGTATCTACCGGCTTGGATTTACCAAATGAAACTGAAGGTATTGTCAATAAGAATTTTAAAGACAAAGACGGTAATTATATTCCTGGTATTATGGGTAGTCTGCTCGATTTATCTTATGGTAACTATGATACTTATACGCCAATGCAATTAAACCAATATGTATCAACTATTGCAAACAAAGGAACAAGAATTGCACCGCATGTTGTTGAAGGTGTCTATGGAACTGATGGAGATGGCGAATTAGGTGATTTAAAAGAGAAAGTAGAACCGAAAATTTTGAGTAAGATAGAAAATAAAGGGGCTGAATTCGATATTATCGAAGAAGGGATGAAGCGAGTTGTGACAGGACCTATGGGAACTGCGACTAAATTATATGGTGCAACAACATATCCAATCGCTGCAAAAACGGGGACTGCAGAAACAGTTGTTCAAAACCCTAATAATCCGAAAGAAGTTATTAATGCAGTTAATAGTACTATGGTCGGTTATGCGCCGGTTAATAATCCAGAAGTTGCTGTAAGTATTGTTATTCCGACATTAACAAATGATGACTATGGAGTTAATGCTGATATCTTAAGAGATGTGATTAATGCCTTTTTTGCAAATAAAGATAACCCTGTGAGCAAAGAAAAAAGCTCTGATGATGTACAAAATTAGGTTTTTAAAAATTGTAAAGTAAAACTACTTAACAATTTTACTCAAAAGGGTAGAAATTTAATTTAAAAGATGATATGATATTCAAGTGTCAAGCTGATACTTGAATATTTTTTTGGAGGAAATCATAATGCGCGTAAATATTACTTTAGAATGCACAGAATGTAAAGAAAGAAACTATTTAACTAGCAAAAACAAACGTAACAATCCTGATCGTTTAGAAGCTAAAAAATATTGCCCACGTGAACGTAAAGTTACTTTACACCGTGAAACTAAATAATCATTCTGTGATTAAAGCTAGAAGCCTTTTGTGATAAGGTTTCTAGCTTTTTTGTTTTAGTTTAAATTAAAACTAGCTGAATTTAAATGAGCACTACTAAAAAGCCGAGGCTATCTATGCATAGATAGCCTCGGCTTAACTTATAAATCAATTACTGTTATTAAAAATCAGACGTGCATCGTTAGCATTTTCGCCATTATTTGAGTTGTAGTAACTTGTTGAAATTATTTGACCATCTTTTAAGTCTACAGACACATCACTGTTTGCTGGACTAAGTCGTAGGTTATCAATCTTTGAATTTTCAATATCAAGTGTTTGAATATCCCAGCCAAGAGTATCAAAGTCAGGGTCCATTTGCATATTAGTGCTTAATGTGTACTTACCCGGTGCAATATCACGACCCACAATAAATTCACCAACACCAATCTCATTTGAAGGTGAAACATCCTTAGGTACAGCAGTAAATTTTACTTGACTAATATCGCTAAATTGAAGAACATCGCCTTCAAATAGAATAATTCTGATTTTTGATGGTTGAGAGATGCCATTAGCCGCACCAGCCCAGTTAATTAAAAGGGGATTCCCATCCTTACGATCACCTAGAATATTTCCTTCGCCACCTAAGATATCTAAATCATAGATTCCTGGAGTAACAGCATCATCTTTACCGACTTTAACGTCTCCAGAGATAGAAATAGGTTCTGAATTTTTTGATTCCTCGGCAAAGTCGTTCATCAGACCTAGCATTGCTTTTTGAGGTTTTGGATTATTTTTCTTTATTTCATTTTTAATAACATTTGAGGAATCTGTAGATGATTGCTTCGATAGAGCATCATTTTTTGGTACTTCTTTGGTTGAAAACCAATAGTAAGTGCCCCCACCGACAATAATTATTATAATAAGCCAAAACCACCATTTTTTTATAAAAGATTGCTTTTTCTTGTTAGAACGTGTTGTGTTTTCTTTTTTTGACATAATGTCGCTCCTTTATTGATAATTCAGTTAAGACTAACATATATCTTAATAAAAATTAATAGTAAATTATTATATCTGCTTTATTTTTATAAAAATATTTACTAACTGATTTCCCACCATTTTTCAGCATATGTTTTAATTGTACCATTCCTTTGTTCAAGTGCTTTTGGTGAATTTAATGAAGCCGCAGTAAATGTTGACCGGATGATATCCCCGTGTATTTCATTAGGAAGGTCCGCTGTAACATTAATTGAGATACTTCTAAAATCATCTAAATCTGCATAATGGAGAACTTTTACGATAGGCAGAATTAATAATTTTCCAGAAGAAATTCCATTTTTTCCATTGTCGATAATAATTGTTGCAGTATAATTTCCAGCTGTTGAAAAGTCGCCAATCACTTGAAATGGCTGCGTGATTGTCGTTTCTTTGAGGATGTATTGTTTTAATAGATTGTTGTTATTGACAATTGCCCTTGGTTGAGGTGTTGCAGCAGAAGCGCCAGTGTTCTTAGCATTTTTATTGTTGTTACTGTTGTTACCTTTCACAGATTGTACCACATTGACTACTTGAATTTTTTGTCGTTTGTTTTTTCCAAAAGTATCCCATAAATTTGTTAGTAAAACTATACCTAAAACAACAATAATTGCAATAAACCACCATTCTCTGTACATAGGTCTTCCGATTTTCTTCAATTTTTTTGTCACTAGAATCACCTCTTGATTATCATACCACTAAAATGAATTAACTGACAGTTTGGTTTTGGTAGAATATAAAACCAAGTGTAAAAGATTTTTAGCTATCTTTGATTCAGTATGAATTTTTTAACGTCAGATAATGTTTATCTGGAAGACAATGTGTGTTAGGGTGTATAGTATAATTTATATAATAGACGTGATAGGGTATGGAAAATTATGGAATCGAAATAACCAGAAAAAATCACACTAATAACTACCGTAAATAAGATATTATTAGAGATTGGTATGATTCGAAAGAATCTTGAAATAGTGACTATAATCGTTTAACGAAAAGCTAAGAGTTAATTCTGGTGACAGACTAACTGAACAAGAGTTACTAGGGACATTGTATGGCAACATTGTCTCTGATAATCGAATTGTTTATTCAAAAATAATGATAAAAAATAAATAATAATTACTTTTTATATATTATATAGAGTCTTTTTATTTTGTAAAATTACATTTTCATAAAGAAGAGATGGATCTATGTGATATAATCAATATCAAGTTATAAAGTTAGGAGGTACGATAAATGGTAAAGAAAGTGCTTCGTACAAAAAAAATTAAATCCTTAAAAGAGTTAGCTGATAATCAAGAACTTAAGACTACGCTTGAGTATCAGGTGCTTAATAAACTATTCATGGATGATATCTGGAAAAAATCAAACGTTATCGGGACGGTCATTCCATTTCCACATGAATTCGACTATTGGAAACTTATTCATCAAGCTTTTTCAGAGAATAAAAGAATCGCCTTACCAAAAACATATCAAAAAGGTGTAATGCATTTTTATGAATATGAGCAGAATGATACATTAACACCTTCTTCATTTGGCGCAATGGAACCTAACGAGAAAAGAATTCTAAATCCTGAAGAGATTAGTCTCCTAATAGTCCCTGGTGTTGTATTTAATGAATCGGGTTTTCGTATTGGTTATGGTGGCGGTTTTTATGATCGTTATTTGGAAAGTTTCCCAAATGAAACTTGTAGCTTAATTTTTTCAACACAATTAGATAATAGTTGGCAGCCAGAAAACCACGATCAACAAGTGAATAAATTGTTTGTTGGTGAGAAAGGTTGATAATATGTATGACATATCTTCAAAATGGGATCGCGTAAAGCGAGGTCCATATATTACTTATTTATTTTTAGGTATTCAGCTGGTCGTTTTTTTGTTAATGGAGCTCAAAGGCATAAGCCAAGGAGAATATTCGGGATCTGAAAATATTGGTATTTTACAACAGTTTGGTGCGATGACATCCGGAGACGTCATCTATAGACATCAGTATTGGCGATTTATTACGCCTATTTTTATTCATATAGGATTAATGCATTTAGCTGTAAACTCATTAACCCTATATTTAGCTGGACGTATTTTGGAACCTTTAATTGGACACTGGCGATTTTTTACATTATATCTATTAAGTGGTATAATGGGTAATTTTATCAGTTTTGCTTTCTCTGATATTTCTTCAATCTCAGCTGGTGCCAGCACATCTTTGTTTGGAATGTTTGCGGCATTTATCATTTTAGGTAGGATGTTTCCAAAGCAGCCAGTCATTCGTCAAATGAGTCAAAATATGATTTTGCTGATTGTTATGAACTTAGTGTTGAATTTATTTGATTCTGGTGTTGATATTTACGGTCATATTGGTGGTGCTGTTGGGGGATTATTGTTAATGCTGATTTTAAGAACACCTAAATCAACGAAAAGTTACCAATCTCAAATGAATCCCCATTTACGAATTATTTCGGTTATTATTTTTACTTTTATTTTATTTTTTTCATTCATATATGGTTTTAGATATAAATAGTTTTTGTAAATACGAAATGGTAACGGTAACTAAATAATTTATCCCGTTAACTCACTATGATTTTTTATAAGTAATCTGTATAATAATATAGGAAGTGTTTGAGTGAAAACGTTATATGATGTTCAGCAATTATTGAAACAATTTGGCATTTTTGTTTACGTTGGTAACCGCTTGTGGGATATTGAATTAATGATGATTGAATTAAGAGGATTACATGATGGAAATGTCATTGAGCGTAAAACATTTATAAATGCGATGCTAGTTTTGAAAGAAGAACACTATCAAGAAACTTTGTATCAGGAGGAAAAATGATGAACAAAAAGTTAATAGGAATCGATTTAGGTGGTACGACAGCAAAATTTGCAATATTAACAACAGATGGAGAAATTCAGCAACGCTGGAGCATTCCAACAAACATTAATGATCAGGGGGCACATATTGTCCCAGACATTATTAATTCGATTAGACACCGTTTAGGTCTTTACAACATGACTGCTAAAGAATTTATCGGTATTGGCATGGGGACGCCTGGTACTGTGGATCGTGATGCGGGCACTGTTATAGGTGCTTATAATTTGAACTGGAATGATTTGCAGCAGATTAAAGCACCTATTGAAGATGCTTTAGGAATACCTTTTACATTAGATAATGACGCTAATGTTGCCGCTTTAGGTGAACAGTGGAAGGGTGCTGGAGAATCTTCAGAAGATGTAGCTTTTATGACATTAGGAACTGGTGTTGGTGGAGGTATTATTGCATCAGGTAATTTGATCCACGGTGTCAGTGGCGCTGCTGGTGAAATAGGTCATATAAATGTAGAACCAACTAATGGATTTCAATGTACTTGCGGGAGAAAGGGCTGTCTTGAAACAGTTGCAAGTGCTACAGGTGTTGTCCGCCTTGCAAGGACAATGTCTGAAGAGTACGCTGGAGAATCTGAATTAAAATTTATGATTGATGACGGTCAAGAGGTATCGAGTAAAGATGTTTTTGATTTGGCAAAAGCAAATGATCATTTTGCTCTATCCGTTGTTGATAAAGTATGTTATTATCTAGGTTTGGCCTGTGGTCATCTCGGTAATATCTTAAACCCAAGTAGTATTGTTATTGGCGGTGGGGTTTCTGCAGCTGGTGATTTTCTACTTGAGCGTGTGGATAATTATTTTTCACAGTTTGCTTATCCGCAGGTAGCTGAAACAACAGGGATTAAATTAGCCAAATTGGGAAATGAAGCTGGTGTCATCGGAGCTGCTTCTTTAGCATTAAGTTTTAATAAATAATTAAAAATGAAAGAGGTTTTTAAGAACTATGGGGTTTGTTTATACATTAAACATTATTCTTTTTACAATTTTAATTTGTGTTGGATTGTATCAATTGTATTTTTATATTAAATTAAAAACATCTGCAAAATACATCACGCAAGAAGAATTACAGAAAAATATGCGTAAGGGACAAATTATTGATGTTCGTGAGAAAGAGGAATTTAATCGTGGTCACATTCTAGGTGCCCGTAGTGTTCCTTTTACAATTGCTCGTGCACATAAAGAATATCTGACAGCGATTAGAAAAGACGCACCAGTTTATTTATACGATAATAAAAAAGCTTTTTCTATTAATATGGCTCGTTTGTTAAAAAAAGAAGGATACACCGATATTTATGTGTTAAAAGGCGGATATACAAATTGGACAGGTAAGAAGAAGACAAAATAAAAAGAGCCAACATAGTGTTGGCTCTTTTTATTTATCTTGCTCGGCTTTTACGTTTTGCTTTACGTCGATTGTCATCAATCATTGCTTCTTTTTCTTCAACTGGTTCAATAACTATTTTTTTAAGCCCGTATGCAAGTCCGGAAATAGCTGCAAGTGTGATTGCAGTACCTGTTAAATAACCCGATGTGAATTTTTTCATAGCAGACACCCTCTCTCTTTAACTATAAATTACACTAATATTTTAACATAAACTAAGCATATTGAGGAATGATATCCATTATTATTGTGTAACATGGTAAAATATAAAAAAGGAGTGGTTAGATGTCATGTGTTTTGAGTTAGGCTTAACATGATTACCCTAAAAAATAATTAAGAATGAGAAAACGAGGAAAATAAATGAATAAAGACAAGGTTTTAGTGATTGTCGGACCGACAGCAGTTGGAAAAACTGCATTAAGTATTCAATTGGCAAAAGAGTTTAATGGTGAGGTAATCAGCGGTGATTCATTGCAGGTATACCGTACATTGGATATAGGAACCGCAAAGGCTGGTTATGAAGAGAGATCTGGCATCCCACATCATCTAATCGACATTATCGAACCTGAAGCTTCATATACAGTCAGTGATTTTAAACAATCAGCTGAAAAGATTATTCAAAATTTATCTTCTGAAAAAAAAGTCCCAATTATTTGCGGTGGAACCGGTATGTACATTCAGTCATTATTATTTGATTTTCAATTAGGAAAAAAAGATAGTCAGCATTTAGATATGTCAGTCAGAGAAAAATGGGAAAAATTTTTGGTAAATCAGGGGAAAATTAAGTTATGGAAAGAATTGGCCGAGATAGATAAAGCAGCCGCATTAGCAATTCATCCAAACAACATCAAACGTGTGATACGTGCACTAGAAGTCTATGAAACGACAGGAAGCAGTATTCTTAATCAACAGGAGATTGATTTTAAGGATCTAACCCAAAGTCAATACGACTGTAAAGTTGTCGGCTTGATGACGGAACGCAGTCTTTTATACGAACGCATTAATAAACGGGTTGATTTGATGATGGAGATGGGCTTGTTGGCCGAAGCGAAAATGGTTTACAATTTAGGTGATGTGCAAGCAAAACAAGGAATTGGATATAAAGAGTTCTATCCTTATTTTACCGGTGAAATGTCTTTGGAGTCTGCGGTCGAAAAGGTTAAGCAGCATTCAAGGCAATATGCCAAGCGTCAAATGACTTGGTTTAGAAATCGAATGACAGTTGAATGGTTTGATGTTATTCAATACCCTGAACAACAAATCGTAATAAGAGATGATATAAAGAAATGGTTGTTTAATTAAAAAGATAAGAGGTGTGGTATCATCGAGAAAGCAATATTAGTAGGAGTGGAGACACAGGATAATTATCAAGTATTTACTGAGTCTATGAAAGAGTTAGCAAGCTTGACAGAAACTGCACAAGGTGATGTAGTTGGTGAATTAATCCAGAAGTTACCAACAGTGAACAAAAAAACAATAATCGGTAAAGGAAAGTTAGAAGAATTAACTCAATTAATTTTGGCGCGAGAAGCTGACATGGTTATCTTTAATCATGAATTAACAGCTAGGCAGACCGCTTTTATTGAAGAAGCAGTGCAAGTAAAAGTAATTGATCGAGTGCAGTTGATTTTAGATATTTTTGCATTACGTGCTAGGTCTAAAGAAGGTCAACTGCAAGTTGAATTGGCGCAACTCAGTTATCTTCTCCCTAGACTAACTGGGCAAGGTATTTCTATGTCACGTCTTGGTGGTGGTATAGGTACACGTGGACCAGGTGAAACCAAATTAGAAACGGACCGCCGCCATATTAGAAATAAAATGAGTCAGATAAAGAAAGAGCTAAAAGAATTGTCAGCACATCGGGAAAGAATTAGACAAAAGCGTCAGGAATCGGAAGTGTTTCAAATCGGTTTAATCGGCTATACTAATGCGGGTAAATCGACAATTATGAATGCTGTAACAAAAGCTGATACCTATGAGCAAGACCAATTGTTTGCGACACTTGATCCGCTGACAAAAAAATGGACATTACCGAGTGGCATGCAAATGACATTGACTGATACGGTCGGATTTATTCAAGATTTGCCGACACAGCTGATAGAGGCATTTCAATCAACTTTAGAGGAAAGCCATGATATGGATTTACTATTACATGTAGTAGATAGCAGTTCCTCAGACCGATTGCAGCAAGAACAAACGGTAATGCACTTGCTGCATGACTTAAAAATGGACAAAACTCCTGTTTTAACTGTTTATAATAAATCTGACCTATGCAGCAAAGAAGTATTTGTTCCGACTCTATTTCCAAATTGTTTGATTTCAGCAAGAAAAGAGCAGGATATTAATTTATTAAAAGATGCAATTATTAGAGAAATGAAATTGGTCTTGGTGCCATATCATATTGAACTAAGCGAAAACCAAGCTTATCTTTTGAGTGAGTTAAATTTAAAAACACTAGTTATAAACTGGAAATATGATGAAAAAAGTCATATTTATATAGTGGATGGATATGCTAAAAAAGGCTCTAAATGGCTATCTTACAAATAAATACAAAAAAAGTTAACTATTATGTCAGATTATCTGACATGGTTTGTTGACTTTTTTTTTAGGGGTTGGTATTATCGGTATAAGCTTTGATGCGAAGGAAGTGGTATAGATGGCTGATAAAGAATTTAGGCGCAATATGTCTGTATTTCCGATAGGTTCTGTTATGACATTGACAGACTTGACTGCAAGACAGATTCGTTATTATGAACAGCAAGGATTAATAACGCCAATAAGAAATGCAGGCAATAATCGCTTATTCTCTTTAAATGATATCGATAGCTTACTGGAGGTCAAGGATATGTTGGAAGCTGGTTTTACATTAAAGGAAATTGGAGAAGAATTTGATGCTGTTAAGAAAAAACAGGACGCAGTGTCTGAGGAAAAAATCCGAATTGCTTTATACAATGATTTGATGCGTGAGAGCGGATTGAGCCAATTAAAACAGTTTTAAAAATTAGATAAGAAAGATGGGATAATTACATGGTTAAATTTACGACAAAAGAACAAATTATTGAAGCAGCTTCAAAAGAAAATGTGAGATTTTTACGATTGATGTTCACTGATATTTTGGGACGGATTAAAAATGTTGAGGTTCCAGTCAGTCAATTAGAAAAGGTATTAGATAATAAAATGATGTTTGATGGATCATCAATTGAAGGATTTGTTCGTATCGAAGAAAGTGACATGTATTTGTATCCTGATTTTTCAACTTGGATGGTTCTGCCTTGGGAAAGTGAAAAAGGCAAAGTAGCTCGTTTGATTTGCGATGTTTATAAACCAGATGGAACACCATTTGAAGGAGATCCTCGAGGAAATCTAAAACGAGTGATTAAAGAAATGAAAAAATTAGGATTTACTGAATTTAATATTGGACCTGAACCTGAATTTTTCCTTTTTAAACTGGATGAAAGCGGCCGGCCAACAAAACAATTGAATGATAACGGGGGATACTTTGATTATGCCCCAATTGATTTAGGTGAAAATTGTCGTCGTGATATTGTTTTAGAGTTAGAAAGCTTAGGTTTTGAAGTGGAAGCCTCACATCATGAATGTGGTCCGGGACAACATGAAATTGACTTTAAGTACGCAGATGCAATAGAAGCGTGTGATAATATCCAAACCTTTGAGTTAGTTGTCCGCACGATTGCTAGAAAACATGGACTTCATGCAACGTTTATGCCGAAACCATTACATGGCATTGCGGGTTCTGGAATGCATATTAATATGTCTTTATTTAATAAAGATGGTAATGTTTTCTACGATGAAAATGGCAAAGATGGTTTGAGCGTGACAGCTTATCAGTTCCTTGGCGGTCTATTAGAGCATGCTCGAGGCTATACTGCTATTTGCAATCCTATTGTCAATTCATATAAACGTTTAGTCCCAGGATTTGAAGCACCTGTTTATGTGGCGTGGAGCGGTAAAAATCGTTCACCTTTAGTTCGTGTTCCGAGTTCGCGAGGCATGTCAACACGATTGGAATTACGCTCAGTTGATCCGACTGCTAATCCATACCTTGCAATGGCAGCACTACTTAAATCTGGACTAGATGGTATTGAAAAAAATACAACACCACCAGCTGAAGTAAATCGTAATATTTATGTGATGACTGAGGAAGAACGACAAGAAGCTCAAATTACAGACTTACCATCAACATTACACAATGCGGTTAAAGCTCTGCGTGAAGACGTCGTGGTACAAGAAGCACTAGGTGATCACATTTACCGAAATTTTGTTGCAGCTAAACGTATGGAATGGTCTGCATTCCGTGAACAAGTATCGGAGTGGGAACGCGAACAATATTTAGAACAATATTAAAATTAAGTTGAAAAGCTGTCAAATTGGTGTTTGACAGCTTTTTTTACGTTTTAAAATAAATGATATGTTTTTCAATGATTTTTTTGAAAAATTTACTTAAATAGGCTGCTTTTATGTTACAATTATAACGTATTTCATTGAAAGGAAGATTTAATTATGATATCAGTTGGAGATTTAAGAGCAGGAATGACGTTTGAAAAAGATGGTAAACTAATTAAAGTTTTAGAATCAAGCCATCATAAACCAGGTAAAGGGAATACTGTAATGCGTCTAAAATTAAGAGATGTTCGTTCAGGTTCTACTACAGATACAACAATGCGTCCTGAAGAAAAAGTAAAAAAAGCTCATATTGACAGCAAATCTGTTCAGTACCTGTATAGTCAAGATGGTATTGCAACATTTATGGATTTAGAAACATATGAACAATATGAAATTCCTGTTGATGTCATCAAAGAGGAATTAAATTACTTATTAGATAACATGGAAGTTACTATCCAATTTTATGAAACAGAAGTTGTTGGTGTCAGCTTGCCGACATCAGTCGTTTTAGAGGTATCTGAAACACAACCATCTATTAAAGGGGCTACAGTTACAGGATCAGGAAAACCTGCAACATTGGAAACAGGACTTGTTGTAAACGTTCCAGACTTTATTGAAGTTGGTGAAAAATTAGAAATTAATACAACGGATGGATCATATATTAAAAGAGCTAAAAATTAAATGTTTAGACAAAGTTTCTGTTATCCTTAATAGGGGTAGGACTTTGTCTTTTTTATGATGTTGTTTGTGCAAACTAAATTGTAAGAGAGGAGGATTAGATGTTTCAACTATTCGAAACAATAAAATCGATGAGCTGGTCAAGTATCATCGACAATCTGCTTTCTGTTAAAACAGTTATTCATTTATTGGATATTTTAGTCGTATGGTATTTTATTTATAAGCTACTTCGCCTACTGAATGGTACAAAAGCAATTCAAGTATTTAAAGGTATTGCTATTATCATCATTATTCGTATTGTTAGTGATTGGATTGGTTTAAATACGGTATCGTGGTTGATGAGCCAAGTAATAACTTATGGAGCCATTGCGGCTATTGTTATTTTTCAACCTGAAGTACGCCGAGGGTTGGAACACTTGGGTCGCGGCGGATTGTTGCGATCTCCGCTTAGAGAAGTTGATTATAAAAGTAAATTAATTGATGACTTAGATGAGGCTATTCAGTATATGTCTAAACGTAAAATTGGCGCATTAATCAGTATTGAACAAGAAACCAGTTTGAATGAGTATATTGAAACCGGTATTTCATTAGATTCCGATATTTCCAACCAATTATTAATTAATATTTTTATCCCAAATACACCGCTACATGATGGAGCCGTTATTATTCAAGGTGAAAAAGTAGCTTCTGCTTGTTCATATTTACCTTTGTCTGAAAGTATGCGCATACCTAAAGAATTTGGTACAAGACATCGTGCTGCTATCGGGTTGAGTGAAGTAACGGATGCTATGACAATTGTTGTATCAGAAGAAACTGGTGATGTCAGTTTAACGTATCGCAATCATTTTAAACCACATTTAGAACGTGAAGAATACTTGAGAATCTTACGTGAAGAACTGGTTAAAAATGAGGATGATAAGTCAAAACGAAATGGTTTTTATCAATTTATTGAAAGTTTGACACAAACAAAAGGAGGGAAAAAATAATGGATAGTAACGAACGGATGCCGTGGTTATTAAAATTGCTCGCTTTATTTTTTGCCCTTTTGCTTTATTTTAATGCTAACACACCAAATGGAGGTACTGAGCAGACAACAGGCCTCAATGATCTAGAGGCTACAGCTATTAATGTGCCTGTTAATGTAACATATAATCAAGATAAATATTTTATCTCTGGCTATGATAAGACAGTTAGTGTAAAATTATCGAGTGCTAATAAAATCTTACTGGATAAAGAATCAAATTCGGAAACACGAAGTTTTTCAGTTGTCATGGATTTAACGAATTATAAAGAGGGTACTTATGAGGTTCCACTTGAAGTAGTTAGCAAACCAGCATCAATAAAAGCAAAAGTGAGTCCTGAAAAAGTACACGTGACAATTGAAAAACGAAAACAAAATACATTTCAAGTGGAACCAGCAATTGACGGTAATATCTTTGCGCAAGGTTATGAAAAACAAGAAGCAAAAGCTGAACCACCCATTGTTGAAATATCCGCCGGAAATAATGCGATTAATCAAATTGATCGTGTTATTGCAGGAGTCAGCGATAAACAAGATGTGTCAAGTGATTTTACGGAGTCAGTTAAATTGTATGCTATAAATAAAAAAGGTGAAACGTTAGATGTGCAAATTAAGCCGGAAACTGTAAAAGTCAGTGTCACTGTGACAGCACCGAAAAAAAAGGTGAAAGTTAACCCAGTTCAAACAGGAACAATTCCTCAAGGCATTAAAGATTATACATTTTCTATTAAAAATAGTGAAGTTGAAATTGAGGGGCCTAGGGCAGTTCTAGATGAAATAAGTGGCATTGATTTAAAAATAGATACGAGTAATATCCGAGATACTTTAAGAAGTTCGTATGTTGTGGTTGTTCCTAAAGACATTAAAGTTAATCCAGAAACTGTCTTTGTAACAGTCATTCCCAACAAACAAGATTCAGACAAACCGGAACATTCATCTAGCGAAAAGAAGGAAGATTCATCAAGTAAAGATAAATAACGATAAAATAGATTAGGAGAAATTAAACTATGGGGAAATATTTTGGAACGGATGGAGTTAGAGGTGTTGCCAATCAGGAATTAACACCAGAATTAGCATTTAAAGTTGGTCGCTGCGGTGGGTATGTCTTATGCCAACATAATCAGGGAACAAAGGAACAGCCTCAAGTATTGGTCGGTAGAGACACACGTATATCAGGCCAAATGTTGGAGCAGGCCTTGATTGCGGGTTTGATGTCGGTTGGTATTGAAGTTTTACAATTAGGTGTTATTTCAACACCGGCCGTTGCATATTTAACACGTACGCAGAAGGCGGCGGCAGGTGTCATGATTTCTGCTTCTCATAATCCAGCTCAAGACAATGGTATCAAGTTTTTTGGACCGGATGGATATAAATTGGAGGATGCAGAAGAAGCTGAAATTGAAGCACTTTTAGATGCTGAAACAGATACATTGCCTAGACCTTCAGCTAAAGGACTAGGTACCGTAGATGAGTATCCTGAAGGAGTTCAAAAGTATATTGAGTTTTTAAAAGGAACAATTGATGGAGACTTATCTGGATTATCTGTTTGTCTAGATGCTGCAAATGGTGCAACAACGCCAATAGTTAATCTTTTATTTGCAGATTTAGAAACAGACTTTTTCACTATGGGTGTGAAACCTGATGGATTAAATATTAACGATGGTGTTGGCTCGACACATCCTGAAAAATTGGCAGAATTAGTCGTTGAAAAAGGTGTAAATTTAGGTTTAGCTTTTGATGGTGATGGCGACAGAGTGATTGCGATTGATGAAAAGGGAAATATTGTCGACGGAGATAAAATTCTTTATATTTGCGGTAAATATTTGGCCGAAAAAAATCGCTTGAATGATAAGACTGTTGTTGCAACAGTAATGAGTAATCTAGGTTTTCATAAGGCGGTAGAAAATGCTGGCATGAAAACAATCGCAACACAGGTTGGTGACCGTTATGTCGTTGAAGAAATGAAAAAAATGGGATACAATTTGGGTGGTGAGCAATCAGGTCATATTATTTTTCTAGATTTTAATACAACTGGAGACGGTTTATTATCAGGTATTCAGCTAATGCACGTGATGAAAGAAACTGGAAAAGAACTGTCTGAATTAGCTAGTGAAATTGAGGAATATCCACAGAAATTAGTTAATATAAAAGTATCGGATAAGTACGGTGCGATGGATGTACCGGCTATAAAGGATGTTATTGAGAAAGCCGAGGAAGAGATGAATGGAGATGGACGTATTTTAGTTCGCCCTTCTGGAACAGAACCGTTATTACGCGTGATGGCTGAAGCACCTACAGTAGAAAAAGTTAATTATTATGTTGATAAAATAGCGGCTGTTGTTGTTGAAGAAATAGGAATCGACTAAAAATAAGAGAAGTCTGCAGAAATGCAGCTTCTTTTTTTATTTGACTATACCAATTTCTATTTTTTAAAATTAAAATGCTTGAATGGTTGACAAGGTAAAAGCTAAATAGTAAGATATTCTTGTTTCTATTATAAACAGTTGATTAGGAGGGTAGATATACCAATAATTATGGATAGCGCCAGACCTGCAGATATCGCAGGTGACGAGGATAGAACTTATCGAATATTCGGCGGATGGTTCTAGGGACTGCGCCCTTAAAAGAAAAATTAAAAATTGGCGGTAACGCTATAACAGAGTTTTTCCAAGCAGAATAGAAACAACTTAATGATAAATAGAAAGTTGGAAAATATAAAATGTGTGGAATTGTTGGAGTTATTGGAAGTAATCGAGCAAAAGAAATTTTAATAAACGGCTTACATAAATTAGAATATCGCGGTTATGACTCAGCAGGTATCATGGTCGCAAATGAAGAAGATGGCTATGTTATGAAAACCCCAGGACGTGTGGCAGAGTTAGAGGCACTAGTTGCTGACAAACCAAGTAATGGTACTGGGATTGGTCATACACGCTGGGCAACACATGGTGTACCAAGTGTTGAAAATGCACACCCACATGTTTCTAAAAGTGGCCGATTCGGTTTGGTTCATAATGGTGTTATCGAAAATTTTGAACAATTAAAAGAAGACTATGTATCAGATATTGCATTAGATGGCGATACAGATAGTGAAGTAATTGTGGAAGTTATTGATTATTTTGCACGACAAGGCCAATCTGGTTTTGAAGCATTTAATAGTATGCTTAAAGTTGTTAAAGGATCATATGCTTTTGCATTAATTGACTTAGAAGATCGTAATAAATTATTTTTAGCTAAAAATAAAAGTCCTTTATTAGTTGGTTTAGCGGATGGATATAATTTAGTCGGCAGTGATGCAATGGCAATGATTAATGAAACAGATAAATATATGGAAATCATGGACGGAGAACGCATTATCTTAACAAGTGATTCTGTGACTATTTATAGTGCAGAAGGCGAAGAAATTACACGTGATTACTATGTTGCTGAGATTGATGCGAATGATACCGAAAAAGGCTTATATCCTTTTTATATGTTAAAAGAAATTGATGAACAACCTTCTGTAATGCGTACATTAATCCGACATTATGCGAAAGAGAATAATACAATCAATATTGATGAAGATTTAGTTGAGCGTGTTGCTGGCAGCGATCGTATTTATGTAGTAGCATGCGGAACAAGTTGGCATGCAGGTTTAGTCGGAAAAGACATGTTAGAAAAATTAACAAATATTCCAGTAGAGGTACACTTAGCTAGCGAAATCGGCTATGATATGCCAATACTCTCACAAAAGCCTTATTTTATTTTCTTAAGTCAAAGCGGTGAGACAGCAGATAGCCGTCAAGTATTAGTTAAAGTAAATGAGTTAAATCTACCGTCATTAACAATAACAAATGTAAAAGGTTCTACATTATCTCGTGAAGCGAGTGATACATTATTATTATATGCTGGACCTGAGATTGCAGTTGCTTCAACTAAGGCATATACGTCTCAAATCGCAGTAATGCTATTTTTGGCAAAGGCTGTCGGATTAGTTAGAAAACAAAAAGCAGCGATTGAATTAGATGTGATACATGAAATAGGTATTGTGGCAAGCATTATGGATACATTAGTAGATGAAAAAGAAAAATTCGCTTCATTAGCAAAAAACTATTTACATGATACACGCAACGCCTTTTATATCGGACGTGGTTTAGACTATGCAGTGTCACTAGAAGGAGCATTGAAGCTTAAAGAAATTTCTTACATCCAAGCTGAAGGATTTGCGGCTGGTGAGTTAAAACACGGAACCATTGCTTTGATTGAGAAAGGAACGCCTGTTTTAGCACTTATTACTGGTGAAAATACAGCTAGTCATACACGGGGTAATGTAAAAGAAGTTGAGAGTCGCGGCGCTGAAACGATTGTTATTTCTATGGAAGGTTTGGATGCAAAAGGTGATGATGTAGTATTGCCTAAAATTCATAGCTTATTAACACCATTAATCAGCGTAGTACCATTGCAGTTGATTGCATATTATGCAAGCTTGCAACGTGGCTTAGATGTTGATAAACCAAGAAATTTAGCAAAAAGTGTGACAGTTGAATAGTTGGAAAGGATAACCGTTTGTGTTATCCTTTTTTATGTTATTTTAATTCATGAGATATGTTACTAAAGATAAATTATGGCAAAGTAAAAAGGTTATTAAAAAAACAAACTTAAATAGATAATTTGAAAATTACAATGTATAAATAATAAAGACATACTAAAATTTATTAAAGTTAATTTTTTTAAGATAAATAGGCAAGTGTATATGGACTTTTTTTTATTTGTTTCGATTGTAAAAAAAGGCTACTTACAGTATAATTGGACTATACCAAAAAAGTGTAGGAGGTTATCAGCAAATGAAAATTATTACAGTTAAAGATCAAGTTGAAGGCGGAAAGAAAGCCTTTGATTTAATAAAAAATGCTATGGGAAACCACGAGATTAAAACATTAGGACTAGCAACAGGCAGTACGCCTAAAACATTGTATAAAGAGATGGTTACAAGTAATCTTGATTTCCGTAATCTACAGTCTATAAATTTAGATGAATACGTTGGTTTGCCGGCAAATAATTCTCAAAGTTATCATTTTTTTATGGAGGAACACCTATTTAAAGCTAAACCATTTAAAATTAATTATATCCCAAACGGTGTTGCAGAAAATATAGAGGCTGAATGTATCCGTTATAACAAAATAATAGACGAAAACCCTGTGGATATTCAAATTCTAGGTATCGGTGAAAATGCACATATTGGTTTTAATGAACCGGGATCTTCTTTTGGTAGTGAAACACGTGAAGTAGCACTTACAGAATCTACGATAAAGGCTAATAGCCGTAATTTTGAGAATATATCAGATGTGCCGACACATGCTATATCGATGGGAATAAAATCAATTATGCATGCAAAAAAAATTATTTTATTAGCATTCGGTGAAAAAAAAGCAGAGGCGGTTAAACAAACGATTACTGGTCCAATTTCAGAAGATATTCCATCAAGTGTTTTACAACTTCATCCGGATGTCACACTGATTGTCGATCAAGCCGCGGCAAGTAAAATTGACGCTTAGGACATAAAAGAAAAAATATATTTAACAAATTTCATAAAAAGAGTTGCTTAAAATTTGTTTATGTGTTAAGTTTATTTATGTAGTATTTTTGATACAAATTAGGAATAATTATATAAGATTTATAGTTTCCTTTTTTATGCATCACATATATTGCAACAATACACGCATACAAGGTATGCATATAGGAGGAAGCAACATGGCACAAGGTACAGTAAAATGGTTTAACGCAGACAAAGGTTTTGGATTTATCACTCAAGAAGACGGATCAGACGTATTCGCACACTTCTCAGCTATCCAAGGTGAAGGTTTTAAAACTTTAGAAGAAGGTCAAACAGTGACTTTTGATGTTGAAGAAGGTCAACGTGGACCTCAAGCAACAAACATCGTTAAAGCTTAATTTTAACTTGTTAAAGACATCTAGGAATTTCCTAGATGTCTTTTTTTGTTTCTCATAGAGAAATAAGAACAGATAGTGTAAAATAATAAATTGTAAGTTTAAATGTGTTTATACATAGGAGGATAAATAATGACAATTGCAGTCTTAGGCGGTGCGGGATACATTGGGTCACATGCTGTTCAAGAATTAATTAAATCAGGTAGGGATATTATAGTTATCGACAATCTTTTAACAGGACACAAGGAAGCTATTCATCCTGATGCACGTTTCTATAAAGGTGATATCCGTGATAAAGCATTTTTAACTGAAGTATTAAAAAAAGAAACTGTCACAGGTATTGTTCATTTTGCGGCTAGTTCCTTAGTCGGTGAATCTGTTGAGAAACCACTGGAATATTTTAATAACAATGTCCACGGGACGCAAATTGTTTTAGAAGTAATGAAAGAACAAGACATTAATCATATTGTCTTTTCTTCTACTGCTGCCACATATGGAGAACCAGAACGCGTCCCAATTGATGAGGCAACACCAACAAACCCTAAAAATCCTTATGGTGAAAGTAAGTTGATGATGGAAAAAATGATGCACTGGTGTGATGAGGCATATGGAATCAAATATGTTGCACTGCGCTATTTTAATGTGGCCGGTGCAAGTATTAACGGTTCAATTGGTGAGGACCACCAACCTGAGACTCACTTAGTACCCATTATACTGCAGACTGCACTTGGACAAAGAAAAGAGATTACAATTTTTGGTGATGATTATCCAACTGCAGACGGCTCTTGTGTGAGAGATTATGTTCATGTTGTTGATTTGTGTCAGGCACATGTTCTAGCGTTAGATTATCTAGAAGCTGGTAGCGATAGCAATATTTTCAATTTGGGCAGCAGTCAAGGCTTTTCAGTGAAAGAAATGGTCGAAGAAGCGAGATACTTGACGGAAAAAGAAATACCATCAAAAATTGGGCCGAGACGTGCTGGTGATCCTGCCGTTCTAGTGGCAACTTCAGAAAAAGCACAACGTATTTTGAAGTGGGACCCGCAGTATACAAATTTAAATGATATATTCAAGACGGCCTGGGCTTGGCATCAATCTCATCCAACAGGATATTAAGAAGTAAAGGTGGTAAAGTAATATGGATAAAAGCCAATTAATTAATGATTTTGCAACGTTAGCTATTCAATCAGGCGGTTGGATGGAAATGGATCGAGTATATTTGCAAAATCAATTAGCAGATCTCTTGCATGAAACGGCGTTTAATCGGGAAACCCTTGTAAAAAATATTCCTAGTGAAGCAAGTGTTTTAATTGAAGAATTGGTAAAGGTTGCCTGTTCAAATGGTGCGATGACGTCATCTGAATCATTGGAGAACTATAAGACAAAGCTCTTAGATTTTTTAACACCGCCACCAGCAGTTATAAATGCGATGTTTTCACAACATTTCAATGATGATCCGCAAGTAGCGCTTGATTATTTTTACAATATTTGTTTGCAAAATCAACAGGTGAGAGTACCTAAAACAACTCGTACAGAAAATTTGACTGTTCCCTACCCATTGAATGTAAAAAAAATTGCGATGTCATCAATTACAGATGTACCATTTGTGGAAGGTCATAGATATTGTCCAGTATGTTCAGCGAATGAAGGCTATATTAATAGAGAACAACAGGTTTTTGACAGAAATATGCGTTTAATCAGAATGAATTTATTAGGAGACAGCTGGTTTTTCAGATTTAATCCGATTAGTTTTCAGCGTCAGCAAGGTATATTTATACCAGAAAAACATGAACATTTAAATCGACGACAGCTGTTAAGCCGAGCTATTCAACTTGTTGACGTGTTTTCATCTTACATGATTGGTTTTATTGATAATGCACACACAGCGCTTGAGCATAGTTATTTAGAAGGTGCTAATCAATTATTTCCCATCGAATCTGCAAAAAACATAAATTTATTTGATATAATAATTTTTCCTACAGTTAAAGGCAGACTATTAAACTGGAATCATTCTTCAGTTTCTTTAACTAGTGCGCAGCCGATGGACTTATTGAATGCAGTAGATTATTTTATCTCGAAATGGATTTCTGAGAACAATAGGGATACGCCTATCGCTGTTGCTATGCGTAAAAATGCTGATCTGTATACGTGTTATATTATTTTTATGGACTATCGCTTGTATGAGACAATCGGAATGATAAAGCAAGGATTTAATCAGACAATTAATTGTTTTGATGCATTAGGTACTTATACACTAGACGATGAGGCAGACAGTACAACAATTATAGATGTTGAAAATCCTAACCATATTTCTACTGGAATTTTAGAAACTTTTATTAAAACACTATAAAGAGGAAGGAAGATATTATGAAGTTTTGGAAAGTGATTTTAAATATACTGATTTTGATCGGTTTGTTTATTGTCTCTCAGATACCGATGACAATAGTTATGATTCCCTCGATGATGGCGCAATTTAAAAAAACTTCATCGTTTGGCAATATGATAGTAAGTATTGTATTTCTTATAGTATTTATTCTCTGTGCTTGGCTTTTTATTTGGTTGTACCGAAAACTATCAAATGATACATCTTGGTCAATTGATTTTAAAACTGTCGGTATTATCATCGGTACTTTTTTAATTGGTCGAATTTTTGTAACATTTGGAACGATTCTGATGGAAAAAATATATGGTGTAAGTACCACAGCCAATGATACAGCAATTCAAAGTTTATTTGGAAAAGATAGTTCCTCAACAATTGTTATTCTTTTGAGTATATCAATTGCAATTGGTGCTCCACTTTTTGAAGAAATAATGTTTAGAGGGCTGCCTAAAGCCATGTTTGGCTCAGTGGTGCCCAACTGGCTGTTATGGCTGTTGACATCTCTTGCATTTGCATCGGTCCATCTAAGTGAAAATATTATTTCATTCTTTATGTATTTTATTTTAGGTTTACTGATGTACTATGTTTTTCAACGACGAGGAAAAATTGTTGATTCAATGTTGTTTCATTTTTTAAATAATATTTTTCCGACAATTGCTTTACTATTAGTGTATTTTGATGTAATAAATTTACCTATGTAATATAGAATTATCTTCTATTAACATTTTTATAAATTGTATAACTATTAAATTTTTAAAAAAAGCCACTCTGTTATATCGAACAGAGTGGGTTTTTTAGTCTATATTTAATTGTAAATGGTTGTAATGATGGTCGGCTAGAATCATTTCACCGACTTTTTTGAAACCCTGTTTCAAATAAACACTTTTAGCTTTATCATTTACTGTGTCACAATTTAGACCAATAATTTTTCGACCGCTGTTGACAGCAACTTTGGGCAATGCTGAAAGCAGCTCGGCAGCTACTCCTTGTTTTCTAAAATGCGGTGAGGTTACCAAAGTATCTAAGTACCATTCGTCAGCAAAGCATTCCTTTTCGTTAAAGAAACGATAATCTTCAGATAGCCCTTGACTGATTAATAATTGAATAAAGTCATCGTCGATGGTATCTTCTATTTCATCAGGATATCCGAAGGCAATCCCGGCAATTTGACTATCAATTTCTTTAACAATTGCACGATTATAACCATAACGATAATTTGGAAATTCAACATAGGCTATTTCTAAAAGGCTGATAATTTCTTCTTCAGACAATTTTTGAAATATGTTGAGTTCCATATCTCGTAAAACAATCATAATTAAAGGAATTACTTCTTTTGCATCTTTTTTTTCTGCATTTCGAATCATATTTATGCCCCCATAAGTAAATTAATCATTATAGGCACTCTATCATGAAGCGATTTAAAGCGCAAGTTGTCATATTTGTGTAAATAGCGATTATTAAAAAAGAAAATAAAAATACAGTATGTTATTATTAAAATGTAGGAATTTTATTAAGGGCTGAATAATATTGATAAAGGAGAGGACTTAATGAATATATTAGAAAAAGCAAATCAATATATTAAAGATGAACGGAAGCAAGTGGTTGATACCTACCGTCATGCTTTTCACGTTATGCCGCCGATTGGTTGGTTAAATGATCCTAATGGTTTTGTGTTTTTCCGTGGTGAATACCATTTGTTTTATCAATTTTATCCTTATGCCAGTGAATGGGGTCCAATGCATTGGGGACATGTTAAGTCAAAAGACCTAGTCAACTGGGTAGAACTTCCGGTTGCTTTAGCACCAGAATTTGACTACGAATTAGACGGTTGCTTTTCTGGCAGCGCGATTGTTAAAGATGACAAATTATACTTGATGTATACGGGTCATTGTGACCGTGATGATAGACGACGTGAAGTACAGTGTTTGGCAGTTTCTGAAGACGGCATCCACTTTAATAAATTAGCGGACAACCCTATAATTGATGAGCGACAGCTGCAAACACATGGTGACATTGCAGACTTTCGCGATCCAAAGGTATTCGAACATGACGGGTTTTATTACACTGTTGTTGCAACAAAAACTGAAAATTATTTAGGCCGGATTTTGATGTTTCAATCGAAGGATTTGATTAATTGGTCATTTTATTCAGTCTTGTTAGAAGGGCAACAGCATCAAGGAATTATGTGGGAGTGTCCTGATCTATTTGAATTGGACGGTAAAGATGTACTTATCATGTCACCGATTGAGATGGATGCAGAAGGGCACAGCTACCATAATATGAGTTCAACAGTTGCCTTTATCGGCGAGATGGATTGGGTTAATGGTAAGCTGACCGTCGAAAATTATCATGAAATCGATGGAGGACTTGATTTTTATGCGCCGCAAACGTGTGAAAATGATCAAGGACAGCGCCTTATGATTGCTTGGATGCAAATGTGGAAACGCAATATTCCGACGCATGAATTAGGTCATGGTTGGTCAGGTTCGATGACTTTTGTCAGAGAATTATCAGTAACTGATAACCGTTTGTGTCAAAGACCGGTTAAAGGACTGTACGAAGCATTAGATATGCAGTTTGAACAATATCAAGTAGCAGTAACGGATGAAAACAGCTGGGTTAGCGAACCTCTGATGGGTTCACAGAGTTATGCAAGATTAGTTATTACCCCTGTCGAAGCGACCGCATTTAATTTGAGATTGTTTGAGATTGAACAGGAAGATTTATTCTTAAGCTATGACTTAGAGAGTGAGATTTTAACAGTTAATCGTGGTAATCTGGGGTATCCACTTAAAGGTGTTGAAAAAAAACATCTAGTTGAGCGTTCAATGAATGCGCCGTTGATAAACGGCCAGTTAGAATTAGAGTTTATTCGTGACCAATCTTCCATTGAAATTTTTATTAATCAACGTGATACGATGACCTTTACTTTTTATCAAAAGAGAGACGGTCAAAATATCCAGGTGACAAGTAACGGTAAATTGACCATCGAACAAGCAGTCATTGCTGAAGTAAAAACAAATTAATAAAAGTATTGTCTTTTATAAAGTATTTATGTATAATAATGAAGTACGTGTGAAGACACGTGCTTCTTTTTTATAAAAAGAAGCGTGGGAGGAGAAATTTTCATCTCCATTAAACCACATCACGGACTCAAGGAGGTATGTCTCGTGGCAAAGAAAGTAGAAAAATTAGTTAAATTACAAATTCCTGCAGGAAAAGCAACTCCAGCTCCACCAGTAGGTCCAGCATTAGGTCAAGCGGGTATCAACATTATGGGATTCACTAAAGAATTCAATGCTCGTACTGCAGATCAAGCTGGTTTAATTATTCCAGTTGTAATCTCTGTATATGAAGACCGTTCATTTACATTTATTACAAAAACTCCACCAGCAGCTGTATTATTAAAGAAAGCAGCTAAAATCGAAAAAGGTTCTGGTGAGCCAAACTCTAAAAAAGTTGCAACTGTAACTAAAGATCAAGTAAAAGAAATTGCTGAATCTAAGATGCAAGACCTAAACGCAGCTGACGTTGAAGCAGCAATGCGCATGGTAGAAGGTACTGCACGAAGCATGGGTATCGTTGTAGAATAATATTCTCAATCAAACCTAGAAGTAGCTTCTCAGTCGATTTATATTGAAAGGTATAAATGCGTGGGAGGTTAAGCCGCTATAACCACAATCAAGGAGGAAACACAAAAATGGCTAAAAAGAGTAAAAAAATGCAAGACGCATTAAAAAAAGTAGATGTAACAAAAGAATACCCGGTAGCAGAAGCAGTAGCTTTAGCTAAAGAAACAAATTTTGCAAAATTTGACGCAACTGTTGAAGTTGCTTATAACTTAAATGTAGATCCTAAGAAAGCTGACCAACAAATTCGTGGTGCTGTTGTATTACCAAACGGTACTGGTAAAACTCAAACAGTTTTAGTTTTTGCTAAGGGCGAAAAAGCTAAAGAAGCTGAAGCTGCTGGAGCAGATTTCGTTGGCGATGCTGACATGGTTGACAAAATTAAAGGCGGATGGTTTGGATTTGATGTAGTTGTTGCGACTCCAGACATGATGGCTCAAGTTGGTCAATTAGGACGTGTCTTAGGTCCAAAAGGTTTAATGCCTAACCCTAAAACTGGCACTGTAACAATGGACGTTACTAAAGCTGTTGAAGAAGTTAAAGCTGGTAAAGTAACTTACCGTGTTGACAAACAAGGTATTATCCATGTGCCAATCGGAAAAGTATCTTTTGATGATGCTAAATTAGTTGAAAACTTTAACACAATTAACGATGTTATTTCTAAAGCTAAACCTGCTGCAACAAAAGGTCAATATATCACAAGCTTAACTGTTACAACTACTTTTGGACCTGGTATCAAAGTAGATAAATTTTCTTTCTAAGAATTAAAAAAATAATTTGACTTAGGTAACTAGCTATGGTATAGTTACCTAGGTTAAACTTAATAACTAGCCGAAGACAGTAGGTGACGAAAGTCTTAATTTCCTACCGAGGACCATATTGAATTTATCAATAGTCCCTCTATGTCAACGGTGGCATGGAGTTTTTTTTCGTAAAAAATTCCACCATCTATTAATTCAGGAGGTGAAAATATAATGAGTGAAGCATCAATCGCAAAAAAAGCTCAAGAAGTTGAAGTTGTTGCCGCTAAGTTAAAAGAAGCTGCATCAATCGTGGTGGTTGACTACCGTGGTTTAACAGTTGAAGAAGTAACAAGCTTACGTAAACAATTACGTGACTCAAACGTTGAGATGAAAGTTATCAAAAATGGTATCTTACGTCGTGCTGCTGAAGAAGCTGGTTTAGCTGGACTAAACGATACTTTCGTTGGACCAACTGCCGTAGCTATCAGTAATGATGATGTAGTTGCACCAGCAAAAATCATAAACGATTTTGCTAAAGATGCAGAAGCATTAGAAATTAAAGGTGGCGTGATCGAAGGAAATATTTCTTCAGTTGAAGAAATCGTTGCTTTGGCAAAACTACCAAACCGCGAAGGTTTACTTTCTATGTTACTATCTGTATTACAAGCGCCTGTACGCAACGTGGCTTATGCTGTCAACGCTGTTGCAGAAGCAAAAGAAGAAGACGTAGCTTAATCGCTGCCTAAAACAAATAAAATAAACAATAATCATGATGATTATTAACGGAGGAAAACATAATGGCATTAAACATTGAACAAATTATTGCTGATTTAAAAGAATCAACTATTTTAGAATTAAATGACTTAGTTAAAGCTATTGAAGAAGAATTTGGCGTTTCTGCAGCTGCTCCTGTAGCTGTTGCTGGTGGAGCTGCTGATGCAGGTGCTGCTGAACAAACTGAATTTACTGTAGAATTAACTGCAGCTGGAGAAAGCAAAGTTAAAGTTATTAAAGCTGTACGTGAAGCTACTGGTTTAGGATTGAAAGAAGCTAAAGCATTAGTTGATGGCGCTCCTGCACCATTAAAAGAAGGTATCTCTAAAGAAGAAGCAGAAGCACTAAAAGCTTCATTAGAAGAAGTTGGCGCTTCTATCACATTAAAATAATTCTTTTAAAAAATTTAGGACTAACTGTTTCTCAGTTAGTCCTTTTTTTGTTGTAATTGACGGTATTTTAAAGGGGTAAAACCGGTTTGTCGTTTAAATAATCGAACAAAGTAACTAACATCAGTATATCCTAAACGTTCACTTATAGTACCTATGGATAATGAACTATTGTCAAGTAAATCTTTTGCCCAATTTATCTTAAGACGTATATATACTGATTGAAATGATTCTCCAAACTCCTCTTTAAGTAAACGACTAAGGTGGCTTGAACTCAAATTTGTTAATTTTGCTAAATCTTTTAAAGAGACAATATCCGACTTATTAGTATAGATAAAATCAATTGCTGGTTGTAGCTGTTGGTTCTTTGCAGTAAATCCATCATCAGTAGAATTTATCTTTTGATCAATAATTGTAGCATCGATATCTTTCCTGATAGAAGATAAAGAATCGGTAGGTATTTTTTCATAATGTGTATTGTCAATTTTATTACTATTTATTAACTGTAAACTATGTTTGTAAGATTTAACTAAATAATCTTTTTTGATAGCTTCAGAAATCACGTATTCACTAATCATTTCTATCATGCGTGCATTTTTCTTTAATTCTTCTAGAGTAAGTTGAGGATAGTTATTATATGCTGTACTATGCTTTTTTTTAAATTCTTCAATTAGCGGATTATCTGGTAAATTTAGTATTTGTTCTAGTTTGTCATGACCATCTACTAATTTGATTTCACCAGCCATTATTGCACCAACATAGTTACCGTCAAGCATGATTGGAACAGCAAGGTCTATAATATCAAAATGACACCGATAAATAAATGGTTCACCAGTTCTGACAGCTTCCAAACCACCTCGTGCATCACACTTTTCACAAAGTTCAGCTAGTTTTGGTGTACTTCTAGCTAAATGACAAAATGGTTGAACTTTACTGTGACTAGTAACAGGTCGCCCTCTGTAATCTACTAAAATAATCGCAAGTTTAGTTGCAAGTGCAATCGATTCTTGTACTTTCTCCCATTTTTCAATGTCTAAAACACTTTCTAATTCATAAGTCATTCTCATAAATAGACCTCCTGCTAGCTTTTTTATTTTTTTACAATAATCAACAAAGTGATATATAACATAATAAGTCAATTTAATTTTAATAGAAAGTAGTCGAAAAAGCTAATGATTTCTTTGTGAAAACGTTTTATTATGGATATGTAAAGAAGAAAGGAAGAGATAACATGAGAAAAGCATTGATTTTACCAACAAAATATGTACAAGGCGAAGATGAACTGTTGAATTTAGGATATTTTATTACTACTTTTGGAAAATCTGCATTATTGATTGGTAATCCGTCAGATGTCGAACGAGTTCGCCCTCAATTGAATGAAACTGCTAAGAAATTTGATGTGAAATTTATAGAAGGCGGTTTCAGTGGTGAAGTGACAAGAGAAGAAACAAAACGATTGCAAGATATTGCTAAAAAAGAGCAAACAGATTGTGTTATTGGTTTAGGTGGTGGGAAAGCAATTGATGCTTCTAAAGTGGTTGCTGAAGGTGAAAATTTAATTGTTGTACCTACGATTGCAGCACAAGATGCTCCGACATCACATTCTGCAGTATTGTATCATGCGGATGGTTCATTTGATGATTACGCTTATTTTAAACAAAGTCCCAGTGTTGTCCTAGTTGATACTAAAGTTGTTGCAAAGGCACCAACACGATTCTTAGTTGCTGGTATGGGTGATGCGATGTCAACTTATTTTGAGGCACGTGCAACACATAACTCATATTCACGTGTTAATGCTAGTTTACCGATGGGATCACGTGAAGGATTAACACCAAATGCAAGTGGTACTTATGCTGCATTAGAAATGGCACATTTATGTTGGAAATACTTACAAGAAGACGGATTACAAGCAAAAATTGCATGTGATGCTAACTTAGTAACTGAAGCATTTAATAAAATCATCGAAACAAATATCCTATTATCAGGTCTTGGTTTTGAAAGTGGTGGTTTAGCTGCTGCACATGCCATCCATAATGGAATGACAGTGTTAGAAGGCGCTCATGGCGCGTTACATGGGGAGAAAGTGGCTTTTGCGACTATTGCTCAACTAGTATTGGAAGACGCAGATACTTGTGAGTTGGAAGCTGTGTTAGCATTTTGTGCATCAGTAGGTCTACCGATGACATTGTCAGATTTAGGAGTGGATTCTATTTCTTATGAAGAGGCACTTGCTGTTTCTAAAATTGCATGTATTGCTGAAGAATCAATTCATTCTATGCCATTCCCAATCGTAGAGGAAGAAGTGGCAAATGCAATTATTGTAGCTGATAAAATTGGTGCTGATTACAAGGAGCGGAATAAGATAAAATAGTTTAAATTAGGAGAGAACTGTATGCATAAAAAAATAGTTTTATTGTCACATAGTAAACTTATTACAGATGGACTAAAAGAAATGATAGATCAAATGAATCAATCAGAACAGGTCGAAGTCTTGTCACTAGGTGGTACATCAACGGGTGAGCTTGGTTCAGATCCAATGCAGCTAATTGACGCAATTAACTCTTCTTCTGAGTCTGATGCATTCTTAGTTTTTGCTGATTTGGGTAGTGCAGTTATGAGTGCTGAAATGGCAAAAGATATGATTGAAGAATCACAGCAGGCACGTTATTATCTTGTGGATGCTCCACTAGTGGAAGGTGCATTTGCTGCAGCAATTACCGCAAGTGTTACAGACGATATTGATAAAATAATTAGCGAAGCCAAAATATCCGGTAAAAAAGGATGGTCTTAATAATGAAAAAAATATTGAATGATCCTAGTCAAATTATTGAAGAAATGCTAGAAGGTATGGTAAAAAGCTATGCATCATTGATTCATCGTGTGGATGATTCAAGAGTTATCGCTAAAAATCAAATTAATAAACAAGTGGGTTTGGTTTCTGGTGGTGGTAGTGGCCATGAGCCAGCACATGCAGGTTTTGTTGGCAATGGTATGTTGAGTGCTGCAGTTTTAGGAGATGTTTTCACATCGCCAACACCAGATCAAATTCTAACGGGGATTAACGCGGCAGATGAAGGAGAAGGAGTTCTCCTAATAGTCAAAAATTATACAGGTGATATCTTAAATTTTGAAATGGCAAAAGACATGGCTGATATGGATGATATAAAAGTAGAAATTGTGGTTGTTGATGATGATGTTGCAGTTGAAGACAGTACATATACAGCAGGTAGACGTGGTGTTGCAGGAACAATATTGGTGCATAAAATTTTGGGTTATTATGCAGCTCAGGGGAAATCACTGAATGAATTAAAAGAAATTGGTGAAAATTTAGTTAAGCAAATAAAAACAATTGGTATTGCATTGAGAGCTGCAACAGTACCAGAAGTTGGAAAACCAGGATTTGATCTTCCAGAAGATGAAATTGAGTATGGAGTCGGTATTCATGGTGAACCAGGATATCATAGAGAAAAAATTCAACCTTCGGCAGTGCTTGCACAACATATGGTTGAAAAATTATTAGCTAATTATCATAGTCGTCCGGAAAGAATAGGTATCTTAGTTAATGGCATGGGTGGTACACCGTTGATGGAACAATTTGTTTACATGAATGATGTTCAAAAAATTATGTCAGACCAAGGAATAACTGTTGAATTTTATAAAGTTGGTAATTATATGACATCACTTGATATGGAAGGGTTATCATTGACAATAATTAATTTAACAGATAGCAATTGGCTAGATGCTCTTAATAGTGAAGTTAAAACTATTTCATGGTAAGGAGAATTTTTAATGAATTTAGAAGCAAAAGATATTCAAAATTGGTTGAATGAGTTTACAGAAAAAATAGATGAAAATAAAGCTTATTTGAGTGACTTAGATACTCCTATTGGTGATGGTGATCATGGAAATAATATGGCAAGGGGAATGAAAGCCTATCAGGAAGATATAGAAAAGAAAAAGCCTGAAACAATCACTGATACGTTTAGAGTTATATCAATGGCGTTAATTTCAAAAGTTGGTGGTGCATCTGGACCGTTGTATGGATCTGCTTTTATGTCTATGACTAAAGCGACTAAAGATGTTGAAGTTATTACATCTTCTAAGCAATTAGGTGAGATTATTACTGAAGGTTTAAAGGGGATTCAAGCGCGTGGGAAAGCGGAGTTAGGTGATAAGACAATGGTTGATGTTTGGTTACCAGTTGCGAGTGCATTAATGACTGATACCTTAACTAAACAAGTTGTTGAAGATGCAAAAAGTAGTACTAAAGACATGGTAGCCAAAAAAGGTCGTGCATCTTACCTTGGTGAGCGTGCGATTGGACATATTGATCCTGGTGCAGCTTCTAGCGCATTGTTATTTGATGCACTGATTAACCAATTCAACTAAATTTAAAAATACTAGTCATTAAGAATAAGGCCGATTCAGACAGAATCGGTCTTATTTCTATTAAGTAAAAAAATGAAATGATAGTAGTGATATAAAAAAATTAAGATAGTACATATAATGCTTGATACGTAGCACCTAGATAATTACTAATAAGAGATGTTGAATAACCAGATAAAAATAATCACATAAATAATGATAGGAAATACTTGATTCATTGATAGCTAATAGTAGATAACTATAATTTGTAATTAGAGAACTTTTAAAAATAGAGTCAATAGTTTTACTAAACTGATAGCGCTAGACACGTCTTGAAACACACGTCTAAAAGTAGTGACTGAAACAAGTTTACCTCTTAGCTGACTTCCGATTTCTAACCTAGATTATCTAATATGACATCAGATATAATTGCGGCATAATTTGTAAAAAAGAGTAAATTATTAGTGAAAAATAAAGAGAGTACAAAAGTAGCAATGAATTTATTGGTTAAAACGTGGCTTCTATTACGTGAAACAGTGTACTAATGATTATTGTATTAAAATCATCTGATTTTGATACAGTGCTAAGTTTAAATTCAACCACTGTTATCATTGTGCTGATTAACAGATCTAACAAAAATGATAAGACTTGGTCAACTCTCCTTAGAATCATATTAAAAAAACAAACAAATCTAAAAAACTATGATGAAAAAGTTGAGAATATTGTAAAAGACACGTAAAATAGTAACTATAAGAAAAATGAAGGTTGGAGAAATTATGACTAAAACGTATAAAGATGATAGTCTAGCTTTACATACAGATTTTTACCAATTAAATATGATGAAAACATACTGGGAACTTGGACAAGATCAAACAAATTCAGTATTTGAGTGTTATTTTCGTAAAATGCCTTTTAAACACGGATATGTAATATACGCAGGTCTAGAAAGAGTTATTGACTATTTAGATAATCTAATATTTACTGATAGCGATATAGATTATCTTAGAGAAGCTACGGATTATCCTGAAAATTTTTTAACTTATTTAAAAAATTTTAAGTTTTCTTGTACAGTCCGTTCCGCATTAGAAGGAGAAATGGTTTTTGCTGATGAGCCTATCCTACAAGTTGAGGGTCCTTTGGTACAATGTCAATTGGTAGAGACGGCACTTTTGAATATTATCAATTACCAGACATTAATTGCAACCAAAGCGGCTAGAATACGAGCGGTTTGTGAAGACGATGCTTTGATGGAATTCGGAACGAGGCGTGCACAAGAAATGGATGCTGCTATCTGGGGTACTCGTGCCGCCTACATTGGTGGATTTGATGCGACGAGCAACGTTCGTGCAGGCAAATTATTTGGGATTCCAGTTTCTGGAACTCATGCACATAGTCTTATACAAGCTTATCGAGATGATTACGAAGGTTTCATGGCATACGCAAAAACACATAAGAACTGTGTCTTTCTAGTTGATACATATGATACATTAAAGTCTGGTGTTCCAAATGCTATTCGTGTAGCCAATGAGATGGGTGATAGAATTAATTTTGTTGGTGTTCGTATTGATAGTGGTGACATGGCTTATATTTCGAAAAAAGTGCGTAAACAATTGGATGAAGCAGGGTATACTGATGCAAAAATTTTTGCATCGAATGACTTAGACGAATCAACAATTTTAAATTTAAAAATGCAGCGTGCTAAAATCGATGTATGGGGTGTAGGAACTAAATTGATAACAGCGTATGACCAACCAGCATTAGGAGCTGTCTATAAATTAGTTTCTATCGAAGATGACAATGGAAATATGGTGGATACAATTAAATTATCCAGTAACGCTGAAAAAGTATCGACACCGGGAAAAAAACAAGTCTGGCGAATTACCGGAAAAAAAGACGGTAAATCTGAAGGTGATTACGTGACTCTTTGGGAAGAAGATCCTAGAAGCGAAAAAGAGCTGTATATGTTTCATCCGGTACATACATTTATTAATAAAACAGTAACTGATTTTGATGCGCGTCCAATTTTGCAAGATATTTATCTTAAAGGAAATCGTGTTTATAACTCACCAAGTATTGAAGAGATAAAAACACGTGCAACAAAAAATCAAGAATCTCTTTGGGAAGAATATAAACGGAATTTGAATCCTCAGAAATATCCAGTTGATTTGTCAACGAAATGCTGGCAGCACAAAATGGCAACAATCGAAGAAATAAAAACATCAGTTAAAAAAAGGCTTATCTTTTAAGGATAAGCCTTTTTATTGTTTTACATAGATTAATAGTTGTTCTAAGTCCCGCATCTCTTCTTGTAATTGTCTGCCGACTGTTGTATCTTTTACTTTCTTTCTTGAGAGTGGTTTATCAACAACTCGACGTAAAGAAATAATATCATCATGATTTGTTAAAATATCATCTATCGATGAAAAAGACTTATGAGCAACTAATTGCATACCATATGAATTATAAAGCAGTGTATAACCTGCTAATCCCGTCGTTTTTTGATAGGGTTTGGAGAATCCGCCGTCAATGACCAGCATTTTTCCATCAGCTTTAATTGGGTTTTCTCCCTTTACTTCTTTGACCGGCGTGTGACCATTGATTAAATGACTGTCGTGACTAGACAAGCCAAATTCTTGAAGGATGTTATGAATAATTTCAGGTCGTTCACGTAAAACGTAATATGAGTTTTTTGGTTCTTCATGGGTTGCTTTATCAGCAATAAAATAGCGCTCAAATGTGGTCATTTCTTTTTTTCCAAAAAGTGACGAACATTCGCCCGACCATAAATACCAAATCAAGTCAGTGTCAAAATCATTGATAACTTCAGGCTGCTTATAAGCATTTCTAAGAGATATTTCAAATAAATCAAGTAACTCTTTTCCATAATAATGTTTACCATTAAGCGGAAAAGACATGAAGGACCCATCTTCGTTTAAGGGAACACAACCATGAATGAGTAAGTTTTCATTATAGACTAAATACATGCGACCCTTCTCATAGAGAAAATCAATGTGCCGTTTTAATTTTTCTGAATTGATGAAATTTGTCAACAATCGATTGATGACATCCATTTCTTCATCTGTTAGTTCTTGTGGGTTATCTGGATTAACTGTAGTGAAACAAGTGTTTTCCAGAGGATATAGCTGTCCTTTGATCTGAACTTCTTCAGTATCAAAATTCGTTGCACTTAATAATTTACGATGTTCCATCTTAAATTCAGGACGTCGTTCTACTAAACGTTCTTCGAGTTTAAATTGAAGAATAGCTGCTGCTTGATGAATTTTTGTTGTTTCTAATAACTCTTCACAACTACATTCATCTTCTTCGCTTAACTTAGGTCTAAAAGCTGAGTTATCATCGTAATATTTTTCAGCATACGTTAAAAGAGGACGTAAATTAATTCCATAGATATCTTCAATGATATTAAGGTTATTATAGCGTGCTGAAATACGAATAGTATTCATCATACAAATGGGTGATCCGGCAGCAGCACCCATCCAAATAATGTCGTGATTTCCCCATTGAATATCCACTGAATGATGTTTAATTAATTTTTCAATAATTTTATCAGGAGCAGGCCCACGATCATAAATATCGCCGACTACATGCAAATGATCTACCACTAATTTTTGAATAGCAAAACTAAGATCACAGATAATAGCATCAGCTTGTCCCAAGTCAATAATTGTTTGAATGACTTGGTTGTAGTAGTCTTCTTTATCTTTTGAACTTTCACTTTGGTACAAAAGTTCTTGGATAATATAAGAAAATCTTTCAGGAATAGCTTTACGAAGCTTTGAACGTGTGTATTTTGAGGCAGAAAAATGAGTTAACTTGACTAATTGATCAAGTTTAACTTTATACCACTCATCTGTATGTGTTGATTTTTCAAGAGATTCAATTGGATAGTAGACAAGTGTTGCCAGTTCAGCTTGTTCTTGTTTGGTTAAGTCATTTTTAAAAATATCATGAATTTTGGTTTTTATATTTCCTGAACCATTGCGCAAAATATGCTGAAAGGCATGATACTCTCCATGAATGTCGCTAACAAAGTGTTCTGTTCCTTTTGGTAAGTTTAAAATCGCTTTCAAATTAATGATTTCGCTTACAATATCACTCGTAGTAGGATATTGTTTGCGCAGTAATTCGTAATACTTATCCTTTTTCATATTACAACTATACCTCTTTCATTTATTTATGTACAATATAAATAATACAACATGTTTTACGAATATACCAATTTTTTATTTAAAAAGTTTGAATAACAAATCAAAAATTTGTATAATCGACTAGGAGAATGAGAAAGGAAGAAAGAAAATAATGAGAAATGAAATGATGCATCGACCTGTTATTCAGGAAGATGTTTTAAATTTAATAAGACATCGACAACCCGGAATGAAAGGCAAACTTGGTAAATTACAAGAGGAAGCAACTACAGCCGGTGTACCGATTATTCCGAATGAGACAGCATCTTTTTTAAGTTTTTTTATTAAACAGATAAAAGCAAAACAAATTTTAGAAATAGGGACAGCTGTTGGCTTCTCTGGAAGTCTGATGGCTTTAGCTATGGAAGATGGCGGTACAGTGGACACAATTGATCGTTTTGATGTGATGATAAAAAAAGCCAAACATAATTTTTCTGAACTAGGTGTTGCTGATCGGGTTACCTTATTAGAAGGTGATGCGAAAGATATTTTGCCAACATTGACAGGACCGTATGACTTTATCTTTATGGACAGTGCGAAGTCAAAATATATTGAATTTTTACCAGAATGTCTTCGTTTGCTTAGAAAAGATGGAGTTCTCATGATTGACGATGTTTTTCAAGCTGGGACAGTTATGCATAAGCGTGAAGACATACCTCGTGGACAGCGAACCATTCATCGAAAACTCAATTTATTATATGATACAGTTTTGCAGCATCCCGATTTGACCGTAACTATTTTACCATTAGGCGATGGTGTTTTAATGATCAGTAAAGATCTGGACTCAATTGAATTAACTATTGATTTAGAAAGCGGCTTAAAATCAGATCAAAAATAATCACGAGTATAGACATATCTGTTTAATAATAGGTGTGTCTATTTTTTATAGTTGTTTCTTAGACAGCGCAGTGTTATACTAATTAAAATTATTAACGGTTACATTTACTTTTATTCAAAAGAAAGAGGAGTCGGATATGAATATCAATCAAATCAGAGAGTTGCCCAAAGTAGAATTGCATTGTCATTTGGATGGATCTGTTAGTCGTGAATTATTGATTCAATTAGCTGAAAAAGATTCTATCACTTCTTTTGATCCGGATAAAATCAGTGCTGGAACCTCTGTCGAGAGTTTGAAAGATTACTTAGATTGTTTTGATATGATTTTGCCTTTGTTACAATCTTCAGAAAATATTAAAGCAGCAGCGAAAGATGTGATTAGACAAGCTGCTGAAGAAAATGTTGCTTATATCGAGATACGTGTTGCCCCACTGCTTCATCAGCAGAACGGCTTGAAAATAGATGAGGTAGTCAAAGCAGTTATCTCAGGTGTGGCAGAAGCAGAAAAAGAGTATGGCTGTTTTGCTAATCTATTGATTATTGGAATGAGACACCATGAACATGCAGAGCATGTGCGTTTGGCTGAGTATCTTTCTGATAATCAAAATAGTACAATCGTCGGTTTTGATTTTGCAGGTGATGAAGCAGCATATTCAACTGAGATGATTTCAGAAAGTATTGCATTTGTGACAACGGCCACTGGATTAAAACTGACACTTCATGCAGGTGAATGTGGCTGTTATCAAAACGTGATTGATGCAGTTAAATCGGGTGCAAAAAGAATTGGGCATGGTATCGCCATTAAAGATAGCGAGGAGGCAATGACTATTTGTGCCGAAGAAGGTATCCTTTTGGAAATGTGTCCAACCAGCAACATTCAAACAAAAGCAATTCAATCAATAAATGAGTTCCCCTTACGTCTTTTTTTAGAAAAATCGGTACCTTTTATGATTAGTACGGATAATCGTACAGTGTCGAATACGACTCTCTCAGATGAATACTTATTGTTGTCAGAGGCATTCAAGCTGACTAGTCAAGAAATGGGTAAAATTAATCGGGATGCGATAATGTATTCATTTGCAGATGAAGAAACAAAGAAAGTTGTACTAGAAAAGATTGCATCTGCATATCAAGAATAGCCAATTCATATAAATACTTGGTGGATTTTCTGGCCAAGTATTTTTTGACGTTTTTCAATTTTTGGATTTATACTAAAAATATTATTACCTTAAAAACAAAAGGAGGTTATTATGTATTCAGAATTGCAGTCAAAAATAAAATTATACTGCGAATTAGGTGTTTTTCCGGGAGCATCGTATGCTTTTATAAAAAACAATAAAATTGAAAAGTATTATGTTGGAGCAAAACAATTGGTTCCCGTTATCGAACAAATTTCGCCTGGTATTTTATATGACATGGCATCGTTAACTAAAGTAATATGTACAAATACCGTTATTTTACATCTCTGGGAACAAGGAAAAGTAGCTTTAGATACACCTATAACGACGTATTTACCAGAGTGGCATGATACATACGTTACGTTGCGTCATTTGTTAACTCATACGTCAAGTATTAATCCATTTATATTAAATCGCAATCAACTAGATCAACAAGAATTAAAAGCAGCACTTTTATCATTAAAACCAGGAATGGATATCGGTAGGAAAGTGACTTATACAGATACTGGGACTATTTTGATAGGCTTTATAATTGAACATTTCTATCAAAAATCTGTTCAAAAGGTCTTTGAAGATAATGTCTTATCGCCATTAGGTATGACACGTAGTACATTTCATCCTAATAATTTAAAAGATGTGGCACCAACTGAATATTCACAAAAACGAGGTTTGATTCAAGGTGTTGTTCACGATCCAAAAGCTAGTGTATTAAAGGAGCATTGCGGTAGTGCAGGATTATTTAGTACTCTTGATGACACTACCTTATTCGCACAGATGATGCTACAGCAAGGATGTGCTGTAAATGGTACACAAATACTTCAAAAAGCAACTGTAGATGCACTGTTTGACGATTGGACACTGGGTAAATTTGGTAAGAGGTCGCTGGGATGGGACTTACTACAAGCTAATGATGGTCACTGGATGTTGTATCATACGGGCTATACTGGAACATGGCTAATTATTGATGTCGTTATGCAGGAAGCTTTTGTATTTTTATCAAATCGTGTTCACCCTCGAGATAATCGTGATGAGTATCTGAAACGTCGAGATGAATTGATTGGTCTATACAATAAATTAAAGACGCAAGAATAAAAGCGTGATATACTTAATATATCAGAAAACTAAGAGGTGACAGTATGAAAGAACCATTATTTTTAAAACCTGTTTTTCAAGAAAAGATTTGGGGCGGCAGAAAATTAGAAACGGAATTTCATTATCAAATACCCGGTGGACCAATTGGAGAGTGTTGGGCTATTAGCGCCCATCCTCATGGCGTATGCACTGTATTAAATGGAGAATTCAAAGGCGAGCGTCTTGATACATTGTGGAACGAACAAAAACAGCTTTTCGGTTTCCCGAGTGAACCAGTTTTTCCTTTGTTAACCAAAATTCTTGATGCAGAAGAAGATTTATCTGTTCAAGTTCATCCGGATGATGATTATGGAAAAACACATGAAGGTGAATTAGGTAAAACAGAGTGTTGGTACATTATTGATGCGGAACCAGGAGCAGAAATTATTTATGGTCATCACGCACAAACAAAAGAACAATTAGCAGAGATGATTGAGGCTGGAGAATGGGATGGTTTACTACGTCGGATACCAGTGAAACGTGGTGACTTCTATTTTGTCCCAAGCGGAACAATCCATGCTATCGGTAAAGGTATCATGATTTTAGAAACACAGCAAAGTAGTGATACAACGTACCGTGTCTATGATTATGACCGAAAAGATGATGCAGGAAATACTAGAGAACTACATATCCAGCAATCATTAGACGTGACGACAGTACCTAACATTGTTCCTGACTTAGCAGTCAATCAACTTAATATTATGAATTCAAGTATTACTAAATATATTGAATCAGATTATTTTAATGTCTCTGAATGGGATGTGAGTGGTGTTCTATTATTAAAACAAACTGCACCTTATACATTAGTCAGTGTTATCGACGGTTTCGGCTACCTTTATATTGAGAACGATGAAAGTCCTTATGAACTAACTAAAGGGATGCATTTTATTTTGCCAAATGATGTATTATCATGGCGAATTGAAGGTGATTTAACTATCATCGCTTCAGAACCTGGTTTAAAAAATAGATAAAAAAACTGATAGGAGAAAACCTCCTATCAGTTTTTGTTTTATTCTAAAATGGAATCAATCGGTGTATACTCTCTGTCTTGATCATCAGCAACTTCTTTTATAGTTAAATGACCAGTATAAGTATTAATACCTTTTTTAAGTGCTGGATTGTCTGTTACTGCTTTGACAAAACCTTTGTCAGCCAGTTGTGTAATGTACGGCAATGTGTTATTAGTTAAAGCTAAAGTTGCAGTACGAGGGACAGCACCTGGCATGTTAGCGACAGCATAGTGTACAACCCCATGTTTAATATAAACAGGATCTTCCAATGTAGTTACTTTATCAGTTGTTGCGAAGATACCGCCTTGATCGATAGCAATATCAACTAGTACAGAACCAGGTTTCATTTGTTTAATCATATTTTCAGTTACTAAAGTCGGAGCTTTATGACCAGGGATTAAAACTGATCCGATAACCAAATCAGCCATTTTAACTGATTCTTCAATATTATAAGCATTTGACATGACAGTTTCGATACGATCACCGAATATGGATTCTAGTTGGGCCAAACGTGCCTGGTTAACATCTAGTATACGTACATTTGCACCTAAACCGATGGCAACTTTAGCAGCATTCATTCCGGCATTACCACCACCGATAATTACTACGTTTCCTTTAGGAACACCTGGAACAGATGTTAATAGAATCCCAGAACCACCATTTGTTTTTTGTAAAAAGAAAGCTCCTGATTGTGGCGCCATACGACCAGCAATTTCGGACATTGGTGTTAGAAGAGGTAGGCTTCTATCTGGTAATTGGACTGATTCATACGCAATGGAATTTACTTTATTTTCAATTAAAGCATCTGTTAATTCTGTTTGAGGAGCTAAATGTAAATACGTGAATAAAATTAGACCATCATGAAAATAATCATACTCTTCGGCTAATGGTTCTTTAACTTTTAAAACCATATCAACATCCCAAGCTTCTTTTGCTGATGAAACGATAATAGCACCTTGTGCCCGATAATCGTCATCAGTGTAGCCTGAACCGGTACCCGCATTTGTTTCCACAACAACCGTGTGTTTGCGATTGACTAGTTCACCAGCAAATGGAGGTGTTAATGACACGCGATCTTCATTTTTTTTAATTTCTTTTGGTATTCCGATTTTCATTTCCTCACGCCTTTTCTTTTAATTAGTTAAATACAAATATAGTATAACATAGGACTATTAATTAAAGTGTCTTTTTTGTGGAAACTGCTCGTTTATTTAGTTAATTCGAAAAGAAAAAAGACACTATAAAGCAACTAGTGTCTTTTATTGTGATAAGTAATAATAAAGTCTAAAATACGATTGGCCAAGTTCTCATTACGTGCTAAAAGTGGTCCGTGAAAATAGGAACCGAAAACATTTTTATAACGGACACCTTCAGTATTATCTTGATTGTTGTTCCCATTGCCTTTTTTTACAATTCCTAATGGTCTTTCACCGTCACCCAAAAATGTCATGCCATTATGATTTTCAAAACCATAATATGTTTCATCAAATTCTTCACTATAAATTTCAATATCTCCAATAAATCGATTATTGTCTTGGCTTAACGTGTAGTGAGGAAGTGCATGAATACCATGGATTTTCTCGCCGTTTGCGCCGATATAGTAGTCGCCTAGTAACTGAAACCCACCGCAAATTGCTAACATAACACCATCTTGATTAATAAATGCTGTTAGGTCATCCTTTTTTTTCTGGATATCATTTGAAACAATTAATTGTTCATAATCTTGGCCGCCGCCGAAGAAGACAAAATCATATTTGTCACGGTCAAAAGGTTCATAAATACTGACAATATCAATTGTCAGATTAATTCCGCGTTTTTTAGCTAAATAATTTAGAACCAATAAATTACCATTGTCTCCGTAAGTATTCAATAAATTGCCATATAAATGGCAAACGGTTAAATTAAGTTCAGTCATCTAGTTGGCCTCCTTAATAATGCCCTGTTGAATAAGTTCTTTCCGTAATCCTAAAACGGCGGTGTAAGTTGCTAGAATATAAACATGGTCTGTTTTGAAATCATTAATTTTTTTGACGACATCCTGTAGTGAAGCTGCTTCCTGGATGTGATCCTCCGGAATACCAGCAACCTTGAGACGTAATGTCATATCTTTGACACGTTCGCCACCAGAAATGACTTCAGGTATATCTAATTCGGCTAACTCTTCTATTTGGCTGTCCCAGATCCAGCTGACATCAATTCCATCAGCATAATTAGCATTTAATAAAGCGACAAGTGAAAAATCATATGGTGCGAGTTTCATGGTTTCAATCACTTGATTTAGACCAACTGGGTTTTTAACCAATACCAATGTACATTTTTTACCATTTATTGAAATAACTTCTTGACGTCCAAAAACTTTTTCATCATAGGAAAGACCTTTGCGTATAGCTTCAGTCGATACGTTATAGTGTGTGGCAACTGCAGTTGCAGCTAGAGCATTATAAATATTGTATAGTCCGCCAACTTCTATCCCGTAATTATTGCCTTCAATCTCAAAGGAGGCTGAAGTATTTGTAATCTCATGTAATTTTGTTAAAGAAACGTCTAATTCAGGACGTGTAAAATCACAGTTAGGGCAATAGTATTTACCTAAATTACTGTAAGTTATCATTTTATAATGTAGAATATGTTGACAATGTGGGCAGAGAACACCATCTGTATTGTAGTGAGCCATTTGTTCTTGATCAGGTTCATGATCAAAGCCATAGTATTTCCGTGGATTAACAGTTTCTACAGAATTAAATATCGGCAGATCGCCATTCATTAAGATTGTGGCCTTTGGAGCTTTTGCAGCACCATCAACAATCAGTTTATATGTTGTATAAATTTCACCGTATCGGTCCATTTGGTCACGAAAAATATTTGTAAATAAAAATAATTCGGGTGTTATAAAAGCTGTAACTTTACTTAAACTAGCTTCATCAATTTCTAAAACAGCGTAGTTTTTACCGTGTTTATTTTTTTTACCAGAAAGAAAAGTCGACACAATACCTTGTAGCATATTTGCACCAGTAGTATTTGTTAAAACTTCACCAAATTCTTGTTTTAAAATATTGACAGTCAAAGCAGTAGTTAATGTTTTGCCGTTTGTTCCTGTTACTACAATAACTTTATAGTCTTTTGCCAAAGAGTCCAAGATATTTGGATCAATTGCAAGAGCTATTTTACCAGGTAAACTGCTGCCGCCTTTGTAGAAAGTTTTTAAAAACCATAACGATGATTTTCCGGCAAGGGATGCCAGACCACTGCGAATACTCAATTCAATTCCCCCTAAGCGTTAATAACTCACTTATCATAACATATTCTTAAAAAAATGGTCATGAAAATATTTGTAATTAAAAATAAATTTAAAAAACGACAGCTTTAAAAAGTTGATGACAGACTTGATAATTTAACCGATAATTATTTGTTCAGTAGGGAATAAGTAACCTTTATCTTGTCTTTCTTTGGGAACAAAAATCATTAGGGTATAAAGCATACCAATACGACCGATAAACATCAGGGTAGCAATTATAATCTTTCCGATAAATGTTAAATCTCCTGTGATACCTAAAGATAGACCAGTCGTTCCAAAAGCTGAAGCAACTTCAACAATGATGGAAATCAGCGAATGTTCCTCTGTTATTGCCAAAATCATTGTAGCAAAAAAGCACATAGCAAGCGATAAATTGAAGACAATTACTGCCTTTTGAATATCATATTTTTCTATCCGGCGGCTGAAGATCGTAACATTTTCTTTCCCTTTAATGAATGAAATCATGTAAAGACCTAGAATAGCTATAGTAGTTGTTCGCACACCACCACCAACTGAACTGGGACTGCAGCCTATGAACATCAGCATAGAGAAAAGGAGCAGTGTTGGTGTTTGAAATTGATACAGATCATTTAATTGTAACCCTGCATTTCTAGTTGTTGCTGAATAAAAGAGTGAATCAGTAATTTTTTGAATTAACGGCATATCATTAAAAAGGTGATGACGTTCTATAAGGAAGATTAAAATACCACCAGAAATAAAAAGAATCATGTACATCATGATGGCTAATTTACTAAATAGTGAAAAGCGAAATGGGTATTTACGTTTGTGGCGTTTTGAAATGACCCACTCTTTGACTTCCATAATGACTGGAAAACCGATACCACCAATCATGATGAGGCAAATAAGCAAAAAAATAAACAAATAATCATTTGCATAAGGTGTTGCAGAGACCCCAGTTACATCAAATCCAGAATTGGTCACTGCAGAAATAGATTGATAAAATCCATTAAAAATAGCATCTTTGACGGTTGCATGTATACCACTGAAATAAAAACGTGTAGCAAAAATAATTCCAAAGATTATTTGAATTAAAAAAAGTGTACGCACCGTACTTTTAATTAAACGCACACTGCCACTCAAACGAGGTTGGTTCATATCGGTCATTATTAATTGTCGCTGTCTCAAGGATATTTTCCGGCGTGACATAATAAAAAAAAATGTTGAGAACATCATAATGCCAAGTCCACCAACTTGGAACATCATTTCCAACAAAATAATTCCACGATTGTTATAGACCTCATGGATATTAAATGTGCTTAAGCCGGTGACACTTACGGTACTTACTGCCATAAATAAAGTATCAAAAATAGACACATTGGCACCATTTTTTTTAAAAAAGGGAAGGCTTAAAAGTAAAAAAGCAATGATTGTCATAATCGCATAATAAGAAAAAATAATTTGAATTGTTGAAAAATGTGTGTTTATAAATCGATTACCTGATCGTCTTAGTTTAAAAAGTGATAAATTAAATTTTGGCATACTAACCCCATCCTATTTATAATTTAATCTAGGTTATATATATTATATCAAATTGAATATCGTCATGATACTACAAAAAAACAGGTGCCTTAAACACCTGTTTGAGTGATACGGTATCAATATATTACATAATTGGAGAGACTAAACGTGACACTTTTTGTTTAAATTTAATCCATAGCGACATATTATTAAATGTTTCCATTTTCCACTGCTCAGATTTTTTTAAATCATTTTCATAAGCGGTAGTTAATTCTTGATTTAATTTTGTTGAAAAAGCAACAGCACTAGCTTCAAAATTAAGTTTGTAACTTCGAATATCTTGGTTGGCAGAACCGACAACACAGACATCATGATCCATAATTAAGACTTTGGAATGGAGGAAACCATTTTTATAGCTATAAATATCAATCCCTTCTTTAATGAGTGCTTCAGCGTAAAATTGTGTGACCCTGAAGATAAAAGGATGGTCGGGTTTGTCAGGTACCATAATCCGAACATCAATACCAGATCGTTTAGCAATTTTTAATGCATCAATAACTGAATCATCTGGAATCAAGTAAGGTGTCTGAATCCATACTCTTTTTTTTGCTGAATTAATTAGTTTAATAAAAGTTAGTTTAATCTGTTGTTTGTTCTCATCTGGACCACTGGCAATTAATTGCATGTCATTACCTTCAACAAGATCAAGTGCTTGATAAGTGAAAAAGAGATTTTTAGTTAGTGTAATGCGTCGCTGTTTTGTCACAGAGACATTCCAGGATAAAAGAAACTCATATTGCAGTAGTGAGCAGATTGGACCAACTAGGCGAACATGTGTATCACGCCAGTAGCCAAATTTCTTTGTTGTTCCTGCGTATTGGTCAGCGACATTGAAACCACCAATATAGCCAATTTGTCCATCAATAATGACTAATTTATGGTGATCGTGATAATTTGCTCTAAAGTGTTTCAATGATCTTTGGGAAGTAATAAAAATCTCGACTTTTCCTCCTGCCTCGATCAAGGGTTCAAATTTTTTAGGATCGACACCCTTTGATCCTAGTGCATCATAAAGCAGGTGGACACGAACTCCTTCACGAGCTTTTTCGATTAAAATATTTAAAATCGACATACCAAGAGTATCAGTGACAAACGCATAATATTCGATATTAATCGTATCTTGTGCACGTCTTAAATCGTTTTTCAGTGCATCAAACTTTTGTTTACCGTCACTGTATAAAGTATAAGAATTGTGATGGGTTAAAGGTGTGCCGCTAATATTTTGCAGAAATTCAGCTAATTCCTGATTTTCAGGATTAGATGCTTGAGTACTATATAAGTCAGCGGGACTAGTACGTGGTAGGTCAAGTTGCTCAAACTCTAATTTCATTTGTTTATTCACTTCGTGGAAGACTTCACCTTTTAATCCGTACCCGAAGAAAATGTACAATAAGAAACCGACAACAGGCACCATAATAAAACAAAGTAACCAAGCCCAAGTAACTGATGTTTCTTTAGAACGGAAAAAGACTAAATAAAAAGCAAAAATAAAGTTGAGTAAGTAAATAGTAAAAATTAAAATAGCCAATTGGTACCCCCCATTAAAAATGTCATCGGTTAATTATATCAAAAAATATCTTATATTACATAATAAAAAAACAAAAAAATTACCCTAATCGTTTTCGGAGAGCTTGTTTTGCTAGCTGATCAGCACCTAAATTTTCCTTTTCAGGGATCCATTGAATGAAATAAAGATCAAATTGTAGTAACAACTCTTGAATTTGTTTGAAGACCGATTTAAAATCAGCATGCTGTACATGATGCTTTTCTACTGATTGTACAACGATTTTACTATCAGAGTATAAATACAATGTTTGGTTGTTCATTTTTTGGGTAACACAATAATTTAAAGCATATTCCAACATTTTGAATTCAGCTAAATGATTGTTTGGTGCATCGATATCAACTTTAATCTGTGTTTGGGTACCATTAGAGATAATAACCATTCCACCAGCACTGATTTTTTTTTTCGGATGAGTGGCAGCATCAATATAAATTTTTAGCATATATCCTCCAAATAATTATTTTTAATTTACCATAGATGTGTTAGTATTAGGTCATTGTAGAAAGAAGGTTACGGAGGTCAATATGAACAAGAGTAAAATACATATGTTCAGATACCAGCCGGAATTAGCAGATACTGTTATCTACTGGTCTTTAACAGGTGTTTTTTTGTTTTTAAGTATTATCGGCTTGTTAGAACATCAAGGCGCGATCAATTTTTTTAGTATTGCAACGTTTGTTGTATTTTTAGCAGCAACTTTTTTAGGAACGAGGCGTAAGATGATTTTAACGGACTCACAATTAAAAATCATGGCAATCTTAAAAAAAAATTCATATCTAATTGATCTATCGGAAGTACAAATAATTTTTATTGGAAAAATGGGTATTACAATAGAAATTGACCAGGTGAAATATATCTATGTCATGCTGCCACCGTCTAAGAAAAAATTTATTCAATGTATCGAAACACAACCTGATTTTACAGGTAAGTTACTTGGTGTGGATACAAATAAATAAAAATTACAAAAATAAAAAAACCTCTTAACTGACATATGTGTCAACGTTGAGAGGTTTTTGCTATTAAGGCTTGGGTACATCAGCAATAACTTTTACGTTAGATGCTTGAAGCCCGCGTGCACCTTCTTTAATTGTGAATTCTACAGTTTGACCTTCAAACAATGTTTTAAACCCGTCTTGATCAATGGCAGTAAAATGAACAAATACCTCATCATCATCGTCAAATAGGATAAAGCCGTACCCTTTTTTTACATCAAACCATTTAACAGTACCTGTTTTCATTTGCAACTCCTCCATATTCAAGAGATTTAACACACTTTCATTATAAGTCTAAAAAAAAGGAACGTCAAACTTATAATTAAGTTAATTAATGGAATTAATTCAGAGCATATATTTTGTCTATATTATGATATATTATATACTATGGATATCTATCAAAAAGATTTCCCTATCATAAAAGATACTAATAGGGGGCAGTTATGCTGATTTATGGTTTAGTTATTATCACGGCAATTATAGTGGATCAATTGGTAAAGTGGTGGACAGTGGCTAATATCCCAATGTACGAAACGTTTGGACATAATCCTATTCTTTCATTGACTTATATTCAGAACCGCGGTGGAGCTTGGAGTATTTTTGACGGTCATATGTGGGTGTTAGTGTTAATCACAATTGTAGCTTTAGTTGTTTTTCCCACAATTTTATATAAGAATCGACACGAAAGTAAGTGGCTGACAATTGGGTTAAGCTTAATTATTGGTGGTGCACTTGGTAACTTTATTGATCGAATTCGTTTAGGGTATGTGGTGGATATGTTTCAAACAGAGTTTATACATTTTCCTATTTTTAATGTTGCAGATGTTGCATTAAATATTGGTGTAATTTGTATGTTTGTTTATATTTTATTTATTGAAGGTAAAAAAAATTAAAAATAATAATCAGAAGGGTTGTTAATTAGTATGAAAAAATTAGATAGCATTATACATTTGATTGGAAATACACCATTAGTCAAAGTAAAAAATTCAGATAAGTCAGTTGGAGAAGTTTTTGCAAAACTTGAGTACTTTAATCCAGGAGGTAGTGTTAAAGATCGGATTGCTTTAGCAATGATTGAGCAAGCAGAAAAAGATGGGTACTTAAAGGAGGGTGATACAATCGTTGAGCCAACAAGCGGAAATACTGGAATTGGTTTAGCTATGGTTGGTGCTGCCAAAGGTTATCCTGTTATTATTGTGATGCCTGACACAATGAGTAAAGAACGTCAATTATTAATGAAGGGTTATGGAGCAGAGCTGATCTTAACACCGGGAGCTGAAGGCATGAAATCAGCAATCGCTAAAGCTAGCGAAATTGCAGAACAAGATGGCTATTTTATGCCACTTCAGTTTTCAAATGTAGCAAATCCAAAAATTCATGAAGAAACAACGGGACCAGAGATTTTAGCGGCATTCCCTGATGAAAAGATTGATGCATTTGTTGCTGGTGTCGGGACTGGTGGCACACTGACTGGCGTGACACGAGCTATTAAGAAAAAGTACCCTGATGCAAAAATTTATGCAGTTGAACCAGATGAATCAAAAATTTTACGAGGTGGTGCTCATGCTCCACATAAAATTCAAGGTATTGGTGCAGGATTTATTCCAGATGTATTAGATCAATCGTTGATTGATAGTGTCGTATCTGTAACAAGTGAAGAAGCAATCAATATGGCTCGAAGTATTGCACAAACTGATGGTATTATGTCTGGTATTTCGGGTGGTGCAGCTTTATTTGCAGCCCAAAAAGTGGCAACAGAATTAGGTGCTGGAGCTACTGTCGTTACGGTTATTCCTGATAACGGGGAACGCTATTTATCTGTAGGAATCTATGAATAAGATTATACTAGTTTATAATCTTGCTATTTAGTGAATTAAATAGTAAAATGAACTCATTAATATGAGATGAGGGTGATGAGTATGTCAAATCCGACCGTTGCAGAAGTCGTTGAACAAATGAAACAATCGGATATTCGGATTACTCCACAGCGATATGCAATACTTGAGTATTTAGTCGAAAGTAAATCCCATCCGACAGCTGATGAAATTTACAAGGAGTTAGAACATCGTTTTCCAAATATGAGTGTTGCAACAGTTTATAATAATTTGAGGTTGTTTACTGATATTGGTTTTGTTACCGAAATGGCTTTTGGTGATGCGTCAAGCCGTTTTGACTTTACGTCAACAAAGCATTATCATGCGGTATGTCGGTCATGTGGTAAAGTCGTCGATGTGTTTTATCCAGGACTTGAAGACGTTGAATCCGCAACGGAACAATTAACTGGATTTAAAATTGATGAACATCGTTTAGAATTGTATGGTACTTGTCCAGAGTGTCAAGCTAAAGAATTAGAGCAGAAAAAATAAAAAAACAGCGATAAACAATGTCGCTGTTTTTTATTTTTTTGAAATGATTAGAGATTCCACATATCTTATCTATATTTTAGTCGTTTAAGGTTATTAATTCACAGGAAATTAGCTTATTATGATATAAGTGTTTATTCTTTAAAAAACCTTATATATCTGTTAAGATAACATTATTATAGGAGGGGTAAGAATGGATATTTCAGATTCTGGATATGTAGGGTTGAGTATACTCGTTGTAATTTGGTCTATTATTACAGGTATTCAAGCAATATTATCTTATGGTACAGCTTATCGTTACACAAAACGTGGTGGCGACAATGGTGTGGCGTTATTTGGTTGGTTTATCGTCTTTCAACTTGCAAGCTACATCCCATTTTTAGGATACTATTTCTGGAAAAAGTCAAAAAAATAGCTAGTAAAAAAACCTTACTCAATATTTTGAGTAAGGTTTTTTAGTTAAATACTTAAAACCATCGGAATAATCATTGGATGGCGTTCAGTTTTCTCTATTAGGAAGGGCTGAACAGCATTTATAATGACTTCATTAAGCATTGCTTCATCACAATTAGGACGCTTTAATGCTTTTCTGATAGCATTAAATAGTAGGTGTTGCGTTTCTTGGATTAGTTCACCTGACTCACGCATGTAAATAAAACCACGTGATAAGATATCAGGACCAGCAACAATTTTTTCTGTGTCATAATTTACTGTAGCAACAGCCAGAACAATTCCGTCTTCAGATAAAATACGACGATCCCGTAACACAATATTACCAATATCACCGATTCCACTACCATCAACATAAACATCTTCTGCATTAAAGTGACCTGCATGACGTGCGGATTCACTTGTCAATGCAAGAACATCACCATTTCCGATAATAAAACAATTTTCTTTTGGAATACCAGTGGCTTGCGCAGATTGTGAATGAACATTTAGCATACGGTATTCGCCATGTACAGGTACGAAGTATTTGGGCTTTAATAGGCGTAATAATAATTTTTGTTCTTGTTGCCCACCGTGTCCTGATGTGTGGATGTTGTTTACTTTGCCATGAATCACCGTGGCACCGGCTTCAGAAAGTAAATTAATCAAACGATTTACACTCGTTGTGTTACCAGGAATAGGGGAACTTGAAAAAATCACAGTATCATCGGGTTGGATAGAAATTTGCCTATGTGTTCCATTAGCGATACGACTTAGAGCTGCCATTGGCTCTCCTTGAGAACCGGTACATAAAATCATGATTTCGTTCGCTGCATACTGGTTAATATCACGACCGTCAATAAATGTTTCTTCAGGTGCTGTGATATAGCCCAAATTACGACCATTCACAATTGCATTTTCCATGCTTCTCCCAAAAACTGCAATTTTTCGTCCGGTTTGTACAGCAGCCTCACAGGTTTGTTGTAGACGAAAAATATTTGAAGCGAATGTTGCAAATATGACACGACCATCAACTTTTTCAATAATCCTTAATATTGACTCACCGATAACTTTTTCTGATTTTGTAAAGGTCGGAATTTCTGCATTTGTACTATCTGATAATAAACAAAGCACACCTTCTTCACCAAGACGAGCCATACGATGTAAGTCCGCTGGTTCTCCAACAGGTGTAAAATCAAATTTAAAGTCGCCAGAGTAGACAACATTACCTGAGGGTGTTTTGACAACGACACCTGTTGCTTCAGGGATACTATGCGTTGTGCGATAAAAACTGACCTGTGTTTTTCTGAATTTAATAACAGAATGTTCGTTCACTTCATGTAACTCGGCATCCCTAAGTAATCCGTGTTCATCTAACTTATTTCGGATTAAGGCTAAAGAAAGAGGACCCGCATAAATCGGAATATTAGCTTGTTTTAATAAAAACGGAACACCACCAATATGATCTTCATGTCCATGCGTGATAACTAATGCTTTAACTTTGTTTAGGTTTTTTAAAATATAACTATAATCAGGGATAACATAGTCGATACCTAATAAATCATCTTCGGGAAACTTGATACCAGCATCAATAATAATTATCTCATCTTGAAATTGGACCCCATACATGTTCTTTCCAATTTCACCAAGTCCGCCGAGACCAAAAACTCCAGTCTCGTTATTTTTTATATGGACTTTCATTATTAATTAAACTCCACTAATGTAAAATCAGCATTTTCTTTTTCGTATTCCAAATGATTTCCTTCAAGTGGTTGGATTAATTCAATATTGTAAGGGGTTTTTTCTGTAATGAGTCTACGAATAGCAACGTCAGATTCACCTTCGATATAAAGGGATTGTGTTTTTTCTCTTTGAGGACTAAATGCCTTATCCTCTTGGTAGTAAACTTTAAAAATCATATGTATATATCTCCTTTTGTCATAAAATTAGTCGAAATGATTGACTAAAGAAGCCTATGTTGTAGGCATAATCCATCTTATTTAGTTCTGGTTATTCTACTATCAAAAAGCTCTTTACTCATTCACCGTCTATGAGGAAACAACACTGCTTCCAATACTTAGTACATTTTATCATAGTTAAAACCTAAAGTATAGAAACATTCTTTAGTGAATCGTCTAAGTTGATTAATTTAGCAATAATTATTTTCAGTGTCGATCATTTATCAAAAAAATAAATGAACAAATATTTTACTTAAATCATTAGGGTGATTAAATCTACCTTGAGTTAAGAAAGTTAAAAAGAGAAACATCAAGTTATTTCTGTTATAATTATTAACGAAAGAAATGATTAGGCTAGAAGTACTTAGTTATCTGATAAAATAAAAAGAAAAGAGTGAGAGTATGTTAAATTTAGGAATAATCGGAACTAATTGGATTACGCATCAATTTGTCGATGCAGCGATTGAAAGCGGGGAGTATCGATTAAAAGGAGTCTACTCACGACATGAGCGAAAAGCGTTTGATTTTGCCGAAAGGTATCCTAACTCTGAGGATATCATTTTTGGAACCGACTTAGACAGATTTTTAAGTTGCTCAGAGATAGATGTTGTGTATATTGCTTCTCCTAATAGTTTGCATTTTTCTCAAGCAAAAGCAGCGATTAAGGCTGGAAAACACGTGATAGTAGAAAAACCAATTGCAGCTACACACCATGAATTAAAAGAGCTGATTCACTTAGCTGAAAAACACCATGTATTTATTTTTGAAGGTGCACGGCATATGCACGAACGAAATTTTCATAAAGTCAAAGAATTAACAAAAAACCATAGTAAATTGTTAGGCGCAAATTTAAACTTTATGAAGTATTCATCCCGTTATGATGCTTATTTAAATGGTGAAAATCCAAATATTTTTTCAGCAAAATTTTCTGGTGGTGCATTGATGGATTTAGGAGTTTATTTAATTTATGCTGCTGTTGAATGGTTTGGTGCACCGGATGAAGTAAAATATTTCGATCAAAAACTAACCTCAGGTGTTGATGTTATGGGGACGATGATTTTTAGATATCCGACTTTTGATATCACGATGATGACAGGAAAACATGCGGATAGTTATCTACCGTCCGAAATATATTTGACAGATGGTACCATTCGATTAGATGCAGTCAACTCGATTAATCAAATAACCAGAGAAGTAAGGACATCTACCGGGATTGAAAGCAAGGAACTCGCTGAAAATACGGATACTAATCCAATGATTGATGAAGCAAAAGCATTTAGCCGTGTAATAAATCATCCAGATAGTATCTCATCTAAGGCAGACTATAAACACTGGTTAGATGTTGCTTTGACTGTTCATGAAATAATGACGACAATCCGCAAACAAAATGGTATAGTGTTTGAAGCAGATAAATAAACCATGAAGTAAGGAAGAGATAGATGATAAACCAACTACCAAAAGTCTGGCAAGAGTTGTGGCAGCAAGAGTCTTATGGAGAACCGACATTAATTCAAGAAAAATTATTAGATCCATTAAATGAGGGAGAGTCAGTGCTGGGGATTTCACCAACAGGTTCTGGTAAAACAATAGCTTATTTATTACCTTTGCTAACTAAGGTAGTACAGGGTGATGGAAACCAATTGCTTGTATTACTACCATCTCAAGAACTGGCGTCACAAGTAGCAGAAGTTGCACGTACTTGGGCAAAACCTTTGGGATTGAGAGTTCAGAGTATTATTGGTGGAGCTAACATAAAACGCCAAATAGAAGGTTTAAAAAAAAGACCTGAAATTGTTATAGGGACACCCGGTCGTGTACTAGAACTAATTAAAACAAAAAAGATAAAAGCACACTTAATTCACTCATTGGTTTTAGATGAAATTGATGACTTGGTTGCTGCTTCAGAGTATAATTCGGCAAAAGGTGTGTTAAAAAGTGTTCAACGCGACACACAAATTGTCGGTATTTCGGCAACAGGTCAGGTCGTTGTACCAGAAATAAATCAAATTTTTGATAAAGAGCCATTAATCATTGATGTCACTAATGAAGATGATACAAAGGGTAAAATCACGCATGCCTATATTTTAACTCCTAGTCGTAAGCGGAGTGACGTTTTACGACGCTTAGTGCACACATCAGATTTTAAGGCACTTGTTTTCTTTAATCAGTTGACTGAATTAGGCGCTGTGTCCGAGCGCATGGACTTTCTGGAAGTTACTCATGGGACATTAGCATCCGATCAACATCAAAGTGAGCGTAAGGCCGCAATTACTGATTTTGAAAAAAATCGTTTGCCATTATTGTTGACGACAGACATTGGTGCTAGGGGGTTAGACTTTAGTTATCTACATTATGTTGTGCAATATGATGTGCCGATGGTAGCTGAAAATTACGTTCATCGTGCCGGCCGGGTTGGTCGTATGGGTAAAGACGGTATGGTTATCAGTCTAGTGAATGAGCGAGAGCTACGCAATCTTCGTCAGATTATGCGGGAAATAGGCCGCGATTTGGTTGAAGTATACGCGGCACATGGTGAAATCTTAACAGAGATGCCAGATGAAGCAGAGCCAAAAATTGCTGAAGCAAAGGATTCAAAAAAACCGAAAAAAGAAAAACCGATAAAAAAAGCTGTTGTAAAAACAGACCAAATAGCAGCGAAACCTAAAAAGAAAAAAAATCGCACGAAACGCAATAAAAATAAAGGCGTTCATTGGGAAAAAAATAATTAGTTGCATAAAAAGAGATATCTAAATGATGTCTCTTTTTTCCTCTTTACAAGTGTTGCAATAAATGAGAAAATAAGACTGTCTTTTTTAAGTCCTCTTAGTTAAATGGATATAACACGACCCTCCTAAGGTTGAGTTGTAGGTTCGATTCCTACAGAGGACGTAGGATAAATAAAAAAACACTCTTGCTTAAAAGTGTAAGCAAGAGTGTTTTTTTTGTTAGTCATTATTTTTAACTGAACGATTATCATTTAACAATAGCGATAACATGACAAAGGCTAAGTAATTATGTTTTGAGTAGGCTGTGTAACGCGGTTTCCAAAATGATGCATACTTATCTTTATAAGCACGTAGGCCTTTAAATGAGTAGAAACGATTGCCGTATTTATAAATTAAGAAAGCAATCCGTTCTTCTACAAAACTGTATTTAGTGATGCCAACATTTGAGAAAGGGGCCATGCCCAAATTGAAAACTTGATAGTCTTCTGATTTTAATTGTTCAAAGAGTGAGATAAACAGATAGTCCATGATACCTGAAGGCGCATTATCACTATAGCGCATTAAGTCGATTGAGACTGTATCATCTGTATATGTCGGCATAATATTAGCAAACGCGATAATAGCATCATCTTCATTTTTAACAATAAATATCGGATTACGCTGTATATAAGATTCTAAGTAAAAACCAAGTGAGAAGCCTTTTTCAGTTCGACCATCAAGCCAGCTGTCAGATACTGATTTTAATTGAGCCATTGTTTCGGCTGAAAATGGCGGATAAATCATTTTAGAGGTACAGCCTGCTTTTGATACTTGATTTAACATTGAGCGCAGACTTTTTTTCTTTTTACCTGAAGTAGTAAATTCAGGCAGACGAACATAAGCGTCTTCCCCCATTTTAATGAAATCAAAACCAATCTCATGGAGCTGCAAAACGATTTTTTCAGATACTTCATAAAAGATAGGAGAATATCCAAATAAATCACATTCTTGGATAAATTGAAATAATAAATTATTAAAGTCCGTTTTTTTGCCACTAGGGTCAGCCATAACGATACATTTATCTCGATAAATTGAGAATTGTAAATAAGCTGTATCTTCTTTATTTTTGTTTTGATAGAAATAAATGCGTTTATCTTTCAAAAAGACGAGTTCGCTATCAGTATTGCCACCATAATTCGTGAGTACATATAGCACACGATTTTCTTCAAAGTTGCTCCCGATTAAAATTCTTTTATTCTCAAAATAACGGAAAAGTAGCATCAAAAAAATAAAAATAATGATGATCACGATTAGACCAGCGAACCAAAGCTTTTCTGAAGGGAATACGAAGAAACCGGGCGTTTTGATTGTATGATGGAATATATGATGTTTGAATGTTACAAAACCAACAATCAAGTATAAGATAGTTAGACTGAATACAAAGATTCCATCTTTGGTCATCATTTCCCAAGAATAAACAAGTTGTTTGCGATATAACTCCGGTTTGGCCAAATAAGCGAGTAAAAATAAAAAGGCGATAAAAATAATAAATGGCCAATAAAGGTACTTCCAAGCACTGTACATCATTGAAATGGCAAGTACTACAAGGGTTGGTAAAAAAGCTCGTTCTATTTTACTTGATAGTCCTCGACCAACAGCAAAGAAGGCAAATGCCATAAATAATAGTGGGAACTTAGAAATGACCGGCAAATAAAGTGGATCGACTTTCACGAGCCATTCGTAATCAATGAAAGCTCGAGGAATTGTTGCTGAAAGTCCCAACATAAAGCCAGTGAAATACATCAAAAAGACAATTAGTTTTAATGACACTTGCGAAATGATTTTTGAGGGAATATGCTCGAAACGATCATCAAATTGTTGACCAAATGTTTTACCAAAACCAATTAGACCGATAGCGAAAGGAATAATATAATAGAATAAGCGATAAAGAAGTATCCAAGCGACAACTTGATCTCTCGGAATACCGCTAGCAGCTAATCCTAAAATCATAAGAACGTCAAATGAGCCTAATTCTCCGGGAATCATCGAAATAATTCCGATAACTTGTGCAGCAATAAAAAGTGGTAAAACTTGCATAATAGAAAAATCTATCCCCATTAATTTACCGATTGCCATGAAGCTGAAGATAACACCTGTCCATTCTAAAAATGACGTCAAAATTAAACCTGTTCTGACTTTAGCAGTCATATTTCCGATATAAGCATCCTTTCGAAGAACAGATATTACAACAACTATGGGAAAATAGAGACCACCGACTAATAACCAGACCCAATATTTTTGGACGTAATGTGCATTGTTGCTAGTAAAAGCAAAAATAAAAGCAGCAAAACTGTATATAGATAAACCAGACATTAATAAAAGCAGAACTTTGGATAATGCTTGGACAATGTCGCGATTGTGCTTGCCTTGTCCGTATATCTGTGAGCGCAGTCCCATACTGATTAAGCCGCCAAAACCAACTATATTATTCATTGTATTGATTAATAGACTGCTTTCAAAAAGATAACGCGGTTTGACTGTCGTATTAAGTAGTTTAGTCAGTATAATATCGTAGCCAATCATCGGCAATACTGCGATAAATCCGATTAAGGCCATACCAATAATGGCACCGATAGATAATGTGCTGAAGGTGTTACCTAGCTGATCTAGCGTAACTGTTTTTGCAATTGCATTTAATTCGTGCCCAACAATTAAAATAACTGATGCAATAAAGATAACTTTAAGAGAAGTTTGATATTTTTTGCCTAACTGTATTAATTTTTTCATTGTATCCTCCTTACCAAGAAATACATACAAGACTATTATATAATAAATAGCTAGAAGAAAAAACTTGAATAAAAAAAGCTAATTAATAAAATGTTTTTTAGGATGAATAATACGATTGTTCAGATTTTTTTATTTAATAAGATGGTTTCTGTTGAGTTTAAAATAGTAGATGTCCCTAAATATTTTAAAACGTTGCTTGTCGTATTATTTGAAAATTTAGGCTAATGCAATGAGCTTATACATAAAGTGATGACAGTTTTATTTAAATAATTAGTTTTATAAATGAAATATATATAAAAAACCGAATCTATTGAAAAAATAGACTCGGTTTGAGGAGTGTTTAAGCCCACTCACCATTTCGGAAAATAGGAATGATTGTACCATCTTTTTTGATACCGTCAATATTCATTTTATTTGAACCAATCATGAAATCTACGTGAGTTTGGCTTCGGTTTAATCCAGCAGCTTCAAGTTCTTCATCAGTCATATCTGTGCCACCTTTAAGATTAAACGCATAAGCAGAACCAAGTGCTAAATGATTAGAAGCATTTTCATCAAATAAGGTGTTGTAAAAAACGATACCTGATTGAGAAATAGGTGAGCTATCAGGTACTAATGCAACTTCTCCTAGACTTTTAGCCCCATCATCAGTATCTAAAAGTTTTTTAAGAACATCTTCGCCTTTATCAGCTTTAACATCAATCACTTTTCCATCTTTAAAAGTAAAATGCATACCTTCAATTGTTGTTCCAGAGTAACTTAATGGTTTTGTACTTGAAACAGTACCATCGATACGTGTACGATCAGGTGCAGTAAAGACTTCTTCTGTCGGCATATTAGCAATGAAGGTTTCGCCACGGGCATTTTTACTACCAGCACCTTCCCATAGATGTCCTTCTGGTAATCCAATCAATAAATCAGTTCCTGGTGCAGTATAATGAAGCAAATCAAATTGTTCTGCGTTTAATTCTTCAGCTTTTGATTGCAATAGTTTTTCGTGTGCGTACCAAGCATCAATCGGATTGTCTTCATACATGCGTGTTGCTTTGAAAATAGCAGTCCATAGAGCATCCAATTGTTCTTCCTTCGTAGACAACTCAGGAAAAACTTTTGCAGCCCAATCTTGTCCGGCAGCGGCCACTACTAACCAACTGACTTTATTGGCTTGTGTTGCTTGGCGCAACGGCATAAGTGCTTTACCGTTGGCTTTTTGGAATTCAGCAATCCGATGTCCATCTATACCTAAAAAAGCATCCGGGTTACTTGAAACTAAACTAATTCGGCTAGCTTCTTTGTCTAACCAATCGTGCATTTCACTAATTCTGTGTTCTGGTACTGTTGTCAAAACTTCTTCATCAGCATGCAAAAAAGTTTGTCGAGAAACAAAGTCATCTCCCCATTGTGTAATGACTTGGCGGGCACCTAATCGATAAGCTTCTTCAACAATCAAACGTACTAAAGGTGCTTGTTCAACTTGTGCTTGAACCACAACGGTGTGTGATTTTTGTACATTAATACCTACTTTTGTAATCACTTGTGCATAGTTTTTCAAAAGAGAATCAAAATTTTCAATGGACATAAAAAAACCTCATTTCTATCTATTTAATGATAAATAATTTTAGCATATTACTAGGAATCTATCAATTTTTAAATATATAGAACATATTTTTTATAACATTAACTTTTTGTAAAAAAAACAAAAATAATGACGGAATCTCTTTTTTTAATAGATAAATAATGATACAATATCTCCAAGGTGGGGTAATAATTTTCACGAAATTATTTTCTGTCTGATTTTAAAGGGGGAAACTAAAAATGGCAAGAAGAAAGACGATTACACGTGAGCATATCTTAGATGCAACATATCAAGTGATTTCGACTGAAGGGTTTTCAGGATTTACAGCGCGAAATATTGCAAATAAAATGAAAACTTCTACACAACCGATTTATCTTGAATTTAAAAACATGGAGGATCTAAGAGATGTGTTTTTAAAAGAGATCGAGAAAGATTTAAATGATAACGTATTTTCAAAAGTGATCACGGGGGATCCTTTAATTGATTTATGCTTAAACTATGTAGACTTTGCAAAAAAAGAAAAAGTACTTTATCGTTCTTTATTTGTTGAAGATCATGAAGGTGGCAAGGGTCTTAATAAATATACGCATCGCTTGTATTTAGAAAAATTAAATTCATCAGATAAATATCGTGATTTTTCAGATGAGCAGAAAGAATCTTTATTTATCGCAATCTGGATTACAGTGACAGGATTAGCTTCCTTGATTTCATCTGAACGCATCCATCCAACTCAAGATGAAATCAGTAAAATTATTACAGATTGTGTAACTTATAAACAATCTACTGATGAAAAAATTAAATTAACATTTTAACTAAATAAAAAATGGTTAACACCGAGGAGTGATAACCATTTTTTTTATAGATTGTTATAGGTTTCAACTAATGATTCAGCAAAAGACTCTAAGGCAATAATATCTTCTTCTTCAGCAGCCAGTTCGACCTTGACTGATTCGGCACCTTTAGTCGCACCAGTTTTTTCAAATGATGCGTCAAAGTCATCAACACATTTGCAGAAGTAGTCATAAAATGTATCGCCTGAACCAACGACACCATATATTTTACCGTCTAGGTTAAGTTCCAATAAGTCCTCATGAAAGTCAATGATTTCATCAGGAAGATTTCCATCATCATATGTATAACAAGCCACGACACAAATATCGGCATCCTCAAAATCAGCGGCATCTACCTGTGTACATTCTTCCATTTCAACATCAATGCTTAAGTTCTCCAGGGCTTCACAAACAACATCAGCAATTTCCTCTGTATTTCCTGTCAGACTGGCATAGACAATTTTAGCAAGTGTCATTTACACAAGCCTCCTTTTTTAAATCTATACAAGATTATAACAGAAAGGACCAGAAAAACAATTATAATTAAATTGAAAAAACGGCGACTTTTTAATAAGATGTTGGAGACATAAACGGTTTATGATAAAATAAGTGTGCTATGTGTATAGTTTGAGAGGAGAAATAATAATGATTACATTAAAATCACCGCGTGAAATCGAAATGATGCGCGAATCTGGAGCTTTATTGGCAAGTGTCCATGAAGCATTACGAGACTTTATTAAACCAGGTATTACAAGTTGGGATATAGAAGTGTTTGTGCGCCACATGATTGAAGAAAATGGCGGAGTACCGGCACAAATCGGCTTTGAAGGCTATGAATACGCGACATGTTGTAGTATTAATGATGAAATATGTCACGGTTTTCCCCGCAAGACTAAATTAAAAGATGGCGATTTAATCAAAGTTGACATGTGTATTGATTTAAAGGGTGCAATGAGCGATTCATGCTGGGCATATGTTGTAGGAAAATCAACTCCTGAAATTGATAAATTAATGGAGGTAACAAAAAAGGCTCTTTATCTAGGCATCGACCAAGCACAAGTGGGTAATCGCATCGGAGATATTGGCCATGCTATTCAAACTTATGTTGAGGGGGAAGAATTGAGTGTAGTTCGCGACTTTATCGGCCATGGTATCGGACCAACAATTCATGAAGCACCGTCTGTGCCTCATTACGGGGAAGCAGGTAAAGGGTTGCGTCTAAAAGAAGGAATGGTAATTACCATTGAGCCAATGGTCAATACTGGTACTTGGCAAATGAAAATGGATAATAATGGTTGGACTGCACGGACAAAAGATGGTGGATTAAGTTGTCAATACGAACACACCATTGCAATCACCAAAGAAGGACCGCAAATTTTAACGATGCAGAAATAGTTGAGGTAGTAATATGTTGGGTGAAGAGGAGAAAAATTCTTTTAAACATGCAGTAAAAATTTTATCGTTAACATTTAACGATGCAGAAATAAGGATTTATTCTATAGTTATCACGTATTATTTACTGCTCGCTTTTTTTCCTCTGCTGATTGCAGTGGGAAATATTTTACCATTCTTAAATATTAGTCAAGAACATGTCTTGTTGTATATTCAGGAATTGCTTCCTTCAGCAATTTATCACTTTATGGAAGAAACCATTGATAATTTACTGACTACTAGTAACGGTGGCTTGCTTTCAATTTCTGCTATTGGTACGATTTGGGCAGTAAGTAAAGGAATAAACGGCATACAAATTAGTCTAAACAAAGCTTATGGTTTGTCGAAATCTAAAATGCAGCTACTCCATCGGTTGTTTTCGTTTTTGATGGTATTTCTGTTACTATTTGTCATTACGTTATTACTAATTATTATGGGATTTGGTCAGGTAATCTTAGAATATCTTTTACCGCGACTTGGATTGCCAGAATCAATTCTGACAACATTCATTCGGCTACGCTGGCCAGTTACTTCTACAGTATTGTTTGTTATTTTATTGATGCTGTTTTATTTTGTGCCGGCAGTTAAGGTTCACATTAAAGCTATTATTCCAGGAGCCATTTTTACAACCATTTCTTGGATGGCTGTAACTCAGTTCTTTGGAATATATTTAAAATTTTTTGTAAAGAGAATCAACAGTTATGGTTTTATTGGTGGTTTTATCATCTTTATTTTATGGCTAAATATTGCCTCCAAGCTGATTATTACCGGTGGTGTACTTAATGTGACAGTTGAGAAACTAAAATACGGTAAGATTAAAGAAAAACGAACAGTAGTTGATTACTATATTGAAGATCGACTGAATAAAGATGACGTGAAACATCCACGTGTTAACGGCGTACTCAGTCGATTTGAGAATAAAGAAAATAAAGAAAAAAAAGACAAACATGATTAGTCATGCTTGTCTCTTTTATTTTGTTTGCGTTTTTCAAGAATCTCTTGACGATAGGCACGATTTCCAATGAATTTAAATAATGTTAGCATCGGCTGACGATCAGTGCCTAATAATCCTAGCAGTTCAATGAGAATTTCGATACCAAAGAAGCAGCTGATAATAAGCAAAATCGTTGCCCAAGTATTTGTGTACATATAAAGTAACGCAATAAGTGAAAAAATAATAGCTAAACAATAAATCATTAGCACAGCCCCCCGATGAGTAAAGCCCATCGACAGTAGGCGGTGGTGCAGATGCATTTTGTCTGCAGAAGAAATTGGTTTCCGATTGATTTTTCGTCGTAGCATAGCAAAAATTGTATCCGTAATGGGTACGCCTAAAATAATTAGTGGTGAAATTAAAGAAATAAAAGTTGCGTTTTTTAACCCTTGGATTGACACTAATGAAATCATAAAACCTAAAAACAATGCACCCGTATCGCCTAAATAAATTTTAGCAGGGAAAAAATTATAAGGGAAAAACCCGATTGTACTGACCAATAGAATAAAAATTGTAATCGGTACTTGTAGTTTGACAGCTCCGGTAGAACTACTAATATAACCGATTAATCCGATTGTTGTCAGCGCAATAATTGAAATTCCTGAAGCTAGTCCATCTAGACCGTCAATTAGATTAATTGCATTTGTTAATGCAAGAATCCAGAGGATGGTTATCGGATAACTGAATATACCAAGATGGATAACCCCTAGATAAGGGATTGTGATTGTTTGAATGGTGATATCAAAAACAAAACATACATATATTGCCGCTAAAATAATACCAAATAGTTTTTGACGTGGTGTCAATTCAAAAATATCATCAAACAGTCCAGTAATTACGATGATTCCGGATGAAGCAATTAAATTTAAACTGTAGTATAAGGGAATAACATCCTGAAATAATATAACAAGTGACAATGAAAATGCAATATATATAGCAAGACCACCGGCACTAGGCATAATTTTTTTATTAATTCGTCTTTTATTTGGGACATCTACTGCACCTATTTTAAAAGATAACCGCCTGATCAAGGGAGTAATTAATGCGGCAACTCCTGCGGTAGCTAATAAACGAAGCAGTAAGGTCATCAAAAAATTCATAATGTGTACCTACTTTCGCAATTCAAACTACATTATAACCGATAAAAGAAAGAGAAACAATTACTCCAAAATAAAGTTTTAATAATTTTTTTAAGTTTTGATAAAGTTGATTTAAATATATATTTCAGCAAAACTATATGGTATAGTAAAACGTATAATTGAAAGTACTAAGCTTTTTTGATTTAAAATGTACGATTAATATAAGTTCAAGATTGAAGGTATAGGAGTTTTCTCATTGACTAGAAAAAATAAAAAAAATCAAATAAAAAAAGATGACGTATCAGTTGCAACAGAGAACAGCAGAGTACTAAATCAGCGACGACAGAAACGTCAAAGCAAATCCAAACGGGTATTGGTCCGAGTTGGTCAAGTATTGAGTATTCTTTTTTTAGTGGCAATTTTAGGTTTAGTGGGATACGGAATTAAGATGTTTAGTGATGCCAACAAATTCTTAAATGATTCTTATCATCCTAGAACAGCGAGTAAATCAATAAATGATAACATTGATGTCCAAAAAGATCCGATTTCGATTTTAGTATTGGGACTTGACGATAATGATGAAAGAAATTTAGGAAGTGCTAGAACAGACTCAATGCTGTTATTAACACTGGATCCAACAAAAGAAATTATTAATACTGTCAGTATCCCGCGCGATACGTACACACAAATAAATTCAAAAGAGTTCAAAGGGAAAGACAAAATCAATGCTGCATACTCTTATGGAGGTATTGATACGACTATTGATACAGTGGAAAATTTAATAAATGTACCGATTAATTATTACACAACTGTTGACTTTGAAGCATTTGAAGAGATTGTCAATGCACTTGGCGGTGTTGAGATAGAAGTTCCGTTTACATTGACGGAACAAAATGCTAAAGGAAAAAAAGTTGTTCAATTGAAAGAAGGAAAACATAAGCTTAACGGTGAACAGGCATTAGCTTTTTCGCGTACTCGCTATATCGATAATGATGTGGAACGCGGCAAGAGACAGCAGCAAGTCCTTGAAGCAGTAGCTAACAAGGCGATGGCTGTAGGCTCTATTGCTAAGTATAAGAGCATTTTGAATGCACTGGACGGTCATATACAAACAGATATGCCATCAGACAAGATTTTATCAGTGGCACAATCAGGTTTAACCAAAAATTATAAATTCCATTCATATACATTTTCATGGATGAGTTATGATTATGCGCCCTATGGGGAAACGATGAGTATGGTCGGGTTACATAAAGACAGCATCGATTATATTTCACATAAACTTAGATTGTCACTTGGATTAGATAAACCAGACGATCGAGATGTTGCTGGATATAAATTTCAATCAGATGGTATTGTAGATCCAAATACTTATCCTCAAGATGGACTAGCAATTGATAATTAAGCTAAAAAGCTATTTTTTCATTAAGAAAAGATAGCTTTTTTTATGAAAAATACTTAATTTCTTATAAAATTGATGAGTATTTTTGAAATGTGTCGTAAATTAGTGTAAAATTTCTATGAGGTTTCAGTATGATAGAATAGGATGGATCGAAGTGAAACAAGACGAAAATATAAAAGTACAGTTATCTATGGTAACAAAAGAGTACGATCTATATAAGAAAAAATCAGATAAAATCAAAGCATTATTTAAATTTTCTCAAAAAGATATTCCACATTTTTGGGGACTAAAAGGTATTGATTTGACGGTGTATTCGGGTGAAGCGGTTGGCTTGATCGGGATTAACGGGTCAGGAAAATCTACATTATCAAATATTCTCGCCGGTATTATTCCCCAGACTACAGGACAAATGATAATTAATGGTGAGACATCAATCATTGCAATAGGAGCTGGTTTAAAGGGGCAATTAACAGGATTGGAAAATATCCGTTTAAAATGTTTAATGAGTGGCTTTACGAATGAAGAAATTGACAACATGTTAGATGATATTAAATCATTTGCTGATTTAGGTGACTTCATCGATCAGCCGGTTAAAAATTATTCCAGTGGTATGAAAGCTAGATTGGGATTTTCGATAGCTGTTCACAATGACCCAGATGTCTTGATTATTGATGAGGCTCTATCGGTTGGTGATGATACGTTTTATCAAAAATGTGTCGACCGGATTATGAGTTTTAAAGAACAAGGTAAGACAATTATTTTTGTATCTCATGCGATTGGCCAAATCGAAAAGCTCTGTGATAAAGTTGCATGGATACACTATGGTGATTTACGTGAGTACGGTGAGACAGCAGAAGTTGTAGCACATTACAATGAATTCATCAAATGGTTTAGAGCACAAAGTGCTGCAGATAAGAAAAAATATCAAGCAGACTATAAAAGTCAGCAACGTGATTTCAATGAAGTGAAATTAGCAGAAGTTGCGGTTGAGCGTGGTCATGATAAAAAGGTCTTGAGAGGACCATCAACAGGTAAAATGTCTGTTTTAACCAAATGGATGATGGTATTAATGGTTATTGGTATGATTGGTTTCGGTAGTATCTATCTGAGTGGGAAATCATTCAGATCAGTGATAGACAATCCTGGTCGATTTTTCTCGCGAACAAGTCAGATTCAATTGATTGAATTAAACAATACGGACCATGATAAGTAAAGGTGTGCTATGAAGAGACAATTAGTTAGTTTTATCAAGCGTGTCTATGATAAATATGTGTCATTTGTATCAGGTCATGTGCAAGCAGCTGAAAAACCGGAAATTGTTTACTTAATGAGCTTTCCAGGAAATGATCATGGATTTATCGCTGATTTAGCTGTCCATTATCCAATCACTGTTTTTTATACAAATGCATGTCGTAGTGATGCTGCCGCATTAACCAATGTCCGCACGATAAATTTAAATCGGTTGTCAGGACTAACCACATGTCTCAAAAAATTGAAACAAGTCAGCATCTGTATATGTGACAATTACTTTGCCCTTTTAGGTAATATCGATAAAAGCAATGGTCTCAAAGTGATTCAAGTTTGGCATGCTGGTGGTGCGATTAAGCAATTTGGTTTAGAAGATAAAACAGCACAGAAACGATCAGAGTCAGACAAAGCAAGATTTAAACGGGTGTATGATTCGTTTGATTATATTGTCGTCGGGTCAGAAAAAATGGCAGCTGTCTTTGAACGAAGTTACGGTGTTAGCTCGTCAAATATCTGGTTAACTGGTTTCCCCAGAACAGATTATCTTATTGACAGACAAGCTGTTGTTAAAGAAGAGAAGAGTAAAAAAGCGATTGTTTATCTGCCGACGTACCGTGACCAAAAAGAAGCCACATATCCACTTGATATAAAAAAAATGGCTGAACAGTTGGCTGAAGAATACCACTTGATTGTCAAAGAGCATCCGCATAGTCAGTGGCAAATAGAAGAATTGTACCAATCTTCTTTTGTAACATATGCACCACCCGAGACATCAGCAGATGACTTAGTCAATATTGCTGATGTGCTGATAACGGATTATTCATCCACAGCGTTTGATTATAGTCTAGTTCATCCAGATGGACGCCTGATTTTTTATTGGTATGATGTTGCAATGTATTGTCAAACGACAGGGATACAAAAAAACATTGAGCAAGATTTTCCATTACCAGTGTGTCAGACAACAGATGAGGTCATCGCACAAGTCTTAACAAAAGAAAGTGGCTCTCTAGCTGGATTCAATCAAAAGTGGAACACATACAATGATGGTCAAGCATCACAGCGGCTGATTCAGAAGATAAAACACGAAATGAGTGACAGAACATAATGAGATATCCTACAGAAAAAATCTTAAATACGACTGTTGATATTATATCGATGGCTGATATCGTTGCTGATTTTTCTCGTGCCTTTAATTTAAATCAAAAAATGACATTAACAAGCGTCAATCCACAGATCATTTTGATGTCGGAAGATAATCAGATTGTAAAAGATTTTATTGAGACATCGTCGCATCGTTTTGCTGACGGTATCGGCGTAGTGAAAATGTCACAATGGACTGGTGGTAATATTCAAGAAAGAATTGCCGGGATTGATGTGATGTTTGAAGCATTGAAATACGCAAACCAGCATCATAAGCGTATTTTTTTATATGGTGCTAAACCAGAAGTTGTTAAGAAAGCTAGTACGAATATTCAGTCACGATTTCCTAACCTGGTTCTGGCTGGCTATTTAGATGGCTATACTTCTTTGCCAGAAGCAGACGTTGTCCACAAGATTCAAATGAGTCAGGCAGACATGTTATTTGTTGCTTTGGGTTCGCCTAAGCAAGAGTTATGGCTGGCTAAACATATACCTGAGTTGCCGTGTATGATTTACCAAACAGTTGGTGGCAGTTTAGATGTAATTAGCGGTACTGTCAAACGAGCGCCTGCTATTTTTATTAAAACAAATTTGGAGTGGGTGTACCGCTCATTCAGTGATATCAAACGTATAAATCGTATGGGTCAAATCCCTGTGTTTATCGGTAAAGCATATAAATGGCATACCACACAGAAGAACAATAAGGAGAGTTAACAGGTGAATGATGTAAAGACGGTTCTAATCGAACAGATTCAAAATTTTGGGATCACACGACGTATCTCAAAATATGAGGAAAAAGCTACTTACCAAAGTCATTATCTCGGACTAGTCTGGCAATTCTTAAATCCGGCTATCCAAATAGGTATTTATTATTTAGTGTTTGGTTTAGGGGTAAACGGCGGTAGAAAAATTGACGGTGTGCCTTACATCGTCTGGATGTTAATCGGTATTATTGCATGGTTTTTCATTAATACATCGATTTTAGGTGGTTCAAATAGTATCTATAAACAAGTTGGTATGGTCTCTAAGATGAAGTTTCCAGTTAGTATCTTACCAACAGTTAATATGGTGAGTAATTTTGTCAGCTACCGTGCCATGATGATTGTTTTATTTGTAACGATGTTTGGTTTTGGTATCTATCCAACAGTCTATTGGCTACAATATATTTATTATTTCTTCTGTATGGTAGCATTTTTATTTGCTTTCGGGATATTAAATTCAACGATTACCGTTTTAGTCAGAGATTATCATATTATGTTGCAGTCTATTTTACGTTTATTATTTTATATTTCGGGTCCGATTTGGGAATTCTCAAGCAATCCGATGTTTAAAGGAAAGCATGCATGGTTTATCCATTTACTTGAATTAAATCCAATTTTTTACATTATCGATGGCTTTAGAGATTCCTTTTTATCAAGAGAATGGTTCTGGGAAAAGGGAACACAAACGGTGTTTTTCTGGTTGGTGGTTATTTTCTTACTGACTATTGGTTCACATATTCATATGAAATTTAGAGCACGTTTTGTAGACTTTATATAGAATTAGGAGATTGAAGATGACATCCATTGTTGAGCAGATTATCTATTATCTATTTAAATTTATTGGTTTGTTTCCCCAAAAAAATCTTGTTTATTTTGAGAGCTTTCACGGGAAACAATTCAGTGACAATCCGCGTGCGATATACCAGTTTATGAAAGAAAACTACCCCGACTATCGTTTGGTTTGGGGTGTGACAAAAGGTTATGAAGAGATGTTTAAAACTCTTCATGTGCCTTATGTTAAGCGTTTCTCACTAAAGTGGTTTTTTATTATGCCCCGTGCTAAAACCTGGGTCATTAATACACGTACACCTTTATGGCTGTCAAAATCAAAACATACAACGTATCTGCAAACATGGCATGGAACACCACTTAAGAAATTAGGTTGTGATATTGAAGATGTTAAAATCCCTGGCTATACCCAAGAATCATATGCCGCAGAATTTTCAAAAGAATCTGCACGTTGGGATTACTTGATTGCTCCAAATGAATACAGTCAAAAAATCTTCAAACACGCCTTTAACTATCAAGGAGAGATGCTAGAATACGGCTATCCTCGTAATGATTTGTTGTATCCTAATCAGGATAATGAAACACGAATTCGTGATATTAAACGTCGTCTTAAGATTCCTTTTAATGTACCAATCGTTCTATACGCTCCGACTTGGCGTGAAAATGACCAGGCATCTGGGAAAATGTATGACTTTAAAACAAGTTTCCCTTATGATCGTTTTGATAGTTTTCAGGATAAGATATTTGTCTTAGTAAGAACACATTACCTAGTTAGTGAAACAATTAATTTCAGCGAGTACGATAATGTAATGGATGTCTCAACGGGCATCGATATGAATGAACTGCTCTTAATTAGTGATTTGCTGATTACTGATTATTCATCATGTATGTTCGATTATAGTTTAACCGATAAGCCGATTATTTATTATGTGCCAGATAAAGATATGTATCAAAATGAGTTACGCGGCTTTTATTTAGATTTTGAAAAATGGATGCCTGGGCCAATGGTGACTCACCCGTCTGTTTTATTGCGAATGCTATTGAAGTTTGTCCATTTTCCAGATAGCGTTAAAACAGTTAATTATGAAGAATTTAAACAATTATTTACAAGTCGCGAGACCGGCCATAATGCACAATTAATAGTAGAAAGAGTCATTGTGGATGAAAAAATGAAAGAGGGATAAGTGTTGGGAATTAATAAAAATATCAAGCGTTTAGTGCTTCCAGCGCTAAAACCGATAGTATCACCAAGTGGTAAAATTATCGATACGTATACAAAATACTTTAAAGAAACTGAAATCCAGCCAAATACATTTTTATTTGAGAGCCGTGATGGTCAATCAATGACAGATTCACCGCTAGCCATTTTTGAATACCTGTTAGCAACAGATACAGAGCGTAAAAATACATATGTCTGGAGTATTGTTTCTTCACCAGAACTTGATATAGTGCTAAAAAAGTATCGCTCAGAAACCAATATCATTTTTGTCGAACGTGAGTCAGATGACTATTTGAAATGGCTGTGTCAAGCACAGTACTTAATTAATAATGCGACATTTCAACAATATGTCATCATCAAAGAAGAACAAACGTATATCAACACTTGGCATGGTACACCATTAAAGACAATGGGTTACGATATCCCAGGAAATCCGGCAGATGCTAAAAATGTAGTTCGTAATTTTTTTATGTCGACTTTTTTATTAAGTCCAAACGCACACACTACAAACATGTATTTAGACAGTTATCGATTACGGGGTGGCTATGAAGGGCATGTCCTAGAAGCAGGATATCCACGTATCGATCAGACGTTTCGAACCAATCATGATGATTTATTGAAAACGTTGTTTGAATTTAAAAGAGATATTGATTTAAGCAAAAAGATAATGCTATACACGCCAACATGGAAAGGCGCAAGTGTCAACAGTGCCCGTAATGACTTGGAGCAGATCTATCAAGAATTAGCATCAATCAGACAAGAGTTTGGCGATACATATAATGTATTGGTGAAAGTCCACCCATTTCTTTACGAACAGGCAGCTGCTTTTAAAAAGATTGTGCCATATCTGATTCCTGACTGCATTGATACCAACAAGTTATTGGGTATCGTTGATTTATTAATTACCGACTACTCAAGTATCTTTTTTGATTTTTTAGTAACTGATCGACCGATTCTATTTTATTGCTGGGATGATGACTTGTATACAAGTGACCGCGGCAAATACTTCGAATACGATGAATTACCTGGACCTGTCGCTTTTACGATTGATGAATTGAAAAAAAATATCGCTGATTTGGATGAAGTAACAGCAGCGAGTCGTTCCAACTATGAGCGATTTAAAAAAATGTTTGTCCCATATGATGATGGACAAACAACCAAACGCTACGTCGAATATATCCTGTATGGTAAGATGCCCGAAGCTCAACAGATGACTGTTATCAATGGTCATTCAGGGAAAATTAAATTATTGATTTATCCTGGAGGCATGAGAAACAATGGCATTACGAGCAGTGCGATTAACTTGATTCAAAATATTGATACGCGTAAATATGATGTGACTTGTTTCTTGGATCAATCAGGTACAATGGAGCAGCAGACCAATATTGGCCTACTGCCAAAATCCACGCATTTGATTTTCAGATTCGGCAATCCGAATTTTACGACTAAAGAAGGGTATCAAGACTTGCGGATACAAGCCAGAGGATATAAGAATGATGCATCGTACCCTGATGAGATATACGAGCGCGAGTGCTTGCGTCTTTTAGGCAATCAACATTTTGATGTAGCTATTGATTTTAGCGGATACAGTTTATACTGGTCTAAATTGATTTTGGCAAGCCAATCAAAAATGCGAATTTGTTATATGCACAGTGATATGCTGTCTGACATGAACCGCGTTGTCAATGGGCGAAAAATACATAAAGTTAATCTACGTGGCTTGTTTAGTCTGTATCATCGTTTTGATTACTTGATGTCCGTTTCAGATATTACACGTCAAACAAATGCTGACAACTTAGCAAAATATGCGGCAGCTGAAAAGTTTGTTTACACACCAAATACTATCAATCCCGATCGTATTTTGGGCAAGTTAAAGCCGACGACTGATAAAGTTATTAATAAAACAGTATTGTTGCCTCGTGAGGGAATCATTACCATCGATAGCAGCGTGCCACTTAGAGGATACAATGCCCGTCCAGATTTTTACTATGCCAAAAAGCGAACCATAGATCTAATAGGTCCAAATGTTGCAGTGCTTGGTGAATTTGAGATGGGTGAGCAGACGTACTACAAAATAAGTCAAAATGGTTGCTATTTAGGCTGGGTTAGACAGGATGTCATCAATATCTTACCCGATCATATCACAGATACAGAAAAAGTTGCTTATTTTGGTAAATTAGCGACAACAAATCGCAGTCAGTTATTTGATGGGCCAATTAGTTTAGATGAAACAGTCCCATTGGGTAATGCCCGTTACATGAGAAATCTGTACGTGACCGTGCCAGAAATTATATCAACACAAACTAATTGCTACGTACCGGTTATTGTTGGCAGGAAAAAGTATGGTTATGTTCCGCTATCAAGCATTCGCTTATCTTATCGTTTTAATCAGACAGCCGATGGTCATGTTAGTTTTGGTAAAAAGATCGGTCGCAAGCTATTAACAGGACTCGACCATTTGCAGCATCGAGAAATATTTAAACAATTAAAAGAACAGCCGACAAAACGAATTGATTTTAAAGGTTATTATCAAAATACGTTGGCGACAGATATTCTTTGTTCAAAAGTCCCTAATCCGACGGCAGAAAAAATTTCTATCGGTGTGCGTGAGCTAGTTTATGTTCATTCATTAAACACAAATAGTTTTGGTAACTGGTACCTGATTGAAATGGAAGTGGGTAATTTTGTTTGGGTCGAACAAGAACAATTGATGTTGTCAAATTTAGAAGAGACAAGAATTTACTCAAATGAAAAAACCTTCTATTATGTAGATATTTTGTTGCCAGAAGTGAATGTTTATGCCTCAGAAAAAGATATTCTAACAAACAACTATCAATTAGTAAAAGCCTTGCCACTAGTTAAAGTAGTTCGTGAGTTAGTTACGACTGACGATCAGACGTTTATTCAAGTTGAGTGGCAAGATAAATTGGTTTGGCTAAATCAAGAAGATACAGAAAATAGTTTGGCTTATGGCATGTTTAACAACAATAAAGACTATATCCCTTATCCAAATAATGCTGAAACTAATTTTGTGACAATGGGTCGTTTATCACCAGAAAAAAATCAAGTTCAGCTAGTTGAAGCTTTCGCTGCGTATTACCAAGAAAAACAAAGCGGTTATCTTTATTTGATTGGATCCGGTCCGGAACAAGAAAAATTGGAAGCGGCTGTAGACAAATACCAATTAAATAATCGTGTTATTTTTGTCGGACAGATGTCAAATCCTTTTGAGTTTATGCGGCGATGTGATATTTTTGTGTTAACATCTTTATATGAAGGTCAACCGATGGTATTATTAGAGGCAATGACATTAGGTATGTCAATTATTTCGACAGATATCCCTGCTTGTCGCCATGTTTTAGAGGACGGACGCTACGGCTGTCTGACGAAAACAAACGATGCTATTGGTGTGAAAGAGGCAATGATTGCAGTTGCGGATAAACAATACGAGTTTGAAGCCTTTGATCCATATGGCTATAATCAAAAAGCAATAGAGCATTTCTATCGATACATTGATACCGATTCAGAGGAGGAAGATAAGCATGAGTAAATATTTAGTAACAGGTGGTGCTGGTTTTATTGGCTCTAACCTGACCAACTATCTCGTTGAGCAAGGACATGAAGTTATCGTAGTTGATGATTTATCTATGGGAAAAATCAGTAACCTAAATGATTCGGATAAAATAGATTTTATTAAGAGTAGTGTGACAGATGAAACGTTAATGACCAGTTTAATGGTGAATCATGATTTTGATTATATTTTTCATTTAGCTGCAATAGCTAGCGTAGCTGATTCTGTCGAACGACCAGTCGAAACACATCACGTCAACTTTGACAGTGTGCTACTATTATTAGAACTAATCAGACAGTATCAACCTAAATTGAAGCGATTGATTTTTTCATCTTCAGCAGCTGTTTATGGTGATGAACCAACACTGCCAAAAGCTGAAGAATCGGTGATTCGCCCGCTGACACCATATGCTATTGATAAATTTGCTGCAGAAAAATATGTGTTGGCCTATAACAATCTATATAATGTTCCGGCTACAGCCGTACGTTTCTTTAATATTTTTGGACCAAATCAAAATCCAGAGTCACCTTATTCAGGTGTGATTTCTATTCTGTTGGATCGTTTTGCAAAAGCTAAGGCTGGTGAAGAGGCAGTCTTTACACTGTTTGGTGATGGGGAACAAACAAGAGATTTCGTCTTTATCGAAGATGTGATTCAGGCACTATTACTAGTAGCTGAAAAAGAATCTGCACGTGGCGAAGTCTTTAATGTCGGTAACTCTAACCAAACATCATTAAATGATTTATTAGCACTATTGTCTGAGTTAACACAGACAAATATTACAATCGTTAATGAAGCAGAACGTCAAGGTGACATAAAAGAATCATATGCAAATAATGATAAATTATCGGCACTTGGGTTTCAAGGAAACTATACGGTGAAGACAGGTCTGAAAAAATATTTAGATTTTATTGAATTTTAGCATCGATGTCGTCTAGATACAGAGGGTCAGTCCAAACTAATTATTAGTTTGATACTGGCCTTCCGTTTGTTTTTTTGCTATATAAAAGGGGCGAAAAAAGAATACGTCAAAAAGGAGCGATTAAATGAAGAAGGTAATGAGTGTTTTTGGGACACGACCAGAAGCTATCAAAATGGCACCATTAATTAAGGAATTAGAGATGCATAAAGAAGCGATAGAGTCAGTTGTGGTTGTCACAGCACAACATCGGGAAATGCTGGATCAAGTCTTGGATATCTTTGATATTACGCCTGATTATGATTTAAATATCATGCAGAAAAATCAATCATTATCGCAAATGACCAGCCGAGTACTGATGCAGATTGATGACATTTTATTGAAAGAGCAGCCTGATATCGTCTTAGTTCATGGTGATACCACGACATCATTTGTTGCCGGATTAGCTGCCTTTTATCATCAGATTAAAATCGGTCATGTCGAAGCTGGGTTAAGAACGTGGGATAAGATGGCACCTTTTCCAGAGGAAATGAATCGTCAAATGACGGATGTCTTGTCAGATGTGTACTTCGCACCAACAGAACTGAGCCGACAAAATTTATTGAAACAGAATATTCCGGATGAAAAAATCTACGTAACTGGCAACACAGTCGTTGATGCGTTACAGCAGACAACCAAAATGGGCTTTACCCACCAAGTAGTGTCAGACTTAAAAGCTGATAGTCGAAAAATTCTACTAACCATGCATCGCCGTGAAAATATCGGTGAACCGATGGAACAGGTCTTTAACGCAGTGAAGCGTGTGGTGGAGGCTGATGAAACGATTGAAGTGATTTATCCTGTTCATCCCAACCCTAAAGTAAAGTCTCTGGCAAAAGAAGTGCTAGGTAGTCATCCGCAGATTCATTTGATTGAGCCGCTTGATGTTGTTGGGTTTCATAACTGTATGTCGCAAGTCGATCTCATTTTGAGTGATTCCGGTGGTGTACAAGAAGAGGCTCCGTCACTAAAAAAACCAGTATTGGTTCTGCGAGATAGTACCGAACGACCGGAAGGTATCGAGACAGGTATTCTGAAAGTGGTAGGCACAGAAGAAGAAAAAGTCTATAAAGAAATTACTCATATATTAAATAACTCAGAAGTATATAATAAGGTAACAAATCAACCGAATCCGTATGGTGACGGACATGCCAGTCAAAAAATCGTAGAGATATTATATAATATAATTTAATTATTGAAATAGCATGTGTAAAATACTGAAAAGTGTTATATTAATTATATTGCAATTCTGTCAAATAAGGTTTGGAGGAAATTATGGAAGAAACAATCAGCTTACAGGAGATCGTCTCGCTGTTAAGAAGAAAGTTATTAATCATATTAATCGGGGTCTTTGTCGGGTTAGGACTATCTGCGGCCATCACATATTTTGTAATTACACCTAAATACAGCTCAACCACACAGTTAATCGCAACCAACAAAACCAACGAACAAAACAATGTTAATCAAGACGCGATTAACGCCAATCTATTAATGATTAATACGTATAAAGATTTTATTAAGGGCGATGTGGTGACAGAATCAGCTCGTAAAATCTTAGAAAAAGAATCAAATTATACTGGAACATCCAATCAATTAAAAGAGATGATTTCAGTTGAGCAAACACAAAATTCACAAATGTTTTCAATTAAAGTGACCTCACCTGATCCGGTGGAAGCAGCAAATATCGCAAACGTGGTTGCTAGCGTCTTTCAAAAAGAAGCTAAAAAATACACCAATGCGGATAAAGTGTCTGTTATTTCTAAAGCGGAAGTCAATAATAAACCAGTATCACCAAATGCCGTTATCAACTTGGCTATCGGTGTTGTGTTAGGTTTAATTGTTGGTGTCGGAGTGGCACTTATTACCGAGATGTTTAACCGAAACGTTAAATCACAAGATTTTGTGACGGATGTAATGGGGATTCCAGTATTAGCAAATATCCCGTTATTTGATAAGAAAAAAATGGGTCAGTACACAAAATTGCAAAGTCGTATTATGAATGAGGGAACTGTCACTTTTGAGTCAGAGTACTATGCTGTGGATATGGATGATGAAGTTGACGGCTTGGATCTAGACTTTCCTTCAGATCAAGATACAATCAATTTAGAAAAAATCAATTTAGATAGAATCACACGGTCAATTGATGAGCTGCAAGACGAGGAATATAATCAAAACGATCGACGCAGTCAACGTCACCGTGTGTAGTTAGGGAGGAAAAAATGGGGAAAAAAGAAAAGAATAATTTGACTCGTCCAAAAGGATCAGCGCTATTTACAATTGCTGATCCTAAATCGCCGACGTCAGAACAATATAAAACCTTAAGAACCAATATCAAGTTTGCCCAAGTCGACCAGCCGATTAAAACACTGGTTGTGACATCACCAGGAGCTTCGGAGGGGAAATCAACAACAGCCTCTAATCTAGCGATTACTTTTGCCCAAGTCGGCATGAACACACTATTGATTGATGCTGATATGCGCCGTCCAACGTGTCATATGACATTTGGTTTGGATAATGGCGTTGGTTTATCTAATCTTTTGACTGTTCGTAGTATGTCACTAAATGATGTCACGCAGGCATCAGGTGTTGAGAATCTATCCGTCATAACCAGCGGACCTAAATCACCAAATCCATCGGAGTTATTGGCTTCTGTCAGAATGCGTAAAGTGATTAAATTAGTCAGTGAATTTTATGATTTTGTGATATTTGATATGCCGCCTGTTGTTCAGGTAACTGATGCACAATTAATTGCATCACAAGTTGACGGCGTTATTTTGTCAGTCCGTGAGGGAGTTACTAATAAAGTTATGGCACAAAAAGCAGTTTCCTTATTAGATCAGGTACAGGCCAACATCTTAGGTGCAGTGTATACTGGAGTCGAGGATACTCAAGGTTACTACGCTTACTCATATAGTTAGAAAGGAATGTACAAGATGTCAATTGATATTCATTGCCACATATTACCGGGAATAGATGATGGAGCGAAAACGATTGAAGATTCGAAGACTATGGCGCGTGCTGCCGTGGCTGAAGGAATCACTCATATTCTTTGTACACCCCATCATAACAATGGCGTTTTTGATAATGATAAGTACGATGTCATTGATTATGTGAAGACACTGCAAGAAGCACTTGATGAGGATGGCATCCCGCTTATCCTTATGGAAGGTCAGGAAGTTCGCCTTTCTGGTGATATAATGGAACGTATCAAAAACGATACGATTCTCTTTGCTGATTTAAGTGATCGTTATATCTTGATCGAATTTCCGGCCGCAATTATCCCGACATATGCCGAACCTATTTTGTTTGAGATGTGTACTCAAGGTATGACACCGATTATTGTTCATCCAGAGCGGAACTCTGCGATTATCAAGAATCCTAATGCCTTGCTGCCGTTTATCGAGATGGGCTGTATCTCGCAAGTGACCAATGCCAGTTACGTCGGCACCTTTGGTAAAAATATCGAGAAAACAGCTGAAATACTAATCAACTGTAATATGGCGCATGTCTTAGCATCTGATGCTCATAATACCGGTCGCCGTGGCTTTTATACCAAAGAAGCCGAAGCAAAATTGTTAAAACAGTTTGGTGAAGAGAAAGTAATGTTCTTCGAACAAACTGCAAAAGATATCATCAACGGTGATTATACACAGACTTTGCCGGAAAAAGAGTATCACAAGAAATTTTTAGGGTTGTTTTAGAAGAAAATTGTTGGTTGGAGTGAAAAAGTATGGAAAGTGAAGCGATTATGGAAAAAAGCGGATATCTCATAGCGAAAAGAATATGTGATTTTTTTATTGGAATTATAGGATTTATTCTCTCTTTGCCGATAATCTTAATTTTTTGTGTGATTATCCGATTAGAAAGTAAAGGCAGTCCACTGTATCTGCAAAAAAGGGTTGGCAAAAACGGCCGAGAGTTTACATTAGCTAAGTTGCGTTCAATGAGAATGGATGCTGAAAAAGATGGGCCTAAATGGGCAGATAAAGAAGATAATCGTGTAACAAAAGTTGGCAGTTTCATTAGGAAGACTAGAATTGATGAGTTACCTCAATTTTTTAATTTAATTACTGGAGATATGAGCTTGATTGGACCTAGACCAGAAAGACAAGTTTTTATAGATGAGTTCTTAGAGTATATTCCTGATTTTAATGATCGTTTAAAAGTTAAACCTGGAATAACCGGGTATGCTCAAGTAAACGGAGGATACGAGATAACGCCTAAAGAAAAATTGAAACTAGATAAAATCTATATAGAAAATCTATGTTTCAAAATGGATCTAAAGGTTTTTTTTGATACAATTCGAGTGGTTATTACTGGAAATGGTGCCAGATAAAAATTATCGTATAAGTTTATGTAGGGGAGAAGTTAAGTTTGAAAAAAGTTTTATTTGTAGCAACGGTTGTGAAAGGCCATATTGACGTTTTTCATATACCGTTTTTAGAGGAATTTAAAAAAAATGGTTGGGAAGTTCATGTAGCTGCAAAAAATAATTATGATAATGCAGAAGAATGTGTGATTCCTTTTTGCGATAAATTTTTTGACATCCCATTTGAGAGAAGTCCGCTTGGAAAAAATAATATTTCTAGTTATCAATTACTTAAAGGAATTATTCAAGAAGGAAATTATGAAATTATTCATTGTCATACGCCTGTTGGTGGGGCATTAACAAGACTAGTCGCTAAGAATTTGAAGAGCTTATCGTCAAAAATTATTTATACAGCGCACGGTTTTCATTTTTTTAAAGGGGCCCCATTAAAAAATTGGTTAATATTCTACCCAATCGAAAAATATTTATCAAAGTATACAGATACATTAATAACTATTAATCAAGAGGACTATGATATTGCAAAAAAAAAATTTTATTGTCATGATGTTAAACTAGTTCCAGGTGTTGGGGTAGCTGGAAGTAAGTTTTATGAACTAAGTGACGAGAAAAAGCAAGAAATATTTAAATTAAACAATTTGGATAGAGACAAATTCTATTTAATTTACATTGCTGAATTATCAAATCGTAAAAATCAAATGTTTTTACTAGAGGCGATGAAAAAATTGAAGGTTATTGATTCCAGTATTGTTTTATTACTTGTTGGTATGGGTGATAATTATGAACTTTATAAAAAGTTTATTAAGCGTGAAAGGTTAGAAAGTAATGTAAAGCTGTTAGGCTATAGAAAAGATATTAATAATTTAATAAATATATCTGATATAGTTGTTTCAAGTTCGAAACAAGAAGGATTACCAGTCAATTTAATTGAGGGAATGACTGTTGGAAAACCACTTGTTGTTTCTGATGTTCGAGGAAATAGAGACTTGGTAATAAATAATGAAAATGGATTTACTTATAGGTTAAGTGAGCAAAAAGAATTTTTAAACTATATTCTTTTTTTACGCAGTGATAAAGAAAAATACAGAAAATTTCAATGTGAGAGTCAATCTTTAGCAACTAATTATAATTTAAACCATATCATGTGTGATATGAGAGGAATTTATTTTAAGCCCCGAAGTTAGGAAAATTGATCTATTTGTTATTAGACAGGAGAAATTTATGAAGGTAATGCATCTTTTATATAGTAATTGTTTTGGTGGAGCTGAAAAAGTGGCGATGGATTTAATGACTATTTCTAATCCATTTGTAAAGAGTATCTATGTTTCTAAGGAAGGAAAGATCTCTGAGCACCTTAAGTCAAGAGGATTAGAATATCATTTAGTAGACAAATTTAATTATTTTGAATTAAAAAATATTGTAAAAAGAAATAAAATAGATGTTATTCACGCACATGATTTTAAAGCAAGTATTATGGCAAATCTACTCGGTGTTAAAGTTATTTCTCATATACATCAAGAGCCAAAGTGGATTAATAAAATGAATTTAAATAATTTTTTATATGGGATAAATACTATTTTTTTTTCACATATTGTTGTTACATCAAACAATTTAGTAAAGCAACTAAATTACACCAACAAAGTAGTTCTTTTAAATAACTTTGTTGACGTACCGGATGAATTTTACTCTACTGATAGAAAAATGAAAAGATTTGATTTTATTTTTGTTGGAAGATTGGAAAAAGAAAAAAATCCTATGGGATTTGTCGATTTTGTTCAACAAATGAATAACTATGGAAATTTCAGTGCAGCAATAGTTGGAGATGGGACCGAAAAGAATACTATCGAATCATATATAAAAAAATATCATCTTGATATTAAACTATTCGGATTTCAGAAAAATCCGTATGTATTAATGAGTAAATCTAATTTCTTAGTGAACACTTCTGAACGTGAAGGTTTCGGACTAGTAATTATAGAAGCAATGCAAATGGGGGTACCAGTAATTAGTGGTTCAAATATTGGTGGTGTTTCTACATATTTTAATGCAAGTAATCATATAAATATAGAGTTTCCTGAAGAGTCCTTTGCAAAAAAAATCAAAAATATTATTAATAATGATAACTTGTATGGTTCTTTATCAAAGAATTCATATGATTTAGGTGTGTCTTTTAAGGATACAGAAAAAATTTATAGAACATTGTTTGAGGTGTACAATGACTAAAAAAATATCTTATTTTCGACTTTTTATCTATTTTTTTGTTATGTTTTATTTACTTTATATGCCTGAGCTATTTCAACTTTTTGGATTACCAATTCGAAGTCAATTAGTAGTAATTTTTATTGATTTTGTCATAGCTTTTAGAATTTTATTTCGTCTATCTTTAAATAGAAAAACATATTTTGAATGGGATAGGAATTCTAGTTTTTTGATTTTTGGTATTTTGTTATCAGCATTATATTTTTCATTTGTTGCACTTATAAATGGATACAATCCACGTATTCTTCAAAATTTATTTATTATTTTTCAGTTATTACCAATACTTTATTTTCTTTCTAGATTAAGCCTTTTTCAGTTTAAAATGAAAGATAAGTTTACATTTATTTTTAATATAATTTTATTTCAATGTTGCACCAATATTTTGATGTTGTTTATACCTAGTTTAAAATCAATAGCACTGCAATTATATTATATGGGTAGACCTGAGAATATTTTTATTTCTTCAATGCGTATATATGGTATTAGTAACGATTATACTTTCTTTACTCCAATTTTCCATGGTTTAATGATGGGGATAGCTTTATATCTTTGTTTATTTGAGAAATCGTATAAATTTCTTATTTATATACCATTTTTATTAATTACTACACTACTAAATGGGCGTACAGGTTTGTTTTTAGGTATCTTATTGATGATAATAGTACTTGTTTTTTATTCATCTTTAAAAATTCAAAATCAATTGAAGTCCATTTTAATACTAGCTATAATGGTCGTTTTATTGTCTTTTACAGTTTGGATAGTTAAAATATACAATAATGAAACTTATTTATGGTTTATGGGATCAATTATGGATTTTCGTACTTATATAATATACGGAGAGAAGACGGGGAATTTTAGCATCTTATCTGACATGATAACTCTTCCTAAAGGAATTCACTTGTTATTTGGAAGTGGATACCGTGTATACAGAGAGATAAATGGTATAAGTAATTCTGATATAGGGTTTATCAATGACTTATTTATGGGTGGTTTGATGTATTGCAGTATTTTATACGGAACGTATTTTCTTTTTATTTTCAGATATAAAAATTCAAGCCTAGCATCAATAAAAAAAATTTTAATTAGCACAATGTTGATAACCACATTTGTTATTTCAAATTTTAAGGGTGAAGCATCTAGAGGTGGTTTGATAATTATTGGTATTATTTTATGTAAAAAATTAATTGATGATGTAGTCGATTCGGAGGAAACAAATGATAAGTGTAATCATCCCAATATATAATGAAGACGAAGATTCTTTAAGGGATTCAATAAGTTCTATATTAAACCAAAGTATTAAAGAATTGGAATTAATACTAATATTAGACAATCCAGATTTTAAATTAGGTAAGCAGGTAATGTTGGAATTTTCAGAACTAGATAAGAGAGTTAAACTTATATTTAATGATGAAAATCTTGGGGTAGCTTTGAGTTTAAATCGTGGAATTGAAATTGCTAAATACAAATATATTGCACGACTGGATGCAGATGATATTTCAGTTAGCGATAGATTGGAGAAACAGATTTCGTATTTAGAAAAGCATCAACATATTTCAATGTTATCAGCAAATTGCATTTTAATTGATGATGAGGGACTAGAGATTGGTAAAAAGAGTACAATACCAACTAATCCAAAAGTAATAAAAAAATTATTACCTGTCGGATCAACCATAATCCATTCAAGTGTTGTTTACAGAACAAAAGTAGTAAAGAGCTTAAATGGTTATCGAAAGTTACTTAGTTGTCAGGATTATGATTTATGGTTAAGAATGGTTGATGAAAATTATGAGATAGCTTCGTTAAATGAGTATTTAGTAAAATATCGAATTAGATCCAATAGTATCACTGGTAGTCAATCACTTAGATTGTTATATACCGAGAGATATGTGCGAAAATTGCATAAAGAAAGATTAAATAATAAAACTGATAGTTATTCATTTAAAAATTATATGGAATATTTAGATAGACATGACTTCTTTGATAAAAACAAACAAGCGAAGTATACAAATGCTAGTAATCTCTTAAATAACGGTATTGAACATATAAAGAATAAAAGATTTATGATGGGTGCGAAAAATGTATTAAGAAGTCATTTTAAGGACTTTCGAATTGTAATAAGAGAGTTTAACATTATAAGGTATCTTATTTACAAATTATATCTTAGTATAAGATATAGGAGTGAGTAGTTAATGAATAAAAGAGTCTTAATTAATTTCTCATATCAAGCATTATATCAATTAACATTGATTATTCTACCTATAATAACAATTCCAGTTGTTTCTCATGCTCTAGGCGCACACGGAATAGGAACTTACAATTATATTACTTCTATAGTATCTTACTTTGTTCTTTGTGCAGGTTTGGGTCTAGCTAATTATGGAATTAGGGAAGTAGCTTCAACAAAAAATGATAAGTCAGAATTATCTAATGTTTTTTGGAGCCTCGAGATATTCAATGTAATTATTGCAGTTTGTATGATTATTTTATATTTTATCTTTATATCATTTACTCAAAATAAACAACTGTTTATTATATCCTCCCTTCCATTAATAGCAACGTTATTTGATATCTCTTGGTTTTATTATGGTATTCAAGATTTTAAACATATTACAATTATTAATATTTTTATAAAAATAGTTTCTTTTATATTAATTTTGATATTTATTAATAACTCTAGCGATTTGAATATTTACTTCTTAATTCAAGGATTAAGTATTTTGTTATCTAATTTAGCACTTTGGATTTTTTTACACAATAAAATATCGTTTGTTAAACCGAGTTTAACAAATATTTTTAGTCATTTTAAACCGGCAATGTCATTTTTTATCGGAAAAGCATCAATAACTATTTATACGACATTAAACAAGACCCTTTTGGGAATCCTATCTACAGTTACGGCAGTCGGAATTTATACGAATTCCTTACAATTGGTTCTTATATTTACAACGCTTATCGGAACAGTTGATACGGTATTAATGCCTCATATGACAAGCCTATATAGTGATAATAATGAAAAACAAATGATAAAAGTTATGGAAAAAATGGTTGATTTACAATTATTTTTTTCTATTCCAATAATGTTTGGAATTATTCTTGTAAATCCTAAAATGATATTATGGTTTTTCGGAGAAGATTTTAACTATTTAAGGTATACGGTACCTGTTCTTTCTCCGTTAGTTATTATTATGCCACTTGGAATTTCAATTGTTCGTCAATATTTGATGCCGAAAAATATGATTAAAAATTTTAATTATTCCGTTTTAGCTTCAGCTTGTATAGGTTTAATTACGAATTTAATTTTGATACCAAAGATAGGTATTTGGGGAGCCATAGTGGCTACAATTTTATCGGAATGTGTTGTAACTATAATAAGATTAAGAGATCTACTAAAATATTCAAATTTCAAGTTGAATTTAAAAGATATTTTAATATATGTTTTTTGTTCAATCGTGATGTTTATTGGAGCTTTTGTTATATCGATTAATCTTTCTTCAAACGTATGGACTACTTTAATACAAGGTGTTGTTGGATTAGTCATATATTTGATTTTAACAAGTATTTTTAAATCTAATAAAATTTATATGATTCTAAAAAATGTAAGGTAGTGAGGATATAGTGAAAATTTCTGTAATAGGTTTAGGGTATGTTGGTTTAGCTAATTCATTATTATTAGCAAAGAATGAGGATGTAATGGCGTATGATATAATGGAAGATAAAGTAGATCTTTTAAGGCAAGGTTTTTCTCCTATAGATGATGAATATATAATTGAGTTTTTAAAGAAAAAAAAATTAAAAATAAAATATTCGAAAAAATTCAATGAAACAATAAATCATGGAGAATTTTGTATCGTAGCAACTCCAACAGATTATGATGAAAAAAGGAATTTCTTTGATACGTCTTCAGTTGAAGAAGTTATTAGTAAAGGTTTAAAAATAAATCCTAAAATAGTATTTATTATAAAATCAACTGTACCAGTAGGTTTTACTGAACAAATGCGAAAAAAATATACTACTGATAGAATTATTTTTTCTCCTGAATTTTTAAGAGAAGGCAAAGCTTTATATGATAATCTTTTCCCGTCAAGAATTATAGTCGGCGAAAAATCAAAAAGAGCAGAAGTATTTTCTGAGTTGTTAGCAAGAAATTCAGAAGTTAATTATAGTGATATTCCGGTATTATTAACGAATTCAACAGAGGCGGAGGCAATAAAATTATTTTCGAATACATATTTAGCTATGAGAGTTTCATACTTTAATGAACTAGACACTTATGCGGAAACTAGAGGACTAGATAGCAGACAAATTATTGAAGGTGTAGGTTTGGATCCGCGTATCGGGGCACATTATAATAATCCTTCTTTTGGTTATGGTGGGTATTGTCTGCCTAAAGATACTAAACAGTTATTAGCTAATTATAATGATGTGCCTAACAATATTATTAAAGCAATTGTCGATTCGAATTCTACAAGAAAAGATTTTATTGCAGGGCAAATATTGATGAGGAATCCAAAGATTGTAGGCATTTTTAGATTGACTATGAAATCAAACTCTGATAATTTTAGATATTCATCAATACAAGGAATAATGAAACGTTTAAAGTCTAAGGGAATCGAAGTAGTCGTTTATGAACCTGCTCTAAATTCTGATAATTTTTTTAATTCGAAAGTAATAGAGGATATTAATGAATTTAAAAACATATCAGATGTTATTGTTGTAAATCGATACGAAGACGAATTAAGTGATGTAAAAAATAAAATTTATACAAGAGATATATTCTTAAGAGATTAGAACGGGGTATGTAAATAAAATGATTAAATCAAGAATTAAGACATTTATTAATAACTATTTCCCAGTTTTTAAAACAAAAGTAATTTATAACTCTAAAATGGAAAAAAATTAGATTTGAAAAATCCAGAGTGGTTTTCTGAGAAAATTAATTGGTTAAATCTATACTATTATAAAGATTATAAACCGGCAATTTATTTAGGAGACAAAATAGGTCTAAGGGAATTTATTGAAAGTAAAGAATTAGAAAAGTTTTTAGTTCCTTTAATTGGAACTTTTTATGATATTAATGATATCCAGTTTTTAGAGTTACCTAATCAATTTGTGGTGAAGAAATCAAATGCTTCAGGTATGAATATAATTGTTAAAGATAAATCTCAAATAGTGGAATCTAATTTAATGTCTCGGCTAAATAAATGGATGAAAACCGATTATGGGTCTGTTTCTGGTGAGAAACATTATAGTAAAATGGAACCAAGAATTATGATTGAAGAGTATTTAGAAGACATTTGTAGAGAATATCAATTCTTTATATTTAATGGAAAAGTAAAAAGCATGGCAATTATAAATTTTGCTTTTAACGACTATTACGAAGAGGGCTTAATTACTTCAAAATCTATTGATGAGAAAATTAATATGGAAATTAAACAATTAGAATCATTTGAAATAAAAGAGTTACTAAATAAATTATGTGATATTGATTATTTGAAAGAAATACCATTCTTTAGATGTGATCTAATTGAAACAAAAAGTGGAAAAATTTATATTGGTGAATTTACATTTACACCTGGTAATGGATTAAATACTTCAATGTCAAAAGAACAACAATTAGAATGGGGTAAATACTTGAGATTACCCTTAGATGATTAACTAGAGGTGAAAACATGAGAAAAGTTATTACATATGGGACGTTTGATTTACTGCATTACGGTCATATCAATCTATTACGTCGTGCTAAAGAGCAAGGTGATTACCTGATTGTTGCGTTGTCGACAGATGAATTCAATTGGGATCAAAAACAGAAGAAATGCTATTTTGATTATGAAAAACGAAAGATGCTTTTAGAAGCTATCCGCTATGTCGATTTGGTTATTCCTGAAGAACGCTGGGATCAAAAGGTGACAGACGTCGATGAGTTTAAGGTAGATGTGTTTGTAATGGGGGATGACTGGAAGGGTAAATTTGATTTTGTCAAAGACACGGGTGCTGAAGTAATCTATCTTGAGCGCACACCAGAGATTTCAACTAGTCAGATCAAAAAAGACCTACATGAGAAAGACCATAAAAAATAATTTTAAAAGCAAGCGGTTGTCCGTTTGCTTTTTTTTCTTTTTATAAAATTTATTTTTTGTTATTTAATTAATTTCATTTTGTTATGTACATTTGTTAATCACTAATTAAAATGTTTTACATTTCTTTTTTATAAATAAATGTCCGATAAAAATGTATAAAAGACAAACTTGTTTTTATTTTTTGTTATTTTATGAATTATGTAACTAAATAAACTGTTTTACCTGTTGAATTTTTTAAAAAAAAGAGGTAAGATACTTTTGTTGTATTAACTCGTTATTTGTTTTATAATTAAACATAATATTCTTGTGAGTTAGTATGTTTAGAGTATTCGGGGGATGCCTAATTGTCAATGGTTAGTTATCTATTGATTTTAATAGATAAAAAAATCGTCTCAAGTATTAATATGAAGGGGAGTTAGTACTTGTTATTCATTTGACACATAAAAACACCACTGCAACTATGCAGTGGTGTTTTTTGTTATTTGTCTAATAAGGGGGCTAATACATCAGGTAATGTTGTCTTTTCATGGAGTGCGACAAATTCTGGTTGTCCGTCTGTCAATGTTTTGTTATGGGGACCGAAAAACTGTTTTAAAAGCATCGCTAGTTCATGGTTAAAGGTGCTGATGTTCTCAGGTCCACAGCTCATTAAGAGTTCGTTATCCTCATTAAAAACGGCACAGGCGGCAAGTTGGATATGATCGGACACTAAATCAAACATGTCGGCATTGTGATGTAGGGCGTATATTTTATAGATAATCAGTGTGTGCTGGTTATTTGATTTGCTTGTTTTGATACTGATAAAGTTTTTGTTTGTTGTCATGGTCTCAACCTTTTCTCTTTTTAATACTTATCCTATTATATACTACACAATTGATTATTTCATTTTTTTTGATTGTATTGGTTAAAAGCCAAACACCCAATCAGCCGCTGCTGATCGGGTGTTTTTATCGTTAGGAAAAAGAATAATTCTTAATGAAGTTTTGTTTTAAAAAATATCTGTGATGATGGTTTCGGTATAGTGAGCTGATTTTGGTTCTTGATAGAGTGCGACATTATCTTTGGCAAAGATATTTAAGGCGGAGATGTCATCCATTGCTTTTTTTACTGTCTCTGCGGTTAAGTCTTCTTTAGCGATAGTTGGTTTTATAGAGGCTTGTTTGCCACTGCTTGTTTTAAAGGTCATTGTCAGTTTTTTCATGGGTTTCTACCTGCTTTCTTTTATTATAATGTATGACGAGTACTTTCAACGATAAGTATATGGTTAAGAGGTTCTTCCGCGGTAGCCAAGCCGCCAATGATTTTAGCAAATGATACAATGTCTTCATGACTAGCCTCCTCAGTTAATTGGCTGATAGCTTGTTTCTGGATCTTTTCTCCGGCTAAGTTGTCATAGACTAGTTGAACTTTCTTTTCTTCAAAAGTTGGTTGCATCTACTTCACGTCCTTTTTGTTTTTTTGTTTTGTAAGTTGCGCGCCCTACACTATTATTAACGAAATCCGCGCCCGTTTTGTAAACCCTATTTTGCAAAATATTTTAAATATTTTTTTGCTACCCCGTAGCGCCACTTATATACCGCGGTTCTGCTGACTTGATATTTTTTTGCGAGCTCTTTAATTGAGAGGTCATTTACGTAAGATTCACGTAAATATATTTTTTCGTGTTCGGTCAGATGGGGAGCTAAAGTGTCAATTAATTCACTGACGGCAATTGTTTCTTCGTCAAAGTCAGCAACTATTCGTGTGGTTTCGGGCAAGTCATCGTTGGTCTCAAGAACTGCTTGCCGTCTTGCTTCTTTACGGATTGTGTCGATTATCTCCCAGTAAATGCGCTGATAGACATAGTTATGAAAAGCACTGAGTGATTTGTTTTCTGCGATAAACTCTCGGTAGGATTCAATTAAAACGATGCGACTAGTTTGCAGGTGATCCTCAAATTCGGGATGATGCGGCCGAATGTGGCATCTTTTTAAAGCACCAAGGATTAGTACATGATAATTATTGATTAATTCTTCTTCTGTCATCGTTGCCTGTCCTTTTTTGTTTTATTTGTGAGTGACCGGCCGGTCGAAAGAAGTATAGCTTATATGTTTTTAATCACATTTGACAAAAAACGCACAAACATGTCGATAATCGCCTTTAATTAGATGGATTTTTTCTTTTAATAATAAAAATAACGTGTTATGATACTTTTGTAACAAACATTGCAAACAAAAGAAAAAGGGGACGAATTTTTATGGATGATAGTTATAAAATAGATTTGTATACGGAATTATGCATCGGGGAGATTGTCGAGTATAACGATTTGTCACGTTTAATTGAAAGCGCTATTATAAAACATGGTGTATCATTATCATCTGATACGTTACTAGCAATTGATGTGTCAGGTAATAAAGCAACCGACTGCAAGACACTGATTATTAATTATAGCGGGCTGCCTATTTTGACTTGTCGCACGAGTCGGGAGTTATTAAAGGAATTCAGCAAACGCTGTATCTACTCTCACGAGATGATGGCTGCCATTGTCAATTTAAGTCAGCGTAAGAAATTCCGTAAATTTCCGGTCATGGCCTTTGAAACGCTTTTCATGTTATATGACAGCTGCAAACGTAATGATACGACATTTGTCAATGTCTGTCATATTGATAACTTAACCCCCAGAAAAAATTGTCAGCTTCCCTACTTAACCTTTACTAATGGGTTAGAAATCTCCACTCCATTTAATTACCGTAGTGTCAAAAACAAGATATGGTGTGCTGCGAGTTGTTATGTTTACTTTTTTGCAAGTGAGATGGCAATATTGGAACAATCACATGTGAAAAAAATTATTCTTGAAAACTGGCATGGTCGTTATGTCAGAGAAAACACACAAAAAGTCAATAAGCTTCTGGAAGGGGTTAATTACCGTGACTTCGATTTTTTTAAGAGTGCCATTCATGGCAGACAGTATCTAGCTGATCGTAGTTTATTTGATAAGTGGCATGATATTATGTTTCTTTAAATCAGATATGCTATAGTGGTAACAGCTGAAAAAGAGGTGTCACACTATGGAAATTATTGCATTAGTTAAAAAACTAAAAGGTCAAAATTATCGTGTTCGTACAGAATCTGGTTTAAGCTTTGATGTGTCGGAGGATGCGATTGTTCGTCACCGCTTGCTTAAGGGTGAAGAGCTTAATCACGTGGCTATTGAAGCAGTCCGACAAGAAGCGGCTATGACCGTCGGCTATCAAAAGGCCTTATACTATTTAAACACTCAATTGCGTTCAGAAAAAGAAGTGCGCGATTATTTGGTACGCAAAGAAATTGATGAGGGTGCTATTCCTAATATTATCCAGAGGTTAAAGGACTTGACGTTGATTAACGATTTGCTCTATGCGGAAAGCTACGTGAGGACCATGATTCGGACCTCGGATAAAGGACCGATTGTTGTCAGACAACAGTTGAAGAGGCGAGGGATTCAAAAAAATTTTATTGTGCAAGCTTTGGCGCAGTATTCTTTCGATGATCAGACAGCAATTGCGATGCATGTTGCTGAGAAAGCTATGCGCAAGTATGTCCGCAAGAGTCATCAAGAACAAAAGGATAAGACTAGGCAGCAGTTATTTACAAAAGGATTTGAAGCGGATGTTATTCAGTTAGTTATGTCAGAGCTATCGGCAGAGAAAGATACGGTTGCTGAAAGTGCACTTTTAAAAACAGCGGGGGATAAATTGTGGCACAAGCACCGCAAAGTCGAGGGCTACAAACGCAAGCAGAAAGTTATCGCATCACTGATGCAAAAGGGATTCAGTTATGATGATATCCAGCATTATCTGCGCGAGAAAGAGTTGGAAGAAAGCGAATGAGCGAGCAAAAAACAATGTGGAACCAGTCAAAAGTTGAAGATTTTCAAGATAGTCTGCTGACCTGGTACGATCAAGAAAAACGCTTACTACCTTGGCGGGAGGACACTAACCCCTATCGTGTCTGGGTATCTGAGATTATGCTACAGCAAACACAAGTCGCCACCGTTATTCCTTATTTTTACCGATTTATGGAGTGGTTTCCGACAATTCAAGAGTTGGCTGAAGCCCCTGAAGAGAAATTACTAAAAGCTTGGGAAGGCCTAGGGTATTATTCACGCGTCAGAAATATGCAAAAGGCGGCGCAAATGATGGTTGAGGATTTTGGCGGTCAGATGCCGGATACAATTACGGATATTATGTCGCTGAAAGGGATTGGGCCTTATACTGGCGGTGCTATAGCGAGTATTGCCTTTAATTTGGCAGAGCCCGCAATAGATGGGAATGTCATGCGTGTGTATAGTCGTCTCTTTTGTATTGCCGATGATATTGCGCAAGCAAAAAGCCGTAAAGTCTTTGACCAAGTAGTTAGAGAGACGATGTCACAGGTACGACCTGGTGATTTTAACCAAGCCTTGATGGATTTAGGGTCAAATATCTGCAATCCGACAGCGCCCAAATGTGACGAATGTCCGCTAAAGGACTATTGTCAGGCGTATACTGAGCAGCGGCAGACAGCTTTTCCGGTTAAGACTAAAAAAGTTAAGGCCGTGCCAGTGTATTATATTGGACTGGTTGTAAAAAATCAGTTGGGCGACTATTATATGGTCCAAAGGCCTAGTGATGGTTTATTAGCCAATCTTTGGACATTTCCACTTGTTGAAGTATCAGCTGACGAATACGCAGCGATGAAGAAAGCGTGGCAAGTCTATTTAAAAACCTGCCAAATAGAGGAGGCTGAAATAACTAAGATTAGTTTATTTGACCGAGTTGCTGAAGAAACAGCGGATGATTACTTGCTTGAGGTTAATAAAAGGCTCATTGATAATCTGCCGAAACAAGCCGATGTTATTTGGCAGACACAGCCGGCTGGTGAGGTAACTCATTTATTTAGCCACCGCAAGTGGCATATCTTAGTCGCTTACGGTCAGAGTATAGAAGAAAACAGCCGATTATTTGATTTATCGGGGACATGGATAGCTGAAAGCGAGTTTCAACGCTACCCATTTCCAAAGCCCCAAGAAAAAATGTTGGATATTCTTGTAAAAAAAGGATATTAATAGTGCCTATCGAAATTATTTTGTGATATAATAACTCTGATATCGGTGTAATGAAACACCCTAATGGAAAATTTGGCTGAGATAGTCAAGGAAAGTAGGGTCAGTATGCGTGTACCAAAAGAAGGAGAGTTTATTACTATCCAGAGTTACAAGCATGATGGCAGTTTACATCGAACTTGGCGTGATACCATGGTACTTAAGACTAGTGAGTGTTCTTTAATCGGTATGAACGATCATACCCTGGTGACAGAATCTGACGGCAGACGATGGGTGACGCGAGAACCGGCTATTTTGTATTTCCATACAAAGTATTGGTTCAATATAATTGCTATGATACGCGAGAGAGGAGTTTCTTATTATTGTAATTTGGCATCGCCTTATGTATTAGATGAAGAAGCATTAAAGTATATCGATTATGATTTAGATATTAAAGTGTTTCCTGATGGTGAGAAACGGTTGCTTGATGTAGATGAGTACGAAGATCATCGAAAAAAAATGCAGTATTCCAGTGAAATTGATTTAATTCTTAAAGAGAATGTCAAGATTCTGGTCGACTGGATTAATAATAAAAAGGGTCCTTTTTCAGATGAATATGTAGAAATCTGGCATGAACGATATCAGCAGTTATCAAGACGGTAGTAAGATGCTATTGTGTATCCAACAAAGAGTGAGTGGGCTTGTAGGTTTGCCTGCTCTTTTTTTTTGGAAAAAGAGCAGGATTTTTAGTGAAAATGATTGAAAAATGTTAAGATTCTAGTATACTCTTAGTGTTATTCAGTGAGGTATGCTCGGAAAAAATATAAACAGATGCTTTTATTCTGTCTTCTAAGTAGAAAAAACATGCGTTTTATGCTTTAATTAATGGGAAGGGTGACTGGAAATAAGTCTTAAGTCCTAGAAAAAAATCCTACTGATGCGTGGTGCTATGAAGAGATAGGCATGTTAGGCTATTGCATAGAAAAGCGAGATGAACAAAAGGGGAGGATAGCATGAAGAAAAAAAAAGAAGAGAAGCCGATGACTCGAAAAAAATATTGGCTGGTTTTCGCCGGTAAAACATTACTTTATGCGGCAATATTGGTTGGTCTGATTTACTTGTATCACTACAGCCACGTTGGAGGCGGAACGTTTATCTACAATCAATTTTAGGGTGAGGTGAAATCGATGAATCATATTATCGAACGAATAAAAAAATGGTCAGTTACGTATCCTGAGAGATTATGTTTCGATGGTGAAAACGATCAGTTAAGTTATAAAGAGCTTGAAGAGTCATCTAATCGATTGGCAAGCTTTTTAATGGAAAATTATCCAACTAAGCAAGGTATTATTGTTTACGGTGGACAAACAAGTCAAATGGTTGTTAGTTTTTTAGCCTGTACCAAAGCGGGACATGGCTACATACCAGTAGATGCACACACACCACTTGATCGCTTAGAATTAATCGTCAATGAATCTGGTGCTGCGGCTGTTATTTCTGTTGCAGATTGGAAACTGGAATCAAAAGAAAATGTCATTGAGTGTGAACAGTTGAAGAAAATCTGCCGACTAGATCCAGTTGCTCATGAGTTAAATCCAGTTGTAGGTGATGATGTTTACTATACGATATATACATCTGGAACTACCGGAAGGCCAAAAGGGGTTCAGATTACATATAACAACTTGAAAAGTTATACAGATTGGATGGAAACAGATTTTAATCTGACTGAAGGACAACGTTTCTTGTGCCAAGCACCATTTTCGTTTGACCTGTCTGTCATGGATTTATATCCGTCATTATTATTAGCAGGTACATTAGTGCCTTTAGAAAAAAATGTTATCGAAAATTTCCCAAAATTATTTAAAGCATTACCTGAAATGTCTGTCAATGTCTGGGTATCGACACCGTCGATGGTTGAAATCTGCTTGTTAAGTCCAGATTTTGATGGAGAACATCTAACAACAATAGAAAACTTTTTATTCTGTGGTGAAGAATTACCACGTCAAACGGCTATTAAGTTAATGGAACGTTTTCCAAAAGCATATGTTTATAATACATATGGTCCGACAGAAGCGACTGTTGCGATTACTGAAGTATTGTTATCAAAAGAAATTTTAGATAAATATGATCGATTGCCATTGGGTCGTGTTAAAGCTGATACAAAATTAGTGATTTTAGATGAGTCTGGTGAAGCAGTAGCAGAAGGCGAGCCAGGTGAGATTATTATTGTTGGCCCAAGTGTTTCTATCGGGTACTTTAATAATCTTGAAAAGACAACAGAAGCATTCTTTAAATACAATGATGAGCAAGCTTACCGGACGGGTGATGTTGGTATCATTGATGACGGTTATTTGTTTTATCGTGGTCGAATTGACTTCCAAGTAAAATTAAATGGCTTTAGAATTGAGTTAGGTGATATTGATCATCATTTGATGTCACTTAGTGGTATTGAGAATGCTTGCGTTGTACCGAAATACAATCGATTAAATAAAGTGCAGCAACTGATTGCGTATGTAACTGTCAAACCGCCTTTTAGTTCGATGGAACAAAAAGAGATGGTAAAAGAAATCAAAATACAGCTAGGCGATTTAGTTATGGACTATATGATTCCACATAAATATGTGGTTGTCGAAGCTTTGCCATTGACAGCAAACGGTAAAGTCGATCGTAAATTATTGATGCAAGAGGTGAATGGTAAATGATGGGTGAACTAGCAAATTGGTTTCCTCATCTAACACCATATGAAAAACCATATTATTTTGTTTTAATTGCAATTTTGGCACTGCCGTCTGTTATCTTTTCTTTAAGAGGTAAACGAATCCTGTGGTATCAAAACTTGATTACGCTTGTATTTTTATGGATGAGTTTTGCTGGACCAAACAGCCGTCAAGGAATTGCCTTGATTGTTTATGTTATTTGGCAATGCGTATTGACTAAAATTTACTTTGAGTATCGGAAAAAAGATAATAAGACAAGTTGGTTTGTTATTGCTGTTTTATTAAGCTTGTTGCCGATGATTATTATCAAACTAGAGCCGTTTACTATCGGGCGTACGTTGTTTGGCTTCTTAGGGTATTCTTACCTGACGTTCAAGTCAGTACAAGTTATCATGGAAATGCGTGATGGGTTAATCAAAGAGTATAAGATGAGTTACTATATTCAGTTTTTACTCTTTTTTCCAACGATTTCATCCGGTCCGATTGACCGATATCGCCGCTTTCTTAAAGATTTACAGACACCGCCTGATGCTGAGAAATATACTGAGCTACTAAATAAAGGGATTTTTTCAATCTTTTTAGGTTTCTTATATAAATTTATTATTGGATATGCATTAGGTAGTCAGTTATTGCCACATGTTCAGAGTTTTGCTTTAAGTGACACTGGTGTTGTGATGGGAACAATCGGCTATATGTATGTCTACAGCTTGTATCTGTTCTTTGATTTTGCTGGTTACAGTTTATTCGCAGTCGGAACGAGTTATATTTTAGGCTATGAAACACCGGTTAACTTTAATAAGCCGTTTATCAGTCCTAATATTAAAGAATTCTGGAATAGATGGCACATGACATTATCATTTTGGTTTAGGGATTATGTTTATATGCGCTTAATGTTTACGCTGATGAAGAAAAAAGTATTTAAGAGTCGGATTGTTGCATCAAACGTCGGCTATTTGGCCTTATTCTTCCTGATGGGATTATGGCATGGTTTAACATGGTATTATATTGTGTATGGTTTATATCATGCATGTTTAATTATAATTAATGATGCGTGGATTCGTTATAAGAAGAAACGTAAAAATAAATTACCAAGCAATAAGTTCACGCATGCTTTTTCTGTGTTTATCACCTTTAATGCAGTATGTTTTAGTTTCCTGATTTTTTCAGGATTCTTGGATGTTTTGATTAAACACTTTTTTGGAGCTTAAAATTTAATTTAAAATAGGAGATGGCAATTTTATGGATACAAAAGAAACGATTTTATCAATTTTAGAAGACTTAACAGGTGAGGATTTAAGTAACCAGTTAGATTTAGACTTATACGACGAAGGTATCTTAGATTCAATGGGAACTGTTCAAATGCTTGTAGAAATTGATGGACAATTAGGAGTAACTGTACCAGTTTCTGAATATGAACGTGAAGAATGGGGAACACCACAACAAATTATTGATAAAGTTATTGCTTTACAATCATGATTTTTTGGAAAAAATTATGGACGGCTATTGGTCCACTGATAGCGGCTTTCATTTTAGTTGGAATACTCTTTATTTCCCCGCTTCGCTCTTTTGATAAGCCGTCTTCAAAATCAATGCTGAAAGCATCATCATCTATGTCAACAAATATTTTAAAAGGTGATAATGTAAAAAATGCTGCGATGGCGACAGGAGACTATTTACCGTTCTTTGGATCATCAGAATTAAGCCGAATCGATGCGTTTCATCCATCGGTTTTGGCTGAGAAGTACGATCGTCCGTATACACCTTTTTTATTAGGTGCACCAGGGACGCAATCATTGACTCATTTCTTTATGCTGAATTCAATGAGTAAAGAAATGAAAAATCAAAAGATTGTGTTTATCATTTCTCCACAATGGTTTGTTAAAAATGGTGTTGGACAAGGGATGTTCTCATTGTTTTATTCACCATTGCAATCAATGCAGTGGTTAGACGAGATGGATAAACCTGATGAAAATGATAAATACTTAGCTAAACGTTTGTTGAAGTTTAGTAGTGTCAAATCAGATACTGAATTAAAAAATATTTTAAAACATATTGAAGAGGGAAAAGAATTAACCCGTGCGGAAAGAAAGTCTGCAGCTTATCGTTTTAGAATGCTTAAAAATGAAGACAAGTTATTTAGTAAATTTGTCTTGAAAGATCGCAATGAAAAAATTCGTAATCAAGCGAAAAAGTTGCCGATGACATACGATTATGACAAGTTGGATAAATTGGCTAACGAACTGGGTGAGGCTGGGACAAATAATAATGAGTTTGAGATTAGCAATAGTTTTTATACTAACCGTATTTTACCGGCTAAAAAGAAATTAAAAAATTCTCAAACAGATTTTAATTATGTGTCCTCACCAGAATTTGGTGATTTCCAACTGGTACTGAATCAGATTGCTGAGCAAAATATTGATGCGATGTTTGTTATTCCACCAGTCAATGAGCGCTGGTCAGACTATACCGGTCTATCAACGGATATGTTGGATACATTCAGTAAAAAAATCAATGAACAGTTGCGTTCGCAAGGATTCGAACACGTGGTTGATTACACTAATAAACGAGATGTTCCTTATTTCATGCAAGACACGATTCACATTGGTTGGGTTGGCTGGTTGAACATGGATACTGAATTGCAAAAATTCTTAAAAGAGACACATCACTTAGATTATAAAATTGATTCAAAAAAATATTTAAGTAACGAATGGCGTACAAAATATAACGATTCTTATTAGACTGTATCAGCTTAATTTAGAAAGGTTCCGTACATGTTATGACGAGAAAAAAACGGTGGCTAAAAAGACTTGGGGTAACGTTTTTACTAATGATTGGTTGTTTTGTTAGTGTAACGATGTTTACGATTTATCGTCAAGTACAACAGGTGATGAAATGGCAAACAGAAGTTAATGCTGCTAGTAAAAAATACGGCATCGAAGAGTATAGTGATATCGCCCTAGCAATTATTTTCACTGAGTCTAAGGGTGAGCATGTGGATTTGATGCAAAGTAGTGAAAGTCGTTATGGCATTAGAAATCAGATTTCAACTACTGAGGAGAGTATCGACTCGGGGACAGAGCACTTGGCGGAAGTTATAAAAGTCGCGCAAGATAAAGATTGCGATATTTGGACTGCTGTACAAGCGTATAATTTTGGTACAAGTTATATTAACTATGTTGCTGATAGAGGACATGTTGATTCGATAGATACGTCAAAGACTTACTCGCGAGATGTGTTGGCGCCTTTACTGGGTAATGAGAAGAAGGAGACCTACTTTTATAAGCATCCGCTAGCGTTAATCAATAATCGTGGCAGGCTTTATAAAAACGGTGGCAACTTTCTCTACTCACAGACAGTGAAATTAAATTTATTTTTTCTAACTATTTTTGGAGATTTAAAAAGCAGCGGATGATTTAATCATCTGCTGCTTTTTTATTGACTTGCATTCAATACGGCACCAAAGGCTTCGCCAGATAGCCCTGGATTAATTCGTACACGTTTTAAGGCATACATGCCGTCTGATTTACGTGCTAAACCTGGTTCTGTTGTTAAAGCTAACTTATAACCGGTTTCTGCTGCTATTTTTTGGACACGTTCATCATAGCGTCCTGCTGGGTAGCAGAGCATCATGGTTTCTTGATCTAACTCTTTGTTGAGATAATTTTTTGAGTCTGTTAACTCTGTCCTGATTTGTTCTTCAGAGAGAGTATTCAAGTCTAAGTGGCTGACGGTGTGGCTTTCAATATCGATCAAGTCGCTATTTTTCATTTCTTTCATTTGGTCTACATTAAAGTAATTACTGGACCCCATTTTCGATGTAATATAATTGATGGTCGCATTTTGAGATAATTCTTTAAGCACAGGAAAACCATCAGTAAAATTATTTAGATAGCCGTCATCTAAAGTTACCCACACAATTTTGTCAGCGGGTGCCTTATTTTCAGTTAAGACGATATAGGCTTCTTCGGTGGTTAGTGTATAGTAGCCATTGTCCTTCAGCCACTGCATATGTTCTTTAAATTCTGCTGGGGGAACTTTTAATGTATTGCCGTCATTTGTTGACATTAGGCTATGATACATTAGAATTGGAAAGGCAATTTCGGCTTCGCTTTTTTTCCATTTGGCTGTGTCAATCTTATGTTCATTTTTTGTTGTATTATTGGTTGTCTCAACTGTTGATGTTTGGTTAGTCTTAGCCGATTTTTTCGGTTGTTTTATTGTTTGTGATGTCTGCTCGGTTTTTATGACATGTTGCTTTGTATATACAAAGTAACCAATAACTGCGACTTCAGTTGCTAGCAGTAGTGAAACAATCCATATCCACTTTTTCATAGCACGCTCCTTTTTTAAAACTAGTGTAACAAACTAGACAAAGAGTGACAAGGGATAAATAATTGTGAGTTGTGGGTATTTGTGATAAAATTTAAAAGTTGAGGACGATGGCAGTCCTTTTTTGAGTTTTTAAAAGGGGTGTTATTTTTGAGAGAGTCAGAATATAAATGGGAACAGTTAAATCAAGACGTGCGAAATGACGAGCTAACTGCTGCGCTGAAAGACTGTGGGCTATCGGAAAATTTAGTGCCGTTCTTAATTCATCGTGGTATTAATACAGCCAATGAATTATCTGTTTTTTTAAATCCATCACTTGAAGATTTGCATGATCCATTGCTACTTCATGATATGGATAAAAGTATCAAGCGTGTGCAAGATGCTGTAATGAATGATCAGAAGATTTTGATTTACGGTGATTATGATGCTGATGGAATTACAAGTACAACTGTTATGAAAGATACTCTGGAATTGATTGGTGCCAACGTTAGTTATTATTTGCCGAATCGTTTTAAAGATGGGTATGGACCTAATCTTGCAGTGTATCAAGACATGATTGAAAATCAGGGTGTTCAATTAATTATTACAGTTGATAATGGTGTTAGCGGACATGAAGCTATTGCTTATGCAAAAGCACAAGGCGTTGATGTCATTGTTACGGATCATCATGAACTACCGGATACTTTGCCAGATGCGTTTGCGATTGTTCATCCAAAACATCCTGAGAGTAATTATCCATTTAAAGAGTTAGCCGGTGTTGGAGTTGCCTTTAAATTTGCTACGGCTTTATTAGGGGAGACACCGCTTGAATTGATAGATCTAGTTGCAATTGGTTCTATCGCAGACATGGTCCCACTAGTAGGTGAAAACCGCTCATTAGTTAAATTAGGGATAGACATGATGAGGCAGTCAGACCGAGTCGGCTTACATGCTTTAGCAGAACTAGCCGGAACACCACTTCAAGAAATTAATGAAGAGACTATCGGTTTTCAGTTTGCCCCGCGGTTAAATGCGCTTGGTCGTTTAGGCGACGCTTCTCCTGGGGTAGAATTGCTGTCTACGTTTGATGAAGAAAAAGCTGCAGCCTTAGCAGAGTTTATTCAGACAACAAACGTGAAAAGACAAGAAATTGTCAGTGAGATTACAGAAGAAGCTCTAAAAATGCTGGCAACAGAACAAGAGCAGCCGATGAATATTTTGGTTAAAGATGGTTGGCATGAGGGTGTTTTAGGGATTGTCGCAAATAAAATTGTTAAAACAACGCATAAACCGACACTTGTCTTAACCAGAAATAGCGATACGGGCATCATTAAGGGTTCTGGCCGTAGTATTGAAGCAGTAGATTTGTTTAAGTTGTTAAATCAAGTTAAGGATTTATTATTAGGTTTTGGTGGTCATTACATGGCTGCTGGGCTCTCTTTTGAAGCTGACAAACTTGACTTGATCAAAGATAAATTAAATCAAATTTTGCGAGCAAGCGATATTGATTTGAGTCAAAAGGATGTCTTAGTGATTGATGAGTCGCTGCATCCACAAGAAATATCAATCACAGAAATCAAACGATTTGATAGTTTACGACCATTTGGGATGGATAATCCTATACCGACTGTTCGAGTTGTCGGTAATCAAATCAATCAGTTGAAACAAATCGGCTCAGATAAGTCTCACTTAAAATTTGAGTTAGACAATTCTGGTAGTAAGCTCGATTGTATTGGTTTTTCTATGGGAAACCAGCTGACTGAACTGCTGGATGGCGACCAATATGAAATTGTTGGACAGTTATCTATTAATGAATGGAATGGTCGACAAAAACCGCAGTTAATGGTGAAGGATTTCAAGGTTGATGGTATGCAGATTTTGGATATTCGTGGTAAAAAATACCATGCGTCATTAATACAAAATGATAGCTGTATCAACATTTACTTTGATGAAAAATTTAAAGATAGTTACACAGACTTGCCTAATTTATTATGGTTTAATGACCTCTCCGCTGATAGCAGCTATCAACGGCAATTGACGGATAGGTCGATTGTTATTTTGGACTGTCCACCAAGCATGGAGGTTGCTGAAGAATTATTCAGTTACTGTGACTTAAACCGTATTTATATTAAAGCAGACGTCGATTTCGATCATTATATGCAGGGGATTCCTAATCGGACTGATTTTGGGAAACTTTTTAAAGTAATTAAACAATTTCCTACTTTTGATATTCGATATAAATTACCCGACCTAGCCCGTTATTTAAAAATTGATAAGAACCAGTTAATTTTTATGATTAAAGTGTTTTTTGAATTAGGATTTGTTACAATAGATGATGGCGTGATGTCAATGGTTGAAAACCCTACACAACACCCATTAACAGACAGTAAAGAGTATCAAGCATATTTAAAACGCATAGAAGCAGAAAAGCTATTTGTTTATAGTGATGTCTCTGATATTAAGAAATGGCTTTTATTACAGGAGGAAGCACGATGAATTTAAAAGATTATATAGCGAGTATCCCAAATTACCCGGTGGAAGGTGTCACATTTCGTGATATCTCACCATTGATGGGTAACGGTGCGGCATATCAAGAAGCAACCAATCAAATTGTCGAATACGCACGAGAAAAAGGTGCTGAGATGGTTGTAGGACCAGAAGCTAGAGGCTTTATTATTGGTTGTCCAGTAGCGTATGAGTTGGGAATCGGTTTTGCACCAGCACGGAAAAAAGGCAAGTTACCTCGCGAAACAATTGAAGTTAGTTACGGTCTAGAGTATGGCGAAGCAACACTAGCCTTGCATAAGGACGCTATTAAGCCAGGTCAAAAAGTAATTATTTGTGATGATTTACTAGCAACAGGTGGTACAATTGCTGCAACAATTAAACTGGTTGAGCAGCTAGGTGGCGAAGTCGTAGGATGTGCTTTTCTAATTGAATTAATGGATCTTAAAGGTCGCGATAAAATAAATAATTATGATATTTTAGCTTTAATGGAATACTAAAAGAAAGAAGCAATAACAATTATCTTGGCATGATACCTAATAATTGTTATCGCTTCTTTTTTGATTTTTGATGTTTGTTTTTGGTTGTCGATTTTGCCTTAGTTTTAACTTTATTTTTTTTGATTGTTTTGCTGCTACGTTTGGAAATCTTCCTATTAGATGAGGAAGGTTTTCTTTTTTTGGAATTTTTTGATTTAACTAATCTTATTTTATTTTTATTGTGGTTAATGAAGTCATACAAACGATTTAAATCATTTGGTGACTCAATAATCATTAAAGTTACTGGATACTGATATAGAGCTTCCTTCACTTGAGGCAGTCTTTTTTTAAAGTTACGATTCCATTTAAAAAGTTTAAACATCCGCTTAATCACATAATACCGCTGTTTCATACTACGCTTTAACTCGAAAAATTGTTTGATGGTACGTTTCACAACGCGGTATTGGGTTAATAGTAGGGGATAATCAAGTAGAACAATGAGGTTTGCTTCCTCAAAAGTTCCCTTGGTCCACTGACTGACTTGCACGCCTTCGACCACCCAAGAGGGGAATTTTTCGATGTGTTTATTTACTTCGATAAAACGTTGTTGCTTATCTTTAATTTTTAAAAAATCATCTAACGAAATGCCAGGTAATTTATAGTCTTTTTCTAATTTTTGCATGAGGGAGGTTTTACCGCTGCCTGCATAGCCGATAAGTCGTATTCTCATTTAACAATCTCTCACACTTTCTACAAAATCATTCACCTTTAACAATACTATGTTTATGGTTGTTTGACAAGGTACTTCAACGTTAGTATCAGTTTTAGTTTTGAATGTCAGATGACCTTTTTTAAAAATCTTGATATTAATATTTGGCTTAGGTGTTCGCTAAGAGAATCAATTTTATAAAGGAACGGGTGATATTTTTTGATAAAAATAAAATCTATACAGTAATATTTTGTTTTAGTATTGACAAACCTAATAGGTTCTAGGTATGATACTATTTGTAAGTTTTAGTGCCGCCTTAGCTCAGCTGGTAGAGCACCACCATGGTAAGGTGGGGGTCGCCGGTTCAAGCCCGGCAGGTGGCTTTATTATTTTAGGTGCAAGGTGCTGTGATCTGTCAGCTGTCCTTGTGCTTTTTTGTTCTATTTGATATAAAAGATGCTGTTTTTAGAATCAATAATTACTTAATTAAGGCTATCATTTTATTAATAGCAATGACAGTGTTATAATATACTTTAGAAATGGAGGCTTTTACAATGAAAAAATCGACTAAATATATTATCGGAGTTACATCAGTTTTAAGTTTGGTTGTTATTGGAAAGGTAACTTCCAAAGCAGTAAAAAAGACAACTGAATCAATTGACAAAATGAAATACAAAATGTTGGTTCGTGAAAAATTGAAGGATGATCAAAAATTTTTAGCCATTGCTAATGATTTAGATGATGAACAATTAAAGACCATGATTGGTATATTAGAAAAAATCGAGAGCAATTCACGTGAAGAGCAGCTTAGCTCTTATATGGAATCTGCAAAAGGTAATGTAGATGAAATTAAAAACCGTATATTAGATGCGTTTGAAGATTTAAAAGAAGGAGAACGATAATAAAAAATCGACAGATAAGCGTATCTGTCGATTTTTTTAAAGTTTTTTTACAAATTCTGATTTAAGTTTCATAGGACCAAAGCTGTCAATTTTACAATCAATGTTATGGTCGCCTTCCACTAGTCGGATATTTTTCACTTTTGTTCCTTGTTTTAAAGGTCCTGATGCTCCTTTTACTTTCAAATCTTTAATTATTGTCACGCTATCACCGTCAGCTAATATGTTGCCGTTAGCATCTTTTACAACTAAGCTGGCTTCTTCTGTTTCTACTTGCTCTTTAGACCATTCATTTCCGCATTCTGGACAGATGAAAAGTCCACGATCCTCATAAGTGTAGCTTGACCCACACTCTGGGCATTTTGGCAATTCTTCCATAGTTAATCAGTGCTCCTTTTTTATAATCTAGAGTTATTTTATCCGATAATACTCAAAAAATAAAGTACAAACATGGTTTTTATGATTTTTGACTATAATTATTGTTATTTTTGGCCATTCATATAAAGAACTAATAAAAAAATCGGGAGAATAGTTGGAATTTGTATAGAATAATGTATAATGAGTAGAGCAAAAATATTTAAATGAATTGAGGAGGTTTCCCTTTGACAAAAGAAAACAATCCAAACGATTTGGAGTCAAAGACGCCAATCGAGGAATCTGTCGTGTCAGAAAGTGGATCTTCAGATAAGACACAACCAAAGCGTAATCGCACGCGACAAAAGAAGTATAATAAAAAACAAAAAGAGAATAAAACTGTTGGTAGAATTATTGCAATAGTCATTACATTATTGGTTATGGCAATTGTTATCGCAGCCTTTTCCTTCTATAGTTTTTTTAAATCAAGTTTAAAACCGTTAAATCCTGACAATAAAAAACTGGTTCAAGTAAACATCCCAGTAGGTAGTTCAAGTAAAGAAATTGGGCAAATACTCGAAAAAGATAAAGTTATTAAGAGTGGCTTGGTCTTTTCTTATTATGTTAAGATGAATAATCTTTCTGATTTTCAGGCTGGTTACTATCAGATGGCACCAAGTATGGAATTATCTGAAATAGCTAAGACCTTGCAGCAAGGTGGAACGGACGAGCCAGAAGCTTTAGCAGATGCAAAATTAACTGTACCGGAAGGTTATTCAGTTAATCAAATTGCTGATCTATTAGGCAAGAAAACAAAAATAAAAAAAGACGATTTTATGAATTTGATGAAAAATGAAGATTACTTTAATGGCTTAGTTGAAAAATATCCGGAATTATTAACAAGTGATAAAGATTCTAAAGGTGTTAAATATCATCTAGAAGGTTACTTGTATCCAGCAACTTATAATTACTATGAAGATACCAAGCTGGAAGATTTAGTTGATCAGATGGTTGCTAAGTCAAATCAAGTGATGCTTCCGTACTATGAGCAAATAAAAACTAAGAATTTGACTGTTCAAGAAGTGTTAACATTGGCATCATTGGTTGAAAAAGAAGGTGTTCATGAACTTGACCGCCGCAAAATAGCTCAGGTCTTCTTTAATCGGATTAATGCCGGAATGCCGTTGCAGTCAGATATTTCAATTTTATATGCACTTGACGAACATAAGGTGCATTTATCAAATGCAGATACTCAAGTTGATTCACCGTATAATTTGTATCTTAATAAAGGTTATGGTCCAGGACCATTTAATAACCCAAGTCAACAAGCAATTGAAGCTGTATTAAATCCAGAACCAAATGATTTTATGTACTTTTTAGCTGATGTATCAACTGGTAAAGTGTATTATGCTAAGAATTATGAAGAACATTTAAAATTGAAAGAAGAATATATTGACAATAAAAAATAACAAGATAGATAAAATGCCAGATTTTTATTTACTTTTCATTTTGAACGTGTTATTGTTTTTCTTGAACGAAAAGCTTTTCCAATGTAAGATTGGAAAAGCTATTCCTTTATATTTATTATTAAGGGATATTTATATTTAAGGAGAAGTGAGCACCGTGGAAAAAACATATCCAATGACCCTTGACGGGAAAATAAAGTTAGAACAAGAATTAGAAGATTTAATCATGAAGAAACGTCCTGAAATTGTGGAACGGATTAAAATTGCTAGAAGTTTTGGAGATTTATCAGAAAACTCAGAATATGAATCTGCTAAAGATGAACAAGCTTTTGTCGAGGGGCGTATTACAACAATCGAAAACATGATACGTTTTGCACAAATCATTGACAACGGTAATGTCGCTAAAGATGAAGTGGCACTTGGTCGTTCGGTAACATTTATTGAGTTGCCTGATGGCGAGGAAGAGGAATATACAATTGTCGGGAGTGCAGAAGCAGATCCTTTTTCTGGTAAGATTTCAAATGACTCACCAATTGCGCAAGCATTGATAGGTAAAAAATTAGGTGAAGAGGTTATTATTGCTACACCTGGTGGTAACATGGCTGTCAAAATCAAGAAAATTTCTTAAAGTTATGCCTAGGCATAACTTTTTCTTTTAAATATCAGACTAAAGACTGATAATACTTTACAGCTTTTGATGTTTACTTATTATTGGTTCTTTCGTTATAATTTAAACAGATAGTCACAGAAAAGGAGCTAAACAATTATGCAAAGCTCATGGAAATTTTTTTTCATTATTGAAGCCTTATTATTGTTAGGTGGAGCGTATCAATTATTAACAAATATACCTGTATTTATATTATTCGTGTTTGCAATGTTTAATATTGGTTATGTGCTGAAAAAAAAATCGCGCACGTCGTTTAATCAATTTCAATTAATTTCAGGGATAGTACTGGGTGTTTTATGCGGTTTAAGTAGTCCTGCCATTTGGTTGTTCTTAATTGTGGCGATTGTTTTTATTGGATCTAAAGGAATTGAATTGTCGGGTACTAACCTATTTTCAAATGCACCTTGGAATAAAAAACAAATGGTCATGGTGGAGACAAGTGCCAGTGAACCTAAATCTGGTCGTCGTTTTAAGCGCCCTTGGCTTGGTAAACAAAGAATAGGTGAGTCGACCTTTGAATGGAACGATATCAACATTGCTGTCCCATGGGGCGATACTTTAGTTGATTTAGGCAATACACTATTACCTAAAGATGATAATATCGTTATTGTGCGTAAAGGAATTGGACGAACTAGATTGTTGGTTCCTGTCGGCATCGGGATTATGGTTGAACATTCTGCAATCATTGGCAATATCAGTTTTGACGACAAAGACTATGCCTTATCAAATGAATCAATTCGTTTGTACAGTGAAGACTATGATACAGCGACCAGACGATTAAAAATTATTACGAATACTTTATTTGGTGATGTTGAGGTGATTCGTATATGATTGAAAAAATAAATCGTCCGCTTATCTTTTTTTATTCATTTCTATTTAGTCTGTTGATGTTTGTTTTAATTTTATTTCTTTATTTTTTTGCCAATAAACAGTCAAATTGGTCTGTCGAATTGTTAACGACACGACTATTTAAAATCCCAATACTATTTTATGTTATTTTAATTTCGATTATGATTGGTTTTATTGTATTGGGAATATTGTATGTACTTGATTTAAAAGTTTATGGGAAGATTGAGATGCAGCTACGTCTTATGGCGTTAGGTCAGTATGAACATCGTAAAATCACTGATTCCGTTGGAGGCAATCCAGCACAAATTGATTTGGATATTCAATCGATACGCATGAAACTTGTTGATATGACAAAGGAATTACAAGAATTGAGTCAGACACCAAAATTGGTTGACGGTGAAACAAAGGAAAATATCATTAAAGAAGAAAGACATCGAATCGCTCGTGAGCTGCATGATTCGGTCAGCCAACAATTATTTGCAGCAACAATGATGCTCTCAACCCTTAATGAAATTGTCGCCGAGAGTGATGTGCCAGATGTTATCGATCAGCAGTTACACGTAATTACTGGTATAATTGATTCATCACAGTCAGAGATGCGTGCTTTACTGTTACATCTGCGCCCAATCAATCTTGAAGATAAGTCATTGAAGCAAGGTATTGAGTCTTTATTAAAAGAATTAAAAACTAAAATAAATATTGAAGTGGTTTGGAACGTTGAGGATGTAACTGTCAGTTCACATATTGAAGACCATCTTTTCCGTATCGTTCAAGAATTATTATCTAATACTTTAAGACATGCAAAAGCTTCTGTTTTAGAAGTTTATTTGAGTGAACGAGATCAGAATCTTCAGTTAAAAGTGGTTGATGATGGCGCTGGTTTTAATATAGATGAAGAAAAAGTCGGTAGTTACGGATTGACCAATATCAAGGAACGAGTCAGCAGTATCGGTGGGACAGTAAAAATCATCAGTTTTAAAAATCAAGGAACTAGTATCGAAATAAAAATACCGTTAATTTAGGAAGGTGAATCTTGTGATAAAAGTGTTGTTAGTAGATGATCATGAAATGGTCAGACTTGGTGTATCGTCATATTTGTCTATTCAAAAAGATATCGAGGTCGTCGGGGAAGCTGAAAATGGTTTGAAAGGTTATGAGTCAGCACTAGCTGTACACCCAGATGTTATTCTGATGGACCTTGTTATGGATGTCATGGATGGCATAACAGCAACCAAAAAAATCTTAGCTGATTGGCCAGAAGCTAAGATTATTATTGTGACAAGTTTTATTGATGATGAAAAAGTATATCCGGCAATTGAAGCAGGTGCGGTCGGCTATCTACTGAAAACATCGTCAGCAAAAGAAATTGCTGAAGCTATCCGTTCAGCTAATGCAGGAAACAAAGTGCTTGAACCAGAAGTGACGAATAAAATGATGGCACGATTATCACAACCTAAAAAGCGCTTGCTACATGATGATTTAACAAATAGAGAACGGGAAATTTTATCGCTGATTACTGAAGGAAAAAGTAATCAAGAGATAGCTGATGAATTATTTATCACATTGAAGACTGTTAAAACACATGTATCAAACATTCTGTCTAAATTAAATGTAGAGGATCGAACACAGGCAACTATCTATGCATTTAAGCATGGACTAGTTGATTAAGACGAAGAGGAGATAAGTAGGATGTTGAGAAAATCATTTGCAGTAATTGGATTAGGTCGCTTTGGAGGGAGTGTTTGTCGTACACTTATTGAGTCTGACCAAGAAGTTTTAGCCATCGACAGTTCAGAAGATCAAGTAAATGAATTTATGAATATTGCGACACATGCGGTAGTCGCAAATGCACAAGATGAAGCAACACTCCGTTCTTTAGGTCTTAGAAATTTTGATCACGTCATTATTGCGATTGGGGAGGATATTCAAGCAAGTATTTTAGTTACCTTGATGGCTAAGGAAATGGGTGTGCCTAGAATCACGGCTAAAGCTCAAAATGAATATCATGCTAGAGTACTAGATAAAATCGGTGCAGACTACGTGGTGCATCCAGAGCGTGACATGGGGATTAGAGTAGGTCATAAATTGACATCAAATAATATGCTAGACTTTATCGAGTTATCTGAGGATTATTCTTTAGCAGAAGTGATGGTTACTAATAAGCGTTTCTTTGACAAAACAATTGAAGAAATAAATTTTCGTCAAAATTATAATTTGACTATCGTAGCCGTTCGTCGGGGGAAAAAAGACTTAATTGTTTCTCCTCCTGCAGATCAAATAATTTTGAAAAATGACGTTTTATTAGTTGTTGGTGATAACAAAGCAGTCGACTACCTCGATGATAAGATGGATTAAGTATTTGCAATGAGCAAAAGTCTCATTGCTTTTTTTATTATATGATACAATGAGCCTAAGTTTAAATGAATGGAGTTGCTATGTATGGAATTAACTATTTCAGATGATGCACATAAATGGTATGTTGAAGAATTAGATTTAAAGAAAGGTGACAGCTTAAGAATATACGGTAAATATGGGGGAGCAACAAATGTTCATGTTGGTCTTTCGACTGGGATTAATGTTATCGAACCATCAGACCCGATATATGAAATTGATAAAGATGGAGTCCGCTATTATGTAGAGGCAACAGATGAATGGTTTTTTGGTGATTATAAATTAACAGTTAATTTAGAAAATGGTGAGCCTGCATATATATATAGTTAAAAAATCATCCTAGTTTAATCTAGGATGATTTTTTTGTGATCTTCGGAAATATACTAAAGTAAATAAAGATTGTCATAATTAGGCCGATCGTACTAAATGGCAGAGATGGTAGTAAAAATTGTAAGATAACAGTGACAATACTTGGTATCGTTGAACAATAAACTAATAATTTAAATGTATTACCAAAAGTTAAGTTATTATTTCTAATTTTATTTGAGATTGAAGCAAACAAGGTTAAAAAGAAAAGATTAAATAAGAAATTGCCGGCAATCAAAACAAATGCGAAAACACAAGTAATGATGATAAAAGTAATGATATTACTTTTTTGTGTAACTAAGTCAGTGATGAAATCCTTGTTAATTAAAGAAGCGAGCGGCATTGATTTATAAGAGGTGTTAAAGCTCTCGACGATGTCTGAAGCAGTGCCATTAGCTGGTAAAGAAACGACTGCATCGTTTTTTAACAAACCGACTGCAATCACGCCCTGTTCAGCATCTTCAGCAACCTCATGTTTAGTACGGTTATTGTCAGGATCAAATGTAAAAATAATGGAATCAGTTTGATAAACAAAGCCTGCATCTTTTTTCGATGTGGTTAATGTGTCGTTGTTAATTTTAAAATCCGGAGTTTTCTTTAAAATCTCAAGACTATCACGTTGCAATGTTTGACCAAAGCGAACAGTTTCAAAGATTAATGGTAGACTCATAATAATTGATAATAATACAATGTATCCAAAAACCGCAATACCTCGTTTGTTACGGTACTGTAATAATTGAGCGGGGTTTTTAAATGTAGATTTTGAGATGCTGATAAAATTTTTCATACTTTGGGAAAGGCCTCCTTGAGTTCTGTTGTACCACATTATTCTAACTTTTTTAGATTTAACTTACAAGTTAAGTTATCGTTACTATCAGACTAATTTTTTGTTTTTATCTTAAGTTAATGTTATATTGATTTTGTCAGGATTTTTAATATAATTCTTTAGGAGGAATTGACATGACTTACAAATTACCAGAATTACCATACGCATATGATGCTTTAGAACCTTATATTGATGAATTAACAATGAAATTGCACCATGACAAGCATCATAATACATATGTGACTAATTTAAATGCTGCTATCGAAAAACATCCTGAATTGGGAGAAAAATCAATTGATGAATTAGTAGCGGATTTAAATAATGTTCCGGAAGATATTCGTACAGCTGTACGCAATAACGGTGGCGGACATGCAAATCATTCTTTCTTCTGGGAAGTTATGGCTCCAAATGCAGGTGGCGAACCAACGGGTGCAATTAAAGGTGCGATTGAATCAGCATTTGGTAATTATGATACATTTAAAAAGGAATTTAAAGCAGCTGCTCTTTCACGATTTGGTTCTGGTTGGGCATGGTTAGTTGATAACAACGGACAGTTAGAAATTGTTTCAACAGCTAATCAAGATTCACCATTAACAGATGGTAAAACACCATTAATTGGTATCGATGTTTGGGAGCATGCTTATTATAAAAAATACAGTAATGTTCGTCCTGATTATGTTGATGCTTTCTTCAATGTCATTAATTGGGAACAAGTGAATAAAAATTACGCAGCAACGAAATAATAATTTGATAGAAACAGTCGACGTTATCGCCGGCTGTTTTTTTATTTATAATTTGTGTAAATGTATATTAATCATCTAATTATTTAGTTAGATAACACAGAGACTAGTACAGGGTGAAAGATAAAAAAGTTTATCTTATCTACCGCAAGTCAGTTATCGAATATTTATGAAAAATTGTCGTTTTGTGAAAAAGTATATTTGACATAAATTGAAAAAAAGATTGTCTCTTTTCAAAGGAATGACCCAAAAATATGACTGTCAACAAACAACATCAATTATAATACAGAATCATCAAGTATTTTTTTCAAACAATATTACTTTTTATAAAAAATTTTTTTAAAATAAAGTAATCTATTAAATAGTTTACAAAAATTTTAAAAACCCTCTTTTAATATAATATATTTATTTCACAAATAGCCGTCTGATTCTAATATATTGCGTAATAAATGGCTTTTTGTAGTTAAAAAAATAACTAACGTTTCAGAAAACGTTTTATAAAATCAATATTGTTCTTAATTTTAATCCTTGAAACTAAAGACATCTACTTTAAAAATAAAAGCTTTCAGAAAAATAATATACAACAGGTGTAAATATATTATGATACAGCATGATACAGATACAGTTTAATTAAGATGTTCAAAAAATTGTGAAAACAAATAAGTGACGATTTTCACTATCTTTGATAACAGTTTCATTTGAGTTAAATCAGTTAAGAACTGAGCGGTTCATTTCCTTGCAATCGTTCTTTTATCATGGTAAATTTATGTTGTTGAAACAGAACGAGTAATACAGTTTTATATTTCTGTTTAAGACAAACACGAATATTTTTTAAAAAGAGAGGATTGTGTAACAAGATGGCTAAGAAAAAAGTAAACCCACTTGATTTTGCAGCATTGTTAGAAGATATCAACGCAGATTTTCCTACTGTACAGGTGTTAGATGAGAAAGGAAAAATAGTCGATAAAGATTTAGTTCCTGATTTATCTGATGACGAGTTAGTTCAGTTAATGACAGATATGGTTTGGTCTCGCGTGTTAGACCAACGCTCAACTGCCTTAAACCGTCAAGGACGTCTTGGATTCTTCGCTCCAACTGCCGGACAAGAGGCTAGCCAATTAGCAAGTCAATTTGCTATGGAAAAAGAAGATGTTCTATTACCAGGATATCGTGATGTTCCACAATTAATTAAACATGGCTTGCCGTTAACTCAAGCATTCCTATGGTCACGTGGCCACGCAGCTGGTAACGTATATACAGATGATTTACAAGCATTACCACCACAAATTATTATTGGTGCTCAATATATCCAAGCAGCAGGTGTCGCTTTAGGACTTAAAAAACGCGGTAAGAAAAATGTTGCTTATACATACACTGGTGATGGCGGTTCTTCACAAGGTGACTTCTATGAAGGGATTAACTTTGCTGGAGCTTATCATGCAAATGCTGTTTTCTTCATTCAAAACAACGGCTATGCTATCTCAACGCCACGTGAAAAACAAACTGCAGCTAAAACATTAGCTCAAAAAGGTGTAGCAGCTGGAATTCCAAGTGTTCAAGTTGATGGTATGGATCCATTAGCAGTTTACCAAGTAACAAAAGCTGCTCGTGAATGGGCTGTTGCTGGTAATGGGCCTGTTTTAATCGAAACATTAACATTCCGTTATGGTCCGCATACACTTTCAGGTGATGATCCAACTAGATATCGTTCACAAGAGACTGAAGATGAATGGCATGCAAAAGATCCATTAACTCGTTTCCGTATTTATTTAACAGAAAAAGGTTTATGGTCTGAAGAAAAAGAAGAAGCTGTAATCGAACAAACTAAAGAAGAAATCAAAGTAGCGATTAAAGAAGCTGATGCTGTTCCAAAACAAAAAGTATCTGATTTCTTAAAAAATATGTTTGAAGTAACACCAAAAACTATTCAAGAACAAATTGACATTTTTGAAGCAAAGGAGTCGAAATAAATCATGGCACAAAAAACAATGATTCAAGCAATTACTGATGCTTTAGCTTTAGAATTAGAGGCAAATCCAGATGTATTAGTCTTCGGTGAAGACGTTGGTAATAACGGTGGTGTTTTCCGTGCAACTGAAGGTCTGCAAGAAAAATTTGGTGAAGATCGTGTATTTGATACGCCATTGGCAGAGTCAGGTATCGGTGGTTTAGCTTTTGGTTTAGCCCTTGAAGGTTTCCGCCCAGTTCCGGAAATCCAATTCTTTGGCTTTGTGTTTGAGGTATTTGATGAGGTTGCTGGACAAATGTCTCGTACTCGTTACCGTATGAGTGGTACTCGTACAATGCCAATCACAATTCGTGCTCCATTTGGTGGTGGTGTGCATACACCAGAATTACACTCAGATAACTTAGAAGGTTTGATTGCTCAAACTCCTGGTATTCGTGTGGTTATTCCAAGTAATCCTTATGATGCAAAAGGCTTACTAATTTCAGCTATCCGTGATAATGACCCTGTCGTTTACTTAGAACATATGAAATTGTATCGTTCATTCCGTGAGGAAGTTCCAGATGAAGCTTATACTGTTCCTTTAGACAAAGCTGCAGTTACTCGTGAAGGTTCTGATGTTTCAATCATTACTTATGGTGCGATGGTTCGTGAAGCAATTAAAGCAGCAGAAGCACTAGAAAAAGATGGTATTTCAGTTGAAATTATCGACTTACGTACAGTCGCTCCATTAGATGTTGATACAATCATTGCCTCTGTTGAAAAAACAGGACGAGTTGTTGTTGTTCAAGAAGCTCAAAAGCAAGCAGGTGTCGGTGCACAAGTTGTATCTGAAATCTCTGAGAGAGCTGTATTATCATTAGAGGCTCCTATCGGACGTGTTTCTGCGCCAGATACTGTCTTCCCATTTGGTCAAGCTGAAAATACTTGGTTACCAAATGCATCTGATATTGAAGCAAAAGTGAAAGAAGTTTACGAATTTTAATCAAGAGCTGAACAGATAGAGAAGGAGAGTAAGTAAAGATGGCGTTTAAATTTAAATTACCAGATATCGGTGAAGGTATTGCAGAAGGCGAAATCGTAAAATGGTTCGTTAAAGAAGGCGATACAATCAACGAAGATGATACAATGTTAGAAGTTCAAAATGACAAATCTGTTGAAGAGATTCCGTCTCCAGTAACAGGTAAAGTATTAAAAGTTGTTGTACCTGAGGGCACAGTTGCTCATGTTGGTGATGTATTAGTAGAAATCGATGCACCTGGACATGAAGATGAAGAAGTAGCAACTCCAGAAGCAGCAACATCAGCACCAGAAGCGGTAGCTACAGCTCCAGCTGGCGGAGTATTCCAATTTAAGTTACCAGATATCGGCGAAGGTATTGCAGAAGGTGAAATCGTAAAATGGTTTGTTAAAGCTGGCGATACTATCAATGAAGATGACACAATGTTAGAAGTTCAAAATGATAAATCTGTTGAAGAGATCCCATCTCCAGTAACAGGAACAGTTGTTAATGTCGTTGTACCCGAAGGCACAGTTGCTCATGTTGGTGATGTGTTAGTAGAAATTGATGCACCTGGACACAATGATGCACCAGCGTCAGCACCAGTAGAAGCTAAATCAACTGCAGCAGCATCATCTGGTTCAGCAGCAGCTACAGCTTCTGCAGCAACAGGAAATCCAAGCAAACGCGTTTTAGCAATGCCTTCAGTTCGTCAATATGCTCGTGAAAAAGGTGTTGATATTACTGCGGTAACACCAACTGGTAAAGGTGGACGTGTTGTTAAGTCAGATATTGATAACTTTGGCGGTACTGCACCGGCAGCAGCTACAGATTCAGCAGTGGCATCAAGCGATACACCTGTTCAAGCAGCAGCACCTAAAGCAGCAGCACCGACTCCTTTTGTAGGCGCTCCTGAATTAGAAGTTCGCGAGAAAATGACACCAACGCGTAAAGCAATTGCTAAAGCAATGGTTAATAGTAAACATACAGCACCTCATGTAACATTACATGATGAAGTTGAAGTGTCTAAATTATGGGATCACCGTAAGAAATTTAAGGAAGTTGCGGCATCTCGCGATACTAAATTAACATTCTTACCATACGTTGTTAAAGCTTTGACAGCTACTATGAAGAAATTCCCAATCTTGAATGCATCTATTGATGATACAACAGATGAAATTGTACTTAAAAACTACTATAACATCGGTATTGCAACTGATACAGATCATGGTTTATATGTACCTAATATCAAAAATGCTGATACTAAAGGTATGTTTGATATTGCAGATGAAATCAATACTAAGGCAGCTATGGCTATTGAAGGTAAATTGACTGCAGCTGATATGCGCGGTGGAACAATTACAATCAGCAACATTGGTTCAGTAGGTGGAAGCTGGTTTACACCGGTAATCAACTATCCTGAAGTTGCAATTTTAGGTGTTGGTACAATCGTTCAACAACCTGTTGTCAATACAGACGGTGAAATTGTTGTTGGTCGTATGATGAAATTATCAATGAGCTTTGATCATCGTATCGTAGATGGAGCAACTGCTCAAAAAGCTATGAACAATATCAAACGTTTATTGGCAGATCCAGAATTATTATTAATGGAAGGTTAAGGTGAATCACGCATGGTAGTAGGAGATTTCGCATTAGAATTAGATACAGTTGTCATTGGGGCAGGACCTGGTGGCTATGTAGCAGCAATTCGTGCCGCACAAATGGGGCAAAAAGTCGCAATCATAGAGCGTGAGTATATTGGTGGGGTGTGTCTAAATGTTGGCTGTATTCCATCTAAAGCCTTAATCAGTGCTGGTCATAAATATCATGATGCTAAACATTCTGATGTTTTTGGTGTTACAGCTGATAATGTAAAATTAGATTTTACAAAAACTCAAGAATGGAAAAACAATGGAGTTGTTTCTAAATTAACAGCCGGAGTTGAGTTCTTGTTGAAGAAAAATAAAGTGGAAATCATCAGCGGAGAGGCATTTTTCGTTGATGGAAATACACTTCGTGTTATCCATGAAGATGGAGCACAGACTTATGAATTCAAAAATGCGATTGTTGCCACAGGTAGCCGACCAATTGAAATCAAAGGATTTAAATTCGGTAAACGCATTATTGATTCAACTGGTGGATTAAACTTAACTGAAGTTCCTAAAAAATTAGTTATTGTCGGTGGCGGTGTTATTGGTGCTGAATTAGGTAGTGCTTACGCAAACCTAGGTGCTGAAGTGACTATCCTGGAAGGTTCTCCTCAAATTTTACCGACGTTTGAAAAAGACATGGTAAAATTTGTTGAAGCTGACTTTAAGAAAAAAGGAATCACAGTTGTTACAAAAGCAATGGCTAAAGAAGCTGTTGACAATGGTGACAGTGTAACTGTTAAGTATGAAGCTAACGGTAAAGAAGAAGCGATTGAAGCGGACTATGTTATGGTTACAGTTGGTCGTCGTCCTAATACTGACGAATTAGGATTGGAAATTGCTGGTGTTGAAATGACTGATCGTGGATTAGTTAAAGTTGATGAACAAGGACGTACTAATGTACCAACAATCTGGGCAATTGGAGACATCGTTCCTGGTCCTGCTTTGGCACATAAAGCAAGCTTTGAAGCTAAAATTGCTGCAGAAGCAATCTCTGGTAAAGCTGTTGCTAATGATTACGTTGCTATGCCAGCCGTTGCATTTACAGATCCTGAATTAGCAGTTGTTGGTATGACTGAAAAAGAAGCTAAAGAGCAAGGTTTAGATGTTAAATCATCTAAGTTCACCCTTGGTGGAAATGGTCGTGCATTATCTCTTAACCAAACTGAAGGTTTTGTTCGATTAGTAACAACGAAAGATGAAAATATCATCGTTGGTGGACAAGTTGTCGGTGTTGGGGCAAGTGATATGATTGCTGAGATTGGTTTAGCGATTGAAGCAGGTATGAATGCAGAAGATATCGCACTTACAATTCACTCACATCCATCATTAGCAGAAGCTGTAATGGATACGGCTGAATTAGCTTTGGGATTACCAATTCACGTTTAAAATAATACAATTTATTATACATGTTCGGACGTAAGGGAGCTGCTATTGACAGCTCTCTTTTTTGTTTTATTAAAAAAGAATGTGAAAGCGTATTAAATAATTGTTTAATTAACTTTAAATCATCATATGTATATAGTTTAATTGACGTTCATTATTTCACATGATATAATTTTTGAGTATTTAATAACAAAAAAATTAAGGGGAGTTTAAATGAAAAAGTGGAAAAGTATCATGATTGTGGGTTTAAGTTTAATGGTTTTTGCAGGATGTTCCTCAACAAAGGACAATAGTAAAACAGAAGTTAAAAAGGAAAACACAAAATCAGAGTTAGTTTATGGTATGTGGAGTTCACCAACTGGTGTGTTTAACTCAGAGATTTCTGATACAATTTATGATGGCGCTATCAATACTTTGGTTTACAGCTCAATGTTAGAACTAAATGAAAAATATGAATTAGAGCCAGCCATGGCTGAAAAATTTAAATTATCTGATGATATGCTTCACTTAACATTTACACTAAAAGATAATTTAACGTTTCATGATGGTGAAAAACTGACAACTCAAGATGTGTTATATACACTTACTTCAGTAGCGGATGGAAAATATACTGGTGGTTCATACAATGTTGTAGAATTTATCAAGGGAGCGAAAGCTTACCATGACGGGACGGCAAAATCAATCGAAGGTATTTCTGTCAAAGATGATAAAACGATTGAAATTACTTTTGAAAAACCTTTTTCTTCTGCATTGCAAAAAATTGGGATGTTAAGTATTTTACCAAAACATATTTGGGAAAAAGTTCCAGTCGGTGATTGGGAAAAAGCAACTGATTTATTACATAAACCAATTGGCAGTGGACCTTATAAATTAGCTGAATTTAAAAATGGTGAATATGTTAAATTAGAATCTTTTAATAATTACTATAAGGGAACACCAAAAATTAAGAATTTTAATGTTAAAGTTGTTAATCAAGATACAGCAATTGGTGAAATTGCCAAAGGTGCAATTGATGTTGCAGATATTTCCAGCTTTAAAGAAAAAGATCTCGAATTTTTAAAGAAACATGATGTGAAAACTAAAACTTATCCTGGTCCAAATATTCAATATATGGGGATGAATTTACGAAATAAACAATTAAACGATAAAAGTGTCAGAAAAGCTATAGCTTATGGTATTGATCGTGATGGGATTGTAAAAGAACTATTAGATGGTCACGGTGAATTAATTCAAACACCAATGGTACCTACTTTATGGTCTTATCCAAAAGAAGGCTTAATTGAGTATAAAAAGGATGTCAAAAAGGCTAAGGAATTATTAAAAGAAGCTGGATATAAACAAAAATCTAAAGATAGTATTTTTGAAAAAGATGGTGAGCGATTAGCATTTACATTAACTGTTCCAACAGGAGATAAGACTCGTGAAAATACTGCGCCGATTATTCAAAATCAATTAAAAGAAATTGGGATTGAAATAAAATTGGAAAACAAAGAATTTTCTAGTGTAATGGATCAAGTTGTCGGTAACCATGATTATGATATGTATTTAATGGCCAATACATTATCTTCAGATCCAGATTTGAAACCTTACTGGCACTCAGATGCTATTTCTGATGAAAAAGGTGTTTACGCATGGAATATTTCTGCATTTAATAATAAAAAGGCAGATGAAGTTCTTGAGAAAGCTCTAGAAACGACTAATATTGATGAACGGAAATCGTTGTATAATGAACTTGGAAAAATTTTAAACGATGAGTTACCTTGGATTCCTTTGTATACTCCAGATATTATCAAGGCATATAATCCAAAAGTAAAAAACTATAATCCAACTACATTTTTAGACTTTTATAATGTTCAGGATTGGACAATAGAATAAATAAATAGTAGGACTGCTTCTCGTAGGGGTGGCAGTCCTTTTTATATGGAGAAATAGAATGAAAAAATTTATAATTAAACGTTTACTTGTTGCACTCATTATTTTTTTAGGTGTGAGTATATTTATCTTTATAATCTTGCAATTACAGCCAGGAAATCCTTATTTAAACAGTCTAAATCCTAATATATCTCAGGAACAAACGAAACAAATTTTAATGCAAAAAGGCTATTATGATCCATTGCCGGTTAAATTTATTAAGTGGTTTAAAGGATTTATCACTTTTGATTTCGGATATTCGATTCAATATAAAGAACCTGTTGTGGACGTTATCCTAAGCCGTTTACCGAAAACATTAATGTTAACTATTCCGTCATTATTCTTGAGTTTGATATTTTCATTTCCAATAGGCATGTATATGGCATATAAGCCAAGTAAATTTGTATCTAAGTTGATGAATATTATTAATCTTGCAGCAGTCTCTTTACCTACTTTTTTAATTGCTATTCTGCTTATTAAGTGGCTGTCATTTGATTTAAATCTTTTTCCTATTTCAGGTACAGGTGAATTAGAAGATAGTGGTTTTCAGTTAGCACTCTACTCAGTTTTACCGATTATTACCTTAACTATTATGCAGTCTACAGTATTTATTCGCTACATTAGAGGTTATTTTCAAAGGGAACTAACTGAACAATATTATTTGGTTGCACAGGGATTTGGCATGACTAGGTGGCAAGCATTAGTTCATTCAATCTTTCCAACTGTTTTACCTCAAATGATCACTTTGATCTTTATGGAAATACCTGCACTATTCTCTGGCGCTTTAATTACTGAAACTGTATTTGTTTGGCCGGGGATTGGCAAATTGAATTATGACGCCGTTACGTACCGTGACTATCCGTTAATTATGGGGCTTTTGAGTATGACTGTTGGGGTTGTTCTTTTATCAAATTTAGCTGCTGATATTCTTGGTATTCAGTTAAATCCTTTGTCGAAAAAGGAGATGAGCGACTAATGAAGAAACGAAATATATGGTTTTATCTAGGCTGTACTATACTTGGGATAATAATTATTATAGTTGTTGTTGGTCCTTTGGTCTATCCTGTAAGCAGTTCATTTACCGATTTAATGAGTGTTTCAGAACCGCCATCAGCTAAGCATCCTTTGGGAACGGACGAAACAGGTCGAGATATCATGGCAAGACTATTTTCAGGCGGTAGAATAACCTTGTATGTCGGTTTAATGGCAACGATCTTTCGAACTGTTTTAGGGTTAGCAGTCGGTGCTGTTGCAGGGTATTACGGCGGATTTATCAATCAAGTAGTAATGCGTACCGCTGATGTGGTTATGTGCTTCCCTTTTTATATCTTGGCAATATCGTTGGCAGCTATTTTGGGTCCGTCTACGACAAACTTAATTATTATTATTGTTTTATTTTCATGGCCGTCATCAGCTCGATTATTTGCTTCAGAGATAAAAGACCTGCAGCAATCAGAATTTATTACTTATTTTAAATTAAATAATTTTTCAGATTACCATATTATTTTAAGACACATTATACCTAATATTAAAAATACTATCGTCTCTATTTTTACGCTGTCTGTTTCGCAAGCAGTTTTAATGGAGTCTTCCTTGAGTTTTCTAGGCTTAGGTGTCCAGCCACCTAGTTCAAGTTGGGGCATGATGCTGTCAAGTGCTAGAAATATGATAAGTGTTCAAATGGAGTGGTGGTTATGGCTGCCAGCTGGAATAATGGTATTTTTAACTGTTTTCAGTGTTTACTTAATTGGCGAAAATATAGAAAGTCGTGGTGTATAAATGTTATTAAAGGTAGAAGATTTGATGATAACATTGAAAAAATCGAATACAATCTTAGTTGATAAAGTAACAATTCAATTAATGTCAGGTGAAATTTGTGCGTTAATAGGCGAAAGCGGAAGCGGAAAAACATTGACGGGGTTGAGTTTAATGGGTCTATTGAGTTCAGATGTTTTTACTGTGCGTGGTAATATAAGTTTTGACAATCAGCAATTATCAGATGAATCAGAAAAAAAGAGAGCGAAGCTTAGGTTAAGTCAAATGGCAATGATTTATCAAGAACCGATGTCATGTTTTAATCCTGTTTTAAAGATTAAGACACAATGCTATTTTGCAATCAGGCAGCATCAGCGACTCTCGAAACAAGAACTTAACGAAGTAATTATACCGTTTCTTTTACGAGTTGGTTTGGAGAATCCATCAGCTATTTTGGAAAAATATCCTGGCGAGTTAAGTGGCGGACAGTTACAAAGAGTTATGATTGCGCTGGCCTTAGTATTAAAACCTAAATTATTGATCTGTGATGAGCCCACAACAGCTTTGGATGTTCATACACAAAGTACGATAGTAAGTTTATTAAAGGAATTAGCGGCAGAATTTAATATGGCTATTATTTTTATTACACATAATTTAGGATTAATCGAAAACTTTGCAGATTATTTACTAATTATGAAGGATGGAGCAATTATCGAGGAGGGAAGAGCAATTCAAGTTTTGAATAAACCTGAAAAAGACTATACTAAGAGTTTGCTGGATTCCCAAATGAGTCAACTATTAAGTAAGAGCAAAAAGATAGGGTGATATAAAGTGGTTTTTATTAAAGTTACTGATTTATCAATCAGTTTTAAAGAACCTTTCTCATCAGTGCGAAAAAAAGTTCTGAAAAATGTATCCTTTTCGCTTGATAAAGGTCAGACACTTGGCATAATAGGTAGAAGCGGAAGTGGTAAGACAACATTAATTAAAACAATACTAGGACTGACTCGACCAGATTCTGGTCAAATACTTGATGGCAATTTTAATGAATTAAATTATAAAAACTTAGCGGCACAAGTGATTTTTCAAAATCCTAGAAAGTCTCTTGATCCTTCACAGCGTATTGGGGAGGCATTAAGTGAGATGATGCAAAAAAAAACCGGTCAACGTAAAATTGATATTATTCAAATAGCACCGTGGTTGGATAAAGTGAATCTACCTCATGATGTATGGACTAAGTTTCCTCATGAATTAAGCGGTGGTCAGCTGCAGAGGGTGTCGATAGCTAGAGCACTTATTATGGAGCCTGATTTACTGATTTGTGACGAACCGACTTCAGCCTTAGACGTGACAACCCAAAAAGATATTTTGTTGTTGTTAAAGGATTTAAAGAATCAGCAGAATCTAACGATTATCTTTATATCTCATGATTTAGCGGTTATTGAGTTTATGTCTGATACTGTCCTTGTACTGAAAGACGGGTCAGCAAAAATATTATCTCCAAATTTGAATGATTATGCTGATTTTATTTAAATATCTCATTTTTACACTGACTAATGTCTGTGTATGCTATAATGAACCGGTGGTAGACCGGAGGTTATATTTTGTTAACACAAACGACTTTTAACGTAGAAAATAACTGGATTAATATAAATACAGATAATAAAGATGAGCTAAGACGCCAATCAGTTGAATATGGACTAGATGAAGATATTATTGATTACTCGCTTGATACAAATGAACGGGCGCGTCTTGATTACGATCGAGAGTCTAAATTGTTTATGCTGATTTATAATGTTCCAAATAGGGATATGATTGATAATCATTACGAGACAACACCAATGTCTTTTATTCTCAAAGAAGATAAATTAATTACGATTACTAATAATAAAAATTACTATCTTTATGAAAAAATGAGAGAAGATTTAGAAAAAGAGCCCAATCAAACTGTCTTTGAATTCCTTTTTAGTAGTCTGTTTATGATTACTGATCAATTTTTTCCTTATGTTGAAGAGATGAATTCTGATCGCGTCAATGTCAGTAATCGCCTTAAAGAAAAAACAACTAAACAGAACCTATTGTCTTTATCAGATTTAGAGACGGGAATTGTTTTTTATATTTCTGCATCTAAGCAAAATGTTGTTTTATTGGAACAAATAAGGACTCATACAGTATATAAACGGTTAACCGATGATGAAAAAGAGAAGTTAGATGACGTGTTAGTAGAAGCAAAACAGGTGATGGAGATGACTCAAATTTCATCGCAAATACTTCAACAGCTATCTGGAACTTATAATAACGTTTTAAATAATAATCTGAACGAAACCATGCGTATTTTAACTGTTCTATCTGTCCTATTAACCATACCAACCATTATTACAGGATTTTTTGGTATGAACATGCCGTTACCCCTTGAAAATAATACGTTTGGTTGGATGATTACAGTTGCAATGAGTATTGGCTTATGGTTCTTACTGTCCTTTATTTTAAGACGCTTTATGCGTTAGAAAAGCTTGATATAGTAATCTGGCTTTTTTTTAATCGTCTTATTTTGGCATTGTAGTTGAAAGGGTTATCTTATATGATAGAAGTAATTAAAAAAAGGATGTGTTAGAATAGTGATAATTGATTTTTTGATCATTATGTGTCGTTTTAGTATCGGTTTCATCATCGCAATATTGTTAGGCTCATTTTTTAGTAATAATAAGAAAAAGGTGATTAAGAGAAACTTAATTGCTGTATTCGTTTATTTAATATTTAGTATGTTGTTTGTGTATTTTCAATTACCTCCTCAAACTTTAAGCAATTTATTAACAATTAATTTGATTAGTTATTTGTTAGGTACTGTATTTGTGATTGTCACTAATTTACGTAAAGGCCATACTGTTATTAGCGAAAAACACAAAGGAAAGATAGCCAATCTATCGTTTAAAACGAATCCCAAATTAACAAAATTATTTTGGTTAGGCTTATTAGCATTGGTAGGACTACTTATTTATACGCCGATTGCGAGGATAATGAGTATCGATAATGTTTATCAAACGATTGATGTGAAGAAAGTTAAAAAGACTGAAGAACTCGTTTCTACCAAAGAAACTCCTATCGCTATGTCGATTGAGAGTGCGCAGAATAAGATGCAGAAAATGATCAGCAGTGTCCCGAATTATAGTGCTTATAAGCTAGGTTCCACAACTGCTCAGGTAATAAATGATGAGTACGTTTATGTTGCGGCACTTGAATATCGAAGTTTTTGGAAATGGAATCGATTTAAAGAAGTTCCAGGTTATTTTAAAATAAGTGCGACTGATATTAATGCACAACCAGAGTTTGTAAAGAAAAAGATGGCGTATATACCGAGTGCTTATTTTGGACAAGATGCAGAACGTAAAATTTATTCAAAAGTCAGCCGATTTGCTAGTATGGGAACTGTTAATCTTGAAATAAGCGATGACGGAACCCCTTATTATGTTGAGACACTTTATAAAGAATATGGTGTCAGCGGCATTAAACATTATAATGAATTTAAAGTAGGTGTTCTGAATAGTGTAACAGGTAAAACAGATGTCTATGAATTAAAAGACACGCCGAAGTTCATCGATGCACCATTGACCAGTGCAGTAGCCAGCAGCATGAATAATTTTTATGGTCTTTATGGTAAGGGATGGTTAAATAGTTTATTTACTAAGGATGATGTCAAACAGCCGACAAATAATGGAATTTATTCTAAAGGTGCAGTTACACCATTATTATCTAAATCCGGAGCATTATTATATTTTACAGATTTTACAAGTGATGATGCAAAACAAGATAGTGCATTAGGGTATAGTTTAATTAATGCGCGAACAGGAATTATGGAATACTACCGGGATAGTAAGGGTATGATGGATAGTGATGGTGCGATTGCTATCGCAGAAAAAATTTATCCGGAAAAAAAATGGCAGGCAAAAATGCCTATTTTATACAATGTTGAAGGAGTTCCGACATGGGTTGTTTCATTGTTGGATGTAAATGGTATTTTTAAGGGTTATGTGTATATTTCTGCTACTGATAGTGATGTTGTTGTAGATGGTGCAGATGCTCAAAAAACATTAGAGGCTTATAAATTAAGATTAGGCATGAAAGGTAGTTCTAATAAGAATATTGAAAAGTCTGATTTGTTGAAAGTAACCGGTGTGGTAGAACGTGTCAATAAAGTAGTTATTGATGGAAATGAAACGGTCTCGTTTATATTGAGGGATAGTGATAAAGTCTACACTATTAGCACAGCAAATAATGTCTACAGTATGTTTTTAAAAGAAGGGGATGACGTTTCTTTTGAAGCAGCGAATGATAAAGATAGCCGTGTGACGACTATTAATGATATTGACATTAAAGACATAACTCCTCAGAAAAAAACTGAAAAATAATTGTTTTGTTTCACAAATTTCTTTCTTGACTTCATAGTCATAAACTTGTATCATACTTTTTGGGCACCCTTTTACTAGGGTCAGAAGTCAGTGGACCTAAAAAGCTCCTTATTCCAATTTGGAATAGGGAGCTTTACTTATTTTCTGAGACTTTCCTTAATTATAAAAGAACAAAGGAGTTTACTTAATTATGACAAAATATATCTTTGTAACTGGTGGTGTTGTGTCTTCAATTGGTAAGGGAATTGTTGCAGCTTCATTGGGAAGATTATTGAAAAACAGAGGATTAAAGGTAACTATTCAGAAATTTGATCCATATATCAATGTGGATCCTGGTACAATGAGTCCGTATCAACACGGTGAAGTTTTTGTTACTGATGATGGTGCTGAAACTGACTTGGATTTGGGACATTACGAGCGTTTTATTGATATTAATTTAAATAAATTTTCTAATGTTACAACAGGTAAAATTTATTCAGAAGTGTTGCAAAAAGAACGTCGCGGTGAGTATTTAGGGGCGACTGTCCAAGTGATTCCTCATATAACTAACATGATTAAGGAAAAAATAATGCGTGCTGCCACATTAACTGATGCAGACGTTATTATTACTGAAGTTGGCGGAACTGTTGGTGATATTGAGTCACTTCCATTTCTTGAAGCCTTGCGCCAAATGAAAGCAGACGTAGGTAGTGATAATGTTATGTATATTCATACAACATTAATCCCCTACTTAAAAGCAGCCGGTGAAATGAAAACCAAACCGACACAACATAGTGTAAAAGAGTTACGAGGCTTAGGTATTCAGCCGAATATTTTAGTTGTACGTACTGAATTACCTGTGTCGCAAGGAATAAAAAATAAATTAGCGCAATTTTGCGATGTTGCACCTGAAGCTGTTATTGAATCTCGTGATGTTGATACATTGTACTCGATTCCTTTGAATTTACAAGCACAAAATATGGATCAGATTGTCTGCGATCATTTGAAACTAGATACTCCTCAAGCTGATATGACTGAATGGATGGCTCTAGAGAATCGTGTGCTCCATTTGAGTAAACGAGTGAAAATAGCTCTAGTTGGTAAGTATGTTGAATTACCTGATGCGTATTTGTCGGTTGTTGAAGCATTAAAACATTCTGGTTTTGCTTTTGATGCAGATATTGATTTAGATTGGATTCAATCTCAAGATTTAACCACTGAAAATGTTGCTGAAATTTTAGGTGATGCAGATGGCATTTTAGTACCAGGAGGTTTTGGTGATCGTGGTGTCGAAGGTAAAATAGAAGCAATCCGTTATGCACGTGAAAATAATGTTCCGTTTTTAGGGATTTGTTTAGGTATGCAGATGGCATGTGTCGAATTTGCCAGAAATGTTGTCGGTCTAGAAGATGCTCAGTCAGCTGAAACAAAAGTAGATGCGGCAAATCCAATTATCGATTTAATGGCAGATCAAGAAAATATTGAGAATATGGGTGGTACTTTACGTTTAGGTTTATATCCTTGTAAGCTTAAAAATGGTACTAAGACTGCAGCAGCTTATGATAATGAAGAAGTTGTTCAAGAACGCCATCGTCATCGTTATGAGTTTAATAATAAATACCGTAAGTTATTTGAAGAAAATGGTTTGATTTTTTCAGGAGTTTCACCTGATAATAAATTAGTTGAGATTGTTGAATTACCTGGTCTAGATTTTTTTGTCGGATGTCAATTCCACCCAGAATTAATTTCACGTCCAAACCGTCCACAACGACTAATTAAAGGGTTTGTGGAAGCGGCTTTAAATAAAAAATAAAAGACTTAAAAAGGATAGTCAAGTTGATTGATTATCCTTTTTTAGAGTAATTAAACTTAGAAGACAAAGACGAATTAAATTTATTATTATATAATAAAACAGTATAAATTTTAAAGAGGAGTTGTATTATGTTGAAAAATAAACAGGGGGAAATTAAATTTTGGCTATCTTATTGTCTACTCTTTATCGGCATATCTTTAGTTGTATTCTTCCCTTATATTATGACTGGAACAAGCTTTGTCAGTAACTACGATGCACTTTCACAGCATTATGTGTCGATTGTAAAATTAAAAGAGATGCTTACGGCAATCTTGCATCATCCCGGTCGTATTGGTCATTTTTGGGATTGGACACTTGGGCTGGGAGCAGATTCTTTTCAGACGTTAAGTTATTATTCAGTCGGGGATATCTTTATTTATCCGTTCTTATTCTTTAAAAATGCAGAAAACACTTATATGGCAATGATGATTTCAAAATTATTTTTCTCTGGTGTAGCGATTATACTATTCTTAAAAAATAAAAAAGATACCAATTACAGTAGTTTAACTTTACTAACAGCTGCTGTGGTCTATGTGTTTTGCGGTTTTAGTATTCATTCATCTGTATCACATCCAATGTTTTTATCTCCAATGGTTATCTTTCCTATCTTGCTTTTAAGTATCGATCGTTTTATTGAGGGAAAAGGTCGGATTATGTTTCCGATTGTGGTTGCGTGGACGCTTATCAGTAATTTTTATTTTGCATTTTTATTAGGTATTGGGGCTATTTATTATTTTCTGTTGCAATCATTCTTTTTACGCAAAAATAATAAAGCAGGTTCATATTTCCTAAACGTTTTAAAAATTATTCCATACGGCATTATCGGTGTAGCAATGTCTTCAATAGTATTGTTGCCGACTCTGAATCTCTTTTTCCATTCTACGCGAGCAAGTGTGCCATTTGCCAATGGGCTAAGTCTATTTCCACTTAGTTTCTATTTGAGTCTTCCAAATCGTTTGATTATTGCGCCTGCAGATAATTCTTTCGAATATTATGGTGGTTTTGCAGTTATTTTAATTCCAGCATTGTCTTTTATTTTGATACGCTTTAAGCAATTTAAGATGATGGCAGTTACGTTGGTTGTTAGTTTTATCTGTTTTATGTTGCCTTATTTATCTGCAGTTATCAATGGTGGAGCTAGTCCCTCAACACGGTGGACATTATTGCTTGCAGCTCCTTTTGCTGTTGCTGTTGCTATTTTTATTAACCAGATTGCAACCATTACTGCTAAAGAATTTAAATGGATGGTAATTATTTCAGCGGTATTTAGTGTCGCTGCTATGCTTGGTAACAACTTGATAATTTACAAAAATACAGCTGTTTTAATTCCGCTAGTCTTGCTTTGGGCTTTCTTTGTACTGGTTGGCTTAAGAAAAACAGACGTTTTGACTCCAAAAAATTTCAGTATTGCAGTATTGTTTTTAGCAGCTGGTAATACTGCCTATATCGGCAATTATTATCATAGCATTAATGGAAATAATTCCGTTGGCTGGCATTTAAAGAAGAATACTGTAAATAGTTACTATAAGAATTATTTTGACGGTGTCGACCGACAAGTAACTACTCCAGACGAATTTTTTAGACTAGCTTCAACGAATAATGCGCATCCTGGACAATTTAATCGAGTAAATATTGGCCCAATGATTAAACATCCCGTCATAAATAGTTATTTTTCGTTGCAAAATAAATCACTTGGTGAATTTGCTAACGCCATGGAGTTCTCTGATTCAGTATTAGCTGAACCAATTAAATTCTTAGACTCTCGAGGAATAGCTACGAATTATTTAGGCGTTAAATATGTTTTAGGTACTTATCGCGGTCCTATTCCTTTAGGATACCACCGTGTCGGTATTTCAAAGAATCATCAGTACACTGTCGAAGAGTCTGAAAAAAGTCTACCACTTTTATTTATCAGTCATAAAGAAGTTAGCCAAACCGCGCTTGAAAAAGTCAGCGGTGCTGAACGAGAAGCACTATTAGGACGAGTAGCGGTAATGGAACATTCTGATACTAAAGGGATACCTGTAGAGACTTATACTGATGAAGTACCCGTTAAGGTCAACAAGCAATCTGACAAAGTTATTGTAACACTTCCTGAAGATGGAAATGAGAGTAAAGATAGCGAATATTTCATTAATCTTAATGGAATAAAACTAACGGATACGTCATTAACAACGAGGGTTCGACAAACTATTCACCCTACAAATATGCGACGTTCTGAAGCAGCTGCTGAATTCTTAAAGTATGAACCATCAGGCACAACGATTCAAATTAAAGAACAAGGGAAACAGATTAATGGATATTACTTGTATTCACCGACTAATGTCTCTTCCTATAATCCGAAGACAAGTGTATTAGTCCGTCTTGGCAAATTGAAAGGTAAGACATTTACAATTGATTATAGCGGTAATCGTCATGTGTCTATTAATTCCGTTAAGGTGATAAAACGTGATACTGAAAAACTTATCAATGAACTGAAAAATCCTGAATACACAAGTGAATTCGATCGTGTAGCAATAATGAACAGCAGTGTATCTGCACATGTAAATTTGGAAAAATCGGGTATTATGACAAGTTCGATTCCATATAGTTCTGGTTGGAAAGTTATGATTGATGATAAAGAGGTTCCTGCAGAAAAAGTTAATTATGGATTTTTGGGTGCTCGCATTCCAAGTGGAAAACATAAAATAGAGTTGCAGTACAATACACCATTCTTTAAAATTGGTGCATTAATAACGATATTTGGGATTGCAGCACTAATTGTAATTAATATATTAATCTATTTAAAAATGAAACGAACAAATAAATAAAATCAGGATGTGAATTTGAGTAATGGAAATTGGATTTGATTCAAAAAAATACATTGAAGAACAGTCAAAATATATATTAGAACGTGTTGATGATTATGATAAATTATACTTGGAATTTGGTGGTAAGCTAATTGGTGATAAACATGCTAAACGAGTGTTACCAGGATTTGATGAAGATTCAAAAATAAAAATACTGCAAAAATTAAAAGAAAAAGCTGAAATTGTGATTTGTGTTTATGCTGGTGATATTGAACGCAATAAAATTCGTGGAGACTATGGGATTACTTATGATATGGATATCTTAAAATCTATTGATGAATTCAAGGAATATGGCCTGTCAGTTAATAGTGTTCTGATAACGCGTTATACAGGGCAGCCAGCGACAAAGATTTTTATTAATAAACTAGAGAAGCGTAATATTAGAGTATATACCCATGAGACAATTGAAGGCTATCCTTATAACATTGATCAAATTGTTAGTGATGAGGGTTTTGGTAAAAATCCATATATTGAAACAACTAAACCTATTGTTGTCGTGACGGCCCCCGGTGCCGGTAGTGGAAAACTGGCAACAAGTCTAAGTCAAATTTATCATGAAAATCAAATGGGACGTGTAGCTGGGTATTCTAAATTTGAAACTTTTCCTGTTTGGAATTTACCATTGAAGCATCCTGTAAATATCGCATATGAAGCGGCTACTGTTGATTTGAAGGATGTCAACATGATTGATTCCTTCCACTATGAAGCTTATGGAGAAGTTGCAGTTAATTACAATCGTGATTTAGAAACTTTTCCTGTCATTAAGCGTATTATAGAAAGAATTACAAATAAACCATCTGTCTTTAAGTCGCCGACTGATATGGGAGTTAATCGTGTTGGTTTTGGTATTATTAATGATGAAGTCATTCAACAAGCTTCTAAAGCCGAAATCATTCGTCGCTGTTTTGATACAGAGTGTTTTTACAAGCGTGGTTTAGTTGATGAAGAAGTGGTCAATCGTATCCAATTGATTATGGAAGAGATGGTTTTGAAAAAAGAAGATCGTGGTCCTGTCATACCAGCACGTGAGTATGCGGAAAAGGTCAGAAATCGCAGTGATATTATTGAAGAACTTTCTGTAATGTCAGTGATGGCATTTGAATTACCTGATGGAAAAATAATTACTGGTCGTTCGACACATTTGATGGAGGCAGCAGCCTCATGCATCTTAAATTCGGTAAAATATCTGGCAAATATCAGTGATGATATTTTGTTGTTATCACCGGTTATTTTAGAAACGATTCAACGGATGAAAGTGTCAGAATTGCATAGTAAAATTACTGCGCTTAACACGAACGAAGTATTGATTGCTTTAGCGATGAGTGCGGTAACGAATCCGACAGCACAACTTGCGTATGATCAGCTGACGCACCTCACAGGAACCCAAGCACACTCAACGGTAATTTTAAATAAAGATGATGAACAGATTGTTAAAAAACTGGGTATTGATGTGACAAGTGATGCCGTATTTCCTTCAGAGAATTTATTTTATATTTAAAAAAGGAGATTTAAAGTCTATAAAAAGAAAGGAGTCAATCAATGACAGGCGCACGAACAAGAATGCATACTAAAAAAAGAATACAGATTAATCCATTTATTTTATATTTTATTTTCTATTTAATTATTGGGTTTTTAATTCCTTTAGCTACTGGTGATGATATGGATTGGGGAAGTACAGGAGGGATTCAGCGATTAAATAATTGGTTTGATAACTATAATGGGCGTTACCTTGGTCATTTGGTCACTCTAGTCATTACAAGAGTAACATTAATTAGAGTTGTTCTTTATGCTATAGTTAATACGGGTTTGGTTTATTGTATGACGAAATTTCTATCAATCAAGTCACGAACAGCGATTAATTTTATTTTTTTTCTGATTTTGTTAGTACCAACGGCTGTCTATAGTCAAACGTATGGATGGTTTTCAGGATTTGCAAATTATAATCTTGGTATGTTCTTTCTGTTTACGATTTGGGCATTAATTTTTTTAAACAAATCATCGTATTTATTGTCTGTCGCTATTTTTGTATTAGCGATCAGTGGTCAATTGTTTATGGAAAATATTACAATTTTTAATTTATTTTCAGCTGTTGTCTTTATCTTTCTATTTTGGAAAGATCTATCATGGTTTAATAAACTTCCTTACCTGTTAGGTAGCATTGCAGGTAGTTTGATTATGTTCAGTAACAGTGTTTACTCAACAATATCAAACGGCAATGATGCTTACCGTGAGTTTGATTTGTCTAAAGTATTTGAAACATATTTAACAACTTATACCTATTTTTTCTTAATAAAAAATGTTGTATTGATTAGTATTTTAGCAATTTTAGCAATCTTTCTTTTAAAATCATCAAAAATTAAAATTGGGTTAAGTTTTATTCTTTTATCTTATCCATTAGTATTGATTTTTATTGATAATGCTGGAATAGCGATTGAAAATCTGCCATTCATACTTTTGATTGCTTTAAATGCTTGTGGAATTGTTTTTTTACTTACGATTGCTTATGCAATTCTGTCGGCCAATCGCGAAGAAGTTTCGTTATTAAACAAGAGGAAACTTATTTTTATCGGTTTAAGCAGCGGTATTATTTTATCTCCGTTTTTAATGATTACCCCGTTTGGCCCAAGAGCCGAATTAACGTCGTATTTAATGTTAGTTGCATTAACCGGAAAACTTTTTGATCTTTTGTTGAAAAGATTTGATTTAAATGGTTTGTCGATTAAGAGAATAGGACCGGCAGTGACAGCTTTAACAGCTGCAGCAATGCTGTTTTTATTGATTGTTCATGGTTCAAATTTTTATGTTTCTGAGACGAGAGTAGCAAATAAGCGAGTCAATGAAAAGGACAAAGTAATGACATTAACTCAGTTGCCTTTTGAACAATTTGCTCATTGGGCTTCGCCACCAATGCAATTTGGAGAAGATACGTTTAAAGAATATCACCATTTGCCTAAGGAATATAAATTAGTTTTTGAGCCATTTAAGAGTAAAGAATTAAAAGATATAAAAAAATAATTAATAAAAAACTCGCCATTAAGGGCGAGTTCAGATTGAAGACAAACTAGTTACTCAACAGGAGTAATTGGTTTGTTTTTTTGTTTTTCATTATTAATTTTGAAAAACACTCAAAAATAGACAAAAAAATAGAGCCCCCAAGGTCTCTTAGTTTAA
>NZ_NGJS01000040.1 GCF_003950515.1 Vagococcus vulneris
TTTCCATGTTGTGTGTGATAAACTTTGATTGTCCTTTTTCATAAGGGACCTCCTAAATGATTGATATTTCGTGGTCGGGAAACCAAATATATCTTATCATTTTAGGAGACTTTTTTTATACCACGCTGAAAGCTCTTCTGAACCACCCGCATAGCAGGTGGTTTTCAAAACATATAACAAGAAAGAAGGAGAAGACTTTGATACTGGTCTTCTCCTTCTTTTATTCTTTACTTCGCTTTTTTTCGTGCGATTTTCGCTTGGTACATACTAACTTCGTCTTCACTGCAATAAATAAGGTGACCTGGATTTACTTCTCTCAAGGTACGCTCTTTCCCATCCTCTATGTTTTTTTGATAGACTATTCGTTTACGCTGTCTTTCATATATAGAATCCGGCAAAGGTACGGCAGATAATAAACTCTCTGTATATGGATGATTACCGTAATTATAAATTTCAAGGCTATCGCCTATCTCTACTAACCTGCCTTGATTCATCACACCAATTCGGTCGCTTATATACTTTACCATTGATAAATCATGTGCAATAAATAGATACGTTAACTTTTCCTGCTCTTGTAATTCCTTTAGCAAATTAACGACTTGTGCTTGAATAGACACATCTAAAGCAGAAATAGGTTCATCACAAATAATTAATTTTGGTTTAACTGCCAATGCCCGAGCAATTCCGATTCTTTGTCGCTGCCCACCCGAAAACTCATGAGGGTATCTTGTTCCGTGCGTCGCGTTCAGTCCAACCACTTCTAACAACTCATTAACACGCTGATCCCGCTCTGATGAATTGGCTGCCAATTTATTATGGTCAATCCCTTCCGCTACAATATCCTTAACCTTCATCCGTGGATTTAATGACGCATACGTATCAAAAGAAATGTTTAGATCTGTTACCTCTAGTACTTTTTCCATAATCATTCACCTGCCCTAATCTTTCATTTTCGGATCAAATGTATCTCCCATACCATCAGCCAACAGATTAAAACAAATCATAATGACTGATAAAGTGATTGCTGGTGCCCACATTAAGTGCGGCAGATATTGGAAAGTTTTATATCCTTCATTCAGTAGAATACCTAATGATGCTGCTGGTGGTTTCAATCCTAAACCTATAAAACTTAAAAAAGCTTCAAAGAAAATCGCAGATGGTATACTAAACATCATTTGAACAATAATAACACTCGAAATATTTGGAAGAATATGTTTTCTTGCAATTATACTGTTTGATTCTCCCAGTGTTTTTGCAGCCAACACAAACTCTTGATCTTTGATTTTTAGTGTCTGTGCTCTAACTATTCGCGCCATGGTCAACTAAACTGAATTTATAAACGTCGATTGTAAAATTAAGCTAGACAACTAAAAAATCATTTGTGATACACTCAAATTGTATTTCCTACCAAAGAAAACAAGGAGAGTGATCACAAATGATCTATACACATCTTACTACAGAGGAACT
>NZ_NGJS01000041.1 GCF_003950515.1 Vagococcus vulneris
GGAACTGACCCCAAAAGATGAGACAAATATAAAAACACCCCTGTTGAATTCATGTAAAATGAATTTAACGGAGGTGTATTTTTTATGGTTAAAAGGATTGCTTATCCAGTAGAAGTAAAAGAAGAAGCTATAAAAATGAAACTTGAAGGTAAAACAACATCAGAAATTATGAATAAACTCAATATTCGGAATAAAACTCAGGTAAAAACATGGTGGAAATGGTATAGAAATGGAGAATCTTATCGATTCTCTCAAAGTGTGGGAAAACAATATACTTATGGAAAAGGTAATGAACACTTTTCACCTTTAGAAGTTCTAGAAAGAGAAAATAAGTACTTGAAACAGGAGATTGATGTTTTAAAAAAATACAAGGAGTTGGAAAGGATGTGGAAAAAGAAGTATTCATAAATTTAGTTGATTCTTATAAAGGAAAACTATCTATAACATGGTTATGTAACTATTTTGGGGTAGCTAGGAGTACTTACTATCGTTGGTCTAAGAAGGAATATGTTGACGATAATCGAATTAAAATGATTCAGCAGCTGTGTAAAGAAAACAAGTTTACTTATGGTTATCGAAAAATCACTTTTTTACTTCGTAAAAAGATAAAAGTTAATCATAAAGTTGTTCAGCGTATTATGCAAAAATACGGATGGAGTTGTAAGGTGAAAATAAAGAAAGAAAAACGTCCTGGTTCTATTAATTTTAAAATCTCTAATGTGATTGATAGAGACTTCAGTTCGAGTAAGCCACTAGAAAAACTTACAACAGATATTACTTATCTTGATTATGGTCCTAAAAGACTATATCTTTCTAGTATTATGGATTTATTTAATGGAGAAATACTGTCTTATACAATAAGTGAAAAACAAGATATTGCTTGTGTTTTAGACACCTTAAATCAATTACCTATTCTCTCTGATAAGTGTGTGCTTCATTCTGATCAAGGTTCTGTTTATACCTCGTACGCTTATTATCAAGCAACAAAAGAAAAGAGCATTACCAGAAGTATGTCCCGAAAAGGGACCCCTGCAGATAATGCTCCAATAGAATCGTTTCACTCCATCCTAAAGGCTGAAACGTTCTCATTAC
>NZ_NGJS01000042.1 GCF_003950515.1 Vagococcus vulneris
GCTGGGAGTGGAAGTACAGTGATGTATGGAGCGGACCAGTACTAATCAATCGAGGACTTAACCAAAAAAACGGTGTCGATATGAAGATAAATAATTCAACTCCAGTTTTGAGTGAATACTCACTCAATTAAATATAAACGCACATAAGTGCGGTGACGATGGCAAGAAGGATACACCTGTAACCATGCCGAACACAGAAGTTAAGCTTCTTAGCGCCGAGGGTAGTGAAGGGTTTCCCTTTGTGAGAGTAGGACGTTGCCGCGCTTTTTGCGTTTTTTATTGGAGGTTTAGCTCAGCTGGGAGAGCACCTGCCTTACAAGCAGGGGGTCAGCGGTTCGATCCCGTTAACCTCCATAGACTCGTTAGCTCAGTTGGTAGAGCATCTGACTTTTAATCAGAGGGTCACTGGTTCGAGCCCAGTACGGGTCATTAAAAATAACATCGTTGTAGCCGGCTTAGCTCAGTTGGTAGAGCATCTGATTTGTAATCAGAGGGTCGAGGGTTCAAGTCCTTTAGCCGGCATCCTATTTCTTAGCGGAAGTAGTTCAGTGGTAGAACATCACCTTGCCAAGGTGGGGGTCGCGGGTTCGAACCCCGTCTTCCGCTTTTTATGTTTCGGCCGGGGTGGCGGAACTGGCAGACGCACAGGACTTAAAATCCTGCGGTGAGTGATCACCGTACCGGTTCGATTCCGGTCCTCGGCATACAAGATAAAACATTAGAGTTTTAACAAACAAGAATGATGTTCATCTTGAAGATGTTACTAAACAAGAGCAATAGGTTTGGTTCTACGTCAAAAGATATGGACGGATAAAAATAAGTGAATTTAAGCAATAAAAGTCAATTGGCTTTTATTGCTTATTTGTTATATGTTTTGAAAACCACCTGCTATGCGGGTGGTTCAGAAGAGCTTTCAGCGTGGTATAAAAAAAGTCTCCTAAAATGATAAGATATATTTGGTTTCCCGACCACGAAATATCAATCATTTAGGAGGTCCCTTATGAAAAAGGACAATCAAAGTTTATCACACACAACATGGAAA
>NZ_NGJS01000043.1 GCF_003950515.1 Vagococcus vulneris
TCATTAATTTAAAACTTGCTAGCGAATTGTTATTCACTAAATATGGTTTGTTTTTACTTTCGTAAAAACGCCCTACACATTTGGTTTGTCTTACTTTGTTCAGTTTTCAAAGGTCTAAATCTTTTTGTTTTAAGTTGCTGTAGCAACTTTTATATAATATCAAACTTGCTTGTCTTTGTCAAATGTTTTTTTGGAATATTCTGAATCTTTAAATAACTAAGACAGCTATGTTATAATAGCAAGTTTTAAAAAATAAGTCAATAGATTTAAAGAAAAAAATTCTTTAAATCGGGAAGACAGGATTCGAACCTGCGACCCCTTGGTCCCAAACCAAGTGCTCTACCAAGCTGAGCTACTTCCCGTATAAAAGACCTAACGCACCCAAGAGGAGTCGAACCCCTAACCTTCTGATCCGTAGTCAGACACTCTATCCAATTGAGCTATGGGTGCTATATATAATGCCGAGGACCGGAATCGAACCGGTACGGTGATCACTCACCGCAGGATTTTAAGTCCTGTGCGTCTGCCAGTTCCGCCACCCCGGCTGAAATAAAAAAGCGGAAGACGGGGTTCGAACCCGCGACCCCCACCTTGGCAAGGTGATGTTCTACCACTGAACTACTTCCGCTAAGAAATAGAATGCCGGCTAAAGGACTTGAACCCTCGACCCTCTGATTACAAATCAGATGCTCTACCAACTGAGCTAAGCCGGCTACAACGATGTTATTTTTAATGACCCGTACTGGGCTCGAACCAGTGACCCTCTGATTAAAAGTCAGATGCTCTACCAACTGAGCTAACGAGTCTATGGAGGTTAACGGGATCGAACCGCTGACCCCCTGCTTGTAAGGCAGGTGCTCTCCCAGCTGAGCTAAACCTCCGATATAACTAATAAAAGCACGGCACCGTCCTACTCTCACAAAGGGAAACCCTTCACTACCCTCGGCGCTAAAAAGCTTAACTTCTGTGTTCGGCATGGTTACAGGTGTATCCTTTTTGCCATCGCCACCG
>NZ_NGJS01000005.1 GCF_003950515.1 Vagococcus vulneris
TTTCCATGTTGTGTGTGATAAACTTTGATTGTCCTTTTTCATAAGGGACCTCCTAAATGATTGATATTTCGTGGTCGGGAAACCAAATATATCTTATCATTTTAGGAGACTTTTTTTATACCACGCTGAAAGCTCTTCTGAACCACCCGCATAGCAGGTGGTTTTCAAAACATATAATAAAAAAGAAGATACATAGAATAACTATCTATGTATCTTCTTAAAATTTATACATTTAATTAAAGGGCTGCTTCGCCTTCAAAGATTACGCCTTGGTTAGCATTAACTGTGATAACCATGTTGTCATCAATTTTAGCTGTTGCACCTTCAACTCCAACTAAGACTGGGATACCTTCTGCAATACCCACAACAGCTGCATGAGAAGTTAATCCACCTTCTTCAACAACAATTGCTGATGCTTTTGAGATAGCAGGCATGTAGTCTTTATCAGTAGTTTTAACAACTAAGATTGCACCGTCTGTCATTTTAGCAATAGCTTCTTCTGCTGATGATGCTACGATTGCTTTAGCACAAACTGTATTTTCGCCAATTCCTTGACCTGAACATAATTTAGAACCTAATAACTGAATTTTCATTAAGTTAGTAGTTCCTGATTCACCAACTGGAACACCAGCAGTAATAATAATTAATTCACCATCTTTAGCAAATCCAGATTCTTTAGCAATATGAGCAGCTAGGCCGAACATATGATCTGTATCTTCTGGTTTTTCAGTGACTTCAGCATATACACCCCAGTCTAGAGCTAAACTACGCGCAACTCGATCTGTATAAGTTGCAGCAATAATATTAGCATTTGGACGATATTTAGAAATCATGCGTGCTGTACGGCCAGAAGCAGTAGCTGCAACGATAGTTTCTACACCTAAGTTACGAGCTGTGTAACCTACAGATTGACCAATACTCTCAGTCATATCTGTTTTATTATGTAATTTCAAAGCATATGCCGCACGATCAGAAATTGAATTTTCTGTTTTAATCGCAATATTATTCATAACTTTTACAGCCTCTACTGGATAATCACCCGCAGCAGTTTCACCTGATAACATAATAGCATCAGTTCCATCATAAATAGCGTTAGCCACGTCACTTGCTTCGGCACGTGTTGGACGAGGATTTTTTTGCATTGAGTCTAACATTTGTGTTGCTGTGATAACTGGTTTGCCTAATTCATTACATTTTTTGATCAATTCTTTTTGAACGATCGGCACATTTTCAGTTGGAATTTCGACACCCATATCTCCACGAGCAACCATTAAACCATCAGAAACTAATAAAATTTCATCCGCATTATCGATACCTTCTTGACTTTCGATTTTAGGAATAATTTGAATATGTGTTGCATTTTCTTCTTCTAATATTTTTTTGATTTCTAAAACATCACTTGCCGTACGTACAAAACTTGCTGCGATATAATCGATATCATTTTTAATACCAAAACGAATATCGTTAGCATCTTTTTCAGTGATACCAGGTAAATTAATACTTACGTTAGGAACATTAACACCTTTTTTATTTTTCAAGATTCCTTCATTTTGTACAACTGTTACAATTTCACCAGCAGCTTTATCGATTTCACTAACTTTTAAGTCAATTAAACCATCATCTAAAAGGATGTGGCTACCAACATGCACGTCATTAATTAAATCAGCATAAGTAACAGAGAATTTTTCTTTCGTACCTAAAACTTCTGTCATTGAAATGCGAGTAACATCGCCGATTCTAAAATCAAGTTGTCCGTTCTCCATATTGTGAGTGCGGATTTCAGGACCTTTTGTATCTAATAGAAGTGCGATTGTTTTACCCGTAATTTTCGCAGCTTCACGAATATTTTTAATACGAGCACCATGTTCTTCATAATCACCATGTGAGAAGTTTAAACGTGTAACATTCATTCCTGAGTTCATTAACTCTACTAATGTTTCAACTGATTCACTAGCAGGTCCGATAGTACAAACAATTTTTGTTTTTTTCATTACAAAACGCTCCCTATAAATTTATATATTTTTTTACTATAATACCTGATTAATCAAAACTAGAAAGAAATTTGGTGATTTAATTCGTATAAGCTTAAATCCGGATGGTGTTTTCCGTTTTCAAGTGTCTTAACAATGTCAGTTGCAACCATTTTATTTTCAACTAATCCGACACACAAACCGCCTTCGCCTTCTTTAAGCAAATCAACTGCGTATGAACCAAATTTACTTGCTAAAACTCTGTCTCTTGCAGTTGGTGATCCACCACGAACAATATGACCCAAGACAGATACACGTGAATGGAAATCACCGTATTCAGCTAATTTATCAGCAAATTCATGGCCGGGCATAACACCTTCAGCTAAAATAATTAAACAATGTTTTTTACCACGGTCACGACCTTCGCGAACTTTATTTGCAACACTTTCGATGTCAAAATCGTGTTCGGGAATAATGATATCATCCGCTCCACCTGCAACTCCAGCCCAAAGAGCAATATCTCCAGCATTACGACCCATTACTTCGATAATAAATGTACGAACATGGCTAGTTGCAGTATCACGAATTCTATCGACAGAATCTAATACAGTATTAATAGCTGTATCAAAACCGATTGTAAAGTCAGTACCAGGAATATCATTATCAATTGTTCCAGGAATTCCAATTGCCGGAAATCCGCGTTTTGTTAATGCCAAAGCACCATGATAAGAACCATCTCCACCAATAACAACTAGTCCTTCAATACCGAATTTTTTTAATTGTTCAATACCTTTCAACTGTCCTTCTTCAGTAGCAAATTCAGGATAACGTGCAGAATAAAGACATGTTCCTCCGCGTTGTATAATATCTCCAACATCCGGGACATCTAATTTCTTTATATCTCCCACAACTAATCCTGCAAAACCATAATTGACACCATATACCTCCATGCCTTCAAAAATAGCTTTACGTGTTACTGCTCTAACAGCAGCGTTCATACCTGGTGCATCTCCACCACTGGTTAAAATAGCGATGCGTTTCATAAGCGTCCTTCACCTCAACTAGTTTTCTAATTTTAGTATTTCATAAAAATGTATAAAATACTTAAACCCAAAGATATTCTACCATTTTTTTACCGAAAAGTCTTTGTTTAACCGAAAAAACTTTTTGAAAATTATATGAAAACATTTACTTTACTGTTTTTTTAATAACTTGCTCATTTATTTACAATTATTTAATAATAATTGTTTTCTTACCTAAAATGTCTTCTAAAATTTGTATAAATTGTTCAGTTGGATCAATCCAATATTGTTTTTCTAATAAAAGATTTTTCCCCTGATTCATGAAAACTAGTACAACTGGTGTACTTCCTGAAAACTGACTAAAAATATCTTTCAGCTGATTCAATCGGACGTTTGAATCATTAATCTGCTCGATTTTTATATAACATTTTTTTTGAGATAACTGGTTTTGTTTATCAAGCGCATAGTCAAAAGTGTTAACAATCAACTGATTTTGTTTTGAATACTGGCTTAATTCTACTTTTCCTGTCAAATATACAACTGAATCTTGTTCAACATTCATATGAAGTTGTCGAAATAGTTTTGGAAAAATCGTTACTTCAATTTCGCCTGTATTGTCAGTAACTGAAAGAAATGCCATGGACTCGCCTTTTTTCGTCCTGATTTTTTTTACAGTCTGTACAAATCCCAGCAATCTTACCTGTTCTCCAGGAACAATGTCTACGATTTTCTTTACTTTCAACTGCTGACTTAATTCTTTAAATGTATCAATGGGATGCCCTGACACATAAGTACCTAGATAGTCAACTTCTTGCTGCAATTTTTCTTCTGGACTAAAATCTGTAACATTCTCAGTCTTTAAACTGAGAACCCCTAATAAATCCATGCTGCCACCGCTATACTCAATATTACGAATCAAACCGCCTATATCTATTACTAATTGTCTGCGATTTCCGTGTAACTCATCAAATGCACCAGAATAAATGAGCGGTAAAATATTTTCCTCTTTCAGCCATTTTCCATTTAAACGGATCAAAAAATTTTCCAAAGAAGAAAAAGGCCCGTCTGCTTTTCTTAATTCAAGAATATGTTTGATTAAATCTTTTCTAACACCTTTAATAGATGAAAACCCAAAAATAATCTTGCCTTTTTGCAATTTAAAACTGAAGTCGCTTTTATTAATACCAGGTATTACTGTTTTAACTCCAAATTCTTTTGATTCTGCCAAATACTCTTTAATTTTCTCAGGATTATTTCTAACAGAATGAAGCAGCGCTGCAAAAAAAGGGACTGAATAATGAACCTTCAAATATCCCATTTGATAAGCCAAAACGGAATAAACAACGGCATGAGACCGATTAAATCCATAGTTAGCAAAATGTTCAATATAATTATATACTTCATTAGCTGTATTTTTGGAGTGCCCTTGATTCAAAGCTCCTTGAACAAAATGTTCACGTTCTTGGTCTAGAATATCTTTCTTTTTCTTACTGATAGCACGTCGAAGAATATCAGCCTGCCCCAATGTAAAACCAGCTAATTTAGAAGCAATCTGCATGATCTGTTCCTGATAAACAATTATACCGTATGTTTTTTCCAAAATTTCTTTTAGGCTGTCATCAGGATAAGCAATTGGCTCTTCTCCCTTTTTTCTTGCAATAAATTGATCAATAAATTGCATTGGTCCTGGACGATACAGTGCATTAACTGATGCGATATCTTCAATAGACGTTGGATGCAGTTTTTTAAGTACATTTTTTATCCCAGCAGATTCAAATTGAAACACACCGACTGTCTTGCCTTTTTGAAACAACTGCAAGGTCGCCTCATCATTCATAGGAATCTCATTAAGATACAGTCTGTTTCCGGTTAAATAGTCTATTGAATCCAAAGTATTTCCAATAATTGCTAAATTACGAAGACCTAAAAAATCCATTTTCAAGAGACCAATTGTTTCAATTTCACCCATTGCAAACTGAGTCAACGGTATATCATTATTTCCATTTTGAAGGGGAACTAGATTAGTTAAATCTTGATCACTGATAACGACACCCGCCGCATGTGTCGATACATGTCTAGGCAATCCTTCAATTTGACAGGCCGTTTTAAACAACAGTTGATTTCTTTCAGAAAAATCAACTAACTGCTGCAATTTTTTTGAAGTATTTAACGAATCCCCTAAGGTAATCTTTAATACGTTAGGAACGGCATTTGCCCATTGTGTTGCTTCACTTTGACTTAGACCGAACACACGCGAAACATCTCGCAAAGCCATTTTAGCAGCAAGCGTTCCAAAAGTTGCAATTTGTGCCACTCGATTATGCCCATACTTCATATACACATAGTGCAATACTTCTTCACGCCGATTATCAGGAATATCCATATCAATATCGGGCATTGTATAACGTTCTTTATTCAGAAACCTTTCAAATAAAAGTTGGTACTGAATTGGATCGACATTCGTTATCTGCAAAACATACGAGACTAAAGAACCGGCAGCTGATCCCCGACAAGCAGTCACAATGTCATGCTCTCTTGCATATTTCATAACATCCCAAACAATTAGAAAATAATCGTCGTATCCCATTTCATGAATAACACTCAATTCCATGTTCAAACGTTTTTGGTAAGCGGCATTATCTTGCTTATTTATCCTGCGAAGTCCTTTATCACACAGATCACGAAGATACTGATATGAAGGTATACCTTGTGGTAATGGAAAAGCCGGCAATAAAGTTTGATGTAACGGTATATCTAAACAAATCTCATTTATCATCTGTTCCAAATTTTGTATAGCCGACGATTGTTGATTATCGATATATTCTTTGATAAACATCGAGTAGTCAGGCAGCCAATTACTTCCTGTCCTTACCACAAAATCTTCAGCTGATAATTTGATTCCGCTTTCGATAGCTTTAAGTGTATTAACTGAAAAAGCATCATCTGATTTTAAATAGGATACTTGTTTCATAGCAATTAGTTTCACTGATAACTGGTTAAAGTATTCGATATAATTTAATCGTTCATTTTCTTCAGCAGAGTAGTAAGCTAATCCCTGAAACCAATCGTCAGCTTTTACGGTACTATTTATTGATTTAATGAAATCATTTACGTACGTACTTTCCTGTTGGCTGATTAGGTAGCGTAGTTCACTTGTTTCCCAAGGAAAACAGAGTATAACATCAGTAAACAAATGTTGGACATCAGCTAGGTAAAAAGAGATTTCCCTTTGTAGATCATTACGAAGACTTGATATTTTTAGTAAATTATTATATCCCTGCTTATTTTTTGCGTAGACACACACTTCAAATTGTTTATTATCATAATACTTTGATTGATATTGAAGTGTGACACCGATAATCGGTTTAATATTTTGTTTAATACATTCTTGGTAAAATTCAATGACACCGTGCATAACATTAATATCAGTGATTGCTAGAGCTGTGTAACCTTTTTGTTTTGCATCTCTAACTAAATCAGGTATACGATTCGTGCTCTGCAATAAAGAATAACTTGTTAATACAGATAATTGACCTGACATTAGTGTGCACCCCCTACTATTTCTAAAATTATTGTAACATATTCAGATTACTTTCTTTTAATGAATCTTTTCTTTTAATTAATGAAATCTTTACAAGTTCGCTGTTTATTGATAAACTATTTATTGAAAAGAGGTGCGGATTATGGGAAAAATTGTTGTTCTGATATGGACATTTTTACTTGGTCAAGTAGTCGGTTATATTGGCGGTGCGCTAAACCAAGGTTCTTATAATTTTATGGCAACCACAATCGTTTCTTTGATTGCTGGTATTTTAGTGATGATACTTGCAAAGGTTGCCCAACCAGCAAAAGTCAACAAATAAAGTAATTGCTTACCTTATTATTGTTACGAAAAAGCCATCCGCTATCGGATGGCTTTATTTTTTTCTTAATATGGAACTGAACCGGATATCACCTTGAAAATTAATAAGAGTAATTACAATATTCACAACAACAAGTAAACTCGTAACTACGAACACCATTCTGTAATTATAAATATTTGCTACTAATGATCCAATCATTGGCCCCACAACTTGACCCAAATTGGTAAACATCTGATTAAAGCTGAATACTCGGCTCACTCCTTCTTGAGGCGTCATTTTACTTATCAGCGTATTTATCGATGGCATCAGTGCACCAGTTGAAAATCCAAGGAAAAATCTTAGCATACCCAATTGAAAAGGACTTGTTACTAGTGACATTGGAAACAAGCACAGAGCAGAAATTATTAATCCGATTAACAGAATTCGCTGATTACCAATTTTATCCCCCAATTTACCTAAAAATGGTGATGAAATAAATGTAGATACGCCAGAGATTGATACAATTAAACCACTGACAAAAAGAATATTTCCCGAATTGTCACCTAACTGGCGAATATAAAGAGTTAAGATTGGGCTGATGCTTGTCATTCCTACTTGAAGAATTAATGTAGAAATAAATAAGCCAATCAAAATTTTAGGTGATTCAACTTCTCGGAATACTTCTCTAGTTGACATTGCTTCATCTCGTGTAATTGGTTCAAAATCCTCATGAACAAAGAAAATTGTCAGTACCGTATTAATTAATAAAATAAGACCTGTCACAATAAACACATTCTTTATACCAACCACTTCAGCTAAAAAACCACCCATCGAAGGTCCAATCAAGCTACCGGCTACAGCACCAGTTGCCAATGTCCCTAGTGCCCAACCATTTTTCTCCATTGGTGCTTGAGAAGCTATCATTGCTGTTGCATTAGGTACATATCCTGATAAAACCCCATTCATAAAGCGCATAAATAACAACCAAAAAACATTGGGAACAAATGCCAAAGAACCCATCGTTATCGTCATACCTGCAGCAGCACGAACCATCATCAATTTACGACCTTTACGATCAGCTAAACTGCCCCACATCGGTGAAACAATGGCCGCTGATAAAGCTGTTAAACTAATAGATAGGCCTGCATAAAACTCTACCTTATTCGCCGGAGCTCCTAACTGTTCTATGTAAATAGGAATAAACGGTAATACTAAACTAAAACTTGCACCTGTAAAGAAACAGCCTATCCACGCAATATATAAATTACGTTTCCAATCTACTTTCACTTGTCATCTCCCCTTTTTCATTCATTTACTATTATAGCTTAATTTAAATAAAATCATAGGGATTGTATAACTAGTTCTTAATAATTCATAGCATTGTCAGTTATTTTATCAATCAGATTAGCGACATTTAATAATATCACTTGATTATTTCTATTTATATTGTTAAATATTCTTAAACTCCAAATATTATAAAAGTAAATCCAGTGATAAGAACTAATTCATTCCAATTTTACTGTTCAATTTTATACATACCAGTCATTACTTAATTAATAATACAAAATATATTTCGAAAAAGCTTTAAATTACTTAGCACTTCCTAATTAATAAAGATAGTTTAAAACATACAAAAATCATATAAAAAAGACAGCACAATAGCTGTCTACTTCATACAAATAGTAAAATGTCATTATAAAAATGCCAACATTATAAAGTTGATGACAAAGAGTCCTGTTACCACCCAAAGAACCGGTGATACCTCTTTGCGTTTTCCTTTTACTAACTTAATAATAACGAAAAAAATAAATCCTGCTGCAATTCCATATGAAATACTGTAACATAATCCCATAAAAACTGATGTAAAGAATGCAGGTATCGCATCTTCTAAATCTGTCCACTTTATTTCTTTAAATGACGACATCATCATTACCCCAACTAAAATTAGGGCGGGAGCTGTTGCTTGAGGTGGTACCATTCCAACAATTGGCGATAGAAAACTACTCAATAAAAACATTGCTGCTACTACAACTGACGTGAAGCCTGTCCTACCTCCAACACCAATACCTGCAGCACTTTCAACAAAAGTCGTCACATTTGACGTCCCAACAATAGAACCAGCTGTTGTTGCGATAGCATCTGCAAATAATGCCTTATCCATTTTTGATTTAACACCGGAGCTATTTTCTACAGCATCTTCATCTTCTTTGGTAAAGATACCTGTTCGCCTACCTGTACCGATAAAAGTCCCAATAGTATCAAAAATATCTGATAAACTGAATGCTAAAACTGTCAACAGAACCTGTGGAATGCGTGAAGAATCAGCAAACAACGATGGTAATCCTTTAGTCCCAAAAGCCGCACCAAATGTTGTACCTAACTCTTTAAACGAGTTACCTAAAGAATTTTGATGAAAATCAACACTGGATAACTCCACAACACCCATTGGGATCGCCAGTATTGTGGTTGCAAGAATACCTATCAAAATCGCACCTTTAACATTTTTAATGACCAAGATTGTTGTTAAAACTAAGCCGATAAATGCTAAAATAATTGCTGGACTATTAAAGTTAGCTAGTGCTGGAACAATTCCTCCATTCGATACTACGTTTACCGCTTTGCCTCCCTCTACAGTTGACGAAACAATCGCTTGCTGATCAGACGTAAAATGCAAAAATCCAGCATTTTTAATGCCTACGTAAGCAACAAAAATCCCAATTCCTCCCCCTATAGCATGCTGCAAACTTTCAGGAATTGATTTAATTATCATTTTTCTTAGTTTAGTTATGGTTATAACGATATTAATTAATCCACATAAAAAGACCATTGCCAACGCTTGTTCCCATGAATAACCTAAACCCATAACAACTGTAAATGTAAAAAATGCATTTAGACCCATACCAGGAGCTTGTGCATATGGTACATTTGCAAACAATCCCATGATAAGCGTTCCAATTGCTGAACTGATAATTGTTGCTAAAAATACAGCCTGAAAAGGCATACCTGATAATGATAAAATTGATGGATTAACAAATAAAATATAACTCATCGCAAAAAATGTTGTTAAACCCGCAATAATTTCTGTTGAAACCGTCGTACCGTGTTCCTTTAATTTAAACATCTTCTCTACCAACTTAATTGACCACCCTTTGTTCGCTTTTTTATTATTATACTTTTGATTATATCTTAAAAAATAATTTTATCAACAATTATATTTACATTTTCTAATAAAAAAAATATATAGTTCGTGTTTAAGTAGTAAATATATGTAATTTCCTAAAATAAAAAATAAGCAACAAAAGCGAGTTGGCTTTCGTTGCTTAATTGTAATTATTTTTATCTATCTACATCACTTAAAAGTAAATGTACTATTTAAATTATGACATCACAATTATTTAGTAAAATTATCAAAATAACCTTGTATATAAACAATCGGTGTTCCTTTGTCACCGCTACCCGATGTCAAATCGGCTAACGATCCGATTAAATCTGTTAACTGTCTAGGCGTTGTGCCTTGCGCTTCCATAGCACCGACTAAATCATCTTCTTTGTTATCGATGTGTGCTTTAATTGCTTGTTCTAACTCTTCACCTCGTAATTCAGAAAAATTGTTATCAGCTAAATATTTTAATTTGACTTCATTCGGTGTTCCATCAAGACCAGCAGTAAATGCAGGTGATACAACCGGATCAGCTAATTCCCAAATTTTCCCGACTGGATCTTTAAAAGCCCCGTCTCCGTAAACCATTACTTCAACGTTTTTACCTGTTTCATCTTTAATCATCGTCTGAATCTTATCGACCACCGGCTGACAGTTTCTTGGAAATAATTTAATGCCTTCTTCTGTTGATTTGTTTGAACCCAACAAACCGTATTGTTCATTGTAGCCACTGCCGTCAACTGATGATGATAAAATATCATCTAGCGTATAAACTCTTTCAGCTCCAGCATTCTCTAAAATACGCTTTGTTCGCTGACGTGTGTGAATATCACAAGTTAACACATTTTTTGTGTAGTCTAAAATTGTTTTTGGTTTTTGCGAAAAAATCACTTCACATTCAGTACCTTCTTCAGCAATTAAGTCCTTGTAAAATTCAACGTAATCAACGCCAGTAAAACGATGTTTACCAAATCCGAATAGTTCTCGGAATTGAGTTTCCGATAAAGTATCAGTCCAAGGATTAATACCTTTTTCATCTAATAAATCTAAAGAAATCAAGTGGTTACCGACTTCATCTGACGGATAGCTCAACATTAAAACAATTTTTTTTGCACCTCTCGCAATCCCTTTTAAAATATTTGAAAATCGATTACGACTTAAAATCGGAAAGATGACACCAATTGTTTCATTCCCGAATTTAGTTTTAACATCGGCAGCAATTTGGTCAATCGTTGCATAATTACCTTGAGAACGAGCTACAATTGATTCTGTAATTGCCACGATATCTTTATCTTGTATGTCAAATTTTTCTTTATTCGCTGAATTTAGAACGGTCTCAACAACAATCGATTCAATTGAGTCTCCTTCATTAATAATAGGACAACGTAATCCCCTTGTTACTGTTCCTACTGTTCTTTCCATCATTTAATATCTCCTTTAAGCTTCATTGAAGTAGTTAATCTACCTTTGTTAATATACACGGTTTTCACTTTTTTGTAAAATTATCATACTAAATAAATCTAGTTATTATTAAAACTTTCTTCAATATTAAAAGAATTAGATAAATTTTAACTATACTCAATAGTTATCCTTTTAAATTTAATCAAACAAAAAGACCCTTTCAGCGGATTTTCTAATATCCGCCAAAAAGGTATAAATCATATTAGAGTTAAGATTTTGTATTTATTTATGAAAATCTTTGACAATAATATCTTGATTTAACGAAGCCCAGTGATTAGTCGGACCATGACCGTGACCAACAGATATCGGCTGACTGATAGCCCCTTGAATAAATTTTTTAGCAGTAATTATCGACTTACTAATCGTTTGGCCTTTTGCTATTTCAGCAGCAATACATGCTGAAAATGTATCTCCTGTACCATGTGTATTTTCTGTATTTATTCTTGGAGCTTCAAGCCAAAAGCGTTCTCCATCAGCCAACCACACAAAATCTGCTGATATTTTTCCTTGACCATGACCGCCTTTAATAATTACATGCTGAACCCCGAGTTTTCTTAAATCAGCAGCTGCTTTTATCATATCCTCACGTGTCGTGATAGGGTAACCTAGCAAAATTTCAGCTTCTGGAATATTTGGAGTCACAACACTAGTTATCGGCAATAGTTTTTCTTTAATCAATACAATAGCATCATCCGCTAATAATTTATGTCCTCCTTTGGCAATCATGACTGGATCAACAATTAATGGACCAAAATCAAATTTTTTCAGTTGCTTAATAACTTCAGACACATGTTTAGCATCGGCTAACATACCAGTTTTTACAGCTTTAATTTTAAAATCTTCAGCAAGTGACTGAAACTGAGCAGCAATAAAATCACAGGGTATCGGCAAGCTTGCTTGAACTCCCATTGTATTTTGAGCAGTCAATGCGACAAAAATTGTCATTCCGAAGACTTTTCTTGCTTGAAAAGTCTTCAAGTCAGCCTGAACACCAGCTCCACCGCCTGAATCTGACCCGGCTATTGTAAGTACTTGAGGCGTTTCATTTATCATCATGATCAGCTATCCCCTTTTTTAATATGTCTCGGTTAATAACTCCGCGGAGCATTTTAGTTTTTTGCTTAACTGATTCAGCTAACATAATATCACTTACTAGAGAAATTCCTGAAATGCCGCTATCTGCCAATATGCTTAAATTTGTTGTATTAATTCCGCCGATTGCAACAACTGGAATTGTTGTTTCTCTTGTTATTTGTTTTAATGTATCAATCGACACTTCTTCAGCATTCTTTTTTGTTGATGTTGGAAAAATGGCACCCACACCTAAATAATCTGCACCGTTTTTTTCAGCTGCTAAAGATGCAGCAACGGTCTTGCTTGAAACGCCTAACCATTTATCCGGTCCGATAAGTTGTCTGGTTACATCAACCGGCAGCTCATCATCACCAATATGAACACCTGCAGCGTCAACTGCTAAACAGATATCAATACGATCGTTAATGATTAATGGAATTGAATAGTCATCTGTAATTTTTTTCACTGTAGAAGCTAACTCATAAAATCTACGAGTAGTCGCCTTTTTTTCACGAAGCTGAACCATTGACACACCAGATTGACATGCCTCACGAATGATATTTAAGAAGATATCATCAGAAAAATCATAACGATTTGTCACTAAATATAACGGTAATAATTCCTCCATCAGCAATCGACTCCTTTAATTTGTTTGACCCATTCATACCCTTCCTTTAGAACAGACAAATGATTCAACGTATAGTGTCTGAAATCTGCTAAAGCAGGGCTGTCGCCAAGACTATCCCTTGATTTTTCTCCACAAATATTGAAATAACTGATTCCTGTTAAAACCGCTTCAACAGTCGTATAATCATCTGTTAAGCACGCAGCAATTATTGCTCCAACAATATCTCCAGTTCCCGTAAAAGAATCAAGTTCGGGTACACCGTTTGATAACTGAAAACATGACTCAGAAGATACCACTAAATCAATAGGTCCAGTCGCAAGGAAAACTGTATTAGGATATTCTTTGGTCAATTCTTTTAACTTCATTGTTAATTCTGACAGTGACTCCGATGTTTGATCTAACTGACTTCCATCCACACCTTTTCCATTAGACGCAAGACCACAAAAGGAGCGCATCTCAGACATATTGCCTTTTACCACATCAGGTTGATTTAATAATAGTGCTTTTCCCAGCTGCAATCTAAGCTGAGTTGCACCAACTCCAACTAAATCAACAACAACTGGCTTATCAAAAGCATTTATTTTGCTACTTGCTTGGACTAAATTCTCCTCACGCTCAGGTGATATATGCCCTAAATTTAATAATAACGCATCAATTTGCTGAAATAATTCACCAAACTCACGCGGATCATCAGCCATTATTGGTTTTGCACCAATATACAATAATGAATTCGCCATTGTTTCACATGTAATTTCATTAGTGATGCACTGGATCAACGGAGACTTTGTTAAAAATTTCTTAGTTAAACCAGCTTCTTTAAATTCTTGAATTGACAGCACCATTTACACTTCCTTTAAAAATTTCTTGAGTTTGTTTGAAAAAAGTTACTTGACTCAGCTTAAGCAAGACTATAAAACCGATAATCGATCCTGAAATAGCTCCACCAAAAAAACGCGGTGTATAAATAAACCAATATAAAGCTTGACCGCTACCTGTAAACCAGACCATTACCGGATATGATAGCAATGAACCGACTAAACCAGTTCCGATAATCTCTCCGGCACATGCACCGTAGCTGTGTCTAGTTAAACGATAGCCTAAACCGGCTAAAAATGCACCAAATACCGCTCCAGTTAGAGCTAAAGGAGGAATCCCTAAAAATGTCATCCGAATCAGTGCGCACATTAAAGCCATAACTGTTCCATAAATTGGACCGAGCATAACTCCGCCGATCACGTTTATCACACTTGACATTGGTGCCATTCCTTCAATCCTAAATAAAGGAGATAACACAACATCCAAAGCTATCATCATTGCTAAAATTGTCAATTTTTGTACGGATTGAGCTGATTTTGTCATTTATTTGCTCCTTTCGGCCAAGTCTCTTTAGTTACAGCCATATTCCAAAATAGATATTCTAGCTGACTGCTGATGTAAAAAGCCTCAATCATCTGTTCCTTTTCAATGTCTGTGCTAGTTAAAAAAAGCTGATCAGCTAATTCACAGTGCTCCAAAACCTCCTTTGCTGAATCCTCTCCCGAATATGTTTCTATCCAACGTTGGTACAACTCGTTAGGTGAACCAGTTTTAATCAACCTTAATCCTATTTCATGATAAAGCCAAGGACATGGAAGTAATCCAGCTACTGCACTGCTGACTGCTCCCTCTGCCAATTGTCGATACATATGCGACACATAATGGTAAGCTGTCGGAGCAATTGGTGTTGCTGCGACCTCCTCATCAGTTATACCCAGTTCTTTGAAAAACATGGTTCTAACCATAACCTCTCCAGATTCCAAATGATTCGCACCTTTAATCATAATTTCTTTGACTGTTTGATTATCTGTTTTTTCAGCTATCATGGCATGAATCTTGCTAAAATGCTCTAAATAGTATCTATCCTGAATTAAATAATAACGAAATTCATCTGCTGGGAGAGTTCCCTCAGCTAATTGTGTAATAAATGAGTGCTTAAAACTTCCCAACCAATATGGATTAGCACGTTCCCTTGCTATTTTTGAAAACATTTTCATTCCTCCGTATTAAATTTCATAAAAAAAGTATTACATTGAATCCTATAAAAAGACAAAGAGCAGTAACTGCACCTAAACGATTCAAATAAAATTTATTTTCTGCGCGACGATTGCCGTTTTCATCAAATCCTCTAGAAAACATAGCTTCCGTATAGCTGTCTCGCCATGACAGTGCGACAACAATTACCTTTAAATACAACATCGGTGACCAAAAATGCAAACTCTTACCTCTCATTTTACTTGACTCTTGAATCGATTTAACTTCTTGCGTAATTTCCGGCATTGCATGAATAACAACTAAAATCCCATAAATAAAATTTGGCGATATCTTTTTTTGCTCTAAATATAATAATAATTCCTCTAAATCAACTCCAAAAGCAAAGGTCATACCCATTGCGGCGAAAGCAAAGGTTCGACTAAATAGTAAGAAAGCTTGTTCTAAATTATTACCATGTAAATAAATCGACCAAAATGAACCGATTGCCGGAATTATCGGTAAAACTATCATCAGTATTATACCTCGCCATTTTTTGTTTATTAATAAATAAACTAAGGCGCTTGCAATAATACAAATATTTAACATGATTGATTGTGAGAACGATATTTCCAGTGTCAATATTAAGATTAACAAAGAAATCGTCAAAGAATTGGTAGACTTCATTATATTTCACCTACCTTCTCGAAAAATTGTTTATCAGCTAAATTGATATGATGATGGCTGATGCCATCTAAAGGAGTTAAGCGGTGTGTCACAATAATAAAACTCTGCGTCTTTGATTTCTCTTTTATCCAATCAACAAAATACTGACATGAACGTTTATCTAAACCTGTAAAGGGTTCATCTAAAAGCAAACACTCTAAATCAAGGCTAAGCATACAAATGAGTTGAATCATTTTTTTCTGTCCTTCACTTAGATGATAAATGCTGCTATTTAACTTTTCTGTCAACTTTAAATATGCCACGGCTTCTTGCTGCTTGAGGTTAAGCTCCTTATCATTTGATGAAAAAAGTAGTTCTTCTTTCGGAGTTAAAGTGATAAATTGTTTTTCAGCATCTTGTACAGCTAAAGAAATTTTTTGATACAGCTTTCTACTGCGTTTCAATCGACTTTCTTTTAAAAACAGTTTCCCTTGATATTGGTGTAACTGTACAATAGAGCGTAAGAATGTCGACTTACCCGTACCATTCTCTCCTGTTAAGGTTGTAATACCATCCCTAAAGGTAAAGTCTTCTTTAGAAATTAACTCTTTTCTACCCTGCTTCAAACAAAATTCCGAACCTGAAATCAATCTGTTTGTTACTTCTTTTGTACTATTTAATCTTACTTGTTCCTCAGCATTAGCTAATTCTGTTTTTAACAATCCCGTTTGACCTACTTCAAATCTAATATCAATTACATTCAAATAATTATTTAGATCGTGGTCGCATATAATAATTGTTTTACCTAGATCTCTTAGTTTTGCTAATTTATTTATTAATAGTTGACGACTTGATGGATCAATACTTGCAAATGGTTCATCTAACAAAAATACATCTGGATTTACAGCAACGATAACTGCTAAAGCTGCTCGTTGTTTTTGACCGCCCGATAATGTTGTCAAATCTTGATTCAAGATGTCCAGAGTTTCAGAAAAATCTACTGCTTCTTTAATACGAAATTTTAAATTATCACCATAAATGCCACAGTTTTCTAACGCAAAAACCATTTCATTATAAAGCGTTCTCATCGTAAATTGCTGAGAAGGATTTTGAAAAACCAGCCCAACTTTTTGAGCTTTTTCTGACATAGACAGATTTTGGTAAGAACAACCATCTATTAAGATTTGCCCCGTATAATCCAATGAAGAAAAACCAGCTATTAATCGAAGCAGTGTCGACTTACCACATCCACTATCTCCAGTTAATAAGACCATAGTTCCTCTTTCAAAAGAGGCATTAAAATCACGTAAAACCACATGATTTTTTCGTTTAAAAGTAACATTTTTTAACTTAATTTTTTTAGTCATTCACTATCGCCAATCCTTGCATCCGGTTATATAATTTCATAATAGCGTTGACGATAACTACACCAAAAAATGTGACTGATACAAAACGAACTACAAATAAAGTGATAATCATTAAAATAGAGTAATTTCCATAACCCTGTTTAAAGTATTCATATGTAAAACTCAACACCGTTGTTCCAACTGCACTATACATCAGTGTATGCATATCGAATCGGCGGTAGCGCGTAACAGCAAAACCCAACTCTGAACCTAAACCTTGGATGAAACCTGAAATCAATACACCAGGACCAAAATACGACCCATAAAGCATTTCAGCTGCCGCTGCCAACATCTCACCAAGAATCGAGCTCCCTCTTTTAGGAATCAGCATGCTTGCCATTGGTGCAGCCATCGTCCACATACCAAACAATATTTCATTAGCAAACGGCCCTAACCCTAAGGGCAACAAAGCAGATTCTAAAACAGCATATAAAAATCCAGCACCCATAAAAACACCGCCGAATAGAAATCCTATAAACCCTAGTAATACAACTTGCTGCAATGTCCATTTATTTTTGTCCATAATAAACGCCTCCCTATTTATCAATCTAAATTGAAACTTAAGGAGGCGTTAATCTCAACTGTTTATTAAAGTAACCCACTTTAATAAAAAAACCTATTCATATCAAATATGAACAGGCGAAAAAACGATAATTAACAGTTCTAATTATTCACAGACATTTCTCTTCGCCAGTACTAACTGGAGCAGATTCCACGGGTATAATCTCAGCTTAACGCACCCCAAATGTTTCTATTTAAATGTAAAGTCAGTATATCATTAAAAATTAGATATGACCACTAATTTGTGTAATTTTCCTATTTGCTTTTATTTACTATCATTCATCTGCTAAATTTTTCAACAACTCTATGTAGATTATTTCAATCCTTTTATCTTCTTTCCTGATTTATTCTATATTTTCAAATATACTGATACCGGCGAATGTGTCGTTTGGACGCACCAATCATCTGGACAGCATCCTTAATTGAAAACATCCATGATAATATTTTGTTTTCTAAAGAATATATCAAAATAAATCGTACAAATATTTTTGAAAATATCAATATTTTAAAATAACCATTTGACACATAAACTAGTTTTCTTACTAATATTTTATATAAAAAACAGAAATTTGTTATTTTTTTAAGTCGATCTTTTTAGCCAATACTGGACATTACGGATTTAAGGCTTCCTCTTCCAATCTGCTCTTAAAAAGAATAAACACATGTCAATTCTTTACTCATCAGTTTATCAGACGTACAAAAAAATACTAATAACTTTATTTACTTGGAGATACTTAGTCATTTGTAACCCAAAAAGGTTTGCACTACGATTATAGAAGTCTTTTCTATTGATAATTATATAATTTTAAATTTTTTTCTCATAATAACTAGTTTTATTTTCAATTTACGTTAAAATAATTAGTAGGTTTAAAAAAAGGAGTGTCCTATAACATGAAACGTACTAAAAAAAAATACTTCATAATGTTTTTGTTTGTTCTTATTATTGCAGGCGAATGTTTTTATATGTTCCAAGTTAACTTAACCTATAAACAAATTGTTAAATCAGACAATCAGGTAAAAAAAGTTAAAGCTGATTTAGATGAGGCTAACCGCCTCAAAGATGAATATACTAATACAAAAAAACTTGAAAAAATGCAGCGTGATACCGATAGCTTCACAAAAGATATCGATATTTATGACTTGGCTGATAAAAAGGCTGATGCACAATTATCACCTTACACTAAGGCTATTGATTCTTATAAGGAACCAGCTAAAAGCAAAGATTTAAAAACACAAATAAATACTTTCAACAGTCTTATACAACTAACACCTCCCTATACATCGAAATCCGAAGCAAGAGATACCCTATATAACAGTGCAAAGGGGGAAATTGACTAGTGGATGAGCGAAGAAAACAAAGAAAAAAGGAAAAGCATGATTATTTATTTATTGGCCTCATCATATTAATGTTCATTACATCTGGCTTTACCGTATACTCATATAAAAAAACCGGAGAGGATTCCCTACAAAAACTTACAGATAATCAAGACAATATTAATCGGATGAAAGAAAAAATTGATACTATTAATTATACAAATAAAGATAATAAAGATTACTATGAAAAAATTACCGGAGCCTATAAAAAAGTTGATGATGAACTAAGGGAAAAAAAGGATTTATTTGATAAATACATTGATGATGCCTTTGCAGCCGAAAAAGATCGAAAAAAGATGATTGTATCCATTGAAAAGAACATCAAAAAACAAAAAGCACCAGCCGGTAAAGAGATTCAAAAAAATACTAATGGTTTATATATTCTAGTTAAAAAAATGCCTACCGAAGAAGAAGCAAAAAAAGATTTCCCTGAAATTTGGAATGAAGCAGTACATATTGCAGGTCTTGTCAATAATAACAACGATTCAGGCCTTGCGTATACTATTTTTAAAACATTATATGATACAGACTATCCATTTGCTGACGATGGTTGGCCTAGTGAAGTAATTGATAAATCTGATAATACAGTTGTAGAAATCGGAACAAAATTATATGATTCTATTATGAACACTAATTTTTACGGTGAAAACCCAAGTAATAAATATGCCGGTGCTTCCGATTATAAAGCCGAAAATTATAAGCTCAAAAAGGAACAAGCTGAGCAAGATAAGAAAGACCGAGAACGCCAGAAAAAAGATGAAGAAATACGACGGAAGAAAAATACACCGCCAAACGTTTCGGATGCTTTGAATACATTTAAATCAAGTGAATTTTACGAAAGTGATGACAACATCAGTGATTTAGGCGTTGGAACAAATGATATGGGTGGATACCGTACATTTAAGATTGAACAAAAAAATACGACATCATCCAGTGATGATAAAGATAATAAAATCTTTAAATATGCTCGTGTTTACTCTGACGGAACTATTCAATACTCTGATGGACCGTTCACATAAAAAAAGATTACTCATTTACTGAGTAATCTTTTTTTAATCTTTATTTACTATCGAATTAACCGGTTTTCGATTAAGATACATTGGTAAAAAAATACAATGAGCAACAAAAACCGTAATTAAGCAAATGCGCATAAATAAATTTGGTACAATGATAAATGGTATAGCTAGAATTAAAAATAGAAATATTAACGCTTTTATTTGCTGAGTTTTCGTCATTCTTTTCTCTATAAGCAAATCATTCACATATTGTCGATACCATTTTGTTCCCGTGAAACGACTATGTAAACGTGGAGAGCTGCGGACCAATAAAAAAGATGTTAATAAATAAAACGGTACTGTAGGCAACAACGGCAATATTATACCAATAGTACCAAGAATAAATGTGACGGTCGCCAATACAATAAAAATAATTTTTTTCATAGTCTCCTCCTTTAATCTTCAATTTAATTGTAAGTGATTGCACAAACAAACACAATAAGAAAAGTCACCATACAATCAATAAATTGTTATGATGACTTTTTTACTTTTCTCTTTCTTTTTACGCGTTTTACCCGAACTTTACCATTCTGAGACATATGTTGTTCTTTTTTAATCGACATATAATGCTGTCTTCTGATTTGCCGTTCTCTCAAACATAAAACACCACCAAAAACATACATTAAACCTGACACACTAATCACACTAATAGCTCCTAACGCGATAAAAACAATCGTCCAATCTTTTGAAATTAAGACTTGATTTAGGCCAAACATAGCAATCGCTTGTCCGATTACTAAGATCAGAACATAAATACTTAATGCTCCTGACAGATTACCTATAAATAAAACGGACCCTGCGATGTCTTCTGTTTTAAATAATGAGGATGCTAGTCCGATTAACAAAGTAATCGGAATCACCAAAACCGCTGTTCGAACCCACCAAGCAATTTTAATCAATAATACGCCAATAGACTCTTGCTTCATATATATACCCACCTGCCCTATTGAATTCACTGATTAAATTATAGCATATTCAAAAACTAAGAATATAACTAATCAATTAAACGATCTTTGTTTTTTTGAGTATGTCAGATATTTTTGCAGTTTCTCTTTTTTCTTCACTTTAATTCGCTCAATCTTTTCTTTGGCCAAACATTTTCAAAAACCATTAATTTGCAATTTCTCAATCAGCAATTCATCTTCACTCATAACTTCTAATTTGTCAGGATGTCGATCATCAAAATCGAACGTAATCCTTTAGATACACATTGTTGTATCTCAGCGTATTCTTCAATGACAACAACATATAAACATTCATTTAATTTAATAAAAAAATCTCCTACTAAAATAAAATTTTTTATTTCTTTTTGCTTTTTTGTTTATATTTATTAGATGTTTTCTTATGTCTTCTATTTGCAGATTTTTTTTTAGAATTTTTAGATAACGCTTTTTTTTCTTTTAAACCGATAACAGCACCTATGATATAAAGTACTGAAATTAATGTATAACAAGTCAATACACCAAAAATCAAATAATATAATAACCAGCCTCTTATTTTTGGTACTTTTGTCAATCCAAAAAAAGCAATTATTTGACCGATTACTGTCGGTATAATCGTTAATGTTATAAAGCCTAAGATAGAACTAATTATTTCAGACTTTGAAATAAAGCCAGACATACTAAGTGTCATCACAACTCCAAAAATGAGGACTAATGGTACTGTAAGAACCCACCATGCTATTTTCATAATTTTTTGCGATTTACTTGCAAGTTTATTTTTACGGTTGGCTCCCATTATTAGATCCCCATTCTATCTGTAATTTTTATCTATAAATAATTCATACTCTTAAAAGTATTACAGATTAACTGCTTTATGTAAAGAAAATATCGAGCTTTTTAAATATAAAAAAGTCATTTGCTAAATTATCTGCAAATGACAGTCAGTTCTTTTATTATCTTTTTATTAGTCGTCCTGCCTTTCCAACAATTCCCAATAAGTCAGAGACATTATCTATTTCATCATGCTCTAAAGCATGTGCAATTGAAAATCCGATCATTTCCGTCAAGGCAACAGCTACCGAAGCATTTAGAATTCCACCAGATACTGTTCCAATGCCAGGAAAGAACTTAAATAAGTTACCAACAAGGCCTTTTCCGATTGTCGAAGCTGTTAGTGCCGTTAATAAGCCTTTTTTAGCTCCAGATGTCAGTTTTTTCCCATTTAATTTATACAATTTAATAATCATTGTCATTTGTATAGGTAAAATAAGTGCAGAGTCAGCAAAAGGTATTGGTGCAGCACCTACTGCGCCTGCCGCCGCAGATAAAGTATGTATTATTTTTTTTGAGCTTGGACTGACTGACGTCATATGTTTATCACCTACCCAATCTTACTTGTCTATAAACAAGTATAGTCGATTAAGGATGAACATTGTATCCGACTTAAGATGGATTTATTTATTTCCTAATGATTCAACTTTAACAATAGCTTCATATAATTTTTCGGGAGTAATGCTGCTGTCTAATAAAACGAAAGACTCTTCTGGACTAACTGCATGATTTAATACCGGAACTAAGTAATCAAAACCTGTATTACTAACATTTAATTCTGCTAACTTTGTCGGTAAGCCAACCTTATCATAGAATGGCAGCAGCGTGACAATTTCGCCAAGGTCTCCTGTATAAGCTAATTGAACTAGAATACCATAAGCAACTTTTTTTCCATGAAGTTCTTCATGTGTTTCTTCCAAATAAGACAAACCATCATGAAGTGCATGCGCACCAGCAGAACGACCATAAATTCCACCAAAACCACCGACTTCAGCTGCTAAAGCAATTATAGTATCGGTTAATCTAATAAAGGCAGGTGTTACTTGTTGATTCTTTAAATCCTCAATGCCCTGCTCTGCATCTTCCAACAGTAATTCTTTAATCATTTTTGCACTCGACACTGCCAAACGGATGTAAGCTGTTTTTTCTTCATCATTTAAAAATCTTAAAATGCCTTCAATTTCATACCATTTCGCCAATGTATCTCCGATGCCTGCAACAAAATAATCTTCCGGAGTTGTTAGCAATAACGTCGGATCAACTAAAGTCAGATAAGCAGATTTTTCAAAATAACCAACGCCTCTAAAACTGCGGTTTGGATAATAGACAGCCGCAACTGGTGCAAATGGTGCACAATTGGAAATTAAAGTGGGAACCAAAACTGTTTCTGCTTTTAAATTATCTGCCGTGATTTTAGCCGTATCCAACACACGTCCCCCGCCGATACCAACAACGACATCAGCTTCTCCTATTAAGTTTGACAATCGTTCACCGTCTTCGTAACTTGCTGTTCCGTCATAATAAAATACATTATCAATTTCTTTTTGATAATAGTCGCTAAAAATTTTAAAGCTTTTTTTTCCCGTAACAAAGGCAATTTTTTTAAACGGTTTTAAGTAATCAGCTAATTCTTTCACTGATCCTTCATAACTGACGTAACGATTTCCTCCCGGCCTAACTTCATTTGCTATATTCATATTGTATCCTCCTTTTTTTATTAAAAAAAGATTAAATTATTGCTATAATAAAGCAAAAAAAAATAAAAGTCAATTAAAAATAATCATTGACTTATCTATTTATCAAGGTTATATTAATGCCAATAATTAAAAAGCGATGAAAAGAAAAGTAGAGATACGTTAATTTTACAGAGAGTTTCTGATGGTGAGAAGGAACATACATTAACTATTTTGACAATGGCCTTTGAGCGATTAATCATGAGTTTATTCTTGACGAATGGTTAACGGGTGCACCCGTTACAGTTGCACAGTATGGAATTCTCGTACTGGTTGAGATTATGTTTGCGAAAACATAATGAATCAAGGTGGTTGCACGAAGCGTCAGCTCTCGTCCTTTTGAAATATATTTTACTGTATTTCAAAAGGACGAGAGCTTTTTTGTTACTTTTAAAAAAAATGGAGGAATTTAATATGAAACAGATCAAAAAGTTTATTGGTATCTCATTATTAATTGGAACACTGGCATTAGCAGTAGGTTGCGGAAATAAAAATCAAGAGAAAAGCTCGACAACAACAGATAAAGGCAGCAGTAAGACCATAAAAGAAGCAACAATTGGAGTTGCACCTGGACCTTACGGTGATATGGTCACGGAAGCTATTTCTCCACTGACAGAAAAAGAGGGATTTAAACTGAAAACCAAAGTCTTCAACGATTATGTTCAACCGAATAAAGCGCTTGATGCTGGGCAGATTGATGCTAACCTGTTTCAGCATACTGCCTACCTAGAAAAATTTTCAAAAGATAATAATTTGAATCTATCTGTTGTTCAACAAGTACCTACTTTAGGAATGGGAGCATATTCTAAAAAAATAAAATCTAAAGACGATATTAAAGATAAAGCAACGATCGCAGTTGCCAATGATCCATCCAATCTGGCTCGAACGCTAAAATTACTGACTGATGAAAAATTGATCACCTTAAAAGAGAACGTTGACGAAACTAAAGCAACGATTAATGATATCGATAAGAATCCACACGATTTCACTTTTAAAACGCTAGATGCGGCACAATTATCACGTTCGTTAGATACTGTCGATGTTGCACTTATTCCAGGTAATTTTTCATGGGCTGCAAAACTTGATCCAGCCGATGCTTTATTCTTAGAAAAACTTCAAGAAAAATATCAAAATGTGGTGGTTGTTAAAGAATCTGAGCAATCTTCTGATTTAGCAAAAACTCTTAAAAAAGTATTAGATGGTCCAGAATTCCGCAAAGCAATCAAAAAATCAAAATTCAAAGATTTTACAAAACCTGCATTCTGGTCTAAATAGAAAGGATACTTATGACGAAACTAATAATAGAAAATTTAACAGTACAGTTTCAACAAAAAAAGAAGACAATAACAGCAGTTGATGACGTTACTTTCTCAGTTAAAAGTGGTGAAATTTATGGTATCGTTGGATTAAGCGGTGCAGGTAAAAGCACATTAATTCGAACGATAAATCTACTGCAGCGACCATCTTCAGGAAATATAAAAATTGATGGTACGTCAATTACTGACTTAAAAGACACTTCTTTAAGAGATAAGCGACAAAAGATTGGGATGATTTTTCAACATTTCAATTTAATTCAAAATAAAACAATTGGTGATAATATTCGTTTTTCACTAAAAGCCGGCAATTATCCAAAAGAAAAAATCGATACGCGAATTGATGAACTCTTGAAAATTGTCGATTTGCTGGATAAAAAGAATGTGTACCCAAACAACTTGTCAGGCGGTCAAAAACAGCGCATTGGCATTGCTCGTGCTCTAGCCAATAACCCAGAAATTCTATTATGTGATGAAGCAACAAGTGCTCTAGACGTGGAAACTACAGAAGAAATTCTGCTAATCTTAAAAGAGATCAATCAAACATTTGGAATTACAATTATTTTTATTACTCACGAACTTGACGTAGCAAAAAGATTATTTAACAGAATTGCTGTTATGGAAAAGGGTCAAATTGTAGAAGAAAATACAACCTTTGATATTTTTGCTAATCCACAGCAACCGATAACAAAAAAATTAGTCAATCGTTACTTAAATATAGAGCTTCCTGCTGAAATTTTGGAACAGCTTGATAATGGATTACTAATAGAACTCAGATACCAAGGTGAACAGACGTTGGAACCTTTAATTTCTGATATCGCAAAAAAAAGTGATGTAAACATCAGCATTGTCCATGGAAAAATCGAATACATTCAAAATAAATCAATTGGATTATTGTGTGTTTATCTTACTGGAAATCAGCACGCACTTGGTTCTGCTTATACTCAATTAAAAAATAATGTACATTCAATAAGAGTCTTAAAAGGAGGTACTAAGAATGAACGCTGAAACCTTATCGATTTTACAAGAGAATCTTCCAAAAGCTCTATTTGATACATTTTATATGGTAGCTATCTCCACAATAGTCGGTGTATTATTCGGTACTTTTATTGGTCTAGGTCTTTACTTAATTAATCATCCATTATTTAGCCGTAATCCAATAATTTATCGTATTTCTGGATTCTTAGTTAACGCATTACGATCCTTACCTTTCTTAATATTACTGGTTGTCTTAATTCCACTACTAACCTTGTTACTCGGTGATCCTTATACTCCTACTGGCGGAGCGATTGCTTTATCGATTATATCAATACCTTTCTATGCACGACTAGCTGAAGGATCGTTTGCTGACATACCGAATGGTGTAATTGAATCCGCTGTAGCCAGTGGAGCTAAAATATCATTAATCATTCATGAAGTGATCATTCCAGAGAGTCTACCGGCTTTGATTCGTGGAACAGTCTTGACTATTATTAGTTTACTTGGCTACTCGGCAATGGTCGGTACGATTGGAGCAGGGGGCATTGGCGACTTAGCCATCCAATACGGTTACTATCGCTATGAAACAGTTATATTAATTATTGTCATCATGATTCTTGTTATTCTTGTCCAGCTTATTCAATGGATTGGTGATATATTAGCTGACTATTATACTAAGTAATTTTTAATCAAATTCTTCAACTTCTTGCACTATATATTTAATTACGTTATTATGCAAATTGGAGGTTGATTTAATGATTCAAAAATTACAACAGACTTTAGGAAAACGTCCAACCGATATTCTGCTGATCACTATTGGTTCGTTCGGTGTAGCTTTAGGTTTTGATGTGTTCTTATTGCCTAATAAAATAGTTTCTGGCGGTATTAATGGGTTAACCATAATCTTGCACGATACGTTAAATTGGAATCCCAGCATCGTTTTATTCTCATCTAATATCGTTTTGCTGGTTTTGTGTTTCTTATTGCTAGGAAAAGAAGTTTTCAGTAAGAGCATCTATGGTAGTTTAGCTGTCCCAGTTTTTGTTTCTCTACTTGCAAATGTTGATATCGGTGTAAAAGAACCGATATTAGCAAGTATTTTTGGCGGCATCGTTATCGGTACTGGTGTAGGCATTGTCTACTTAGGTAATGGATCAACTGGTGGAACGTCTCTACTGGCTCTAATAATCCAAAAATTTATTCCCTTACGAATCGGTATTATTTTAGGTATCTGCGACGGTCTTGTCATCCTTTGTGCTTTGTTTGTATTTAATGTTCAGACGGTACTATTTGCTTTAATTTCACTTTATTTATGCAGTCGCATGGTGGACACTGTAAAAACAGGACCTGACTTCTCGAAAAATCTATTTATTGTTTCAACTCAATATGAAGCAATTAGAGAGGCCTTGATTAAACTTGGTTGCGGTGTAACTTATATTCCGATTGAAGGTGGTTTAAATTTAGAAAAAAATAAAATGATCATGACTGTTATTCATGATGATCAATTTATGGAAATAAAAGAAACTGTCCTAGAGATTGATTCTGAAGCATTTATTACTATCCATAGTGCTAACGAAGTTATGGGTCGTGGTTTCACTTTAAATAAATAAACATCACTAAAAAAACAATCTCATTATTTAAAATAATGAGGTTGTTTTTTTATCTAATATACAGCTCTATAACATCTTTGTTAAAATTTTAAGTTTATATTCTCACACTGAGCTAATATTTTAGGTCTACTATTAAATTCCAAACTCTATTTATTGTTCATTTTTTAGAATTTACGGAAACGAGCCATTCTTTGCAACACTAACTCTTCCTCGCTTAACGAACTTAATGATGCAAGTTCATGCAGCAACATTTTCTTTAATGAAGATAGAATGATATCATTAGGCAATGTTTTACCATTTTTCGTTTCTTCAATAACTTTATCAATAATACTCAATTCAAATAAGTCATCTGCAGTTAATTTCATAATTTCAGCAGCTTCTTTAGCTCGACTACTATCTTTCCAAAGAATCGAAGCAAATCCCTCTGGTGAAAGGATTGAGTAAATACTATGTTCCATCATCCATACCTGATTACCGACAGCAAGAGCAAGAGCTCCACCGCTGCCACCTTCGCCAGTAATAACAGCTAGTATCGGGACATTTAGATGACTCATCTCGTACAAATTTTTTGCAATAGCCTCACCTTCACCACGTTCCTCGGCCTCTATACCGCAAAAAGCTCCAGGTGTATTTATAAAAGTTATAATCGGTCGTTTAAACTTTTCAGCTTGTTTCATTAGTCGTAACGCTTTACGATAGCCTTCAGGTGTCGGGGAACCAAAATGAGTTGTAAGATTTTCTTGCAAGTCTCGCCCTTTTTGAATACCTATAATTGTAATGGGGATATTATCAATTTTACCGATTCCGCCAACAATTGCTTGGTCATCTCCAAAATAGCGATCACCGTGACACTCAACAAATGTATCACATAAAAAGTTTATGTAATCCCGTGCAGTTAAACGATCTGCCGCACGTGCTAAAGCGACAACTTCACTAGCAGATCTTTTATTTGTTGTCATACAGTAGAACCACCTCATCTCTCGTGTAAATCTAGAATAATTGATAATTGTTCACGTATTTTGTTTCGAGGAACAATCTTGTCAATAAAACCATGCTCAAGCAAAAATTCAGCTCGTTGAAAGTCATCAGGCAATTTTTGTCCAATCGTTTGTTCAATTACACGTCGTCCTGCAAAACCAATTAATGCTTGCGGTTCTGCTAGAATTATATCTCCTTGCATAGCAAAACTTGCAGTCACCCCGCCTGTTGTCGGATCGGTTAATACCGTTACGTACAACAAACCAGTATCACTATGGGATTTTACTGCACCCGATATTTTAGCCATCTGCATGAGTGAAATAATCCCCTCTTGCATTCGCGCACCTCCAGATGCCGTGAACAATACCACTGGCAGTTTTAATTGCTCAGCTTTTTCAAAAGCTCGTGTAATTTTTTCTCCAACTAGACTGCTCATACTGCCCATAATAAAATGACTATCCATAATACCTATAATAGTTTCTTTACCTTCTATGCTGGCTTTTCCAGTAATAACCGCTTCATCCAATCCTGTTTTCTTCTGTGCTATTTGATGCTTTTCAGAGTACCCAGGAAAATCTAACGGATTTACAAATTCTAAGTTTTTATCCCACTCTTCAAAGCTCTCAGCGTCAACAACTAAATTTAGACGCTCTCTTGCACCAATTCTGAAACAATAACCGCAGTGAGAACATATTCGTTCAACACCCATCTTTTTTCGATAAATCGGTTTTCCGCAGCCAGGACATTTTTCCCACATATTATCAGGAACTGCTGGTTTAGCTATTTCTTTACTTTTTTGTTGGCTAGGTGCAGGAGTAATTCGGATATACTCTCGCTTTTTAAAAAGTCCCAAATTATTCCACCTCACTATCTATCATTTTTCCATGTTGGAAGAAACGTTTCTTGTAAGAAACTCGTATCGTATTCACCGCTGATAATATTCGGATGGGTAATTAAATCTAATTGAAATTCTTGATTTGTTACCACACCCTCTGTTACCAATTCTGATAACGCACGCTGCATTTTTGAGAGAGCTTCAACGCGTGTCTCCGCATGAACAATGACTTTAGCAATCATTGAATCATAAAAGGGAGGAATTGTATATCCGCTATACATACCACTATCAACACGAAGGCCTAAACCTCCACCAGGTAATAATAAATTAACAATTGTCCCAGGAGAAGGAGCAAAATTGAACTCAGGATTTTCAGCATTAATTCGGCATTCGATAGCATACCCGGTTAAATTAATATCATCTTGACGTAACGTCAAGTGCTCACCCGCTGCTATTTTTAATTGCCATTTCACAATATCAATTCCTGTAACCATCTCTGTAATTGGATGCTCAACTTGTATTCGTGTGTTCATTTCCATAAAATAGAAATTCTGCTCTTCGTCAACCAAGAATTCGATTGTTCCCGCATTTTCATACCCGACGGCTTTTGCTGCTCTAATAGCTGCATCTCCTATTTTATTGCGTATTACCTCAGATAATCGAAAAGCTGGTGCTTCCTCTAAAACTTTTTGATTATTCCGTTGTAATGAGCAATCTCTCTCACCAAGATGAATGGTATGTCCAAACTGATCACCCAGTATCTGTACTTCAATATGCTTAGCTGGATAAATAATTCTTTCTATGTACATCTGTCCATTACCAAAAGCTGCTAGGGCTTCCTGTTGAGCAGACTGAAAATGCCTTGGTAATTCGTCGGCATTTAATACTTTTCGAATTCCTTTACCGCCGCCCCCTGCTGCGGCTTTCAACATTAATGGGTAGCCGATTTCTGCTGCTATTTTTTGTGCATCCTTCAAGATTGAAACTTCACCCTCACTGCCAGGAATTACAGGAACACCAGCTTCTATCATCAATTTTCTTGCATTTATTTTATTTCCCATGTCATCAATCGTTTTAGGTTTTGGCCCAATAAACTTGATTTGACAATCATCACACATTTCCGCAAACACGCTGTTTTCTGCTAAAAATCCAAATCCCGGATGAATTGCTTCAGCACCGGTTACAATTGCAGCACTTAGAACTGCATGCATATTTAAGTATGAATCCGCTGCACGACTTGGACCTATACAAATAGCTTCATCTGCCATCTCAACATGCATTGCATGACGATCGGCCTCAGAAAATACAGCAACTGTTTTAATACCTAATTCTCGACAGCCTCTAATAATACGAACCGCAATTTCACCGCGGTTCGCAATTAATACTTTATTAAACATAGGCTTATGCCCCAATGATAAATGTCATCAACGCTTGACAGACTTTCTTGCCCTCAACTGATGCAGTAGCTTTACCAACACCAATATTACCTTTACGTTTGATAATCTCCATTTCCATCACAAGAACATCCCCAGGGACAACTTTTTGACGGAATTTTACTTTATCAATTCCTCCAAGGTAACCTGTATTTCCTTTAAATTCATCACTCATTAATAAAGGAATTGAACCAGTTTGTGCTAAAGCCTCTAAAATTAGGACACCTGGCATAACGGGCTCTCCCGGAAAATGTCCTGGGAAAAAGTGTTCATTATAAGTAACATTCTTAATTGCTTTAACGTAATGACCCGGCTCTAATTCAGTTACTTTATCTACCATCATAATCGGGTATCGATTTGGGATAATTTCCATAATTTCTTGACAGTTTAATTGCATGTTAAATGCCTCCTAGATTATTGTAAATAACGGTTGACCATATTCAACAACGTCTTCATTTTTGATCAAAACCTCTGTAATTGTGCCAGGTTGGTCACTTTTCACATCGTTCATAATTTTCATTGCTTCAATAATGCAGAGTGTATCTCCAATTTCAACCTTATCACCGACTTGTTTAAATGGCGCTGCTCCAGGTTCATTTGATGTATAGACGACACCGACAATTGGTGCATCTACTGTTTTGCTGTCTGACTTAACAGGAGTAACATCTGATTCCTGAGATTCCTTTGAATCGGCCATTATCGGTTGTTTTGACAAAACGTCCAAATTCGTTGAAGAACTATCTTCTGATATAGATTGTTGATTTACAGGCAGCTGAGTTACTTGTTCATTTTTACTCAAATACAGACTCAGTGATTCCATTGATAAATTCAATTCGCGTATGCTGCTGCTTTCGAAAAATTCCATTAATTCTTTTACTTCTTGAAAAGACAATTTATTCACCTCGCCATTTTTTTAAACATATCACGGCATTGTGACCACCAAAACCTAGTGAATTACTCAAAGTATAGTTTACTTCAGCCTCACGTCCAATTTTAGGTACATAATCCAAATCACATTCTTCACCTGGTGTTTCTAACCCGATAGTCGGTGGGATAAAATTATTGTTTATTGCTGCTAAACAAGCTAATGCTTCAACTGCTCCGGCTGCTCCCAATAAATGGCCGACCATACTTTTTGTACTAGACACCGGTGTGCGATATGCTTCATCTCCGAAAGCGTACTTAATGGCCATCGTTTCCGCACCATCATTCGTTGGCGTACTCGTTCCATGAGCATTAATATAACTAACCTCATGAGGTGTTATACCAGCTTCAGCCATCGCTAATTCCATACATTTTCCTGCGCCAGAACCGTCTTCGCTTGGACTAGTAATATGATTGGCATCACAATTTGAACCGTAACCTGCAACCTCACCGTAGATTTTTGCGCCGCGAGCTATTGCATGCTCTAACTCTTCAAGTACAAGAATAGCACTGCCTTCGCCCATAACGAAACCACTGCGGTCCTTGTCAAAAGGAATTGAAGCTCTTGCTGGATTGGGTTCTGGAGTTAATGCTGTCAACGCTGCAAAACCACCGATACCGATCTCACAAATCGTTGCTTCCGCACCGCCAGCAAAAATCACATCAGAATAACCATGTTTAATATTTCGATAAGCTTCACCAATTGCATTTGTTGACGAAGCACATGCTGTAACAATCGACGTACAAATTCCTTTAGCTCCCAGTTTAATAGCAATATTTCCTGCCGCCATGTTACCAATACACATTGGTACAAACAAAGGAGCAATTCGCTGAGGACCTTTTTTATGCATTTTAATTACTTGGTCTTGTATCGTCTTCATTCCGCCGATACCAGAACTGACTATCACGCCAATACGATCAGCATTTTCATCAGTTATATCAAGTTTACTATCCACATGTGCTTGTTTAGCGGTAGCAATACCATATACGGAGAACATATCCATACGTTTAACATCTTTCTTCTCCATATACAATGTTGGATCAAATTCTATAACCTCTGCTGCGACAGTTATTCCGGTTTCACTCGCATCAAATTTTTGAATTGGTGCGATTCCGTTTTTACCTAATAAAACATTTTCCATAAACTCATGAGCTGAATTCCCTAATGGAGTTATTCCACCTACACCTGTTACAACTACACGTCTCATCCGTTAATTCCCCCTATCCGTTCATCACCATTCCACCATCAACGTTTATTACTTGTCCTGTAATATATGGGCTGGTTGCTAAGAATATAGCTGCTTTCGCCACGTCTTCTGTTGTGCCCATTCGTCTAAGCGGTATTTGTTCTGATACCTGTTCTTTGACTTTATCACTTAAAACATCAGTCATATCAGTTCCTATATATCCAGGAGCTATCGCATTACATGTAATTCCTCTGCTTGATAGTTCACGTGCTGCAGATTTCGTTAAACCAATTACACCTGCTTTACTAGCCGCGTAATTTGCTTGACCAGCATTACCAACAAGTCCAACAACACTTGCCATGTTAATAATCATCCCGCTGCGTTGTTTTAACATAACTTTTGACGCATGTTTCATTGTATTGAATGTCCCTTTTAGATTAACATTGATTACTGTATCAAAATCATCTTCAGTCATTCGCATTAAGAGCATGTCTTTTGTAATTCCAGCATTATTAATCAAGACATCAACAGAACCAAAGACCTCTTTTGCCTCATTAATTAACATCTCAGCTTGATCAAAATATTGAACGTCGCCAATCACGATATGCGTTTTTACTCCATATGATTCAACTTCTTCAACTAAGACTGGATCAATGGCACTTCGTCCATTTAACACGATACTAGCGCCTTGTTTAGCGAAAGATACAGCTAATTCACGGCCAATTCCTCTAGAGCTTCCTGTAATGATGATTGTTTTCCCTGATAACATATTAATCCTCCAATTGACTTAACACTTTTTTTAATTTATCAAAACTTTTTAATGAATCTACATTCTGTACAGTGACATTTTTATCAATTTTTTTTACAAAACCTGATAACGCCTTTCCTGGTCCAATCTCGATAAATGTATCAACACCATTCTCAATCATTGTACGAATACTGTCTTCCCAATAGACAGGAGACATGACTTGCTCCATTAAATTATCAACTAAATCAGTTTCTTTTGATAAAATTTGTCCAGTAACATTTGTCACGACTGGTATCTTCATTTCCTGAAATGCAACGCTAGTCAGAATTGGTTTTAATTTTTCTGATGCAGGTTTCATCAACGGTGTATGGAATGGTCCACTGACATTTAAACGAATGATTCGCCTTGCTCCAGCCTCATGCAGCAGCAATTCTGCCTCTTCGACACCTACTAATGTACCGGCAATCGCAATCTGAGTTGGCATATTATAATTTGCTGCGATGACTAATCCCTTGCTCTGTGCGCCTAAACAAATCTCCTCAACTATCATTCGATCTAAACCGATAACCGCTGACATCGCTCCCTGACCAGAAGGAACTGCATCAGCCATGAATTGGCCTCTTTGTTGAACTACCCTTAGGGCATCTTCAAATGACAATGCTCCGCTCTCCACTAGTGCCGTGTATTCACCAAGACTTAATCCAGCTAATAAAACAGGATGAAGATTTAATTCTTCTTTAACCATCTTCATTAGTGAGACACTCATTGCCAATACTGCCGGTTGTGTATACTGTGTTTGATTTAATTTTTCATTATCGTTGATAATATCGATAATGTTATAACCTAAAACTTTACTCGCTAAATCCATTGAATGACGATATGTTTCAGAATATTCTAAAAATTCATTACCCATACCTGCAATTTGCGCACCCTGTCCGCTAAAAATAAAACCAATTTTCATAAATTTTCTCCTATGAATTCCAAAAAGCTGTTCTTGTATTCAAGACTTCTGTTGTTTCTTTCATCAACTCGTCAATTATTTCTGCACATGTCTGATTTTCTTTTTTCAGCATACCTGCAATTTGGCCAGCCATCAGTGAGCTGTCTTTTGTGTCTCCATCAATTACAGCACGCTTCAAGGCACCTTTTCCCAAATCTTCCAAACGATCAAAATCTGGTGTTGCTTTACCGCCTTCTTCTCGCTCAGCTTTTTCATATACTTTTGTTAATCGATTTCTTAGCCCGCGGACAGGATGTCCTGTCAATAAACCTGTGATAACAGTATCGATATCTTTTGCTTTCAATACTTTACCTTTAAAATTATCATGTGCAATTGACTCTTGAGAAATTAAAAAACGTGTCCCTAATTGTACTGCTTCAGCACCCAACATAATTGCTGCTGCAACTCCACGACCATCACCGATTCCGCCAGCTGCAATAACTGGAATTGTCACTGCATCAGCAACTTGCGGAACTAAAGTCATTGTCGTTGATTTACCGATATGACCTCCGCCTTCCATGCCTTCAACAACAACAGCATCGGCACCTTCCTTTTGCATGCGTTTCGCTTGTGCTACTGAAGCTACCACAGGTATTACAATAATTCCAGCCTCTTTAAAGCGTTTCATATATTTTCCTGGAGAGCCAGCTCCTGTCGTAATTACCTTAACACGTTCTTCAATCACTAAATCCACAATATCTTCTACAAATGGCGACATCAACATTATATTGACCCCAAAAGTTTTATCCGTCATACTTCTCGCTTGATCAATTTTATCTTTAATAATTTCTTTTGGTGCATGTCCTGATGCGATTAAACCTAATCCACCAGCTTCTGACACAGCACTCGCTAGTTTCTCCTCAGCTACCCACGCCATTGCTCCTTGAAAAATTGGATATTTTATATCCAGCATTTTACAAACCCTTGATTGTGTCATCTTTTCACCCTCTCATTTTTCTTAAAAAAATAGCTAAAGAAGGATAATCTTCTCAGCTATTTTAATGTGACAATTATTTATTTTCTGCAATTTTCAACAAATTTTACTAAGTCTTCAACAGTTGTTAATCCTTCATCTGTTTCAATTTTTACATCATCATCTTCAAATGCATCTTCAATATCATTCATAATTTGGAATAAATCCAAACTATCTGCTTCTAATTCTTCACGAAAGTTTGTTGTTAATTGTACTTCCTCTTTTTCTTTACCTAATTGATCCACAATAATTTCTTGAATTTTTTCAAAAGTTGACATAATAATAATTCCTCCGATAATATATAATTTATTTTTTATAATTTTATAAGTAAACTACTCCAAGTTAAACCTCCACCAAAACCAGTCATTACAACTAGTTGTTGACTATTCAATACTAATGTTCCCTTATCAATCATATCTGATAATAATATTGGTATTGATGCTGCTGATGTGTTGCCATATTCTCGAACGTTAGATAAAAATTTTTCTCTTGAAATATTTGTTTTTTTTGATAACATATCCAAAATTCGTTCATTTGCTTGATGAGCCAAAACGTAATCAATATCAATAGTATGAACGTTAGTTTCTTCTAATATATTCGACACTTGTTTCGATACATCTCTTAAAACAAAATCAAAAATTTTCTTTCCGTCCATTTCTAGGAACTCTCCAACAGTTTCTTCACTTTCTTTAAACGGGTGATGTTTCTTTTGCTGCCTCGCTTGCAAAGAATAGCTCCTAGATCCATCAGACTGAATTATTTCTGCTAAAAACCGCTGTTCTTCTGAAGTGTTTTCAATCAACACACCACCAGCACCATCACCAAATAAGACGGCTGTACTTCGATCATGCCAATTTATAACATTAGACATCGTCTCAGCCCCTATGACGATTCCCCGCTGATAACGACCAGACGATAAAAATTTTTCTGCTGTATTTAATGCATAAACAAATCCAGAACATGCAGCATTAATATCAAATGCAAAAGCGTTAGCAGCCCCAATCTTATTTTGGACAAGACATGCAGTTGAAGGCGTCGCAAAATCAGGTGTCATCGTTGCCACAATAATAAAATCAATTGTTTGACAATCAATACCTGAAACAAGCTGCTGTGCGACAGTAGATGCCAAGTCACTAGTTGTTTCATTAAAAGCGATATGCCTGTTCGAAATACCGGTGCGTGACATTATCCATTCATCAGTAGTTTCCATTATTTGAGATAACTCTTTGTTTGATACATCGTCAACTGGCACATACTTAGCCGTCTTAGTTATCATCGGAAAACTCATTCCGAACACTCCTCTATTCATCAATAATACTGCTTTAAAAAATTGTGCAAACTTTGTAATCCTTGGGTCAACGCGTTTTTCTCATCTTCAGACATGTTCTCTAATGCTGCATCCACCATATGACGATGAAATTTCTGATGTGATCGATAAAATAGTTTTCCACGATTCGTCAATTTCAACATTACGACACGTCGGTCATGATCACTGCGTACACGGTCTACGTAGCCTTTCTTCACCAAATTATTTATTGCAACAGTGAGTGTGCCGACAGTAATCGATAAATCTTTCGCTACTTCACCAGTCGTCTTGCTACCGCTCATACCTATTGCTTCTATTGTATGCATTTCTTTTATAGAAATATCATTAAAATCGCCTTTTTTCAACTCAGTTTCTTCGATAGTCAAAATATCATTAAAAACTCTGACTAATTGGGTATTGATAAGGTTGAATTCTTTCTCCATTCAGCAGGCCTCTTTCATATTTGTTTGATAATCAAAGTATATGAGTAAAAAAATAAAAAAGCAATCTTTATAATAGTTTGATAATCAAAGCATTAACTTAAATTATTTTGGTTATCAAATAATTTGATAATCAAAGTATATGCGAATGAAAATAAAATTTCAAGACTTTCTAACAAAAAAAATAAATTAATTTGAAAATCAAATAATTTGATAATCAAAGTATATGCAAAGTCTATCTTTTTTGCAAGTCTTTTTTTAGATATTTTTCAATTAAAAATTATTTATACATCATATTTTCACTTTTAAACTAATCAAAAAAGAGCTGAATACCCTATAGTATCCAACTCCTTGACATTATATTTAATTCATTGTATCTTTAATTTTTTTTTGTTGATCCTCATTCCAAAACTGTCCCATCACCGTTTGTGTTGGGATAATATTAATAAAAGCATGTTCATCCATTATATAAACAGCTTGTTCTAAAGTATATAACTCATAACGAGTTACTACAATCATCAATACTGTTAGTTCTTTTCTTGAATATGCACCTGTTCCCGGTAGGATAGTCATGCCACGAACCAAATCCTTTTGAATCGATTTCGTCACAGCATCTGGTTTAGATGTTGTAATTAAAGCAGTAACTTTTTGATGACTTGTGTGTATAGTATCAACTACTTGCGTTGTACAGAAAATTGAAATCATCGTATATAATGCGGCTTCCCAGGTAAATAAAAATCCAGCAGCAACGACAATTAAAACATTAATAGCAAACATTAATGATCCTACTGTTCTACCTGTCGTCTTAGATAAAACTAAAGACACAATATCCATCCCGCCAGTGCTAAATCCATATTTCATGGTTAAACCAGTCGCTAATCCTGTCAAAACACCACCAGCAATAGCATTCATTAACGGATTATCTGTTATCTCTTGAACTGGTATAATAATTGCGGCAAGCGATATACTGACAACAGTTAACAAACTATAAATTGTCGATGACTTTCCTAATTTAACCCAACCCAACACAGCAATTGGTACGTTTAAGAGAAAGATTAAAATACCTGTATTTATACTGATATTTGTTATTTCAAAAATAACACTTGAAAGAAGCTGTGATATACCGTTAACTCCTACAGAAAAAATATTGGCTGGTACTAAAAACCAGTTTAATCCTGCTGAAATCATGAAACCTGCCAGAATTAAAATAACAATTCTTTTCAACATTTCATTTTGTTTATATGCTTTACTAAAACGCGACACTTTTCATCCCTCCTAAATAAACTAATCCTAGTTAAACGTAACAATTTTTTACAAAAAAATAAAGAGAAACATCTCGTTTCCCTTTGTTTTTTCACGACTATTTAATCTAATAGCAATCCTTGTTTTTGTACTTCTTTCAAAATATCCATGCGCTTAGCTGGTCGACGACTCATTCCATCCGTAATTTGTTTTGTGAATGAATCAATTCGTTTATTTGCATCTCTTAAATCATAATAATCTGTGACGATTGTATCATAATCAGATAATTCTTGTTTGATGTCATTCACAACTTTATATTCGTTATCAAAGAACATGACTTCTTTTGGCAACCTTGGTTTTAATTGAGGTTCTTGATCTGGATAACCAAAAGCTAACCCAAGAATCGGGAAAGTTTTCTTAGGTAAATTTAATAATTCGATAACACCGCGTGCGTCATTTAAGATACTTCCCAAAAATACTGTTCCAATCCCCATACTCTCAGCTGCAAGATTAACGTTTTGGGCAGCTAGACAGGCATCTGTCATGCCTAACATAAAACGATCCATTGATGTTAGGACTGAAGTCTCCTGCTGATTTTCTTTTGCGATTTGCTGATTACGATGTTGGTCTGCTACAAACACGAAAACATGACTTGCTTCCGCAACATAATGCTGATTACAGATTTCTGAAAGAGCCTGCATCTTCTTTTTATCTGTCAAACAAACAATACTATAAGACTGCATAAAATTACTGGTTGCTGTATGACGAGCGACAGCTGTTAAAATTTCTATTGTATCATCGCTTAGCTTTTCAATCTTAAATTTCCGAATACTTTTGTGATTTAATTGTGTTTTTACTGTCTCGTTCATTACCTAGTTCCCCCTGATTATGTTTGGACTTTTTGTTGATGTTTACAATTTGGACAAGTTATCTTGATGGTCCCTCGGTGTTTTGGTACACGTAATTTTTGTTGACATGAATCACAAGTTATATAAATGAAGTCTTTTCGATTTTTAAACTGAGTCCATTTAAATAACAAAGGTTTTAAAAAACGACAATATTTTTTATTTTCAGCATCTCGCCTTGTTATATTTTTCGACAACATCCGACTATAGATTAACAGAAAAACTATCAGTGGCACAAGCACAAAATATTTCCATTTTATAAACGGAGATACTAATAACAAAATAATCCCAATAAAAAGCATATGTCTATTTAATAAATCGTTTCGACCGTATCTTTCTTTCATAAAATTCATCATTTTCTGTCGCAGGTTTTTCTTAGTAAACATCAACTCACCTCATTCACAATTAAACAGGCTAACCATTTGTAGCAATATACTCCAATAGTTCTTCTGTTTCTTTCCAACCCAAACATGGATCAGTAATTGATTTTCCAAATATACCTTCGCTTAAATCTTGACGCCCAGGTTCAATAAAACTCTCTATCATAAATCCTCTAACTAGCGGTGCTAAATCTGGATTCCATTGACGATGATGCAAGACTTCTTGAACAATTCTTATTTGTTCTTTAAATTGTTTACCTGAATTATCATGATTCGTATCAACTACTACAAATGGGTTCTTTAAACCTAATTTATCATATTCTTTTTTTACGTCAATTAAATTTTCATAATGATAGTTTGGAAGATTGTTTCCATATTTATCTAATCCACCTCTTAAAATAGCATGTGCCAACGGATTGGATGAAGTTTTTACTTCTTGATTATTATAAATAAATTCATGTGATTGTTGTGCTGCATAAATTGAATGAAACATTATCTGCAAATACCCACTAGTCGGATTCTTCATACCAACTGGTTGGTCAATCCCACTAGCAACAAAACGATGATTTTGATCTTCTACAGATCTAGCACCTATTGCTATATAGCTAAGTAAATCTTTAACTAACTCTAAATTTTCAGGGTAAAGCATCTCGTCTGCCGTTGTTAAACCAACTTCGCTAATAACACGATAATGTATACGACGAACTGCTTCAATACCTTTCATCAAACTAACACTACCTGCTGCATCAGGTTGATGTAATAATCCCTTCTACCCATCACCATTCGTTCTTGGTTTATTAGTATAAACACGTGGAATAATAAAGAGCTTGTCCACTAACCTATCTTGCACTTGCTTTAATCTTTTGGTATATTCTAAAACTGATTCTTCATCATGCGCTGAACATGGACCGACTAAAACTAGAATTCGCTGATCGTCACCAGTCATAATTCTCATTAACTCACTATCTCTTTTTTGTTTCAGTTCTAACATTTCTCCTGATAGTTCATAATTTTTAATCACATTTTTACTCATTATCTTTGAACCAATTTCTTTAAACGTCATCCCGAATCCCCCAATTATTAGAGAAAACGACTTTAACATTTTTGATAAAGTCGCCTTACTCTATATGCTTTAATTTTATCTAACTTCTATACTTAATTCTGAGATTAAAGCTGCTGTTACTTTTTCAACTGATGAAGTAACTTCTTCATCTACAAGGGTTGCTTCTTCATTTTGATAAATCAATGAATACGCTAAAGATTTTTTACCGGATCCTAAATTTTCTCCTTCATAAACATCAAATAAATGAATATCCTTAAGGAAGCGACCAGCTTTACTAATAATAACATCAATAATTTGTTGATTCGTTACAGATTTGTCGACTAATAAAGCCATATCTCGTTTTATTGATGGGTATTTTGTTACTTCTTTAAATGTGATTTGTTTTGTGCTTAGTTCACATAAAACTTCCAAATCTAATTCTGACACATACGTATCGATTAAATCCATTTCTTTAGCAACCGTCGGATGAACTTGACCTATAAAACCGACTACAATGTTATCAACAATAATTTCTGCTGTACGGCCGGGGTGCAAATCTTTATATTTTGTAGTAGCTACAAACCTGACACGTCTAGACATTCCTAGGATAGATAATAAGTCTTCAACAATCCCTTTAAGTGTAAAGAAATCAACCGAAACCGTTTGAGTGTTCCACTCATTTGTTTGCCATTCACCAGCGACAGCTAAAGCAACGTGTTTTGTTTCAATTGGTAAGATTGATTTCCCACGTGATTCAAAAACTTTTCCAATTTCATATAAAGCAATCTGTTTATTCTTTCTAGCTAGATTATAGGCTGTATCAACCAGCAAGCCAGAAGTTAGACTTTGTCTTAAAATAGAATGTTCTTGACTCATCGGCCAATCTAATTCGACAACGGGTTTTGCTTCTTTCACAAATCTTACCGCTAACTCAGGGGTCGTGAGTGCATAACTAATAGCTTCATCTAAGCCAGAACCTTCTAGATTTCGTCGAACATCTCTTATTAATTGCTGGGAATGTGTTAAGTTTCCTAGCAGTGAACTGCCACTTGGTAATGTGGAAGGTAAATTATCGTACCCATAAATACGTGCAACCTCCTCAACTAAATCAGCTTCAATTGTAATATCCCATCTTCTTGGCGGAACAACAACAGTGAATTGTTCGTCTAATTCGGTTGTTTCAAAGCCTAACTTAGCTAAAATAGTTAGAATATCTGCAACAGTCAATTCTGTCCCTAAAGAATCATTTATTTTTTTTAATGAAATCGTCACAGTTTGACTTTGAGCTTCATAAGGTGTGCTTATTACAGTTCCTTGGAGTACTTTACCACCGCTTAACTCAGCAATCAAGGACGCTGTAAAATCACTGGCTTCCATTATCGTTGCTGTGTTTATTCCACGTTCAAATCGTTTGCTTGATTCACTTGATAGGCCGAATGAGCGTGCTGTTCTGCGAATAAGGGTCGGTTCGAACAATGCCGTTTCTAATGCAACAGTAGTAGTCGCGTCATCTATTTCAGTTGACTCTCCTCCCATTATTCCTGCTAATGCAATCGGTTTTTCACCATTAGTAATAACTAGATTTTCAGAAGACAAAGCGCGTTCAACTCCGTCCAACGTAACGAGTTCTTCATTGTCTGATGCACGACGAACATCGATTTCAGCAGTACCTAGTTTATCATAGTCAAACGCATGCTGAGGTTGACCAAATAGCAGCAGTGTATAATTTGTCGCATCAACCACGTTATTAACAGGACGAATACCTTCATTCATCAAACGTGTTTGCAACCATAAAGGACTTTCAGATACTTTTACATCTTTTATAACACGCATCGTATAAGTTGGCGTATCTTTTACATTATCCACTGTAACTTTAATTTTGCTTTCAACTGACTCAGTATCATCTTCAGTAACGGTTTTTGTTGGAAAATGAACGGATTTATTATAAATAGCAGCAACTTCATGAGCAACACCACGCATACTTAAAGCATCGGCACGGTTTGGTGTCACTGACAATTCAATAATTTGATCATTCATTTCTAAATATCTGAATACTGGCTCACCAGGAACAGCATTATCTGGTAAGAAATAGATACCTTCAGAATAAGCTTTCGGCACTACGCTGTCAGCATATCCTAATTCTTGCAAAGCACACACCATTCCCAATGAAACTTCTCCACGCATTTTACCTTTTTTAATTTTTACATTATCTGCAATACGTGAATTTGGTAGTGCAACAATAACTTTTTTGCCTGCTTGAATATTTGGCGCTCCGCAGACAATTTGATACAAATCATCTTCACCGACATCTATCTGACACACTGATAAATGATCACTGTCAGTATGTGGTACACACTCTTTCACATCACCAACAACAATTTTTTTCAGCCCCTCAGCTGGTACAATCACGTCTTCAACTTCAATTCCCGTACGAGACATTTTATCTGCTAACTCATTGACTGGGATGTCTGTTAAATCTACTAATTCATTTAACCAATTATATGATACTAACATTTTTCTACCCCTTTACCTTAAATTGTTCTAAAAAGCGACGATCATTTTGATAGAAATAACGGATATCGTTTACACCGTATTTTAACATCGCAAATCGATCAGGTCCTAATCCAAAAGCAAATCCGCTGTATTTCGTCGAATCCACCCCTGACATCTCTAAAACTCTCGGGTGAACAATACCTGCACCTAAGACTTCAATCCAGCCAGTATGTTTACAAACATTGCACCCTTCACCACCGCATTTAAAACAACTGATATCTACTTCAACAGATGGTTCTGTAAATGGAAAATAACTTGGACGTAATCTGATTTTACGGTCAGCACCAAACATTTTCTTTATCAATACTTCAAGAGTTCCTTTTAAATCACCCATCGTTATCTTTTTATCAATAACTAAGCCTTCAATTTGATGAAATTGATGACTGTGTGTAGCATCATCATTGTCGCGACGGTATACCTTGCCAGGACTAATCATGCGCAGGGGTCCGTTTGTAAAATCGTGTTTTTCCATGGTTCTTGCCTGAACGGGAGATGTATGTGTTCTTAATAACAAATCTTCAGTGATATAAAATGAATCCTGCATATCTCGAGCTGGATGATCCTTCGGTAAATTCATCCGTTCAAAATTATACTCATCTTGTTCAACTTCATTTCCTTCAATAATTTGATAACCTAAACCTAAGAAAACGTCTTCTATCTCTTGCATAACCTGTGTCAGAATATGCGGTGTGCCAGTTTTAACCACTGTTCCTGGAAGAGTGACATCAATTGTTTCCTTGCCCAGTGCATCATTCAATGCAATCTCTTCTAGTTCTATCTTCTTATTATCTAGTGCATCTGTTAAAATATCACGTACTTCATTAGCAAAAGATCCAACAACGGGACGCATCTCAGCAGTCAAATCTTTCATGCCGCGAAGAACCTCTGTCATGGAGCCCTTTTTCCCTAACGTTTTTACTCTAATCTCGCTTAACGTGTTTAAATCATTTGCTTGAACAATTAAATCTAACGTTTCAATTTTCAGCTTTTCAAGTGTTTCCTTTATTGCCATTTTCTCAATTCCTTTCAAATTAACTAAAAATACGCAAAAAAGACATCATTCCAAAAGGAACGATGTCTCGCGGTACCATCCTAAATTACCAAATGTTTAATCATATAAACATAAGTATCTCTTGATTGTTAACGATGTATTACACCGGTTTGTTAAAACTACTAGAGAAGTGAACTTCACATACCACACATCAGCTTGCTTTCAGTCGATGACAAGCCTCCCTATTGATTGATTAGCTATGCTACTCTTTTCTCATAACGTATTTCTTTATTTACAAGTAAGTTTACAAGGTTTATCGATAAAGGTCAAGTACTTAATTGACCCAACGTTCACCCCATGTTTGAATTTCCTGCATTACGCTCTTTAAATCCTGACCTTTATCAGTTAAACGATACTCGATACGATTATTTTCTTCTTCAAAAACCTGTCTCAATAAAATACCTTTATCTTCAAGTTCTTTTAGGCGTTCAACCAGTACACGATCACTAACATCTGGAACTTTTGACGCCAGCTCTACAAATCTTTGAGGTCCTTCTTCAAGGAGAACATCAATTATTAATCCATTCCACTTTTTACCTAAAATTGCAAATGTTTTCTCAAATCTAGGGCATAATTGAAATTTTCTTTCTTGACACGATGTCATACTACCCCTCCCTTCACCTAACACAATCATCATATTAATTATAAAATAAAGATAACCTTCTGACTACCTTTCCGCTTGTAATTTATTTTAGTAACATCCTTTAGAGTGATAATCAATGCCAATCAAATTCACATCATTTCATTACCTAATAAAACTTGCTTCAAGCATCAGTATAAAAAATCGTTAATTATATACACAGTTAAATAATTCAAGCAGTATTACAAACTTTCTGATAAGTATATATAGAAAATCGGTTAGCGCCTGATATCGTTTTACCTAATCACAATTTTCCATGACCAAATATGACTTGAAAATTTATTAGGCGAACGATTAATTTATCACAATAACTAATTAATATACTTCCATCGATACCTAGCCGTTACTATGTTTATCACTTATAGACAACCCTTTATTCAATTCATCGATTAAATCACATAGAACATTATTATTACTCATCTATAATTCAATATTTATAAAAGTATACCAACATCAATTATCAATAACGTAGACATTAACAACACCCATTTTAACTAATAAATAGGTTACATAAAAAAACTTGCATAACCGAAATCATGCAAGTTGAAATAATCTTTAAATTTGTGATAATCCTAAATAATCAGATGCTTTATGTTTAAATTTGCGATATAAAGGAGCGATAGCTTCTTCACATGCACAATATTTATCAACCATCGTCACGATGTAGCTTTCTTTATACTTAGGTGGAGCAATCGTTGCACCAAACATGTGTTTAATAATTATATCTTCTTCTAATTTAGAAATTTTGGTTAATTTACGTGCATTTTTTAATGCGATTCTCGGATGAACATATGCGTGCGTTCCTTCGCCCATCTTTTGGTCACGCCAATCGTAAAAGAATAAGTCATGCAATAACCCAGCTCGAGCAGTAGCTCTGACATTTCCATTCCATTTTTTTGCTAATAAATAACTTCTGTAAGATACACTAATTGAATGTTCTAATCTATTTGAGTAATGATGTTGTTTAAAATCTGCTAAACTTTGCACTTCTTCCGTAAAGATTAAATCTTCTACAAGTGCAAGGTAGTCTTTATCATTTTGCCAATCCAATGCCATTTACGGTTCACATACTTTCTATTTAATGGATATTATTTACATATTTTTAACATAAAGTTATTTTATCACCATCAAGTAAATCTGGCTATATAAATGACTTAATTTAATAAATTCATAACTATTGTAACGAAAACATGAGAATTCCGGCTGCTACGGCAACGTTTAACGATTCTGCCTGACCTATAATTGGAATGTAAACATTTTTTGTAGTGTATTTTAAAATTTCAGCAGATACACCTTGTCCTTCATTTCCCATAACAATGGCAAGATTTTGATAATCTTTCTTTATTTCACGATAATCAATAGCTTCCGGATTGAGTTCTGTTCCGTAAATCAGATATTCTCGCTTAAATAATTCTGACATCCTCTCCGATACGTCCCCTTCTTCAAGAGTTAAATGATATTGGCTACCTTGCATCGCACGCAACACCTTTGGTTGGTAAACATCTGCACAGCCTTCTCCTAAAATGATATGAGTGAAGCCTGCTGCATCAGCAGTTCGAATCATTGTTCCGACATTACCTGGATCTTGAACGCAGTCTAAAATCAAAATCCGACCCTGATAAAGAATATCTACCGCAGCTTTTTTTTCAATAATTGCCATAATCCCTTGCGGTGTCGGTAACGTTGACAGTGTTTGAATAATTGAATCAGTGACTAAATAAACTTTTTCGTCATCGAAGTCTTGGATAAGGTAATTATATTTTTCCAACATATTTTCTTCAACGATAACATAAACAATATCAGCATTGTGTTTCACGGCCTCTTCAACTAAATGCTCCCCTTCAATTAAGTATAAATTTGATTCGGAGCGATATTTCTTTTTATGCAATTTTTTTGCGTTTTTAACAAAATTATTCTTCGCTGATGTAATGTATTTCATAATTTCCACCTTTGCATTTTATCATCAACCCATTATAACAAAAAACTAACAATTTAGTATAAAATTTGTCAATTTAAAAATTGCATTATATACTGAATTCAATATATGAAAGCGAGGAATTATTATGTCAATTCAAATGATTGTTTCTGGTAGAGTACAGGGAGTAGGCTTTCGTTACTTAACAAAAATGACAGCAGAACAAATAGGTGTAACCGGACTAGTAAAAAATCTAAATGATGGCTCAGTTTACATCGAAGCTGATGGTACTGATGAACAATTAGAACAATTCATAGCAGCAGTCAAAAAATCTCCATCACCTTCCGGTCGTGTGAGCGATTGTCAAATTCATTACAATACATCCAATAAAATACGAAGTAGCTTTGACGTCTCGTATTAAAATTAACTAAATTTAATTGAAAAAAATCATTTATTTAGTTATAGTTATCTTTGTGTAGATTATTGTAAAGGAAGAATTCAATGAAAAATTTTAAAAAATGGCTGATAACATCTGGTCTTTTTATGTTGCTGATTACGTTATCTGGTTGTGTTGATACCGACAAAAAAGGTAATCCTACTGGAGACGGAATAATTTATAACGTCTTAGTAAAGCCGATGAGTCACTTAGTAACATACTTAGCTGAAAACTTAGGTCTCGGTTTTGGTATGGCAATTATCGTGCTAACCCTTGTTGTCAGATTAATTATTTTACCGCTTGGTCTTAGTCAAATGAAAAAATCAATGATCCAGCAAGAAAAAATTGCTGCCTTAAAACCGCATATGGATGCTATTAATGAGAAAATGAAAAATTCATCTTCTCAGGAAGAACAACTTGCTGCACAGCAAGAATTGCAGAAATTATACAAAGAGAATGATGTCAGCATTATTGGCGGCATCGGATGCCTGCCTTTAATTATTCAAATGCCGATTTTTACTGCTTTATTCTTCGCAGCAAAAGTCACACCAGGAATTTCAGAATCAACTTTCCTAGGAATTAATCTAGGTAAACCAAGTCTTATCCTTGTAGCTCTCGCGGGGATTAGCTACTTTATCCAAAGCTACGTAAGTATGATGGGGATGGATGAAGCACAAAAGAAACAAATGAAAATGATGTCCTATATTTCACCGTTGATGATTATCTTCATATCATTCAGTTCCCCAGCTGGTGTAACACTTTATTGGGTAGTCGGCGGTATTTTCAGTTGTCTTCAATCAGCGATTTCAACCTTGTATCAAAAACCAAAAATCAAACGTGAGTTAGAGGAACATTTTGCGAAAAACCCTATAAAAGTTACTACATCAAGTATCGCAAAGGATGTAACTCCGCCTGTTAAACAAAACAATAAATCAAATAAAAATCAATCTACTAATAAAAAAATAGGTGGACGAAACGCTGGCAAGCAACAGAAAAAATAGTTTTATACTAATTAACGACTTTCACAAATCAGACTAAACAACTGATTTGTGAAAGTCGTTTTTTACTAACTTCATCATTTAAAATTTTTAATCATACTTTGATAAAAAATGATTAAAATAATCAACCAGTCACAAGACACACTGTAATTTTAATATTAAAAAGGAGCGAGAAGAAACTCGCTCCTTAAAAGGATTACTAAATATTCTACTTAACTTTTTCTAAAACTAAATCCATCGCTTTTTGATATTGTGTGTCATTAGCTTTCCAATAATTAATAACTGACTCAACGATTTTAACTGCCGTATCCTTATCAACTTCACCTGTCACAGTCAAGTCTTCTTTTTCTTGAAATTCACTGACGGCCGTTTTAGTTGTGTTTGTATATGTATCCGATTTTCCGTCAACTTGATAGCCTAATGCTTGCAAATCGCTATTAATAATTTTCACATCATCACTAATCATACCCTCCCTATACGTCTTAGAGGTATCAATCATGCGATTTTTTAAGTACTCAGGGTACTCAACGTCTACTGTAGGTTCAACACCCTTTTTATGAATCCACTGACCCTTAGGTGTTAACCATTTACTGATAGTCAATTTAGCTTCACCTTGATCTCCAAGAGGTATCAATGATTGAACAGTTCCCTTGCCAAATGTTTTAGTACCGACAACGTCAAAACGACCACTGTCTTTTAATGCAGCTGCCATAATTTCAGACGCACTCGCACTATCTTGATCTACTAATAAAACTGTTGGTAAATTAATTTTTTTACCTTCATCTAGTTGTTCACTAGCCGTATCCTTGCTTTCTTTTTTATTTCGATCTTCAAATTGAACAATTGTTTCACCATTTCTTAGAAAACGACTGGTTATTTCTTCAACTTGCGGCAAAATACCGCCTGGATTACCACGAACATCGATAATTAATCCCTTTGCTCCCTCTTTTTCTAATGATTCAATAGCTTTGTTAAACTCATCTGAGGTTGTATCATTAAAACTTTTAATGTCAATGTAACCAATATTCTTATGATTTTTATCGATGTTTGATTTGACAGATTCAACTGGAATTTTATCTCTTTTTATTTCTACATTGAATACTTCTTTATCACGTGCCACCTCTAATTTGACTGTCGACCCTTTTTTTCCTCTTACCTCTTTGACTACATCATTTAATGATTTGTCAGATACTTTTTTATCGTTAATTTTTAATATTTTATCATTGGCTCTTAACTGTGCTTTTTCTGCTGGACTACCTTTAATCGGAGGCTCTGCAATAGTAGGTACACCGTCTTGCATCGTCATGACAGCGCCAATACCCTCAAAACTTCCAGAAATACTATCATCAAAATCCTTTGCTTCACTTTTACTAAAATAGCTTGAATAAGGATCATCTAGTGCTTCAACCATTCCCTTTAGGGCTCCATCGATTAATTTTTGATCATCTACTTTATCAAAATAAGCCATCTTAATCACTTGGTTTAAGTAATCAATGCTTTGTATTGAGCTGCCTCGCAGCTGGGTAGCTTCTTTGCGCGAATAAATTCCAAAAACAGCTACAGTTGCACCGGAAGCCACAATTGCAATAATAATCAAGCTTATTATATATTGAGTAAGTGATATACTGCGTTTTTTCTTGGGCTGCATCTTTTGTTCTGATTCTTGTACTTCTTTTGAATCTTCTTCCTTCAAACTACTTCACGTCCTAACCTAATCAATTTGTTTCTACATAAAGTTCCCAAAGTTCATCGAACAAATCCATATTTGATATATAGTAAGCATTTGTTTCAAGGTAATGTGATATTTCTTCATAATCCTCCGACTGTTTTGGAAATTGCAAATCTGTAAAGATATCTTCTGCTAACAACACTTCTGGAGTTCGTAACTTAGTATCTCTGTGGGTTTGTATGTAATGGTAAAAGCTACGTTTCATAATCGATCACTCCAAACTTTTTTTAAGAACTGATCTCGTGTATGATGAGACAAAGCATATCTTGCTGGATTTTTTCTATAAAAATCTTGATGATAGTCTTCGGCAACATAAAACGGGCTAGCGGGTTCTATTTTAGTGACAATTGGTTCTGAATATTTACTAGATTTATCCAGTTCCGCAAGACTTTTTTCTGCCATTTCTTTTTGTTGAGGTGATGTATAAAATATTACTGGACGATAACTGTCGCCACGATCTTCAAATTGTCCAAACGCATCTGTCGGATCTGTCTGCTGCCAATAAATAGCCAATAATTCTTTATAAGAAGTAATATTTGGATCAAATTCAATTTTAACAGCTTCAGTGTGACCAGTTTGTCCACTGCAAACTTCTTCATATGTAGGGTTTTCCTTATGTCCACCGGTATAACCAGAAATAACCGAATGAATACCTAGCTGTGTATCAAATGGCTGAACCATGCACCAAAAACACCCACCGGCAAAGATTGCTGTCTCATTCATAAAATCACTTCCCTTTCTTTTCATCTGTTAAGTTCAAATACACACTAAAACTTATTTCATCATCAATCAAATTAATCTTATCTGCACGAAGTTTCATCCCATTTTTTAGTATGTACTTATCCAAGTGTAATGTAATTGTTTGTTTTTTTGAATCAACTTCTACCCACTTAGGAAAATCAACACTATGCGAAATATAATTAATCATTGCCGTAATCGGAACACTCAATGTTCCAACTGATAAATTTTTAGCTCGCAGTTGGACATTACCATTTGTTAAGACATACGGTTCAAAAAACAAATAAAAGTCAGTCTCATGACCTAAAAGGTCAAATGTGCCTTCGAGCATTGCCTCTTTATCAAGAGTAAATTTATAGTCCACTCCTGATTTTTTCATAAAATCATTTAAATAATAATCAAGAATATCATTAACTTGTTGTTTTTTCAACTGAACTTGAAAACTGGGTTCACCTCTAACACTTGTATTGGATTGATTGACAGAAAAGTTGGATCTTGGTGTCATAATTCGTGAGCCTAAAAAAACTGCCCCTCCAATTATTATTGCCGCCAATATTAAAAATGCAATTTTCCAAGGGTTATTAAAAAAATATCTTATTTTATTTTCGTGGACTAAATTTTCTTTATTTTCATTTTTGATTGTTCGTTTCATTGTCTCACTCATTTCTTAAACCAAAGTTCTTTGGTACTGCTTATTTTTTTCTCAAATGCATTCGCAATCACCTGATATCCTAAATTATTTGGATGGAAACTATCATCCTCAGAAATCAAATTATTAATCAACGCATTATTGACCGCTTTCTCTGCCTGTGCTTTTGTTAGCGATGAATCATTAGCGGGGTTTTCCTCATTCAGAGTCGGTTTTCCATCAAGTCCATTGGATATTTCTTCGTTAATTGGAACAAAAAAAGCATTTTTTTGTTCATTAACAAATTCACGAGAACCGTTATTCCAAAAATCAACAATATCCTGTGCTTCCTCAATTTCACCAAAACTCACAAGAAATGGATTATACACACCTAATTGATAAACTGGGGCTTCTGGATTAAGTGTGCGTATTTCCTCGTATAACTTTTTTAGTTCTTTTTGATATTTCGTCATAGGCTTCTCAAATTTTTTTATTGATGTTTTACCAAAAATTCTTGATTGAAAAGCTTGCATTAAGTCATTTCCGCCAACTGTCATAGTAATAACATTTGCTTCTTTGACAGATTTTTGCATGTCTTTATCCTTTTTAAGTCTTTTTAAAATTTGATCACTACGATCACCAGCTTTACCGAAATTAGACATTTGAACGACATCAATCGGCTGCTCATCTGTTAAGTCTCTTTGCAAAATTGGGACATACCCTCCTGATTTAGTGTTGTCCCCTACTCCTTCTGTCAAAGAATCCCCTATCGCACTGATTCTTAATATTTCCATTCTTTTTTCGCTAACTTTAACAGTTGGAGGATTAATTCGTTCAGCTGGTGCTATCACTAAAGACAATGTAACAAAAGTCAGTAAAGAAACAAAAACAAAGAACAGCGCATAGAGTATTATTTTTTTTAATTTTCTCATTTGAACACTCCTATTGATAAAAAAAACAGACCATTAAATGATCTGCCTTTCAAACAGTATGCTTATTATTTAGTATAGTACATAATCGCAAAGGCACCCTTACCAGCATGAGTAGCCACCAAAGGGATTGTATGAATAATCGGTATATCAAAGTCAGGCAATATTGTTAACAATGAATTTTTCAACTCAGTAGTTAGTTCGCGACTATCAGCATCTGAAATACCAATATATTCAAGATCTAGATGTGCCAAATTTTTTTCAAGTGCAGTTAACCATTTAGTAAACGTTTTATTACCGCGTCCTTTACCTACAACTTCTAATTCGCCGTTTACAAGTTGCATCATTATTTTCATGTTTAAAAATCCTGACAAAGCACCGACTAATTTACCAACACGACCTCCCTTAACTAGATTTTCTAGTGTTGCTACACCAATGTATAAAGATGTTCGCTTTTTAACATCTTCCACGAGCTGTAAAACGTCATCTTTGGAAGCACCTGATTGTGCTAATTTAGCAGCCTCATAAACTTGAAATCCTAACGCTTGATCAATATAGTCACTATCAATGACAGTGACATTTGATTTAGACATTTGAGCTGCTTGACGTGCAGTATTTACTGTTCCACTTAATTTTTCTGTTAGATGTATTGAAATGATTTCACTACCATCTTCTCCAAGTTTATCATATAATTCGATAAATTCCCCAATTGGTGGTTGACTAGTTTTGGGTAGTGATTTAGCATTAGCCATCATCGACATAAATTCAACATTATCCAATTCTTTATCAGCATATATCACACCATCAATCATTACCGATAGACTGACAACATTGATTTCTATCTCACTTAGTCGTTCTGGCGAAATGACTGCCGATGAGTCAGTTACTATTTTTATTTTAGTCATGTTTAAAACCTCTTTCAAAATTTAACATATTCGTGTAGAATTATATTAAGGTATCTTTTGTACAGTATAACAGATACGAGACATATTTTCACTTAAAAAAAACGAAAGGATGTCATAAATGCAACAAGGAAATACATTTTCACGCAAATATATGATAACGAATGAAGTATTTAATGCGATAACTCATGGAATCGGTACTGGACTCAGCATTGCTGGCTTAGTTTTATTGATTATCAAAGGAGCACGATTAGGGTCTCCAATACATGTCGTGTCATATACTATATTCGGATCGTCTATGATTCTACTGTTTTTATTTTCAACACTGTTCCACAGCTTGATCTTTACCAAAGCTAAAAAGGTCTTTCAGGTATTCGACCATAGCTCTATTTATTTATTAATTGCAGGTAGCTACACCCCTTTCTGTCTTTTAACTATTAAGGGATGGTTAGGATGGACACTTTTCGGAATCATTTGGGGTATAGCATTACTTGGTATAATTTATAAATCCATTTGGTTAAGCACTAAGAATAAAACCGGTGTCATTCTTTATGTTGCAATGGGCTGGCTTTGTTTGATCGCTATTAAACCTTTGTTTGATGGTCTTGGCGTTAATGGATTTTTACTACTGTTCCTTGGCGGTGTATCTTATACAATCGGTGCTGTTTTTTACAGCATGAAACACATCAAGTTTATGCATGTCGTCTGGCATATTTTTGTTATGTTAGGTGCTTGCTTCATCTATTTTTCAATTTATTTTTTTACTTAAAAAAAACACTTCCTGTTGAATTCGATTAAAATGAATTTAACAGGAAGTGTTTTCTTTATGTTGGAAAGGATAGATTGAGTGCCCAATTGAAATGAAAAATAAATGAAAATACTATCTAAATTGATTAGGCAAAAATATAACTGGAACTGTAAAGTTCCAAAATGTAAAAAATGGAATAGTTCTTAAAAATTATTGAAATTGAATCGTCCATTTAATTTAAATAAACGATTTCAAAAGCCAATTACATATCTACCTCTTGGAAGAAAATAACTTTATTTATCTTCAATAATGGATCAGTATAGTGACGAGAATATTCTTATAATATTGGAGAAAAGTAAGATATTAATCTTATATTTAAAACCTTAGAACAATTGCTGGAAGTGACAAATTATTTACCTGGGATCTTTATACACCTCATATAGTTATCAAAAAGAGTATAAAGAAAAAGCATTATCATGGGTATGTCCCAAAAAGGGCTCCCACTGATAATGCTTGTTTCGATTTGTTTAATTCATCATCACTAAATGCTAAACATGCTATCTAAACAGGTGCCTACATCTGTTGTAATACAGACGATTATAGATCACATTAATCACCAAAATAAAATATAAATCCAACAAAAACAAGTAAAATATCGCGAGTCTATACCTAGATAGTATATTTGTGTCTTATTTTATAGAGGTTGGTCCCCATTCAAACAGCCATCTCTTTTTTATGTGTTTGTATTTCTTTGATAAGTTTCGAAGTCATGCGGATATTTATTTTTATCATCTACAACACCCTCGCTAGTACTGACAATATTCCAATCTTCCCAATCAAGATATGGAAAATATGTATCTCCTTCAAACTCAGCTTTGATTAAGGTACGATACAGAACATCAATATGTGGTAAAAAGTTTTTATAAATTTGTCCGCCTCCAGTGATAAAAGTAATTCCTTCGAATTTTTCAGCGAAAGCCAATACATCGTCAATTGTATGTAGTACATCTGCACCATTTCCATTATAGGACATATCTGACGTTAATATGATTGTTTTTCGATTAGGTAATAGCTGTTTTCCCATCCCTTCAAACGTTTTACGTCCCATCACAATAGCGTTATTCTCTGTCATTTGTTTAAAAAATTGTAAATCATCTGGTAAATACCAAGGCAATTGATCATTATTACCTATCAAACCATTCTGGTCTTGTGCCCATATTGCAGCTATCATTATTATTTCCCCCTAATAATTATCATACAGCGATTGGTGCTTTTATCCCTTTATGCGGATTGTAATTTTGTAATATAATGTCGGCCATTTCAAAATCAAAAATACTGTTACGTTCTGGATTTAATTTAATTGTCGGCATGTCACGAACATCTCTACTTAATTGACATTTCATTTGATCATAATGATTACTGTACAAATGAGCATCACCTAGTGTATGAACAAACTCACCTACTTCTAAACCAGTTTCATGAGCGACTAAGTGGGTTAATAATGCATAGCTCGCTATATTAAATGGAACACCTAAGAACACATCACCACTTCGTTGATATAATTGACAACTCAACTTGCCATCAGACACATAAAATTGAAACATTGTATGACAAGGTGGCAAAGCCATATTGGGAATATCTTCTGGATTCCACGCTGATACAATCAATCGCCGCGAATCTGGTACCGTTTTAATCATGTCGATGACTTGTTTCAGTTGATCAATAGTTTCACCGGTTGACGTATGCCATCTACGCCACTGAGCCCCGTAGATATTTCCTAATTCGCCATATTTTTTTGAGAAATTACTATCTGAAATAATTTTTTGGCAAAATTCTGCTATTTCTTTTTGATAGATTTCATTAAAGTCTGCATCTGACAAACAACGGCGACCGAAATCTGTCATATCAGGACCATGATACTCTTCACTTTTAACATATCGCTCAAATGCCCACTCATCCCAAATATGGTTATTATTTTCAAGTAAATATTTTATATTTGTATTCCCCTTAATAAACCACAATAACTCACTTTTGATTAATGAGAAAGGCACTCGCTTTGTTGTTAAAAGCGGAAATCCTTGCTGCAAATCGAATCTCATCTGATACCCAAATATACTTTTTGTACCAGTTCCAGTTCGATCTGATTTTTCTATACCTTCATTTAAAATTTTTTTTCCTAATTCCAAATAAGCTTCTTCCATATGGACCCCCTCTTTTTAACTGTCAGCAAACTCACTTAAATATTCCCATCGCTCTATCATCTGATCCAACTGATGCTCTTTCAGAGACAATTCTTTTTGTAAGTCTTGCAACTTTCCAGCATCATTAGAAAACTTAACCATTGTATCATTGATCTCAGCAATCACATCTTCTAAACTATCAATATCAGTTTCAATCGTCTTCCATTCTTGTTGTTCCTTATAGGTTAACTTATTTTTTTCCTTCTTCACCTCAACTGGCGGTTCAATGTCTTGCCACTCTCTAGTTTCAGAACTTTCAACTACCTCCTCAGTATCTGATAAAAGATAATCCGACATTAAACCATAAAAAACCTTAATCACGCCACTTCCTTTGAAAATTAACAGCTTATCCATTGTTTTATCCAAAAAATATCGGTCATGGCTGACGGTAATTACTGCACCCGGAAAAGTTTCTAAATAATCTTCCAATATTGTTAACGTTTCAATATCTAAATCATTCGTCGGCTCATCTAACAACAAAACATTAGGATGTTGAATTAAAATATTTAAAAGATACAATCGACGTTTTTCTCCGCCGGATAATTTTGAAATCAAGGCTCCATGCATATGTCTCGGAAATAGAAAACGCTCCAACATCTCTGTCACACTAATTGTTGTACCATCATTTTGTTTGACTTGTTCAGCTTTTTCTTGCAAATATTGAATCATACGTTTTGATTCATCCATCTGCTCATTTTCTTGTGTATAGTAACCAATTTTGACAGTCTCACCAACATCAATTACACCACTATCAATAGTCAATCGACCGCTGATTAAGTTTAAGAGTGTTGATTTTCCACTGCCGTTTTCTCCGGTGATCCCTAACCTCTCGCGCGATTGAACTAACATCGAAAAATCATTTAGAATAATTTTATTGTCAATTTTATAGTAAGCATGTTTAACATCAATAACTTTTTTGCCCAATCTTTGTGTGGCTACAGAAAAACTCAAATCATCAGTTCCTTGCTGATTATTCACCGACTCTTTTAAATCATTAAATCGATTAATCCTTGCTTGCTGTTTTGTTCCTCTACCTTGGACACCGGCACGCATCCAAATAAGTTCTTGTTTGTACAGTTGCTTATTTTTATGGATTTGTTTTTCTTCAATTTCTTCTCGTTCTGCGCGTTGATTTAGGTAAACTTCATAATTCCCTTGGTATTCGTATAAATTACCATGTGAAAGTTCAAGTATGCGATTAGTCACACGGTCTAAAAAGTAACGATCATGTGTTGTTACTACTAAAGCTCCTTTATATTGTTTCAGATAATTCTCTAACCACGCAATACTTTGATAATCTAAATGGTTAGTTGGTTCATCTAAAAGTAGCAAATCAGGCTCCTGTATTAAAACTTGTGCTAAACCTAAACGTTTTTTTTGCCCACCAGACAACTCAGAAACTCGCTTATCTAGAAAAAGAATGCCCAACTTGCTTAGAATAGTTTTTGCATTAGTATCCGCTATCCAAGCATCCTCTTGATTCATTCGTTCTTCAGCCTTAGTATAAGCTGCTTGAAATTGTGGATTTGCTCCATCCGATGCTAAATCAGCTAGTGCTTTTTCATATGATTTAACAGCTCGCATAATCGGTGACTGGCTGTCAAACACAACATCTATCACCGTAGCATCGTTATCTAATTCTGTTTGCTGTGACAAATAACCAATCTGATAATCATGCGGATGATCGATTTCACCGTTCTCAGCATTGTCTTTTTCAGCTAAAATAGACATAAGTGTCGACTTTCCGGTACCATTAATGCCGATTAAACCAATTCTATCTTTTTCTTTAATTAAAAAAGAAACATTATTTAACAGAATCTTTTCACCGTAAGATTTTGATAAATTATCAGCTCTCAATATTTTCATGATTTCACCTAATTTCAACTTAATCTTTTATATTCTAACAGATTTAGACCAACGCTTCAAACTGCAAAAAAAAAGCTGGCAATTAACCCACATTAAAAGTTAACTGCCAGCTTGTTAAATTATGATTGTAATTTATAATTAAAATTTATCTCCATAAAAATCAGTCACTGTTTTATTTTCATCAATGACAATGTATAACTTATTATCTCCAGAGATTTGAGTTGTTTGATAAGAATTATCCAATCCTTCTTGACCTGGTGTCCCTTTATCTTTATATGGGAAGTAAATCAAATCACTTGTACCATCATTAAAATGAATACCCATTTTTTCAATATCCTGATATTTTAAAGCACGACCAAACATGCCTGACTCTAACCCACCTTGATTAATATCATCAGTTTGTACATGATCTGCTTCTTCAAAAATTTCAATTTTAATTCCTTCGCATGGATTAATCTTTTGGAATTCACTACCGTTAATGCGTCCATAACTTGTCGTCACGTGACGAATCCATAAATCTCCAATATAATCACGGTCTATTGTCCATGTTTCACCGTTTCTAAAATAGAATTTAAAAAAAGTCATTTCTTTTGACATGCTAATCTCCTCTTTCTAAATAAGTTATCTTTATTACACTGATAGTATAACATGAAACGAACCCAAATTAAACGACTTTATTAATTATTTCACAAATTTTCTAATTTTCTAAGTTCTTCATGAATCTTTGACGATTGACGATTACTCTGATGTGCGTGCCTTCAGCGATTTTCGTTCTTTTATCTGCCACTTCAAAAATATATTCACTCTTTCTTTTTTCAAATTTTTTTTCAATAATTTTAACTACAAAAGATTGACCAATACCAGTTGGATGCAAATGCTGACAAGAAATGGATACACCAACTGATGTCTGTTCTTGAGATAATCGTTGTTTCATGAAGTCGCGACAGGTTTCTTCAACTGCTGCTATTAAACTTGGAGTCGCTAAAACAGGTAAATCACCAGATCCCATAACCTTCGCAGTCATAGTATCCATCACTAAAAATTCTTTCTCATACATTTTTTAACAACTCCTCTTTACAATGATTTAATAAGCATTTTTTTTCATTTGGTAGCTGATTAAATAAAACAGCATCTGCTAATTTACTTAATATATCACCTAACCACTTACCAGGTTTTAAATCAAATTCAATCAATAGATCATTACCAGAAATTGCTAAATCTTGCAAAGAATGGATTGGCAAATCCTGATAAGCATACTGATATTTACTGCAGTCTCCGGACTCACCTGTGTACTCTAATAATTGTTCGACGAGTGTCACGGTCTCAAAGCCTGCTTGGTAAAGTGCTTTAACCGACCAACTTTTACATTCTCTGCGCTTCTTAATGAACAACATAGCTGAAGAAACAGACTGGATTAATTTATTAGGTAGTTTCCAACTTTTCATCCACTTCGCAGTATTGGCTACATTGAGAGAATCCATCAACAAAGCCCAAGCCAACTCTTCAGTCTTGATTTGTCTGTGAATGCGATTTTGAAAGAGGTTGAGACCAAAAAGTTGTTCAGACATTCCCGGACAAAAATTATTGCATCCCGAAGCAATAAAAAGACCGACTCCGGTTGCAGCATCTCTCCCCAACATTAATTTTACCCACTCAATACAAATACGTTCGATTGATATTTTTTCCAATAAATAACTATTTTCGACAATTGCCGCAAAAGTTTCTTCTTCTATTATAAATCCCAATTGTGACGCAAAACGTAGCCCACGCATCATTCTTAAAGCATCTTCGCTGAAACGTTCATGAGGATTACCAACAGCTTTAATTTGTTTTTTCTCAATCGCCTCAATTCCATTAAACAAATCAATTATTTCTCCAGTCTCAGTCATTGCGAGTGCATTCATCGTAAAATCTCGACGTTTTAAATCTTCGATTAATGATCTGACAAACGTTACTTTATCCGGTCGTCTAAAATCTTGATACGTTGATTCTGTACGGAAAGTAGTCACTTCATATTGATTATCTTGCCACAACACAAGTACTGTCCCGTGCTCGATTCCGACATCAATGGTTCGATTGAAAATTGCTTTAATTTCTTGTGGATATGCACTGGTAGCAATATCAACATCATGAATTTTTTGACCTAAAATAATATCACGAACACTGCCACCAACAAAATAGGCTTCATAACCAGCATCTTTAATTTTTTGAATTATCGGAGCAGCTGCTTTAAATTCTTCGGGGAAATCATTCTTTTCTATCATAGTAAATGTTCCAATCCATAATATAATTTATTTACTTCCATAACTTGCTCACAAGCAAGCGCAACACCAGACATAAAAGATGAACGATTATAGCTGTCATGACGAATAATTAAACCTTCACCTTCACCACCAAATTGCACCTCTTGATGGGCAACTAAACCAGGTAATCTGATGCTATGAATCCTCATCCCATCATAATCTGCGCCTCTTGCTCCCTTAATCTGCTCCAATTCTTCCGGAGCTCCTTGTTTCACTGTAGAGCGAACTTCTGAAATTAGTTCAGCCGTTTTTATGGCAGTCCCACTAGGTGCATCTTTCTTTTCATCATGATGCAATTCAATAATTTCAATATTTGGAAAGTACTTTGCGGCTTTTTGTGAAAACTCCATCATTAATATTGCTCCAATTGCGAAGTTTGGTGCAATAAGTCCGCCTAGTTGATACTGATCAGCTACGTCTGCCAACTGTTCGAACTCCTCAGTTGAAATACCAGTTGTTCCAACTACCGGCCTTACTCCGGCTTCAATTGCTGTTTTTACATTTTCGAAAACAACATCGGGTGATGTAAAATCAATCCAAACATCTGCATTTTTCACGCTAGACAAAGCTTTTTTTGGTGAATTAAAAACTGGTATAGTAGAAATAACCGTTGAGTATACTGGTATTTCATTTAAGAATGTGACCTTCGAATGACGATCTATTACACCAACTAAATTTAAATTTTTGTGGTTCAAAACCATCGACGTACAAGCAGTTCCCATTTTCCCACTATAGCCTGCTATAAGTACATTAATCATGTTCGCGTTCATCCTTTCTTTCAAATCGGAATTTGTCTCGCGTGTTAAATTTTTCCATATTTCGATGGAAGGCATCTGATAAATCAATACTTAAGGAATTTGCCATAATAATCAAAACAATCAATACATCACCGATTTCCTCTTGCATTTTTTTAATCGGTTCATCTTTTTTCTTTTTTTTATCGCCATAAATATGATTGACTTCTCGTGCCAATTCACCTACTTCTTCGGTCAATCTTGCTAACTGTGATAATGGCGGAAAATATCCAGTTTTAAACTGCTGAATATACTTATCAACTTCTTGCTGCATCTCGTACAACGTCTGTTTCTCATCTTTATCCATACCACCACTCCAAATCTCTTCATTAATATACTAATCATATTAAAAAAACTTTAGATAATCAATCAACTATTCCTTGTTGTGTAATAATGTCGGTGCTATGATTGATAAAGGGTAGAAAAGGAGTTGCATCAAATGAAATTATCTAAACAAATTTTTAAAGATGGTATCATGATTTTTATCGGTACAAGTATTTTTAGTTTTGGTCTGGTTAATTTTAACATGGCCAATAATTTAGCTGAAGGTGGGTTAACTGGTATTACGTTAATTATTTATAATTTGTTTCATGTTAAACCAGCTATATCAACGTTCATACTAAACATACCTTTAATTTTAATTGGTATAAAACTATTAGGATTTCGCCCAATCTTTTATACATTTATCGGCACAATCTCATTAACTGTAAATCTATGGTTTTGGCAAGATAATCCAATTAGTATTTCAGTACATCACGATATGCTGATTGCAGCCTTATTAGCAGGTATATGTGGCGGAATCGGCAGCGGTATTGTTTATCGAGCAGGCGGGACCACTGGAGGAACCGATATTATTGCACGAGTTATTGAAAAAAAAATGGGCTTTACGATGGGAAAATCATTACTTTTACTTGATGTCGTTGTTCTTTTGCTCTCATTAACTTATTTAGATTTAAGAGAAATGGTTTATACATTGATTACTGTCTTTGTCTTTAGTCGTGTTGTGGATATGGTTCAAGAAGGTTCATATAATGCTAAAGGTATTCTAATTATTTCTGACCATAATCGAGAAATAGCCGAAACAATTATTAATGAATTAGCACGAGGAGTCACTTTTCTTAAATCAGAGGGAGCTTTTACGAGTAAAGAGCGAGACGTTATTTACTGTGTAACTAGCTTATCAGAAATTACCAAAATTAAAGAGATTTGCGCTGAAAAAGATCCCAATGCATTTATCACAATTATGGATGTTAAAGATGTTTTAGGTGAAGGCTTTTCATACGATTCTCTCTCAGAGGATAAAAAAGTATCATTAAAAAAATAAATAAAAGTGTCGGCAAATAAAAACTGCCGACACTTTTTACTTATTACTTTAACTTATCAAGAATTCATCAATTAATTCTTACTAAATAAAGATCTACTTCCCGATAGTTTCCATCAAATCATTATACTCTTTACTAAACTTAATAAACTGATCGTGATCGTTATATTCAAGTGATTGATTTATCTTATGCTCAAGAAATTTTTTTCGAAATTGATTATTTTCTTGATCGAATTCTCGTTCAAAACGATCATAAAATTTAGTTGCATCTAATATTTCAATGGAATATGGATTGTCTTCAATAATAGACTGATACAACATTAAACTTTCAGAATCAACGAAATCAATCTCCATATACAACGTCTGACGCCAATTCATACGAATTTCATGAAAAATCTGTTCGGGATCAGTAAATGTTTTTTGATCTTTATACAAAACTATTCCTTGACGCGTCGAGTGATTATCAGAGATAACCAATCCTCTAGGTGTTATATCAGCTTGCTTAACAAAATTTGTTTTAGTCAAAATAATTTCATGATTTAAAATATAATTTAGAATCCAGTATGCTTCTCTTTGTTTTAGAGGAACTGACTGTACAAGCCAATTCACAAATTTTTTCTTATTTTCTACTTGTACCATTCTAATCACCATCCATCATTTGTAATAGCTCAGCGACCTCTATATCATCAGGAATCATCTCTAGATAATGATTTAACCATCTTTTTGCATCATTTATTTTTCCTTCTTCTCTTAAAAACAAGCCGTAATCTCTTGAAAAATCAGCTTCTTCGGTAAGTTCTGCTTGTGCAGAATCATAAGCTTTAGCTGCATTATCAAATTCTTCTATACCATTATAAGCTTGGGCAAGATACCACTGAGCATACCCCTGACCCTGATTATCCAGCTGACCTATCAATTCAATCACTTCATCAAACGATTCCTCTTTCAATAATAATTCTGCTAATTTTAATTTTGAAAAGTCACTATCTTCTTCTAAGGCTATTGCTTGATTCAAATAATTTTTCGACTGTACCACATCACCCAACTGATAAGAAATAAGCGAGGCAAGATGATATAAATTGATATCATACGGGTTTTTATCAATTCCTGCTATTACAACTTCCTCAGACTCCGCATAACGCCCTTCATCAACCAAGACTTGTGCTAACGGATAGTATGCTTGCATAAAGTCTTCATCAGACTCCTTGATCCCCTGTAACAATTCAATAGTTCGTTCTATTTCTTCCAATTGATAATATGTCAAAGCTAACTGAAACTGGTTCTCTGAAGTCTTTTGTTCTGCTACAGCTTCTTCCAAATAGGTAATAGCTTCTTCAAAATTTCCACTTCTTGATAGGCTCACCCCTAAACGCTCAGCGGGATTGATTGTTAAGGGTACATCAGATAAATCTGTTTGATACAGACGTTCATAGAATGTTATTGCCCGACTATAATCTTCAATTGAAAAATATAATTCTGCAAGTGCCGCATCAATAATCGGTTCTTCCGGTAAAATAGCTTTAGCTTCTGATAATTTTTGCTCACTCACTTCTGGAATTTCTAACTGCTGGTACAAATCTGCTTGAGTTAATAAACTCTGGACATATACATCGCTGGTAGAATCAATTTGACTTAACCAGTCACTTGCTTGGGCAGTTTCACCATTCTCTATAGCAATTTCTGCCAACGAAATTTTTATGCTATCCTCTTCTGGTTCCTTCGTCAGTAAATCTAAATATAGTTTTTCTGACTCATCTAAAAACCCAAGTTCAAATAAATAAGCTGCTAACTGATACTTTTCTTCTGGTAAATCATGAAGCAGTGCCATATCGAATTGCTCCTCTGCTGCAATTAAATTTCCCTCAGAAAGTGCTTCTAGCATTTTTTTTGAATATGACATATGAACTACCCCTCGATTTTTATTTGATAACGCAACTTCTCAACTACTCTTAACAACCCGTCTTCAGTCGGATGTCTTATCTGTTTACCTTCTGTTGTTTCTACTAATAATTGACTGATATCAGTATAGCGACGACTCTCTTTACAAATACTCTGACATAAATCAGTTGACAAAACATTCTCAGGAATTACCAATGACTCTTGACTCAGCCACTGAAACCAACGTATCAGTTCTTTATCCTTCATTTTAACACCTAACTGCTCATTACACCAAAAGAATTGCAATAATAGACCTAACCATTTTTTCTGCATAAAGTTCAAGTAATGTGATCCCTCAGCTTTACATATCCCCGTAGTGAAAACATTTCCAAAAACAAGCGATTTAATAGGGGTTTTTTCATAATCTATTAATAATCTATCACAATAGCTAGTAAAACGTGTTCTATCATAATAACTTACTTGATAGATTGTTTTCAACAATTGTCTATTATTGACAATGGCATGCTGAATCAAATAAAAAAAACTCAAAACCGCTTGATCTTTATGCTCAGTTTCAGCAGCATAGATCAACAGCTCCGCGTCATATTTTGTCTGAACAATAGAAACCAAGCGATCGTTTATTAATCTAAAGTTGCCTTGAAGTACCCTTATAAATCCAGAAAACTCAGTTGCAATAAAATATAATTCTTCTGTAAACTGATTCATTACTGTCACGTTTCCACATAAATCAGCAATTGCTGCATTACCGATGCCCAGTATACCCGTTTTTTTTGGAAGTGAGACTTCTTCTATAAAATCAAAGATACGATTCATTGTAGTAACATTTTCAATAATGTAATCATTCGTGCAGATAAACCATTGAAAGCTATCGGCTGATAAACAATGCTTGGTTATCCGATTATACCATCGCTCATAATCTTCTGCGGTGGATATAATGAGTAGCGAAGGCTTTTTTAAAATGCTGTTCAAATCTCCTGATTGAAGCAAACGATTCAAAGATTCTGCATAAATAACATTAGTTTTATCTCGTAATATTTTCCTCACAATCTGAACCTCCAAAAAAACTGTCAACAAATAAATCATTGACAGTAGTTCTCTATTTATTATTCATAAAAAGTGATACGACAGCCACAACAATAACGGCTCCTAAAATAGATGGAATAACTGCCATGCCACCTAAACGAAACCCCCAATCGCCAAAAAGTTTTTGACCGACAGTTGAACCTAATAAACCAGCAATAATATTAAAAATACATCCTTTAGAGTCTCCCTTATTAGCAATCGCACCCGCAACTGCGCCAATAACAGCTCCAACAATTAACACCCATAACCAATACATAATAACATTTCCTCCTCAAAATTAGTTCTTTTATATATTTTAAATTGAATTGACTAAAAATGCAATGAAACAAAAAAACTCAACCTAATTAAAGGTTGAGTTTTTAATCAGTGAAACCAACATACATTACTATATGATTACATCAAAATTCAATTATTTTACAGCATCTTTTAATGCTTTACCTGGTTTAAATGCAGGTACTTTGCTAGCTGCGATTTGGATTTCTTCTCCTGTTTGCGGGTTGCGACCTTTACGGGCAGCGCGTTCGCGAACTTCAAAGTTACCAAAACCGATTAATTGAACTTTTTCTCCTTCTGCTAAGAAGTCTTGAATAGAAGTAAATACTGCATCAACAGATGCAGTGGCATCTTTCTTAGTTAAACCAGTTGCTTCAGCAACTTTTTCGATTAATTCTGCTTTGTTAGCCATGTCTAGTTTCACCTCCTCAAAAGGAAATTGATGTACCCATTGAACATCATTTTTATAGGCGATCATTTTTGAGTGGTCCAAAAATGATAATTGGAAATATTGCCTTTCAATATTTCTGTAACCAAGATACCACATGAAACAAGTGATATCAAGGACTTTACAAGTTTTCACGCTTATTTTTTGATATATTTTAAACTCAATTGAATTTTCATTTTAACTATGGTAAAATGCACGTTTTTATTTTCGACGTCTTGCTATTATCCGAATTGGAGTGCCCTCAAACTCAAATGCACGACGAATTTGATTCTCTAAAAAACGTGCATATGAAAAGTGCATTAACTCTTCTTCATTAACAAAAATAACAAAGGTTGGTGGCTTTACCGCCACTTGAGTTGCATAGAAAATCTTCAAACGTTTTCCTTTATCCGTTGGTGTAGGATTAATGGCCACTGCATCCATAATTACATCATTCAAAACAGAAGACGGAATCCGTAAGGTTTGATTTTGACTTACCATTTCAATCATTTCCGGTAAAAGATGAAGTCTCTGTTTCGTTTTAGCAGATACGTAGACAATCGGTGCGTAATCTAAATAACGAAACTCAGAGCGGATATCTTCTTCAAATTCTTTCATTGTATGGTTATCTTTATCAAGTGTATCCCACTTGTTTACGACAATAATAATCCCTTTACCAGCTTCGTGTGCAAAACCGGCAATCCGCTTATCATACTCTCTAATTCCCTCTTCTGCATTTAAAACAACCAAGACCACATCTGAACGGTCAATTGCACGCATTGAACGCATGGCACTATACTTTTCAGTATTCTCGTAAACTTTACCCTTCTTGCGCATACCTGCCGTATCAATCATTAAAAATTCTTGTCCACTTCCTGATGTAAACGATGTATCGATTGCATCTCGTGTTGTTCCAGCAATATCAGAAACAATAACCCGGTTTTCGCCAAGCATAGCATTTATTAAGGATGATTTTCCTACATTTGGTCGTCCAATTAAACTAAATCGAATTATGTCATCGTCGTCGTCAACGGGTTCATCTGTGAAATATTTACATGCTTCATCTAGAACATCACCTAAACCAATCCCATGAGTTCCAGAAACCGGGAATGGATCGCCTAAACCTAAAGAATAAAATTCATATATATCACTTCGCATTTCAGGATTATCAACTTTATTTACGGTCAAAATAACCGGTTTATTACTTTTATACAATAAACGAGAAACATATTCATCAGCATCCGTAATACCTTCTCGCCCACTTACAATTAATAAAATGACATCTGCTTCTTCAATCGCTATTTCAGCTTGATGTTTAATTTGATGCATAAAGGGTTGATCGCTCATTTCAATACCACCAGTATCAATAATACTGAATTCATGGCCTAACCAATCACCATGAGCATAGATACGATCACGAGTGACACCTGGTTCATCTTCAACTATTGAAATTCTTTCTCCAGCAATACGATTGAATAAAGTCGATTTTCCTACATTTGGTCGTCCGACTATTGCTAATGTTGGTTTTGTCATTTTATCCACCTCCCAAATTTTTGACTGCTGTGTCTGCCCTTATGTAGTTTATAGTATGCTTTCCATTGTTGCAAGTAAAAGTATGCGAAAAGACTGGTTTGATTTAAAGATACACATTTATTTTTAGATAAGGAAAGAAATTTAAATTAATTAAGTAACACACATTAGAAACAAGCACTTTTTTTGTTCTTAAATATGCAGCATCATAGGAAATATTCTACTCCTATCAGTGGGGAACCAATTGTTTTAATAAGTAACATGTCACAATAAAAACATATATTTTCACAAAGGAGTAACTTAAATAGTTAAAAAGTCATTTAGTGCTGAACCCTTTAGACCTGCATTTAAACCCACTAGCAATCTTAAGCGTGCCTTAGGTCCAGATAATCCTTTGACAAAGTTGACTCCCATCTGTTTTAGTTGAACACCGCCACCAGGATAATCATATATGTCTTGTGCAATACCATTCGAACAGCGTGATACTAATGCAATAGGAATTTTTTTATCAATAATTTCTTTTAATTTCGGTAATACAAAAGGTGGTAAATTGCCTGCACCAAGTGCTTCAATAACAAGCCCATCAACATTTGAATCAATGACCATATCAAACAAACAGGTATCCATGCCTGCGTAGGCCTTCAATAACACAACCTTCCCATCAACTCGGTTAATATCTAAAATTCCATGTTCAACAACTTCTTTAATAAAATAAACTTCATGCTTTGAAAGAATACCTATCGGACCAAAAGTAGGTGTTCTAAACGTATCGACACTAGTTGTATGAGTTTTCGTCACAAATCGAGCCGCATGAATCTCATCATTCATGACAACTAATACACACTGTTCTTTAGACTTAGCATCAGCCGCAGTAATAATTGCTTGCATATAATTATATAATCCATCTGATCCGATTTCATTACTTGAACGCATAGCACCAGTCAGAACAATACCCATCCGTTCATTTACTGTTAAATCTAAAAAATAAGCAGTTTCTTCCAACGTATCCGTTCCATGTGTAATAACAACGCCATCATATCCTTCAGCAGCACCTTTTTGAATTCGTTCCTTTAAGAAAAGCATTTCTTTAGGAGTTATATGCGGTGAGGGTAAATTAAAAATTTCCTCCGTATGAATACTGATATCGTCGGGAATAATATTAACTGATTCAGATAAAGGGTGATGTTTGGTCAGCGTTACACCCGAATCTTCTTGAACCATCGATATTGTGCCACCTGTGTGTAAAACTAAAACTTTTTTCACAATTGCTCGCCTCGCTATTTTCGATTCTCTCTCAATTATAACTGAAAAATAAGAACAGTTAAATACCCCCAGAGGCTTCAACCTTCATAAGCTTAAATATATTTAAAATGTTCTATCGTTCAACTCACGTTCAATTTGTAGACGTTGCACTTTCATTGTTGCTGTATGAGGAATTTCATCAAATGCTTTTATGATCGGTTCGTTTAGATGAGGCAAGTCTTCAACTACCATCCACCAAGCATCCCAATCCATTTCTAATCCAGGTATTACGGCAGCAATCGGTTGTGGGTGGCCTTCACTATCTCTAACTATGACAACTTCCTCTAAAAATGGTAAATTATCAAGCAATACATCTTCAATAGCCAAGTTACTATCAATTTTATGTATCAAATCAACTTGTCGATCTTTCAAGTATAAATGTCTATTTTTATCCATACAGCCGTAATCACCGCTATCCCACCAAGAACCAAACACATTTTCTTGAAATCTTTCATCTTCACCATAATAAGTTAATGCTCTGCCTTTTGAAAGGAAATGAATATTCCCATTAGTTCCGACAGGAAGAATATTTCCTACCGCATCAACAATTCTTGCTTCCGTTAATCCCATTAAACCAACACCCATATCACGAGCATTTGACTGTCTTAGTGACTGCAGTGTATGACTTTTTAAAACCATTGGACCGCACTCGCTTTGACCATAAACTTGTAGAAAAATTGGCTGATTTTTTTCAGATGCCCTTAAAAAACGTGCCATTGTTTCGTTATTAATCGCATCAAAGGTTGAGTGGTAGTAGCTGATTGAAGCAAATACATCCGGTTGTTTTTGAGCTAGTGATGACCACTGCACAAAATTATTTGGATGTGTTTCCAAGGCTATCGGTTGGTATTTTGTCAGCATGCGACTAACAGTTTCTTTATCTGATTTAGCAATCGGCATCAGCGGAAATCCCATAGTCATTAATGAGGATACCCCGATATTGAATCTTGAGTGGACAGGTGAAATATGAAAACCCGCTAAGCCGCGTTCTTTCATCATTGATAAAATTGTTTTCTGCCATTTTGTCCGCCAGCCCATTGATTGTTGAGAATGACAAATTAATTTTGGTATTCCTGTTGTTCCAGAAGTGTGTGTCATATAAGCTATCTCATCTACTGATAAATACTGCTGTGACACAATCGTATAATTCTGCTCAAGTATTTTATCAACACTCAACTTATGATCTGTTGTACTATTAAAAACTTGCTTTACTCTTTCGGCGGTTTCATCATCATAGATAATAAACGGTTGTTTAAGACGATCAACGAAAACTTCAATAGTCTTACTGGGTAAATGATAAGATACCATAACAGGAATTGCACCTAAAAACGAAACTGCGACAGCTAATAAATATGTATCGAATTTAGGACTTTTATATAAAATTACCTTATCATTTTTTTGAATGCCTAATTCTGCGAGCTGGTAAGCTCTCTTTAAAATATTGTCATGTGTTTCACTATAAGTTGTTTCTAGGGGTAACTCAGGAAACGATGACATCTTTTCATCTAAAATTATTTCTTTATTTGGATACTGTTCAGATGCCTCTTTATAATTACTGTATAAATTAAGCGTTTGATAAGTTAATTCGTCCCTCATAAAAGTCCTCCATATTTGTGTTTTTATTAACAATAACCACTATAATATCGCATAATAAATTATTATACAGTTAAATGATAATAAAAATTAAAAAAATTTTAAATTATATTTTTTTCATATATTTAACGAAGTTTTTTTGTATGATAATTATAGTAACTAAATTATGTGTATTTCTTTGGAGGTTTATAAATTTGTTAAAAAAAATTAAATTTATCGATTTTAAAATATTGATCCCATATTTTATTTTAAGCAGTATCGGAATTATTATGATTTTAAGTGCGAGTTCCTATAATTTAGATCAATTAGGAAAGCGCTCTTCAGCAAATGGTCTAAAACAATTGATGTTTTTCTTGATATCCTTGGCCATAATTACTATTATCTATAAATCAAAAAACTCTCTTTATACATCTGTTCGCTTTCAAAAAATTATCATGACATGCTCTTTTATGCTACTTATTGCTACAACCATTTTAGGATTAGGGACTGTAACAGGAGGAGCACAACGATGGATACAAATCGGTCCTATCAGCTTACAACCTTCGGAGTTTATTATGCTGACTGTTATCCTCTATTCGTCATTTATTTTTTCTAAACGTGAGAAAACTATTCAAGGGCATTTTAAGGATACTATTTTAGGACCGACTCTCATTGTTTCTAGCTTAATTCTGCTGGTCTTTACTCAACCTAACGTCGGTGGTGCTGCTATTTTAACATTAATTTTTCTAGTTATTCTCTTTGCCAGCGGTATTCCGTATCCGTATATGATTGGCGGTTTTGGCATCATGTTTTTCTTCAGCTTTATTATGACACAACTAATTTTATTTCAAGGAGGACTATTACTGCCTCAAAAATATCACTACATTTATGATCGTTTTTCAGTCGTTAAAAATCCTTTTGACTACCAACTGGATAATGGATATCAGTTAGTCAATTCTTATTTTGCTATCTATAATGGTGGTTGGTTTGGCAAAGGTTTAGGTCAGAGTATACAAAAAAAAGGGTTCTTACCTGTTGCTGAAACAGACTTTATTTTTTCTATCATTACAGAAGAATTAGGTGTTGTTGCAGCAATTCTGATTCTAGCATTACTCCTTTTTCTGATTTTGCGGATTATCGCCATTGGCATGAAGGCAACCTCAACATTTAATTCACTAATCTGTATCGGTATTAGTGCTGCTTTGTTAATTCAAGTATTTGTTAATTTAGGCGGAATTTTAGGTTTTATTCCTCTAACTGGTGTCCCTTTTCCTTTTATGAGTTACGGCGGGTCAAATCTTTTGACCTTATCCATCATGATTGGGCTCATCTTAAATATCAGTGCGGATGAAAAGAAAAAAGCCCTAAATAAACAAATGAGAAGCACTCACACATTACAATTAGAAAACAGCTTTTAATCTTCTTACTTTGTGTCATAATATAATTAACGCTAATTAATCGTTGGAGGTTTTCTGTTATTATGACTAAACGAATAATGAATTTATTACTATTAATCGGAACAATTTTTACTATTCTATTTTTCATCTACGCTTTTAAACATCATGTTTTTCAAGATCCAAAAGTCTTTCGACAATTCATTAAAAGTTTTGGTCCATTCGGTGTGGTTGTATTTATTTTACTTCAAACCATCCAACCGATAATTCCAATCATTCCAGGCGGATTAAGTGATGTTTTTGGAATTATAATGTTTGGCAATATTCTTGGTTTATTTTATGTTTGCTTCGGACTTGTTATCGGTGAGAGTATAGTTTTTTTATTGATTCGAAAATATGGAAGGCCATTTATTCAAAAAATACTGTCTGATAATAATCAAAAAAAATTAGATAAACTGATTTTAAAGAGTAATAAGCATATTCAACGACTGATTATCATCGTTTTTTTAATGCCATTTGGCCCTGATGATTTGATTTGCTACGCAGCAGGGCTATCAAACTTATCGTTCAGACGATACTTTTGGACAATCGCCATCCTCAAACCCATTTCAGTCGGAGTCCATTGTTTTATCATGATTCATTTTTTTAAAATAATTTAAAAGAACTGCATGCCACTATACGACATGCAGTTCTTTTAGTCTTCGGATGTTCCTTTAAGTTGAATTAATTTTAAAATATATAAAACTCCTGTTAATATTAAAATACTCACAGTTAAAAGTAAAGTTTGCCAGCCATTATTATGGACAACCAACAACTGCCGTAAAATTGCCGTCATGCTGATTAGTATCAAATATTTTGTCGGTATATGATGTGAGTCTTCAATATATTTAATCAACATCATAATAAACTCAAATAACATAAAAAAAGCAAGAATATGCTCTGAAATAACTTCAATACTGTCGCGTTCCGCCGGTATTATAATCATTTTTGTTAACATCCATAGATCTTGTGCCATATAGATAATAATCAATACAGCCAGCAAGCCTAAAAATAACGCCATTAGTTTAGTTAGTAGGCTTTGAAATTTATCTAGCAATCAAACTATCTCCTTTAAATTTATTTAAAAAATACTCCCTGTTTTTCTAAAAATTGTTAACCTTAACAACAAAAAAAGCTTATGACTAAGCTTTTTCTAAACACCCATGTTCAATTAAATCCGCAATAATATTTGCAAATTGCTGTTGTTTTTCTTCTTGGTTATTCCCTTTAAAAATATTCATTGCCTTTAAACCGTTTGCTGTCGTAATCGACATTTTTAACGTCTTCAAATCTTGTGCAACCGTTATTTTTAGTTTTGGACTTTGCTTATTTTGGGGATTTAAATCCAACGGTCTAACTAATTGAAAGTTTCTGGTACTCGTTTCTTTAAACCCGTAATCCTTAAAACTATAGGGACGTGCATTAGTGCTGATTTTATAAAACTCTTGACTACCTTCGACTGTTGCCTTATCTAAAAATGACATATTTTCTACCTCCACTAATATTTTGCATTAATTATACGAAAATTATTAAAAAAATGCTATAAGCAATTAATGCAATTTACTAATAATTTCAGCTAATTCTTGCGAGAATGTCGCAACTTCTTCAGCTGTATTTCCATAACCGAAACTAATTCGAATTGATTCTCCGGCCGCAGCAGGTTCTTGCGGTCGTATTTGTTGAATAATACGCGAAGGTTTAACATTACCCGCGGTGCATGCAGAACCAGTTGAAATAGCAAATCCTTTTAAATCAAGATTTGACAGGATCAAGTTATTAGGTATTCCTTTAAGCCATATATTCAAAATATGCGGCAATGAATTTTCTAAATCACCATTAATCTCAAAATCAATCGAATTATCAAGCAGGTTATTCATAATAATTTGTTTAAACTCACGATATTGTTTGTTTTTTTGTTCTCGTGCTTCGTCAGTTATCAAAGTAACAGCTTTTGCCATACCAACAATCCCCAGAACATTTTCCGTTCCCGCACGCTTCTTTTCTTCTTGATCTCCGCCGTAAAGCATGACCGGCACAAATGCTCCCTCTTTAATATACAGAAAACCTGTTCCTTTCGGTCCATTAATCTTATGTCCTGAAACACTCAGGTAATCTACTTGCAGATCTTTCACATCAATCAATTGTGTACCAAATGCTTGGACAGCATCCGTATGAAACAATGCCTGATGCGTAGACAATAACTCACCAATTTCTTTAATTGGATTAATCGTGCCAATTTCATTATTTCCATACATAATACTAACTAATATCGTATCATCACGCAGTGCTGACGCAACTTGTTCCATTGATATCTTTCCAGTACTATCAACCGGAAGATAGGTTACTTGAAATCCATGTTCTTCTAAATAAGCCATTGATTTTGCCACTGCACTATGTTCAATAGATGTTGTGATTATGTGCTTCCCATTTTGTTGTCGATTTAAGGCTGTTTGTATAAGAACTGTATTATCAGCCTCTGTACCCCCACTATTAAATATTATTTCATCTGACTTAGCATTAATTGCTTCAGCAACTGTATCTCTAGCTAAGACCAATTCAAATTCAGCTTGACGCCCAAACTGATGAATACTTGAAGGATTCCCATAAATTGTTGTCATTATTCGTGTCATCTCGTCAATCACAGCAGGATGCATCGGTGTTGTTGCTGCATGATCTAAATAAACAGCTCCCATACCATCACTCTCTCTCATTCCATTTAATTATCATAATATATTCTACATAGTTTAACGCTTTTTTTAATATATGACAATTTTATCGTCTGTATTCCGACATTATTTTCTTATGATTTTAAAAATAATTAAAAGAAGACTAATGTCAATTCTCTTGATGTCTTGTTTATTCTTCACCTCTACTATCCAAAATTTATCTTAATAATCTTTATTCCAGCTAGATTATGTACACTGGTATGTTAAAAAGTGGCAAGTAAGACTTGTTTTGAAATAACAGATAAAAACATAGTGAAAACATTTAATGAACAAAAAGGCTTATATTCTTTAATTTTATTTTATGGAGCAAATCCATATGTCAAAAGGATAAATGGATAATACAAGATAATTCCGATACAAATAATAAAAATATTAACCAATATTTTTACTATAATCTTAGAAGTATTTTGGTTTAACTTCTGATTAACTATCAAAATAAAGGGAAGGCAACCTAATAGGTAGCATACTGTTAATCCGTATGCAAAAAAATCATAATTTGAATAACTCATATTTGCTAAACGAAATGCTGTAGAAAAATAAAATATTAAGAAAAGAGTTTGTAATATTATTGAATAATATCTTAATATATTTACATATTTATTATCTTTAGAAATTCTGTATATCAAAAAATAATATACTAATGATAAAATAGGCAAATACCACCTATTAATAATTATGAGCTTTATAAAATCCAAAGTACTCAACTCCTTTTACATCTATAATATATAATTTTCAAATTATTCACTACCTATATTAGTGATTAAATTAACAACGATTTTTGTGCAAATTTTTAAAGTTCTTTATTACTCTAAAAAAATTAATTTACCTTTTGTTAGATAGCTTGTTCTCTTTTCCCATTCAGGCAATAACCTACAAGAAATAAATAGCCGCAATCTCAGATTTGTTTTCTTTAAAATATTTTTCATCAGTAATTCTTTGTTTAACTTACGCCATACACGCAATTATCCTTTTAAAGAATTAATTAACTTATTTTTCTCTCTAAACGAAGCTAATTCATTGAAATACCACTATTTATTTCTTAAAAATTTACTTACTCGTGTGTTTTTTTGGCTATATTACTTTTTGTTCAGTATAACCATATTACTCTTTTGGTCATCTATATCTTATTATTTACCCTATAAAATACTTTAGAGACATCTACTTAGTAGTTAGTTTTCAAGATATAAAAAGCGACTATTTTCTCAATAAATTATTGAAAAAAATAATCGCTAAAATTAGTTTTATTAAAATATCAGAATTAGTTTTAAAATTTATTCTTTATAAAAATCACTAATCGCCTTTTTTGATATATTTAGATTATTAACAACACTTTCATAATGTTTAGATGCGTACGATGAAAATAAAGTATCGATAACAAACAATTGAACCATCAACGAATTTGTTGCTGAGCTCCGAATAGGTGCCTCAATACCACTTGCTGTTAACAAGATTATATCCGACAAATTAGCTACCGTTGATTTAACCTCACTCGTAACACATATAACACATACATTAAACTTTTTAGCTGCTTTTATTAAATCAATAACTTCCTTCTTTTCTCCGGAATTAGAAATTGCTACTAGGACTTTACTTTGTGTATTACTAGCAATTGCAGTCGTTAACAAATGGTTGTCTCTTGAATATAAAATTGATTTACCTACACGAGTCAATTTTTGATATAAATCTTCAGCTGCTAAACCTGAGGCTCCTATACCATAACTATAAATTGATTTTGATTTTGCTAATAAATCTACAGCTTTTTGCACCTCATTATCGTCTAACAGTGTAACAGTTTCTTCAAAAGCATTGTTCAGTGTATACTTTAACTTTCTCTGTACAATTGAAATAGCTTCATTAGGTACAATATCTGTATATAAAGCTTGATCCAATGTTTTATTATCTTCTTTTAAAACTCGTAATTTTAAATCTGTAAATCCCTCTAATCCCAGTGAATAGCATAACCTAACAACAGTTGCTGGACTAGTTAAACTTTCTTCAGATAATTCCTTAACTGTCATCTTCGGAACTTTTTTTGGATTACGGACTATCCATTTTGCTAATTTTTTTTCCGCTTTTGGCAACTCGTCAATTCGTTCTCTTATTTTATAAATAATACTTTGATTGTCCATTTAATTCACCTTCAAACATACCATTACTCTCAACATCATCATATCATACTTTTATTAAATTAATTCAACCAATCAAAAATATCATTAAGTGATAAAATAATCTCATCTGCTTCTGTTTGATTAATATTTAAAGCATCAGACTGTTGCAAAGCCAGACAGTCTATACCAGCTGTTTTTGCTGATTTTATACCATACTCCGAGTCCTCAACTACGATGCAATCATTAGCTAAACAATCCATTCTGTTTAATAATTCCAGATAAATATCAGGAGCTGGTTTCGTTTTTGCTACTTCTTCACCACTAATAAAGTAATCCACACTATCATAAAGTGATAATTCTTGCAATATATATATAATTTGTTGAAGTGTACCAGCTGAAGCAATTGCTATTCTCATACCATACTGATTTTTTAAACGGTCAATAACATGATAAATATCAGGATTGATGATTTTTTTATAATTTATATAATATGTTTTAATAAATCTTATATACTTAGTTAGCATGTCTGACTGCTTCTTTTCATCATTGGGAAATAGATTTTCCATCATTGCTTCTGGATTAGAACCAACAAGAGTGTTTTGAAAATTCTCAGTTATATTAACTCCATTCAGTTTAAAAAAGGTTTCCCGCCGTTCACGGTAAATAAACTCTGAGTTAATGATAACACCATCAATGTCAAAAATCACAGTATTCTTCACTATATTTGTCCTTTACGCATTGCTTCTGTCGTACCGAAAAAGTAAGTTATCACAAAACCACCTAAATAACCTGCCAACAACCCAATAACATATTGCAGCATATGTCCATTATTAATCAAAGGAATTAAAGCAACGCCACTTGGTCCTATGGATGTTGCTCCAACATGTCCAAATAATCCAATAACTGCACCGCCAATACCACCGCCAAGACAAGCAGTTACAAACGGACGGCCTAATGGTAAGGTAACGCCATAAATTAAAGGTTCTCCGATACCTAATACACCAACTGGCAAAGCTCCTTTGATTAATTCTGTCAATGTTTCATTTTTTCTACAGCGGACCCATAATGCAACAGCTGCTCCAACTTGTCCTGCTCCGGCCATTGCCAGAATCGGTAATAATTCTGTCACACCTGTATTTGTAATCATATCTAAATGAATAGGCGTTAAAATTTGATGCAAACCAAACATAACCATTGGTAAAAATAATGATCCAAGTAAGAAGCCTGAAAAAGCACCGCCGACATCTAAAATCCAATTGATGAAGCCCACTAAACCGCTAGATATTGCTCCAGCCACAGGCATGATTAGAAAAATCGTCAACAAACTCATTATTAATAAAGTCAATGTCGGAGTTACTATGATATCAATTGATTCAGGAGTTATTTTACGAAGTTTTTTTTCAATCAATGACATTAAAAACACTGCAAATATAACACCTATAATACCACCTTGATTGGCGCTCAAAGTTCCACCTGTAATAATATTAGGTAAAGGCGCTTCAGGTGTTACGCCTGTAAGCATAATTATTCCACCTATAACACCACCTAAGCTTGGAGAAGCTCCAAATTCATTTGCACTATTGATACCAACATAGATGTTTAGATACGCGAACACACCATTTTGAACGATTTTCATAACCATGATTATCGTTGCCCAGTGTTCGCCAGTTAATTGACCTGCCGTCATCATGTTCCCGAGAACTGAAGCTATCCCCCCAATAATACCTGCCCCAACAAAAGCTGGTATTAGTGGAACAAATATATTAGAAATTGATTTTAAAATCTTTGACCATGGTTTTTGATTTTTTTTCTTAACTGCTGCTTTCGTAGCGGCAGCTTTTTCATCAACCTTTGTCTTATTATTTTTATCAGATGTTTCTGGCATTGCGTCTCCTAATTTGACACCTGCCATTTCAACCATTTTTTGAGCTACTTTATTCACTGTCCCAGGACCAATGACTACTTGAAGAGTATCATCCTCCACAACACCCATTACACCTTTAACTTTTTTTAAATTATCAATATTAACTTTTGAATAATCTCTAATTTCCATGCGTACACGAGTCATACAGTGAACTATTTTTCCTACGTTATCCATGCCACCAACATTTTCATAGATGCCATTCGCAATTTCAGTAATTTTATCTGTCATTTTAGACTCCTCCATTTAATGTATTTCGTACAAACCCTTTATTTTTTGCCAATTTCCTTATCGCATCTTCTTTTGTTAATCCTGTCAACAACATTATAATTGCGGTTTTCACACTCCCATCGGCCTCAGATAACGCAGCCTCAGCCTCATGATATCCACAATCAGTTGCTTCCATGATAATTTTTTTTGAACGTTCTACAAGTTTTAAATTGGTGGCGAGAACATCGACCATCAAATTTTTATAGACCTTTCCAATGCCTATCATTGAAGCAGTAGAAATCATGTTTAGAACAAGCTTTTGGGCAGTTCCGGCTTTTAATCGTGTAGAACCAGTTAATACTTCAGGGCCTACTTCAATTTCAATTTTTACATCAGCCTCTTTACCAATCAATGAATTTTGATTGCAAGCGATGGCTACTGTACTGGCACCTATCTGGTTTGCAAACGACAAGGCGCTAATAACATAAGGTGTCCTTCCGCTAGCAGCAATACCAATTACAGTGTCCTTATCTGATAAGTGTATCTTTTTCAAATCAACTATTGCTAGTTCTTCTGAATCTTCTGCACCTTCAACGGCCTTAATAAAAGCTTGTTCACCGCCAGCTATTATACCCTGTACTTGTTCCGGAGGTGTTCCAAATGTTGGTACACATTCAACAGCGTCTAACACCCCCAGACGACCGCTTGTACCGGCTCCAATATAAATTAATCTGCCACCCTGATTAAAACTTGATATTACACTTGAAACGGCTTTTTCAATTACATCCAATTTCGCTGAAATTATTTCAGGAACTTTTGCATCCTCTTCATTCATTATTCTTAATATCTCTGTTATTGACATCTTATCTAAATTCATCGTTTTTTCACTACGTTTTTCAGTTGCTAATACTTCCAGATTCACTTCAATCATTTCCTTTCGATTAATTTATAATTTACTCCTGAGTCAATAAAACTGAGTAATGGAAGATCAGTACAACAAATTTTACCCATAACATTTACTCTAGGTGATGCTGTTAAATCCTTTTTAACTAATTGAAATTCACCCTGGTATCGACCATATAAATAATTATCTAATGTAACAGACCCAATCGAACGCTCAATATTATTTAATTGTGGAATATGTGGAATCTTTTTAAATCGAGCGGACTGACTTCTGATTACATCACGTGAGCTATCAAAACGATTCGTGTGAGAACCTAAAACTAAATCAGAGTAACTTGACGTTAACAAATCTACTTCTAGAAGAACTCGCTGATGATAGTAATAATCTTCAAATTGTTCTATTGTCTTACTTGATAATCCCGAATCACCAACGTACACCTTATCAACATGACACTCTTTTTGTAATTCCAGACAACTAGCTAAAGGATGATTGTTTCGATGTTTTTCTAAAGTGGGTAACCCTTCATATAATGGTCCGCGTCTATGATTATCGCCTGCAACAAAAGCTACTATTTCTCCATTTAAACTTTTTAGCCAAGTATTTTTTTTTATAAAATCATGCTTGCCTAAGCCTGTTTCTGGTCTCGGATAGTAATTATGCCAATATTCAATATTATCAAAATCAGCATTATTCTCTAATAAATATTTATAGTCAGCCTCAGTCATCGTACTTGCATTTAAACCAACTGTAAAAATATGGGATAATTCTGAGATTAAATTTGGTGCGATGCCATAATCTATACGCAACCCTGTTAAACCTAATTCTTGTAACGACTGATAATCTTCAATTGTTTTTAAGTTTAACAAATCAATAGTTGTACTTGAAATATCAGCCATAAGAGTTAAATTTTCTTTTTTAGTAATATTACCCAATTTTTTCAAACGACTTTTTAAAAATTGAGGGTTATCTTCGGGTATATGTAAAGACGTAAATACACCAGAAAAACCACTTTTTTTCATACGATGAATGTACTGTTCCACTGAAACATCAATATCGCTACTTAAAAATATAGAAAACCCGTTCAAAATTATCTACCTCCTAACAATGAATTCGATTTCATTATACAATAATTGAAATATATTTCAAGTTTTATTATTAAAAAATTAAAATAGGAAATTTATTTCAATGGAATTTAATTAATAAAATGAAGAAATTTTCAAACTTTCTTGCGTACTAAGTCGACTTTAAATATTGGACTATGAGGAAAAAATCCGATCAGAAGTATACCTTAAAAAAGGACATCTGCAGATAACGCTCGACTAGAATCATTTCACCCCAACATCTGAAACGTTCGCATCATATCCATCTAGAGCTTGACAGCTCAATTGAAACTGTCAAAATTTCATCAACACCTCAATTATTATAATAAAGAGATAATTCAACAAAAATACGATTACACATCTCCAATTGGCCATCAGAGATAAGTAATCGCATAGGTGTTTTTATATTTGTCTATTTAAAGGGTTCAATCTTAGTACTTCTTATCCTATTTTTTTTATAGTCTTATTGGCGGCTAAAATTAGCAACATCAGCAACAACTGCATCAACAAACATGTCGATGCCCATTGTTTCAGTCTCTTTACTACCGTAACGGCGGACATTTACTTCGCCGCTTTCCATTTCTTTGTCACCGACGACAACTTGATATGGAATTTTTTGAGTTTGAGATTCACGAATCTTGTAACCCATTTTTTCATTACGAACATCGACTTCAAAACGAAGTCCTTTCGCATCCAACTTTTCTTTCAATTCATACGCATAATCGCTATGTAAATCTAAATTAACCGGAATAATTGTTCCTTGAACAGGTGCCAACCAAGTTGGGAATGCACCCTTATGTACTTCTGTTAAGTAAGCAACAAAGCGTTCCATTGTTGAGACAATACCACGGTGAATAACAACTGGACGATGTGTATTTTCACCGTCTTCACCAACGTAAGTCAATTCAAAACGTTCTGGTAATAAGAAGTCTAATTGAATAGTTGAAAGTGTTTCTTCAAGTCCCATAGCAGTTTTTACTTGAACGTCTAATTTAGGTCCGTAAAAGGCTGCTTCACCTTCAGCTTCAAAGTAATCTAAGTCTAATTCATCCATTGCAGCTTTCAGCATCACTTGTGCTTTTTCCCACATTTCGTCATTATCAAAGTATTTCTTAGTATTGTTTGGGTCGCGATAGCTTAAACGGAAACGATAGTCTGTGACGTTAAAGTCTTTATAAACAGCCACCATTAATTCTAAAGTACGTTTAAATTCATCTTTAATTTGGTCAGGGCGAACAAATGTGTGACCATCATTTAATGTCATTTCACGGACACGTTGTAAGCCTGATAAAGCGCCGCTTTTTTCATAACGGTGCATCATACCTAATTCAGCAATCCGAATCGGTAATTCACGATAACTGTGAATATCATTTTTATAAACCATCATGTGATGCGGACAGTTCATCGGACGTAATACTAACATTTCACCGTCACCCATATCCATTGGCGGGAACATGTCATCATGGTAGTGATCCCAATGTCCAGAAGTCTTATACAATTCAACGTCTGCCATAATCGGTGTGTAAACGTGCAAGTAGCCTAAACTAATTTCCTTATCAACGATGTAACGCTCCACAATACGACGAATTGTCGCACCTTTTGGCAACCAGAAAGGCAAGCCTGACCCAACCTCTGGGCTGACCATGAATAAATCAAGTTCTTTACCTAATTTACGGTGATCACGTTCTTTGGCTTCTTCACGCATTTTCAAATAGTTTTTTAAATCTTTTTTATCAAAAAATGCTGTTCCATAAACACGCTGCATCATGTGATTATTTGAATCTCCGCGCCAGTATGCACCTGCAACAGATAAAAGTTTAAAAATTTGAATACGGCCTGTTGAAGGAACGTGAACACCGCGGCATAAATCAATAAAATCACCCTGATCATAAACTGTGATGACTTCACCTTCTGGTAATTCATTGATTAATTCAACTTTATAGGGATCTTCTTTAAATAATTCCAACGCTTCAGCACGTGATACTTCACGACGCACAATCGGATTATTTTCTTTAACAATTTTCATCATTTCCTCTTCAATTTTAGGAAGGTCTTCTTCAGTAATTGGGTGTTCACCATTATCAGTATCATAGTAAAAACCATTTTCAATTGCTGGACCGACACCAAAATGAATGTGTGGGTATAAGCGACGCATAGCATTAGCCATTAAATGTGCAGATGAGTGACGTAAAATTTGTAATGCATCTTCATGATCTGGTGTGACGATTTCTAAACTTCCATCTTCGACAATCGGTTGATTTAGATCAATTAATTCACCATTTAATTTACCTGCTAAAGCTTTTTTAGCTAGACTATTGCTGATACTTGCAGCAATTTCGTTTGTTGTCGTATTAGCAGAAAACTCCTTGACTGCGCCATCTGGAAAAGTAATTTTAATTTCTGACATGTTTCATATCCTCCTAAAATATTTTTAAGCAATAAAAAAAGCCTAGCAAGTCATTGACTTACTAGGACGAATTTATCGTGGTTCCACCTAATTTTTAAAGCCTGCGAACTCGCAAACTTTCTCTTGCGTTATAACGTGACGATCGGTTTAATTTCAATTAAACATTCAAAAGCGGTAACTGATTAGTCAAATATAAGAAACTCTCAATCTAGGTTTCTCTCCCTGTTAAATTGATTGTAATCAATCATGTCTTTTTCATAAATTTAATATATTATTCTATGCTATTATTTAATCACTATATCTTAAATAAATCAAGGTTATTTTACATTTTAATTTTTTAATAGATCAGTAAACTTCATAGATTCATGATCAAATCAGAAAAAAGATGTTCCCTCTCTCATGTGACTTTTACATTAAATAGCGATACAATCATAATAACTAAATTGAAAGCAGGGATATTAATTATGAAAATTGGTATTTTTGGTGCCGGTCACATGGGCGGCGCAATGATTAAAGGATGGATTAACTCAAAACAATTTGACCCAAGTGATATTGTCGTGAAAGGCGGCAGCCATAAAACGGCAAATGAACTTCAGAAAAAATTAGGATTTACATTGACGGATAGTATTAAAGACTTTTTGCGCTGCGATATTATTTATATTGCAGTCAACCCTTCAATTGTCATGACAGTTATTACCGATTTATTACCGATTGTTAAAGAAAAACAAATCCCAATAGTTTCGATATCTGCTGGTGTAACTCTTGCAGAAATGTCCGTTGTCCTCGGTCCAGATTATCCCTTGGCTCATGCAATACCGAATACACCAGTGCAAATCAACAAAGGAACAATCGGTATCTCTTATCAAAATCAACTAGTTGATAATGCAAGAAACCTTATCGATATGAGTTTTAATTATCTAGGAAAAACGATTGAAACTAACGAAGATCTACTGGGTATTTTTGGTACGTTAGCTGGCTGTGGACCCGCTTTTGTAGATGTTTTTATGGAAGCCCTCGCTGACGGTGCTGTTCTTCATGGAATGGATCGCAAGACGGCTTATGAAGTTACAGCAAGAATGGTCAGCAGTACCGCAGAATTAATGATAGCTACTAGTAAACATCCTGGTGAACTAAAAGATCAAGTCACTTCGCCTGGAGGAACTACAATTAAAGGTGTGACAGCTTTAGAAAAAAACGGCTTCCGTTTTGCAGCAATTGATGCTATCGATACTATAATGAAAACTGATTAAACAATTTTATACATAAATAGGCAGACAGCAAATAAATTGCTGCCTGCCTATATTATGAATGGTTATTCTTGTATACTATCTTTTTTTAATTGGTGTTTTGATATTGCATGTTTCAACAAAATCGGGGCAATAATAGTTGTAAGAATAATAACTAAAACTAACGCAGCATACATAGTTTGGTCAATAAATTTATCCTCCAAACCTAAAGCAATTAAAATCAGTGCCATTTCACCTCGAGAAACAAGACTAGCCCCAATAATCGAACTGCTGCTGTTATCAAAATCATCTAATTTTCCGCCAATAAACCCACCGATATACTTTGATAAAACGGCTAATATACTAAAGACAATAATCAGTAATATACTTGATTCAAGACCATCTAAGATTAAATTTAATCCAATGCTAACAAAAAAGACAGGCGCAAACATCGCTAATGTGATACTCGTCACCTTGCGTTCAACATACTCTGCAAAAGGTGTCTGTGATATTAAAATACCCGCAAAGAATGCACCTATAATATCAGACATACCAATAAACTGGGCAAAATAACTTAAGAAGAAAACAAGAATCAATGAAAATGCCACATTTTTTTCAGGTACACTTACATAATTTAAAAGTTTAACCAGTCTCGGCATAAGAAACTTACCGAATAAAATGATAAGTACGAAAAACACAACATTTTTAAGCAAGAACGGAATGATGTCGGCTGTTGTTGTTTCAGGATTAACCAAGTTTAAAATCATATTTAATAAGATGACAACAATGATGTCATCTAAAATAGCAGCACCTATAATTACCGATCCTTCTTTAGTCTGCATAAAATTTAATTCTTTTAATACTTGTATAGTGATACTTAATGACGTTGCCCCAAAAATCAGACCAATAAACAACGAGGTCTCCGTCGCGTAACCAAAGAAATGAGACGTAATAAAAAAAGTAATAAAGGGCACTAATACGCCCAATAATCCAGTAATCAAAGAAGGTTTAAAGTGTTTTTTTAAAATAGTTAGATCACTTTCGACACCGGCAATAAACATCAACAATATCACGCCCAAATGTGATAATAATTCAATTGAAAAATCATTTTGAATAATATTTAAAACAGAGGGACCGATAATAATACCCATAATCAAGCTACCGACAACTGATGGCAAACCCAATTTTAAAGCAACACTATCGGCGACCTTTGTAAATAAAATAATCAAAGCTAAAGTTAATAAAATATCCATAAAAACGTCCCTTCATATATTCGGTTATCTATAACTACATACAACATTTCGATTAGATAACGAAAACACCCCCCCTTACTTAGATTTCCTACACTTCTACCTTTTATTTTATATGATATTTATTATAATTACAATTTTCAATTAACCTATTTTTTTATATATAACAAACTATATAAGTAAAGGATTTTAAACATTATTTTAAATTTTTCAAAAAATAATAATCATTGTTATTTTTATGTTTTTAATGTTATTTAAAGTATATTTATAACTCATTTTTTATAAATAAGACTATCAAACTACAAAACACGTTTTTTTTTAATTATCTAAACTAGTCGAACATAGATAATTAAAAAACAAAAAAAAAAATTCAATTTTCACGAAAAATGAACTAATTTTATGAATTAAAACTGTTTTCACGTTATAATAAAGAAGAAAAGAAATGGAGGTATTTATGGCACTATTAGAATCTATAATCTTGCTAATTATTTTAGTCGTTGTCTCTAACATAATTAGTCACTATCTTGTCGTCATCCCAACAGCTATTATCCAAATTGCTTTAGGTATTGTAGCTGCTATTTTCCTAGATGTTAATATTCATTTAGAAACTGATTGGTTTATGTTGCTTTTTATCGCACCACTTTTATACAGTGATGCTAAACATTTCCCGAAAAAAGATTTATGGGAATTGCGAGCACCGATTTTTGCCAACGCTATTTGGCTAGTCCTGCTTACCACACTACTTGGAGGAGTGCTTATCCACTTATTAATCCCACCGGTTTCTTTATCACTGGCATTTGCCCTTGCAGCTGTTTTATCACCGACGGACCCTGTAGCTGTACAAGGGATAGCAGAACAAGTTAAATTACCAAAACGGTTGTTAAACTTAGTTAATGGTGAAAGTCTAATTAATGATGCCAGTGGTCTGATTGTTTTCAAATACGCATTAGCAGCATTTTTGACCGGTCAGTTTTCTTTACGAACTGCGACAACCGATTTTCTTTATCTTTGTATTGCTGCAGTTATTGTCGGTATAGTTGGCTCAAAAATAATGTACGTTATCGAAGGCACTCTACTACGTCAAGGAATTCAAGACACAATCCTGCACACGTCACTCCAAATTTTGACACCTTTTATCATTTTTATCGCGGCAGAATCAGTTCATGCTTCTGGTGTTATTGCTGTCGTTGTTTCAGGTGTGATGTCAATTCAACAAGAGCCACTTTATCGCAGCCAGTTATCTGAAATTCAACTAGTTACATCCAACTTGTGGGATATAATTATCTACTTATTAAATGGCGTCATTTTCTTAATTTTAGGATCAACATTACCCAAAGCCATGCACTCTGCAATTATTAATCCCGCTGTTAATAACTACAATTTAATTTTATACGTCATTATTATTTGGTTGATTTTACTGCTGATTCGGACTTTCTGGTCTTATGGATACATGTGGTACAACTATATTAAGGTCAGAAAACATGATTTATCAAAACCTAAATTTAAAACAGCTCTGTTAACTGGATTAACAGGTGTAAGAGGTGCTATCACTATGGTAATGGTCTTATCTATTCCATTTTATTTACCAAATGGCGACTTATTCAAAGAAAGATATTTAATTATCTTTCTCGCTGGAGGTGTTATTGTAACCAGTTTGTTAGGTGCAATGATTACCCTTCCTATTATGACAAAAGGAAAAAAACGCCTGATTCTAGCACATGTTGATAATAACTCTACTGATGATAATACCGTCCAATCTGTCCTGGATGTCGCTGAAAATCAATTAGAAAACTTAACTGAAATTGAAGCAAAAACACTCATGACTAAACGAGCTATCAAAGTTCTTGAAAGTGAAAGAAATGATGACAATCATTTTGTGGTAACCGAACTTTTAGATGATTTAGATAAACAATTAAAATATCTCTATTTAACGAATGAGAAAACATCGAATGACTATTATCATGATATTGAAGTAAATTATTTAAAAATTGCTGTTAACGCCGAATTTCAAGCTGTTCTTGAGTTAGACAAGATGAACGCTGTCAGTAATCAACTAATTAAAAATTACTTAAAAATGCTGACATATAAGAAAAAATCCCATTCTACAAATATAAGAATTGTTTTCAAGCAAGCTGTATATAGGACAAAACGAATTACTAAACGTATTATTTTCCACAACATTCTTAAACAAAAATTTTCTGAAAAGGACCGAAAACAGGAAATTTTTCTATTAGAAAAAACAAGCGCTGAACGGGCTGTAGCAGCATTACAGGATGAGTGCGATAATATTCCGCTTAGTGACGAAAACTACCAATTGAAGATGAGTATTATTAATCAAATCTCATTAGAGTATCAATATAAAATTGAACGAATTAACTATGTTCAAAGTGACAATCACAGTGATTATCAGCTGCTCCATCGTGAATTTTATCTAAAAACATTAGATGCAGAACGAGCAGTTATTCAAAAATTACTAGAAAAAGGACGTATTTCTACCGTTTTAGCTAGCCAATTACGACAAACAGTTAATTATAATGAAACAACATTTTTACAAGGAAACTTGGAAGACTAAAAAAAAAGATATTCCCAAAACGGAATATCTCTTTTTTAGTCTTCCTGATTTTCATCATAGGCAGGAATTAATTCTTCTTGAGATTGAACAAGTACTTTCCTTGGCTTACTTCCTTCTGATGGCCCTACAATACCATTCGCCTCAAGTTCGTCAACTAGACGAGCGGCTCGATTGTAACCTATCTTAAATCGACGCTGTAACAATGAGACACTAGCTGTTTGCATATCAATGACTAATGCCTTAGCATCCTTGTAGTAATCATCTTCAGATTCACTACCCTTAGTCCCAGAAGTACTTTCTTCTGACGGCATCATGCTCTCGACATAGTTAGCACCTTGTTGTGTTTGAACAAAATCCACGATATTCTCAACTTCACCATCTGAGATAAACGCACCTTGAACACGAATTGGTTTATTTTCACCCATCGGTACAAACAACATATCTCCGCGACCTAAAAGCTTCTCTGCACCATTACTATCAATAATCGTTCTTGAATCTGTTCCGCTGGATACCGCAAAAGCAATTCTCGACGGAACATTAGCTTTGATAATTCCAGTAATAACATCCACACTTGGGCGTTGTGTTGCGAGTATCATATGAATGCCCGCTGCTCGAGCCATTTGTGCCAAACGAATAATAGCATCTTCTACTTCATTGCTGGCAACCATCATTAAATCAGCTAATTCATCGACAATTACGACGATATATGGCAGGAAAGTTTTGATTTCACCAGTTTCTTGATTATGCTTTTGAACCATTTCGTTATATCCATTAATATTTCGAACACCGTAACCAGCAAACAGCTCATACCTCTTCTCCATCTCTTCAACAACCTTCTGCAGTGCTTGAGCTGCTTTCCTTGGATTAGTAACTACGGGTGTTAATAAATGCGGAATCCCATTATACACATTCAATTCAACCATCTTTGGGTCAATCATCATTAATTTAACTTGATTTGGTTTTGCTTTCATTAAAATACTGGAAATAATTCCATTAATACAAACTGACTTTCCACTACCAGTCGATCCGGCAATTAACAAATGAGGCATTTTCGTCAAATCAGCAGAAACGATATCGCCCGAGATACTTCTTCCGAGCGGGACTTCTAATAGTTTATCCGGATGTAATGGAGAAGACTCCATCACTTCTCTGAAAGAAACCATACTGGTTGTTTGATTTGGCACTTCAATACCAATAACTGATTTACCAGGAATTGGTGCTTCCATTCGAATATCTTTAGCAGCTAAAGCTAACGCAATATCATCAGTTAAACCAACAATCTTGCTTACTTTGACGCCAATAGCAGGTTGTACCTCAAACTTCGTCACTGAGGGACCCAAGCTGTAATTAGTCACTTTTGCATCAACTCCAAAACTGTCAAAAGTTCGCTCTAAGACTTGTGTGTTATGCTTCACGACTTGTAACTCATGACTCTGGTCCGTTGCTGCAACTTTTGTCAACAGCGAGATAGTCGGTAAACGGTAGTCCGGGTTGTCACCTTCGGCTAATGGCACATCCCAATCTAAGGGACTACTATCATCTGGTTCTTCTTTGGATTGTACAGGTGCTGGCGTCGGTTTCGCAAACAACTCGGTTTGCTCCGGCTGTACTAGAATATCAGATTTTTCTTGTATCGTTTGAGCTTCTGGTTTTTTATCAACGACACTATTTTTTGATTTCTCTAAAAGTTTCCTTTTTTTTTTCTCTTCACTCAGTTTTTTTTTTTCTTCCACAAATTTGTCTGACTTTTCTTTGATATTCCCTGCTGATTTTCCACCAAATTCACGAACTTTATTTGCCACATCGTTGATTCCGATATTTAAAAATAAGAGTACCCCTATTATCATCGCCCCGATGGAAATAATATATGAACCCAATTTTGAAACTAAAAAATATGTGACAGAGTAAATACCCGCACCAATTACTCCGCCGCCGACTGATTGCGTAATATCGTTAACACGTAAATCAGCATAAATCTTACTCCATGTTTGTGTAAAAATTGGTGTGTCATGATTTATTTGTTTAAACAAACCGATTTCTAAAAACAATAATATACCTAAATAAAAAATCAGGCCTCCTATCCAGACAGATGCTCGCTTAAACTTAGGGTCTTTCCCCAAAAACATCAGCAATGCTCCATAAAAGATTAGAAATATAGCCATAACCATGTAACTATTACCAACTAATAAGCGAAAAACATTAGCCATTAAGACACCCAAAAATCCTAATTTGAATGAACCGAGAAGTCCAAACAAGATAAAAACAATGCCAATAATAAAATATGTGGTCCGATCTTTTTGTGCTTTTTGTTTTGCTGTTGGTTTTTTAACAGTTTTCTTTGTTTGCTTTTTTTTAACCATTTCATTACTCCTTGACGTGATTTGCTATCATTATACAATAAAAAGGATCCATCATCGTAAAAATAAACGAATTAATTTATTTTTACTTTCTGTATAGGGTGGAAAATTAAGTGGCAGATTAACTAGCTGCGACCGACGCAATACAGATTTTTTATGACTAAATGCTTCGACGCTGTCATAACCGTGATATGTTCCCATACCAGAATGACCAATACCTCCAAAAGGCAAATTGTCATTCGCTAGATGCAGGATTGTGTCATTGACAGTAATTCCTCCACAACTTATCTGTTTTATCAACCAGTTGATTTCTTTTTTATTATTAGAAAACGGATAAAAAGCTAGAGGCTGCGGTTTTTTTCGCACAAAATTGACTGCCTCTGCTAATTTATCATATCCTAGCACAGGTAATATCGGGCCGAACAATTCCTCACTCATACATTGCAGCTCATCAGCACTATCGCCAATAATAACAGTGGGTTCTAGAAATCGGTCAGCCAAGCCGTATTGCCCACCCAACCATATATAATCTTGATCTGCCTCCAATATTTTCACTAACCTTTTAAGGGACGCTTCTGATACTAATCGACCAAAATCCCGACTACTCTCAGGAGTCTCACCAAATTGTTTTACAATTACGTTTCTAATTTCTTCTAAAAACTGACCTTTGACTTGATTATCTACTAAACAATAATCCGGAGCAACACACGTTTGTCCGGCATTTAAAAATTTACCCCATACTAATCGTTGTGCAGCAAGTTCAATATCTGAATATTTTGTTACAATTGCCGGACTTTTTCCACCTAGTTCCAACGTAATTGGAGTCATGTTCTCCGCTGCCTGTTTAGCAAATATTTTGCCTACTTTTTCACTCCCTGTAAAAAATATTTTATCAAAAACTTCATTCAATATTTGTTCATTAGATACTTTATCAGAAATATAGGAAACAACATATTTCTTTTCAAATGTCTCACCCAACATTTCTTGAATCACACGATTTGTATGAGGAACCGATGACGACAAGCCAATAACTGCAGTGTTACCAGTTGCAATTGCCCCAATCAGAGGATCAAAAACAAGTAAAACCGGATAATTAAACGGACCGATAATTAAGCTGACTCCGTATGGCTCCCGCAGTATTTCACTTTTAGCAGGTTGTAAAAAAAAGGGAGTACCTACTTTTTTAGGAGATGTCCATTTTTTAAGGTTTTTAATCATTTGATCCAAATGCCTATACAAAATTCCAATTTCACTTAAATATGCTTCTGTTTCAGATTTATGCAGATCTTTTTTTAAGGCAATTAACAACTCAGCCTCATAATTTTGAAGCTGTCTCTTCAATTTTATTAATTGATTTTTTCGAAAAACCAATGACAATGTTTGTCCCGTTCGAAAATAATCTCTCTGATGTCTAACGATTGATTTGTACATATCACTTAATTCCTCCCGAGCAACATAACAAGAGCTATGAATTTTATTTCATAGCTCTAGTTTACCATTATTTTTCTTTCATCGCTTGTTTTAGTGCCAAAGCTAATGGGCTTTCAATCGCAGATTCAGCATCTTGATTATATTTCTTCATTAATTTTCTTTCTTCATGTTTTGTCATTTTCTTATTTTTTCCAGATGTACGCGTCATTTTTTCAGTAATATTGCACGATTTGCACTTAAAGTATGAGCCATTTTTATTTTCTAATATTTCCATTTTTTTCTTACACTGTGGACAGCGATGGTTAGATACTTTAGGATCTTTGCGTCGTTTATAGTGACACGTTTCATTTGAACAAACATAAATTTTTCCGTCCCTAGTATTTTTTTCCTTTAAGAAACTACCACATTCGGGACATTTTTTAGCAGTTATAGCGTGATCCACATATTTCGTATCACTTCGTTTAATTTCTTTAACCAGTCGATCTGCCTCTTGCTCGATACTTCTTATAAAAGTCTGTTCTGTTAATTTGCCGTCTGCGATTTTTTCAAGCGATTTTTCCCATTCAGCTGTCAATTTAGGTGTCACCAATGACGGGTTAACTAATTGAAGTAGCTGCTTGCCTTTAGGGGTGACACTTAAACTATTTTTTGAGCGCTCCATCAAACCGGAATTTATCAACTTCTCAATCATCTCTGCACGGGTTGCCGGTGTACCCAATCCATGCTTCTCCATACCGCCTAAAAGCGACGCTTCATTTAAAGGACTCGGTGGTGTTGTCATTTCTTGATTAATCAGAAACTGCCCTTTTATTGTTTGTCCAATTTTAAAAACTACTGATTCAGCTGATTCAGCTTGATTTTTTTTCCAACCAGTTTGCAAGATTTTTACTTGTTTAAAAATAAACTCGCTCTTTTGTTTTTCAGCTATTACTTTTATCATTTGATTACTTGAAATAAACGGCTTCTCAAATAATCCTAAAAAACGTTCAACAATTAAACGATAAATTTTTACCTCATCATTATCCAATTTTTCTAATTTTGGTGTTTGTTCAGTTGGAATCAACCCATGATGATCAGTTACTTTAGTATTCTGAAAGACTTTGGTCTGTAAAACATGTCCACCATCTTTTAAAATGGCTTTCACTCTAGCATTATCCATTCCGACTACAGCATGTAGCCTATCTTTCATGGTCGCTTTCATATCAGTTGTTAAATATTTTGAATCCGTTCGTGGATAAGTAACAATTTTATGATACTCATAGAGACGTTGGATAATTGATAATGTTTTTTTTGCTGAAAATTGATACCGTTGATTTGCTTCCCGTTGCATCTCAGTCAAATCGTAAGGTAGTGGAGCAAACTCTTTTTTTTCTTTAACATGTACGCCGCTTACCCTTAAAATATCATCAGATAACTGACCCACTAATTTTTCTAATACATCTCGCTGTTTAAACTCGCGTGGGTTTTTTAAATTTAACCGTGCCTTTAATTGATGATACATTAAATCTAATGTGTAATATTTTTCTGGTTTAAAAGTTTCTATTTTTTTTTCTTGTTCTCTAACCATTGCCAAAGTTGGAGTTTGTACCCGACCAGCTGATAAATTATCTTGATATTTAACCGTTAACGCACGGGTAACATTTAGACCAATTAACCAATCAGCCTCTGCTCTTGCTAATGCCGAATAGTATAAATCATCATATTCTTTACTGGACTTTAAGGAATTAAAGCCCTGCTTAATAGCCTTGTTTGTTTGAGAAGATATCCATAATCTCTTAACGGGTTTCCTGAACTTGACGTATTCTAAAATCCACCGAGCGACCAATTCACCTTCTCGTCCAGCATCAGTAGCAATGACAGCCTCTTTAATATCTTTGCGGTTCGCAAGTTGACTAATTGCTTTCAATTGATGTCTTGTCTTAGGCAATGGTTTGATGCCAACACGTTTAGGGATCATCGGTAATGTTTTATCGGACCATTCTGCCCAATCTTTATTGTAATCTTCGGGCATTTTCAACGTCAATAAATGTCCCAATGCCCACGTCACAATGACATCTTTTCCTTCAATGTAACTTTTTGTAGATTTATTAGCGCCTAAAACTTTAGCTATGTCTTTGGCAACACTTGGCTTTTCTGCGATAATTAGCTGTTTCATTCTCTTTATTTTCTCCAGTACTAATTTTTTGGTAGTTTTCAACGAGCATTACTCCATGAAATGCCTGCAAATCTTCATCGCAGTCCTCACAATAAATGAGTTCGTTTTCGTTCCAATACGCCATCAGATAATCAGTTTTCCCACGATAATGAGAGTACTTCTGAGTATAGACTTCGCAAACTTCATCAAAATATGCATAGGCTTCTGATAATGTATCAAATGTCTGTTCACTTTTTATATCTTGTTGCCAATCTTCAAAAAACCACCATGGCTCATTTTCACTAAAAGTAGTTAATACTTGATACATAAAAAAACATCCTTTTCATATTCATTTAATGCTTATAGCGTATTAAAATAGTTGCCTTCTGACAACTATTTTGTCTCATCTATCTTAAAACATAAAAAAGAAACAAGCAAATGCCTGTTTCTGTATTTTTATAATAATTCACCAAATTTACGGACGTAAATCTTTTTAACAAACATAACTAGTATTAAATAAGCCACGATTGTAACAGCTAGCCAAATCCAATAATCACTAGGCAGCCCGACTAAATCTAAGTCACGTCCAAACTGTGTGAACGGCAGAACGGTTCCAACGGCAATTCCTAAAGATGTAATTGTAGCTAAAATAAATGACGGATTACTTTGAATAAACGGCAATTTAGGTGTTCGCAATGCATAAATTACAATAGTCTGCGTCCACAATGATTCTACAAACCAGCCTGCATGAAATACCGCTATAAATAAAATCTGCTGTTCTGCATTAAGTGTATGGTACGCTCCACCTGCTACGGCTGGACAAATGATAAAATACATCACTGCGTATGTGGTAATATCGAATACCGAGCTTGTTGGACCAAACCACTTCATGAAAGAACCAATGCTGGAAGCTTTCCATTCTTTTGGTGTTTTCAAATACTCTTCGTCCATCTTATCCCAAGGAATCGACATACAAGAAATATCATATATCAGATTCAGAAAGAGCAATTGTATAGGGAACATTGGAATAAATGGTAAGAATATACTCGCAATTACAACAGAGAACATATTACCGAAGTTTGAACTTGCAGTCATTTTAACATATTTCATGATATTTCCAAATGTTGTCCGTCCGGCTAAAATTCCTCGTTCTAAAATCATCAAATCTTTATCCAATAAGATAACATCAGCCGATTCTTTTGCAATATCAACAGCCGTATCTACTGAAATACCAACATCAGCTTCTTTCATTGCTGGTGCATCATTAATGCCATCACCTAGAAATCCAACTGTATGTCCTGCCTCACGCAACACCCTAACTAAACGAGTTTTTTGTGATGGGTTAAGCTTTACAAACACATTATGTTCTTTAGCAATTAGCTGCAATTCAGCATCGGTGATATGATCAAGTGTACTTCCAACGATCAAGTCTTCATTTTCTAAACCGACTTGTTTGCAGACCGATTTTGTAACAAGCGCATTGTCACCAGTCAAAACTTTTACACTCACACCATGCTGTTTAAGTGCTTCAAGTGCTTCCTTGGTTGTTTCTTTTGGTGGATCTAAAAATGCCAAATACCCAATCAACACCATATTACTCTCATCTTTAGTCGAAAACTCATCAACAACGGATGGATTTGTCTTTTGAGAAACTGCAATAACTCGTAAACCATCTTCATTTAGATCATCAACTGTTTTTAAAATCATTTGGCGTAATTTTTCAGTTAATTCAATTACTTCACCTTGGTAATCAACATAAGTTGATATTTCCAACATTTCTTCAACTGCACCCTTAGTTATCATTTGACGTTTGCCTGTTCTATCTTCGATAACAACACTCATCCGACGTCTTTGAAAATCAAAAGGTATTTCATCAACCTTAGTATAATCTTCAGAATTAATATTTAGTTCTTTTTCAGCAGCATCAATAATTGCCACGTCCATCAGATTTTTTAGACCTGTTTGAAAATAACTATTAAAGAAAGCATGTCGAAGAACACGAGTATCCTCCTTACCATTAACATCTAAATGATATTCCAAAATAATCTTATCTTGTGTCAGCGTGCCTGTTTTATCAGTACAAAGAATGTCAATTGCACCAAAATTTTGAATGGAATTTAAATTTTTAATAATTGTTCCTTTTTTAGCCATCGCTGAAGCACCTTTGACTAAATTGGTGGTTACTATCATTGGCAGCATTTCTGGTGTCAAACCTACTGCAACTGACAACCCAAAGAGGAACGCTTCTAACCAATCGCCCTTTGTTAAACCATTGATTAGAAAAACAGTTGGAGCCATAACCAACATAAAACGAATCAACAACCAAGAAGTTTTGCTGATGCCAATATCAAAACTCGTAATAGTCTTTTTTTCTGATACATCTTTAGCAATTTGACCGAATAATGTTTTATTGCCCGTTGCAATAATGACACCTTCAGCACTACCACTGATAACGTTGCTTCCCATATAAGCAATATTTTCCAAATCAGTATCTGCTGTATTCGGTTCTACTTGATAATTCGCCTTTTTCTCAACCGGATAGCTTTCGCCAGTCATCGCAGCTTGGGAAATAAATAAATCTTTTGTTTGATATAAACGTATATCGGCAGGAATCATGTCCCCAGCGGCTAATTTAATAACATCTCCGCAAACCAGATTTTCAATTGGCATTTCTTGTGCTTTTCCATTTCTAAGTACATTAGCTGTAATTTTCACTAGATTTTCAAGCTTTTCTGTTGCTTTATTGGAACGAACTGATTGAATCAATGTCATTGTTCCACTAAGCACAACCATCGTAACAATAATAATAACACCTGTTAAATCACGATCTGCAACAGGAACCAATAAATAATCCGTAAAAAACGAAATAATAGCAAGTGTAATCAAAACAACCGTAAATGGTGTAAAATATGCTTTTAATACTTCAACAATTAAAGGAGTCCTCTTTCCATGTGAAATGCGGTTATCTCCAAATTTTTCACGAAGTGTTTCTGCTTCTTCTGTTGTTAAACCTTGATTAGAGCTTGAATAATTTTCAAATATTTCTTGAGTACCAGCTGATGCAAAATACTCGTACGTTTTTTTGTTATTAGTCATTTCTGTTTTCTCCTATTTACCTTTTTTTTATGGATGAAACAGTCAATAAAACAGAATGAGCGATAGCTTTTTATATGAGCTAAATAGTTAGATATCTGCATACCACACATAACGTTATTGACTTACATATCTGCGGTTCACTATCTTCCATCAAATCGCCTCCCATGACTTTTCTTCGTTTTAAATCGTTAAAAATGCGAAAAACCCTCCGCCATAAAACTCGACGAAGGGTTAAAAACATGACTAAATAAGTACATACGGTTATGTTTTGATTTATTCGTTGAGTTTTAGCACTATACAACGTAAAAGCTGATGCTTTAGCTACCTTATGAAAAGCCTTATTCCGACAATTCCTGTTATACCCATTGGCGTCTCTCGACATTTTTGGGCAGTAGCCTATGTTTGTATAGGAGCCTCACCTAACAATCTATTTAATTACATATTTAACTATAACGTAGTTTTAAAAAAAGTCAACCTTTTTAAAAATTATACATATTGTAGTTCCTCAGCATGTTTAAACGCGCGATCAATCATTCCACCGCCAAGACACTCTTCACCATTGTAAAAGACAACAGCTTGACCTGGTGTAATTGCACGTACTGGTTCATCAAAAATAACTTGTGCTTGATTTTGACCAATCAATTTTACAGTAACACCCGTGTCCTTTTGACGATATCTAAATTTTGCTGTACACTTGAACTCTTTCGGCATTTCTTGATGAGTTGTAAAATGAATGTCGCTTGCTTCCAAGTAGTCAGAGTATAAATGTTCATGGTGAAATCCTTGACCGACGTAAAGAGTGTTTGTTACTAAATCTTTACCAACAACAAACCAAGGCAAAGCCTCTTCACCCTTTCCACCACCGATACCTAATCCTTGACGTTGTCCAATAGTATAATACATTAATCCGCTGTGTTCACCTTTAACAACCCCATCTAAAGTAACCATTTTGCCTGGTTGGGCTGGCAAATACTTACCTAAGAACTCTTTAAAATTTTTTTCACCGATAAAGCAGACACCTGTTGAATCTTTTTTCTTTGCTGTTGCTAAACCGGCACGTTCAGCAATCGCACGTACTTCTTTCTTTTCTAAATGTCCCAAAGGAAACATCGTTTTTGCAAGCTGTTCTTGCGATAATTGGCTTAAAAAATACGTTTGGTCTTTATTATTATCAAAACCTCTAAGCATATGTGACACACCATTTTCATCTCTAGTTACACGAGCATAATGGCCAGTGGCAACGTAATTCGCACCTAATTGCAGTGCATAATCCAAAAAGGCTTTAAATTTAATTTCTTTATTACACATCACATCAGGATTAGGTGTACGTCCTCTAGTATATTCATCTAAAAAATATTGAAATACTCTATCCCAATACTCCTTTTCAAAATTCACTGAATAATACGGTATTCCAATTTGATTGGCGACCTTTGCTACATCTTTGTAATCTTCAGTCGCTGTACAAACACCGTTTTCATCTGTGTCATCCCAATTCTTCATAAAAACACCAACAACATCATATCCCTGTTCTTTTAAAAGCAAGGCCGTTACAGAAGAATCTACACCGCCGCTCATTCCGACAACAACACGAGTTTTACTATTGTTTGTCATTTACTTCACCATCATTTCTTATAGATTTTGACATATCTTTTACGATTTGAAGGTCGTAATTTTTCAGTCTCGCATATTATAGTATGTTTAAACAAAAAATGCATGCTTTTTAACTAAGAAAAATAAATTTAACAAAAGATTCCAAATGACATTTTTGAAAGAAAGCAATTGTTGATATCAAAATATTAATTATCAATTTCACATAGTTTTAAATTTAAAACATATACTTTGAATTTTAAAGAGATTGTTTATATAAAAATTCTTTTGAACGTTTTCAATAAAAACACTTAAATACGTAATCAGAAAACTGATTATATCGACACTTATTTAATAAATACATAAAAAGTGTTGTATAATTGCAGAGAGATTGTTATAATATCTTTAGACGAACTACAAATGTAGTGGGCATCCCCTTCCCCAAAAAGCCCCTTATTTCTAGTTCGTTCTTTTATTTTATGAACAGTAAACAACAACACTGTAATAGTAAAAATATTTTTCTTATTTAAAAGAATGCAACTAATAAAAACAGTAGCAACTACCAAGATAGTTACTACTGTTTTTTTATATTATTTATTTAATTCTTTATTGAAATCTTGATATATATCCGTCAATGGAACTAATCGTTCGACGCCGGTCGCCATTGTTTTAATTTTAACTGATTTTTCGGCAAGTTCATTGTCACCCATAATTAAAACCCATTTTGCATTCAACTTATCTGCTGTTTTAAATTGAGTTTTAACTTTACGATTCATATAGTCTCGTTCTGATACAAAGCCAGCCGCTCTAGCTGCTTGAACCAGTTTTAATGATTCTGCTGACACTTCATCACCTAAACCAACCACATAAACATCTACAGAAGGAGTTGTATCAATTGTGATTCCCTCAGCCTCCATAGTAATCAGCGCTCGTTCAAGCCCTAATGCAAATCCAAAGCCAGCATCATGGCTATCAGGACCATTAAATTCTTTGACCAGTCCATCATATCGTCCGCCGGCACAAATAGTTGTAATTGCACCATTAAATCCTGGTGCTTCACTCATAATTTCAAAAACTGTATGATTATAATAGTCTAAACCACGAACCATACGATGATCAATAACATAATCAACGTTTGTATCGTCTAATAATTTTTTGACAGAATTAAAAAATTGTGCAGAATCTTCATCAAGAAAATCTAATATAGAGGGTGCTTTTGCTACAATTTCTTTATCCTTTTCATCCTTACTGTCTAAGACACGCAATGGATTATTATGTAAACGATTTTTAGAGTCTTCACTTAATTGGTCGCTTAATGGTTCAAGATAATCAATTAACGCTTGACGATATACCATGCGCGATTCGCGATTGCCCAAGGAATTTATTACTAACTTGGTATGAGTGACACCTAATCTTTTATAGAAATCTAATGCCAAAAGAATACACTCAACATCAGTTGCTGGATTTCGACTACCTAAAACTTCCATACCGATTTGATGAAACTGACGCATTCTTCCCGACTGAGGACGTTCATATCTAAACATTGGGCCTATATAAAACGCCTTAAATGGATTTTGATGTTCCGGACCAAATAGTTTATTTTCCACATATGAACGTACTAAAGGTGCTGTTCCCTCAGGTCGTAACGTGATATGACGATCTCCTTTATCATGAAAATCATACATTTCCTTAGTAACGATGTCTGTAGTGTCGCCCACTGCCCTAGAAATAACTTCAATGTGTTCAAACATCGGAGTTCTTAATTCATGAAAATCATACAACCTGAATACCTCACGTGCTGTATTTTCAACATACTGCCATTTTTCTACATTACCTGGTAGTATGTCATTTGTTCCTTTTGGCTTTTGATATTTCATTTTCCACACTCCTTAAAATTGCATTCTTTTTCTAATTATATCACACTATATTAGCAATCAGATGATACAAATAATTAAAATAATTTTTGAATGCTACCAGTAACATCAATATCAATTTTTTCTTTATACCTACCGTATGGAATAATAGCTTTATTTAACAAATTACTATATTCTGTACTAATAAAAAAAGAGAACGACACTTAGTCGCTCCCTTTTGAAAAATATGTTGTTAAATAAAAAATTGGGATACCGATTAATGTTAGAATTATTCCAGTAATCGCTAAAGAAAATTGGGTTAAAACAGTCGTTACTAAGATAAACAAACCGCCCAAAATAGCAATTAATGGAATCCAAGGATATAAGGGTACACGGTACGGTCTCTTCAACTCAGGCTCACGCTTTCTCAAGACGAAAACAGCAACAAAAATCAAAATACTAAAAAGCCACATAACAAATACCAACATATCAGTTAGTAAATCAAACGTACCTAAAAACATCATTAAAATTGAAATAACTAATTGTAGCAATGCTGAGACATAGGGTATCTTAGCATTTTTAGATAATCTTTTTAAATATTTGCTGCCAGGCAGTTGTCCTTCCTCAGCTAAAGCGAACGGAACTCTGATACCAGTCATCGTATAACCATTTAGTGCTCCGTACACAGAAATAAGAATACCGATTGTTACAAGTTTACCACCAACACCACCAAACAAAACTTTAGCAACATCAGAGGCAGCATTTTTATTACCAACAATTGCTTCAAAAGGTAGCACATGTAAAAATGCTGCGTTTATCAATACGTACACAAGAGTAATAAAACTCAAGCCTAAAAAAATAGCTTTTGGTAGCATTTTATCAGGTCGTTGCATTTCACCTGCCATGGCACCAACACCTAACCAACCATCATAAGCAAAAAGTGTCGCAAAAAGTGCCGGTGCTAAAAGTGACAAAAAATTAGATGAATCATTTCTAACAGAATGTGACACTGACAAAATATCATTTGTTCCATTGACAAGTCCAAAAATAATGATAAGACCGATTGGCACCAACTTCATGACTAAAGAAATAGACTGAAATTTTGATGCCACTTTTGCACCAAGTAAATTAATCACAGTCACTGATGTTCCAACCAAAACAGCAATTGGAATCAATAAATTTTCATCTAATTGAAATAAATGAATAAATTGTAAACTAAAAATAATAGATAAAGCTGCAATATTTGCCGGAAAATAAATAACTGTTTGTGCCCAACCGAGTAAAAATCCTGGTAACTTCCCATAAGTGTACTCAATATATTTAATTGCTCCACCTGTTTTAGGGATTGCCGTCGCTAATTCTGCACTTGTTAATCCTGCACAAATGGTTAGTATACCGCCAATTAGCCATGCTAAAAGTGAAATTTTCGGAGAACCTGCAACTTCAGTTACAGTCGCTGCCTTAAAAAATACGCCTGCTCCGATGACAGTACCCATTACTGTTGAAAAAGCGCCAAACATTGTAATATCCCTTTTCAATTGTTTTTCTTCCAATATATCTCCACCTTTTTAGTTCAGTATACTTTATCTTTCAGAAAATAAAAATACTTTTGAAAATACATACAAACTTAAATTTCTTATTAAACGAAATCACGGTAATAACAATATTTTCAAAAACCAAATAAATTATTTACAAGAAATTAATCAAAAGATAAATCTGTACTTGTTCATAACTCTTCTAAAATGTATGTTAATAATGAATCAGAAAAAAATATAATTCTTTTATCAACTTAGTCTGAGATCAACTGACTTAATCCATAGATTTTGCATTTTATCAGAATTACCTAATCTACCTTCAAAACGGTACCATGTACCATAAGCAGTCGTAACTTGTTCCAGCAGAGTAATTTCTTCTTTGTAAAAAGGTTTCGTACGACCTATTTGTTTCGTTTGACGTGGTCCTACATATGCATCGTTATAAAGAATCCCATATTCTTGTGTTACTTGGGCTTTTTGATTTAAAGTTCTTTGATTTGTTTTTTCATCTATTAAATCTATCGACTTCACCCAACCGATAGTCCGTTTGCTATTATTATTAATTATCGCACGATACCAAGTTCCGTATGATGTTTCTGCTGAAGCATCAATGTCGATTATATGATCTTTCTTACCATTTAAATTATTAATTAACTGCGTTTGATCACCGTCATACGGACGATCATAAACAGCTCCATAATTTTTGTTAATAGCACGTTTAGTTTCTAAAGACTGATAATTATAAAAATGAGACACATCATTAGCACTAGCCCAAACCTTTTTTTCAACACCGTTAATAGCTATACGGGTATGATACCATAATCCAGCTGGTGTTTTAGCCTCTTCAGTAACTGTAATCGTATTACCTTGGCGACCATTTAATCTGCCAACTTCTTTTGTTTTGCTGTCATTTACATAAGGCGAATCGTAAACAATACCGTAATTTTTATTAAACGATGCCTTGAAATTATTTTTTCTAATAGTAAGATTTTTATTAAGATCAACTGATTTTATCCAGCCTATTACATCTTGATTTGCAGCATTTTTAAATGATATCTTATACCATTCACCATAATCTGTGGTCACTTTAACAGTTGCTTGGAAAAATTGGTTCAGTTTGCCATTTAAATTACCGATAGCTTGAACTTTATTGCTTGTATATGGCGACTCATAAATTAAACCATAATCTTTATTAACATAAAATTCTTCATTTACTTTTTGGTAACCGCGGTAGTCATCAGTATCTGTTGATTTAATCCAACCAGATACTTGACGCCCGTTTTGTGTAAACGATGTCTTATACCATAAACCATAGCTTGTTTGTTGCTCTTCCGTTACTTTAATTTCTTTGCCAAGCATACCTGATGTATTACCGACAATACGAGTTAAATCTCCACGATATGCTTCATTATAGATTAATCCATTATTACGATTAACTGTAATATTCTTATTAATAGGTTTTGCAGGTAATGTGTCAGTAAAATCAGTTGACTTCATCCAACCTGACTGATTCATCCCATTTAGTGTATAAGAAACTTTATACCATTCACCGTAACCAGTCCTTGCTTTTTCGGAGATTGATACTTGCATACCCCGTTGATTTCTTATGTCCAACAAGCTTTTAACTCCAGGATAGTAAGGCTGATCATAGAGAACAGCAAAATTTTTATCTAAAACTTTTCGATTGTTGTATTTTTCTTTTTTTAAAATATCTTTAAACTCACGAGCTTGTATCCAGCCAGTGCGATTTTGACCATTTTTTGTATAAGTAAATTGCTGCCATGTTCCATGACCATTTACAACTTCCTTTGTCACTGTTACGTCTGTATTCAGCAAACCAGATGTGTAATCAACAGCTCCGTCACCTTTTTGATATGGTCGTGAATAAATAGCGCCACCGTTAGTATTTACGTATCTAATTTGGCTCATATTTCTTTGACTGATGACATTATCCTTATAATCCATTTCCTGTCCGTTTCCATTGCTAGGATTACTATAAGTACCAGTATAATCACTTGACATATCAAATGTACCACTAATTCCTGGGAAGGTCATTGACGATGTCCATTGCCAAGCTCCATATTGTGTATACATTTGGCCTGAAGGGTTATACGGATATGCCGCAACCCAGATATTCTTATTTTGTAAAGCGCTTGTATTAATTCGACCTTCATTAATCCAATGTAATCCGACATAATGAGTCACATTGCGATAACCCCGCTGATTTAATTCTTGTGTAAAGGCTTGTGAATTTTGAGTATGATATTTACTATCTTTAATTTGCTGTTCTTCAATATCATTAACCATAACCGTATCTTTAGATAAACCTAATTTTTCAACAAATGATGCGAAGTATCTAGCTTCCTCTCTTGCTTGCGCTGCTGTCGTAAACCAGCTATAGTGATATGCCGACACTTTCATGCCCGCTGCCTTAGCGTTGTTAATTTGGTTTGCAGCATACGGATTTGTATAATTTGTCGCTTCAGATATTTTAACTACGACACCTGTTACGCCATAACTACTCATTTTTTGATAATCGGCAACACTTATATTTCCATTATGAGAAGAAATATCAATGAAGTTGGCGGCAGGATGGTTTTTATCATTAATTGAAATTCGTGATAATCCTCGTGTATCTGAAAATAGCATTGCTCCAGAAACCAGATTGCTTCTGCCAGATGGCAAGCCAAAATCATATTCTGGTTCTTTAGTTTCCTCAGTTGACTCCGATGTATCTGTTTCACTATTTGATGTTTGCAAATTGTCTTGTAAATCAGTGGCGTTGGATGAATCTTGAATTCGTATATCAGCAGATGTCGTTGTCATCGTATTTTTTTCTGAAATACCTTGTTCAGATCCTTCAGCAAATGCAGACTGTCCAACTAAAAGCACTCCTAAAATAGCACTATATAGATACAATTTTTTCCCATTACTTTTCACTCAATCAAACTCTCCTTACTTTAATTTATTAATTTCATAACAACCGTTTAAAATATTAGTGTTTATTAAACATAACTAATATTTTATCATATTTATTAATCATAATATAGTTTTTTTATTGTTATTGTCTCAATTGATAATATTTTGTTTTAATATCAAAAAAAAGCTTAACTTATTACAGTAAAAAAATAATATGGTAAACTAAATATATAAGGAGATGATATAATGGCAAAAAAAAGCTTAACTGTAAAAGATATTACTGGAAATTTACTAACCACTAATCTGTATATAGAAAACGGAACGTTAATCGTAGTTTACAATAATACTGAACGGAAAATTTATACAGATATTGCATTTTTTGAGATAGTTACAGACGGCGAAACGCTGTTATTAAACTTTTCAATAAACGGCACAGACCATAACTACAATGAAAGTATAGACTTATCTACCGTTCATAATATAAATGGTGTACTTGTCAGACCTGTATAGTAATTACAGAAAAAATGGACTCTTCTATTTAGAGTCCATTTTTTTCTTTAATTAATTCAAAAAAAACTTTCATTACTTGTGAGACTTGTTTGTTCAAATGATAAAACAATTGCATTTGAATCAAACTATCCGGTACTGGATAATCAATTATCTGAATAGTGTCTTGTTTTAAATGATCCTGAATGATAAATTCCGGTAAAAATGATAAGCCATAACCACGAGTTAACAGATTTAAAATAATCTCCGTGTTAGCAATTTCTAATTTAGGTTGAAGCGTTAACTTTTCACTTGATAGCATCGACTCCAGTTCACGACGATAGCTAGCACCACGCTGTGTCAAAATAAAAGGTTGCTCAATAAGTTCTTTTAATGTAACTTCATTGTTTAACGTGTGGGCGATTTCTTTTGAACCGACAAAAACACTCCGTTCATGCTTTTCAAATACCTTAATCCACTCCTCACCATACACAGGAAAATCTAAAGTATAAATACAATCAATTTCATGGTTTTTTAACCGTTGAATCAATTCCTCTGTCGTACCAGTTATAACAAGAACAGTTATACTTGGATATCTTCTAGATAATTCGAGTAAAATATTAGGTAAAATTACTACTGATAGTGACTCAATTGTCCCTAAACGCAGCTCTCCTTTTGGTTCGGAAATTAGTTCGACACTTTGTTTAGCAATATCAACTTGAGTCAAAATTGCAAATGCATTCGGCAAGAAAATATTCCCTGCTTCGGATAAATACACTTTGCGGCCAATACGTTCAAACAACTTAACATCCATTTCCTTCTCAAGCTGTTGGATATGGACGGTCACAGCTGACTGTGAATACCCCAAAAATTCTGCTGCCTGTGAGAAACTCAATAACTGTGCTACTTTTATAAAAGATTCAAGTTGTGTTAATTCCATAAAGTTCACCTATTTTTTTATTAATTTTTTTAATCGATTGTATAAATAAATTGATTTTTTTTAATTCATAACTAATGCTACAATATTTTATGGCAAGAAACAATATGGAGGAAAACGTAATGAAGACAAAAAATTACATGAAACAATTTATTGACACTTATTATGATAGACACCAAAATTTAGATAAACAGCCTGTTATTGAGTTAATTAATGACCAAACATTTAATGAATTATCTGATACAGTAATTTTAGAAGAAGGACGATCACTACCTGAGTTACTTTCAATCATTGAAGAAAAGGTATATGCGAACCGCTTAATTTTAGAACATCCGCGCAACTTTGCGTTTATACCTGCACCTGTTGAAGACGTTTCTCGATTAGGTGATATGATCAATACTTTTTATAACCCAAATGCATGCGGCTGGTACGCAAGCTCCGGAACAGCCTGTATCGAACATGCTTTAATTAACTGGTTATGCGAACAAGCAGGTTACACCAAAAATGCTAGCGGAATTATTGTTTCAGGCGGATCGATGGCAAACTTAACAGCTGCAATTACTGCCAGAGATACTAAAATACAACCAGATCAAATTGCCAAAGGTGTTGTTTATATATCCAATCAGGCTCACCACAGTATTAACAAATCCTTACATATTATCGGAATTCCTGATGATCGTATTCGTTATATTAATACAGACGACAACCTAAAGATAATTCCTGATGACTTAGACAAAAAAATAATTAACGATAAACGTGACGGGCTGATCCCCTTTTTAGTTATTGCGACTGCCGGTTCGACCAATGCAGGTGTGATTGATCCGCTTCACGAAATTGCACTAATTGCTGATAAACACGATTTGTGGTTCCATATTGATGGGGCGTTTGGCGCATCTTTATTATTGTCTGGTGAACATAAACATCTCGTCAACAGGATTAATTCCGCTGACAGCATTACGTGGGATGCTCATAAATGGCTTTTTCAAACATACTCCTGTGCCATGCTTTTAGTCAAAAATCGCTCAACTCTTCTACACAGTTTTAGCGACAATGCAGAATATTTAGCTGATGCTCAAAAAGCAGACCACACCGACTTTTGGGATTTAGGTATTGAGCTGTCTCATCCAGCTAGAGGCATGAAACTATGGCTGACTTTACAGAATTTAGGTACAAAACAAATTGCCCAAAAAATTGATTTTGGTGTTTATACTGCTGAATATACACAGCAAGTTATCTGCAACTTTAATCATTGGCAAATCGTTACACCAGCACAAACAGCAATTATAAATTTTAGATATTATCATAAAGATTTGTCTGCTGAAATTCTGAACGACATAAACAGTTTATTATCCGAAAAAATAGTTGCAAGTGGTTATGCTCAAATAATGACAACAAAGATCAACGGTGCGACAACATTGCGCATGTGTACGACATCTCCAAAAACAACACACCAAGATATTGATCAAACCATCAGTAAATTGAATGACTTTCTTAATGAAGTCCTATAGCAAATTGTACCTACTTATGAAAAACCAGTCATAAATAATTAATAAAAAACCGAAGAGCATCCACAGCACTTCGGTTTTTAAACTAATTTAATTAAATGACTATTTCATTTTTAAACTCATCGCATTGAAAGCTACAATTACTGTACTTAGAGACATTAACACAGCACCAACTGCTGGGCTCAAAACAATCCCAATAGGCGCCAAAATTCCAGCAGCAAGCGGAATTGCTATGATATTATAACCTGCTCCCCACCATAAATTTTGTACCATTTTACTATGAGTTTCTTTAGCTAAAGTCACAAAACTTAAAATATCTAATGGATTGCTGTTGGTTAAAATGATATCAGCTGATTCCAGTGCGATATCTGTTCCAGCTCCGATGGCTATACCAACAGTCGCTCTGGCTAAACTGGGAGCATCATTGATACCATCCCCGACCATTGCTACCTTTTTGCCCTCACCAACTAATTTGGCCACTAATTTTTCTTTATCAGTCGGTAACATCTCACTATAAAAGTGTTTAATTCCTAAGTAAGACGCGACTTTCTCAGCGGCTTGTTTATTATCACCAGTTGCCATAATCGCCTCAATGCCTAATTCATGCAATGACCGAATAAATTGTTTAGCTTCAGATTTAATTGTATCGCCCAATGCAATTGCTCCGACTAATTCTTGATTAATTACTAAAAAGCTTAACGTACTCCCTTGCTCAGTGTATTTATTTGTCAGACTACTATCATAAGATAGACCTAAATCAGTAATACCCTTTGCATTTAGCAGTTGGACATCTTTACCGTTAACTTTTCCATCTAATCCAGAACCAGCGACATTTTTCAAATCCACAACAGTATAAATAGAAATGTTTTTATCTTTAACATATGACATAATTCCTTTGGCTATTGGATGATTAGCATTTGTTTCTAGTGCACCGATATATTTCAATAATTCGTCTTCATCATACATTTTATCAAATGATACCAAACCATTGACACTAAAATTACCCTCCGTTAAAGTTCCAGTTTTGTCCAGTACAATTGTTGTTAAATCATATGCATGATCCATAGCATTACGATTTTTTAATAGCAATCCATGCTTGGCAGCAATTGATGTCGAGCGCGCAATGACAAGAGGAATTGCAAGTCCTAATGCATGAGGACAAGCAATAATCAAAACCGTTACCATACGTTCTAATGCCATAGAAAAATTATCTACAAAAAGCCAGACAATAAAAGATAGTACACCAGCTCCCAAAGCAACATAGAATAAATGCTTCGCCACTTTATCAGAAAGGGCCTCTAGCTTAGATTTATCATTTTGCGCATCACTGACCATCTTCATTACTTGAGCAAGATAACCATTCTCACCCGTTCCGGTAACTCGAACCTGAATTGTTCCATCACCATTCACTGATCCGCCAATAACTTTATCACCGACCTTTTTATTGACCGTTCGTGATTCACCTGTAATTGCTGATTCATCAATATAGCTTGTTCCAAACTCAATCGTTCCGTCAGTCGGAACTTTATCACCAGCCTTAACCACAATCAAATCTCCTTCTTTAACATCTTGTAAAGAGACAACTGACTCAATTCCATGAGATTTAATAACAGTCACTTCATTAGGTAAAAGCTCCGCCAATTTTTGTAACGCGTTACCTGCATTAGATACAGCATTCATTTCAATCCAATGTCCCAACAGCATAATAACAATTAAAGACGCGAATTCCCAAAAGAAATCCATGACATGTTGATTTAAAAAATGATTCGCAATAAAAGCATAGATACTATACACATAAGAAACTGATATCCCTAATGATATTAGAGTCATCATACCTGGACTTTTTTGTTTGATTTCCATTTTTGCGCCCGCTAAAAATGGCTGTCCTCCATAAAAAAATAGAATCGTAGCCAGTATCGCAACAACTAGTTCAGATCCTTGAAATTGAAATTGAAAAGGCAGTTTCATGCCCATCATTGGTGAAAGTAAAATAATCGGAATAGCCAAAACAAACGATGACCAAAACTTTTCTTTGAAATTCCCCATATGCATGGAGTGATTGCTCGTATTCATGTGACCCATATCGTGACCTTGCATATCCATATGATTCATATCATGATGATGCATATGATTCATTTCATTCATAGTATCATGATGATTTTTATTCTTTATATCAGGCATATCTTTCATGTTGCTATCTTTATCACTCATTACAATCACTCCTATTTTGTTTTTTATTATGATGATTTATATATTTATCATACCAAACACAGGAAATCAGTCAATCAATTTACAATAGCGCATTGTTAATTCGGTTTTTAATCTTATATTGAGCAGATAATTATTGAATACAAACAAACTACTATATAATAGTAAGCAGAAATCAATAGGAGGAATAGTTGTGAAAATTGAAATATGGTCAGATTTTGTATGTCCTTTTTGCTACATCGGTGAAAAGAAATTGGAAGAAGCTTTATCACAGATGCCCTTTATCAAAAATATCGAAATCCTTTTTAAAAGCTTTGAATTAGATCCTCAGGCACCTCTATATAATGGGTCATCTATCGATGAAGCGATTGCAAAGAAATACGGTCTCTCTGTCGAACAAGCCCGTCAAAATAACGAAGGAATTAAACAGCATGCTGCTGATGTCGGTTTAACTTTTGATTTTGACATTATGAAACCGACAAACACACTCGACGCCCATCGATTAACCAAGCTGGCTTCATCAAAAGGATTAGAAAAGAATATGGTAAATCTGCTTTTTAAAGCTTACTTTGAAAATGGGGCTTTAATCAGTGACCATGAGATACTAGCAAAACTTGGCACAGAGGCTGGATTAGATGAGGATGATGTTAAATCAGTTTTAAACGATCCTAATTGCTTCCTGTCTGATGTCCGACAAGACGAAAATCAAGCACAGCAATACGGTGTTTCAGCAGCTCCTTATTTTGTTATAGATAATACCTATGCTATCAGAGGCGCACAACCAGTAGAATTATTTATTCGCGCTTTAACAGATGCTTGGTCAAAGAAGCAAGAATCTAATAATAGTAATAACGGAATGATTTGTGACGAAAACGGCTGTGAACTACCTAAATAAAAAGATGAAGCCAATCAATACCGGCTTCATCTTTTTATTAATCTACGTCAACATTATGAAAAACATTTTGAACGTCATCCAACTCTTCTAAAGCATCAATCATTTTCTCAAACGTCGCTAAATCTTCACCAGTCAAAGTCACATCATTTTGAGGAACCATTTGAATTTCAGCTACCGAAAATTCTTCAACTCCTTTTTCTTTAAGAGCCTCTTGAATTATTTGAAAATCAGTTATTTCACCATACACGATTACTTGTCCCTCTTCTTCGATAACATCTCTCACATCAATATCTTTTTCCATCAGATATTCAAGAATATCATCCGCATCCTCTCCAGGAACACCAATGATAGCAGTATTATCAAACATGTATGCAACCGCACCAGAAACACCCATGTTTCCGCCGTTTTTACTAAAAGCTGCACGTACATCAGCAGCAGTTCGATTGACGTTATCTGTTAAGGTATCAACAATAACCATCGAACCGTTTGGACCAAATCCCTCATATCGTAATTCTGAATAAGTTTCATGCCCTGAGCCCTTAGCCTTTTCGATAGCGCGATCAATGATATGTTTTGGGACATTATATGTTTTAGCTCGCTCTATAACAAAACGTAATTTTTGATTTGAATGCGGGTCAGGCTCACCTGATTTTGCTGCTGCATAAATTTCAATACCAAATTTTGCATAGATTCGACTATTGTTAGCATCTTTCGCACTTTTTTTTGCGACAATATTTGCCCATTTACGTCCCATAATTTCACTTCGCTTTCTTTTAGTTAGGTCAATATAAAACTTCCTATATTATTATACTTATCTCAAGTGATTATGCAAGATTTTTTTACAAAACAACTATATCATCTTAGAATTCCAACTTATTTATACATACTAAAGAATTAAACATAGCTGCTACCTTCAGATTTTAGGGGAAAATATGAATAACAAAAATATCAGATAAATGATATCCCTTTAACAAATCACTATTGCGGATAATAATTTTACCAGTCCCATTAAATGTCCCAGGTGCAATAATTTTTGTCGGTACATTTCCGTCAAGTAACGACAATGGAACCTGTCCAATCAATTTACCGTCTTTGGTTTGAATACTCACCTTAAAAACAACTTGCGCTTCTGTTGGTATAAATTTTTTCACCCGAAGTTTTACTGATACCAGATACTCTTTTCCTCCTGGAATTTTTTTTTCCTCTAAAAAGTTATATTCTCCAACAACATTTCCATTTAAATCCATAATCTCACCTCAAAAAACAACGATTTATATTATGATAAAAAGCACACCTCATATCATTCATTCTATCATATCACATAGGAGAACTTTAAGATGAAATTTATTAAACCAACTCATTGTACAATATGTCTGCTTTCATCACTTTTTATCTTGTTTCTAGTAATATCTAGTGGTTTAATTAAATATATTGGTCAGTTTGAAGATATCAAAAATTTAAGTCACTTACTTTTAGCAATTATCTTTCTGTCGTCAGGTATTATGATTTAAAAAAAACGACTTTCTCACCAGGCTTATTCTTAGTTGGTGGCGGCATTATTAGTATATCGAGCAGCCTCCATTTATCTCAAATTGACTATTTGGGATTTTTATCATTAACAATTGAAAACAAAGAAAAAAATTAAAAATCATTAGTATAGTTCGTAAGAAATTATTTTGCTAACTCAGAAACAATGAAAAAATAATTATAAAGAAGGGAATTAATATTAACAATGCACACCCGCAACTGTATATTGTTTTCATAATTTCATAAAACAACTCAATATATATCATCTTGTCTCATTACTCTCTTCAATAGATTTTATAAAATATTATTATAACAGCATTTTTTCTATTATTCTTCAGTTTGTGTATATTCAGGCAGCACTTTGTTTAAAACCATCGCCACAGTAGAAACTGTTGCGCTGAGTGAACTAAATAGATATTGAATAAATACCGGTAATGCTTTTATAAAGTCTTGCAGAATAAGAATTAAACCTAATGTGACAACAAATGCACCGTCAATTACAGCTGAAGAAATTGATGATATCAGCATCGCCAATTTTCCAGAAAATCCAACAACTATTACGATAATAAACGGTACCATATAAACATCCATTGCTAAGACATGTTGAATCTTAAATAATAATGTTTGAGGCAGTGAGAACGGTTCAGCGACACTGATGATTAAACGACCTTTATAACTCATTTTTTAAAAGACTCCTCTTTTGTAATTTTAATGAGAACTAACATATTGCAGATAAAATGCGAACATTAAACCAATTATCATCTTAATAATACGATGATTTTAACATAACGATATCTCGTTTCATAAATATAATTTAAATAAAAAGATACATCAGATCATTTATCAAGTTATGTACGTATTAATTGAACAAAAAAGGCTTCTCATCCTTTTCAAAGTTATTTATTTATCTGTAGCTGCCTGCAGATTAAAATATTCTATCGTTAAAGTAGGATCTGGAATAATCGCCCCTATACTTTTATCATAAAAATTTTTATTTTTTTGATAGGTTTCAAACAATTTAACTTTTGAATTCCCTACAGCTTCAATCGTTTCAATTTTCTTAGTTGTCCCATTTACCAAAAGTTCATAACCTAATTCAGGTGTTATGTCACTCTCACTAAAGCCTATTTTATAGAGTAAAGTCGCGTCCTCACCGCTTTTATTAAGCGCCGTAAACATCAAGTTGTCTACAAAATTGTATTTAACTGTCATTTCTAGTTGGTCTAAAGAAGACGTCGTATCTTTTAACCACGGACTATCGACGGTGGATAACGCAAGTAAAATTTTTAATTCTGTCGTTAATGCGTTATAGTTCTTAATAATTTCCGTGTCATTTTTGTCACTCGTTATCGAAATATCTGCTTTGTCACTCGTTATCGAAATATCTGCATTTTTTTCACTAGAGGAACTATTTTTTTCAATTGTGTGATCTGTTATTTTAGCCAATTTTTCAGAATCAATCAGCTTGACATGACTAGTCTCTGCTTTTTTACTAGATGTACAACCGGTTAAAACTATTACTGCGACTAACAACCATCCTATTTTTCTCATGTATCTCCCCAACCTTTGATTATCGTTAGTTGAAGTATATCAAAATTTGAAAACAAGGTCATTAATAAAAAAGAATTTATTGTCTTATTTCAGAAATTCCTTTACTTACATCTGTTATATAAAAAAAAAGATATATGATATAATTAACGAGATATTCAAATTAAATTTAATACATTTTAGAAATTAATTTCAGGAGAATTTATGATTTATGAGTGATAAAAAGCATAATTAAAGACTTCATCAACGTAAATGAAGATCCTTTTCAAATGCGTATATAACCGCAAATTCCAGTTATTTTAATTTAGAACAAATTGCGATAATTAAAGACAAGTTAAATTATCTACCCATCAAATGTCAAACTGCTGTTCAATCAATTTCACTTAAAAGTCCAATGATAGCATTGATCCTCTCATTATTTACTGGTACTTTAAATTTTGATTGGTTTTACCTTGGCCAAATCGGATTAGGTATTGGCAAACTCCTAACTGTTGGCAGTTTTGATCTTTGGGCACTTATCGATTGGTTTTTAATTATGAAAGCTGCTAAGAATATTAACTAACACAAATTAATGCTTACCACATAAAACAAAAGGAGAAAAAAATGACGCAGACACTTTTTCAACACTATCTAAGCAAACTTAAAAACTGTCAAGATACAGCCTATTCATTTAACAAAGACTTAGCACACCACCCGGAGTTGTCTGGTCAAGAATATCAATCTCTCAAAAATATTTTGACTATTTTATCAAATAAATCGATTTCTTATCAAACAAATATTGAGGATGTAGAAACTAGCTTTCTGGCAAATATAACCAAAGGGTCTGCCCAAGACCCAAAAATCGGTATTTTAATGGAATACGATGCATTACCAGATATCGGACATGGCTGTGGGCATTCTGCTAGCGGAAGTATTAGTTTACTGACTGCTTTGGCTTTTTGGGAAATGAAAGACGACCTTAACGCGACCATTGATTTAATCGGTACACCGAACGAAGAAGTATTTGGTGAGAAAATCACGATGAGTTGCAACGGACTATTTGATTCATATGATTTTGTCATCATGATACATATGAATCCAAAAGAAACATGGGCTTCCTGTCATTTCTTGGCTCTCAGAGAAATCCGTGTCACATATATAGGCAAACCAGCTCATGCTGCTGCTGCACCTTGGCTAGGAGTAAATGCACTAAATGGTGCTATTCTTACAACTAACGCACTCGATATGCTGCGACAGCAACTTTCGATGGATACTCGCTTAGCCTATATAATAAAAAATGGCGGAATAGCGCCAAATGTTATTCCGGATAAAACTGAATTAATCATAAATATACGCAACAAGCAACGCGATGACTTGCAAAAAACGTATCAGCAAGTAGTTAACTGTATCAAAGGTGCCTCACTAGCGACGGGCACTACTTATCAAATTGAAGATACTGGTCCCGCATACGACGATATGAAGATCAATAAAGCAGGTGTCGAACAATTAAAACTAGTCATGGACGAACTTAATCTCCCTTATACAGAAGAACCTACTGGAGTTGCAGTCGCAAGTTCTGATATTGGAAATATCAGCTATATTTGTCCCGCTTTTCATCCGATGCTCGCTATTTCTGATGATGATATTTCCTTACATACACAAGAAGTAGCCGACCTCATGAAGAATGATTCTATCAACTCGGTTATTTTCAATGGCGGTCGTTTGATGGGGGCATTTATTATCAGAATGATAGAACACCCGGAGATTTTAGAAAAAATAAAAGTTGAATTTAGTAACGATAAAAATTAAAAAAGAAACGGCAGAAAACTGTCGTTTCTTTTTTAAAGCAATTGTTTAATTACAGCATCCAAGTCTTTTAAAAATTTCTGGTGATCAGCTTGTGTAAAAGCCTTAGGACCCTTCGTTCTTTTACCGGCTTTTCGCAATTGACTGCCCATATAACGCTGTGCTAATAAAACATCAATTGTTTCAGGCAGATACTCTTTGCCGCTATGATGAAATACTCTGACTTTCCTGGTTAATAATAACGAAGCCAAGCCATAATCTTGAGTGATGACAATATCGCCATCTTGGATTTCTTTTACAATCCGATAATCGGCACTATCTGCGCCCTTATCTACATAAACAAAATCAATAAACTCAGGATATTCTTTCGTTGTATAATGATCCACACTGGTTACAATCAACACTGGAAGATGATACTTTTCAGCTAGCTCAATTACTTCATTTTTAACTGGAGAACCATCTCCATCAACCACTAATCGCACACTACTACCCCCTTTTCTATTAACGATACTCTTGAATTAAACCTTTTAGAAAATGTCTAGTATAATTATCGCCACACGTCTGATAATTTCGATGACCTTCTTTACGCAGAAAAGCACTTAATTCACTTTTTGAAATAAACATGTTTTCATTGGCTAAAATATTAATAATATCATCGGTTGTTAAAGATAAAGCTATTTTTATTTTTTTTAATAAAACATTATTAGCATTACCCTGTCTTAATTCAAACTTAGGCTCTTCCCCTTTTTTCGGACCTCTTTGAGAAATAATCATACCATTTAAGAATCTTTCAAAGCATTCATCTTCTAGAGGCAATTCATAGTTGTCATCATCAATCTTTCTAAGCATAGCAAGCAATTCTTCTTTAGTAATTATGACACCGCCCAATTTAAACACTTCAATCATATCATCATCTCTGATATCTAGTGCGTACCTCAAACGTGTTAATCGATCATTATGATTCATAACAAACTCCTTTAATTTTTAAGTTAACCCATTATAGCAAAAATGACAGCTTCTAGCAGTCAAATTAAAATATATAAAATCACATTAATTTGAATCATTCTTTACTATAACTCTATTTAACCAATTTAGTTCTTTAAAAATTAAATTTTCACAACTTAAACGCACAATATCTTGTTTTAATTCAAAAAGTTGTATTACTATAAACTTATACCAACAAACAACTTTTTTCTTTCGTTTACTTGCTAAAGTAAATGAAAACAACTCCTTTCCTCTAGCAGGCTGCTGGAGGTTTTTTTATCCCCTTATCATTTTTTTTAACCCCGCTATAAACGCACTGACATCATCGTTCTTTAAGCGACTGACATTGACACGACAACTTTGAAAATCTCGCCTATCATTCAAATAACTTGGATAAACAGCAATTCCTTCATTTAACAAATGCAGCCAATCATCCTTTTTCAATTTTCTGCTGGTTACAGTTAACCAGATATAATGCCCGCCTTGTGGAAAAGTTGCAGTGACAGAATCTGACAGGTGTTCCATTAAAGCTATTCTAAAATCAGTCATTCGATATGATAAATCACATCGTAGGTCTTTTAACTGTTTATTGAATGATGGCATTTTCAGTGCAACCTCCGCTAAGACTTGCGGGAAAATGCTTAAATTATTTTCAGTTTCGTCGCGCAGCCTCACCACTTCATCTAAAATAATTCTTGAAGCATAGATCCATCCCAATTGAATATTTTTCCCCAAGACCTTTGATAGTGAACCAATGTAAATTACCAAGTCAGGGGCTAATTCTTTCAATAAAGGCAAACGGTTTGGCACCTGATATGCTAATTGTCCAAACACATCGTCTTCTATAATAATCGTGTTAAATAAGCGGCAGCTTTTTATCAAATCTATTCGACGCTCTAAACTTAAAGTCGTACCCGTTGGATTTTGAAAATTAGGATTTGTGATAACTAGACGAACATTATTTGTTGTTAATATCTCTTTTAACTGACTCACTCGCATCCCTTCTGAGTCAACCGGAACTCTAATCACATTTAGTGACATTAGTTTTAAAACAGACAGACCCTTAAAAAAAGATGGATCTTCAATGACTACCGTGTCTCCAGGTTTTAATAATGTCTGAATGAGAAAAAACAAACTTTGCGAACCGCCAGATGTCACCATTAAATCATCTGGGTCGGGTAAAACCTGATAATTAACAGCAGTATTTTTTGCAATAATTCGACGCAAATCTAAGAGGCCTAATGATTGATTCTCACGCTTAAGAAAATCATTCCAAATTAAGTCAGGCAACTTAATTTCAGGAATCAATGCAGTTGGTAGTTCCCCAGTATATGTATCAATAAACGATTGATTTTTTATGAGAGACTTTTGTTTCATGCAATCCAGATACTCATTCTCATCTTTAGATTGATTGGTTGAAGCACTTCCAATACGACTCAACTGACGGACAATGACTGATTCAGTTGATATTTTACTAACAAAAGTACCGCTGTTGACTTTTCTTTCGACAAATCCTTGAAAACAAAGCTCATCATACGCACGTACAATAGTGCTGCGATTAACCATTAATTCTTTAGCAAGCTGACGCTCTGACGGTAGTCGTCGCTTCATTTCTAATTCACCGTTACCGATTTTTTCAATAATTTGCTGCATTATCTGCTGATACAATGGCACTTTTGATTCTCGACTCAATTCAATACGCATAAAATCACCTCTTCCTATTTTAACATATAATTGGATGGGTCCACTTTGATAAATTGGCTCTATGAATAATTATTGCACATGATAAGCTAGAAAAAAATCTACTGAGGTGGTTATAATGTTAAAAAAAGTTTTATCAATTGCTGGATCAGACGCTGGAGGTGGTGCTGGAATTCAAGCAGACATCAAAACTTTTGAAGAATATGGTTTATTTGGTATTAGTTCTATCACCAGTATTTTGACCGTCGACCCATCGACACAGTCAGCTGATATTTATCCAATCCCTAGAGATATAGTAGAAAAACAATTAGCTACTGCCTTTTCAGGAGGAGCTCTAGATGCCGTTAAACTTGGTCTGCTTGGCAGTCTGACAAATATTGAGTTAATAGAAGATTATATAGTTAGAAATAGCCAACATCACTTAGTTCTTGATCCAGTAATGGCGGTTAAAACTAACGATACGGTACTTCAACCTGAAATTGTTTCTAGTATGATTAAGAAGTTAATACCCTTATCAGACATCATCACACCTAATTTAGTTGAAACAAAGATACTTGCAAATATGCCTAAAATTGAAACAAAACAGCAGATGATGACGGCTGCAGAAAATATTTTTAGTTTAGGACCGAAGATAGTTGTCATTAAAGGCGGTGCAAGATTTCCTGGATATGAAGCACTAGATTTATTTTTTGATGGCCGCTCCTTTGAATTTTTAACAGGACCAAAAATTAATAGCCAGACAAATCATGGTGCTGGCTGTTCCTTTGCGGCAGCTATAACTGCCGGTATTGCGAAGGGATTGCAGCCGTTGGATGCTGTAAAACTTGCAAAAAAATATGTCACATGTGCAATTGAACACGGCCTATATTTAAACGATTTTACCGGCTATGTTTGGCATGGCGCTTTCCAAAACGCACAACAAAGAATGATAGGAGAAATAAACTATGAAAACTAAAACACATCAATGGACACTGCCGGAAACAGTCCTTATGGGATTATTTGCCTCCCTAACCGTCATTGGGACATCTATCCGTATTCCTTTGCCGGCGCTTGTCGGCAATCCGTTTTTCCATTTAGGCATGCCAATTTTATGTCTGGCTGTTCTAACGCTTGGTTTTTTTAAAGGATCTCTAGCTGGAGGAGTTGGTTTTGCTATTTTTGATATTCTCAATGGTTTTGCAGCAGAGGCTCCTTATTTTATTTTTGAAAGTTTTATTGTTGGCGGAACTTTAGCTTTTTCATATCTTCAGTTTAAAAACTTTAAAAACAAAGTTTGGTTTATTCCACTAATCATGTCGTTAACAGCAATTGCAAAAATTCTTATGACCTTTTGCAAAAATCTAGTGATTCAATTGCTGATGGGAAATTCTTTACCTATAAGTTCAGCTGCCAGTTTTGGAACATTGTATATCACTGTAATTAATGCAATCGCTGCTATTATTATTGTGACACTTCTCTATAAACCAGTGACAAGTTTAGTTGATAAAATGTTAAAAAAGAGATGATACTTTTCATAGTATCATCTCTGTTTTTAAATAATTGGTTTATTTAAGACTGAAAAAGATACCGTTACACCCGTTTCAGTATTTTTTAACATCAGTTGACCACCATGGGTTCTTGCAGTTTCTTTAACCATTGTCAATCCTATACCCGCATGTTCTGAAGATTGGCGGCTTTTTTCTTCTTGCCACAAAAATGTTGCTGCATGCTTTAGTGCTTCCTCAGAAAAACTTGGACCAACATCTTCCACTTCAAATGTTGTCTGCTGGTTATTTTGAAAAACTGAAAAAGTAATATCAGTACCAAACATTGCATACCTGATTGCATTGTCCCCAATATTAATCAGTGCTCTTGAAAGCATAAGCTCATCAGCCTTTATTTCTTTAATAGTAGTGTTTTTTTTATAAATAAGGCGATTATTGTTCTTTTCAGCTGCCGCTTTTAAAAGTTGGAAAACGTCATTTATTAATTGATCACATTGGATTACGGTCGTTTTCTGATTATCTTTTGATATTATCGATAAATCTCGCATTTTCTCAGTATATTGTTGTAATTTGTATCCTGACATATAAACTGACTCAGCTAATTCCTCAATATCCCTATCTGTCGTCTCTTCAAGAATCAATTCGGTATTCCCAGTGATCACTGTCAACGGTGTTTTAATATCATGAAGCATCGCCGAGACGTTTCGCTCATATTGCTGAAAATCCGACCACTGATTGGTTAAAGATTCGCGTAATGACTCTCTTAAGTCTTCCATTGAGTTTAATGCCTCATCAAATTCATTAATTCCTGTATCTGCAATTATCTTGCTGGTTAAATTTTTTTGACTGATTTGCTGTGTCGCTTGAGAAATTTGAGTTATTTTTTTATTGATTAATAAACTAGCTCGTTTAACAAACAATATAAAATAAGCAAACAATAAAACTAAAATTATACTGAGATAAAAAATCTCAAAATTTGGAATTAATCGACGAAATGTTCGATTAGTCAGCATCGCTCGATATTTCCAAATAAAAATAATTTTATCACCATTTGACAATGAGGCAGTTGACGATTGGTAATTTCCTTCAGATTTTTTTGCTCGCAAGACTAATTTTTCAAATACAGATGAGTCAATGGTTGATCTTTTTATATCTCCTTGAGCATTGTAAATCGCAAAATCTGTATAATTTGTTGTTAACTGATTGGGTATCTGCTGTTCTTGGTCAATATAATTTAGCCACTGCGTTGCTTCTCTTTCACCAGCATCAGCTGGAGAAACAATACCTTTAAAAATTAATCCGCTGAAAATCAAAATCGCTACACCAATAATTAAAAGAAAACCGCAGAATTGAATAAAGAACAGGCGCCCCATATAATACGTTAAACTTTTGGATTTCTTTACTGCCATTGATAACCAATCCCCCAAACAGTCTTAATCGGATCACTATCAAACAGACGGCATTTTGCCCGAACATTTTTGATATGTTCAACAATTACCTTTTCTGTCGTATCGTGTTCATAACCAAAGACGTTTTCATGCAGCTGTTCTTTTGAAAAGATTTGTTTCGGATGAGTTATAAGAAACGCGACAAGATTATATTCTGATTTAGTAAAGGGTATCAAATTGTCCTGATAAAAGCATTCTCTAGTTAATAAATTGACAGCATAATTGTCTAAGTGAACCAGTTCAGTATATCTGCGCTGATCCCTTCTTAAATGTGCATCTACTTTAGCTCGCAGCCCTCGTATTGAGAACGGCTTTTGAATGTAATCATCCCCGCCGATTCCTAATCCTTGAATCATGTCATTTTCCGCAGTTTTTGCAGTCACAAAAATAATCGGACACGTAACTTGTCTGCGAACACGTTCACAGAATCTAAAACCATCTTCATCCGGCAGCATCACATCCAACAAAATCAAGTCAGCAAACAATAATTTTTCCTTAGTAGCCAACTTGGTATTTTCCACTGTAGTCACTTGATGTCCTGCCTTTTCTAAAGACCGTTTAATAAGATTTAAAATATCTTTATTATCATCAATTGCTAAAATCTTTGCCATGTTAATTCACTACCCTTTTTTTTATTTATTATAACATGTCGCTTAATCACGCACTAATTTACTACCGTGCCACCATGAAATAACGAAACTTAAAAGAAAAATCAACAAGAGAAGGATGATTGTTAATAGACAAATCAGCTTCAGGTACAGATGGTCATATCTCATCAACGGAATTATACGAGGTGTCCATGATGCTGGAAAAAAATACCATAATCCATCACCTAAACTTGTCAAAAATAACGCACTTATCAATCCTTCAAACATCGCCATTGCAAAATGTACTGCTGAGTTAAGATACAGAGTAAAAATTAAATGGTAAACATATTGAATGCTGAAACACAAACAAATAACTATCAGCAGTTGAACGACAAATTTTACGTCTAATATGTTCTTTAATCTGATTAATAAATAAGCAAAAGTTGTTAAGGTAACTGCTAGACAGCCAAAACAGATTAAATAAAATAATTTTGACAAAATTGTCTGCACACGTGATGATGTGAACATCATAAAGAAACCTCCGCCTGCTTCGTATTCTTGCTGCATAACTATCTGACAGACAATCACAATAATAATCGGAAAACCCAAACTCATTAATTGCAAAAAAAGTGTCAATTGATTGGCATAATTTTCGGTTTTTATTGACTGGTAAATTAAAAATAGAACGGTATAAATAAGCGGTACAGCAATATGAACGGGAAAAAAATAAGTTCTTCTTAACTTTATCCAATCGGATCTAAGAAGATTAATAAATCTATTCATACAACTTTTCCTTTCTTTTTTCAAACCAATACGCTGTTAAAATACTAATGACGATAAAGCTAATAATAGAAATCATTAGACCGGGAATGATAACGCTTGTACGATTCAACAGACTCCCTGAACTTAGAGGAATACCATTTGGATTGATTTTGATCAGTGCTGACATTAAGCGTGAAGTAATTGTCGCTGGTAAAAACCACCAAAAACTGCCAACTACGGGCTGCAGTCCACCCACAGTTGTCAAACAAATGACAATAAACCACGTGACTAACCGATTCCACTTTACCACTAGAAATAAGGATAACGGAATTAACCAAATAGAAGTCACAGTCATCACAACGCAGCTCAATAAACCGGTTAAAACAGAAAATTGCGATGAAAAAATAATGCCTAAGACTGTAACAGCTATAAACAAAATCATGTTTGAAATCAGTAATAATATACTGCAAATACCGATTTTAACTAGCCAACTTCGGCGCAGTGAGACTGGTATAATAAATAGATTAAAGAAATTCATCGCCTTTTCCTCTATAATCGATTCAGTTGAAATAATAATAACTACAACAGGCAATATAAGTGTGTACCACCAATTCATTGTGCCAATCTGTACTGCTTGGCCACTCATTAAAAAAACTGCCAACACACAAGTAATCAGAGGCAATATGATAGTCAAATACCTTATAGGGCTATGTTTTGTTTTAAGAAACTCGGATTGCCATATTTGTTTCATCGTATGTTACACTCCTGCTTGATTAGGCTGCACGATTTTAAAAAATAATGCTTCTAACGCTTCAATATTTTCTGGTGTTTTACCTTCATAACCTAATTTACCATTGTAAATAATTCCAATATTATCAGCCACACTCTCAATTTCTGCCAGAATATGACTTGAAACAATAATCGTGATTCCCTGCTTTTTCAACGTTTTAATTAGATGGCGCAGTTCTTTGATAGCAACTGGATCTAAACCGTTTGTCGGCTCATCTAAAATCAAAAGACTCGGCATATTTATTAGTGCCAACGCAATACCAAGACGTTGTTTCATGCCCATTGAAAAATTTTTAACTTTCTTTTTCCCTGTATCGCTCAAATCAACCTGATGCAGAACTTTGTGAATGCGTTCTTCTGGAACCCCTAAGATTGTCGCTCTGACCAATAAATTTTCGTAGGCTGATAAATTACGATATAATGGTGCGTCTTCAATTAAGGTACCAATTTTTAATAAATCTCCTTCCGTGAGCGGATGCCCATCAATTAATATCTCACCTGATGTTGGTTTAATCATTCCTACTAACATTTTTAAGGTTGTTGACTTACCAGCTCCGTTTGCCCCTAATAACCCATAAACTCTCCCTTGAGGGACATTTAAATTTAAATCATTTATAATTGCATGTCGTTTGTACTTTTTTACAATACCTGTCATTTGTACTTTATATGTGTTCATTGTTTCTCTCTCCTTTCAATTTTTACTATACGTCCTAAATATCAGGAAAGTATCAGAAAAACAAAAAAAGACTGAATTAATCAGTCTTTTTAAATCAGAGAAACAATTTAGAAACTTACTTTAAATATTAATACGATATATATAATGTTCTCTAAGTTTCCCGTTTACTTCGCGTATGTATGTACCTTCTCTAGTCATACCAAGACGATCCAGCAGCTTTTTGGACGACACATTATCTCTTTATCACATTGCGCAACTATTTCTTCGAGGTTAAGATAACCATATGCATAATTCAAGATTGCTTTGGCTGCTTCGATTCCATATCCTTTATGCTGAAACTCCGTATGAATAATAAAAGCTAATTCTACACACGTTATCTAATCAATTATTGTCGGCAATAGACCAGCAATGCCTACAACTCTCTTCGTTGAACTCTCTGTAATCAGCCAATAACTGTATCCTGGTGATTTATATAGGTCCTGAATTTTATTAAACCAAACGGATACTTCAGATTCTGTATATGTCTTGCCCCTCCCTAAATGCATCAAACGTTCATCTTGCAGTATGTCCGCCAATATGTCTTTCTCTTGATAAGTTATTTGTTTAAAAAATAATCGGTTACTTGAAAACAGCATTGTTTCACCTCGCTTAGTAGATTTATTTATACTTTACCTAAACTCGACCAACTTTGCGAAACGTTTTTTGCTTTATCGTTTAAATAGCCTATAAATCCTGAAACAAACATTTAATTTTGGCGGACATACTCACACTAGCATACGAATATGATTTTTACAGGGATTGGCTTTAATTATTTCTACTCCTTTTCTTTCATAATAGTCTTAAAATTTCTCCAATACTTTGTTTGTATTTTCCATAAATAATTTATCGTCTATATTTAGGTGCGAAAACCATATGATACTTACCTTTTCATATTGTGTGTGATAAACTTTGATTATCTTTTTTTCATAAGGAACCTCCTAAATAATTGATATTTTGTGGTTGGAAAACCAAATATATTTTATCATTTTAGGAAACTTTTTTTATACCACGCTGAAAACTCTTCAGAACTACCTATATAGCAGGGTAGTTTTCAAAAAATACAAAAAACAAAAGACACAGTCAAAAAGCTGTATCTTTTGTTATCTATTTATTTTACTTTCGTTTTCAATACTTCGTATCCTAAATCTTGAATACTATTTGTTATGTCGTCAATTGAAATCACCGTCTCGTCGTACTTTGTTTTGACACGACTCGCATTAAACATAACTTTAGTGTTTTCTTTATCAATTCCTTTCAGGGCCTTAACACCGCCTTCTATTTTTTTCATACACGTTGGACAAGCCAAAGTTTCTAACTGTATCGTTGCTTGTTTCACAATTCATCTCTCCTAAAAATAATTTATTTTTTTAAATGATAATTTAATAGACGCATCCCATTGATAATGACAACTAAAATACTTCCTTCATGAACAAACATACCTACTGACATATTCATCCATGAACTAAAAAACAGACTGGCAACTAAGAAAAGAACAACACCAATAGCAATAAAAATATTCTGACGCATATTTCCGACTGTTGCTCTAGCTAACCCTATTGCATATGGCAGACGACTAAAATCAGAATTCATTAAAACAACATCAGATGTTTCAATTGCAACATCTGTTCCATTCCCCATTGCAATCCCGATATCAGCAAGTGCAAGCGAGGGGCTATCATTGACACCATCTCCAACAAAGGCCGTTTTGTATCCATCTTTTTTTAGCTGTTCCACATATGCAGCCTTTTCTTCCGGAAGCATTTGACCATGTGCTTCGGTTAAGCCTAATTCATCTGCAATTAAATCAACAGTTTCTTGATTATCCCCTGACAAAACTATTAATCGCTTAATACCCATTTGTTTAAGCTGCAGAAGATCTTCCTTAACACCTTCTCTAATTTGATCCCGAATGCCTATCAACAGTTTAAGCGTACCGTCTACAGCTGTCAGTACAATAGAATTACCGGTTGAGGCAAGCAAAGTCATTTGTGCCTGCTGCTCGTCGGTTAAAGAAATACCCGCTTGTTCCATCAATCCTCGGTTACCGATAACAACTTGATGATTGTCGACTGTGGCAATAATACCGCCGCCTGCTTGGACATCAGTTGCCGTCACTGATGCTGAACGACTCCCTTTAAAATAAGAACCAATTGCTTTTCCCAATGGATGATCAGATTCATTTTCCACACTAACAAGATAAGCTATAGCATCCTCATTATCCCCATAATATTTGACATCTGATACTTCCGGATTACCTTTAGTTAACGTAGCTGTTTTATCAAAAATCAATGTATCAATTTCACTGAATCGGTTAATAACGTCGCTTCCCTTTAACAAGACACCGTTCTTTGCACCATTACCAAGACCAGCGACATTTGACACCGGCACGCCAATCACTAAAGCACCAGGACAACCCAATACTAATATTGTAATGGCTAATTCGATATTCTGCGTAAAAAACCACACCGCAATACCAGTAAGTAAAACCAGCGGAGTATACCATGTAGAAAAGCGATCAATAAAACGCTCTGCTTCAGATTTTGAATCTTGAGCTTCCTCGACTAATTCAATAATCTTACCAAAAGTTGTTTCTTCACCAACTCGTTCAGCTGTTATCTGTAAAGTACCGTTCTCTAAAATTGTCCCTGCATAGACCTGAGAATACTGCTGCTTTTTAACAATCCTAGACTCGCCTGTAATACTAGCCTCATCAAGATATCCTTCACCAATCTGAATGGTTCCATCAACTGGCACTCTAGCACCTGTTTTCACAAGAATAACATCACCCGCATCGACCTCAGTAATATCGACCTCAGTAAATTGACCATCACTCTCTTTTAATGCTGTTTCTGGTGCCAACTCTGTCAATTCTTTGATAGCTGCTCTCGTTCGATTTAATGTTCGTGCTTCTAACCACGCACCAAATAAAAATAAAAAAGTCACCACAGCAGCTTCTTCATAATTCTTGATAATAAAAGCACCACCTACCGCGATAGAAACCAAGACGTCAATACTGACAACCTTAACTTTTAACGCAGCAACTGCTTGAAGTGCTATTGGAAATATACCTAAGATAGCTGAAATCATCAGCAGGATATCTACATAATTTGTCTGCATACCCATAAAATGACCGATTAAACTAATTACGATTAATATACCGTTAATTATCATGATTTTGTTTTTTTTACCTAAGATATATCGCTGCATTAGACGTCAGCTCGCATTTTTGATGACTGACAATAAGCAATTTCTAACTGCTGCAAATCATTGTAAACTAACTTAAAGCTATCGCAAACATCAGTCGGTATTTGATAATTATCAGTAACCTTGTTTAATTGGTTAAATAAATCAGCAATTTTATCTAAATTTTTTGCTTTAACGTCTTCTTTCAATACTTCCCAAATTCGAGTAACGTCATGAAATTCTGGATGATGCATCCCATGTACCTTATCGACAATAGGAATTAACTGACATAGCTCCACATGTAATTGATTATATGTCGATGTAAATGATGATTGTTCCATTTTTATCTCCTTCTTCCTTCTTGATGTACATTCATCATAACAACTTACGGTATTCAAAAAATTGACCTGCATCAATTTTTGAAAAAAAAAACTATGCATATCACTAAATTAAATAGTGGTACACATAGTACTGATTGTTAACCTAATTATTCTATTTTTTCCAACAAACGGTTCATATCGTGAATCAATAACCGATTTTTAGGCAATGTTTGCAATAAACCTTCCATTTCCATCATCTTAAAACGACGGCTGATGGTTTCGGGTGTTGTCCCTAAATACGAGGCCAAATCTTGTCGATTCATTGGAACATCAATAATAATGTCATTTTGAACATCTGATTCATGAGGTAGGCTCTCCAGATAATAAATAATCCGATTGATAACCGGTTCTGTCGCAATCGACACCATTTGTTTTTCAGAGTCTTGTAATTTCTCAGCAACAAGTGAAAGCAACTTTAATGTAACTTTGGGATTAGCTGCTAACAGCGACATTAAATCAGATTGTTTAATTAAACAAACAGCAGTTTGACAAGTTGCCTCAGCAAAATTATCATGATACGTATTTTCTGAAAAAATAGTTAACTCACCCGTAAAATCTCCAGTTTTAAGCACACGAATCATTTGTTCTTTGCCTGATTCTGATACGTGAAAAATTCGTATTTGACCTTTATGAACAATGTAGAGTGTATTATCCTTATCGTCGGCTTGATAAAGATATTCCCCTTTTGCTAAGTGACGATGCTGAATGCTATTCTCTAATTCAAATTTCAGAGAATTGTTCAAATGATTAAAGATAGGTACTAAGTTGATACATCCATTATAGACTTCACACATACTGACTACCCCTTTAAAGCAGAATTAATTGCATGTTTATTATATAAAGTATGTTCCATATCTGCAAAAATGACGAATTGACATACTCTTTGTAACTATACTAAACATGCTTTATTTTCTCGAATTCGATTATAATAATATGTTTTAATGTCATACAAACCTGATATATCGACTTCAGCATATTCACGACTTAAAATAATCCCATGGTCTTCTGGTTTATCGACAAATTGATGGTAGATGTCATATGCAGTTTTAGCAGGATGAAGAATGGATTGAATCGCTGGCACTAAATTAAAATGAAATCCTTCATGATATTTATCTAAATAAAGCAATAAATAATCAGCAATAAAGTACCCAGCTAATCCAATGTTCCGGTAATCTTGATTAATTGTAATTTGATCCAAGGTAACTACGTTATCTTCTTTGCTTGTCACAATTTTACCAATTCCCTCGTTGTCCACCAATTCATCATCAATCGATAAATAAATCAGACCATCCTGAAGCTTTTCAAGCTGCTCTCCCGTTTGTTTATCTTTTATTTGATAGGTTAATTTCAAAAGATGACCCCCTTAATATTATCTACACCCACAAACAATGATTGCATTAAAATTAAAGTTGACTACTTGTGTCATTAAATTTAATTAAAGATCTGTTGTTAAACTGTTATAATACAGAACAAATTACCTACCAGTATAGACGATAACAGATAATAATACAACCGTTATCAATATTTTAAAAAGAACTGTATCTTGAAAATCACACCACTTTTTTAAAATAATCACTACTGACAGAAAAACTACAGTTATGTTATTATGAAAACAGATATTATAAATTTACAATTCTAGTAGCAATCAGAAATTAATAAATTATCTTAAGGAGGAATTATGGAAAATATATTTATGAGCTTCATAGTTTACGCCTTTATCGGTTGGCTTTGGGAAAGTTTCTACTGCTCGATTAAGGCGAAACATTTTGTTTATCGCGGATTTTTATTAGGACCTTATTGTCCTGTTTATGGCTTTGGTGTGGTCGCTGTTTTACTTTTAGTTCCAGACAATGCTGGTTCCCTTATTAATTTATATTTTAACATGGTCGTAATTGTTACCGTCATCGAGTATGTAACAAGTTGGCTTCTAGAAAAATTATTTCACATGACTTTATGGAATTATAAAAATATCCCTTTAAATATTGATGGCCGTGTTGCTATACCAGTTTCACTATTTTGGGGAATCGGATGTCTGATTCTAGTAAAATTAGTCAATCCAGTCATTCAGCTTCAAATCAAAAGATTTGTGACGGAAACAAACAATATCGGACCAATTATTCTAATGGCTATTTTCTTGATAGACGTCGTTTCAACAATGATTTTTACTGCAACAGCAAAGAAAAAAGTGGAATCAGTTATTGATACATCAGACGTTGAAAATGCAGCTATTAAAGAATTCCGTTTAAAACATCTTGTAACAAATCATAAATCATCACCCAGTCGGGATCGACTTTTGAAGTTTATCCAATCTCACCCTAGACAATTAAAACATCATAATTTAAATAGATTATTAAAAAACTATCCAAATATCACGTTTAAAAATAAAAATAATCCAAGCGACTAACTGTCGCTTGGATTTTCATTTTATTTCCTATTATTTCCTACTAGATACATACACTCCAGCAAGAATTATTCCTACCCCAGCAATTATACCGCCCATTGAAATAATTTCACCAGTCTGTGGTAATTTTTTAGAACTGCTACTATTCGCTGACGTCGGTCTCGTCGAATTACCTTTAGATGTTAATTTTGGATTAACATTTGACGTTGTTGGAGTTCCACGTTTACCGCCACTATTTGTTGACAATTTAGTACTTGACGTCGTACTTGTCGTAGAAGTTGTCGAACTGCTGCTAGTTGACGGTTTGCTTGTACTGTTCGTGTTGCTTGTACTGTTCGTGTTGCTTGTACTGCTCGTGTTCTTTGTACTCGTTGTTACAGAACTTGAGCTGTTTCCTGTTGTTGTCGTGCTGGAAAATGACGTATCGGTTGTTATCGTCGTACTTTCTGAGCTGCTACTATCCGGACGAGAGGTTGTCGTCATAGATGTTAAACTGGTACCTGTTTCGGTTGAAGTTTCAGTTGTTGTACTAAAAACAATATTTTCAGAGGTTGTCGAACTATTTTCTGTTCCACCTTCTTTTGTATAAACAATTTCAACTGTCGTCTTACCTTTATCAACGGTAAAGACATTAGGTGTTTTTTTATCTAGTGCGATAGTCTTGTTTTGATTATCTTTAATGATTAATCTTTCAAATTTATAGCCATTAATCGTTGGATATCTGAAACCAACACGGTCACCGACTCTTACATCCCATTTATCATTAAGTACCCTTATTAACTTACCTTTATCATCAATTGCTTTAACAACGATGACTGCTTTTTCCCGCTCAGGAATTGATTTTGTATGTGTATATGTTGTTTTGGCTTCTAACGAACGAGTAGTAGTTTTCGAAATTTTACTTGTAGCATTCACAGAACCTACTGACAATGCAAAAACCAACACCGATAAACTAGCAAAACTTAATAATTTATACTTTTTCATAAAAACCCTCCTCTTCTTGTTCTTCCGTTAAGTTAAGTGTAATGTAATTAGCGATCACAGTCAAAGTTTTTGTATAAATATTGCTAGTTTATATATTTTAAAAATCACAAATACATATAATGTTCATCGATATTATTATGTGACCATAAATTACTGGACAGAGCTAAAGAAAAAAATTATCATGGGAAAGAACATAGATTAGAAATTCTATATCAAGTGAGGTGCAGTAATGAAAATCGGGTTTCCTCCAATCATTAACCAAGGAGCTAAAGTTTTGATTTTAGGCAGTGCTCCAGGAGAAGTTTCACTAAGGAAGCAGCAGTATTACGGTAATAATGGCAATCAGTTTTGGAAAATCTTATTTGATTACTTCAACACACCATTGACAGCTGACTACACTGAGAAAAAACAATTCCTGTTAGAACATCATGTGGGTTTATGGGATGTGTATGATGCTTTTGAAAGAGAAGGCAGCTCAGATAATTTAATTACCGAGTATGTATTAAATGACTTTACAGATATTCTAACAAACAATAGTCTAAAACTAATTATTGCTAACGGTAAAAAAGCCCATAGTGAAATTATTAAAAATCATTTATTTAACCAACTACCGGTTACCTACTGTATATCAACCAGCGGAGCAGCGAATAACTACATGGATTTGAGGAAAAAGCAATGGACTGATGCACTAGATTCTGTTTTTAAAACGTCATCTGCTTAATACAATTTTAAATTTTTTTACAAAATAATCACAAATAAACTATATTTTTATCGTGAATAATTCTTACCTGTTAGCTATTATATATACATACCAACAAAACAACCTTTTCATTTTATTTACTCCTCCAAAGTAAATAACAACAACTCCTTTCCTCTAGTCTAACGGCTAGAGGTTTTTTGTTTATACATTTACTAAAAGAGAACTTCTCCGATTCCCTATATTCGGTTTTATCATCATTGTTTAAAATATCTAAATAGTATTTGCTTAAAATTTTGATCATATATTTAGACTAATATTTATTGTTGATACTTTTATTTAGAGGAATTAGTACAATTTTTCTGTTTTCTTATCTAGACAATTACTAAGCCTTTACATCCTTCTTGCTTTATTATCTTTTTCTATTATTATAAGTGCTAATCTAATAGGCCGTTAATCATGTGAGCATAAAAAAATGACATTATAAAATCAAAATAATTCCCTACAAATACATAATTATTTATCTTAATTTGCTTATATTTCAGATAAGCAGTCATATTTATATTTTCTCTCTATTTAGATGAGATCTAGTTTGTCTATTTGCTGATAATTTTTAATGGTTGGGGAAAAATTCCGTATCTGTTTATCTTGAAATTTCTATTAATAATATGGTAACTTTATCTTTCAAAATAGCCTTTTTACTGATCAAAGTAATTAGCATTAATAATATAGCCATTAATTCTTCTTGAAAACCAATCTTTGGCTTATTTTTATATTTACTGGCTGTTAACATTACTTAATCAAAAATATATTTAATAAACTGAAAAATATTACCAGATCGTTAAGGTAGCTATTATACTCGTTCAGTTTTGAAAAACCGATAATCTAAGCGATTAACATAATTATAAATTTTTAATTAAAAATCTGCTAATAAATTTACTATTAAAAAACATAGTGTATACTTGTTTATAATATGCTAACTTGAAGAAAAAAGAAAGGGGTGTTACCATGAATTTTTATGATTGGATAAAAATCATGATCCCACCATTCCCAGTCAATTGATGTTTTTCCCTAGATTATAATTTATTAGGAGAATTTTTATGGAGAAAAACATCAACACAAATAAACAAATAAATTTAGCTTTACTTGTCTGTTTAGTAGGATTCCCACAAATTAGTGAAACTATTTATACACCCTCATTAACAGAAATTGCTCAAAGTTACGGTATTACGCTAAACCTAGCACAAATGACTTTAAGTATCTATTTTCTAGCTTTTGCATTTGGCGTATTCTTTTGGGGAATTGCATCAGATTTTATTGGACGACGTAAAGCCATGATTTTTGGCATACTCATCTATGTTTTAGGATCAGCAATTTGCTTCACCTCTAAAAATGTTAATCTTTTATTTATTGGAAGATTTGTCCAAGCTTTTGGTGCCAGTACAGGTTCTGTGACAACACAGACTATTTTAAGGGACAATTACCATGGAAACGAACGACATGTTCTTTTCTCAAAAATTTCAGCAGCTCTCGCATTCTCTCCGGCCATTGGACCACTAATTGGTGGGTTCATTGGGCAGTATGCTGGGTTTCGATACGTTTTTCTATCCCTAGTTATTATGGGGATACTACTCTTTTTTTGGAGTCTTAATAGTTTACCAGAGACAAAATCTGCTAAAGCGATAAAATTATCGCCTCAGTCATTTTTTTCCATTGGAAAAGAAATGTTATTGGATGGTTATACTTTAGCATTTGGCGTGCTTATCGGAGTTTTTAACGGGATTCTTTTCAGTTATCAATCTGAAGCACCAAGTATTTTTATTAAACAATTCCATTTTAGTCAAAGTCAGTATGGTTTCATGGGAATTGTTGTTGCCTCAGCAACGATGTTAGGAGCTTATATTTCTAGTAAATCTTTAAATACAAAATCTCCAAAAATTATTATCAGAAACGGTATTAAATTAGCTCTTATTGGAAGTATTTTACTTTGTGTATTCTTTCTAATTTCTTTACCACTGCTTATTCAAATCATACTTTATATTATTAGTATTTTTATTATTCTTACGGGAATAGGCTTGGCTCTACCAAATTGTCTAAGTTTGGCACTAGTAAAATTTTCTAACGTAGCTGGTACAGCTGGTGCTTTTTTAAGTTTAGGGTACTATTTAATTGTTAGTATTTGTACTTCTTTAATTAGTATTTTTCATACCGGATCGGTTTTTGTCTTTCCTTTATTTTGTATAGTCGTACTTATAATTGGGTACTCATGTACAAAATTTATCGAATAAGCGACTATCGTACAATTTAGTAAAGTTAGTTTGATCACCAATCAAAAAATGATTGGTGATTTTTTATAGAGTGAAGTAATATTGAATTTGAAGATAATAACAAGATCTGTGTGCTCGCCTCTTATTAAAATATAGGAACTCCTTCTTGGTCTTATTTAGGTAAGGATAAATGCACCATATTATCGTTTCTTTATCTGAATCAAAACCTCCAGTGTGAACTGGAGGTTTGTTCTTCGGCTGAAAGCCTCTATTGCCGGCCTGAGCCTAAAAGGCTCACTGAAAAAGTCTCCCTTATGCACCACATTCACTCGCTGATCCTAAAAG
>NZ_NGJS01000006.1 GCF_003950515.1 Vagococcus vulneris
AGTTCCTCTGTAGTAAGATGTGTATAGATCATTTGTGATCACTCTCCTTGTTTTCTTTGGTAGGAAATACAATTTGAGTGTATCACAAATGATTTTTTAGTTGTCTAGCTTAATTTTACAATCGACGATCTTAAAAAATCGGATTTACCTTATGGAAAATTACAATGAGCACTATTGATGAATAATAAAATATAAATATTTTTGAACAGATTAAAATAACTTCTGAAAATCATTGATGGGTCATTTCGTAATGATTAATAATTTGTCCACAGCTTCTAACTGGTAGCAGAAAAAAGCATTATCAAGAGGTTGCTCCATATGGAAACTACCTCAGATAATGCTTATATCATGATATTCCATTTCATTAAAAGAATTAAAATAAATAAACATTACGATAAACGTATCTCATTTGTATTATTGTCTTTCTAACTTCATAAATTTATTAAGACAATAACCATCTTACTTATTTTCTATTTTTTCATAGCTTCTTGTGCCAATAAGTTTAAGTAATTCCAAGGGCGATCAAAATGAGGTTGGAAGAAAAAATCAGAAATTGCTAAGTCTTCGACAGTCATTTTGTTTTGGATTGCTAATGATAAAGTATTTGCTGATTGAGTAATATCGTATTTAGAGATTAATTGTCCTCCTAGAATACGTCTAGTCTCTTTGTCGAAAACGAGTTCCATTGTAACTTTTTCGTTAGTCGGCATAAATTCAGGACGATAGTTATCTTCGAAGACAACTGATTCAGCATCAATCCCTAAAACTTTTGCGCTCTCTGCAGTTAGACCTGTTGAACCGATTTTCCATCCAAATAGGTAAAGACCAGAAGTTCCTTGTGTTCCACGGTAAGCTAGTTTATTTTCTTTAATATTCATTCCGACAAGCATGCCTTGACGAACGGCGTTTGTAGCTAATGGGATATAGTGAGACGTGTTTGTTGGGTTATAGTGAACAACGGTACTGTCTCCAGCGGCAAAAATATCTGGGTTGCTAGTTTTCATGTGATCATCAACAATAATTGCGCCATTTGGCAACATATCAACTTTTTCTTTTAAAAGTTCAGTTGACGGTTTAAAGCCGACACACATGATGACTAAGTCTGCGTTAAATGAATTTGAAGGTGTATTAACCATTGTTGAACCATCTGCTTGGGCTTCGAAAGATTTTACATTTTCGCCTAATGCTAAATTTGCACCACGGTCAACTAATTCTTTTTCAAGAATATCAGTAAACGGTTTATCTAAATATTTATTTAAAATGCGATTAACACCATCAATCAATGTTACTTGTTTGCCTGAATCAATAAAAGCTTCAACTAGTTCAATGCCAATATAACCGCCACCGACAACAACAATTCGGTTTGCGTGTTCAGCTTGACGAATAATTTCATTCGCTTGATTATAGTTTTTACATAATAAAATACTATCTGATTCAATACCTGGGATTGGTGGAATAACTGGCCAAGAGCCGGTAGTCATTACTAATTTATCATAGGAATTAGTTTCAAAGTCGCCAGTCGCTAAATTTTTTGCAGTTACAGTCTTATTTTCTGTATCGATGGATGTCACATCATGCTCCATTTTTACAGTAGCACCTAGAGAAGCTAACTCCTCAGGATTTGAGTAAAACAAACCTTTTGGATCTTTAACTACACCACCTACGTATAATGCAATACCGCAAGAAAGAAAAGAGATATTATCATTTCTTTCATAAACTAAAACCTCTGCATCTGGTTGGTTTGATAATATTCCTTTAACAGCTGCTGTTCCAGCATGTGTACAGCCCACAACGATAACTTTCATAAAAAATCATCCTTTCAATAAATGTGTATCCCAACGCTAGAAAGCGCTGTGACCTAGCATAAATATAACAAAGTAAAAAAAACAGAACGATTTATTTGCTTGTTCACTTCACAAATAATAACCGTTTCGAAATAACTGGTATATAATACGTTATATAATAATTTAGTTTTATAAATATATTCTATATTTATTTTTATACAAATTTTATATATGTGAAAAACATGATTTTTGAAAATATTGTGAAAATAAATACCTAAAAACATTAGTTAAATGAACTGATATGTTTTGTCCGTTTAAAAAAAACCGACTAATAAACAATTAGTCGGTTTTTGATTATCTCACTGTATAACGTGTGATAAAGATTTTTTCTTGATTTTTAGGTAAATCGATTGATCCCCATTCAGGATGATGAATGATATCAGGCAATTCCTGTGTCTCCAAAGCTAGTCCCGCATGAGAGAACATAGGCTGACCGTTCACTTTGAAAGTATCATTAAAACCTGTTGTGCTGAAGATTACGACAGCTTGTCGATTTGTCGAGATGGTCAAGCTGCGACCACTTTCGGGATCAACTAATCTGATTTGTGGACTATCTCCGTTTAACAAGTAAGCATCATCAATTCCTGATGGGAGATGGGCAAGGTTATCTGCTAATCTAGTCTGATTATAGAAGTCATACGGAGAACCGACATTAGATAAGAGTTTTCCAGTTGGTATCTTATTCTCTGTTAATTCTAATCGTTTTAGACTATGTACCGTCAGTACATGTTCGGTAATATCTCGTTTGCTATTACCAGAAAGATTAAAGTAAACATGATTTGTCGGGTTAACAATAGTTGTTTGTGCAGCATGACAACGAGTAGTCATGGTAATACCTGAATGAGTCAGTTCATACGTGTTATCAACGCTGATTGGACCAGGGTAACCAGATAGTGAATCTTTTAAATGAAAAGTAACGCTAACGCTATCATTTGTTTGGTCAAAAGTAAAACTCCAAAATCGACACCACCATCCTTGGCTGCCACCGTGAATATGGTGTTCCCCTTGATTGCGTTCTAATTGTAGGTTACCCCAAGAAGCTTGTTTGATGCGCCCGGCAACTGGTCCGACAGTTGCACCGAATTGTGCTGTATCAGCTAAAATTTCTTGCGGGGTATCTAGACTCAAAAAGATGTTTTCAGCAACACCATTTTTGTCCGGCACAAAGAATTGGTGCATTCTTGCACCAAAATCAACAAAAACAGCTTTCAACGGTCCGTTTTCTAAAGTGATATAATGGATACCTGTTTCTTGATCTTCAACAACATGATAGGCTGTTTCCATATTATTTGCCAGCCCAAACTTTTTCTAAATAAGAAAATGTAATATGCGAAGTATCACTGACAAGAGCGATATCATCTCCTAAATCACTTGCTTTACCGACACCAACGGGCGAGGCTCCACTTGCTTTAATCGATGTGATTCCAGCTTGAGAGTCTTCAATACCGATGCATTCAGCAATAGGAACGTGAATTGCATCCGCTGCTGCGATAAAAATATCTGGTGCTGGCTTACCAGCAGCTACTTCACTTGGATCAGCAATTGCGTCAAAGTATTGGTTAAGATTCATTTTTTCTAATAGCATTGGACCATTTTTACTAGCAGAGGCTAGTGCGATTTTAATATTGTGAGCTTTTAAGTCTTTTAATAATTGAAGAATACCAGGAAAAACATCTTTCTCAGAAATATCTTGAATCATTAATACATAATTATCATTTTTTTCTTTTGCTAATTCAGCAAATTTTTGATCTGAAATTTGATCAGAGATTCCGCCATGCTCAAGAATCAAACGTAATGAATCTTCGCGGCTGACACCTTTTAGGGATTCGTTGAATGTACGGTCGATTGAAATATCTAAATCATTTGCTAATTTTTTCCAAGCTTTATAATGATATTCCGCTGTATCTGTGATAACGCCATCTAAATCAAATAGTACTCCTTTAAACATAAAAAACTTCCTTTCTTTTTATAAAAACCAGAGACGAACAAAAAGGTCTCTGGTTTTGTTTTATTTATTTAAAGCAACATTGATTGTGTCAGTCACTTTATGAACCTCATTATAAATTGTAACATCTAATGGTTCTCCGCTCAATAAAGTAATTGATACATCTTCTGCGACAACAATATACAATAAACGACCACGATAGTTAATGTGGAAGGCATATTTATTCCACTGTTTTGGTAAAAATGGTGAAAAACTTAAAGTTTCGTTGAAAGTCTTCATTTGTGCGAAACCTTGCACGATTGCTAACCAGCTGCCTGTCATTGATGTGATGTGCAGACCGTCTTCAGTATCGTTATTGTAATTATCTAAATCTAAGCGGGCTGTACGTTGATACATTTCGATTGCTTTATCTTCCATACCTAATTCAGCTGCTAAAATAGAATGAATACATGGTGAAAGTGATGATTCATGAACCGTCATCGGCTCGTAGAAATCAAAATTACGACGTTTTTCTTCCATAGTAAATTCGTTATTAAAGAAGTAAATACCTTGTAAGACATCAGCTTGTTTGATGAAGCAAGAGCGTAAAATATGATCCCAAGACCAATTTTGGTTCAATGGAACATCTTTAGCTGTCAAGTCTGTGACGGGCATTAAATCTTTATCTAAGAAAGTATCGTGTTGAACAAATACACCAAGTTCTTCGTCCGTAGGATAATACATGTTCGCAATAATATCTTCCCATTTTGCAGTTTCTTCTTCTGAAATAGCAACTGATGAGACATTATCGAATGAGCGGTAAGACTCTAGAGTATATTTTAATACCCATGTAGCAATCAGATTTGTATACCAGTTGTTGTTGACGTTGTTTTCATACTCATTTGGTCCAGTAACACCATGAATCATATATTTTTTATTTCGTTTTGAGTAGTGAACACGATCAGCCCAAAAACGAGCGATTTCAGTTAGCACTTGTAAACCTTCATTTTCTAGATAATCTCTATCACCTGTGTAATTAGTATAGTTATAAACAGCATAAGCAATGGCCCCGTTACGATGAATTTCCTCAAATGTAATTTCCCATTCATTATGACACTCAACCCCTGTAAAGGTAACCATTGGATAAAGAGCCCCTTTAAGACCTTGTTGGCGAGCATTGTGATGAGCTTCAGGTAATTGATTATGTCGATATTTCAGTAAATTTCTAGTGACTTTAGGGTCAGCTAAAGCTAGATATAACGGCACAGCGTAAGCTTCAGTATCCCAGTAAGTTGCACCGCCGTATTTTTCACCTGTAAATCCTTTTGGACCGATATTTAAACGTTCATCTTCTCCGTAATAAGTAGAGAAAAGTTGGAATAAATTGAAGCGGATGCCTTGTTGAGCCTCATCATCGCCGTCTATCATTACATCTGCCAACTCCCAACGTTTTTCCCAAACGGAAGCATGCAGTGTTTTTAATTCTGCGAATGAAAGTGCAGTGGCATCTAACATTAACTGATCAGCAGTTTGCAGCTGTTCATTCTCCGCAATATCACGTGATGTCACGATTATTACATGTTTTGTCAAGTCAATTTCATTTCCAGCGGCAACATCGTAGACAAAAGTTTCTGTTGCGGATAAGAAGCCGGTTTCTTTAGCAGGTGTTGCAGCGACGTTTGTTGAGTGAGACATTTCCGCAGTAATCGTAAATTGTTCAATGTTAAAATTATTCGGGATTGTTTGAGCCGTTACGAAAGAATGTCCTTCAGGAGAAACACCTGTGTTACGTTCTTCCCAAAACATTTCATCATAGTTGCTATCTTCATTTTGAACATTGTTATCAAGCTTTGATACGACTTTTAGTGTTCCGCTACCTTCAAGAACGGTTGCTTTTAAATTGATAACAGCTAATTCTTTTGTTACTAGACTTAAGAAACGCTCAAAGTTGAATGTCACTTTGAGACCATCGATATCTGCAGTAAATGTACGAGATAAGATACCGTGCTTCATATCAAGCTCTTGATAAAAATCAGAAATGGATGTCGTTGCTAGATCGATTTTTTTATCATTGATGTATAGGTCCATCGCAATAAAATTAATCGCGTTGATAACTTTTCCAAAATATTCTGGGTAACCGTTTTTCCACCAGCCGACACGAGTTTTATCAGGATACCAGACACCAGCAATGTATGTTCCTTGGTGATGATCACCGCCAAATCCTTCTTCAAAATTACCGCGCATACCCATATAACCATTTCCGGTACTTGTTAATGATTCTTGTAAACGCATATCATCAGAATGTAATTGTGTTGTGGTTAATTTCCAAGGGTCAATATCAAATAATCTTTTTAAGTGTTTCATGAGGGTTCCTCCTTTAGTAAATATCTGTAATGCTATCATAAACGCAAACGGTTGCGAAAGCAATAGAAAAATTTAAAAAAATAAAAAAAGTTAATCGATTTTATTTTTTATGTTTGGCATATATAGAAAGAAGTATAAATTAGCAAAAATAAAATAATAAGCCTTTACAATGAAAACAAATACGATTATAATCTAGTTAAGAAACCGATTGCGTGAAATTGCAAGGGATGGAAAGGTGATAAAAATGAAAAAAATATTTAATTTTGAGTTTTGGCAAAAGTTTGGTAAAGCTCTAATGGTGGTTGTGGCAGTTATGCCGGCAGCTGGATTAATGATAAGTATCGGGAAGACGCTTCCTCTAATTAATCCAAATTTAGCACCGCTTGTAACAACGGGAAGTGTTATTGAGAATATAGGATGGGGAGTTATCAGCAATCTTCATATTTTATTTGCGTTAGCAATTGGGGGCAGTTGGGCAAAAGAAAGAGCCGGTGGTGCATTTGCGGCTGGTATTTCTTTTATTTTAATTAATCGTATAACTGGAGCGATTTTTGGTGTAACAAATGAGATGTTAGTAAATGAAAAAGCTTACACCCACACGTTATTTGGTACAAAAATTATGGTGAAAGGCTTCTTCACAAGTGTGTTAGAAGCGCCTGCTTTAAATATGGGAGTTTTTGTAGGGATTATTGCTGGTTTTGTCGGTGCGGTGGCCTTTAATAAATATTATAACTATCGTAAGCTGCCAGATGCTCTGTCGTTCTTCAACGGAAAGCGATTTGTGCCATTTGTAGTTATTCTTTGGTCAGTGATTGTTTCTTTAATTTTGGCAGTTATTTGGCCGAGTATTCAAGCAAGTATCAATAATTTTGGACTATGGATTGCTTCATCGCAAGATACAGCTCCAATTTTAGCACCGTTCTTATATGGTACGCTGGAACGTCTGTTATTACCATTTGGTTTGCACCATATGTTAACGATCCCAATCAATTATACGCAGTTGGGTGGAACTTATGAAATTTTATCAGGTGTTAATGCTGGAACAGTTGTATACGGTCAAGATCCATTATGGCTGGCTTGGGCAACAGATTTGGTTAATCTGCAAAACGCTGGTGACATGACGCAATATAATTATGTTTTAAATCATTGGACACCGGCACGTTTTAAAGTTGGTCAAATGATTGGTGCTACAGGTATTTTAATGGGATTAACTTTAGCAATGTATCGTAATGTTGATGCTGATAAACGTGCGCAATACAAATCAATGTATGTATCTGCTGCTTTAGCGGTATTTTTAACAGGTGTTACGGAACCTTTAGAGTTCATGTTTATGTTTGCTGCTGTACCGCTTTATATTGTTTATGCAATTTTACAAGGGACAGCTTTTGCTTTAGCTGATATAATCAGTTTGCGTGTGCATTCATTTGGTAATATTGAGTTATTAACGAGAGTTCCGATTGCTGTAAAAGCCGGTTTGGGACATGATTTGATTAATTTTGTTTTAGCTTGTATCTTTTATGCAGTCATTACTTATTTCTTAGCGAATTTCCTAATTAAAAAGTTCAATTTTGCAACGCCAGGACGTAATGGTAATTACGAAAGCGAATCAGTTAATTCTGTACCGGAAAATCCAGTGTCTTCATTAGAAGGTGTCAGCCAGCAAGTCATTGATATAGTTAATTTGTTAGGTGGCCGCGAAAATATTGTTGACGTTGATGCTTGTATGACGCGTCTTAGAGTGACAGTACGCTCGACAGGTGATGTGGGACAAGAACAAGACTGGAAGCGTGCTGGCGCGATGGGTCTTATTCTAAAGGACAATGGTGTTCAAGCTGTTTATGGTCCAAAGGCCGACGTTATTAAGTCAGATATTCAAGATTTACTAGAATCTGGAGTCTTGATTCCAAAGTCTGATAGTTTGAAAACCGACGTTGATATTGAAATTGATACCATGAAAGAAAGTAATCAACCGACTAAAGAAATGGACTTTTTAACTGTTGCAGAAGGTGATGTCATTGAATTATCTGATGTAGCTGATCAAGTGTTCTCACAAAAAATGATGGGAGACGGTTTTGCAGTTAATCCAATAAGCAATCTCGTATACTCGCCAGTGGAAGGTACAGTTTTATCAGTATTTCCAACAAAACACGCTATAGGTATCAAAACTGTAGATGGATTAGATGTTCTTGTACATATGGGACTTGATACAGTAGAAATGGCTGGTCAAGCATTTGATGTGAAAGTTGCAGAAGGTGACACTATAAAAGCTGGTGAAGTGATAGCTGAGGCAAATTGGAACTTGGTTGAATCTGAAGGAAAAGGTACATCGATTGTTGTGGTTATTACAAACAGTGATAAGATAGATTCATTGGAAATGCTTCAATTAGGAGAAGTTAAACCCGGTACATCAGTAATAAAAGTATTGTATTAGAGAAAGGTAGATTCTAGATGAAAATGTTGACATTAAATACACATAGCTGGATAGAGGAGGAACCGATGAAAAAAATGCGGCAAATAGCGGCATTCATTCATGAACAATCGATTGATGTTATCGGTTTGCAAGAAATTAATCAGCATATGAATGCAGCAGATAGTCATCTAGATTCTTATTTTATGCCGATTGAGCATGAGTTGATAGCCGTTAAAGATGATAATTTTGCTAAACTTTTAGCGGAAGAGCTGCAAAAATTGGGCAGTTGCTATTATTGGAGTTGGGCATATAGTCATATTGGTTATGATACTTATCATGAAGGAATCGCCATTTTGGCTAAAAGACCTTTCCAAGCTGATTCATTTTTTGCCTCAACTGTTAAAGATCCGCGTAATCACCGTACACGTAAACAAATTGTTGCAACATTTAATCAGGACTTGCAAATAATGAGTGGCCACTATTCATGGTGGACAGGTAATGAAATAGATGGATTTCAAGCAGAATGGCAGAAAACGTTAGCCTATTTAGGTGAGTTTAAGGGGACACAGGTTTTATTGGGAGATTTTAATGCGCCCAGCCAATTAGACAATGAAAGTTATTCGTTAGTTACGAAGTCTTTTGTTGATTGTTATAATTTGGCAGAGAAAAAGATTGGCTCTGATACGGTAAATAAAAAGATTGATGGCTGGGATGATGTCAGTGAATCTATGCGTATTGACTTTGCGTTCGTACGTCCTAAAGTTGATATCGCAGAGTATCAGGTAGTTTTTAATGGTAAAAATCAGCCGGTTGTCAGCGATCATTTTGGTGTAATGGTTGATATTTCAAATAAGTTTGATTCGATGAGTTAAGGGGGAGGGCTTAAGATGAGTGTCACAATCAAAGACGTAGCACGTGTTGTTGGAGTAGCTCCTTCAACTGTGTCAAGGACATTGCAAGATCATCCAAGTATTTCCCAGGAAACTAAAGAAAAAGTCAGAAAAGCTATGGATAAATTAGGATATGTACCAAATGCTTCAGCACAGAATCTTGCGAACAAATTTACAAATACTATTGGAGTCATTCTACCAACAATGGACTCGAAAGAACGCCGGAGCAATCCTTTTTATTTAGAAGTCATTTCAGCAATGAATGAAGAGGCGCGAAAACAGCGCGTAACCATTTCAATTGCATCCGGGCAAACACATGATGAATTGTTGGAGAATGTTCAGTTGATGTATCGTCAAAAAAGAGTTGATGGCTTTATTATGCTATATGTTCAAGAAGAAGATATTATTCTTGATTATTTAGTCGACAATGCGATTCCTTTTACTATTATCGGTCGGCCGTATCGTTATAATAATGAATCAAATTGTGTAGATAATGATAATCAATTATTGGGACAAGCAGCAACTAACCATTTAATTGAAAAAGGACATGAACGAATTGTTTTTGTAACAAACAATGATTCTGAAAATTTCTTTCAAGAGCGGTTTGATGGCTATCGCAAGGCTATGAAATTCCAAGATAAAACATCTCTTGATTATTTTTGTTTATCCCATCCCGAAGATTACCTGTTATTTGAAGACTATTTAAAAACAAAGAAGCCAACAGGCTGTATTGCAATTGATGATATGTTTGCTTTACGTTTAATTCAAATGTTGAATCTGCTCGGTTATCAAGTGCCAGATGATATTTCAGTAATCAGCTTTAATAATTCCATTTTTACAACATTAATTCATCCGTATATTACCTCTCTTGATATTCAGGCTGAATTATTGGGACAAACAGCAGTGGTAGAGTTCTTGATTCAGTTAAAAGAAGAAAACGCAATGAAAAAACATGTGATTATTCCGCATACATTGATTGAAAATGAAACTGTCCGTGATATTTCTAAAGATTAATTAACTAAAATTATATGATTAAGAATGCTAAAGCCAAAGGGTTTTAGTATTCTTTTTTTTATAGTATCGTAAATATTTGAAAATTTTACTAAATTTAATTGAATTTATTTACTAAATATAATACAATAAATTTAGTAAATAATTAACGGGGTGTTAAAATGATGGAAAATCTAACAAAAGAATTTATAAAAGTATTTGAAGAAACATCTGAAAATACTTTTTTTGCGCCTGGTAGAATTAATTTAATCGGTGAACACATTGACTATAATGGGGGACACGTTTTTCCTTGTGCAATTTCATATGGAACATATGGATTAACACGAAAAAGATCGGATCGGATAGTTCGATTGTATTCCATGAACTTTTCGGATCAAGGAATAAAAGAGTTTAGTTTAGATAATTTGGTTTTTAAAGAATCAGATGATTGGGCTAATTATCCTAAAGGCATGATTAGTTATCTATATGACCTAGATTCTTCACAGGCGACCGGTTTTGATATGTTGATTTATGGCAATATTCCAAATGGTGCGGGTCTATCGTCATCCGCTTCAATTGAGTTATTAACGGCAGTCGCTATTGAAAAAATGTGGCAGATTAAACCGGATCGTATTAACTTAGTAAAACTTGGACAAAAAGTTGAAAACGATTTTATAGGTGTGAATTCGGGTATTATGGATCAATTTGCAGTTGGTATGGGACAGTCAAATCATGCACTGTTATTAGATTGTGACACATTAGAATACTCAGTCGTCCCACTTGAATTGCCCCACGAGAAAATATTAATCATGAACACAAACAAACGTCGTGAATTAGCTGATTCTAAATACAATGCACGTCGTTCAGAATGTAATGAAGCCCTAAGAGAATTACAAAAGGTAATTAAAATTGATACACTTAGTGACTTAAGTGTGACTGACTTTGAAAAATATCAAGGTAGTTTGTCCCGCGATATTTTACGTCAACGCGTTCGTCATGTGGTTACTGAAAATCAGCGTACACTTGATGCGAAAGAGGCGTTAGAGGCAGGGGATTTAGTCGTATTTGGACAATTAATGAATGAGTCTCATCAATCTTTAAAGGCTGATTATGAAGTAACTGGAAATGAATTAGATACCATTGTTGAATTAGTACAGAACCAAGAAGGTGTGATTGGCGCTAGAATGACAGGAGCCGGATTTGGTGGTTGTGCAATTGCATTGGTTGAAGATGATAGTCTGGATCGTGTGATTGATCAAGTCGGTCAAGCTTACGCGGATAAAATTGGCTATGAAGCAGATTTTTATATTGCCAGTGTTGGAGATGGAGCAAAAGAAATAATCTAGGAGATGACAGAAAATGACAGTAGCAGTTTTAGGTGGAGCAGGATATATTGGATCACATTTTGTTAAAGCAAGTGTTGAATTAGGTCAGGATACAATTGTAATTGATAATTTATTAACAGGACATCGACAAGCGGTTCATCAAGATGCACGATTTTATGAAGGCGATATCCGTCATCATGATTTTTTGAAAGAAATCTTAGAAAAAGAAAAGGTGACTGAAATTGTTCATTTTGCCGCAAGTAGTATCGTGAATGAATCAGTGATCAATCCTTTGAAATATTTTAATAATAATGTTAGTGGAACTGAAATTGTTTTAGAAGTTATGGCTGAATTAGGTATTAAACGGATTGTCTTTTCTTCAACAGCTGCGACATATGGCGAGCCAAAAATTGTACCGGTCCCTGAAACGTTGGAAACAAATCCTAAAAATCCTTATGGTGAAAGTAAATTAATGATGGAAAAAATGATGCAATGGTGTGATGAAGCTTATGGTATTAAGTATGTAGCATTACGTTACTTTAATGTGGCCGGTGCTAGTCTGGATGATACGATTGGAGAAGATCATCATCCAGAAACACATCTGATTCCAATCGTCCTACAAACAGCTCAAGGCAAACGCGATGCGATTACTATTTTTGGCGATGACTATAATACGCCAGATGGAACGTGTATCAGAGATTACGTTCACGTGGTAGATTTAGCTCAGGCACATCTTTTAGCGCTGGAGTATTTAAAAAAAGGTAATGAAAGTACCGTGTTTAACTTAGGTAGTAATCAAGGTTTTTCAGTCAAGGAAATTGTTGAAGTTGCTAAAAAAATAACAGGTAAAGATATACCTGTTATTATGGGGGAACGCCGTGCTGGAGATCCAGCTCGTCTAATCGCTTCGTCTGATAAAATTAAAGATATGCTGGGCTGGAACCCTGTTAACACAGTGATTGATCAAATAATGGAAACGGCTTGGGTTTGGCATGAAACACACCCAAACGGCTATGAACAATTGGGGGAATAGTAGTGACTAAAGGACAAATAATCTATCAGTTTGTTTCATTTATTATTGAGTCTAGCGACTGGACAGAGTTGGATCGAATTTATTTACAAAACCGTGTGTTAGCGTTTGTTGGTGAAACTGAAATGCCAACAGTGGAGTCAAATCAAAATGAACAGCTGAGCTATTTAGATTTATTGCAGGCACTAGTTGATCTAGGTGTAGCAAATCAAGTGATAACTGATTTATCAAGTGAACGAGATATTTTAGAGAGTCAATTGATGGATTTAATGACTCCTTCACCATCTAAAGTAAATCAGATGTTTTATGAGTTATACCATGACTCACCAGTTAAAGCTACGGACTATTTTTATGGGTTAAGCCGCCTAAATAACTACATAAAAACAAAACAAATTGCTAAAAATATTGAATTTAAATACGAATCAGACTATGGTAATCTGGATATTACTATTAACCTATCAAAACCAGAAAAAGACCCTAAACAAATCGTATTAGCAAAGAATAGTCCTAAAAGTGCCTATCCTAAATGTGCACTATGTCTTGAAAATGAAGGGTATAAAGGCACTTTAACAAGTGCTGCTCGGACCAATCATCGTTTGATTAGACTAGATTTAGCTGGTGATGAATGGGGAATGCAGTATTCACCATATGCCTACTTTACTGAGCACGCGATATTTCTATCAGCCATTCATCGTCCAATGAAAATAGACCGAGTTGGCTTTACTCATCTATTACAAATAGTCGATAAATTTCCACATTATTTTGTAGGTTCAAACGCTGATTTACCGATTGTGGGGGGCTCCATTTTGAGTCACGATCATTTTCAAGGTGGACATTATGAGTTTGCAATGGCTAAAGCTCCAGTTGAAACGGAGATTGCTGTACCTGAGTTTTCTAATGTGTCTTTTGGTATTGTTAAATGGCCAATGTCTGTTGTTCGTCTAAGCAGTAATTCTAGGCAAGATTTAGTTGCTGCAGCGGACCATGTTTTGAAAAAATGGAAAAGCTGTTCATACCCAGAATTAGACATTGTGGCAGAAACAGCTGATGGTATTAATCATCATACAATTACGCCTATCGCACGAAAAAATCAAGATAAGTTTGAATTAGATTTAGTATTAAGAGATAATAATGTATCAGTGGCTTATCCAGACGGCATTTTTCATGCACACCCTGATAAGTATCATATTAAGAAAGAAAACATAGGTTTAATTGAAGTAATGGGTCTAGCTATTTTACCGCCACGACTTAAAGATGAAATAAACGAAGTGATTTATTATCTATTAGGTGAAACAAACCATATCGCTGACTATCATCTAAAGTGGGCTGAAACAATCAAAAAGGAAGTAACAAGAATTACACCTCAAAATGTCGAAAGCATTGTTCATAATGAAATTGGTAAGGTGTTTGAAGGGGTATTACTTGATGCGGGCGTTTTTAAGCGGGATAAGACCGGGCAATTAGCTTTTAAAAACTTTCTGAATAGTTTATAGAAAAGGTGATTTTATGGCGACAATTAAAGATATCGCTGAGAAATCCGGTGTGTCACCGGCAACTGTCTCGCGTGTCTTAAACTATGATCAGGATTTATCAGTTTCAGAAGAGACGAAAAAACGAATTTTTGAAGCAACCGAACAGTTGAACTATACAAAACATTTAGCTAAACGAAAACAATTTGTTGGGAAAATTGGTTTATTGCAATGGTACGATGAAAAAGAAGAACTAGATGATTTATATTATATGTCAATTCGTTTAGGTATTGAAAAAGCAGCCGAACAATTAAATTATACAATCGAAAAGTTGACCTGGTCGGAACAAGAAATGTCAGAAAGTGATTTAGATGGCATTTTAATTTTAGGGAAAGTTAGTCCCACGGAATTGGCAAGATTACGCAGCGAACATGAGACACTTGTTTTTATTGATTATGATGCGCTAAAAGAGGGATTTACTAGTATTGTGGTTGATTATGAACAGAGTGTCTGGCTAGCTTTAGACTACTTTATTAAGCAGGGAATTAAAGATATTGGTATTTTATCTGGTTTGGAAACGACAAAGTGGGAAAAAATTCCATTGGCAGATAGACGATTGACTTATTTTGAAAACTTAATGAAGCAGTATAATTTATATCAATCAAAGTATATTTATCAAACTAATTTCACAGTAGAAGGTGGCTATGATAAGCTCACCCAATTAATTAAGGAAAAGAAACCATTACCACAAGCTTTCTTTTGTTCCAGCGATGCAATCGCTATTGGGGCACAGCGAGCTATTCAAGAGCATGGATTGAGAATACCTGATGATATCCAAATTATTGGATTTAATGATATCAGTACGGCAAAATATGTCCAACCAGCCCTAACAACCGTAAAAGTATATACTGAATGGATGGGTGAATTAGCAGTAAAAACATTACTAGATTTAGTTGAAAGTTCACCACCTGTTCCTCAAAAAATTACGATTGCCTCAGAATTAATTGTACGAGGGAGTACTAAAAAATAACTAAAGGAAAAGGTTGATTAGTTGGAAATCAACCTTTTTTTATTTTTGTTTAGCAAGTACTAGATATTTAAGTTATAATAAAATGGAGTTAACTAAAAGAAAGATAATTTTTACTAAAATGAGGGATATATATGGCTGGAATCCGTGATGTGGCAAAATTAGCCAACGTATCGATTGCAACTGTTTCACGTTTTTTAAATGAGGATCCAAACCTTTCAATTCAAGAAGATACTAAAAAGAGAATATTAGATTCAGCGTCTAAACTAAACTATGTTCATAAAAAAATTAATCGCTCAGTTGCAAACATTACGCTAATTTTAACCGTATCTGAACACGATGAGCTGAATGATCCGTACTTTCGCTTGATAAAACAGGGTGTAATAGATGAAGCAAATCGTTTAAAGATTAAAATTAGTCAGATAGTTCGTCTAACTGGAGAAATATCCAGAATTAGTCTTGAAAAAGTAGATGGTGTCATTTTAATCGGTCAAGTTCAACAAGGATTTTTAAGCTATCTTTTATCAGTTACACCTAATTTAGTTGTGGTGGATGATGAAACACCTAATATGAACTATGACGTGGTTTATCCTGATTTAGGCAATATTATGATTAATTATTTAGATTCTTTTTATGCGCATGGGTATCGCAATATTTTCTATATTGGTGGCAAACGTTTGTTAAAAAACTATCAAAATGATGTCATCATAGAAGAATCAGATATTCGGGAGAGCACTTATCAAGATTGGATGACAGCCCATCAATTGGATAGTCATTGCTATATTGGTGATTGGAGTATTTTTGATGGCATGAGGCTAGCTGATGAGCTATTAAAAGATGTTAATGAAATAAAAAGTCCAACCGTCGTTATTGTGGGAAGCGATCCAATGGCAGTTGGTGTGTATCGCAGTTTTCAAAAGCACGGTATTCTTATTCCAGAACAAGTGTCAATTGTTAGTTTTGATAATATTGAAGTTGCAGAATTTTTAACACCACCATTAACCACAAACCATATTGAAACAGAAGAACTTGGAAAAATTTCTATTCGATTGATTAAAGAACGAATTGATAATATTCGATCGACACCAGTTAGAGTATCAATTTCTGGAGAACTTATTACTAGAGAAAGTGAAAATATCTTCAAATAAACACAACTTGACGATAGCTATTTATAAAGTTAGTTAAATCAACTTTTTAATAGTTATTGTATAAGTTGTTTTTTTTGTTTACTAAAATATTTTAGTAAACAAAGTTGATTTTGTTTAGTAAAAACAATATAATAAATATATCAATAAGAGAGTTAATTTTTTTAATAGGAGGAAATAGAATGAAAGCGAAAAAGTTAGTAATTAGTGGATTGGTACTAGTTGGCTTAACAAGTGTTTTAATTGGCTGTGGAAAAAAAGAAAAACCAAAAAATGGTGAAGTAGAAATTGAATTTTTTTCACAAAAAAAAGAAATGCAAGCACCATTAGATACAATTATTAAAGATTTTGAAAAAGAAAATCCGAAAATTAAAGTTAAATTTACAAACGTACCAGATGCGGGAACAGTTTTAAAAACGCGTATTGCTAGTAATGATATTCCTGACGTTATTAATGTATTTCCTCAAAATGCTGACTTTCAAGAATGGGCTAAAGCAGATATATTTGAAGATTTGACAGGTAAAGACTATTTGAACCGTTTGAAAGCTGGAGCAGCAGAAGCATATGCTATAAATGATAAAATTTACTCAGTACCTCTAACAAGTAACGCTTGGGGATTTTATTATAATGATACAAAGTTTAAAGAGTTCGGATTAACACCACCTAAGGATTGGACAGAGTTTGAAAAACTAGTATCAACAATTAAGGAAAAAGGGAAAGATCCTTTTGCATTATCTTTGACCCAAGCTGATGCATGGACGCTAAATGGATACCATCAATTGGCATGGGCAACGGTAACTGGAGGATTTAAAGCCGCTAATGACGCATTAGTAAGAAGCCCTAAAGACGGTATTAAAACAAATAAAGCAGCGTTTAAAAAAGTAACACACGAACTAGATTTACTACATGGAAACGGCCAAAAAAACGCAAACGGGGCAACTTATGATGATGCAATAGCAGCTTTTTCTAAAGAGAATGCACTTATTCTTCCAAATGGAACATGGGCTTTACCAGCAATTAAAAATCAAAAACCAAAATTTGATATAAAAATGTTTGCTTATCCTGGACAAAATGAAGGAGACGATTTGACTGTAGGTGCAGCAGACTTAGCCTTATCAATCAGTAAAACATCAGAACAAAAAGAAGCAGCAGAAAAATTTGTAGATTATATGACAACGAAACAAGCTATGCAAAAATATTATGATGTGGATGGTTCGCCAACTTCTGTTATTGATGTAGATACAAAAGGCAAGTTTCCAGAAACAGAAGGTGTAACACAGTATGTTTTTACAGAACATCAAATCATTTGGCTACAAAAAGATTGGAAATCTGAAGAAGACTTCCATAGTTTAACAGTAGAGTACGTAAACGATCCAAACCCTAAAGAATTAGCGAATAATTTAAATGCATTTTTTAATGTTATGAAAAAATAAAAAAGGAGAGTATTAATTATGAAGCAAAAAGGTTTTATAAATCGCTATTGGGCGTATTTATTTTTAATAGTGCCAATTTGTTTACAAATTATTTTTTTCTATTTGCCAATGTTAAAAGGATTCTTTTATGGCTTAACAGATTGGACAGGTTTAACAATGAACTATAGTTTTGTCGGGTTTGACAATTTTAAACGGATTCCAACAGATTCAAAATTTATAACATCGATTAGTTTTACCTTTCTATTTACTATCGTTTTAATTATTGGTGAGGTACTCATTGGCCTGTTTATTGCTCGTATGTTAAATAAAAAAATGAAAGGAACTGGCATTTTTCGCGTAACCTATTTCTTTCCGGCAGTTCTAAGTACGGTGACGTTAGGCTTAATTTTTAAGCAAGTCTTTAATTATGGTATTCCTCAGATTGCTGAAAAGTTTGGTCTTAATTTTTTGAATCAAAATTTATTAACAAATGAAAAGACAGTGTTTTGGGGAGTCATTTTTGTAGCATTATGGCAAGGAATTGCAATGCCTGTAGTTATTTTCTTAGCTGGATTGCAAAGTATACCAGATGATGTTATTGAAGCAGCTTCTATAGACGGTGCAGTTCCAAGACAAATATTTAGACATATTGAGATACCTTATTTAATGTCTTCAATTAGTATGGTGTTTATTATGGCTCTTAAATCAGGATTAACGGCTTTTGATTTGATTTATGCTTTAACAGGTGGTGGTCCTAATAACCAAACAGCCACTTTAGGATTATTAGTTTATAATTATGCATTTAAAAATAACCAATATGGTTATGCCAATGCAATTGCAACGGTATTGTTTGTTTTAATAGCGGTTATTTCAATCATTCAAATCAAAGTATCTAAAAAGTATGAAGTATAGGGGGAGAGAGAAAAATGAAAAAAAAAGCTAATGTGTTTACCTATTTATTTTTAATTTTAGGGACTATCTTAATTTTGATCCCCTTATGTTTGACGATAATTAACTCATTTAAAGACACTAATCAAATTACTAGTAATTTTTTTGGTTTACCAAATCCTTTTACAGGAAATAACTTTTCAAGGCTATTACAAGATGGTGTGGGTCAATATTTCTTTAACTCAGCATTAATTACTGTGGTTTCTATTGTACTTATTATGCTTGTTGTACCAATGGCAGCATTCTCAATTGCAAGGAATATTAGTAAGAAAAAAGCATTTTCTATAATGTACTTTTTATTAGTTTTGGGAATTTTTGTTCCTTTTCAAGTTATTATGATTCCGATTACAAGTATGATGACTAGATATGGCTTATCAAATATTATGGGGTTAATTATTTTATATTTAGCGTATTCTATACCACAGACCTTATTTTTATATGTGGGTTACATAAAAACGTCTATCCCTGTAGAACTTGATGAAGCAGCTGAAATAGATGGTAGTGGTCGATTTAGACTATATTTCAAAATAATTTTTCCATTAATGAAACCAATGCATGCGACAACTTTAATTATTAATGCACTTTGGATCTGGAATGACTTCTTATTACCATTATTAATTTTGAACAAAGACAATACGAAATGGACATTACCATTGTTCCAATACAATTATCAAGGACAATATTTTAGCGATTATGGTCCATCATTTGCATCTTACGTTGTCGGTATTGTTGTCATATTAATCGTTTACTTAGTTTTCCAAAAAAATATTATTTCCGGTATGACTAACGGATCAGTAAAATAGGAGGAGCAACATGCCATTAATTACATTTAACTCAGAAAATAAAACGTTTCATCTATCAAATAATTCAATCAGCTATATTATGACAATTGAGGAAGGTGGTTATCTAGCACATTTGTATTATGGTCGTAAAATTAAAGAGTACAATGGGTTATCCGATTATCCACGGATTAATCGCTCGTTCTCACCAAATTTACCAGGAAGTACTGATAGAATGTATTCATTAGATACTTTATTGATGGAGTATCCTGGTTTTGGTAATGGTGACTTTAGACAACCAGCTCACATGATTTATCATAAAAATGGAACACAGGTAACCGACTTCAAATATTTAACGCATGAAATTGTTAAAGGCAAGCCTAAATTAGCTGGATTACCAGCGACATATACAACGCGAGATGATGAAGCTGAAACTTTAATCATCACGTTAATTGATGAGCTAACACAGATGACGGTTGATTTATTATATACTATTTTTGCTGCTGAAAATGTCATAACACGATCTAGTTTATTTAAAAATAATGGGGTAGACGACGTCAGATTACAAAAAGTTGCAAGTATGTCGATGGATATCGCAAGTTGTGACTTAGACTTAATTCATTTTCCAGGGACTTGGGCGAGAGAACGTCAGTTAGTTCGTGAAAAAATATCTTCGGGCCAAAAAAAATTAGACAGTAAGCGTGGTTCAAGTAGTCATCAACAAAATCCAGTTATTATTTTAGCTGATCCTAAAACGACTGAACAGCAAGGCGAAGCATTTGGCTTTTCATTAGTATATAGTGGTAATCATGAAATTCAAATTGAAAAAGATCCTTACCAACAAACAAGAATTATGTTAGGCATCAATTCATTTGATTTTAATTGGTTATTAACACCGGGACATAACTTTCAAACGCCAGAAGTTATTATGAGTTATTCAAGTCGTGGTCTTAATGACTTATCTGCAACGAATCATCGAGTGATTAATAAACATTTAATTAGAGGAAATTATAAAAACCAAGAAAGACCGATTCTAGTTAATAATTGGGAAGCGACTTATTTTGATTTTGATGAAGATAAAATTATGGCAATTGTCGATGAGGCACACGATTTAGGTATCGAATTATTTGTACTTGATGACGGTTGGTTTGGTAAACGTGAGGATGATAACTCATCTTTAGGTGATTGGTTTGAAAATGAAGGAAAATTAAAAAATGGATTGAAAGGTTTATCTGAAAAAGTGCACGCTAAAGGTATGTCGTTTGGTTTATGGTTTGAACCAGAGATGATTTCAGAAATTAGCGAATTATTTAAAACTCATCCTGAGTGGGTGCTTAAAATTCCTGATAGAGCAAGTTCACCAAGTCGTGGTCAACTAGTATTAGATTTTTCGAGAGCCGATGTTCGCAAATATATTTATCAAAAGATGACAGCTATTTTAGATAACGTCGCGATTGATTATATAAAATGGGATATGAATCGAAATATGTCAGATGTTTATTCAAATAATTTAACATCAGAACATCAAGGTAGTGTGTCTCACCGTTATATGCTTGGACTGTATGATCTTTTGGAGCAACTCACGACAGAATATCCAGAAGTATTGTTTGAAAGCTGCTCAGGTGGAGGTGGACGTTTTGATGCAGGTATGTTATATTACATGCCACAAACGTGGACAAGTGATAATACTGATGCGATTGCTCGCCTAAATATTCAGTATAGTACAAGTATGTTTTATCCAACTTCAACCATGGGTTCTCATGTTTCTGCTATTCCAAATCATCAGACAGAACGTGAAACAAGCTTATCAATTCGTGGAAATGTAGCAATGTCAGGTGTCTTTGGTTACGAATTAGATTTAAGTTTATTATCAGATGAAGAAAAGAATCAGATAAAAGAGCAAGTTGCTTTTTATAAAGAACACCGTCATTTATTACAATATGGTACATTTATTCGCTTATTAAGTCCTTATGAATCAAATGACGTGGCGTGGATGTATGTTAATCAAGATCAAAGTGAAGCAATTGTTTTCTACTTTAGAGTACTATCAGAAGAATCTTATCCATTAGTTAAGTTGACATTGGACGGTTTAGCAAAAGACAAAGTTTATGACTGTCGGGGGCAAAAAGCATATGGTGATGAACTGATGTACAGCGGATTTTATGTTGATCCACAATTAAAAGGAGATTACGCTACAGAGATGTATCACTTTAAAGAACTATCATAAAAAAATAAGATCGCAAGCTATTATTCAGCATGCGATCTTATTTTTTAAAATTTTAATCGATTGATTCGTTCAAATGACTCTGATAAAACTGCTAGACTTTGTGTGGCTGCTAATCTGACATAATCATCACCGCTGTCACCAAAGGCTTTTCCCGGAATTACCAAGACTTGCTGTTCTTTAAGCAACTTCATGGCAAAGTCAACAGATGTTAACCCTGTCTTAGAAATATTGATAAAAGCATACATACTACCTTTAACTGGATGTAAACTTAGAAAAGGACAATTTTGGACTTGTTCGTCAACAAAATCTAAACGTTCCTTAAAAGTATCTGTGATGGTTGGTGTGATTGTTTCATAATGATTTATTGCATAGATTCCTGCTCGTTGAGATGGAGTGGGTGCAGAATAGGTAATATCTTCATTTAATAGTGCACATGCTTCGTTGATATAAGCAGGAGCTATCATATAGCCAATTCTCCATCCTGTCATTGCAAAAGCTTTCGAAAAGCTACTGAAGGTAATGGTGTGATTTGGCGCATATTTAGCCATAGGGACGAAATTTTCATAGAAACTAAAAGCTTCATAGACTTCATCGGATAGAATATAAAAGTTGTTCTTAATGGCCAATTCAGCAATGGCCTTAATTGTTTTCTCAGAAAAAACTGCCCCAGTCGGGTTGTTCGGTGAATTAATAATTAAGGCTTTTGTGTTTGGAGTAATTGCTTTTTTTAATATATCAATATTTATTTGGAAACCGTCCTCTTCGTATGTGGGAATAATGACAGGAGTTCCGCCAGCCTCAAGGACTTGATTTTTATATGGTGAGAAAAAAGGTTCATGAATGATAACTTCGTCACCTTTATTCAGCAGAACCTGCATTGTCAAATACATACCTTGTAGGGCACCGACTGTTGCTCGGACTTGCTCTGGCTTAAAGTCTAACTGATAGTGACGCTTATAAAAAGTGAGTATACTGTTAATAAAATCAGCACTTCCGTTAGATGCCGTATAGTGTGTATGCCCCGCCATCACATCTTTAAAGGCCGCTTCAATAATGCTGTCAGGTGTCTTTAAATCCGGATCCCCGATTGATAAATTTAGTAAATTTTCTGTTTTGCTGGCAGCAGAAATAAATTCCATTAACAAATTATCTGCTGGTTGCTGATAGTATGTTGCTAAATACGTGTTATCCATTAAAATGACCTCCTGTTTTTTAATAAAATAGAACAAAGAATAGATTCTTTGTTCTATAGTTTATAACACTTTCTTTAAAAAGTCTTGTGTTCGTATATTTTTTGGATGATTAAATAATTCTTCTGGTGTCCCTTCTTCTTGAATATATCCATCAGCCATGAAAATAACTCGATCGGCTACTTCCTTAGCAAAGCCCATTTCATGTGTTACTACGACCATTGTCATTCCTTCTTTAGCTAGAGCATTCATAACATTTAACACTTCGCCAACCATTTCAGGATCAAGTGCGGAAGTCGGTTCATCAAATAGCATGACATCAGGTTTCATTGCTAAAGCACGCGCAATTGCAACGCGTTGCTGCTGACCACCGGATAATTGTGAAGGATAGCTGCTGGCTTTGTCTTTTAAACCTACTTTTTCAAGTAGGGAAAGTGCAGTATCACTGGCAATTTGTTCAGATTCTCCCTTGACCTTGATTGGGCTAATTGTTAAATTTTCTAGAACTGTTTTATGTGGAAATAAATTAAAATTTTGGAAAACCATACCCATTTTTTCTCTTAATTGATTGATATCAACTTTAGGGTCCAATAAATTAGTTCCCTCAAAATCAATTTGACCAGAAGTAGGGACTTCTAATAAATTTAAACAGCGAAGCAAGGTGCTTTTACCACTTCCGGAAGGTCCGATAATTACGACCACTTCATTTTTATGTACATCTGCATTAATCCCTTTTAGGACCTCATTATCTCCAAACGATTTTTTTAAGTCTTTAATCTTAATCATTAGCACCCATTCTCCTTTCAGCAACTCCTAATAAACGTGATAAAGTAAAGGTTAAAATAAAGTATAAAATAGAAGCAATTACTATAGGCAAGAATGGTTTGAAACTAGCTCCTTGTACAACACCAGCTTGGAACATTAATTCTGAAACACCGATAACAGAAACGACTGACGATTCTTTGATAACTGTGACAAACTCATTACCGAGTGCAGGTAGAATATTTTTAATCGCTTGCGGCAGAACAATATAGCGCATAGCTTGTACATGATTCATTCCAAGTGAACGAGCAGCTTCCATCTGTCCTTTATTGATTGCATTTAGACCGGCTCTGATAATCTCAGCAACATAGGCACCGCTGTTAAGTGCTAGGGCCAAACAGCCTGCCATCAAAGCACTCATGTTTAATCCAATGGCACCAAATCCAAAGAAAACTAAAAAAATCTGAACTAATAATGGTGTTCCTCTAACATATTCAATATAAACGACTGCAATCCATTTAAACAGCTTGTTTTTAGATAGTTTCATAAAGGCTAGTATTGTTCCTAGAACAGCACCGAATAAAACACCGATAAAGGCTAAGAATAATGTGTAGCCAACACCTTTAACATAATAGCTGCCATATTTTTTGAAGAAAGATTTTTTTTCTATCATTAAATCAGAAGCATTTTTCTTATAGACATCAATCAGATTATCTTTTTTTATTTCAGCAATCGATTGATTAACAGCTGCTAATAAACCGGGTGCGTTTTTAGGAATTGCGATTGCATTCTGTTTGTCTGTGTTTTTAAATTTTACACCATCAGCAAACGCTAAACTTTCATTTTGATTGACATAGGCTTCGGCAACGGCACCTTCTACAACAGCACCATCAATTTTTTTGTTTTGCAGCTGCAACATAATATCTGGAAGCTTTTGTAAAGAAACTGCGTCAGCGTGCAATTCATTTTTAGCTAGTTCTTCTTGTAATGATTGTTTTTGCGCACCTACTTTAACACCGTTAAAATCAGTAATTGATTTATATTTGCTTAAATCTTCTTTTCGAACAATGACATTTTGTGTGGCTTGCATATAAGCGTCAGAAAAGTTTACTTCCTGCAGCCTTTCAGGGGTAGGCGACATACCAGAAATAATCAAATCAATTTTTCCAGTTTTTAACGCACCTAATAAAGCGTCAAAACCGTATTCTTCAATTTTTAACTTTACGCCCATATCATCTGCAATTTTTTTGGCAATATCGACATCAATACCGACGATTTCATCTTTTCCATCAACAGTTGCGTGGAATTCATAAGGAGCGTAGTCAGCTGAAAGCCCTACGGTTAGTGTACCCTTCTCCTTAATTTTATCTAATACTGGATCTGCATCAGCTGCTGATGCGAAGCTTGGTATAATCATCGTCAAGATGGTCGAGATGATGAAAATGGCTGCTGCCATTTTGCTGAAAATTTTCTTCATAGTAACAACTCCTATTAGTCTTTTTTAAAAGTATACTCTTTTATGAATTATTATGCAATAAAAATTTTAAAATATTCAAAAAATAACTGATTAAATAGAATATATTCATTTTACGATGAATATTATTTAAAAATACAGCTAAAGTACCATAATACATTTTATTTAAATATGTTATAATAGTATCATCAAAAAAAGGTGGGGATGGTAATGACAGTTGTTGAAGTAAAAGATTTGAAAAAGATCTACGGCTCAGGTGATACAGCATTTGAGGCGTTAAAAGGGATTAATTTACAAATTAATAAGGGTGAGTCAGTAGCGATTATCGGAAAGAGCGGTTCAGGGAAATCGACATTAATGCATATTCTAGCTTTGTTAGATAAGCCGACAAGTGGGTCGATTCGAATTTTAGATAAAGATGTTAGAGATGTTAAAAAGAAAGAATTAAATCATATTCGTAACGAAACATTTGGCTTTGTTTTTCAACAATTTTTCATGAATCCTCAAGATACCGTTTTAGAGAATGTTGTTCTGCCTTTGAAAATTTCTGGTATGTCACGTAAAGAACGTGATGCGAAGGGGATGGCGGCTTTAAAAGCCGTTGAATTAGAAAGTAAGGCAAAAAATAAGGCCAATGATTTATCAGGTGGTCAAAAGCAAAGAGTTTGTATCGCTAGAGCACTAGTGAATGATCCGAGTATTATTTTTGCGGATGAACCGACTGGTAATTTAGATTCAACAACAGGAGAAAAAATCGAAAAATTACTTTTTTCATTAAAAGAAGAAAAAGGTATTACTTTAATTATCGTCACACATGATCCTGATTTAGCAAAGCGTTGTGACCGTCAAATTCAAATCAGTGATGGGCTGGTTGTTGGGGAGGATTTATAAATATGAAACTATGGGATATTATTCGTTCAGCAAATGCAAATTTATTCAGGAACAGAAGTCGCACGATTTTGACAATCATTGCTATTTTTATTGGAGCCTTCACAATATCTTTAACAGTCGGTATTAATATAGGTGTTAATGATTATGTGGATAAGCAGTTGAGCAGCCTAGGCGATGCTGATCAAATCATGATTATGCCTAAGAACGATGATAACAGTAATAATGTGATGTCAGAAAATAAAGGTCCTAAGGAATATAAAGAAGGTTCTAAGCCAAATTCAGAACAAAATTTTTTGAGTCAAAAAGATATTGAAAAATTAAAAGACATCAAAGGACTTAAGAAGGTACAGCCTTTTGAGATGTACACGATGGACTATATTCAAGCAGATGGAACGAAGAAATATGAAATGTCTGCTCAGCCAGATACGGGTGTAAAGGTTGACCAGGCCACCGGTAAACAAGTAAACAATGATACGTCAGATTATGAATTAAATCTGTCAGAAGATTATGTTAAGACATTAGGTTTCAAAAATAATAAGGATGCTGTTGGTAAAGAAGTGACACTGGGGGTTACAGAAACTGCTTCTGGAAAGCAAGAAACAGTTAAAGCTAAAATTACCGGTATTCGTGCGAAAAGTATTATTCAAAACGGAACAAGTTTAACAAATCAACCATTATCTGATAAGTTAATAGCGATTAACGAAACAGGATTACCCGATAATATGAAACATAAAATCCCATTGGCTACAGCTCTCATGGATTCATCTTATAAAACTGAAGATATCAATCAATTAAAAAAACGTTTATCTAAAGAAGGCTTCACAGGTCAAACGATTGAAGATGGTATCGGCATGGTTAAGAGTGTAATAAATGGAATCACAGGTGTTTTGACTATGTTTGGTGGGATTGCTTTATTGGCAGCAAGCTTTGGTATTATCAATACACTGTATATGTCAGTGCAAGAACGAACTCGTGAAATCGGCTTGATGAAGGCGATGGGGATGAGTGGCGGTAAAATTTTTACCTTGTTTAGTGTTGAAGCGTTATTGATTGGTTTTTGGGGTTCCATTCTAGGTGTTTTAGGTGCAATGGGTGCTGGCAAATTGATTAACCATTATGCGGCACAAGGATTTTTGAAGAATCTAGATGGTTTGACACTGATTGAATTTAGTGTTCAGCCGATTGCTATAATTATTCTCATTATTATGCTGATTGCATTTTTGGCCGGTACATTCCCAGCTAAACGAGCTGCTAAATTGGACCCTATTACTGCTTTACGTTATGAATAAATCATAAAAAACTTTGCCTTTAACTGGTGAAGTTTTTTTGTTTTTCGGTATAATGATAGAAATTGGAAGAGGTGTAGTTATGTCTAAAATATTAGAAAGATTTTTACGTTACGTTAAAATTAATACTCGGTCAGATGCTAATAGTTTGACCATTCCGACCACATCGGGTCAAACGGAACTGCTGTTGATATTACAAGAAGAGTTGGAACAACAGGGACTCAGTAAAATTAAGTATAATACAAAGAATGCATTTTTAACTGGGTGTTTGACTAAAAATACAGAGAATATGATACCTGCAATTGGGTTTATTGCACATGTCGATACAGCAGATTTTCCGGCAGACTTTGCATATACAGTAGATAGCGGCCGAATCGGACATTTTGAGTATGAGACATTTAACGCGGCAAAAGCTATACTGACTATTTCTGGGACAAGTGTGCACCCTGGAACAGCATATGGCATGATGGTTAATGCGCTAAAAATTGCTTATCAAATAGATAGTTGTTTACCCCAAATGGATGTGCCAGAGCATACTAAAGGTTATGAAGGTTTTTATTTACTGCATGATTTATCTGGAACTATCAGCTGTGCACAAATGACCTATATTATTAGAGACCATGACCAAGTATTATTTGCCCATCGTAAAAATGAGCTTAAGCGAATTGTTGCTGAACTAAATAGACAATTTGACTCACCAAGGATTTCTCTTGAAATGAAGGATCAGTATTACAATATGAAAGAAGTCATCATGCAGCAGATGCGCTGTGTAGATTTAGCTTTACATACAATGAAAAAAAATCAAATTGAACCGATTATCACACCATTTAGAGGTGGTACAGATGGCTCAAAAATTTCTTTAATGGGCTTACCGACACCAAATATTTTTACAGGTGGAGAGAATTTTCATGGTCAATATGAGTTTATCACCCTGGAAGCAATGGAATTAACAGCAAACATATTGATAGAAATTGTCAAAGAGAATGTTGTTTTTTATAATTCTTGTGCAAATATAAGATGATGATATAATTAATTCGTACTACCTAATTAAGACGAGGAAGGTGTTTCGAATGATTGATTTAAGAAATAAAAGAATAATTGTCACGGGAGCTGGGTCTGGCATTGGTCGAGCGACTGCGTTAAAATTGGCTGAATTAGGTGCAATTATCGGAGTGATTGATATTAGTGAATCGTCACTAGACGGTATCGTACGAGATATCCGGGCAAACAATGGTGAAGCCTATTATGAGATTGTTGATGTTTCAAAAGAACAGGAACTGATAGATGCAATTGACTCATTAGTCGAAAGAATGGGTGGCTTGGAAGGTTTAGCATGTAATGCAGGAATTAACGGAACTTGGGCTCCGATTGAGACACTGTCATTAGAAGATTGGCATAAGACAATGAATACGAATCTAACGAGTACCTTTATTTCTCTAAAAGCGTCAATCCCTTATTTAAAAGAAAATGGCGGAGCAATTGTTATCACAAGTTCAATTAATGGTAATCGAATTTATAATAATTTTGGAGCGAGTGCCTACAGTACATCAAAAGCTGGACAGGTTGCCTTAATGAAGATGGCCGCTCTCGAGTTGGGACGTGATAATATTCGGGTGAATGCAGTCTGCCCTGGTGCGATAGATACAGCAATAAATAGTAAGACTATCATTGCCAAAGAAACCGAAGAAGTGGCAATCAAGGTTGAATTTCCTGAGGGTGAACGACCATTGAAAGAAGATACTGGTCAGCCAGATCAAGTAGCTAATACAATTGCTTTCTTACTATCTGCAGATTCGGGTAATGTTTCTGGCACAGAGTTATATGTAGATGGTGCTGAATCATTACTATAGCGTTATTTATTTAATGTGCAAGATTTTTAATCAAGTAATTTTACGTTCAATACATGAAGAAACTAACAAGATAGATAAACAAAAAATAAAAGTCATTGATAACAAAATTATCAATGACTTTTTACTTTATGAAGAACGTTTTATAATCTGTGAAAAAATTATAAAAAGGATTGTAATCGGTTAAAAAATAGGGTAAAATCTAGAAGTGTTGTTACATACTGAACAAAACGTAAAAGGAGAATTTATATGAAGAGCAAGTTATTAAAAACAATCACGCTAAGTTCAGCATTGTTGGTAATTCTAGCGGGGTGTGGTGACGGAAAAACAGAGACGAAAGATACTAGTAAGAAAGAAGCTAAAACTGAAAAATCTAGTACAGATGCGGATTCTGGAGCTTCTGCGCAAGCGTATACAAATCCTAAAGATTTAAAAGAAGATTATGATATTATTATTGTTGGAGCTGGTGGTGCGGGCATGTCTGCGGCTATTCAAGCAAAAGAAGATGGAAAAAATCCTGTTATCTTAGAAAAAATGCCTGTGGCTGGCGGTAATACATTGAAATCTTCTAGTGGAATGAATGCTTCTGAAACTAAGTTTCAAAAAGAGCAAGGTATCGAAGATAGCAACGATAAATTCTATGAAGAAACTCTTAAAGGTGGACATGAAACAAATGATAAAGAATTATTGCGTTATTATGTAGACCATTCGGCATCAGCTATTGATTGGTTGGATTCAATGGGAATTCGTTTAAATAATTTAACAATTACTGGTGGTATGAGTGAAAAACGTACACATCGTCCAGAAGATGGTTCAGCAGTTGGTGAATACTTGGTTCACGGTTTACTGAAAAATGTACATGACCGTAAAATTCCGATTTTTGTTAATGCCGATGTAACGGATATTAAGGAAAAAGATGGAAAAGTTGACGGTGTAACCGTTGAGATGAAAGAAACAAAAGAGGAAAAAGAAGTTAAAGGGAAAGCAGTTGTTGTAACTACTGGCGGTTATGGTGCAAATGCTAAAATGATCGAAGCTGAGAAACCTGAATTAAAAAGTTATGTGACAACTAACCAAGAGGGAAGTACTGGTGATGGTATTAAAATGATTGAAAAACTTGGCGGACAAACAGTGGATATGGATCAAATCCAAATTCACCCAACAGTTCAACAAGATACAGGAATCTTAATTGGTGAAGCTGTTCGTGGCGAAGGCGGTATCTTGGTATCCAAAGATGGTACTCGTTTTGTAAACGAACTGGATACACGTGATAAAGTATCAGCGGCTATTAATAAATTAGATGATAAGTCAGCTTATTTAGTCTTTGACAGCGGAGTTCGTAAACGTGTTAAAGCTATTGATTTTTATGACAAAAAAGGCTTTGTTAAAAAAGGTGATTCAGTTAAAGATTTAGCAAAAGAAATTGGTGTCAAAGATACCGATTTAGAAAAAACAGTAACTGATTGGAATAAAGCAGTTGCCGATAAGAAAGATACTTTGTTTAATCGTACAACTGGTATGGATCAACCTTTAGATAAAGGGCCATACTACGCAATTAAAATAGCTCCTGGTATTCACTATACTATGGGAGGCGTAAAAATTAATGATAAGACTGAAGTCTTAACTAAGGACGGAAAGGCAATTCCTGGATTATACGCAGCAGGTGAAGTAACAGGTGGTCTTCATGGTGAAAATAGAATCGGCGGCAACTCAGTAGGAGACATTATTGTATTTGGTCGTCAGGCTGGGGAACAATCAGCAAAATATATTAAGTAAAAATAGTAAAAAAGTTATTATTAAAGCTCACTGGATATTTTTCAGTGAGCTTTTTTTTAAAAAGAAAAATTGCAAAAATATGGAGATTATAGTATAAATTGAATATAAAAGAGGTGATAAAATTGACTGATATGAACGATGTGGCTCGCTTAGCAGGAGTGTCTAGAGGATCTGTATCAAATTATATTAATGGGGTAAAGGTTAAAGAAAGTACACGTATTAAAGTGGAAGCTGCAATTAAAGAATTGAACTATGTACCTAATATGGCAGGACGTTTTTTAAAAACACAAAAGAGTGATATTGTTGTCTTTATTTTACCGACAATTTGGAATCCATTTTTTTCAGAATTGGCGTTTTATCTGGAAAAAGAATTGAGAAATCATCAATTAAAAATGATTCTATGTAATTCAGAAGATGACTACCGACAAGAAATGGAATATATTAACATGGCGAAAGAACAGAAAGTCCAAGGAATTATAACTATTTCTTATAGCGATATTTCTCCATATATTACTTCAGATATTCCAATAGTATCCATTGAACGATATTTTAATAATAAGATTCCGTATGTTACTAGCAATAACTTCCAAGGAGGAGAACTTGCAGCAGACGTATTGCATAGGTTAGGGGCCAAGAGGCTACTAATGGTGGGTCGTGATATTGAAAATAATCTGGGTGTCATTGAGCGCTTAAATGGTTTTAAAAGTTTTTGTTTGAAGTATAATTTATCGTTTGGCACATTTGTGGAACGAAGTGATTCAGAAGATTTTAAGAAAAATTTAAAAAAAGAAATTCAGAAAATTTATAGCCAAAGCGTGAAGTATGATGGAATATTTGCAGCAACGGATAGATATGCACAGTATTGTATAAATAGTTTAAGTGAACTGGGTATTCAGATACCAAAAGATGTTCAAATTATCGGTTTTGATGGAGCAAAAAATTTTAAAAATGAAGAGCAACTAGTTTCTTCAATACGTCAACCAGTAAAACAAATAGCAGAAATTTCAGTAAAAGAATTATTACAGCTGCCGCGAACTAAAGAACAAATTCAAAAAAAGCATATTTTACCTGTCACTTTTACTGAAGGGATAACTACAAAAAGAGAAAGTTAAAAAACGCTTGAAAAATGAAAACGTTCCATTTATAATAATAGGTGCATAGGAATGTTTTTATTTTTAACACTTTTATTGGAACGTTCCAAAAATAAAATAATAAATAGGAAAAGGTGGGTTATTATGGATTACAATCGTATAGCTAAAGAAGTTATAGCGGCAATAGGCGGCAAGGATAATATTGAGAATGCAGCTCATTGCGTTACTAGGTTGTGTTTAGTTTTAAAAGACGATACAAAATATAGTAAAGAAGAATTAGAAAGCATTGAAGGTGCCAAGGGCGTTTTCTTTAATAGTGGTCAACTACAAATTATTTTTGGACCTGGAACAGTTGAAAAAGTTTTTGCTGCTTTTCAAGAATGTGCAGGTATTAAAGAGGCCTCGTTGCAAGATGTAAAACAATCAGGAACAAAAAAACAAAATAAACTTCAACAAGCATTCAAAGTATTTTCTGATATCTTTGTACCGATTATACCTGCGTTTGTAGGTGCTGCTATGATTCTCGGATTACGAGCATTGTTAACGACTCATTTTGGCTTTTTGGGTGGATCTATGGCAGAAAATTGGATGTGGGCTCAAGACTTAGCACGTTTTTTTGAGGTTATTGCCACAACCTTTGCATATTTACCAGTATTAGTCATGTATTCTGCGGTTAAACGTTTTGGTGGGAGTCCTGTTTTAGGCTTAGTCGTCGGTTTTGTTATGGTAACACCGCAACTATTAGACCGGGGTGTTTATCTGGCAGGTGAATTTGATAAATTAGATGTTTGGCATTTTTTCAGTTTTCAAATTCCGCAAGTTGGTTACCAAGGTGGGGTCTTTCCGGCAATTTTAACAGCATGGTTTTTAGCTCAAACTGAAAAATTTATTAAGAAAAAATCACCGCAAACTTTAAGTTTTATTTTAGTTCCAACAGTCACAATTATTGTATCCGCCGCAGCACTATTTCTAGTTTTTGGGCCAATTGGCAATATGATAGGTGATGGATTAGGTTGGGTGATTGATGTCCTATATAATCGTGCAGGTATTTTTGGAGCCTTTGTTTTTGCAGCAATGCTCCAACCGTTAACTGTCACTGGGACTCAGCATGCTATTCAAGGAATTGAAGCTCAATTAGTGGCAACAACAGGGTTTAATTATATCCAGCCGTTATGGTCTGTGTCTATCATTGCACAGGGAGGTGCGGCAATCGGTATGTATTTGTTAGCTAAAAAGAATTCAAAAAGACGTGAAGTTGCGTTATCAAGTTTTATTCCAACATTAGTCGGAATTTCCGAGCCTGCGATTTTTGCTGTTAATATGCGTGATTCAATGGTTCCATTTTTCTCGGCTGCGTTTTCTGCCGGAATCGGCGGAGCCTTCATGAAGCTATTTGATGTTAAAGCTAATGGATTTGCTTTGACGGTCTTGCCGGGTTTAACTATTTCAAATCCGCCAACGATTATTTTCTATGTCATAGGCAATTTAATTTCATTTATTTTACCAATTGTTATCTTATTTGTTTGGAATAATTCACGTGGTGTTAAAGGTGCTGAAGTCGGTAGGGGTAAAGTTTTAACCAATCAATAAATGTTTGTTTTTAACAGGAAAAATAAGACTTGCATAGATTATAAGGAGAGAGGTTTAGTGAAGAAAAAATCAATTGAAAAATATACATTTTATTCTCCTGAATGGGATAATTATTTGGATGAGGTCGCACAATATGTACAAACCAGCCGTTTTTTACCAAAGTACCATCTCTACCCTAAAACGGGTTTAATGAATGATCCCAATGGATTAAGTTATTTTAATGGAAAGTATCATGTGTTTTATCAATGGTTCCCATTTGATGCTGCTCATGGTATGAAGCATTGGGGACATGCGACTAGTGATAATTTGGTTTCATTTGAAGATCAAGGATATGCTATTATTCCAGATGAAGAATATGAACGACATGGTGCCTATTCAGGAAATGCTTTTGAGTATGAAGGGAAATTATACTTATATTATACTGCAAACTATAAAACAGATAATGGTAAAATTGCCAAACAAGCTTTGGCAGTAATGGATCAAACCGGTAAAATCGAGAAATATTCAGGAAATCCTATTATTGAGGGAGCACCGACTGGTTTCAGTGATGAATTACGTGATCCTTTTGTCTTCAAACGCGATGGGAATTTTTATATGCTGTTAGGCGGTAGTCGATTTGCTGATGGACAGCGGCGAATCGGTTTTGGGGATATTGGTGAAATACTACTCTATAAAAGTGATGACTTATTTCACTGGGAATATTTAGGGACAATTGATTTGCCGATTGATAAAGGCTATATGCTTGAATGTCCCAGTCTAACAAGAATAGATGGCAAAGATGTTTTGATTTTGTCGCCAATGGGTGTGAAGCGAGAAAAGTACCGTTTTCAAAATAGATTTGCAGCGATTTACTTAATCGGTAAGCTGGATGTTAAAAATAGAACGTTCCAAGTTGAAATGCTCGATGAATTAGACAGCGGATTTGATTTTTATGCACCGCAAACTTTTTATGGTAGAGCAGATCAATCATTAATGATCGGCTGGTTTGGGTGCGGTGAACAGATATATCCAACCGATGATGAGATGTGGAAACATGGATTGACGATGTCACAAAATTTATCTATACATAATAATCGCTTATACCGTTACCCTATTGAAGAATTAACCAATTCTTTTGAACTGAATCAGTGCAAAAAAGTTAAAGAATTATTCCCGAATACCAAACATTATCACGTATCTTTTGATATAAATATTAATGAAAACTTTGAATTAAAAGTAGGCTCGGAAGATGATTACTGGGTGTTCAGTAATCAAGTAGAAACAGGTTTAGTAAGTATTCATCGTGGATCGCTTTCTGCTAAAATAGACGAAGGCTATGGTCAAGTCCGATCGATTAAGGCAGGGGACTATTTTGAGAATAATGTTACAGTTGATATATTTGTAGATAACAGTTTTGTTGAAGTATATTTAAATAAAGGTGAACGGGTTTTTAGTTTTAGGGTATTTTTAGTTAATGAAAAACAAATAGTAAAATTCTCAAAACAAAAGAAAGCAACTTTAGGGAACTACAGGGAAACACATTACGTCAAGTAGTGTGTTTCTTTTTTTATATACTAGTGTATCGTTTTTTGATACACTAGACAAAGAAAGTCATAGATAAAAGGATGATGAAGTTGAAACGAATCGATCGTGTGTATGATTGGGTGAAATCGCAAACAGTATTATTGGATAAGACTAATTCGGCTGATATTTCAGGTGTTACGACACTCGAAGTGGCCGAGGCTTTGGCTATTCAACGGAGCAATGCAAGTAAGGATTTAAATACTTTGGTCAAAGAAGGGATTTTAGATAAAGTTGATGGTCGTCCGGTTCGGTATATCTGCCGGTCTGTATTACGTCATAAACCATTAACAAAACATGTCGAAAGTTATTTAGAAACATCAAAGTCAGATATCGTTCCCACTAGAAACACAAAATTATATGATACATCGATGTCTATGTCAGGTGATATTTTTAATCGAATTGTTGGGGCTAATGGCAGTATGAGAAATCCTGTGGAACAAGCCAAGGCTTCAATTCTATATCCGCCAAAGGGTTTGAACTGTCTTATTGTCGGTCCGACTGGGTCAGGGAAAACATACTTTGCCCATACGATGTTTCAGTTCGCAAAACAACGGCAGGTTGTGGCCGAAGATAAAGATATGATAGTTTTTAATTGTGCTGATTATGCCAGTAATCCGGAGTTGTTGATGAGTCATTTGTTCGGACATGCAAAAGGTGCTTTTACGGGAGCAACTGAGACAAAAGATGGTCTGTTAGCATTAGCAGATAATAGTTTTCTGTTTTTGGATGAGATTCACAGATTGCCGCCAGAAGGACAAGAGATGGTTTTTTATTTTATGGATACAGGAAAGTACGCTCGCTTAGGTGAGACAACAAAACAGAACAGCGCGAATGTTAGAATAATTTGTGCGACAACGGAAGATCCATCTTCGGCACTGTTAAATACGTTTGTCAGAAGGATACCAATAACTATTCAATTACCGAATTTTGTTGATCGCCCTGAAAAGGAAAAAGTTGATTTAGTCCGGGTGATGATGTCAATGGAAGCCAAAAGAATCCAGCGGCGGATTATTTTAACAGACGACGTTGTAAAAGCTTTGATTGGTAGTGTTGGCTACGGGAATGTGGGCCAATTGAAGTCGAATGTACAGTTAGTGTCTGCTAGGGCTTTTTTAAATCATATGGATAAGGACGAATTGCTTATTACAGTAAATGAATTAAATGAGTCGATTAAAGAAGGGCTTGCCAAGTTGGCCATGAATCGTCAAGATATGGCTGAGTTAGCTTACTTTATTCCCCAGAAGATGATTGTGACACCTAATGAAGAACATTATACATTTGAGACAGACTCATATGAATTACCGTATAATTTATATGAAATTATTGGTGATAAAGCGGCTGTTTTAAAAGATGAGGGGTTTAATCAAGAGGCAATCAATCATTTTATTTCAACGGATATCAACGTTCATTTGAAATCATTCTATCGAAATCATGGATTTAGTTTTGATACTGATAATCAATTACTAGAGATTATGGCCGAGCCCGTCATTAACACAACCAAAATTATCTATGAGTTTGCGAAACAAGCATTAAATTATGATTTTCAAACAAATTTTCTGTATGCAATGGGGTTGCACATCAGTTCATTTTTAAGTCGACTGCAGATGGGAATTCATCAGTCAAATCAAGATAATGAGAGTATCGAAAAAATGGTTATTCATTACCCCGCAGAGTATCAAACTGCTTCAGAAATTAAAACTATTATTGAAGAAGAGCATCATGTTTCAGTTCCTGCTTCAGAAATTAATTATTTAACGGTATTACTTGTTTCACTAAAAGAAAACAAATCAGATGGCCGAATTGGGATAGTTGTTGCAGCTCACGGCAATACAACTGCTTCGAGTATGGTACAAGTTGTTACACAACTTTTAAGTGTAGATAATATTCGCAGTGTGGACATGCCACTTGATATGTCGCCGAAAGATGCGAAAGAAAAAATTGTTAAAGAAGTTGTTGCTGTCAATGAAGGCAGTGGTGTATTGCTGTTAGTCGATATGGGCTCACTAGGGACTTTTTCGGGGGATATTCAAAATCAAACCAATATTTTGGTGAAAACAGTTGATATGGTAACGACTGCCACAGTCTTAGAGGCAGCTAGAAAATCTAGTTTGATTGAAACAGATATTAATCAACTGCATCGTGCATTGGCAGATTTTCATGGTTATTCGAAACAAGTTGCAGAAGTTGAAAATGCTAATTTACTTGATTCGTCCAAAAAAGCCATTGTGGCAATTTGCGCCTCTGGTCAAGGAACCGCTCAGAGAATGAAAACTCTTCTCGACGAATATATTCAAAGTAGCTTGGGAGAAAATCATGATATTACGGTATTCCCAGTTTCGATTTTAGAAGTTACCAAACGGTTAGCTGAAATAGAGAAAACAAATAAAGTTATTGCTATTACGGGCATCACAAAACCAAATACGGATATTCCTTTTATCCCGATGGATATTTTGTTTTCTGTAGAAGGTAAGCAAACAATCCTGAATATTATTAAAAGTCAGTATGAAGAACATCATCCTAAACTAGACATGGTGGAAGCCAAAGAACTTTGTTTAGAATTTATGTTGAAAAGCTTTACATTTATTAATCCTAAAAAGCTATTGGATCCAATTTGGCATGTGGCTGAGTTACTAGTGTCAAGTTTAAAGATGACTGATAATCCAGCCTTTTATACAAATTTTTCACTCCATGTTGCTGGCTCGATTGAACGTGTATTGCGGAATGATACACTAACAGTACTGGACGAAGATATTGATTTAATGAAACATGACCCGATTTATGATCGAGTTGTCCTTGCATTGAGCTACTTACGTGATACACTGAAAATAGAGTTTGATGATAGCGAGATATTTTATACATATCAGATTATTAAAAATACATAAAAAACGATACACAAAAGATACACTAAAAAAGTGTATCTTTTTTGAAATTATTTTTAGTAGATTCTTAATATTACGGCGTTTATACTGTATTAAAAAAGTTGGCATGATACTTGCTTATAAAAGATGAAGAGTTAATACATACATTTTATTTGATTAAGGGGTGGAATCAATGGATATTCGCTTAGTCCGGATAGATGACAGATTGATACATGGTCAGGTCGCAACTGTGTGGACAAAGCACACCAATGTAAGTCGAATTTTAGTGGTTAGCGATGAAGTTGCACAAGATGAATTGAGAAAGCTATTACTTATTCAAGCAGCACCGGTCGGCGTAAAAGTAAATGTTATACCAGTTGTTAAATTAATAGAACTCGCAAAGGATATCCGTGTTTTGACAGATAATTCAAAAATAATGCTATTATTTACTAATCCAAAAGATGTCAGACGTGTGGTTGATGCGGGGATTTTTATTGATACAGTAAATGTGGGTGGTATGAGCTTTCAGTCAGGTAAACGGATGATTACAAATGCTGTTGCTGTCGATGATGATGATATTGCTGAATTTGCTTATCTTGGTAAAAAGAATATCAGTATTGAAATCAGAAAAGTTGTTGCTGACAGTTCTATTGATTTATTAGGACTGTTGCGCAAGGAACAATTAATCAAATAGATAATATAAATTAACACTTAATGCTAATTAGGAGGTAGGAATTATGGTAGGGATCATTTTAGCAAGTCATGGTGAATTCGCTAAAGGTATTTTACAATCTGGTTCAATGATTTTTGGTGAACAAGAGAATGTACAAGCTGTTACATTGATGCCAAGCGAAGGCCCGGATGATTTGAAAGCTAAGTTGGAAGAAGCAATTAAATCATTTGATAACCAAGAACAAATTTTATTTTTAGTCGATTTATGGGGTGGTACACCATTTAATCAAGCAAATACTTTGTTTGAAGAACACAAAGATAATTGGGCAATTGTCAGCGGATTAAATTTACCGATGTTAATTGAAGCTTACGCATCACGTCTCTCTATGGAGTCAGCTCATGACATTGCGGCTCATGTGATTGAAACAGCTAAAGAAGGCGTTAAAGTCCGTCCTGAAGAGTTGGATGTGGTTGAGGAAAAAGTGGCAGTCAAAGATGAGGTTGATTATTCGTCATTACCGACTGAAGGCCAAATGAAAGTTGTTTTAGCACGTATCGATTCTCGTTTACTTCATGGACAAGTTGCAACAGCGTGGACAAAAACAGTTGGACCAAATCGAATTATTGTTGTGTCTGATAACGTGGCTAAAGATGATTTAAGAAAAACGTTGATAACACAAGCAGCTCCTCCTGGAGTAAAAGCCAATGTTATTCCAATTAAAAAATTAGCTGAGATTTGGAAAGATCCGCGTTTTGCGAAGACAAAAGCATTATTACTATTTGAAAACCCTGAAGATGTTGCTGCTGCTGTAGATCTAGGCGTTGATTTGACAGAAGTTAATGTTGGCTCAATGGCTCACTCTGAAGGTAAGGTAATGGTTAATAATGTATTATCAGTTAATCAAGAAGATGTGAACTCATTTGAACACTTAAAAGAAAAAGGAATCAAGTTTGATGTAAGAAAAGTACCAAGTGATTCTTCTAAGAATTTATGGGACTTACTTGCAAAAACAGGAATGACAAAATAAGGAGGATTTATCATGTCAATTATTGCTGTTACATTCGTTGTATTAATAGCATTTTTAGCCGGTATTGGAGGGATTTTAGATCAATTCCAATTCCATCAACCGATTGTTGCCTGTACATTAATCGGTATGGCAACTGGTAATTTAGCAGAAGGTATTATGTTGGGCGGTCAATTACAATTAATCGCTTTAGGTTGGATGAATATTGGGGCTGCTGTTGCACCCGATGCTGCATTAGCATCTGTTGCCGCTGCCATTTTAGTTACCATGAAAGGTGCAAGTGTTTCTGAGGGTATCGCTTTAGCTATTCCTTTAGCTGTCGCTGGTCAAGTACTAACAATTTTCGTTCGTTCAATCACTGTTGGTTTGGCACATGGTGCTGATAAAAAAGCTGAAGAAGGTTCAATTAAAGGTGTGGAAGTGTTCCATATTATTGCACTGGTTCTTCAAGGATTGCGTATTGCGATTCCAGCTGCTATTGTAGTTGCTGTTCCTGCTGAAGCTGTAACAACAGCATTACATGCAATTCCAGATTGGATTACTGGTGGTTTAGCTGTCGCTGGTGGCTTCATCGTAGCTGTTGGTTATGCAATGGTTATCAACATGATGGCAACACCAAAATTATGGCCATTCTTCTTCCTAGGTTTCGCTCTAGCAGCTGTTTCTGAATTAAACTTAATTGCAATGGGTCTTATTGGTTTAGCTCTAGCATTAGTTTACTTACAATTGGCGCCTGAATTTAACGGCGGTGGCGGTAATGGATCTGGACCAAGTAAAGGTGATCCGCTAGACGATATTTTAAATGATTACTAAGGAGGAGACAGAAAATGACTGAACAAAAATTAGTGAAATTAAATAAAAAAGATCGTATTTCAGTATGGTGGAGAAGTCAGTTCTTGCAAGCTTCTTGGAACTATGAACGTATGCAAAACGTAGGTTGGGCATATGCTATGATGCCAGCCATTAAAAAGTTGTATCATACAAAAGAAGATCGCTCATTGGCATTAAAACGTCACTTAGAATTCTTTAACACACATCCATATTTAGCTGCACCGATTTTAGGTGTTACGCTAACACTTGAAGAAGAAAAGGCTGCCGGAGCGCCAATTGATAACGCTGCAATTCAAGGTGTTAAGATTGGTATGATGGGACCTCTAGCCGGTGTGGGTGATCCGATTTTCTGGGGTACCTTACGTCCCGTAATCGGAGCGTTCGCAGCTTCACTTGCCTTGCAAGGAAGTATTGTCGGACCGTTAGTTTTCTTCTTTGCTTGGAATATCATTCGTATGGCTTTCTTATGGTACACACAAGAACTTGGCTACCGTCAAGGATCTAATATTACTCAAGATTTAAGCGGTGGAGTTATGCAAAAAATTACTGTTGGTGCGTCAATTCTAGGGATGTTTATCATGGGGGTACTGGTACCACGATGGACAACTATGAACTTCCCAATGGTCTTATCAAAAGTAGATGTTGATAAAAAATCATTAGTTAACTTCTCAGGTATGGTTGATGCAGCAAATAATGGTAAATTAAATGTAAACATGATTCGTGACGTTGTTAATCAAATTAACGGCGGTTCAAATGTCAACCCTCAAAAAGTCATGACATTAGGCGACATGTTCAATCAATTAATTCCTGGATTAATGCCATTATTACTAACTTTAGGTTGTATGTGGTTGTTAAGAAAGAAAGTCAGCCCAATCACAATTATCTTTGGTTTATTCGTAATCGGTATTTTAGGATATGTTCTTGGTATTTTCGGTTAATATTAATTATTTTAAAGAGACAGACAGTCTTTCCTGTCTGTTTCTTTTTTTGTTATACTGATAAAAAGAGAAAGCAAGGGGGTTTCTGAAAATGGTAGAGAGTCTTAATCAAGAGGTTGATGTTGCAGTCAAAGCAAATGCCTTTTTGAATCCTGTAAACCCTAAAACGGGAATAATGGCAATAGGTGATAAAGGTGTAGAGTTTAGGGAAACAGATGGTGCTGGGTATGTACAAGTTCCCTGGCAAAATATCGTTCAGGTTCGTGCACAAGTGTATCTAAAGGGAAAATACATTCGCAGTTTTGATATTGTTACAGATGCAAATCAAAGTCTCAACTTCGTAACAACAGATGCAATTGATGCATTAAAAGCGATGCGGAAGCATCTAACCAAAGAACAAATGATTCAAGCACCGGGAAATTTTAAACGATTATTTAAATTTGGTAAAAAAAAATAATGTCAGCAGCGAGGAGTAAAATAAACTCTTCGCTTTTTTTGTTGCTCTATTTGGGGTATTCTAGATAATAAAAAGATGTGAGGGGGAGCCTATTTTATGTTGGTCAATAATTTTCAAAAAAATCAGCAAAAACTTAATTCTCAAGAACATGAAATCATTCGTTTTTTAAGGACAAATATTCAGCTTATTAGAGAAAAAACATTAAAAGATGTGGCAGGAGAACTGTATGTTTCACCGAATACTATTGTACGACTTGCAAAAAAACTTGAATTTAAAGGATATTCAGAATTAAAATTAGCAATTCTAATGGAGGATGAAAAAAAACCGACTGTTATTGATGAAGATAAGTTATCACTAATTGATCAAATTACTAAAACTTCAGATGCTTTACGGAATGATCAGATGTCTGAAATCATTAATACTATAAAAGAAAGTAGTCATGTCTACTTTTTTGCATGCGGCCCATCTAAATATCCATGTGAAGAAATGAAAGAAAAGCTAAGAATTTGTGGGATTGAAGCATCGCTGTATTACGAACCGCATGTGATGAGACAACGAGCTAAACAACTAAAATCGACGGATACGCTGATAGTAGTCAGCTTAAGTGGGGAGACAGCCACTCCGTTAGAAGCAACTAAAATCGCCAAAATGACCGAAGCCACAATTATCTCACTAACTGGCTTTTCTCAAAACAGTATTGCAAAGATTGCGGATCATTCATTGTATGTTTTTTATGAGCGAATTCAAGTAAACGAAATGGATGTATCTTCAAGGATAGGTGTATATTATGTATTGAACACAATTTTTGAAAGACTAATTAACTTGTGTTGAGCAACACGCAAATGTGTTTAAAGTGATAGTTTGTGTTGATGTGAGACATCATATTAAATCTATTGTGTTCCTTTTTATTTTTATTAGAATAAGAGTATAAATTAATAGGGGGAACACATTATGACTAAAAGCAAAAAGAATAATATTGTTATTGTTGGTGGAGGATCAACATGGTCACCAGGTATATTAAAAGCATTAACAAAACACCAAGATATATTTCCATTCAACAAAATTACTTTATACGATACAGATGGTGAGCGACAAGAAGTAATCGGAAAATTTGGTGAAATTTTATTTAGAGAAGAAACACCAGATATCGAATTTTCATATACGACAGATAAAAAAGAGGCCTTTACAGATGTTGATTTTGTTTTCTGTCAAATGAGAACCGGCGGATACCCAATGCGAGAAAAAGATGAAAAAATTCCTTTATCAATGGGATTAATCGGTCAAGAAACTTGTGGGCCTGGTGGATTTGCTTATGGATTTCGTTCAATTAGAGACATGATTGAGTTAGTGGAGGATGTTCGTTCTTTAAGTCCAAATGCATGGATATTGAATTATACAAATCCTGCAGCAATTGTGGCTCATGCTTTAAACATGGCATTTCCAGAGGATAAGCGGATCTTAAATATTTGCGATCAGCCCGTGAATTTACTTCGTTCATTCGGTCGTCTGATTAACCGCGACTTTAATGAATTTGAACCGACTTATTTTGGACTAAATCATTTTGGTTGGTTTACTCACATATATGATAAAGAAGGAAATGACTTACTTCCTGAAATTAAAGACTACACGATAAAAAACGGTTTTTTACCTGTCGATGCAGAACAGCGAGATCAGTCTTGGCTTGATACATACGCAATGGTAGAAGATATGGTTAATGATTTTCCAGATTACTTGCCAAATACTTATTTACAATATTATTTATACCCTGAATATAAATTATCAAAATTAGATCCAAATTATACACGTGCGAATGAAGTAATGGATGGTCGTGAAAAACGTGTGTTTGAGGAATGTCGAAGAATTGCTGAAGCTGGAACTGCAAAGGATTCACATATTGTACATAATGATGCTCATGGTGACATGATCGTTGAGGTAGCTGCATCAATCTATGGAAATTTAAGAAGAACATTTATTGTTATTGTTCCGAACAATGGAATTGTTTCTAACTTACCAAATGATTTAATGATTGAAGTTGCAGCTTCATTAGGGGCTAACGGCCCTGCACCATATGCAGTTGGAGAAATAGGTACTTTTTATAAGGGATTGATTGAAGGTCAATATGCGTATGAAAAATTAACTTGTGAAGCATATTTTGAAAAATCTTATGTTAAAGCGTTACAAGCATTAACACTGAACAGAACTATTGGGGATGCAAAAAAAGCTAGACAGATATTAGATGCTCTAATCGTGGCTAATGGCGATTATTGGCCAGAATTAAATTAAGGGATGTTGAATTGAGAGGGCTAAAAAGCTCTCTCTTGTTTTTAATAATAATGAAACCGATTTTATTTAGGGGGATAAGTGATGAATAAAGATAGGCTGTTGGAAGCATTTCAAAAACTTGGGAAGGTATTAATGGCACCGGTTTTGATTTTACCGATTTCGGGTATTTTAGTTGGTATAGGTAGTGCCTTTAGTAATCCGAATTTAATTAAGTCTGTGCCATTTTTAGGTAATACTTTTTTTAATTATTTTTTCCAGATTTTAAAGGCTGCTGGTAATGTGGTTAATGATCATATTCCTGTTATTTTTGCTATATCTATTGCATACGGATTTGCTAAATCTGAAAAAGGAACGGCTGCTTTATCAGGGTTCCTTGGTTATATGACTATGAACACGGTTATGGGAACTTTTCTGACACTTAGAGGAACGATTACACCAGAGGAGCTTTTAACTGGTCAAAAAAGTATTTTAGGAGTACTGACTTTAGACACAGGAGTATTTGGGGGAATATTAATTGGACTATTAGTCAGCTATTTACATAATAGATATTACAAAATTGAATTACCACCAGTATTTTCTTTGTTTAATGGAACCAGGTTTATTCCCGTAGTTACTATTATTGTATCTTGTTTTGCTGGATTGGCTATGTCGTTTATTTTTCCGCCAATTCAATCAGGGTTGAATATTTCTTCAGAATTTATCGTAGCTACAGGATCTTTTGGAGCATTTGCCTATGGTTTCTTGGAAAGAATGTTATTACCATTTGGACTGCATCATTTTATATATCTGCCATTCTTTTTCACAAGTCTTGGGGGCGTAGCTGATATTGGCGGTGAGGTTGTTGAAGGCGCTGTAAATATTTATAACGCCATTTTAAATACACCCGGTGCTATGTTTGATATTAGTGTCAGTCGTTTTTTAATGAATGGTAAAGTTATCTTTGCTATGTTTGGTCTTCCTGGAGCAGCTTTTGCGATTTATAAAACAGCACTTCCAGAAAATAGAAAAAAGATTGGTTCACTAATGATAGCAGTAGTTATTCCGTGCGCATTGATGGGAATCAGTGAACCTTTAGAATATAGCTTTTTATTTGTTGCTCCGGCTTTATTTGGTATTCATGCAGTTTTTTCAGGAATTGCATACCTATTAACGTATATTGTTCAATTTAATGTTGTTGGATCTGCTAGTTTTGGCGGGCCTTTTATGTCTTTGATTTTTAATGGTATTTTGGGTGCAGATAAAGGATCGAATTGGTTATGGGTATTTCCGTTAGGTATCAGTTACTTTTTAATTTATTATTTTGTTTTTAAATTTGCTATTGAAAAATGGAACTTAAAAACACCCGGGCGTGTTCTTGAAACGGAAGATGGGGTACAAGAGGAAATTGGAAAAGAAGAAAGCGAATTTTTAGACACATTAATTCTTGCAGTCGGTGGTAAAGAAAATATTGATAAAGTAGATGCTTGTTTTACCAGATTAAGATTAACATTGAAAGATCCTAAAGATGTTAAAGATAAGGATTTCTTTATTAATAAATTACACGCTAATGGTGTTGTTAATGTGCCATCAGGTATCCAAATTATTTATGGTAATAAAGCAGCTGTGTATAAAACAGAGATGCGAGAGTATTTAAATATGGAATAAATTAATTTTTTAAAAGCTAAATGTCAAAAGGCATTTAGCTTTTTTTAGTATAAATATAAGACATTCTATTGCATTTTAATAATACGTCATATATAATTCAATCATACGTATCATATAGGAGGTATTATTAATGAAACAAGTGTATCAATTTCATGAAGGACAAGGCAGCATGCGTCAATTATTAGGAGGTAAAGGTGCAAACTTAGCAGAGATGACTCGCTTAGGATTACCGGTACCACCAGGTTTTACGATAACAACGGAAGCATGTATTTATTATTTAACTAATGGAAAGCGCTTAACAAATGAATTAAGACAAGAAATTGAAACACATATACTTGAATTGGAAAAACAAACAGGTAAAAAAATAAATGATCCGGATAATTTATTATTATTATCTGTCCGTAGCGGGTCAAAATTTTCAATGCCAGGTATGATGGATACAATTTTAAATTTAGGTTTAAATGATACAAATGTTGAAATATTTGCACAGTTAACTGGAAATCCACAGTTTGCATACGATTGTTACCGCCGTTTGCTACAGATGTATGGTAATGTTGTCTACAATATCGACGGTCAACTATTTGAAGAAATTATTGAATCAACTAAGTTGAGATACCGCGTAAAACAAGATTTTGAGTTAACTGTTGATCAATTAAAAGAAATTATTGAACAATTTAAAGACGTATATCACAGACAAAAAGGTCAAGATTTTCCGCAAGATGTCAATGATCAATTGTATCAAGCCGTTGAAGCTGTTTTTTCTTCTTGGAATAATAATCGTGCTCGGGTCTATCGTGAATTACATGATATTGATCACAATTTAGGGACAGCTGTCAACGTACAAACAATGGTTTTCGGGAATAGTGGAGTAGAAAGCGGAACGGGTGTATTATTTACGAGAAATCCTTCGACTGGAGAGAACAAATTATTTGGTGAATATTTAATTAATGCTCAAGGTGAAGATGTCGTTGCAGGTGTCAGAACACCTCTTGATATTCAGCATTTGGCTGAAGATATGCCAGAAATTTATGAACGATTAACTAAAATGGCGACTGATTTAGAAAAGCATTACAAAGATATGCAGGATATTGAATTTACAATTGATAACCGTCGTTTGTATTTATTGCAGACTCGTAATGGTAAAAGAACAGCACAGGCAGCTGTTAAAATTGCTGTTGATTTAGAAAAAGAGGGATTAATTTCAGTAGATGAAGCGTTATTAAGTATTAACCCTGAATCGATTAATAGCTTACTGCATCCTATTTTTGATGAAACTGCAATTAATGATGATCAAGTATTATCTACAAGCGGTCTGCCAGCAAGTCCTGGGTCAGCTACAGGGAAAATCTGCTTTGATACAATTGCAGCAAAAGAAATGGTTAGTCAAGGATATCAAGTGGTCTTACTGCGTCAAGAAACTTCTCCGGAAGATATTGAAGGAATGGTTATCAGTGAAGCAATCGTTACAAGTCGTGGCGGTATGACATCTCATGCAGCTGTTGTTGCACGTGGCATGGGGACATGTTGTGTTGCTGGTTGTTCAGATTTAGATGTAGATGAGGATAAGAAACAAGTTCGTTGTGGTGATATACTATTAAATGAAGGGGATGTTATCTCAGTTAACGGTTCAAAAGGTCATCTGTACGTCGGTGAGATTCCCCTAATTATTAATGAAAATAACGAGTATTTAGATAAGATTATGATGTGGGCACAAACTAGAGCCCGACTTGATATCAGAATGAATGCTGAAACTGTTACAGATATTCAAACAGGTTTAGATTTTAATGCTTCGGGTATTGGGTTAGTTCGAACAGAACATATGTTTTTTGCTCCAGAACGCCTAAAAGAAATGCGACGTTTTATTCTATCACAAAATTTAGAAGAACGTCAGTCAGCATTAACAGATATCTTAACATATCAGTTGGATGACTTTAAGGCAATTTTTCAAACAATCGCTGATAAACCGGCTGTTATCCGTTTGTTGGATCCACCACTACATGAATTTGTACCAACTAAAGCATATGAAATTAAACGGTTATCTGAAGAATTGGCTGTGTCTGAGGAAATTCTTGGGACAAGAATAAATGAATTGCATGAATTGAATCCAATGCTTGGACATCGTGGCTGTCGATTGGCTATTACCTTTCCTGAGTTATATCTAATGCAGGCAGAGGCAATTATTAGAAGTGCCATAGCTTATCAAAATGAAACAGGTGTCCGTGTTTCTCCCGAAATCATGATACCGTTAGTTGGGATGACATCAGAATTAGTTCAATTAAAAAATCAAATTAGTCAGCATATTGAAAAAATACTTAATGATGAATCAGTAAAAATTGAGTATACTATAGGTACAATGATTGAGATTCCAAGAGCTTGTTTAATTGCAGATGAAATTGCTGCCGAGGCAGACTTTTTCAGTTTTGGAACAAATGATTTAACGCAGATGACATTTGGTTTTTCTAGAGATGATGCTGGGAAATTCATTACTCAGTATGAAGAACAAGGTATTTTACCTAAAGATCCCTTCCAAACGCTTGACGTGGAAGGTGTAGGTGAGTTAATTAAAGTTGCCGTGGAACGTGCTCGTTCTGAAAAGCCAAACTTAAAAATCGGTGTTTGTGGAGAATTGGGCGGAGATCCGGTATCCATTGAGTACTTCAATAAATGGGGACTTGATTATGTATCTTGTTCACCGTTTAGAGTGCCTATTGCTTATTTAGCAGCAGCACAAAGTCAGATTAAACAATCATTATAAGAGTGTATAGAATGAGGGATAGAGATGGAATTATCTGAGCGTCAAAAAAAAATTATTGAAATTGTTAAAGCTAATGAACCGATTAGTGCGGATAATATCGCAGGGGAGTTGGGATTGACTAAACCAACATTACGCAGCGATTTAGCTGTTTTAACAATGACTGGAGTTTTGGATGCCCGACCTAAAGTTGGGTATGTATACTCAGGTATTTCGTTTAAACCACTCTTAGAAGATCAATTGTTTCAGACTAAAGTGGACGAATTGATGTCGTCACCTGTCTTAGTATATCCTGAGACGACAATTCGTGATGCAACAACTTCACTTTTTATGTATGACTGTGGATCACTTTACGTGGTTGATTCTGAATCAAAGGATTTAGTCGGTATTGTGTCACGTAAAGATTTATTGCGGAGTTTACTGAATAATCAAGATAATGAATTAGCTGTAGCTATAATTATGACGAGAATGCCTAATTTAGTCGTTGCTACGGTAGAAATGACCGTCTTGCAAGCTGGCGAGTTGTTAGTTACACATGAGATAGATTCATTACCAGTCGTTGCTAAGGATTCATCAAAACAAATTATCGGTAAACTATCGAAAACACGCATCATGCGTCACTTTATTCAAATAGGGAGTGGTAAGTAAATGAATAGTTTGCAGCAAAGACGAGATAAAAAATTAACACTTTTTGTTATTTCAGATTCGATTGGTGAAACTGCTCAGCGCGTTATTCACGCTGTCTTAGCACAGTTTCCAAAGTTAACAGAATATGATATTAAGACATTTTCATTTATAGATTCTGAAGATGTTTTGACTGATATTCTGACAGATGCATTAAAAGAGAAAGCCGTCATTATAACTACGTTGGTTAATCAAACGTTGAATCAGCAATGTGATAAGTTTTGTAGGAAAACGGGATTAGAACGCATTGATTACATGAGTCCTCTACTAGATATTATCTCTGAACGAACACAGCAAACACCAACTTATGAAAGCGGTTCACAGTATCAGCTCAATCAAGATTATTTTAAACGAGTGGAGGCAGTCGAATTTGCTGTCAGATATGATGATGGAAAAGAATCAAAGGGATTCCCTAAAGCAGACATTGTTGTTTTAGGTGTATCCCGCACATCAAAAACACCATTAAGTATGTACTTAGCGAATAAATCTTTTAAAGTTGCCAATCTGCCTCTTATTCCTGAAGTTTCATTGCCTAAAGAAATTAACGACTTAGAAAATAAGGTAGTTATTGGATTGACAGCTAATGCTAATTATCTAATGAATGTTAGACAGTCGCGCCTAAATTCGTTGGGCCTTGGCGGAAATTCATCTTATGTTGAATTAGAACGGATCAAACAAGAATTGGCTTATGCCAGAGAAGTTTTTGATCAAACAAATGCTTATGTTATAGATGTGACTAATCAGTCAATTGAAGAAACGGCACAGCAAATTATCGCATATGTAACGAATGGTGAATAAAATAATAAAAAAGTGCTTGGATAATTTTTCCGAGCACTTTTTTTGACGTTTAAAAAAGCGATAGTTAAGTTATAGTTATCATATTAAGAAAAGATTAAGAATTAACCTGATAAATCATTAAGAAATAATTGGTATGATTAAGTTAGTTAGGGGGGATCTTTAAAATGAATGAGAAAATACTAGTAGTTGACGATGACGAAGATATCAGGCAGGCTGTTGCAATTTATTTAAAACAAGAAAACTATCAGGTTTTAGAGGCAGCTGACGGAATTGAAGCTTTAGATATTTTAGGGAATCAATCAGTTCATTTAATTATTTTAGATGTGATGATGCCGAATTTAGATGGTATTGTGACAGCTTACCGGATTAGGGAAAAAGCGAATGTGCCAATTTTGATGTTGAGTGCCAAAGGCGAAGATGTCGATAAAGTTTACGGCTTACAAGTCGGTGCAGATGATTATTTGACTAAACCATTTAATCCGATGGAACTATTAGCACGAGTCAAATCAATGCTCAGACGGTATATGACACTCGGCGAATTTCAAAAAGGGCCGGAATCATTGATTGAAGTAGGTGGTCTACAATTAGACACTGCTAGTAAAGAAGTCATTGTGGATGGGCGTAAGGTTCACTTAACTAAAACAGAGTTTAATATTTTAGAACTTTTGATGGTTAATAAAGGGAAAGTCTTTTCTGTGGATAATATTTATGAATCGGTGTGGAAAGAGCCAAGCTTCAATGCTGATAATACCGTTTCAGTTCATATTAGAAAAATACGTGAAAAAATTGAATTAGATCCGAAGAGTCCAAATTATTTAAAGGTGGTGTGGGGAGTTGGCTATAAAGTGGAAGAATAGTTTAATAGTGGTTGTGCTGGGAACTATTATGACATTAGGGTTATTGTTAATTAATATAAAGGTAGAATATCATGTAAGCGACTATACTATGGAAGATATAAATGAGGGTATGACTAACCTGTACAAACAAAAATTATTGCAGGAAATTACGGACAAGGGTGAGGTAGTTCCAACTGATGAAATGGTTGAAATTTATCGTAATTATTATGGTGATTTATCAACCCAAATTAAGTCGATTCAAAAAGAATATAGCCATAAAAAATCATCTAATAAAGACATTCAAAAGGAGCTAGACAAAGAAGAACAAGAAAAGATTAATCGTATTGTGGAAAATTTTACGGATAATGATCAGGTTAAGCAAAAAATTAAGACAGAAAGCCAACGTTATTTAGAGAAAAGCGGACCAAAAGAATTAGCAAAAGTATCAGATCAGGTTGAAAAATTTTCTAAAAATTATCAATATGCTTTTTCTGATGACAAAGGCCATTTTTATACTAATATTCCTGGGGCCACTGCTTCAATGTCTAAACAAGAAATGAAAAAAGCAATGACACCTGTTAAAGGAATAACGGTAGAAACTACTAATTCTATGTTATATCCAGAAACATACCCAAGTTCTAATTATTTAATGACTGTTATGTTAGCAGGTCGTGATACTGTATCAATGACAGGTGTGTATCTACCACAAAAGGGAAGTGATTTAGTCACATCTATCTTAAAATTAGAGAATAAAAATAAAAAAATAGCTACCTATCATAAAATTGGTATCATTTTGTTAAGTTTTACAATAATAATTTGGTTAATATTAGTCTATTTTAAACGACTCAGTCCCAGTATTCCTTGGTTTAAATTACCAATCGATAGTGTCATTATTTTTTATATTATCGGTAGCTTAATTTATCTTTTGAACCTTCCATATCAGAGTTTTCAAATTTTTGAAAGAAAGTTAGTTTTGCATATTATTCCGTTAGTTATCGGATCTTGGATTCTTATATCTGCTATAACGAGCGTCATCAGAGTTATTCAAATTAAAAAGAGTTCCAAGATGTTCAAACAGTTATGGCATCAGACCCTGATGTTTCGACTGAATAAGTGGAATGAAATGAAATTTAATCAGTCATCACTCGTATCACAATTTATTATTGTGATGCTAAATATTATTTTGGCTGGTTATACTGCGTACACCTTAACACATGGTGTTTATGATTGGATTATTCATCCGTTATTCACTTTATTAAGTATGATCTGGTTAATTTATTTCCTTGTTTTTATGTTGAGATATGCTTCTGAGTATAATAAATTACGACAAAAACAAATCGATTTTTTAAAAAAAATAGATGAAGCAGAAACCACGAGTCACGGTTTTAAAGATAATCTAACCAATTTTGAAAAGATTGAGACCATTGTTAATCACGCTAAGCTTAGCGAACAAAACTCTAATTCATTGAAGTCAGAGTTACTAACAAATATTGGTCATGATTTGCGGACACCGCTGACCTCAATTATTTCTTATAGTGATTTGTTAGCGAAGACCAATTTAACGACAGTCGAACAAAATGATTATGTTGATATTATTTCTAGAAAGGCTAATCACATGAAATATCTTGTGGATGATTTATTTACGATTACTAAAATCGAACATGGAGAAATTTCCTTAGTTAAAGAAGATATTGCCGTAGACCAATTGCTGCAGCAGATTATTTCAGAACAAACAGATGAGTTCAAACAACGAGATTTAGCAATACTGTATCGTAAGCCCGAAGAATCTGTAGTTGCATCAGTTGATGGCGGTAAGATGTGGCGCGTATTTGATAATCTGTTGGGGAATGCGCTGAAGTATAGCTTGGCACATACTCGTGTCTATGTGAGAGTTATGGAAGGCGACGATGATATTTTAATTGAGGTCAAAAATATTGCAAATTATCATTTAAATGAAGATGCCGATCGATTAATTGATAAATTTCAGCGAGCGGATGAATCAAGACATACTGAAGGATCAGGCCTTGGTTTAGCTATTGTGCAATCAATTATAGAAGCTCATGGCGGAAGTTTAAAGGTATCAGTTGACGGCGACATGTTCAAGGTAAAGGTTTCGTTGAAGAAATCTTTATAACAGTTTATAACACCAACGGTCATCGGTTGGTGTTTTTTGTGGTAGGATAGACTAAAAGATTAAAAGCTGAGGTGAATAAGTGATGCAAAAAATTTTTATTGTGGAAGATGATCCCGTTATTTGTCAGGGATTGAAACAGCATTTTACACAGTGGGGATTTCAATGTGAAACAGTTGCTGATTTTGAAAGAGTTGCAGATGAGATTAAAGTAAGTCAAGCTGATTTAGTTTTGATGGATATTTCTCTACCATTTTTTAATGGTTTTTATTGGTGTGAAAAACTACGAAAAACGTCTGAAATTCCGATTATTTTCCTATCATCCGCGAGTGATAATATGAATATGGTAATGGCAATGAATATGGGCGCTGATGATTTTGTTGCCAAACCATTTGATATGTCAGTTTTAGTTGCGAAAGTCCAAGCACTATTGAGACGTAGTTATCAGTTTGGTGGCATTCCAGATTTTCAATATGGCGGATATAAACTTAATCCGCAAGAAAATCGGGTTGTTTATCAAGAGCAGTCTGTGGATGTCTCACCTACCGAATGCAAAATTTTAAGTCTGCTGTTTCAATCCAGCGGTCAAGTTGTGACTAAAGAGCTGATTATGGAGAAGTTGTGGGAAGGAGATCACTTTATTGACAGCAATACATTAGCAGTCAATATGACCCGATTGCGTAAAAAGGTTAGTGTTATCGGCTTGGACCAATTAATTCAAACGGTTAAAGGCAAAGGTTATTTGTTGGAGAGGGTTGATTAGTGATGCGTTTTATCTTGATGTATATGAAGGAACATCGAGCACTTTATTTTAATTATCTATTGTTGTGCTTATTGTTTTTTTCGACTTTTTATTTATATGATTTGTCCTTACAGCCTTTTCTAGATAGCTTATTATTTTCATGTTTTACACTGGTGATATGGACACTGTATGCTGCTAGAAGAGATAATCGTCATCATCGGCAATTGCAATTGTTATTAAAACAAGAAATGATAGACAGTCACAGTTATCAACAATTGACAGAGGGTCAGACACAAATAATTCGCGATTATCAACAGTTGTTGATAAAGGTCGGTAAAGAAAATCAACAATTAAAAAATCAAGCACTTGAGGAACAGCAGGAATTGCTGGATTACTATGCGATGTGGAGTCATCAGATTAAGACCCCTTTGGCTGCACTACAAGTTTTAATTCAGACACAGCCTGATGCGGTGCCGCAAATGAAAAATGAAGTAGCCACGATAGACGGTTATTTAACAATGATGTTGCATTATTTAAAAATGGCAACTATTGAACAAGATTTAGTATTAAAGCGAATTAATATCTACCCTGTTGTGAAACAGGTTGTGCGCAAGTATGCGATGTTTTTTATTCAAAAGGATTTGAGTGTTGACTTGGAAAACTTTACTAAAGAGGTTGTAACAGATGAAAAATGGTTAAGTTTTATTTTGGAACAGCTTATTTTTAACAGCATAAAATATACAAATCAAGGAATGATTCGAATCTTTATGATAGATGATCGTTTAGTGATACAAGATACGGGAATTGGAATTTTGGCACAAGACTTACCAAGAATTTTTGAATCTGGATATACTGGTTTTAATGGTCGTGGTAATCAGAAAGCGACTGGTTTAGGGCTGCACATGAGCCATGAAATTGCCAAAAAATTAAGTATAGAGCTTGACGTTGCATCGCAAGTCGGTGTGGGCACAAAGGTTACACTCACATTTAATCAACGTGAAAGAATAGTTGAATAGCCAAACTTACTGACCTGTAAGTTTGGCTATTTCTTTGTAAGTGTTAATATTTTCAAGAAATCGGTAAGATAGATTTAAGTAAACAAGAGATAAATATGGAGGAATTAATAATGAAATTATTAGAAGTGAATAATGTTAAAAAGACGTATCACACACGTTTGGGAGGTAATAAAGTTGATGCATTAAAGCAAATAAATTTTTCAGTAGAAGCTGGCGAGTACGTGGCGATTATGGGCGAATCGGGTTCCGGTAAAAGTACATTGTTAAATTTATTAGCGACTTTAGATCAGCCGTCGTCAGGCGACATAAAGTTAAATGGAATCGATTTGAATCACATTAAAGAGAAGGACGCTGCCGCCTTTCGCCGTGAACATCTAGGCTTTGTGTTTCAGCAGTTTAATTTATTGGATACTTTTTCCGTTAAAGATAATATTATGTTGCCGCTGGTTTTAGCTAAAACAGCTGTTGTTGATATGGAAGCACGGTTGATGATTCTTGCACCGCAGCTTGGGCTGGAGAGTTTATTAGAAAAATATCCATACGAATTATCTGGTGGTCAGCAACAGCGGGTAGCAGCAGCTAGAGCGTTAATAACAAATCCTGATCTAATTTTAGCTGATGAGCCGACGGGTGCACTGGACTCAAAAACATCTGCACAATTGTTATCACTGTTTCAAAAAGTTAATGAAGAGGGACAGACTATCTTGATGGTTACGCATAGCGCAGTGGCTGCAAGTCATGCTAATCGTGTTTTATTTATTAAGGATGGACAAGTGTACAATCAAATCTATCGTGGCAATCAATCCAATGAACAATTTCTTAATCAAATATCTGAAACGATGACAGTTTTACTAACTGGGGAGGTGTAAGCATGTTTTATTTAAAATTAGCGATGACTAACTTAAAAAAGAACAGGCGAGCCTACACACCCTTTTTAGCATCTATGATTTTCTTAATTGTTGTGAATGTTGTGATGCGCGTATTGCTGACCAATAAGGGGATGAGTGAATTGCCGAGTGCAATGGCCGCAAAATCATTGTTTGGTTTCGGCAGTGTCGTTATCATGATTTTTACGGTAATTTTTTCACTGTATACGAACAGTTTTTTATTGAAACAGCGAAAGAAAGAATTAGGTTTGTATAATATTCTTGGGTTGGGGAAAAAAGAACTAGCACGTGTCCTATTTCTCGAAAGCTTAGTTGCATCATTATTTTCAATTGTTGCCGGGTTGATATCAGGTATTATTTTTTCAAAACTATCTTTTTTGATTTTGAAGAAGATTAGCGGTTTTGGAGAAGATTTTACTTACTCGCTTGATGCCAAAAATATTGGCTTGATTGTTTTATTTTTTGTCGCGGTTTTTCTAGTTTTATTCATTTTAAACGTGATTCAGTTAAAAATGGTTAATCCATTAGAATTGCTTGGCGGCAGTCAACATGGCGAAAAAGAACCTAAGGCTAAATGGTTGACAGCGTTAATCGGTATCGTCTGTATTGGTGCCGGCTACTTTATTTCTGTGACAATTCAATCACCGCTAGAAGCTATTACACAATTTTTTATTGCTGTCGTACTGGTAATTATTGGAACATACGCATTGTTTACAGCAAGCAGTATTGTAGTATTGAAACTTTTGAAACGGAATAAAAGGTATTATTATCAACCAAATCATTTTATTTCAGTTTCTAGTATGATGTATCGTATGAAACAAAATGCGGTCGGTTTGGCTAGTATTTGTGTCTTAAGTACAATGGTTTTGGTTACAGTAGCAACGACTGCAAGTCTATATTTTGGAATGGATGATGTGACTAATAACCGTAATCCTTATGATGTCAGTCTATCGACATCCGATAAAAAGCAAATTCAAAACATTGAAAAGACATACAAAGAAACTGCTAAAAAACATGATATTAGAATTAAGGAAGTACAGTCGCTTGAGATGTCGGGTGGCATGGCTATTGTTAAAAAAAGCAATCAATATCAAGTTGTCGATTTCAAAACGGGCAGTTCAATGAAAGAATTAAGTCAAGCAGAGATGTTGAGTTTTATGACCGAGGCTGAGTACAATCGTTTAACGAAAGAAAATTTGTTATTAAAAGATAAAGAAGCGGTTGTCTTTAGTATGGAAAAGCCTTATGAAGAAAAAACAATGAATTTAGCCGGAGACAATTTAAAAGTTGTCAAGACGATAGATAAATTATCTTTTATACCACAAGTACAAGGTGTTTCAAATGTTTTGCTTGTGATTTTAGCTAATCAGTCTGATATTAAGCAGGCGATTCAAAGTTTATATGGCAGTAATCAAGAACAGAAAGAATTTCAAAAAGTTAACTACACGGTCTATGCTAATTTGGTTGGCAGTCAAAAAAATCAGCAAGCTTTTTCAAGGGAAATAAAAAAAGAAATGTCAACACAATATCCTGGTGAGACATTTACTTCAGCTTCATTGGACCGTGAGGAATCTAAAAATTTTATGGGAGGATTTTTATTCTTGGGTTTAATTTTCGGACTAACTTTCACGTTAGCGACAGGAATAATTATTTATTACAAACAAATTTCAGAAGGTAATCAAGATCAGCAACGGTATGATATCATGCAAAAAGTTGGTATGAGTCATGCTGAAGTGAAGAAAACAATTCAAAGCCAAATTTGGATGGTCTTCTTCTTCCCAATTGCACTAGCAGCTCTGCATTTGGCCTTTGCGTTTCCAATGATTCAAAAAATGTTAGTATTATTCGGACTAAGTAATTGGATAATCTTTTTAACCGCGAGCGTCATAGTTGTTATTAGTTTCTTAGTTATCTATTTAGGAATGTTTATGCAGACCTCAAAATCATACTATCGTATTGTTGAGAGACAGCATTAATTAAAAATACTATAAAAAAGTAAAGTATCGAGTTATTAGTTACTTTGCTTTTTTATTTTGTAATCAATCGTAGTAATTATTTAGTTTCTAAATTAATATTTGAATGACATTAAATTTTAAAATAGTTTATAATTTTTAATTGAAAGTATGTTAATTTTAAATGGATGCAGCTGTTATAGCTAATGATTTGAGCTTAGTAGCAATGTTTGTTTCAATAAATACTCTTATTAAACGTAAAGATAGACAGAAAATGATAAGTTAATTGAGGAGGCAGTGCATATTGCCGAAGAAGCTAATAAATTATTCGAAAAGTCATTTAGTCTAAGTATAGGAAGCTATGTTACTTATGTAAAAAAATAAAGTTAATGTTATTTATTACTATGCTAAAATAGATAGTCCTGAAAAATTGCTTACTGATCAAGATTTATTGGAAAGGATACAGTATAAGGTAGAATTAACGTTTAGATTAATTGTAATCAAGGGTATAGTTCTATCGCAGGACTCATTAAAGTACACGATATTGATGGTATGGAAAAATTGGCATTATATACATTAAATAAAAAAGAAGTCAGCATACCAAGAAATAGAAAAAATATTAATGTTAATTAATAATAATCGCCATGATTATTTACAAAAAGATATTAAGTTGTTGGATGACGAGTGCAAACAAACGGTGGTAAAAATCTTAGATAATTTTAAAGATACAGCATACTAATTGTACAGTAGAAAATTAAAGAAATACTAATAAATAAAAAATGTTATTTTATGATGGGAGATACAACATGATAAATTCTGAAGAAATCATTAAAAAAATGTCTAATCAAAAAATAAATTATGATTCTGTTTTAAAAAAAGTTATCACATCTTGGGAAAAACAAAAAATACGACCTAAAATTTTATTACATAGTTGTTGTGCACCATGTAGTACTTATACATTAGAATATTTATGTGAATATGCAGATGTAACAATTTATTTCTCCAATTCTAATATTTATCCTAAAAGTGAATACCAACGTCGCGCGACTGTTCAACAAACATTTATTAACGATTTTATTAAAAATACGGGGAAAAAAGTAGGTTATATTGAAGCAGATTATAAACCAAATGAGTTTATAAAAATGGTAAAAAACAATCAATTAGCTGAAGAAAAGGAGGGGGGGAAACGTTGTACAGCATGCTTTAATATGCGTTTAGATTTAGTTGCACAAGAAGCCCTGGAACGAAACTTTGATTATTTTGGTAGTGCATTAACTATTTCACCTAAAAAAAATGCTCAATTAATTAATCAAATCGGTATGGATATCCAAAAAATATACAGTGTTAATTATTTACCAAGTGATTTTAAAAAAAATAAGGGTTATGAGCGATCAATCGAGTTATGCAAGGAATATGATATTTATCGCCAATGTTACTGTGGGTGTGTGTTTTCGGCTAAACAACAAGGTGTCGATTTAAAACGAATAAATAAAGAAGCTATTGAGTTTAATAAAAAATAATAAGGTTTTATCAAATTTTTCTATCAAAAAACACTCCTTTAACTGTATTGTTAGCTAAAAGAGTGTTTTTTAAAGTCTTTAAATAGTAAGGAACTAATTAATTAGAAAAATACTAGCGGAGAATTAGTATTATTTTTAAGGAAACTAATTCTAATGAAAAAAATTATATTAACTATAACTAAGATAATTAATTAGTATGAAAATAGTATGAATAAAATTTAAAGAGAATTTGATAATTGAATGTATTGTATTAATTAAGAGATGTTTATGTTCCATAATAATTTTTATAGTGAAACTAAACTCAAGAAAAAGAGTGATAAAACTCAGATTTGATAATAGTTATAGCAAATCTATAATAACTATATATAGTTGTCAAGACTTTTTTTTTATTTTAAAGACACAATATATAGTTGAAAAAAGCACTTTATTGAGCTATGATAGTAATCGAATGATTGAAAGGGAGTTGACTAAATTGATAGATTTTAACTTAAATAGTGAAAAAGATAGCGAGTTAAGTGTCAAGCTGCACAAGATTCAAGTAATAAAACGTGATGGACGTATCGTTGAATTTGATGATGACAAAATAAAAAATGCTTTGGTGAAAGCTCAAATAGAAATTGACGGACCGTTAGACCCTGTCTCTAATACTAAAATTGATCATTTAGTCGATTTAATTAATAATGAAATTGCTGAACGTTTTGCTAAAAATATTAAAATTTATGAAATTCAAAACATTGTGGAACACACATTGCTGGATCACTGTGAATATGAGCTAGCCGAAGAATACATTAATTACCGCACAAAGCGGGATTTTGATCGTCGCCGTGCGACGGACATTAACTTTACAATTGAAAAGCTATTAAATAAAGATAGCCGATTAGTCAATGAGAACGCAAATAAAGACAGTGATGTATTTAATACACAGCGTGATTTGACAGCAGGAATCGTTGGAAAATCAATTGGTTTGAAGATGTTGCCGCCGCATGTTACAAATGCACATCAAAAAGGTGATATTCACTACCATGACTTGGATTACCATCCATATGCACCGATGACGAATTGCTGCTTAATTGATTTTAAGAACATGCTGAATAACGGCTTCAAAATAGGTAACGCCGAAGTTGAACCGCCAAAATCAATTCAAACAGCTACCGCACAAATTTCGCAAATTATCGCAAATGTAGCATCTAGTCAATATGGTGGCTGTTCTGCTGACCGTATCGATGAATTTTTAGCACCGTTTGCTAAAAAGAATTATCAAAAACATTTAGCTGATGCAGAACGCTGGGTGGATGATGAAGCTAAACGCGATGCATACGCCAAAGAAAAAACACGTAAAGATATTTATGATGCGATGCAAAGTTTAGAATATGAGATTAATACACTATTTACATCTAATGGCCAAACACCATTTACTTCACTAGGTTTTGGTTTAGGAACTAATTGGTTTGAACGTGAAATTCAACGTGCTATTTTTCAAAATCGGATTAAAGGTTTAGGCGGAGAACACCGCACGGCAATTTTCCCAAAATTGATTTTTACAATTAAAGAAGGCGTGAATCGTCAACCAAGCGACCCTAACTATGATATTAAGGAATTAGCTGTTGAATGTGCCACAAAACGAATGTATCCTGATATTTTAAACTATGATAAGATTGTCGAATTGACAGGTAGTTTCAAAGTACCGATGGGTTGTCGTTCATTCTTGCAAGGATGGAAAGATGAAAACGGGCAAGAAGTTAATGCTGGTCGGATGAATTTAGGTGTTGTTACCTTGAACTTGCCGCGTATTGCAATGGAGGCTGACGGCGATAAGGAAAAATTCTGGAATCTTTTGGAAGAGCGCTTAGGTATTATTAAAGATGCGTTGGTTTTCCGAGTGAACCGCTGTAAAGAAGCGACACCTGCTAATGCACCTGTTTTATATATGCACGGTGCCTTTGGACCAAAATTGAAAAAAACAGATTCTGTTGATGAATTGTTTAAAAATCGTCGTGCTACTGTGTCACTTGGCTATATTGGATTATACGAAGTCGCATCAGCATTCTATGGCGGTGCATGGGAACATAATCCAGAAGCAAAGGCATTCACTTTGGATATTGTCAAAGCGCTTAAAGCACATGCGGATGATTGGGGTGATGAATACGGCTACCACTTTAGCGTTTATTCAACACCAAGTGAAAGCTTGACGGATCGTTTCTGCCGTTTAGATCATGAAAAATTTGGTAATGTTGAAAATATTACGGATAAAGAGTATTATACAAACAGTTTCCATTATGATGTTAGAAAAAATCCGACACCTTTTGAGAAATTAGATTTTGAAAAAGATTATCCGCAATATTGTTCAGGCGGATTTATCCACTACTGTGAGTATCCGGTTTTACAAACTAATCCTAAAGCATTAGAAGCTGTTTGGGATTACGCATATGATAAAATCGGCTATTTAGGAACCAATACACCGATTGATCATTGCTATGAATGTGATTTTAAAGGTGATTTTAATCCAACTGAGCGCGGTTTTGAATGTCCTGAATGTGGCAATCATGATCCAAAAACCTGTGATGTTGTTAAGAGAACTTGTGGTTATTTAGGTAATCCGCAAGCACGACCAATGGTGCATGGCCGTCACAAAGAAATTGCTTCACGTGTTAAACATATGAAATAAATTTTAATAAAGAGATTAAGTGTGGGCATTAAACTTAGTCTCTTTTTTAGCTAAAGGGGTAAAAAGTATGAGAAATCCAAAGCCAAAAGAGTGGTCAGCAGCTGATTGGAGCCAGTATAAAATTGCTGATTATAAACCGTTTATGTTTGTTGACGGGGAAGGGGTTCGCTGCAGTCTGTATGTCAGCGGTTGCCTATTTGCTTGTAAAGGTTGTTTTAATAAAGCTATTCAAAATTTCAATTACGGAGAACCATATACGCAAGAATTAGAAGATCAAATTATTACCGATTTGGGTCATGATCATGTTCAAGGATTGACCTTATTAGGCGGAGAGCCATTTTTAAATACACAAGTATGTTTGAAGTTAGTTGACCGAATTCGTGAAAAGTATGGTACGGCTAAAGATATCTGGTCGTGGTCAGGTTATACATTTGAGGAACTGCTTCAGGATACCAATGATAAGTTGGAATTATTGTCGAAAATCGATATCTTAGTAGATGGACGCTTTGAATTAAGCCGGCGTGACTTAACGCTTCAGTTTCGTGGTAGCAGCAATCAGCGAATTATTGATGTGCCGAAGTCGTTAGCATCTGAAAATAAAGAAGTCGTTATTTGGGAAAAATGTGTGGATAAAGCTAGATATCAAGATTAATATTTAATTGGAAAATTATTTAGACAGTCATAAAAAGAGCGCATCTCAACCATGAGAAGCGCTCTTTTTGCTAGATTAATCGGTTTAATTCTTTGGTTAATTGACTATTTTTATATTTTGAATAAAAGTAAAAACCAATGATATGACCAATTAGTGTTAATAAAATAATACCAATCCAATAGGGCATTACGATATTCAGCATGTCTCTTGAATAAAGAGTGAGACCAATAAACATACAAATGTTATTGGCACATGTGCTGATAATGATATTAGTTAAAGCCTTGAAAGTTGAATAGTGCCACAAATATGGATAGATAACTCCAAAGACTAGACCCATAAGTAAGCCGATGAGTAAAATATTCCAAATAAAGTGGAATGGGACTATCCGCTGATGAAATTGTAGAGTCGCTAACATAGTAATCCAAATAGTGCTGCCTAGAGCGGCTTGTGTAAAACTGTTTTTTAATGTGTTTATCATGATAATCTCTCCTTAATATTTTTTGCGTAGTGTCGGCTGATTAGGTACTTATTATCACTTAGCATGGAAATATTTAGTCTTGAATATTTTTCAACATTGAATGTTTTTATTTGATTTAGGTTGATAATAGTTGATTGATTAATTCGATAAAAAGATTCTTGCTCTAAATAGTTTAATTCTTTCAGTCGCTTACTTAAAAAGTACCGTTTTCCTTCGGTTGTTATTATTTGACTCATATGGCTAAGAGCGGTGATTGCTTCGATTTCTGTCAAATTAAGCAATATATTTCGATTGTTAATCATGTCGGTTGCTTTGATTTGATTAATTCCATTTAACAAAGTGTCTAGTTTTTCTAAAATTGTTTTATTTACGGGATGACTAACGATGTCGATAGTGTTTGGCTTTTTTGAATCTTGCCAAATATGATTTATGTTTATTTTCATTATTATCCTCTCCTATGACTTTAGATTAACAAGAATTTAAGTACAGTGTTAGTAATTTTTATTTGGTTGCAATTTTTTAGTACTTTGTTGCAATTAATCAAGATTTAGTTATTAATAATAAAAAAATGCCCCACAGAAGATTTCTAGGGGCATTTTTTATTACTATGTAATTAACTTCGTGTGAAATGATTTTGATAAACGTATGTTTTTTCATCAACTGAAAAACCATCGTCTTCTAATATCTCTTTTGTTACTAGATGAGTGTCACCATCAGAATCTCTCACAATTACTGTATTTTCCAAAATTAATTCTACTCTACCTGTAACATCTTTATCATGAACAGTGGGATGATTAATAACTGAACCTATCGAAATTATAGTTTTAGACAAATTAAATTCACCCTTTCTATATTAAGTATACCATATAAAAAAATATGTTTTTCAATGTTTATATTTTATTATTATCAAATTATACTAGACAAATTATCTTGGATAACAAAATTCAAAAATACTCTCAATTGTGTTTTATATAATTCAATGTATTTTTGAATGTTACTTCTTTTATAAGCAATAGATTGAATAAAAAATTTGTCAACTTATTTGAAATTAATTTTTTAAGTTATCTAGCTTAATGTTACAATCGGTGTTTATATAGATAAGTCGTTTTGATAATAATGATTATTAAAAGACAAATAAGTCAATGTATTATACAATTTAACATAGAGAGGTGGTTTGTAATGTCATTATTAGTTGAATATATAGAAAAAGGAGTCGACTATATCGCGATTTTTATTTTAATTGTTGGTGGATTGAAAAGTATCGTTAATTTTGTGCGGATTGAATTAAGAAAAAAAGAAGGTCACGAAAAAGCATTACATAAAGATATCGAAAAGGTAAATTTGAGTTCATATATTCTTTTAAGTATTCAATTCATGATTATTAGTGATTTAATTCGAACAGTCACATCAGACTCGTTTAAGAATATTTTTTATGTATCAATTTTGATTATAATTAGAGGAATCATTGCAAAATTAGTTGTAGAAGATTCGTCTATTACTAAAAGTGCTATTATTAATCATAAAACAGAAGGAGAATGACAGTATATTCAGTCATTCTCCTTTTATTTTAATGTGATATATAATCAAGTAGTTGAAATATATCATTTTTGATCTAATCAACATCATTATTTGGACTTTTATAGGTTCACCTAAACTGACGAGCATGTCTGTTTCGTCAGTTGTGGGCAAAAATACTACTAAATTGATAAGGATGGCAAGTGTAAATGTCATGTTGATGTATGATACATGTCGACCCAATCTTTGATGTTTCTAGCTCCTTCAATTTGGATGTGCCATAAAACATTGATTTTCATAGTTAATTTCTTTTTTATGAGCAAAGTTAGCATTGGTTTTCTCTCATACAAGTGCCTTTTTCATAGTGTAATTATAGTAGATTGTATATTTGAATGTATATCGCATAAGAATAGGTGAAACTACAAAACGATTACTTAGATTCCTCCATATAATTGCATATTGGCATGTGGAATACTTCTAAATGATTGAATAACTGTCGGAAATAGCAATGAAGCTAAAAAAGTGGTAAATACCTATTAAAGTAGCTTTGTGCTGTCGGTCTTTTTAAACAATGAATACTCTGCTGAAACTGATATAATTTGATTTAGGAAGATTAAATAATTCATACGTAGGTGGTTAGGCTATTTTTATTCAACGACATGGTACGTTCTGCTAAGATACTCAATAATCCCGACAGCGTTAAGTTGATGATATCTTTAATAGATAGGGATGTTTCTTTCACAGTTTCTATCCCTTGAAGCAAGTTTGATTTTAATGTAGAGAATTATTTTATCATCACTGTATCTAATGTGGCGTAAAAGAATAAAAGAAGCTGTCGTATATTTTAAATATACGACAGCTTAAATTAAGTTAATGTTTCGATAATTAGTCGGATATTTAAGATAGTTAATGTAATAACGCAAATCCAAGCAACTACACTAACCCATTTTGAATTCTTGAATCGTTTGCCCATTATTTTTTCGGAACTTGTAAAATAAACCAATGGAATCATTGATATAGGCAAAGCAATACTCAAGAAAACTTGTGAGTAAATTAATAAATTGTCTAGAGCAACTTCATCTCCACCAAAATAAATTGTACAGATTAGAACGGGAATCACCGAAAATAAACGTGTAATTACACGGCGTGCCCATTGCGGTAACTTCATGTGAATGAAACCTTCCATAACAACTTGCCCAGTAAGTGTGCCGGTTATTGTTGAGTTTTGGCCAGATGCTAGTAAAGCAACTGCAAACAATGTACTTAGAATAGGACTTGCAACACCGCCAGCAATTGCTGGGTTTTGTAGTGCATCATACAATGAAGAAAAGGTACCTAAATCATCACTGTGACCAAAGAAAAGAGCACTACCAAGAATTAATAGTAGACAATTAATGACAAAGGCAAAAGATAACTGAATGTTTGAATCCCATGTGGCAAATTTAACTGCTCTCGCAACGTGTTCTTCATCATCACGTTTGTAACGACGGGTTTGAGAGATTGCTGAATGTAGATATAGATTATGCGGCATGACAGTTGCACCAACAATCCCTAAAGCCATTGTTAGTTGACCGTGATTTAAAATTTGACGTCTTGGGAGAAATCCTTTTAACATATCAGGAATATTTGGTTGAGATATGATTACTTCGTAGAGAAAAACAAACATGATAACGGCTACTAGCGACATAACGATTGCCTCGATTTTTCTAAAGCCTAATTTCATTAGTAAGAGTAGCAGTAAAACATCAAATATGGTAAGGATAACACCGAATAATAATGGAATTCCGAATAATAAATTTAAAGCAATGGCACCACCAATAACTTCAGCAATATCGGTTGCCATTATGGCTAACTCAGTAACAACCCATAGTGTAATGCCAAGTTTTTTACCAGTATGTTTTCTCGTTGCTTGAGCTAAATCCATATGAGTGACAATGCCTAGTTTAGCAGCCATATATTGTAGTAACATGGCAATTAAACTAGAGATTAACACCACTGAAATCAGCAGATAACCGTATTTAGCACCACCGCCGATGGAAGTAATCCAATTTCCTGGATCCATATAACCAACAGCCACTAAAGCACCTGGTCCAGAGAATGCTAGTAAATTTTTCCAAAAATCTTTTGATTCTGGTATCTCAACAGTATCATTTATTTCGGAAAGACTAGGGCCATTCGCATACTGAAAGAGTTTTTCTGTCTCTTTTTTTTCTTTTTTATTCATGATACACCAACTTTCAAAAAAATTGCTATGCTTTTCATAAGACAGTATAACGCATTTGATAATAGATTTAAATAGATAATATCAGGCATTAAAAACAAAGAAAGCGTTATAAATGCTTTTGTATAGATCTTTTTAAGCTTGTTTTGTGAACCGTAATATTTTTTTAGGATAAACTAAAAAAATACTGAGTAACCAAATTTGTATTTTTAAATTATAGAAAAGGAATGGACAGAGAGATGTTTGGTTTATTACAGATATATATGTTATTAAACTTGTAATAACATATAATTTTCTGACCATAAAATAATCAATAATCGTGTAAAGTGTTATAATAAAGTAACGTCAAAAATACTTGGAGGTTAAATTATGTGTACCACAGTATTAGTTGGGAAGAATGCGTCTATCAATGGGGCAACTATAATGGGGAGGAACGATGATTCCGGATTACCGTTACCTCACATTAAATTTCTAGTGACACCGGCAAACAATAATCAGAGCGGCAATTATGTGTCTGCTATTAATGGGTTTACGATGCCGTTGCCTAAAAAAGCACTGCGCTATCAATCTTGTCCAGCCATGAAGGAAGATGGAAAAGGTATTTATGGTGAAGCGGGTATTAATGAAGCTAATATCGGTATGAGTGCGACAGAGAGTTTATATGGAAATGAACGAGTTTTAGCCTTAGATCCTTTTGTAAAAAACGGTCTTGCTGAAGATTCTTTGTTAACTGTTGTTTTGCCGTATATACATTCCGCTAAAGAAGGTGTTGAATTTACTGGTCATTTAATAGAAAAATATGGTTCATGTGAAGGAAACGGTATTGTTTTTTCTGACAAAAATGATGTGTGGTATATGGAAATACCATGCGGTCATCATTGGGTTGCTAGTCGTATTCCTGATGATATGTGTGCAGTGATTGCTAATCAAGCATCACAACAAGAAATTAATTTTGAAGATGCTGAGAATTTCTTACATTCTCCTGGAATTCAGGAATTTGTTGAAACCAATCATTTGAATCCTCATCAAGAGGGTTGGAATTTTAGACAGATTTTTGGTACTGCGACATCATATGACATGCACTACAACAATCCGCGTGTTTGGTCTGGTCAAACAATTTTAGGCTTGGATCAATCAGCTGAAGATCCACGTAGTATGGACTTTCCGTTTTTATTTAAAGCAAATCGTCAAGTTAGTGAAGCAGATGTTGCTCAAGTTTTAAGCTCTCATTATAATGAAACCAAGTATGACCCTTTAGGCGAAGGGACAGCATTGGAGAAAACTTTGTATCGTCCAATCTCTATTTATCGGACAGTTTCATCACATATTATTGAAATTAATAGTCATGTTGCAGAGGCTGCTTCTGCGGTTTTATGGTTTAATCACGGTGTGACAGCTTTTAATCCGTTTGTTCCTTTTTTTGCTAATGCGACAGATACATCACCGCGATATACTGATACTCATTTAACGTATGATGAAAATGATATGTTTTGGATAACTCGCAGTATATCTGCTTTAGTAGAGCGTTCTTATCCGCAATTAAAAACGATGTTAGCAACTCATCTCAATGACTGTCAACAAGAGATGAATCATCATGTTGCTAAGACAATTGATTATGTGTCTGCTCATCCCGCCGAAGACAGTACGGAATACTTAACTATTCAAAATAATGTTATCGGTGAATGGGTGTATGAAAAAAATAGGTCGTTTATGAATGACTTAGTAGCGGCAGGTTTAGATTTTTCAAAATTAACGTTTAAAACATATATTAAAAACGGATAGATATCAGGAGAGGATGGGTTTATTTTGTGTACAACAGTTATTGTAGGAAAGAAAGCAACTATTGACGGATCAACACTTAATGCTCGTAATGTTGACAGTGAATCGCCAATAGATGAAGTGAAATTTATTGTAGTACCTGAAGAGAATAACCAAACAGTCGATTATACCTCTGTTGTAACAGGTGTCACTATACCGCTGCCTAGTCGTCGATTACGCCATCAACTAGTTCCAAACATCAAATTAGCTGAAGAAGGAGAGTTTGGTGAATCCGGTATTAATTCAATGAACGTCGGTATGAGTGCTACGGAAAGTATTTATGGCAATGCCCAAGTTTTAGCAATTGACCCTTATGTTGCTGATGGAATTGGTGAAGATGCAATGGTATCAGTTGTTTTACCTTATATTACCACAGCCCGAGAAGGTGTGGTTTATTTAGGGGAACTGATTGAAAAATATGGTTCAAGTGAAGGAAATGGCGTTATTTTTTCAGACCATGAAGATGTATGGTATATGGAAATACCTTGCGGTCACCATTGGATAGCAACAAAAATTCCTGAAGATCATTGTTGTGTCATTGCTAATCAAGTAGCACACCAAGCAATTGATTTTAATAATACAGATAATGTTCTTTATTCAAATGGTATTCAAGAATTTGTTGAAAGAAATTCGTTAAATCCAGATTCTGATGAATGGAATTTCCGGCATATTTTTGGAACAAACACATCTTTAGATCGTCGTTACAATACACCTAGAGTCTGGTATGGTCAATGTTATTTAGGTCATAAAACTGAAAATCCAAGCAGCAATGATTTGCCGTTTACTTTTAAACCAAATAGATTATTAACTATTGAAGATGTCGGATATGTATTGAGTTCTCATTATAATGATACTATTTACGACCAATTAGGAGACGGCTCATTAGCTGAGAAAACATCATTTCGTCCGATTGCGATGAATCGTACAGCTCAGTCACATATTATTCAGATAAGAAACCATGTGTCGGAAGATATTTCGGGTGTTCTATGGTTAAATAGTGCGCCAACTGCATTTAATCCATACGTTCCATTTTATGCAAATGCAGATGACACATCAACTTATTATAATCAAACCAGCTTGTCATTTAATTTTGGAGAAGCCTATTGGCGAGCACGGATGATTGCCGTATTGGTGGAGCAAAACTATGGTGAAACTCATACAGCAAATAATGCCTATTTAACAGAATGCCAACGTCAAGCCAATGCTTTTATTACTGAAACAGATAAATTGAGTATTTCTTATAAAAATCAAGAGCTAACGAGATATTTAACCAAACGCAATCAATTGCTAACAGATAAAATAAAAGCATTAACACTGGCTCATATTGAAGAGTTAACAAACGGTAATTTGGGTCTGTCAGCCTTAACATATACACGAGATAAAAATCAATTGTAGATAAAATTAGAAATATAATAAAGAGCATTTATTGATATTCAGATATGAAATCAATAAGTGCTCTTTTAATTAGAGATTAAACTAAATTAATGAGTGTGTATTTTTTCTTACCTTTGCGGACAATGATAAAACGACCATCAAATGAGATGTCTTCAGTTATTTCAAAATCCAAATCTTGGATGCGGTCGCCGTTAATATAGATGGCACCATTTGTGATGTCTTCGCGTGCTTGTCTTTTTGAAGGTTCGACTTTAGTTTCAATTAACCAATCGACTAAGTTCATCGTCTCTTTACCGATAGAAGCAGATGGCATATTCTTAAAGCCTTCTTCAATTTGTTTTGCAGATAACTGTTTAACGTCGCCAGAGAATAATGCTGCAGATATGCTTAAAGCATCATTTAGGGCTTCTTCACCGTGAACAAAGACAGTCATTTCACTAGCCAATGTTTTTTGTGCTTCGCGTTTATGTGGTTCAGTTGCAACTTTTTCAGCTTGATCAGCACCACCGACTTGTAAGCGGACATCATGATGTTTGAATAGGTGCAAGAAATCCATTGATTGTAAGATTTGGTACGTAAATTCCGTAAAAGAAATACCTGTTTCTAATCGACTAGATACAATGTCTTTAGCAAGCATTGTATTGATATTAAAGTTTTTTACCGTAGTCTCTTAAAAAATCTAAAATAGAAAGATCTTTTGTCCAATCGTAGTTATTAACTAGCGTTAATTCATGCTCATTGTTTTTATCAAAAAATAATTTGCGCATTTGTGCAGTTAATTTATCAACATTGTGTTGGACTTGTTCCATTGATTGCAATTGACGTTCGGAAGTACGTCCGCTTGGGTCACCGATTGTACCAGTTGCACCGCTGATTAAAATAAACGGATGATGTCCGAATTGTTGAAATCTTTTCAACATCATAAAAGGAATCAAGTGCCCAATATGCATACTATCACCAGTCGGATCAACTCCGCAGTATAATGAAATGTTGTTAGTGCTGACATATTTTCGCAGACCAGCTTCATCGGTTTGATGATTAATTGCGTCGCGCCAAAGTAACTCATTAATAATGTTTGTTGTCATGTAATCATCTCCTAATTAATTGTAATAAAAAAAAGTCCCAGCAGATAATTACATTTACCCGCTGGGACGAATCAGTTTAATCCGTGGTACCACCCAAATTGTGCTTAAACTCCTCTTTGATACCTCATATTGCGAGGTGTCGTTTCTTCAGTGGTCATTAAGTGTACTTCATTGTCTTGTTTGTGTTGATTTTCAGCAAACATCTTTCTTGGGGGAACAGGGACAAGCAATTACTGTGCTAAACGAATAAAATTATTATTAATATATCTAACATGGTATATATTGCAAAGGATGTCAGCAGGATACATCAGTGTTTTCACATTATGTAAAACAAAAATTACTATATGAAATAGATTTCAAAAAATGGTTAAGTGTTGTGTAAGTTTGTTTTTATTGTGAGTAATTGATCAAAAGAAAATAGATTTTAAAAAATAGGATTAGCATATCTATGCCTTTTAAATAATATAAGGAATGTCATATAATCGCTTTTAAAGAATATAGTTCAAAAGTTAACTAATAGTTATGAGTGTGTTGGTTAAATTAAACAAAAGATGGTTAAGTTTTGTTGACACTTACTCTTTTTTGTTGTATATTTATCATAAGTTAATCAAAACATAGATTTAACAATATTTTTATTGACTAAATCGGAGGAGGAAATTATGTCAAACAACGTGCGACAATTAAAAAATTACATTAATGGTAAGTGGGTTCAAAGTACAACAGAAAAGTATGAAGTTGTGGTAAATCCAGCAACGAAAGAACCGATTTGTGAAGTTCCTTTATCAACACGCAAAGATTTAGATCAAGCAGCTGAAGTTGCACATGAAGCATTTCTATTGTGGAAAGAAGTCGCAGTTCCAAGAAGAGCAAGAATTTTATATAAATTTCATCAATTGTTAATTGCCAATAAGGATGAACTAGCTCGTCTAGTTACGATAGAAAATGGTAAGGCACTTTCAGAATCTTACGGAGAAGTTCAACGTGGTATTGAGAATGTTGAATTTGCTGCTAGTGCGCCGACATTAATGATGGGAGATAGCTTGTCATCGATTGCGACGGATGTTGAGGCAACTGTTTACAAATATCCTGTCGGTGTTGTGGGTGGTATCACACCATTTAATTTTCCAATGATGGTTCCTTTTTGGATGTTCCCAATGGCAATTGCAACAGGTAATTCAGTGGTAATGAAACCTTCAGAAAAAACACCAATGTTAATGGAAAAAATTGTTGAATTGCTTGCAGAAGCCGGCTTGCCAGATGGGGTATTTAATATCGTTTATGGTGCTCATGATGTTGTTAACGGCATCTTGCAACATCCGTTAATTAAAGCTATTTCCTTTGTAGGTTCTAAACCAGTGGGTGAATATATTTATACTGAAGGGTCAAAACATTTGAAACGAGTTCAAGCATTAACAGGTGCTAAAAATCATACGATAGTCTTAAATGATGCTAATTTAGATGATAGTATTCCGGCAATTATTGGAGCGGCTTTTGGATCAGCTGGAGAGCGTTGTATGGCAGCAGCTGTTGTTACGGTAGAAGAAGGTATCTATGATGAATTTATGACACGTTTAGTTGCCGCGGCAAAAGACATAAAAATGGGTAACGGCTTAGATGATGGTGTTTTCTTAGGCCCGGTTATTCGTGAAGAAAATCTGACTAGAACATTATCATATATTGATAAAGGGATTGAAGCAGGGGCAGAATTAATTTATGACGGACGTGGTCAAGTATCAGAGGAAGGATATTTTGTCGGTCCAACGATTTTTGGCAACGTGACAACAGAAATGGATATTTGGAAAGATGAAATATTCGCACCAGTTTTATCAGTTATTAAAATTAGTGGCTTAAAAGAAGGTATTGAGATTGCAAATCAGTCTGAATTTGCTAATGGCGCATGTCTATTTACAAATAATGCATCAGCCATTAGATACTTTAGAGAAAATATTGATGCAGGGATGATAGGAGTTAATTTAGGTGTACCAGCACCAATGGCAATGTTCCCATTCTCGGGTTGGAAATCATCATTCTTTGGTACTTTACCAGCTAATGGTAAAGCAGGATTAGAATTCTATACACGAAATAAAGTAGTAACAGCAAGATATTCAAGAGAAGATATTTAACTGCAATGTTAAATTAATTATTAATAGATGTGTTTGGAAAGGAGGTTTTCTTTTTGGTAGATTTAAAAAGAAAACAATATTCAAAAGAAATCGGACCGCATGTTTTTGAAAACCAATTAGTGACAAGACAAAACAGTGGATTAGAATATATCGAATTACGATTAATTACGCTAGAACCGGACGGCGTCTATGAAGAAACTTTAACAGACCTAGAAGTATGTGCGGTGGTATTAACTGGAAAGGCAACAGTCACTGAAGGGAATCATGTCTTTTCTGAGATAGGAACAAGAGAAGACGTCTTTGAGAAAATCCCGACAGATAGTGTTTATGTATCCGCGGGAAAAACGATGCAGATAACCACGCAAACGAATGCAAGAATTCTTTTATGCTATGCACCAAGTACAATTGATCTGCCTACACAATTAATCGCGGCAGCTAATAATACAGTTGAAAAGCGTGGGATTTATCAAAATAAACGAATGGTGCATAATATTATGGATGATCAATCACCTGTGTCAGATAAATTAATTGTGGTTGAAGTCTTTACAGATAGCGGCAATTGGTCAAGTTATCCGCCGCACAAACATGACCAGGATAACCTGCCTTATGAATCATTTTTAGAAGAAACATACTATCATGAAATGAATCCAAAACAAGGTTTTGTGTTCCAGCGAGTATATACAGATGATCGATCATTAGATGAAACCATGGCTGTTGAAAATGGGGACGTGGTAATTGTTCCTAAAGGATACCATCCAGTGTCTGTGCCAGATGGTTATGATGGTTATTATTTAAACATTATGGCGGGGCCGACCAAGAAATGGAAATTCCATAATGATCCAGATCATGAATGGATTTTATCTAGAAAATAAACGGGGGATAATAGAATGACAACTAAAAAATTTGATTTAATTGCAATTGGTCGTGCTTGCGTCGACTTGAATGCAGTAGAATATAATCGTCCTATGGAGGAAACGCTAACATTTAGTAAATATGTCGGCGGGTCACCGGCTAATATTGCAATTGGGGCTTCTAAATTAGGACTATCTTGCGGTTTTATCGGTAAGATTCCCGATGATCAGCACGGCCGCTTTATTGAAAATTATATGGCTGGAGTCGGTATTGATACAACGGGGATGGTAATTGATAAAGAAGGACATAAAACAGGTTTAGCGTTTACGGAAATTTTAAGTCCGGAAGAATGTTCTATTTTGATGTATCGCGACGATGTAGCTGATTTATATTTAACACCAGCAGAAGTTAGTGAAGACTATATTACTTCGGCAAAAATATTGGTTGTTTCAGGAACAGGTTTAGCTAAAAGTCCATCGCGCGAGGCGATTTTGAAAGCTGTTTCAATTGCGCGTAAAAATGATGTCCAAGTCATTTTTGAGTTAGATTATCGTCCGTACACTTGGCAGAATGCTGAGGAAACATCAGTGTATTACTCATTAGTTGCAGAACAATCGGATGTTGTTATTGGTACACGTGATGAGTACGATATGCTTGAGAATAAAACAGGTGGTAAAAACGAGGACACTGTATCTTATCTTTTTAAACACCAGCCAGAACTGCTTGTTATTAAACATGGTGTGCAAGGTTCATATGCTTATACGAAAGATGGTAAGGAATATCGTGCAAGCGCTTATAAAACAAATGTATTAAAAACTTTCGGAGCCGGTGATTCATATGCGGCAGCATTTATATATGCTTTGAGCCAAGGAAAAGATATTGAAACAGCACTTAAATACGGCAGTGCGTCAGCTGCAATTGTTGTCAGCAAACATAGCTCATCAGAAGCAATGCCGACAGTTGATGCGATTGAGGATTTAATGAAAGCACAAGCGTAAAAAAAGAAAAAGTTGTAAACTAACCGCTATTAAAATGGAGGAACGATAATATGACGATTAAATTAGGGATTGCACCGATAGCTTGGACAAATGATGATATGCCGGAACTTGGAGCAGCCAATACATTTGAACAATGTATCAGCGAGATGGCGTTGGCAGGATACACAGGAACTGAAATCGGCAATAAGTACCCTAAAGATCCAGCTGTATTAAAAAGTTATTTAGAACCAAGAGGTTTATCGGTCGCTAGTGCGTGGTTTAGTGCTTTCTTAACAACACAGCCGTATGAAGAAACAGAAGCAGAATTTATAAAACATCGTGATTTTCTTCATGCGATGGGAGCAGAAGTTATTGTAGTGTCAGAGCAAGGACATAGTGTTCAAGGACAAATGGAGACACCGGTTTTCGCTGAAAAGCCGGTATTCACTGAGCAAGAATGGAAGCGTTTAACTGAAGGCCTAGAGAAATTAGGTGAACTTGCTAGGGAAAAAAATATGCGGATAGTGTACCATCATCATATGGGAACGGGTGTGCAAACGACAGAGGAAATCCAGCGATTAATGGATAATACTGATCCTGAAAAAGTTTCATTGCTTTTTGATACAGGACATTTGGTTTTTTCTGGAGAGGATCCATTGGAAATTTATAACATGTATCAGCATCGAATTTATCATATTCACTTTAAAGATATTCGTCGTGCACAAATGGAAGAAGTTAAACAACAAAGTATGAGTTTTTTAAATGGCGTTAAAGCCGGTGTGTTTACAGTTCCAGGAGACGGAGTGATAGACTTTTCACCAATTTGGCAAGCTATTAAAAACAGTGGTTACAGTGGATGGATTGTTGTTGAAGCGGAACAAGATCCAGAATTAGCTAATCCATTTATTTATGCTAAAAATGCACGTGAATACATTAAGCAAGTGACAAAAATATAGTAAAGAGGTGTTATCATGAACAGTTTCTCGTTAATTAGTTTTCTGGTACTAGTTGTTGCAGTTTGGATTTTTGCTTATCGGCGCTCAAGAAGTGTTGCTGTAACGGATGCTGAAGGATTCTTTATGGGTGGTCGAAGTTTGACTGCCTTACCGATTGCCGGTTCAATTATCATGACTAATCTCTCTACGGAACAGTTAGTAGGGCAAAATGGTCAAAGTTACATCGCTGGTATGGAAGTTATGGCGTGGGAAGTTACATCGGCAATTGCTATTGTCATGCTGGCTTTAGTATTTTTACCTAAATATTTTAAATATGGAATTAACACTGTCTCCGATTTTATAGAAATTCGTTATGATGCAACATTAAAGCGCATTATTTCAGCTCTGTTTATTATTACGTATATGACATCTTTTATTCCAGTTGTTTTGTATTCAGGCGCTCTTGTTTTTAATAAGATTTTTAGACTAGATGAACTACTTGGTATTCGTCCAATCACGTCGATTATTTTGGTTTCGATTTGTATCGGTGTTGTGGGTATTTTATATTTACTAATTGGCGGTATGCGTCTAAGTGCATATAGTGATACTGTTTATGGTTTCGGTTTATTAATTTGTGGTTTATTGGTTCCAACCTTAGGGGTTATGTTGCTAGGCGGTGGTAATTTTATCAGTGGAATTGATCATATTGTCGACAATACTCCTTGGTTACTAAACTCGGTTGGCTCGATTGATTCAGCAATTGTACCGTGGCCAACATTGTTTACTGGAATGATGTTTAATAATTTATATTTCTGGTGTACTAATCAAATGATCGTTCAGAAAGCATTATCAGGCAAGAGCTTGAAAGAAGCACAAAAAGGTGTGTTTATTGTTGGTTTCTTTAAAATTTTCGGTGCATTATTCTTAGTCTTTCCAGGTATCGTGGCACGTAATGTTTTTGGTGATGCTTTGCTAGGACAAGCAGATAATGCGTATCCATCTTTAGTTACTGAAGTATTCCCTGAAGTATTGTATGGCTTATTTGCCGCAGTAATTTTTGGAGCTATTTTATCATCATTTGCAGGTGCATTAAATTCAACAGCAACATTATTTTCTCTAGATTTTTATAAAACTAAAATTAATAAGCAAGCAACAGATGCACAAATTACTCGTTTTGGTAAATTGACAACGATTACAGTTGGGTTATTTGCTATCATTATTGCACCATTCATTTCTTTTGCACCAGCAGGATTATATCAATTTGTTCAAGAGTTTAACGGGCTTTATAATATGCCGTTACTAGTTATTATACTATTAGCTTTTTATTCAAAAAAAGCAACAGCATTTGCCGCAAAATTTACTATTTCAATGCATGTAATTTTGTATGCGTTATCAAAAGTGTTACTTAAAGATGTCCACTTCTTATATGTATTAAGTGTTTTATTCTTCTTAGATTTAATTGTGATGCTTTTAGTTTCTAAAATTAAACCTGACGGTAATTTTGAATTAACTGTCTTTAATACGAAAGTTGATATTACACAATGGAAATATGGCAAAATTGTCGGCATTATTACAATTGTCGCTGTTTTATTAACTTATGCATTATTCTCACCAATTGGCTTGGCAAGATAATATTAATTAAATTAATTTAGGAGATGACTTTATGACAAAGAATTTAGTAGTTGGCGTAATCGGCGGAGGAAGAATCGGTAAATTACATACAAAAAATTTGGTACAGATGAAAAATGTTACAGTAAAAAAAGTCGCAGACTTATTTGCTGACAAAATGACAGATTTTGAAAGTGAGATTGGCGTACCGATTGTAGCGGATTTTAATGAAATTTTTAATGATCCTGAGATCGATGCAGTTTTTATTTGCACGCCGACCGATACACATGTGGAGATGATTAAGCGTGCTGCCGCAGTTAACAAGCATGTATTCTGTGAAAAACCGATTAGTTTCTCAGATGAAGAAACGTTGGAAACTTACGATATTGTTAAAAAGGCTGGCATTAAGTTTCAAATTGGTGTAAATCGTCGTTTTGATCGTAACTTTGCACAAGTAAAAGAACATGTTGCCAGCGGAGCAATTGGCGATATTCAACTATTGAGAATTGATTCTCGTGATCCGGAAGCACCACCTTTATCATATGTCCAGTCATCTGGAGGCTTATTCTTCGACATGATGATTCATGATTTTGATATGGCACGTTTTATTGCCGGTAGTGAAGTTGAAGAAGTTTATGCTATGGGTGAAGCATTAGTAAATCCTGATATTGAGGGAATAGATATTGATACTGCAGTGGTAACACTTAAATTTGAGAATGGTTGTTTAGGTGTTATCAGTAATAGTCGTCAAGCTGTATATGGCTACGATCAGCGCTTAGAAGCATTTGGTTCAAAGGGAGCATCAGCTGCAGAGAATGAACTAAAAAGCAATGTTACTTTGTCAGATAAATCTGGTGTTCACAGTCAAAAACCGTTATACTTTTTCTTAGAACGTTATAATGATGCCTATATCGCTGAAGTTGAGCAATTTTTAGATGCGATTCGCTATGATAAGGACACACCTGTATCATTTGCTGACGGTATTATGGCACAACGCTTAGCGTTCTCAGCGAATGAATCGCTGAAATCGGGTAAGCCGGTTAAAGTTCAAAAAATTTAACGAAAAAGAGGGTTGTTACATGTCAAAAAGTATATTATTTATCTGTGAAACGGGAATTAGTGCATCATTATTTGTATCTAAAATGTTGGAGGCATTGAAAACACAAGGGTTAGATTATGATGTGGATTATTCGCCGGTATCAAGAGTTGATGAAAAGTTGACTGCACGTGATTACACGGATATATTGTTATCACCCCAAGTTCATCGTTATGATGATCAGTTGAAAGATATTGTTCTTGCAAAAAGAAAGTCAGCGGTAATCGTTAATATTACTGAAGAAGAGTTTCAGACGATGAATGTCGAGCGAATTTTAACTAGATTATAGCTATAATAAAAACCTGTTGAAACGGTAAATGTTTCAACAGGTTTTTTAAATATCTAAAAAATCAGAATCATTATCAGAGTAATAACCTAGTGTTGGAAATAGAATAGAGACCTTTGTCCCCTCGTTTACTTCTGACGTGACGATTAAATGATGACCAAGCTTTTTAGCGAGGTTATTAGCTAGGTAAAGTCCTAATCCGGTCGAATTTGTTTGCTTGTTACGACCGTTACTACCGGTAAAACCTTTGTCAAATATTCGCTGTAACTCTTCAGTAGGAATACCGATACCCGTGTCACTGATTGATAGCAATGTACCGCGATCATCTTTGTTGATTTCGATATGAATAGTTCCACCTGCTTCAGTATATTTCAGCGAATTGCTGATGATTTGGTTGATAATATAATGTAGCCATTTTTCATCAGTCAATACATTTGCGTCCTCGTCGGCTAATTCTAATTTAATATGATTTTGAATGAAGTAATTAGCAGAACGTTTAACAACAGACTGGACAATGGCTAATAAGGAATGGCTACTAATGAGATAATCTTTAGAGAAACTATCAAGCCTTGAATAATACATTACCTGCTCGACATAATCGTTCATGCGTTGTAAATTGTCTTTAAATAGTAAAAATTTGTCATCAGGAATATCATACTCCACAGCATCAACTAATAAATTAAAAGATGCCAATGGAATCTTAATTTCGTGCACCCAACCATTAATAAAGTCCTGATGCTCTTTTGATTGTTTATTGACATGGTTTGACTCCCAGATAAAATCATCTTGGATATTGTTGATACATGTTTGATAAAATTTTTCTTCATAACTATGTGCATTAGTTAGATGTTCCATATCAAGATGTTGGATAGATTTTTTTTCTAACCGATTCCACCATCTCTTTTTTCTCTGATAGGAAGTTAAAAAATAGATAAATATAATAATTACACCTATAAGAACGATGTAAATCATGACAGACATATCCAAAGACTCTTTGGGAGTTAGCCAAAGTACAAATCCAGTTGTTATGATTAATAAAATCCAGATAAGAAATAAATGCAATTGGTCTGATAAGTATTTTAAAAAATTCATATATTTATCAGCTGCCTTATTCAATAATGTAGCCTTGCCCAACACGTGTTTCTATATAATTAGGCAAACCAATACTATCAATTTTTTTTCTAAGACGATTCACATTGACGGTCAGTGTATTGTCATCAACGAATCGTTCATCATCCCATAAAGCACGCAATAATTTTTCTCGACTCGATATTTTTCCTTTGTTTTTTAAGAGAATTACAAGTAATCGAGATTCATTTTTACTTAATTCAGCTGTGTTTCCGTTAACAGACATTGTGTTATTTTCTAAATTTAGTGTTAAGCCCCGGTGTTCAAAAGTGACAGATTTTTCTTGAGAATAGTCATACGTTCGTCTTAAAAGAGCATTTATTTTAGCAATCAAAATGTCCATTGAGAAGGGTTTGTTAATATAATCATCTCCACCTAATTGCATTGACATGATAGTGTCCATGTTTGTGTTGCGACTGGAAATGAAAATAATTGGAGTGTTATCAATTTCACGAATCTTTTGACACCAATAGTACCCATCAAATATCGGTAATGTAATATCTAATAAAACAAGATTGGGTTTTTCTTCACTAAAAATATCTAACACACGGTCGAAATCTGATACACAAATAACTTCAAAATCCCATTTTACCAGAGATTCAGCAATTAAATCGCGAACAGTATAATCATCTTCAACGATCATAATTTTCATATGTATGTCACTCCTTTAATAATAAACAACTACTTATATTATAACTAAAAATGAGAAATAATACAGATAAATCTTTAAAAGACGGTAATTGGCATATACATTACAATACTGTAAGAACACCTGGATGAAAAAAGATAAAAAAATTTGATATGATAACGTTGGGGATATTTTGAAAAAGGTGGGGATAGGATAATGATAGTAGAAGTAGATAAACTTGTGAAAATATATGGCAAAAAAAATAACAGTCATCATGTATTGAAAGATATTACTTTTAATATTAAAAAGGGAGAGTTTATAGGGATTATGGGACCAAGCGGTGCTGGAAAAACGACCCTTTTGAATGTTTTAGCGACTATTGACAATGCCACTTTGGGTTCTGTTATAATTGACGGCCAGGATGTGACGAAAATGACCGAAAAACAAACAAGTGATTTTAGACGAAAAGAGTTAGGTTTTATTTTTCAGGATTTCAACTTATTGAATTCTTTATCTATAAAGGATAACATTCTTTTGCCTTTGGCAATTGAAAGATTACCTTTGTCTGAAATGATGCAGCGATTGCAACGTGTTGCAGAAGTGTTTAATTTGAATTCAATTCTGAATTCATTTCCTGGTGACATTTCAGTTGGGCAAAAACAACGTACTGCAGCAGCTAGAGCAATTATAACTAATCCGAACTTGATTCTAGCTGATGAACCAACCGGTGCATTAGATTCAAAATCAGCTACGGAGCTGCTTCTATATTTGACACAACTAAATAAAATTGAGCGGGTGACAATTATGATGGTTACTCATGATGCGTTTACAGCAAGTTATTGTTCTCGTATTTTATTTATTAAAGATGGCGTTATTTTTTCTGAATTAAATCGACGTGGTACTCGAAAAGAATTTTTTCAAAAAATCATTGATATGCAGGCAGCAATAGGTGGTGGTGTGGCACATGACATTATTTGATTTATCAATAAAGAATGCTAAAAAACAGTTGTCGTCTTATTTTATGTATGCGTTCAGTATGGCGTTTTCCGTATCAATTTACTACATTTTTGTTGCAATGAGTCGTGATTATCGATTAGTTACTTTGATATCAAATGATTTTCGTGTTGATTTTGGCTTGCAGTCTGCAACGATTTTGATTAATTTATTTGCGATTATTTTTATTTTTAGTGCTAATTCCTTTTTTGTTCAACGTCGAAAGAAGGAAATCGGCTTGTATAGCTTATTAGGTATGCGCAAATATCAAATAGGTGCGATGTTTTTTATAGAAAATATGATTATTGGCAGTATTTCTTTAGTTATGGGACTTATTTCAGGCATTTTTTTTTCGAGGTTATTTTCAATGATTCTGTTAAAGTTTCTTTCAGTGAATGGCGACAGTTACATTATTTTTTCTGCCAGCTCGCTACTTAAGACTTCAGCCGTATTTATCTTTCTTTTTTTACTTGCTGCGATTAAGTCGGCTTCAACCGTTTACCGCAGTAAATTACTAGCATTATTTAATTCTGATAAACCGGCTGTAGATATTGGCGATGTTACACTGGAGAATTGGATTTTAGGTATTATCAGTTTAGTTACATATGGTTTACTAGTAGAAATTGTCTTGAAATTTAATTTTATCATGATGATTGGTCGGGTTTATTTTCATGTCAAAATTGGTTTTATTTTTGGTTTAGTGGTCGTTATTGCACTAGGTTTTATTGGGACATATCTATTTTATAACCACTTTTTATCTATCTTACTATGTTTATTTAAACAGATAAAAAAACGGTATTATATGGATTTAAATATGTTGACAGTTAATCAATTATCTAATCGATTAGGCAATAGTGCTAAAATGATGGTTACGACGACAATCTTTTTAGGAATTTCTTTAGCTACAGTCACGTTAGCAAGTGTGTACTATCAATATAATAAAAGTTTAACCGATTATTCATATGATGTGGATTTTGCTGTGTCATTTGATCGGTTTCAACTGATTTTGGATGTGCTTAAGCGCCATGATGTTCAGCCAACGCAAACACTAAGGATTGATTTAAAAGAAGTTACTGGTAACTTTGATGTTTCTCTAGAAGAATTGAAAATGCCAAAAAATATGAATTTTGATGTAATCAGTCAAACAGAATATAATAAGGCACGAAAAATGAAACCAGCACTTCAACCTTTAAAACTAAAAAATAAGAATGATGTTTATATGTTTATCCAAATGAATCAATCAAACATTACTTATAATATGGGCTACGATGAATCTGGCAATATCTCTCAGCTTGGTAAAGTCACACTGCAGGGGGTTTATGAGGATGTACTTGGTAATGAAGATGATATCCGAAAGGCAACTAAACTGCTTTTAGTCAGTGATGAATACTATCAGCGATTAAGTGCTGATAACGAATATTCGTATTACTGGATTAATGTACCTCCTGGCCAAAATACAAAATCAGTAATTGATGATGTGAGACGAGAATTTTCACCTAAAATATCGGAAATCGGGGATTCGTCAAATAATGTGTTATCTATGAGTAAAAAAATAACCAAGTATCACAAAGTTCTTGATTTTGATTCTCAGCAGGAAAAACAAGATAAACAATATATAAAAATTGGTATGAAACGTCCGTATACTACTTTCTTAGAAGCTAAAAGAAAGTTTATTGTTTACATTGCTATCTTTTTAGGTTTTTTATTTATGTTAGCAACCATTAGTATGATTGTTTTTAGACAATTTTTTATACTAGAAAAACAACGTGAAACGTATAAAATATTGTCTAAACTAGGTGTTCCCAATAAAGTCATCAAGAAAAATATTTATCTCGAGAATGCTTATGTTTTCTTCATACCATTTATTGTTGCATTCTTTTTGATGATGTTCTCTTTGAACTGGTTGTATATCGTTGTACCGGTAGTTGATCTAACTTTTATCAGAACATTATGGTTCTTGTTGACAATCTTATACGGATTGTTTTATTGGGTGACGTCTCACTATGCTTATTGTATGATAGTAGATAAGAATTGGACGACGTTTTAAAGTGTCCGTTAAGGTGGTAACTATATGATAATTAACAAATTAAGGAATAAATTCTTATTGTATGGACTAAGTTTTGTCATTCCTTTTTTCGTCATGGTATGCGTGTTTCTATTACTTAAACTTACGCCATTTGGTAATAATAATTTACTGGTAAGTGATCTAGGGACACAGTACTCGCCCTTTTTAACTAGCTTTAAGCGATTTTTTGAGCAAGGTGATATGAGCAGCTTGTACTCATTTTCAAATGGTATTGGTGGATCGACCGAGGCATTAATAGCTTATTATTTAATGTCTCCACTGAATTTCTTTGTTTTATTATTTCCCTATGACATGATACCAATAGCTATTAGCTGTCTTATTATGCTTAAGATTTCGCTGATGGGATTAACAATGTATACATATTTAGATAAGCACTATAATCAAACCAGCGTGTTAACGCAAGGATTTTCTCTAGCTTATAGTTTGTGTGGGTTTGTTGTCGTCTATCTTTTTAATTTTATGTGGTTAGACGTGTTGATTATTTTCCCGATATTAGTCTTAGGTATAGAGCGTTTGTGGCATCGAAAAAAATATGGACTGTATGCTGTAGCTTTGTTTTCGGCTATTGTGACTAACTACTATTTGGGCTATATGGTTTGTATCTTCTCAGTAGCCTACAGTGTCTTTCTCTATTATTACTATATTTATAAACCAAAACCGATTGCTAAAATAAAGCAGTTTTGGCAAGATTGGTGCTTATTTTTAACAGTTTCTTTTTTGGCAGGAACAGCAACTAGTTTTATGTTAATTCCAGCAGTAAATGGTATGTTAAAGACAGGAAAGTCAACATTTTACTTACATGATTTTCTTCCGATACCAAAATTTGGATTGGAAGCACTATCTCAAATGGCAATCGGCACTATAAATTTTGAGACAAGACTAGACCACTTACCAATGGTATATTCTGGAATTTTTATTTGGTTATTGGCATTTATCTATTTCTTTTTACCAACCGTGCCTAAACGTAAAAAGAAAGCTATGGCAGGGTTATTAATCTTTGTTTATTTTAGTTTTTTCTTTGAGATGTTTAATACTGTTTGGCATATGTTTCAAAGTCCAGCAGGTTTTCCTTATCGCAATGCGTTTATTTTCAGCTTCATTTTAATTAAATTGGCATATGAAACGTATCTTTATGCACGCATAGAGCAGGACAAGGATTTAATTAAGAAGCGTGTACTGCTGGCAGGAGTGGTGTATACAATTTTACTAAGTATCGGCCAATTATTTTTAAATATGGGTTCAAATCATAATTATTTATTATCAAATATCTATTTTATTATTTCAGTGGCCATTATTTGGCTGTTTGTCCTTCTAATTACTGTAGGGCTTATTAAAAGTGGCACCGTTTGGCATGTCTTGTTGATGATATGTATTATGGCTGAATTGGGTGGAAATCTTTGGTTATCATTGAAGGATACACCGTTTGGACAGCAGAAACAGTATGAGGAGATGTATAATCAACAAGAAAAAGTGATTCAAAATATGATGGGACGGACAAATAAATTAAATCGTTTCAATCATCGTGTTGATAATCAAAATGATGCATATAATGAAGTCATGAATGGTTATAATAATCCTGTCTTATTTGGTTATCCCGGTGTATCGAGCTATACTTCGACTCTAGAAGCTAATACACAGCATGCCTTAGTTGATTTAGGATTATATGCAAAAAATGACCGTCGTATTTCCTATGTTGACGAGTCGCAGCTTGCTAACCTGCTGCTTAATGTCCGCTATACAATTGTACCGAAAGAATTAGACGAGAAAAAAGTTTTACATAAAGATAAGTTATCTTACACGTATCTAAATGATGAAGCGGTTGGAATGGGTTTTACAGCTAATCCTGACTTAGCAAACTTAGAATTTAACGGCCAAGATATTATTGGAAATCAAGAAAAAATTATGCAGACAATTGCACCGCAGAAGACTGAGTATTTTGATTCACTGAGAGATTTGCAGACAAGCCAAAAGAATAAAAAGGTGATGATTACTGGTGTCACGCAATCATCAGGTACTTTATATTTATATTTACCAAGAGTTGTCTGGAATAATGTCGGCAAATTGAAACTAAATGACAAGGTAATTGATACCTATCAGTATATTGCAACGAATCAATTATTTAATTTAGGATATGTCGAAAAAGACATGAAATTAGAATTAACTTTTAATAGTAACGTAAAAGCTGACTTGTCGAAAATGGCATTTAAAACATTGAATGCTGCTGAATTTCAACATGTAATAGACAAGGCTGAGGAAAATCATTTGGAGTTGGATTTGTTGAATAGAGGTAAATTGAAAGGAACTGTGACGGTTAATGAACCTAATCAATTATTATATATTGCTATCCCTTTTGATAAAGATTGGACGATAAAGGTGGATGGGAAAAAAACAAGACAACAAAAGATTTTAGATGATTTTATCGGAATACCAATAACCAAAGGAAAACACACAATTGAAATGTCTTATTCATCAAAAGCGTTGACCATCGGGGTAATCGTATCGCTGTTTACTATAGTAATGAGCGGCGTCGCGGCTTATTATTTTAAAAAAAGAAGTCGGTGATTTGATCAAGACATGATATACTAAACAAAATACTGAGATAGGGAGCGGTTGATATGTTAGAAAAAAAAGAAGAACTGTTTTTAAAAGAATTAACTGACGCAAATGGTGTTCCAGGTAATGAAGATCAGGTAAGAAGTGTTTTTAAGAAATACGCTGAACCATATGCGGATAAAATCCTTTATGATGGGTTAGGTGGTATCAATGCCCGTCACATTGGTGATAAAGACGGACCACGAGTGCTTATCTCTGGTCACATGGATGAAGTCGGGTTTATGGTAACTAAAATTACAGATAAAGGTTTCATTGAATTCCAAACATTAGGCGGTTGGTGGGGACAAGTTATGCTTGCCCAACAAGTGACGATTACTACTGGAAAGAATGATAAAATTCATGGAGTTATCGGGTCTAAACCACCTCATGTCCTGTCTGCTGATGCGCGTAAACAGCCATATGATATTAAAGATATGTTTGTCGATATCGGTGCGTCAAGCGTAGAAGAAGCTACTTCATGGGGAATTAAACCTGGCGACATGATTACTCCGTATATCGAGTACCAACGTTTAAACGATTCTAAGTATCTGTTAGCGAAAGCTTGGGATAATCGAATTGGGACAGCAGTGTCGCTTAAAGTATTAGAGAACTTAGCTAAAGATGGTCATCCAAATATTCTTTTTGCTGGAAGTAACGTTCAGGAAGAAGTTGGGCTGCGTGGTGCTCGAACTAGTACGCACCTAGTCAACCCTGATATAGCTTTTGCTTTGGACACGGGAACTGCAGGTGATACTCCAGGGATGACACCGAAAGAAGCTGACTCAGTTCTAGGTAAAGGGCCGCAAATCATTGTCTTTGATGCATCAATGATTCCGCATAAAAAATTGCGTGATTTTGTGATTGGAATTGCCGAAGAGTTAGATATTCCCTTCCAATATACGGTCATTACTGGTGGTGGAACTGATGCTGGTATGCAACATTTAACACGTAACGGAGTACCTGCTCTAGCTATCACCGTTTCAACACGTTACCTGCATTCACATACATCTGTGATTCATGAAGATGATTATTTAAATACAGTAAAATTAGTGACAGAAGTTGTGCGCAGACTTGATCAAAAAACTGCAGCAAAATTAATAAGCTATTAAAAAAACAAATTTGTATAAGTAGTGTGATTTTTTATGAATGACACTACTTATTTTTTTGTTTGTAAGGAAAGTTGATTGCGTTCTCGCAGGAATAAAAGTAAAGTATATGTGTAGACTTATTTATGAAAGGAATGACGTCTCTATGAAAGTAACAGTATTAGGATTTTGGGGAGGATTTCCATATGAAGATGATGGGACAACATCATATTTAGTTGAATCTGATGGTTTTTCACTATTACTTGATGCCGGCAGCAGCACACTGGTTAGATTGGAAGAAAGAATGAATCCTATTGATTTAGATGCTGTCATTTTAACGCATTATCATCATGATCATATAGCTGATGTAGGTGTCTTGCAGTATTTACGCCAACTCAAACCTAAACAACCAATTCCAGTATTGCCTATTTATGGACATACCTTAGATAAGTGGCATTTCTCAGAGATGACAATGGAGGGGATATCAGAGGGTATCGGTTACTATGAAGATGAGGTATTGGAGGTAGGACCGTTTGTTATTTCATTTCAAAAAACACGGCATCCGGTTACCTGTTATGCGATGCGTATCGTAGAGCAAAAAAGTGGAAAAGTGTTTGTGTTTACCGGTGATACGGGTTACTTTGAAGGATTATCAGATTTTTGTAAAGATGCCGATTTGCTAATTACAGATACATATTTCTTAGAAGGACATGAAAATCACAAGGCGCATCTGACATCAAAAGAAACAGGGTTAATTGCTAAAGAGGCTAATGTCAAACAACTTGTCTTAAGTCATTTGCAACAAGATATTGATTTAGAATTATTAAAACATCAGACAGAAGATTATTTAAATAATCCAGGGGTTTCTGTAACCTTAGCAGAAAGGTTTTTAACAATTAAACTATAGGGGTGTTTAACACATGATTTTTGTATCAAACGAGGGAATAACAGATCCACGTATTAATTTAGCTATTGAGACATATTTAGTTCAACAAATGCCATTAGATGAGCCGATTTTATTATTTTATATTAATGAACCCTCAATTATTATTGGTCGTAATCAAAATACAATTGAAGAAATTAACACAGAGTATGTTGAAGAAAATGGTATTCACGTGGTTCGTCGTTTAAGCGGTGGTGGAGCTGTTTATCATGATGAAGGAAATTTGAATTTTAGTTTTATTATGCCGGATGATGGTGAGTCGTTCCGTAATTTTGGTAAAGTGACACAGCCGATTATTGATGCACTTCATGATATGGGTGTTGAAGGGGCAGAGTTGAAAGGACGTAATGATTTAGTTATTGATGACAAGAAGTTCTCGGGTAATGCCATGTATGCGACTAATGGTCGGATGTTTGCGCACGGGACATTAATGTTTGATAGTGATATCAATGAAGTTGTTAACGCCCTTAAGGTACGAAAAGATAAAATTGAGTCAAAAGGGATTAAGTCAATTCGATCACGTGTGACAAATATTAAACCGTATCTATCTGATGAACATCAAAATATGTCCACTGAGGATTTTAGAAAAGATATTTTATTAAAAATATTTGAAACGGACAACTTGGATGATGTTAATGTATATAAGTTGACGGATGATGATTGGGAAAAAATCAATAAATTAAGTGACGAATTATATCGTAATTGGGATTGGAACTATGGAAAATCTCCCGAATTCGATTTAGTGCGTCGTAAGCGATTCCCGATTGGCTCGATTGAAGCTAAAATGAATGTTTCTGACGGGGTTATTCAAGACATCAGAATTTTTGGTGATTTCTTTGGTTTAGGTGAAATAAAAGATGTTGAAGAAAAATTGCAAGGAATTAAATATGATAAACAAAGTATCGTAGATGCAGTAGCTGCGATAGATGTAAAAAAATATTTTGGAAATATTGTGCCAGAAGATTTAATTGAATTAATTTATTAAAAAAGAAAACCGGACGGTTAATGTCCCTTTTACATAGGGGATATTAACCGTCCGGTCATTTTTTTTATTATCGTTTTGGTTTTCGTCCCAAACCGACTGCGTTTCGCATTTTTTGCAGTGTTCGGTCTGCTACTTTTTGTGCGTCAATCGCGCCATCATCTAGAATGGTTTGCAATTCGTCAGACACTAAAAGTTCTTTGTAATGTGTTTGAATGGGTTCTAGTTTATTAACGACTACTTCAGCTAAATCAGCTTTAAACTCTGCATAACCACTGTCATGGTACTTAGCTGTGATATCAGAGATAGGAAGATCAGACATTGCAGAATATATGACTAATAAATTCGATATCCCTGGTTTGTTATCAGGGTCATACTCGATGATACCACTTGAATCAGTAACAGCTGATTTAATTTTTTTGCGGATAACGTCCGGTTCGTCTAACATAGAAATGAACCCTTTTCTGTTTGTGTCAGATTTACTCATTTTTTTTGTTGGTTCTTGTAAACTCATCACACGACCACCACTGTCTTTTTTAGCAATTTTAACTTCAGGTGATACTAAAATTGGTTGTTTCGGTGTACCATAACGGGAATTAAACCGATCAACAAAATCACGTGTTAATTCTAAATGTTGTTTTTGATCTTCGCCAACAGGTACTAAATTAGAATTATATAGAATAATATCTGCAACCATTAATGGAGGATAAGTTAAGAGTCCTGCATTAACACTAGTACGTCCAGTTTTTTGCGATTTATCTTTAAACTGTGTCATTCGTTCTAATTCACCCAAGGGAATATTACATTGGACAATCCAAGCAGCTTCAGCATGTGCTGAGACCTCAGATTGAATAAAAATCGTTGCTTTTTTAGGATCGATACCGACAGCAATATAGAGTGCGGCAAGTTGTAGAATTTGTTCACGTAATTTTAAACGATCTTGCGGCACTGTAATTGCATGTTCATCTACAATACAGAAATAACATTGGTAGTCATCTTGAAGCTGTACAAATTGCTTCATTGCCCCAATATAATTTCCAATAGTTGGAATACCACTAGGTTGTATACCAGAAAAAATAGTTTTCATTTTTTAATCATCCTCTTTACTTAACTTAGTACTTATCATTATAACTGAAATATTGATTAAAAAAAACTCATTTAACTGATAATTTAGTGAGTATATATGCTGCGCATTATTAACTTTTAGTAGTAATTATATGAATAACCACCTTTTTTTGCAAAGGGATATTAATAAGCTATGATCTTTAAAAACCTATATATATCAAAGGTTTTATCAATAAATACTTTGGAATAATTATAAAATAAGGGGTAGAAATTGGAAATTAATTATAGTATAATTAATGCTAGGTAGTAAACATTATACTGTTTATAAAATATCTAGTAATTTGAAAGGGAGTGATTTGTATGTTGAAATTATATACTTCTCCAAGTTGTACATCATGTCGTAAAGCAAGAGCATGGTTACAAGAACATCAAATTCCTTTTGTTGAACGTAATATTTTTTCTGAACCGTTAACACAAGATGAGTTAAAAGAGATTTTACGAATGACAGAAAATGGAACTGAGGAAATTATTTCGACACGATCAAAAGTTTTCCAAAAATTGGATGTCGATCTGGATGAGTTATCACTTCCAGAGTTATTAGATTTAGTGCAAAATAATCCAGGGTTGTTGCGCCGACCGATAATGGTAGATGATAAACGATTGCAAGTTGGATTTAATGAAGATGAAATACGTCGATTCTTACCTCGGGAAGTACGAGCAATCGAATTAAAACATGCACAAATGCAGGCTGGTTTCTAGTGCCAATTGATTAAAAATGTAAAAACGTTAGCAGCATGTGGTATGTTTTACCATGCTGCTTTTTAGTTTATGAATGTATTTCCTTTACTTTTTACTGATTTACTATACAATGATACTATAGATAAGATGGAAGAGAGGTGCAACGATATGGAAATGGAGCGTATAAATGAAAATACTATCCGTGTGTCAATCGGCAGTGAAGATTTGGAAAAACGCGGGGTAACTTTCTTAGATCTCTTAGGTAATCAGAAACAGATAGAAGGCTTTTTCTATAGTATTTTAGAAGAAGTTGATGTGGATGATCAATTTCATGAGACGGATGCAGTAACCTTCCAAGTACTACCAAATCGTGACGGCCTAGAGTTATTTATCAGTAAAGTAACAAATTCTCAAGAAGATCCACAATTAGCTGATGAAAATCTGCAAAAGATTATTCAAGAAAAAATGCCTAAAGTTTTAGATGATGATTCAGATGTTGTCAATGAGAAGGATAAGAACCTGGAAACATTTGATGCTTTCTTACAAGAATATGAAGATGATGACCGCGGTACTGTTTACAGCGTGAAGTTCGTTTTACCAGATTTTGAATCACTAATCAACTTAGCGCGCCATGCTAAGTTAGATGCCTATGAATCAAATGTCTTTTTATACAATAAAAAGTATTACTTGCAAGTTTTATTCGATCCTTTTGGTGCATCGGACGAAGGACTGTTATATCAAGTCGCTAGAATGTATGAATTTGCAACAAGTACAATTGTAACTGATGATATTTTAGAAGAGTATGGCGAACTTGTTCTTTCGGATGACGCATTAGACCAAGTGAATGGATACTTTAACAAGTAACATTAAAAAGATGCTTATTCACTAAGTGATTAAGCATCTTTTTTTATGAAGAAAATGAGGTGTTTATTAGATGATTAAGCGAAAAGAGTTTTTATTTTATGTTCTTTTCGGTGTTTTAGGTACGTTGATTTACTTTTTCACACGTTTTACTGCTAGAGAATTTACGAATAATGTATTGTTACCAGTGTTCATCGGGCAAGCAGTGGCTTTGATTTTTGCTTTTTTTGCAAATAAATACCTTGTATTCAAAAATAAACGGGTCGGGTGGAAAAAGAGTGTGATACAGTTTATTGAATTTACTTTAACCCGTGCGGGGGTTTTTTTTATGGATTTAGGAATAGCCTTTATATTTGTTGATAAGTACGAAAAATTTTGGATTCGATTCTTACATTTAAAACAACTAAATTTTAATAATTCCTTTTTCTCAAATGTTTTTTTTGCAAAATATATCGGTTCACCGCACTTATTGAATGAATTTATTTTTACTGTGTTGTCACAGAGTATAGCTGCAATTATTAATTATGTAGTATCTAAACGTGTCGTATTTAAGATAAAACAGACCCATGAACCGATTGAAAAACATTTAACTTAGAAGAGGCAAGAAGGCAAAGTAGATATTTATTTTTATTTAGAACAACGATAAACCATACAGAAAAGGCACCTTATCCTCTTATTAAAGAGAATAAGGTGCGCTTTTTGGATTAATCTAAACCGATTAAATAGTCATCATCTTGCATCGCTTCTACAGTACCTAACAAGTAGCCGTTACCTACTTGTGAGAAGAAGTCATGATTGCTAGTTCCAGTTGAGATACCGTTCATTACAATTGGATTGACATCTTCAGCTGTATCAGGGAATAAGGGATCCATTCCTAGATTCATTAATGCTTTATTAGCGTTGTAACGCAAGAAAGTTTTTACTTCTTCTGTCCATCCTAGCTTGTCGTAAAGCATCTCTGTATAATGTTCTTCATTTTCATACAGTGTAAAGAGTAAGTCGTACATCCAAGCTTTAAACTCCTCTTGTTCTTCATCAGCTAGTTCATTAAAGCCCAATTGGAATTTATAACCGATATAGGTACCGTGGACTGACTCATCACGAATAATTAATTTAATAATTTCAGCCACATTGGCTAATTTATTATTTCCTAAGTAATAGAGTGGTGCGAAGAAACCAGAATAAAATAAGAAAGTTTCAGAATAAACGTTAGCAACTTTTTTTTGTAAAGCTGTCCCGTTTTTATAAATTTCGTTAATAATTTTTGCTTTTTTCTGCAAGTACGGGTTTGTATTAGTCCATTCAAAGATTTCATCAATTTCAGCTTTGGTATTTAATGTGCTGAAGATTGATGAGTAGCTTTTTGCGTGGACTGACTCCATGAATTGGATATTATTTAATACAGCTTCTTCATGCTGTGTTCGGACATCGTGGCGGAGAGCCTCGATAGCACTTTCTGACTGTATGGTATCTAGAAGTGTCAAACCGCCGAATACTAAACCGATATTTTCTTTTTGATCATCGGAAAGTGTCCGCCAATCATCTAAGTCGTTAGATAAGGGAATACGTGTATCCAACCAGAATTGTTCAGTTAGTTTTTCCCAAGTAGATTTGTCGATAATATCCTCAACGGCGTTCCAATTTATAGCTTCATAATAACGATTAGTCACAATTATTCCTCCCTAAATAACACAGCTTTCACATTGATTACTGCCGATTTCGCTTGAATCATCCGTAAATGTGCGAATATAGTAAATTGATTTTATACCTTTGTTGAATGCATAATGACGTAAAATGTTTAAATCACGTGTTGTTTGTTTAGTAGTATCTGTTTTCCACTCATACAAGCCTTCAGGAATCTCTGAACGCATAAAGAGTGTTAAACTCATTCCTTGATCCACGTGTTTTTGTGCAGTTGCGTAAACATCAATTACTTTACGCATATCCATATCATACGCTGATGTATAGTATGGCATGCTGTCATTATTTAGATGTGCAGCCGGATAATAGATTTTTCCGATTTTTTTCTCTTGGCGTTCTTCAATCAGACGTGTTATCGGATGGATACTGGCACTTGTATCATTAATATATGAAATTGATCCATTTGGTGCGACGGCTAAACGATTTTGATGATATAGGCCATATTCCTTGATAGAGGATTTTAAGGCTGTCCAGTCATCTGCAGATGGGATAAAAATGCCATCAAATAGTTTTACGACTTTATCAAATTTGGGTTGGACAGGCTCATTAATGTACGTATCAAAATAAGAGCCATCAGCATATGCCGATTTATCAAAGTTATGAAAAGTTATCCCGCGTTCTTTAGCAATCTGGTTACTTTCAAATAAGGTCCAATAATTTAGCAGCATGAAATAAACATCAGTAAAATCAAGTGATTCTGGAGATCCGTATTCCATTTGATTTTTAGCAAAGTATGTATGCAGTCCCATCGCACCTAATCCAATTGTATGACTAAGATTATTACCATTTTTGATTGATGGTACGACATCAATACTTGACGCATCAGTTACTGAAGTTAAGGCACGTGTCATCACTCGAACTGATTGACCAAAGTGCGGGCTTTCCATCAGATTGACAATATTAGTTGATCCTAAATTACATGAAATATCAGATCCGAGTACTTCATATTCTTGACGGTCATTAATAAGAGACGGTTCTTGAATCTGTAAAATTTCAGAGCAAAGATTACTCATAATGATTTTCCCATATACAGGATTAGCTCGGTTAGCGGTATCGATATTAATGATATAAGGATATCCAGATTCTTGCTGTAATTTACTAATTTCATTTTCTAGATAGCGTGCACTAATTTTTTGTTTTCGAATACGTGGGTTAGCAACTAATTCATCATATTTTTCAGTGATATCTAAATAAGAAAAAGGCACATCGTATTCACGTTCGATGCTGTATGGACTAAATAGATACATATCATCATTATTTCGAGCTAATTCATAGAATTTATCTGGAACAACTAGTCCTAAAGAAAGAGTCTTGACACGAACCTTTTCATCGGCGTTTTCTTTTTTAGTAGATAAAAAGCTCTCGATATCAGGATGGAAGACGTTTAAGTAAACAACTCCGGCACCTTGTCGCTGACCTAATTGGTTACTGTAGCTAAAGCTATCTTCAAACAACTTCATAACAGGAACGACACCGCTGGCAGCTCCTTCAAACCCTTTGATTGGTGCACCTGCTTCACGTAAGTTAGACAGGGTAATTCCTACTCCTCCACCGATTCGTGATAATTGTAAAGCACTGTTGATAGAACGGCCGATGCTGTTCATGTCATCTGTGACCTGTACTAAAAAGCATGATACAAGCTCTCCGCGACGCTTGCGTCCAGCATTTAAGAAAGAGGGCGTTGCTGGTTGATAGCGTTGATAAATCATTTCTTCAGCTAATTGACGCGCTAAAGTCTCGTCGCCATTGGCAAAATACAAAGCATTGAAAGCAACACGGTCTTCATAGCGTTCCAAATAGTGTGAGCCGTCATTTGTTTTCAGAGCATATTGTGAATAGAACTTATAAGCTGCCATAAATGATTTAAAGGTGAAACGCTGTTCATCTAAATACTCGTATAGCGAAGTAATGAATTTCATTGAGTATTGGTGGATAAATTCAGATTCGATATAGTCGTTTTCAATCAGATAGTTGATTTTATCAGCTACTGTATCAAAATTCATTGTATTCGGCTCAGCATTTTCCTTAAAAAAGGCCGCTAATGCTTCTTTGTCCTTATATAAAGGAATTTGATCATTGACTGGCCGGTTAATTTCATTATTCAGTTCAAAATAAGTTACGTCTGTCAGTTCTTTAAGACTCAAAGTCACTCACTACTTTCTTAAATTTTTTTACGTCAGCATCAGTTCCGCTAAATTCAAAAGAAAAAAGTAGCGGAACATGATAATCACGCGAGATATCTTTTGCGGTATAAACAAAAAGATCGGCAAAATTACGATTGCCGCCGCCTGCTACACCTTTTAAATACGCTTTGTTGTCCTGAAACTCAATAAAATCGTTCACTACCTCGGTGACTTCAACATCGTAAGTAGGAACGACCAGTATGTAAGGTTCGTTGATTTGATAAAAAGGGTTGGAGGTATCAATTTCGTAGGCCGGTAAATCAAGTTTATCGATGAATCGTCTCGTTTGTCCGGTTAAAGAAAAAAAGACTAATTTCATAACTAAACCGCCAACGTTCTTAATTGATCCGGACGGAAGCCAACAATCGTTACTTGAGCATCTTCAGTTGTAATGACAGGAACACTTCTAAAACCTTGTGCTTTTAAAGCATCAATATATTGTGGTTCAGTATCAATATTGATTTCGTTAAATACCACATCTTTATCGGCTAAGAATTTTTTTGTCATCATACATTGAGGACAGTTGTTTTTTGTATATAAAGTAATTGTTGACATACCATTCACTCCTAAATTTGATTTTCTGATTTTAAATCTATAAATAATAGTATAGCTTGATTTTGAAAAAAGTCAATCGAGAAACACAATATATGGTGTTTTTTAGTTATCCACATACTACTGTTAGTATTCAACAAGGGAAAGACCTTGACACGTCTGGTTTCTTAAAAAGTTATCCCAAGAGTTACACACAGGAAGTTCATAATTTAAGTATTAAATTCACAAATAGTAATTGACGACGAATTCTTTTATATAGTACAATAAAACTGTTAATTGAGAATGATTATCGTTTTTATTTATTAATAGATGTGAATAAGATAATTTGATAGGAGTCTTGTCATGAACAAGTTAATTGATGGTAAAGAAAGTCGAGCGTATCAATTTTTGGCTTTTGAAGGGGACGAAGCACAGAAAAATCATTTGAAGAATTTAGGACTAGTTAAAGGAACAACACTATATATAGTAAGTAAAGTGAAACATCAACCTTTGATTGTTTTATTCAAGGGTATCCGCATTGGATTGGATGAATCCATTGCTAAAAATATTTTAATAGAAGAAAAAACAGATGAAGAAGATATTGTAACTATTCCGCTTAGTGCGTTTAGTGTTGGACAAGAAACACGTGTTGTCAAATTAATTGGTACAAAAGAAGTTAAGCGTCGGTTATTGGATATGGGATTGACAAGAGGAACACTGATTAAAATTAAAAAAATTGCCCCTCTAGGAGATCCAATTGAAATTACTGTAAGAAATTATGAGTTGACATTACGTAAACAAGAAGCAGAGCATATCATTGTTGAAGGAGATGACTAGTTATGGATAAATATTTTTCTGTTGCTTTAGTTGGTAATCCGAATTCGGGTAAAACGAGCCTTTTTAACGAATTAACTGGTTCAAGTCACTCTGTAGGAAATTGGCCAGGTGTGACTGTTGAACGAAAATCCGGGAAAATTAAAGGCGAAAAAGAGCTAGTCTTGCAAGATTTACCAGGTATTTATTCATTGTCGCCATATTCACCCGAAGAAGTTGTTGCCAGGGATTACTTGATGAATGATGTGCCAGAAGGAATTTTAAATATTGTCGATGCTAGTAATTTAGAACGAAATCTTTATCTAACTCTGCAACTTCTTGAGACTGGTCATCCCGTTGTTGTTGTATTAAATATGATGGATGTTGTTAAAAAGCAAGGAACGTCGCTCAACTGTGAAAGTTTGTCTTATATTTTGGGATCTCCTGTTTTGCCAATCAGCGTCACAAAAAAACAAGGGTTGGCTGATTTAAAACAGGTGTTAGCTAAGCGCAAATTCAAAAACGGTCAAGCTGAGAATTTTCCAACTTATGATGATCGTTTAGAGGTTGCATTGTCTGAAATTTGTGAGCTCATCGCTGCTTATGTACCGTCCTATCAATTACGCTGGTATAGTATTAAATTATTTGAACAAGATACACAAGTTTTAAGCAAATTAAACTTACCTGATGAGATTCAACTTGAGATTCAAGAGATTGTTGAGATAACGGAGAAAATTTTCAAAGACGATAGTGAAAGTATTGTTGTTAACGCAAGGTATGATTTTATAGATGAAGTAACAAAACTTTGCTTGCATCATTCACCAAACGCAACACAGACTATCAGTGATAAAATCGATCGTATCGTCACAAATAAATGGTTAGGATTACCAACTTTTGCAATTATTATGTGGGCTGTTTATTACTTGTCCATTCAAACAATTGGTGTTATTGGTACTGACTGGGTAAATGATGTCTTATTTGGTGAATGGATACCAACTACTGTTGAACATTGGCTTGCAGCGTGGCAGGTTGCTCCTTGGCTGCAATCACTTATCTTAGACGGTATTATCGCAGGTGTTGGAGCTGTCTTAGGCTTTGTACCGCAACTCATGGTGTTGTTCTTATGTCTATCCTTTTTAGAAGATTGCGGCTATATGAGTCGTATTGCCTTTGTTATGGACCGGATGTTTAGACGTTTTGGTTTGTCAGGTAAATCTTTCATACCCATGTTGGTAGCGACTGGTTGTGGCGTTCCTGGTGTTATGGCGAGCCGAACCATAGAAAATGAAAAAGACCGTCGAATGACAATTATGACAACAACATTTATGCCATGTTCAGCCAAATTGCCGATTATTGGACTAGTGTCTGGAGCATTTTTTCCAAATAGTTCGTGGGTTGCGCCATCAGCTTATTTTATTGGAATTGGAGCCATAGTCTTTTCAGGTATATTATTGAAGAAAACTAAAATTTTCAGTGGTGATCCGGCACCATTTATTATGGAATTACCGAATTATCACTGGCCTCGATGGAGTAATAGTATTCGTCAAACACTTGAACGGTCAAAATCATTTATAAAAAAAGCGGGGACTATTATCTTCGCCTGTTCTGTTTTTATTTGGTTTCTGTCTTCGTTTAATTGGCGTTTCCAAATGGTTGAGACAGACCAAAGCCTGTTAGCTATGTTAGGCCGTCAAATTGCATTTATCTTTGCACCGTTGGGTTGGGGAAATTGGCAGCCGACAGTGGCGACTATTACGGGATTAATTGCAAAGGAAAATGTTGTAGGAACATTTGGTATCTTATATGCGCATTTACCTGAAGTTTCTGAAACTGGAACAGAATTTTGGCCACTTTTCAGTAGTAGCTTAACACCTGTTGCAGGTTATTCCTTTCTATTATTTAATCTATTGTGTGCACCGTGTTTTGCAGCAATCGGAGCCATTCGTCGTGAGATGAATGATTGGCGTTGGACAACTCTAGCTATTGCTTATCAATGTGGATTAGCTTATGTTGTGAGTTTTGTGGTGTATCAATTGGGAAGTTTATTATTAGGTTATCATCACTTTGGTATTAGTCAATTGCTTTCGGTATTCCTTATTATAGCAACAATTGTTTATATAATGAAACCAACGAAGAAAGAACAAGCAGATGTACCGGGAATAAAAATAATGTAATTACTATAGATAGAGGTGAGATGAATGGGTACAATTATTATTGCGGGAATCATTTTTGGAGCAGTCGGAGTGGTTATCTATCAATATGGAGTTAAGAAGAAACCAAGTTGTGATTGTTCATCAACTGATTGCCCAGTTAAAAAGCAGCACTCAACTAAATAAAAGAAGTTAAAATGATAAATCTGTCTAAAAAGCTTGTTTAACGAACATATTATTACTTTGTGTTTATTAAAATGATTTTTAGATAGATTTTTTTATATATTGTCGTCAGAAATGACTACAAACGAAAAGATATACCTCTTAGAGTTGCTATACTGTTCTTAAGGGAAGGGGATGCCCAATAACCTTGAGCGTTAAGATAATAATTAACCTACTTTGGGGAAAGTTAGGAGAAAATTAATTATTATCTTCGCTTTATGTAAAATCCAAAATGTAGTTAAGTGATCCGAATGACTTTTAAAAAAAGAAGATAGACATAGGATAAAATGTATAAGAATTAACGAAAAGAGGACTTGTTAAATGAAAACAAATGATTACATGGTTGAGGCTAATTTATTTTTTGATATGGAACAACAAGAAACATTGAAATTAATCGATGACTTTCAAAAATCGTTAAACTTTAGAGGTCTTAATTATTATGAGCAGCAATTGACAAAAGAAGTCATTCTAAAAGTCTCAGAATTCATGTTGAATCATCATTTTCAGACAATAGAAGAATGGGAGTCTGTAGCGTTACAAGAAACTCTAGTTGTAAGTTTTCCACAATGTATTGTTGCAAACACAAATTTCTTAAATAGCGTTGAGGGAATTTTAGCAACCTTCTTTAATTATTTATACATGAGTGATAGATTACCACAAGGACAGGTTTTAATTAGAGAATTACCAACAATTTGTTCTATCATGTTGGAAATTTTTAAGGAAATTCAACAGAATAAATTAAATGATTACTTATTTGTGTAGTGTAATGAATTCTATCAATACCTTAAATTCATCAGAAATTAAATATATTAGTAGATAAACTTGTAGTAAAAAACTAAAAAATTATTGAAATGTAAAATTTCAAGTGTTATAATAATTTCATTGGGGTTGTTAGCTCAGCTGGCAGAGCAACGGACTCTTAATCCGTGGGTCGCGGGTTCGATCCCCGCACAACCCATCAATGAAAGAAATATCACCATACTGGCGTTTATAACGTTTGTATGGTGTTTCTTTTTATTCATATTTAAAAGAATAATACTTTTTTTATTGTGCTAAATATATACTTATGAAGTTGTGCGTATCTTTGGTTACAACTATCATAAAGAGTATAAGGTGTCGTAAAATTTACCAATGTATTCAAGTACTTCAGGCTACAAATCGCGTGAGAATACTTAGATATTATTGACGAAGTTGTAAAAATATTGATTGAAAGATTTTAATTCATTGTAATGTTTTAGTCAATATGGGAGGAAGGTTTATTTTTTGCAGACATCAATCTATTGCCATATCAATTCGTAAATGCTGTCCTATTTTATTTGAAATTTAAGAGAAAGCAAATTAGGTGTATGTTATCATGGTTCTTTTTAAGAATAGATAGAAGATGATAGTAAAAAATAAAAAAAACCAACTATTGATAATATAGCGGTTTCATTTTTGCTAATTGATAATTATAGATAGTTATGCGTACTGAATTGGTAGATAATTAATTTGAAAGATTATACAATATTAATTGTACTAAAAATGTACAAGAAATTAGACAAAAAGCAGAGAGTAAACTCTGCTTTTTTTACAGATACAAATGAAGTTGTGTAAGGGAAGGGGAAACTAAACCCGTATCTGCTTATTAGCCGAATAAATTAAATTAATAATTTATACTTATAGGTTAAAACAAAATGCTTTAAATAACAACACAAATATAATTATTATTATTTTAATATAATGATTAATGCGATAAAACGTTAATAAAACAATGTTTTTGTAAAATTCTATTTTTTCGTATCTATATGCAAAAAAAAAGAACTTGTTGTGAAAATTAATGAATTAACGAGTTCTTATTAGCAAATAGTGTTTAAGTAAATAAAAATAATGTATAATAGAAGAGATAGTATGAGGAAATGAATTAAAGTTAATAGGAGGAAGTCATCATGAAGAAAATTTTAGTGGTCGATGATGAGAAGCCGATCTCAGATATTGTTAAATTTAACTTAACTAAAGAAGGTTACGAAGTCTATACAGCATTTGATGGTGAACAAGCAATCGATATGGTTGAAGAAGTTGAGCCTGATCTGATTATTTTAGATTTAATGCTACCTAAAAAGGATGGTTTGGAAGTTTGTCGTGAGGTACGTAAGAATCATGATATGCCGATTATTATGGTGACAGCGAAGGACTCAGAAATTGATAAGGTTCTTGGTTTAGAATTAGGTGCCGATGATTACGTGACGAAACCTTTCTCGAATCGTGAACTTGTTGCACGTGTAAAAGCTAATTTGCGCCGTCGAGGATCGGATAGTACTAAACCAGAAGAAGAAAGTAATGAGCTTCATGTTGGTGCATTGACAATCCATCCCGATGCATATGTCGTTTCTAAAAGAGGTGAAACAATTGAATTAACGCATCGTGAATTTGAATTGTTGCATTATTTAGCGAAACATCTGGGTCAAGTAATGACACGTGAACATTTACTTCAAACAGTGTGGGGTTATGACTATTTTGGTGATGTACGAACAGTTGATGTTACAGTTCGTCGATTACGTGAAAAAATAGAAGATAATCCGAGTCATCCAGCTTGGTTGGTGACACGTCGTGGCGTCGGTTATTATCTGAGAAATCCAGAACAAGAGTAGGAGTAGTTATGAATAAACGAATTCGTTTTTTCTCTTCTGTTCATTTTAAAATTGCGTTGGTTTTTGTTTTATTATTGATGATTTCAATAGAAATTATTGGTGCGATTTTTATTAGAGAATTAGAAACTACGACAACGCGTAACTTTGAAGAAAATATTACATCACAGGTTGAAACCTTAGCAACAAATATCAGCAGTGAATTAATGAAGTATCAAGAGGATGGTAAAGATAATCAATTAAAACGGACGCTATCAGAATTTTCAAAAAGTGATATTTTAGAAGTGCGGCTAGTTGATGATAAAGGTGTTTTAATTGCAACGAGTAATCCTAACCTACAAGATGACGTGGGTAAAAAAAATGATGTTGAGCTTTTTAATACGTTCTCACAAAGAGAAGAAGAACGAACTGATCCGACTACAAGGAGGCGTGTATTTGTCAATATTCAGCAAATATACTCACCTACTGGTGATTCGGTTATCGGTTTTTTATATGTTAAAAGTGATATTGAAAGTAAGTATCAGCAAATAAATGATATTACAATTATTTTCTTTTCAGCATCTATGATTGCTTTGCTGTTTTCATTAATAGTTGCTCTTTTTGTATCACGAACAATTACAAAACCGATTGGTGAGATGAAACTTCAGGCAGAGCGTATTGCTAGTGGTGATTATTCTCGAAAAGTTGAAGTTTATGGTAAAGACGAACTTGGACAGTTAGGTGAAACATTTAATGAGTTATCAGCTAGAATTGAAGAAGCTCAAGGCATAACTGAAGCAGAGAGACGACGCTTGGATAGTGTGCTATCGCATATGACAGATGGTGTCATTGGTACTGATAGACGTGGACAATTGATTTTAATTAATGAAACAGCTCTAGAACTCTTAGGTATCACTAATGAAGAGGCGCTGGGGATGTCGATTATTGAAATTTTACGTTTGGATGAGACACACACTTTTAGAACACTTTTGGAACATCAAGATAATTTGTTGATTGATTTAAGTACATCTCATCAAGAAACGTTGTTAATTCAAGCAGAATTTTCAATGATCCGTCGCGAATCTGGATTTATTAGCGGTTTGGTTTGTGTTCTTCATGATGTAACTGAGAAACAGCGAGATGAAGAAGAGCGACGTCAATTTGTTTCAAATGTATCGCATGAATTACGTACGCCTTTAACTAGTATGCGTAGTTACTTAGAAGCACTATCTGATGGTGCCTGGCAAAATCCAGAAATAGCACCACAGTTTTTGAAAGTAACGCAAGAAGAAACAAATCGTATGATTCGTATGATTAATGATTTACTTCAGTTATCACGGATGGACAATCAGAAAATAACAATACAAAAAGAATTGGTCAATTTAAATGAACTATTTAATTATGTGTTGGATCGATTTGATATGGTCGTTAAAGACTCAGATAAAAAATATAGTATTAAACGAGAGTTTACAAAGCGAACAATTTGGGTGGATATTGATACGGATCGTATGATTCAAGTAATTGATAATATATTAAATAATGCGATAAAATATTCACCAGATGGCGGTGTGATTACTTGCCGACTGCTTGAAACACATAAAAATGTCATCATCAGTATTTCTGATGAAGGACTAGGTATTCCTAAGCAAAATCTCGGAAGAATATTTGATCGGTTTTATCGTGTTGATAAAGCACGTTCTCGAGCAATGGGCGGCTCTGGTCTTGGATTAGCGATTTCTAAAGATTCAGTAATTGCTCACGGTGGCAGTATTTGGGCGGAAAGCGAGGAAGGGAAAGGGTCAACCTTTTTTATCTCGTTACCATATGAACCTTATGAGGAGGATCTTTGGGAATGACACAAATTGGCGAAAGAATTGTCAGAATCAGCTTAATATTAATGGTTATTCTAAGTCTTATTTTATCTTGGAAAATCTGGACTAATCCGTCGTCAAACCACGCCTTAAATGAGTTTAACCAAAAATCAAATGATGTGATTCAACAAAAGAAGATTACAGATGTTTACGTACCAATTAAATTATTTTATCAAAAATCTGATGACACGATTTTATACACAAATCGTGAATCTTTGATTAGTAATATTCAAGATGAAATCACTAATTATAAATTTAGTGAAGGGCGCGTTTTATCTAGAAGTGAAGCAGAACAGGCATCGCAAGCGCCAACTCGAAATGTAGACTTAACATTTCCTACTGAGATGCCGATTAGTTTTTATTTAGATAATTATGGCGTCAAAGCTACTTTACCTTCAGAAGTTAAAAACTCAAAATTTAGTCGAGTAATACTTGATTTTGATAATAGCAAAGTTTATTTTTCTTCAAGAACTAATGAGACAGTGATTGAATATATAGTTGATGGAAATTTCCAAAAGATATTAGACATGTTAGAGAATAAAGATATCACTTATTACCCTGTAACATTAAGTAATAATAATGTTTCAAATGTCTATTATTTGTCAAAACCTTCAAATTTAAAAATATACAGTTATATTATAGCTACTCAGTCGTTTACAACGTTCTCAAAAGCCTTTTTTAATCAATCAGAAGATTTATATTTAGGTGAAAATGGTGCTGATAGCGATGTGAATTTATCAAATGGTGAAGGAGAATCTTTAACGATTCAATCTAAAACAGGTGAAGTGAGCTACTTTGGCAAGCTGCAATATAGTAAGGACGATATTTATTTCAGTACATTCAAATATATTGAAAATCTTGGAAATACGATTGGTTCTTTGCGATATTCAGAAGCAAAAACTAACGAGATTATCTATCGTAATTATGTCGAAGGGTTTCCAGTTTTTGGTAATCATTCAAAGGGTGTCGTCGATATTGCTATTCAGAATCAAAAAAATGTCAGAATATTAACGAATCAAGAGACAATTCAGATACCAATACCTTCAAATGATACGGTAACTTTACCGCAAACAACAGAAATGTTGGCTGATTTAGAAAATCACGGTATTGATAAAAGTAAAATTTTAGATATGCAAATAGGTTATGAGTGGCAATCAAATACTGAGACGAAACAAGTGGTTGATTTAGTTCCTAAATGGTATTTAAATTATAATGGATCGTGGAAGTCAAATGAACAGTTGCGAAGTGAATTGCAAGAGGGGGTAGTCGACTAATGGATTTTAAACGTGTCGAAGGTATCTTTCTTTTAGTTTTTCTATTCCTGAATATCTTCCTTTTTTATGTATTTCAAGAGAATAAAGTAAATGACCAATCAACATTGTCGGGTACAATTTCTGATCAGATTGAAGAACGTTTAAAAGCGGATAAGATTAATGCACCAAAAAACTTATCAAATGAACATCGTGAAGGTTTTTACTTAGCTGCTAATGATGTTAACCTAGCCTCTCAGGCTGAAAAACAGCTAAAAAACCAAGAATGGTATGTTACTAACAATACTTTACATAGTAGATTTTTAAATGAAAATAGTGATCAGCTAGTTATTGATTTTAATAGCCAACAAAGTGTTGTTGATTTTATCAGTAATCCAGACAATGTGATTCAGGGCTCTCAGTATCATTTGGATTTATCTCGCAGTAAACGAAATAAACGGTATGTTTTTTCGCAAGCTTGGGAACAAATTCCCTTTTTAGATGATACGTCTACCCTCACTTTGATTGCTGGACACAATAATCAAAATAAGCTAATAATTGAGAGTTATGAACAAACAATGTTGTCAACAGATATTGAACCATTGCGCGAGAAACAGCAATTAATTTCTGAACGCGAGGCAATCATTAGCTTATATACTAATAATCGTTTACCAGCAAAATCAAAAATACAACGAACAGAATTGGGATATTCACGGATTTTTACCGTTCGGGGCAAGGGTGTATACATACCAATATGGATTGTTGATGTGGAAACGAATAAAAATAATACTCAGGTAGAGCGAGTAAATGCATTTACGAGTGCAATTATTACGTCAAATGTGTCGGAAGTTAAACACTAGACTAGTACGTGTAATTAGGAAGGAAGATTCTTTTGGAAAGTAATCAATTTAATGTGAGTGTTTTGGCCAGCGGTAGTACTGGAAATTCATTATTTATAGAAACCAATACTCAGAAAATATTGGTTGATGCAGGATTAAGTGGGAAGAAAATCGTTGGTTTATTGTCAAGAATTGATCGTCGTCCAGAAGATTTAGATGCTATTTTAGTAACGCACGAACACCGTGATCATATTCATGGTGTGGGGGTTATGGCAAGAAAATATGGTTTAGATGTTTATGCAAATGAAAATACATGGGAGGCAATGTCACCAATCATTGGAAATGTTCCTCTTGAACAGAAACATATTTTTAATATGGGGAAAACAATGACATTTGGTGATGTAGATATTGAAAGTTTTGGTGTATCACATGATGCGGCAGAACCACAATTCTATCAGTTTCATAAAAATAAAAAATCTTTTGTTGTTTTGACAGATACCGGTTATTGTAGTGACCGGGTTAAAGGAATTATAAAAAATGCAGATGCTTATCTGATGGAAAGTAATCATGACTTAAACATGTTGCGTATTGGAAAATATCCATGGAGTACCAAACAACGAATTTTAAGCGATCGAGGCCACTTATCTAATGAAGATGGTGCTTTAACTGCTGTTGATGTCATTGGTGATAAGACAAAACGAATTTATTTAGGGCACTTAAGTAAAGAAAATAATTTAAAAGAGCTAGCAAATATGACAATGAGTCACACATTACGTGAGCATGATATCAATGTAGGGAAGGATTTATTAGTTTGTGATACAGATCCTGAAAATCCCTGTGAGTTATATTCAATCTAAAAAAATCCTCACTCTTTTCTTAAAAGAGTGGGGATTTTTTGCTTATTGTTGAAAGGCGTCACGATCCTGTGTTTGGCTTCCTTGTTCATCTTGTTGATTCTTCTGAGCAGCTCTTTGTTTACTTTGTTGTGCATTTTCTTTATCTAATTGACTAGAATCTTGATCTAGTTTAACAGTTGTTGATTCTTCTTTGCCATTATAATAATAAGTTAATTTCATAGAATCACCAACTTTTTTACTATATAAAATAGATTGTAATTCAGAACGTGTTTCGACGTTTTTATCATCAACTTTTGTGATAACGACGAATTTTTTTAATCCGGCTTTTTCTGCAGGAGACCCTTTGATGACTGAACCGAGAACAACACCGCCTGTTAAACCTTTATCTTTAAGTTTTAAAACGTCTTGACGGTCAGCTGCGCTAACGTAAGCTAAATCAATCATTGTTGCACCAAGCATTGGACGAATTACTTTACCATTTTTTTCAAGCTGATTTATAATTGATACAACATTATTACTTGGAATAGCAAAGCCAAGTCCTTCAGTCGCTACGCCTGAAGCCGCCTGTGCGATTTTACTAGAATTAATGCCAATAACTTGACCAGATAGATTGACAAGCGGACCACCTGAGTTACCAGGATTAATTGCAGCGTCTGTTTGAAGAGCATTTATATTGATAGGTTGACCGTCTTCAGTTGTATTAGTAATCACACGGTCTTTTGCTGAAATAATACCTTGTGATACTGAATTAGCAAAAGTGGATCCTAGTGGAGAGCCCATTGCAAGAGCAGGCTCACCAACTTTAATATCGTCAGAATTTGCAAATTCTGCTATAGCTTTGACTTTTTCGGAAGGTATTTCTAATACTGCTAAATCACTATAAACATCTGTACCTATAATTTTAGCAGTTACTTTGTCTCCACCATTCAACAAAATTTCTACAGCATCTGCATTTTCGACAACATGATTATTGGTAACAACATATGCTTTGTTTCCATCTTTACGGTAGATAACACCACTTCCTTCAGCAGCTTCTTTTAAATCACCGTCATTATTTTTACTGTCATCAGCTGTACCAAAAAATTGTTCTAAATCAGATAGCTGGCTTTTCTGTTGCTTTTGAAGTGTTTCAATTGATACCACAGCATTTTGCATTTTATCAACGGCTGTAGTAACATCCGTGCTAATGTTTTGTGTACTAACATTAGTTACCTTGCCTTTGTTAGTATTTGTTGTTTTTAATTCAGTTGATGTCGCTGAATTTGTTGTTGGATTATCTACTTTGTTATAAGTAACGAAACCTCCGACAACTAAGGCCCCCCCTAGAATACCACCAGCCAGTGAAATACCGAAACGTTTCATCATGCTTGGTTTTTTTTGTCTCTGTTTATCATAACTATTGTTAGAACGATTATTTGTTTCATTTTCTTTAGGTGTAACATCTTTCCTCATATTAGATGGTGTTTAAAACACCTTGCCTCCTTTAACTATTAATTTATTAATAACAATAACTTTGCTTCACATTAATTAGTATAAAACTTCTTTTTGAAAAAATCATGAATTAAGTTACTGAATTAGCGAAATAAATGATTAAAAAGAATGAAATTTCTGCAAAAAAATGAGAAAATATAATGAATTCAAAAAAATATTATTAACAAGATTTATCCACAGCGTTGTTAACAACTAAAAAATATGTTGTTAACATCCTTGAAAAATTGTGCATAAAACTGTGGATTAGTGTGTATAACTTTAGAAAAAGAAGATAAATTGGAGAGATATTTATGAAAATAAAGATTATTACCGTTGGGAAATTAAAGGAAAAATATTTAAAACAGGGGATTGCTGAATATACAAAACGTTTGGGAAAATATTGCAAGCTAGAGATGATTGAGGTTGCTGATGAAAAGGCTCCAGAAGCGCTTAGTGACGCAGAAATGACTCAAGTCAAACAAAAAGAAGGTGAGCGAATTTTGAGTAAAGTTGGTGACCAAGATTATGTCTACGCTTTAGCCATACAAGGTAAGGAAATCACCTCTGAAAGCTTTGCTGAAAGTATTGAGAAAATGAGTATTCAAGGCAAGAGCACATTTACCTTTATTATCGGCGGTTCTTTAGGTCTGTCAGATGATGTTTTGAAGCGTAGCAACACCCAAATTTCTTTTGGTCGGTTAACTTATCCACATCAGCTTATGCGTCTGATTTTGGTAGAACAAGTATATCGTTGTTTCAGAATTATTAAGGGTGAACCGTATCATAAATGATGCGGTTAATATAGTATAGTAGTCATATTTAAGAATTATCTATAATGAGCAATAAGGAAGAACGTTTGGCATTAAACGTTATAAACGAATCATTGAAGTTAGTTTTTGTTAAGGTGAACAAAGATGATTTTTTGGTAAAGATTTTTGGCAAAAATGTTGAAGATAAAAATATATTATTAAATCAAGGTCCACTGATAAATTAGAAAGAGGAATTGAAAAACATATTACAAAAAGTAATTTTGAATATTTTGTTAAGAATATCTTATGGAATGTAGGTTTTAAAGATACGGATTAGCTATTGCGAAAAATGCAATAAATTATATGTGGGAAATGTATTTAAAAAATAAAGATCTGGGAGTAGATGATGCAAAGTTAAAAGGCTTGATTAGAAAATTATTTCTTATTAGCATCTTAACGTCAATATATAGTAAAGGTTTTGAAAGTCAAGAAACAAATGGTTTTCAGAAAATGAATTCTAAAAATTCTTTAGAGGAATTTATAAAAACTTTGTATAATAAACTAGCTAATTACATTGATCTTCATGATCAAGTAATAATAAAATAAATGACTATACTCCTGAAAGTAATATAACTAAAATTATGGATTTTGCTGAGATTTATAGAGTTAATAAATTTAACTGATCTTAATAAAAGCTTTGAGAATAATGCTATGCTAGAATTAATTAAGGAAAGAAATGGTAATAATTATTTAACATTTTTAAAAGAAAGATTCCTTTTAATGTCATTGAAGTACTGTAATTGTTTGTCTAAATTTTTTTGAAATTTTATCGATAGTCTCCACTTTCTTATTTTGATGGAGATATACTTTTGGTAAAAAATATTCGCCTGTAATAATATGTAAATCATTTGTAATCACTTATTTGTTTTCTTTGTTTGGAATACAAAATGGTTGTATTACAAATGATTTATTTATTTTATCTAAGTTAATTTTACAATCGAAAATATGAATTTAATGAATTAAGATTTAAATGTATTACATTATAAAGAAATGGTATTTAAGGGATAGCCTTAATTATATTCCTTAATGAAAAGGAAAAAGTTTGGGTTTGATAAGAAGATAATTTCCATTACAATGAAAGCGTATTCAGGAGGGTAGGATATATGAATATAAAATTTGAAGATAAATTTGAAAAGATTTTAAGCTATCTATTGAAATATCGTCACACAACTTACAAAGATTTGGCGAATCATATGAATGTGTCTACAAAGACAGCAAGAAAATATATCAATATGCTTCAAGAAATGATTGGATCTGAAACTGATGTTTTGATTTTAGTAAAGCCCGGATTAGGAATTGAACTGAAAGGAGACCCTAGTGATATATTTACAGCAATCCAGTCTAAATCTTTAGGAAAAATCAATAGTATTGAGGATCGAATAATGTATGTCTACTCAAGATTTCTTAATACAAATGAGTTTATTCGAATTCAGGATCTTGCAGATGAATTGTTTGTTAGTCGAGCAACAATGGAAAATACAGTCAGAGAAATCAGAACGAAATTGAAAAAAGAAGGTGTTTCACTGATTAGTAGTCATCAAGGTCTAAAAATTGATGCCTCAGAAGCATTAAAAAGACACCTTATGTCAGACGTTATTCATTATTATTGGGGAGGCGTGACGGCAATAAGTTCACAAAAAGAAAAAGTAAAATTAGGTGTTAAAGTTATCGGGAATACAAATGATTTAATTGACTCTAATGTACTAGATGATGTCGCAGATGTGTTGAATGAATTTATTGAGAAAACAAATCTGGAAGTAACAGAATATGAATATCAAACTTTATCGATTCATTTGGCAATTGCTTTAGAAAGAATCAAACAAGATTTTTATGTTGATAAGGAAATAGATTTTAATGACACACCCTCAAAAAACACTAAAATATTTATCGAACTGATTGAACAGAAATTTAATATTAAAATGCCTAATTTTGAGCGTGAATACGTTGATGTTCATATTTCAGTTATCGAAAAAAATTCATTAAATGATGTGAAGGCAGAAAAGCTACAAGTTTTAGATTACAGTGATAAATTGAAAAAAATTTTATATTTTAAGCTAATAAATTTTACACCGGATGCTGAACTAATTAACAGTCTAGTAGTCCATTTAAATGCAGCTATTAAGAGATTAAAACTTGGTGTCTCAATTCATAATCCTTATACTAGCGAGATCAAAATAAATTTTTCGGGAGCTTTTGCTCTTAGTTATGAACTAGCACAACTGATTGCAACAGAATTTGGCATTACAATGAATGATGATGAGATTGCGTTTATAACTCTTCATGTACAATCATTTTTGGATCGAGAGGGGCATACTCCTAGAGATGTTATATTAGTATGCAGCAGTGGTTATGGAACCTCTAAATTATTAGAACAAAGAATAAAAAAAAGATTTAAATCTGAATTAAATATAAAAAAAATAATGGGAATTCGAGACTTGCAAAAATCAAGCATTAAAAATGAATTAATCATTAGTACGTTGCCAATCAGCAATATCAAAAATACAGTTATTGTTGTTAGTCCCTTGATGACAACAGCAGATGCCGAAAAAATCGAATCTTATATTAAGAGACGAGAAACAGATTCAAAAGAGATTTTTATGAGATTTATTCAGAGAGATTGCTGTTTTATCTCTAATTCATTTGGAGAAACGCAACAAGAAGTTTTAGAGAATATTACTAATAAATTGATTGAGAACAATTATGCTGATAATGGAATCTACCAAAGTGCTATTAAAAGGGAACAGATGTCAACAACGGCCATGGGGAGTTTTGCTATTCCTCATGCGGAGATTAAATATGTAAAGCAACCAATTATTTCAATTTACATAAACAAAAATGGAATCGACTGGCAAGGAGAGAAAGTTCAATTGGTATTCTTTTTCGCATTAAATGAGCAAGTTAAAGATTTGATTAATCAAGTTTATGAATTTTTTAATGAAGTAATTTCAAGTAACTATATAATAAAAAGATTAACGAACTGTACTAATTTTGAAGAGATTGAAATCGTATTAGGAGATGTTTTAAATGGTGTCCACAAATAAAGTAAATAAGGAAAATATCATACTTGATCTTGAAGCATCAACGAAAGATGAAGTAATAAAAAAAATCGCGATTCAGTTAAATAAAAATGGTTATCTGTCAAATTTAAATACCTTTATAGACGACGTTCATGACAGAGAAGATCATATGACAACAGGAATTGGGGACGGTTTAGCAATTCCTCATGGTAAAAGTGATGCGGTTTTAGAATCAACCGTTGCGGTCGCAAGACTAAAAAAACCTGTGGATTGGGATTCGTTAGATGATAAGCCAGTAGAATTTATTTTCCTGTTGGCAATTAAAAATAAAGATCAAGGAGATGAGCATTTGCGAATTTTAGCAGATTTATCTGGAAAACTAATGGATGATAACTTTGTAGAAAGGATCAAACAATCTAAAACAGAAGAAGAATTATTTGATGCGTTAGCATTTTAATGAAAAGGAGAAAAAATAATGATAAAAATGGTCGCAGTAACAGCATGTATAGCAGGCATAGCTCACACGTATATGGCAAAAGCAAATTTAGAAAAATTTGCTAAACAAAATGGAATTGAAATGAAAGTAGAAACACAAGGTGCAATGGGAACGGAAAATAGATTATCTGATGACGATATTTTAAAGGCTGATTTGGTGATTTTCGCAGTAGACACAAACGTTTCAGAGCGTGGTCGTTTTGAAGGAAAAAAAATCCTAGAAGTGAGTACAACAGATGTTGTAAAAGATGGTGAAATGGTTATAAATGAAGCTATTGATCTTTTGAATTAAAAATGGAGGAGAGAATAACGTGAGTATCAAAAAAACAGGTAAAGAAATTCTAAATCATTTTCAAAGTGGTGTATCATACATGATTCCACTAGTAACTGCGGCTGGATTACTAACGTCTATCGCTGTTATTTTGGGGGGTAGTGGGGTTTGGGATCAAACAGATACTTTTTGGGGTGTCGTACGGCTAATAGGTCAAACAGGTTTACAATTTATTGTTCCAATGATTTCTGGCTATATCGCATACTCTATTGCGGATCGTCCAGGGTTAGCACCTGCTTTTATATGTGGTATGATTGCAAATCAAATGGGTACGGGCTTTATCGGCGGGATGTTTACTGGTCTGGCAGTTGGCTATCTAGTTAATGCATTAAAAAAGGTTCCCATTCCTGCACAAATTATGAGTTTGAAATCATTGATATTGATTCCATTTATTGCGACAGCTATTGTGGGATTAGTTCTATGGTATATTGTTGGAACACCAATCACTGCTGCAACAGAAACATTAACAAATTGGTTGAATGGTATGTCAGGCACTAATTCAGCGTTATTAGCAGCTATTCTTGGTGCTATGATGGCTTTTGATATGGGAGGTCCTGTTAACAAAATTGCGTATGCATTTGGTGTTGCTTCTTTTTCAGCTGGTAGCTATGCAATCAGTACTGCCATGTTGATGGCAATTGCGATTCCCCCGTTTGGAATGTTTTTAGCAACGTTACTAAATAAAAAACTGTATTCAGAAGCAGAACGTGATAATGGTAAAACTGCAATAATTATGGGAGCTGTGGGAATTACGGAAGGAACAATTCCTTTTGCAGTAGCTGATCCATTACGTGTGATTCCAAGTATTGTTGTTGGAACTGCAACTGCATGTGCAGTAAACGGATTCTTTGGTATTACTCAACAAACTATGTTGGCAACTTTTATGGCGATTCCGTTTACGTCTAATCCAATTTTATATTGTGTTTCTATCTTAGTTGGTGGATTGGTTACTGCAATTATGGTTAATGCTCTAAAATCGTTTAAAGTGAAACGAGCAATAAAAATGGATGCTGGAAATGGGGAGTAGCAATTATTTTAGACTAAAGAAAGCGTAGGTTAATGAAATGGTAAAAGGATATATTGTACAACATACACACTGGGATCGTGAATGGTATTTTACTGCGGAAGATGCGAAAGTATTAAGTGACCAGGTCTTTACAGAAGCGCTAAATGAACTTGAGAAAAATCCAAATGTGAATTTCTGTCTAGATGGTCAATCCTCCATTTTAGATGAATATCTCGAGATAAATCCTCAAAAATTACAGGTAATCAAAGATCTAGTTGCGAAAGGTCGTTTATTCGTTGGACCATGGTATACACAAACGGACGCATTATTAGTTGACTCAGAATCAATTTTACGTAATTTGATTATTGGAATTAATGAAACCAAAGAAAAATATGGGAATCCTATGATGGTAGGATATCTGCCGGATACTTTTGGTTTTAACGCAAATCTTCCAACATTATTGAATCAAGTTGGCATTGATAACTTTATGGCTTGGCGAGGTATTAACTTTGATAAACAGGCTTTTTCACCTTATTTTATTTGGAATGGTTTAGGCGACCAATATGTTTATGCGATGTATTTTCCGTTTGGCTATATGACTGGATTGATGACACTTGATGCGGTAAATAATATTCCTAATTTCGTAGAAAATCGTCTTGACCCTATGCTGAGTTTTTTGATGGAGCATGGAGATAATGAAGATTTACTTTTACCGTCTGGTATCGATCAAAAGAGCATGGTTTTAGACTTTGATAATATCGTTGAACAAATCAATGAGGTCAGTGATTATGAAAATGAGATTTGTGATTATCCGACTTATGTAGAGATCATTCGAAATAAAAAGAATTTACCAAATTATGAAGGGGAATTGCGGGAACCTGTTTATTCTCGAGTGCACCGATCAATTAGCTCTGTCCGAACTCAAATGAAACAGGATAACTTTCAATTAGAACAAATCATCCTTCATCGCATTGAACCTTTAATGGTTATTTCTAAGAAAATCGGTGTAGAGATCAGTACAGGATTATTAAAACGTCTTTGGAAAAAAGTATTAGAAAATCAAGCACATGATAGTATTGGTGGCTGTGTTTCTGACAATGTTGCAGAAGATATATTCCATCGAAGTAAAGAAGCTTATGAGCTTGCAGAAGGATTAGAAAATCTTATTTCTAAGCGAATTGCAGATTCACTAGACTTAACACATCACCAGTTACTGGTATTTAATACTGATCCGGTTCCTTTTAAAGGTGAGAAAATAGTTCATGTTGTAAATCGTACAAAAAATATCCGATTTAAAAATAGTAAGAAATCAGTATTAGTAAGTGAAAAGTATTATCCAGAACGTCACAATGTGCAGCGTTTAGTTGCAACTGGGTTCGAGTATTTTACAGAACCATCTTATTATGAATTAGATATCTGTATAGATGTTGAATTACCAGCGTTTGGCTATACGATTATAGAGTTTGAAGAATGTGAAGAACCATTAGAAACTTCAGTTTGGAGTGAAGAAACGCGAATTTCAAATGATTTTTACACGATTCAATATCATGCAGGGACTGTGGAGCTTGTTACAAAAGAGGGACGGACGATTAAAGATTTTATTCGACTAGTTGATATGGGTAATAATGGGGATACGTATGATTTTTCTCCATTAGCTGAAGAAAAAGAGCTTATTTTAGATTTTGACAAAGCACACGTTGAACGTGATTCTTCAAAACAGTGCTTAGTGATAGAGGGGGTTGCCAGTTTACCAAATGATTTAGAAAGTCGTTGTTTAGAAAAACAAAACATTATAGAAGTTGCTTATATACTTAGATTGACTTTAAATGATGAGGATGTAATCGAAGGAAAAATAACAATTGATAATCAAGTTCTTTCCCATCGGATGCGTCTTCAGTTTCAAGTGGATGATCCAACAGAAATATCTATCGCTCAAATCCAAAATGGTTTTGTTATCAATCAGCCTGAAGTTATTCCATCAGATTGGGTTGAAAAGTATGTTGAGATGCCTGCGAATTTAGAGATTTTTGATAAGAGTGTCTCAGTAGAATTTGAAGGAAGTTATGTAACGGTTTTTGCTGATGGTTTGAGAGAATATGAAAGAGTTTCTGATAAATTATTCCTCACACTATTTGCGACTACAGGAGAATTAGGAAAGCCTAATTTATCTTGGCGCCCGGGACGTGCTTCCGGTGATACAACAAATGAGGGACATGTTATGATGCCAACACCATTAGCTCAAGAACTTGGTGAGCATCAATATAGTTTTGCTATTCAAGTTGGTAAAGGAAGGTTGGACCAATTTAAAGTAGCCAAAACAACACAAAAACGTTTGTCGCAATCTGTATCTTATCAAAAACAATCATTAAATTTGTTTATTAATCGGTTAGATAATAAAATTTGGCCACTGCAACATTCAAAGCGTGTTCCTACTGAACTTTCACTACTAGAATTACCGAAAGATGTGATTGTTTCAGCAATTTATCCAGCTTATTCTGAGGAAAACAGCTACGTTATTCGTTTAGCTAATCCTACTAAAGAAACAGTTGAATTAACTGATAGGGTTACTTTAAAGGGTAAAATAGTTAATGCTTTGGAAGAGGATGTTGGGCAGGTGAATAATATTAAACCGTTTGATTATGTATCACTATTAATTCCAATCAATAAATATAGCTGATAAAAAGGATTGTTTATTGACTCTACGTCAAATGATGTGGATGGATAAAAATAAGCAAATATAAGCAATGAAAGCGGATTGGCTTTTGTTGCTTATTTGTTTTATATATTTTGAAAACCACTTGATATTCGGGTGGATCTAAAGAGCTTTTAGCGTGGTATTAAAAAAGCCTCCTAAAATTATAAGATAAATTTGGTTTCCGAATCACAAAATACCAATCATATAGGAGGTTCCTTATGAAAAAGAACAATCAAAGTTTATTACATACAACATGGAAATATAAGTATCATATAGTTTTCATTCCAAAATACAGACGACAAATTATTTATGGAAAATACAAACAAAGTATTGGAGAAATTCTAAGGTTATTATGTGAGTGATGTTAGTATCAAATCTTAGACAACTTTTTGTAGAGACAAGAATATATTCAACTTATCTACGAAATAATACCTATTATCTTTAAATCAAAAATTGTTAATTTTTTCGTGTGTAATATATGCATAATAGTTCCTCTCATGTATTAATATATTGTTTATTTATATTATTTTGAAAAGTTAATAATAAATTAACTACTTAATAGAAGCTGAAGCTTAAAGAAAAAATTAAAAACTTTAAGAGTGTAAACTTAACAGATAGTTAAAATTTTTTCATTTTTTTTATAGGCTAAGATTAATATAAATTGACCTGCTATCCAGAAAAGTATTAAACAAACAATTTCTGTTAAAAGATTATAATTATTTAAACTAACGATTTTTTTTATTCCATCTATACTGTATGTCATAGGCAAAAACATATGAATTTTTTGAAAAAAGTGGCTAGATAATTTTATCGCATATGCCCCGCCAGATGATGAAGTTTGCAACATTGTTAAAAGTAAAATAACGAAGCTACCGATTCCCGGTATTAATTTATTAAATGCTACAATAATACTACTAAAGGTAGACGCTACTAAAAATAGAAATAAAGATAATAAGAAAATATTATTCGTATTTTTTTGAATATGTTGATAATTAATGGTTAAGAGTAAAATTACTTGTGCAAAAGATATAATCGTTGGTAATAGATACTGCTTTTTCCAAAAAGAAAAAAAGTTTTTAGATTTTTTGAAAATTCTTAAAATAAATTGATTAACAAAGATACCACCTACAAATAATGTTAATGAAAAGATATAGGGGGCCATTGCTTCGGCATTATTTTTTATAGGATTTGTATCAAAATGATCAAGTTTAATTATTGAACCAATACTTTTAGGAATATTATTACCATCCATTTTAGAAATTATACTGTAACTCAATTTGGAATTTACAGTAGTTACAAACTGAGTCAGAGCTCCTGTAATTAGTTTAGAGGTTGAGTAGCTTAAACCTTCTGATGTAATTAGATGAACTATAGGTGATTCACCTTTTTTGTTAAAATTTTGCATTTTTTCTCCAAAATTTTTCTCAAAATATATTACTCCGTAAATTTTGCCATTTGTTAAATCTTTTTGTGCATCTTGTAAAGTCTCTTCTCGAAAGTTAAATATATTAGAATTTACTAATTCTTTATAAAGAGGGTTTGATTTTTGCTTTATTAAAGCAACAGGAAGTTGCTTTAAATTACCGTAAGGATCTTTTAAAGCTCCTAAAAACAACGTCGCATAAATTGTTGGAATAAATACTAGTATACAAATAATAAATATAATTCTTTTCTTCTTTAACATAATGTGTCTCCTTGCAAAATATATTCTATACATTATAATAAACTGTAGATAAAAAATGTCTGTAGTTTATTATAATGTATAGAATATATCTATGGATATTTTTTGTCAATAGAAAGAGGTGTTTTTTTTGAAATTTAGTAATGCTTTTATTCAATCCATTGCAATTGTTGTTATGTTAGCAGAATTGCCAAAAGATATTCAATTAAAATCATATGAAATTAGTTCTAAAATGGGGGTTTCTCATAGTTATTTACAAAAAATAGCAAAAAAATTAAAAGATGCTAATATCATTGATTCTGAAGCTTCAAAGAATGGTGGTTACTCTTTAAGTAAAGCTCCTAATGAAATCAGTTTTTTAGATTTATTTGTTGCTATAGAAACAAATGATAGCTTTGTAAAGAAAGGAAATTATGAAATAATCCATAATATGTTCGATTCAAAAGAATTGATATTAGAGTATGGAGAATTATCTCGCTCAATATTACAAAAAGCTGAAATAAACTTTAAGAATACTTTATCACATCACTTAATCTCGGAAGTTATTCCTAAAGATAAAAATGGAAACTACCTTAAAATTAATTGGAAGGACCATTAATTAAGCTTACATTTACAAATAAATATTGAATAAAATGATAAAAGGCAAAAGAAAATGTAGCTTCTTATTTTTTTCTTTTTTATTTCGCATATGACATGACTTAATTACGTAATCAAAAGGGTGAATTAAAAGTGCTAATACTCGTTGAAACCTTATTAACTATTCTTGTGTTCTTTATTTTTATTATAGGTTTTAAACTTATTTAGTTTTTATGATTTTATTAATGATCACTAAAAAATTAATTCATCTGTCTTAGTAATAAAGGCAAGTTATTTGTGAGTTATCTCTGTATTCTGTTAAGTCGTAAAATCAAAGGAGTATATCAAAATAATTTTTTATAGTGTTTTTTATTGATTTTTAGAGTTATTATAATCGGTTGAATTATTAGAAGATATGTAAAAGATAAGCTAGTTTTATTGTGCACTTGCTTAGTTTTGAGAATGTTTTGTATTTTTATTTGTATCAGTTATTTTTTAATTATTTGAAATAGCAGAATGGACTATGCAATGAAAATTATTTCTAAATTTAGGCAGTCACTGTAGTAAAATTAAGTCTGCAGTTTTCATTGCTTTTTTTTAGGGTGTGTACTTTTAATCGTGTTGTTAGCATGGTTAACTAGTGGAATTTATAAAAGAAATAAATAAAAAATCAAAAAACTTTTTGAAAGGAGATCAGTTGATATGAGTATTTATAATTACAGTATCCTAGCAAGTGACGGTAAACATGTTTCTATGGAGCAATATAGAGGGAAGGTATTGCTAATTGTCAATACTGCAACAGGGTGTGGTTTTACACCACAATATGAAGGGTTAGAAAAAATGTACAAGGAATTTAAAAACAAAGGGTTTGAAGTTTTGGATTTTCCTTGTAATCAATTTGGTCACCAAGCTCCAGGAACAGATAAAGAAATTAGTGAGTTTTGTCAGTTGAATTACCAAACAACTTTTCAAACCTTTTCTAAAATAAAAGTGAACGGTGAAGACACCTCTCCGTTGTATGTTTATTTGAAAAATGCTTTGAGCGGCTTAGTAGGTAAAAATATTAAATGGAATTTCACAAAATTTTTAGTGAATCGTGATGGTCAAGTAATTAAAAGATATGCGCCTATCACTAAAATAGAGGATATTCAAAAAGATATTGAAAAACTATTATAGTAGTAATGAGATATTGTTTGTTGATTTAGAAAAGAATCTAAGTTTAAATATAAAGAAAGATTTTTTTGGATTTGATTTATTATTATTTTTCTTGCTCTATGCTACCAGTTAACTCTAATTAGTTATCTGTGATTCTCAGCATTTTTTTGGAGTGACAATTTATGATAGATCGTTTTTTCTTGTAAATTTTTATGCGATAATTAACTTTTACTAGTTAAGACGAGTTAAATTAGTAATACTTTTTTGTACATAAGTTACAAACCATTTATTCTTCTTAGTTGGTTATTTCACCTTTAAATTTATGACAGGTTCATCAAGTGGTACGGCATTAAATGTTTTTTTTAGGAATCAAAGATTTAAGTGTAGATACTGATGGAAGGGTATCTGTTTTAGGACTTGCTATGAGTTTAAATTTATACGGTTTTATTCATCCAAATTAGGTCCTTTAACAGAGCGTACAGCTGTAATAAAAAAATCAACAGATGATATTCATTTTGTCCAGGTATTGGTTTGATATCAAATGAGTTAGTACATATTAAAACCGTAGTAGAAAGCCTTTTAGAAAATAAAGATAACGAAGAAACCTTGATTGTAATTGAAAAGTCATTTGAAGAAGAATATTTAAATATAAGGCATTCCTTTAAAATTTTAGGAATGTCTTATTTTATTTATATAAACTCATCTGCCACATTCTAAATATTCCATAAATTAAGTATGTAAAATTTTCTTTTATGAAATGTGCTGACGTTGTTTTTTACTATCATTAGATAGAATTTTGTTGCATAAAAATTTTACGTATAATTATAAAAATTTAAACTGATTATTTTTCTTTCTTTCATTTGTCAAATTAAGCTAGACAAAATATCATTATCAACATAACTCAAAAACACTTCCAATGGCGTTTTATAGTTTAATGATTTCCTAGGAATATTATTTCTCTTTGATGCGATAGATTGGATA
>NZ_NGJS01000007.1 GCF_003950515.1 Vagococcus vulneris
TTTCCATGTTGTGTGTGATAAACTTTGATTGTCCTTTTTCATAAGGGACCTCCTAAATGATTGATATTTCGTGGTCGGGAAACCAAATATATCTTATCATTTTAGGAGACTTTTTTTATACCACGCTGAAAGCTCTTCTGAACCACCCGCATAGCAGGTGGTTTTCAAAACATATAAAAAAAGGACTTTATCGATTACTCAATAAAGTCCTTTTAAAAATTAAGTTAAGTCTTACATACGTACGCCGAAATCAGGTGACCAAGCAGAAATGCTTTGTACAGTTACTGATTCGCCTGGTTGTGGTGCGTGGATGTATTGTCCGCCACCTACATAAATACCAACGTGATGAGTTGATCCATGTCCACCCCAGAATACTAAATCGCCTGGTTGTAATTCGCTTAATGAAATTGTTTGTCCAGCACTTTCTTGAGGTACTGTCCATCCACCGATTTCACGGCCAGCTGCTTGACGATAAACGTAAGATGTAAATCCTGAACAGTCGAAACTTCCTGGTCCTTTAGCGCCCCAAACATATGGTTTACCGATATGTTTATATGCTTCTGCAACAACTGCATTACCGTTTGATGGTGCAGTTGTTGGTGTTGTTTCTGGTTTAGAAACAGTAGGAGTTGTAGTAGTTTCTGTATTGTTGTTTGTTGTGTTTACAGTAGTTGTTTCAGTTGTGTTAACCGTATTATTTGTTGCACCTACAGTTGATCCTGTTTCTTTACTTGGGCTAACAATTGTTGAGCTTGTTCCTGTAGTTACAGTTGTGTTTTCAGTGTTGCTAGTTGCAGGTTTGGTGCTTTCAGTTACTGCCTGTTTAGCTGCTTCTTCTTTTTGTTGTTCAGCTGCTTGTTTAGCTGCTTCTTCTTTTTGTTGTTCAGCTGCTTGTTTAGCTGCTTCAACAGCTTTACGTTGTTCCTCGCGTTGTTTTTCAGCTTCTGCTTTTTGAGCTAAGAATTCATTTTTCTTGCTACTTTCTTTCTCTTTATCTGCTGAAATTTGACTGATTGCTGCTGTTTGAGCTAATTGCTGATCTTCTAATTCACCCTTTTTAGCTTCTAATGCTACAGCATTTTTTTGAATTTCTGCATTTTTTTCTTCAGTTGCATTACGTTTAGCTTCAACAGCATCTTTATCATCTTGTTGTTGTTGCATTAAATCTTTATTTGCTCCTACTAATTTGCTGGCAGCAAATACTTTTGTAATAGCGTCTGATACAGAGTCAGAACTTAACACTAAATCAACCATATTAGAATTAGCAGAATCTACTTGTACTGAACGAGCTTGTTCTTTGATTGCTTCATTACGTTTTTCAATACGTTTTTCTAAACTTGAAATATCTTTATTTAATTGACCGATTTGTTTCCCTAAATTTGCTTGTTCAGTTTGTAATCCTTCAGCTTCGCTGCGGATTGATGAAATATTAGCTTGAATATCAGCTAATTTAGCTGTTTCTGTGTTTTCTTGATCTGATAAGTCTTTAATTTTTTTATCTTGTGATGCAATTTGATCATCAATTGAGTCTGCGTTTACTGCTAATGGAAGAGCAGTTGCCGACAATGTAATCCCGCTTACTAATAACGCTGATAATAATTTTTTCTTCACTATGTTCTTCCTCCAAAAAGTCTTCTTTTTTATTTTTTTAAAATTTCAATTTTCTTATAATATTTATATTCTTACATTAAGTTGGTTTTCCCAACGACAGATAAATTGTAGCACAATCAGATGTCATTCATATAATGAGAATATTACAAAGATATTTCATTATAAATAATCATCGTTTTATATTGAAAACTTTTTTCAATGGAATCACGAGCACAGCTACTAAAATTAAATTCACTATCAATGTTGGTGCCAACGTTCGCGTTAAGAAGTCGATGGTAGTTGTATCTGTCAATTTAAACATCGTTAACAAAATAACTCGTCCAACGGATAACCCCGTTACAAAAACGACAAAAGCTAAAATAATTGTAAATGTACTAGGAACTATACGTTCAAACAAAAAATATATTAACCAAACTAAAACAGGAAAAAGGATCAAGTTTATTCCGATAACATTGTAATAATAAGAGTCATACAACAAACCAATAAAGGCCGACCAGCTAAGCATATAACTCTTATTCATTTGAAACGTGGCAAACATCATTACCATCAATAATAAATTTGACGTAAATGACATAGGTACAGCAAATACTGTCAATATTATACTGCTTAAATGTCCATCTAACAGCATCAATAAAAAAAAGACAATCGGCAGCACATAAAACATGATCTTTTTTTTCTCATTACTCATTACTTACTACCTTCCAATCTTTTAATGACCGTGACTGTAGTAATATCATACATATCAGAAATAGGTGTCACGAGCACCTCATCATGAAGACCTGTTTTACTCTTTTGTATCTCTTGAACTTCTCCGATTAACAAGCCTTTTGGTGAGTTGTTGCCAAGTCCTGATGTGACTACTTTGCTGCCTTTTTTAATTCCATCAACTGTCGTCAGCTGAGATACTGTCAACGTGTGTGTTTTACTGTTATATGCATCCATCAGTCCGAATGACTCTTTCCCATCAGCTGTCTCCATCATGACTGGAAAATGATTTGTATTTTTATTTACTGTTGTCAACAGTTCGACTTTAGCACTGTTTTTGTCAGAAATGATGACACGGCCGACTAACCCTTTATCACCCATAACAGCCATATTTGTTTCAACACCATCTTTTGTTCCTTTATTAATGACTAAAACATCCTGCCATGTATCAGGTGACCGATTGACAACATTAGCATTTACGATGTCATAATTGGATAATGTAGAATTAAGTTTTAGCTGATCCTTTAATTGATTATTTTCTTTTTTATAATTATCCAACTCTGCTTGCAGCATTACATTTTGGTCAACTCTTTTTTTCAAATGCTGATTTTCAGAATAAGTATTAAATAAATTAAAAACAGATTTTACGCTGTTCTCAACACCGCGAATCGGTGCCATAACAATATCATCAACAACAGCGATTACACCGTTTGTTTGCGACTGACCAGGTAGACTGGCTTGCTTTTTATCACGCTGCATCGCACTGATACTGACTAAAAACACAACGACAATAACAATAATTAATGCAATAATAATATTTTTACTTGAATTAAATTTTTTCACTTTGTCACCTCTACTGGTTCATTAAATTATTAAACACGCATTGTTTATTTTATCATCAATTTATAGCATAATCTATAAATCAATTTTTTTTCTTAAAAATTTAAAATCCAAGCAATTTTTTATGAAATCAAAATAAAAAATACCGTATCAAATGATACGGTATCAACAATGACTATCAACAACCTTCATATGAATCGATAATTATCTGTTTCAACTCACTAATTAATGGTTCTTTTGGATTTGCTGTCGTACATTGGTCTTCATAAGCCAATTCTGCCATGCGGTCCACAGTACTATCTAAAGTTTCTTTGGTCACCCCTTGTGCCTTTAAGCTCATCTCAATACCACAACGTTTACCTAATTCAGCAACTTCTTTAACTAAAGAGGCAACTAATTCTTCATTGGTTGTTCCAGGTAGACCTAAGAAACGCGCCACATCTGCATAATCTTTATCTGCTCTGAAATACTCATATTTAGGGAACAACGCATGTTTTGATGGGTCTTTTGCATTGTAGTTGATAATATGCGGAAGAAGAATAGCATTTGTGCGTCCATGAGGAATGTGATATTCTCCGCCAATTTTATGTGCAATTGAATGACAAATACCCAAAAAGGCATTGGCAAACGCCATACCAGCCATAGTTGATGCATTATGCATACTCTGACGATTATCAAGTGTCGGTTGTTTAACAGACTCTTCTAAATTTTCAAAAACCAGTTTGATTGCTTGCAAGCTAAGTCCCCGAGTGTAGTCAGACGCCATGACTGACACATATGACTCCAATGCGTGTGTCAGAACATCCATCCCCGTATCTGCAGTAACAGCAGCTGGCACACTTAAAACAAATTGAGGATCAATAATCGCCACATTTGGTGTCAACGCGTAATCTGCTAGCGGATATTTAACATGTGTTTCACTATCAGTAATAACAGCAAAAGGCGTTACCTCAGCTCCAGTACCCGATGTTGTTGGAATACAAATCATCTTCGCTTTTTTAGCTTTTGGAATCTTATAGGCACGTTTACGAATATCTAAAAATTTTTGTTTTGCTCCAAAGAATGATGTTTCTGGATGTTCATAGAATAGCCACATTCCTTTAGCAGCATCAATAGCTGAACCACCACCGATAGCGATAATTGTGTCTGGTTCAAAATCACGCATCATCTTTGTTCCAGCATATACAGTATTAGTTGATGGGTTCGGTTCTACATCTGAAAACATAGCAAAAGTTACTTTATTATCTCGCTGCAATAATTGTTCAATAACTTTATCCGCATAACCGAATTCGACCATTCCCGGATCGCATACAATAAATACACGCTCCATACCTTCCATTTGCTGTAAATACTGTACGGAATTTTTTTCAAAATAGATTTTTTCAGGTAATTTAAACCATTGCATATTATTTCTCCGTTTCGTCACAGTTTTTGTATTTATCAAATTAATAGCCGTTACGTTTTTAGATACAGAGTTTTTACCGTATGATCCACAACCCAGTGTTAATGATGGAATCATTTCATTATATATGTCACCTATCCCACCTTGTGAGGCCGGTGAATTTATCAGAATACGACATGCATTCATCCGCAAACCGAATGCTATATGTAAATCATCATTTTCTGAATGTAGAACTGCTGTATGCCCTTCCCCACCAAGCTTAAGCATCTTTTCGCATAATTCTAAACCATGTTCAGTATTGTTGGATTTCATCATCGCTAAGACTGGTGATAATTTTTCACGTGACAATGGATACTCTGGTCCTGCTCCAGCTAACTCAACAATCAAAATTTTTGTTCCTTTAGGGACTTTAACGCCGGCTTCTGTCGCAATCGACACTGCAGAATGACCCACAATCTTTGGGTTAACAGCTGTTTTAGCATCATTCATTACTACTGCTTCAATTTTTGCTAATTCATTTGGTTTCACCACGTAGACTTGATGTGCTTCAAATTCTTTTTTAACTGCATCATACACCTCTTCATCGACAATAACAGCTTGTTCGGATGCACAAATCATTCCATTATCAAATGATTTTGATGCGATCAAATCATTAACAGCACGTTTTACTTTTGCTGTTTTTTCAATATATGCCGGAGTATTTCCCGGTCCTACACCTAAGGCCGGCTTACCAGTTGAATAAGCAGCTTTTACCATTCCTGATCCACCTGTTGCAAGAACTATAGCCACACCTTCATGATTCATTAATCCGTTTGTGGCTTCGATAGACGGCTGTTCAATCCACTGAATACAATCTTTCGGTGCGCCAGCTGCTACTGCTGCGTCACGCACAATTCTAGCTGCTTCAGCAGAACATTTCTGCGCGCTTGGGTGGAATGCAAAAATAATCGGATTCCTTGTCTTTATCGAGATGAGTGCTTTAAATATTGTTGTCGAGGTCGGATTAGTTGTCGGTGTTACCCCGCAAACAACTCCAACCGGATCAGCTATTTCGATGATTTCTTTCTGCTCATCTTCGCTGATAACTCCGACCGTTTTATCGTTTTTAATATTATTCCAAATACTTTCAGATGCAAACATGTTTTTTATTGCTTTGTCTTCGTAAACTCCGCGACCCGTTTCTTCAACCGCCATTTTCGCTAAAGGCATGTGTTGATTTAAGGCAGCCATCGCCATTTCGTGAACAATAAAATCAATCTTTACTTGGTTAAACGTCTTAAACTCTTTTAACGCCGCTCGCCCCTTGCTCACCAATTCATTAATATTTTCTTCGACATTTCCCTGTACTTTTGTACTCTTGTTTTCTTTCATTTTCCCCATTTTTAAGCCTCCTAAAAGTATTGTTATGTTTTTCACATGTTGACTATACTTTATTTTATCTCCTTTGTAAAGTTTTAATAGTGAATTTTTTCACTTTAAAACAAATAATTCGTTTTATGAACAAAGTTGCTAAAAAAAGGAGCAATCAATTGCTCCTTTTTAATTAATTATCTTTTTTTTCATCTGTAATAACTTCCTCAGTTTTTTCAACTGTTTCATCTTCTTCGTCAATTACTTCAGTTTCTTTTACTTCTTGGCTGGTTACAACCGTTGATGCTGGTTTAACGGTCTTAATCGCTTGGCGTTCAAACTCTAAGAAAATACCTTCACAATCAAGTGTTACTGTTCCCTTATCTTGGTTTATTTCGCTGATTACTCCATAAAGTCCGCCAATAGTCACTACTTCACTACCGACTGCCATACCATCCAATAATTGTTGACGCTGTTGTTGTTGTTTCTTTTGTGATCGCGTCATCATAAACATCATCCCACCAATTAAAATTAGTGGAACTAACATACCGCCTATTCCTCCTGGCATGTTTTACCCCCCTTTTATTCTTTAACTAAACACTATAGTTAGATTTTAGCAAACTTCTGCCTTGTAAACTACCTATTACCAAATAAAATTAAAAATTCTTCGGATTTTCTTCATTAAATCCATATTCTTCAAAAAAGGCTTCACGAAACTCTAATAAATTGTCGTCCATGATTGCTTGACGTACCTGTTTCATCACATTTAATAAGAAGTACAGATTGTGATATGATGTCAAGCGCATACCAAAAGTTTCATCGCATTTAATTAAATGACGTATATACGCGCGTGTATAATTTCGACAAGTGTAGCAATTGCATTTTTCGTCCAGAGGTCTGAAATCGCGTGCATATTTTGCATTTTTCACCACAAGACGACCTTTGCTGGTCATGCAAGTCCCATTACGCGCAATTCGCGTCGGTAAAACGCAGTCAAACATATCAATACCGCGAATAACACCATCAATTAGTGAATCTGCTGTCCCAACACCCATTAAATAGCGCGGTTTATTTTCTGGAATAAGCGGTGTCGTATATTCCAGCATAGTATTCATTTCATGCTTTGTTTCACCTACTGATAATCCGCCAATTGAGTAACCGGGGAAGTCCATACCAACTAATTCTTTTGCGCTTTGTTGACGTAAGTCTTTGTAGCCGGCACCTTGGATTATGCCGAATAACCCTTGACGATCTGGATTAGCATGCGCCTTCAAGCCTCGCTCTGCCCATCTTGATGTCCGTTCAATAGATTTTTTTACATAGTCATGACTCTCATAAAACGGAGGGCATTCGTCAAAACTCATCATAATATCCGGACCCAATTTATTTTGAATTTGAATTGCTTTCTCTGGTGACAAGAACATCTTAGACCCGTTCAAATGATTTCTAAAATGAACGCCTTCTTCTTCAATATGACGCATATCACTAAGTGACCAAACCTGAAAACCGCCTGAATCTGTGAGGATACCTTGATCCCAGTTCATAAAACGGTGCAGACCGCCTGCTTCTTCAACAATGTCTTCACCAGGGCGCAGCCATAAATGGTAAGTATTGCTTAAAATAATACCGGCTCCCATCTCTTTTAATTCTTCTGGTGCCATTGTTTTAACGGTTGCTAACGTACCGACCGGCATAAACATTGGTGTTGGGAACGTGCCATGCGGTGTTATAATTTCACCTAAACGTGCTCCAGTGTGCTTTTCTTTTTTTATCAAACGATATTTAATCGCTGGTTCTGTCATTTGGTTCACTTCCTTATTTTATTTAACAAACATGGCATCGCCAAAACTAAAGAAACGATATCTTTCTTTAACAGCATGCTCATACGCAGCTAACGTCGTGTCTCGTCCGGCAAATGCACTAACTAACATAATTAACGTAGATTTTGGCAAATGAAAGTTTGTCGAAAAAGCATCAACAACTTTAAATTCATATCCAGGCTTAATAAAAATATCCGTCCATCCGCTATCTGCTTTAAGCTCACCGTTAAATTTTGTCCCTATCGTTTCAAGTGTACGGATTGAAGTAGTTCCAACCGCTATGATGCGGCCACCTGCCTGACGAATACGATTTAATTCCACAGCCGCATTTTCTGTTAATCGATAAAATTCACTATGCATTGTGTGGTTTTCAACATCTTCGACACTCACTGGGCGAAAAGTTCCTAATCCTACATGCAGCGTTAAATATACTAAGTTAACACCTTTAGCCTTGATTTCATCCAATAGTTCTTTTGTAAAGTGAAGTCCTGCTGTTGGTGCAGCTGCAGACCCGTTCTCTTCAGCGTACACTGTTTGATATCGTTCGTTATCCGTTAATTTCTCTTTAATATACGGCGGAAGTGGCATTTCGCCTAACGATTCTAAAATTTCCAAAAAAACACCGTCATAGTCAAAGTCAATAATCCGGCCTCCATGATCCAACTCTTTTGTTACAGTCGCTTTCAACCGTCCATCACCAAATGAAATTACCGTTCCAACTTTAGCACGTTTTGCAGGTTTAATTAGTGTTTCCCATGTATCACCATCAGTATTCGTTAACAGTAATACCTCTAGATGTCCACCTGTTTCAGGCTTCTCACCATAAAGTCTTGCGGGTAAAACCCGTGTATTATTCATAACTAATGCATCTCCGGGATTTAGCTCATCAATAATCTCCGAAAAATGTTTATCCTGCATCTGACCTGTTTTACTGTCTAACACTAATAGACGTGATGACACACGGTCTTTTAGAGGAGTTTGCGCGATCAATTCTTCGGGTAAATCAAAATCAAAATCTGATGTACTTAATGTCATCTTCTCACCTTTTCTTTACAGTCTTTCTGTAGTATTCTAACATCTTTAGTGTGAAATAAAAACTAATGACGTCATTAATTTAGGTAAATACCATAATTTCAAAATCAATTTTGCCATCCTTTATGTTTTTGATATAATTAATTGATTTATCTAAGAAAGGAGTCTTACTTATGCCTCAAATTACCCCCTTTGAATCGATTACTTTTCTTATTTTTCTCATTTTTTGGCTATTATTAGTCCATAAAAGTAATAAAGTTCAGAAAAAAACTGTTTTAAATGACCAGTATACTTTAAAAAAGCTGATTAAACAGGCTTTTCCCTCAATATTTACACCAACAAAAAATATTATTTTACTGCTCTTCTTTTTTTGCGCACTATTCATTTTCGATATCAAAGATGTTAAAATAGCTACATACTTTCCCGTATCATTAACAGCTCTATCACTGCTGTTAACAACATCAAATATTTCAAACAGCCTGTTCGTTAATGATGATGATCCAAATAATTCCCAAAACGTACGTGAAGCTTATTTCGGCAGAATTTTATTTACTGCTATTATCTGGTTATCCATTAACATTTATTCTTTTTGTGTCCCCCTTCTTCATCCCAACTTACTATCACCACATAGTCAAAAAATAATTACTATCATTTTTTTAGAGATTTTTTGTTTAGGTATTCTATTAATTTTTGACCTATTAGTCTTAACCATTAAAATTTATCGGAAGAATGATGCATATACGGAAAGGATAAATATACAAGATAAAAAGAGTGATCCGAGTCTCATACATCGAAAACGAAAGTGGCACGCCAAGATTTATTAAATTAAACAAAAAAGTCGAACATAATAACGTTCGACTTTTTTAATACTATTTATGTTTCGGATGTTTCTCTCCAGGAAGAATCTTATCTTTTGCATCAGAAGTGAATGCTTGTGTTTTACCAATAGCTTGATCAAATTTTCCTTCCGCTTGTTTCATATGATTATCAGTAGTTTTACCAATAAACTCTTCTGCTTGACCTTTAACTTGGTTGCTAGACCCAGCACCTAAAACTTTGTCAACAAACTTAGTTGTATGATGTGCTATATCATGAGCTACTTCTTTGGAAGCACCAGTTACTTGATTTAATGCTCCTTCTACTCTCATATCATCATTTTGAAAAGCTGCGCCCATTTTTTCTTGTGCCTTTCCCTTAACAGAATATTTATTAAAATTAGGTTGTTGCATTTTTTTCCAAACCGCATATGCGAATACTGCACCTGCTGTACCGATAATTAATCCTGCTTTTTTCATAATCAAATCACTCTCCTATGTTTGATATACACTTATTATTGTAACTTAATAATCAAAAAATATCACTTATTAACTCTTGTTTATTGATCCATCTAAAAAATAAATAATTAACCATACCATGTTGAGAAAAAGGTAAAATTTCTAACGGTTACATTAATAGATGAATTGGACAAAATTAATAATAATCTATTTTAACCGCTTAATTGATTCCCCCTCTTCAAACATTATAGTTTAACCTAACCATAATAAAATTAATTTCCTTTTACCAAGCAACATATTATATTAATAGTGCGAAATTGTTTATTTATCGTCAGCTAGATTATTAAACAATTTTAAAAGGACCGCTTGACATTTACAAACTCAATTTGCAAGACACAGCCATTATGTTATAATTAATCTATAATATAATTATCATCATCCTGTAACTTATCGCATCCCTTTGGAGGTGTTTGGTCTGACGAAGCGACAATTACGATCAGAAAAGATTCGTGAAAAAATGATAAATTAAGAAAAGAAGGCGTCAATTTAGAAAAACGCTGGGGAAAACAAATCATTAACTCAGGATTTAGCAATGGACCAAATTTAGGCTCCCCTGGTGGCGATCCTTTAAAGCTTGAACGTATGGGCACAGTCATTAATAAACAAAAGCGATTTGATGAGAAGACACAAACCGGAGAAGATAAACAAACCAGACAAAAAAACCGCCAGCAGTCAGCTGACGGTTAAAAAGGAGTTGTTTTATCTACTTTGGAGGAGTAAATAAAATGAAAAAGTTTGTTTTGTTAGGGTTGTTTTGTTGGTATGTCTATATAATAGTCTCCAATTATGACATTTTTATGAATGTCTTAGTCTTTAACTATGAATAATTAATTAATAATTTACGAACCACTCATCACGCAAAACACCATGTTTGGTTCTATTGCAAAGATTTTCAATTATCTTAGTTTAAGTTAAAATAAGAAGAAAAAGATAATTAGAGGCATTCAGATGACTTATTTCAAAGGAAAATAATTTAATAAAGATATTATTACAATAGCCGTGGGCTATTATTTAAGATATAGCTTAAGTTATCGGAAAGTTTCTGAAATTATGAATGATCGTGGAATCAACGTTTGTCACACAACTATTTACCGATGGGTACAAGAATACAGTAAGATTATTTACTGCCTGTGGAAGAAAAGAAATAAATCCGTTGGTAATTCTTGGAGAATGGATGAAACCTATATTAAGTTAAAAGGAGTGTGGCATTATTTATATCGTGCTATTGATTCTTCAGGGCTGACTTTGAATATATGGCTGCGAAAAAATCGTGACAGTCAATCTGCTTACTCTTGCTTTAAACGGTTAATCAGACAGTTCAGAGAACCAAGAGTTATTGTAACGGACAAAGCACCTTCATTAAGCTGTGCGTTTAATCAACTTAAATCAGAAAATTTATTTACCAGAACAGAACATCGAACGAGTAAATATTTGAATAGTATTATTGAACAAGATCATCGTCCAATAAAGAAAAGGAACAAGTTATATCAGTCCATAAGGACTGCCTCAATTACAATTAAAAGAATTGAGTCCATCATGCTCTATACAAAAATAGCCGAAGAGACGGAAATCTCTTTGGCTTTTCAGTGATTTATGAAATCAATCAATTACTAGGGATTCCAGCATAGTTTTGAAACAATTAAGTAAAAGGCTTTTTCGTTTTAAACTTTGCAACAGAACCTGAACATTCCACTCACACCACTCCGAATAATCCTGAAAATCGGTTCTTGAAAGGATTCCGGTAGATTATGACGAACATTTTCCGAGTTATACAGATACGCATTTGGTATGAATTCAGTCATTTTTTGACATATTGCTATCTTGCCAAAACCATATGCACCATCTACCCAAATTATCATTTGTAAACGGCCTCCCTTTAGTCTGCAATATAATCATATCCTAAATGACTATAGGCTAATTCAGTCGCAACGCGCCCTCTTGCAGTCCGTTTAATAAAACCTTTTTGAATCAAATACGGCTCATACATATCTTCAACTGTCTCTGTTTCTTCGCTGATATTAACCGCAATAGTTGACAGCCCTACAGGCCCGCCTTGATATAGATCAATCATTGTCCGCAACAATTTTTGATCCACATAATCTAAACCTAAATGGTCGACTTGCAATAAAGATAAGGCTCTGTCCGCAATTTCCACATCAATTTCACCATTTCCTTCAACTTGCGCCACATCCCGGACGCGTTTTAATAAACGATTAGCAATTCGCGGAGTTCCTCTAGAGCGTCGCGCAATTTCATAAGCTCCTTCGTCCAAAATAATTGTTTCAAAAATATTGGCTGACCGTAGAACAATTTCTTTTAATTCATGATCTTCATAATAGTGCATGTGGCAGATGATGCCGAAACGATCCCGAAGAGGTGCTGACAGCATGCCTGCTCTCGTTGTAGCCCCAACCAATGTAAACGGCGGCAGCGGGAAATGGACCGGATGCGCTGTTGGTCCTTGGCCTACAATGATATCAATGTAATAATCCTCCATTGCTGAATAAAGCATTTCTTCCGCAACACGAGGCAGCCGATGAATCTCATCAATAAATAGAACATCCCCTGGTTCTAATTCATTCAGAAGAGCAACTAAGTCCCCTGGCTTATCGATGGCAGGGCCGCTGGTCGTTTTGATATTAACTCCCATCTCATTAGCAATAACCATCGCCATTGTTGTTTTACCTAAACCAGGAGGCCCATATAATAAGACATGATCCAATGATTCTTCTCTAGCTTTAGCAGCAGATATATAAATAGATAATTCCTGTTTAACCTTATCTTGACCAATATATTGCGACAAAAATTGCGGTCGCAGCGATAATTCTGCCTGTTCTTCTTGCGGGACTAATGACCCAGACAGTAAACGATCTGCTTCATCTGACATAGTCTTAACCTCCTTTTACTTTTTCATTAATAGTTTCAACCCGTTACGCAAGTACTGATCTGTACTGGTCTGAGGCTGCTCTTCTAGTTTTTTCGTTATTTTTTTCACTTCGCGTTCGGTATAACCCAAAGCCCTTAATGCTTCTAAAGCCTCTTTTAAATGATTATCATCGGTCATCGTAAATAAACTATCTTGCTTAGTCATTGCTTCAACAGCAGGGGTATCAATCGTTAAATCATCCAATTTCCCTTGCAAATCCAAAACCATCTGTTGAGCTGTTTTTTTCCCAACTCCAGGAAATTTAGTTAAGTAAGCTGCATCTTCTGACTCAATAGCATACACTAAACCGCCATGATCATCTAATGCCATAATGGCTAAACCACTTTTGGGACCGATACCAGATACACTAATTAATTTAAGAAACAATTGCTTTTCTTCTAAAGTTGAAAATCCATAAAGAGCTTGACCGTCATCCCGTATAACCTGATGAACATAAACTATCACTTCTTGGTTATAATAAGCTGAAAATCGAAATGGGTTAGCAACCAGCAATTGGTACCCGATACTGCCCGCTTCCACTACAATATAATATGGACTGACAAATGTCACTGTACCTTTAATATATTCATACATCTTTTATCCCTCCGTACATACGTTCCCTAAATTGTACCATAAGTTTTCTTTTTTCTAAACTGTCTCTAAATAAAATCTAACGGTCCCCGCTAGCATGGTTCATCTTTTAATATTCTAATCTAATTTCCAAATGATTTTCTTTTAAAATATTCTTTTAGTTCACAAAAATGCTACCGGCTATATAACCGGTAGCAAACAAATGAATCATCTATTTAAAAAGAGATAAATACTGCCCGTATCCTTCTTTTTCTAAATCATTAATCGGAACAAAGCGTAGAGCAGCACCATTAATACAATAACGTAATCCACCCTGATCAATAGGACCATCTGGAAAAACATGCCCTAAATGCGAATCTGCTTCTTGACTTCGTACTTCTGTGCGAGTCCGAAATAGTGAACGGTCCTCTAGTTCTTTTAACGACGCTATCGGTTTTGTAAATGAAGGCCAACCACAGCCCGCATCATATTTATCAGTTGATGAAAATAACGGTTCACCACTGACAATATCTACATATATTCCTTCATCAGAAAATTGATCATACTCACTGGAAAATGGTCTTTCTGTACCATTTTCTTGAGTTACTTCATATTGTAGAGGTGTTAGCTGCTTTTGCAAGTCTTTCTTTGTCATAGGTAAAACCTTCTTTCACTAAAAGTTGCATTTATTTTATAAAAAAAGCCATTTTTACTCAACTAATCTGTTTTGAGTGACCCTTCAATAACCAGTCATTCAACCAACCGATTGGTAATCCTACAACAGAGTAATAGTCGCCATTAATTTGTTTAACAAATAAAGACCCTTGATCTTGAATACCGTAAGCACCAGCTTTATCCATTGGTTCACCAGAAGCAATATAAGAGTTGATTTGCGACTCAAGTAGGTCATAAAAAGTGACTTCCACTATCTCCGTATGCTGTTCAAGTTGATTATTACTTATTATTGCAATGCTCGTTATCACATGGTGCATTTTACCGCTTAATTGCTTCAGTGTTTTAAAAGCCTCTGAAGCATCCTTAGGTTTTCCTAAAATATTTTTTTCATAAACTACGGAAGTATCGCAACCGATTACGATAGCATCTTTATTTTTACAAAAAATTACTTTTGCCTTTTCTCTAGCCATACGTTCAACATAATCAATTGGTACTTCATTGTCTAAGGGTGTCTCATCTATATCAGCAGGTATAACGTCAAAGTCAGTCATAACCTTGCACAGCAACTCTTGTCGCCTAGGAGAAGCAGACGCTAAAATATAACTCATAAATACCTCCGGTTGTTTTTTTACTGGAACAAGTTCATAATACTAATAGAATAGAGAAGTTGTTAAATTTTGTCAATTTTGGGAGGAATAGTCTATATATCACTACCTATTATAAATTACCATAAACGCTCAAAAGAAGCAGTAACACTTATCAATCTTTGGTTAAATCTACTTTCTACAGACAAAGAGGAACCTTTAAAAATGTGCTTAGAAACGTATCGAAACGACTTAACGGATTCTTTCAGAGGCTTCTCTGATTTAGCCAAGCATCACAATCTAGCCGTTATAGAATGCTTGTTTAAGCATCAGCTTATTTTGGATGGTGCTCAATCTGACTTACATACAAAACTTATTGAAACAGCTTATTAATAATAAAAAATGCTCTCAAACGAATTGTTCGAGGGCATTTTCTTTAATAATTAAACGGTTTGTGTCATTTCACGAGCATTTTCTTTTGAATCAATGCCGTCCATAACATTTGCCATAGTTATTTTATAAATATTTTCAAATGCTTCGTTTGTAAAGAAAGCTGAATGCGGTGTAATCATTGCATGCGGTTGAGCAAGTAATTCTTCTAACACTTTATCTTCAACTGGTATGTTGCTGTAATCGTTAAAGAAGTATTTTGCTTCATTTTCATATACATCTGCACCGTAACGAGCTACTTTGCCTGATTTAAGAGCATCAACCATATCTTCAGTTTTAACTAAAAGTCCACGAGCAGTATTAATAATAATTACTCCGTCTTTCATCTTAGCGATGCTGTCTTTATTAATCATATGTTGAGTTTCAGGGAAGACTGGGCAGAACAATGCGATAATATCCGCTTTTGCATATAATTCATCTAATTCAACATAAGTTACTCCAAATTTCTCAGCCCATTCAGTTGCTGGAAATTTATCATACGCAATGACAGTAGCTCCAAAACCTGCCATAATTTGTGCAAATTTTTGACCAATTTTACCAGTTCCGACTAAACCAACAGTTTTACCATGAATATCAAATCCCATCATAGTTGGCTTTAATGAAAAATCGTTGTGTCTTGTATTGTAAACAGCTGTTGGAATATCACGGATACTGCTTAATAATAATGTCACAGCGTGTTCAGCGATAGAATATGAAGAATATTCTGGAACACGATAGACTTTCATATTTTTTTCTTTTGCATACGCTAAATCGATATGGTTAAAGCCTGCAGAACGTGTTGCGATAAAGTACATATCGTTCTCAGCCATGATATCAATAACTTCTTTATCTACTTGATCGTTAACAAATACGATAATTCCTACGTATTCACCTTTTTTCGCATGTTTTCTTAAAATATCGGGAGTTAATGTTTCTTTTACATATTCTAATTCTAATCCTTTTTCTGGGTATTTCTCAAATGCCGTAACGTCATAATCGTAACTTGAGAATACTAATAATTTGTTAGTTTTTGTTTCCATAAAAAAAGAACCCCTTTTCCAAAGTAAAATAAATTTAAATAACAAAAAAATAAGTATACACGTATTTTCTATCATTTTGTGTAAAAAGTCAACCACATTAAAGAAAGCGCTTAATTAACATTAAAAAACAATCGTTTTTTAAAAAATTTAGTTTTTCTGACTTTTATTTTTAAATACCACTCGTTCAAAAATAACAATGTTAGTCGGTAATCTGCTTGTTATTAAAACAGACAACATCCTAATAGTTCATTTATCAACAAGCACATAATAAAAACGGAATCGTCTATTTAAAAGACAATCCCGTTTTTATCATTTTTTATTAGCAGTTCTGATTTCTTGTTAGACAAAGCCTTTTTAGCCACTCAAACAATTATCAGTGAGGGTCTTGAATCCGTTTAAATAATTTTTCCATATCTTGATTGGTGAAATGGATAACTACCGGACGCCCATGTGGACAATTATAAGGATTTTCGCATTTTTTTAAGTCTTCTAGCAAAGCTCGTGCTTGTATCTCATTCAAGTGGTGATTTGCTTTAATTGATTTTTTACAACTCATCATAATAGCTGTTGCTTCTCTAAATGAAGCAACCGTGACCGTTTTACCGGAAAGAATATCATCAATCATTTCACGAATAATGGCTTCTTCTTCACCAGGAGGATACCACGCCGGATGTTCACGAATAATAAAACTATTCGGTCCAAACTCTTCAAGTTCAATTCCGATTTCATTCAATAAGGATTCTTTTTCTTTTATTCGCAGCATGTCATCTTGCGAATATTCTAAGACAACTGGAATTAACAACGGTTGTTTATCTGTTCCGACTTCACCGATTTTTTGTCTATAATACTCATATTTTATGCGTTCTTGGGCTGCATGTTGGTCAACAATATATAAACCAGCAGAACTTTGTGCAAACAGATACGTTCCATGCATTTGACCAAAATATTCCAACTCCGGAAAGTTTATCTCACCAACAGGTATTTCACTCTCAACTGGAGCTTCAACTGTGTCTATTATCTCATCTGATACAACTGACAATTGTTCCGTTTCAGCTGACGAATCTGATACTGTTTGTTGTGGCATATCAGCTTCTGATTTGTTTTTTGCAGCCGAAAATCCAGGTTGTTCTGTCATTTTTTTACCTGGAACAAAGAACTCGCCTGTTTTAGCATTATACACTAAATTTTTATCTCTGATGGTATTAACCTGGTCGGAGCTGCTGCTCGTTCGGCTGGCAGTGCCTGAGTAAATTTCTGTATCTGGTGCAAGCACCAGCTGTTCTGATTTAGGCTCAGTTGTCCTTTTCTTATATGGGCTTGTATCACTAGCATTTGGAATCAGATTTTCACGAGATAAAGTCGCACGAACGGCTGTACTGATTAATGTCATCAGTTCTTTTTCTTTGCTTAGCCTGACCTCTTGTTTTGTCGGATGAACATTGACATCTACCAGCAGCGGATCCATCTCAATTTGCAACACAACAAGTGGATAGCGTCCAACCATCAATTTTGAGCCGTATCCCTCAACGATTGCTTTATTTAGTAAATAGTTTTTTATATAGCGACCATTAATAATGATAGACACATAATTACGGCTGGCTCGAGTTAATTCAGGCAAAGAAATATACCCTGTTAATTTAAAATCCAAATCTTCACTCGATACAGGCAACATTTTCTTAGCCGTAGCCACACCATAGATGCCAGCTATCGTCTGTTTCAAATCACCATTTCCAGTTGTCGACAACATTTTATGCCCATCGTGTACTAAGCGAAAGGCGATTTGAGGATGGCTTAAAGCTAAACGGTTAATGATGTCCCCGGCATTAGCTAGTTCCGTTTGCAGAGTTTTAACATATTTTAAACGTGCTGGTGTATTAAAGAAAAGATTCTCTACAGTAATTGATGTTCCTTTTCTAAGTGAGTGAGGTTTATCAATTACTACTTCACCGCCTACTAGTTTTAAATAACGACCGGTTTCTTCACCTGTCGATGTTTCCATAATGATTTCTGACACAGACGCAATACTGGGCAAGGCTTCACCTCGAAAGCCAAGTGAGCGGATCCGGAACAAATCATCTCTCGTATGAATCTTACTCGTTGCATGCCGTTTAAAAGCATTTAAAACATCACTGGATTCGATACCTTCACCATTATCAACAACTTGGATTTTTTTAAGACCGGCTTCTTCTAAGTAAACATCAATTTGTGTACTTCCTGCATCAATGGCGTTCTCAATTAGTTCTTTCACAACAGAGGCTGGCCGCTCAACAACTTCTCCAGCTGCTATCTGATTGGCCAATACTTGCGATAATTCTTCGATTTTCCCCATTGATTTCACCTTCCTAGCCGTTTAATTTCTGTTGCATTTCATATAATTTTGTCATAGCTTCCATTGGATTCATCGCCATTAAATTAAGTTTTTTTAATTCATCCACAATTTGTTGATCTACTTCAGATATATCTGAAAATAATGACAGTTGCGCGGATGAATCATCAGTTTCCTGCACCATTTCCACTTCCTTGGGAATTTTCTGTATGGCATCTATTGGCGCGATTGCCTCATTTTCCAACATCAAGTCCTGATTGTGCTGTGTCTCTAAGTGATGCAAAATCTCGCTAGCTCTAGCTAAAAGATTCTCTGGGAGCCCCGCTAGTTTTGCGACATGTACGCCATAGCTCTTATCTGCCGGTCCATCCATCATCTTATGTAAGAAGACCACCTCACCCTCTTGTTCAACAGCACCAACATGACAATTTTTTAGTCCCGACAGTGTTTGTTCTAAAGCGGTAATTTCATGATAATGGGTGGAAAATAAAGTTTTTGCATGGACATGCGCATGAATGTATTCGATAATTGCCTGTGCTAGTGCCATTCCGTCGTAAGTTGCGGTGCCGCGGCCTAACTCATCAAATAGTATTAAACTATTAACCGTTGCATGTCGCAACGCTTGATTAGCCTCCATCATTTCGACCATAAAAGTACTCTGTCCAGAAATCAGGTCATCTGAGGCACCGATACGTGTGAATATTTGATCGAAAATCGGTAAAACTGCCTTTTCTGCAGGCACAAAACACCCCATCTGTGCCATGACAACCGTCAAAGCTAATTGACGCATATATGTACTCTTCCCAGACATGTTTGGACCAGTAATAAGCAAAATATCTACATCTTCAGGCATTGATACAGTATTCGGTACATATTCTTGGTGACCAACAACCTTCTCAACAACTGGATGACGGCCTTCCAATAATTCCAATTCATGTTTATCAGGCAGCATAGTCGGGCGAACATAATTATAAGTTTCGCTGACCGAAGCAAAACTCTGTAAAACGTCAAGCTCTGCGACTGATTTGGCTAATTTCTGCAGTGCCGAAATATGCTGCTTGATTTCATCACGAATAGCAATAAACAATTGATATTCCAAACTTTGAGACTGTTCCTCAGCTTCTAATATAATCGTCTCCAGCTCTTTTAGCTCAGGTGTGACATAACGTTCGGCATTTGCCAGCGTCTGTTTTCGCTCATAGCGCTCTGCAGGTACTTCACCAATATTGCTCTTGGTCACTTCAATAAAGTAACCAAAAACTCGATTAAATTTAATTTTAAGCGTTTTAATTCCCGTTAAATTTCGTTCTTTCGCCTCTAATTCAGCTAACCACTGTTTACCATTTGTCATGGCATCTCGGTAAATATCTAATTGTTCATCATAACCTGAAGCAATAATATTTCCCTCTGTAATAGACAGCGGTGCTTCTTCATTAACAGCTTGCTCGATTAAATCAGATACGGCAGGAAGAGGTGTTAAATTTGTCAATAACGTAGACCAGACGCCACTATCAAGACCTGACAAAGTTTGTTTCAGAATCGGAATTTGCTGCAGCGACTGTTTTAGCTGAAGTAAATCACGAGCATTCACATTCCCAAAAGACACACGACCGACTAACCTTTCTAAATCGTACACACGTTTTAAATTCTCTTTTATTTCGATTCGCTCAAAATAGGCATTAAGTAAGCTCTCAACCATATCCTGCCGCGAAATTATCGCTTGTTCTTGAATTAATGGTCTGTCTAGCCATTGCTTTAATAAGCGGCCGCCCATTGCGGTTTGAGTATCATCTAACAACCACAATAATGTTCCTTTCTTTTCTCCAGTTCTGATTGAACGTGCTAACTCAAGATTGTACTTAGAATAATAGTCCATTTTTAAAAAATGACTAGGTTCGTAAGCAACTGCCTGCTGCAAATGTCCTAACTGTCTTTTCTGAGTACTGCTTAAATAGGCTACTAAAATAACAGCTGCATTTGCAGCTAAAGAATTTTCAAGATATGCTGTTAAATAACTTTCTTCAGAATTAGGAGCTTGCAGTGCTTGATAAGATACTAAGATATTCTTTTGTTCAAAGCGCTGCATCAATACTTCTGAACATTCTTTATTCAGCACTATTTCTTTCGTCTGCAAACTGTTGCATTCATTTATGATGCCGTCAATATCAGCTAAGTGACTGGCCTTCAATTCTCCAGTACTTAAATCAGCATAAGCAAATCCGTACTCTTTATGCTGCTCATCAATAAATAGTGCCGTCAAATAATTATTTTCTTTGGCATCTAATTCTTTGCTGCTTACGACGGTACCAGGTGTAACTAGCTGGATAACCTCACGCTTCACCATGCCTTTTGCTTCTTTAGGGTCTTCCATTTGTTCACAGATAGCTACTTTGTACCCTTTATCAATTAGCACATCAATGTATCCCTGCGCTGCATGATGGGGTACTCCGCACATCGGTATGGGATTCTCAGCATTACGATTTCGACTAGTTAATGTCAGTTCAAGAATTTGTGCTGCCTTTTCTGCATCTTCATAAAACAATTCATAAAAATCACCCAAACGATAAAATAAAAACGCATCGGGATACTGCGCTTTTGTTATCATATACTGTTCCATCATGGGTGTTAATTTTGGTTGTTGTACCATTTACTTACCTTCCTTAATCCTCTGTTAATCTTTTTTCAAGTTCGAGATTGACCTGACTTTCCAATAATTGTGTCAAATGATGCAGCAAATCATTGGCTTCAACTAATTTTTCTCGGTAATCGATGACAAGCGGGTGTTCATCGAATTCTCTTTGTTTTAAATCAGCTTGTTTAATAGCTTCTTGTTCTGCTCGCGGTTTATCATAATGTGCAAATTGAACAGCCTGCTTTTGATACTGTTTAATGTCATCTACCAACTGCTTCAAACCATCATGCTGACCAATACGCTCTTCTGCCTGCTGATACGCAGCAATTATCGGGTTTGAGCTTAAGCTACTTAAAAGATTTCTTAAAGCCTCTTCAACAGCCGGTTCATAATCATAACTCAGCTCTGACATATTCGTTACCTCGCTTACTGCTTATTTGACTAATCGCGAAACGGTCGATCAGGATTGATCAAATGAGCTTCTATATGTGTTGCTTTACCTGTTTTATCATCTAAATCAATGACACAATAAGAAACAAGCTCTCTCCCTTCTGTAACAACTTCAAAACGATGCGGCAAAGCTGTTCGGAATTTTTCAATAACTGCTTCTCGCTGCATACCTAATATTCCATCGTAGGGCCCTGTCATACCAACATCGGTTAAATAAGCTGTTCCATTAGGTAAAATACGGCTGTCATTTGTTTGCACATGAGTATGTGTTCCGACAACTGCCGAGACACGACCATCGGTATACCAACCCATAGCTTGTTTCTCACTTGTCACTTCCCCATGAAAATCAACAAAGATTAACGGTGTTCGTTGACGTGCTTCTTCAATTAACTCATCTATTACAACAAATGGATCCTCAATCGGTACCATAAACGTTCTTGCTTGCAGATTAATTACAGCTAATTCCACCTGATTCACCTTGACATAAACAATCCCATTACCGGGCGTTGTTTCTTTAGGAAAATTCGCAGGACGGACTAATTTCTTAGCATCCTGAATAAATTCAAAAATTTGGCGATTATCCCAAGCATGATTCCCTAACGTAATGACATCTGCTCCATCCTGTAAAAAACCTTTATAGATTTTCTCAGTAATACCACGACCTCCAGCAGCATTCTCTCCATTGATAATCGTCACTTGCGGCCGGTATTTTTTCTTTAACTTCGGCAGATATGTTGAAATTGCCTCTCTGCCTAGTGATCCAACAACATCTCCAACAAATAATAACCTCATTTTTAGTTTCCTCTTTTCTACTTCTGCTTGTTATAGTTTATCAAGTTTCTAATGTAAATAAAAGCTATCCGACTAGCAGAATAGATTTCTCTGCTAATTCAGGTATAATATGTTAAAATATAACCAATTATTTGAGAAAAGAGGGAATGATGATGACACAATCAATTGTAGTTATCGGTGGCAGCGGATTTGTTGGTCAGGGAGTTTGCAAAGAAGCTTTACGCAAAAATATATCCGTTATCAGTATCTCTAAACACGGAAAACCTCAAAAAGAACAGCCTTGGATGTCCCATCCACTGATGATTTGGGTAAAAGCTGATATTTTTACAGACACCTCTTGGAAACATTACTTAGCTGATTGCTTGGGATGTATTAATTTGATCGGTATTCTATTTCAAAACAAGCATCGCGGTCAAACCTACCATCGGATGATTTTTTATACAAACCACTTAATCAGCAGCGTTTGTGAAGAATTCCAAATCCCTTATCTTTTTTTATCTGCCAAAGCCGGGCCTGTAGGATATCTAAAAGCAAAAAAATTGGCAGAACAGGATTTATTGGACAAAACTAACTCAGTTATCATCATTCGGTCCGGACTTGTGACAACAAAGAGAAGACCACTAACCATTTTCAAAGGAACTGCCATTCAACTAGCCGCGCATATTCCCATAGTTCACCACCTGGCTGAGCGAGCTTATCCAGTTTCTCGTAAAAAACTTTCAGAAGAAATTATCAAGCGATTATTAGAAAAGCGGAGTGTCATCGTGAATGACGTACGCTAAGCAAGGAGAGTTCATATGAACATTTTAATCACTGCCGGCGGTACATCAGAAAAAATTGACGATGTACGCCACTTAACCAACCATGCTACAGGCCGCTTAGGTCAAAAAATAGCAGATGCATTACAGCATGATGATCTTTCTATCCATTATGTTTACGGTCCACAAGCTGTATTACCGAAACCTACAGGCGAAGCAGACATTTTTTTCTATCCTATACAATCGGTCACTGATTTATACCAAACAATGAAAAAAATATTAACTGAAAAAAAAATCGACTACGTCATTCATAGTATGGCTGTCAGCGACTATCAACTATCGCATCTCGCTAACGAAGAAATTCTAGCCAATACAGTGGCTGAACATCTAACTGAAAAAAAATGGGAATCAAAAGATGAACTATCTGCCATCATCAAACAGACACTCAAAAATAAGCATTTTTTTCCTAAATCTCAAGCGAAAAAAATTGATTCTGCTGGGGAAGAATTGATTTTATTTTTGGATAAGGCACCTAAAGTGATTCATTCCATCAAGAAGTGGCAGCCCGAAACTATTTTAATCGGCTTTAAATTATTAGTCGGCGTATCTGAGAAAGAATTATACGATGCAGCACAGGCCAGTATCAAAAAAAATCAAGCTGATTATATCTTGGCTAATGATTTAGAATCCATTACTGATCAGCAACACACTGGATTGCTAATTAATTCAAGCGGAATTATTGATCGTTTTTCGACAAAACAAGCAATAGCGGATGGCTTACGACAATTAATTTTAACACAAGGAGGTAATTAGTATGCCCACTGTTTTACTAGGAGTATCTGCCAGTATTTCAGCATATAAAGCAGCCGATTTAATTAGTCAATTAGGTAAGCAAGGAATCGACGTAGAAGTAATTATGACTCAAAATAGCACAAACATTATCCCTCCTTTGACACTGCAGGTTTTATCTAGACATTCAGTGCACACAGATGTGATGCTCGAAAAAACACCTGGTGATATTAATCACATTGACTTAGTCAAACGAGCTGATTTATTTATCATCGCACCGGCAACAGCAAACATTATTGGAAAAATAGCCAATGGAATTGCTGATGATATGCTGTCGACAACTGCTCTAGCAGTACATGACGTACCAAAACTCATCGCACCGGCTATGAATACGTACATGTACGCAAATCCAGCGATGCAAGCTAATCTAAGAAAACTGACTACCTATGACTACCACATCATTGAACCGAAAGAAAGCTTGTTAGCTTGCGGTGATTATGGAAAAGGTGCTTTGGCTGATGTCGCCGAAATTGTTGGGCAGATTCAGTATTTTTTAAGTAAGGAGAACTAATTTGAAAACTCACCAACTTACAATGACAGCTATTTTTCTGTCAATTATTCTATTATTTGCTTTTACACCGCTTGGCTTTATTAACCTCGGCATTATTAGCGCCACGCTGATTCATGTACCAGTTATCATCGGTGCAGTTGTGCTCGGTCCAAGATACGGTGCCTTTTTAGGCTTATCATTTGGTTTAATTAGTATGTTTAATGCTACTGTCAACCCTGTACCGATGTCCTTTGTTTTTTCACCATTTATTCCCGTTATCGGAACTAATCAAGGGAGTTTATGGGCAATCGTCATTGCAATTATTCCGCGTATTTTAGTAGGTATCGTACCGTACTATGCCTTTCAATTGATGAAAAAATCATTGCCTAAATTAAAAGAACCGATAAGTCTATTTATTTCTGGGGTGATTGGTTCACTAACAAACACCATTTTAGTTATGAACCTAATCTACCTTCTTTTCAATCAAGGCTACTCGCAAATTCAAAGCGGTGCACTAGGATCCAGTCTCTACAAAATTGTATTAGCCGTTATCGTAACAAACGGTATTCCCGAAGCTATCGTAGCCGGTATTGCAACTAGTGCTGTGACAGCGGTACTATTAAAATTAACCCATAGAAGTCGAAATTAATGAACCAGCTTTTTTTGCTTTATCAAAGAAGAATCAGCGATGAAGAAAAAACTTACTAGATTATCTCATTACCGTTGGTATCATTATTGTATTTATAATCATTACGTTTATTTAAGCTTTAGCTAACGTATTGGGCAAACAAAATAAAGCAGACATAAATCAGTCCTAAGATGGATGAATTTATATCTGCTTTTTTATATACTGATACTATCATCAAAAGACTGGAGGAGTCACTAAAATGAGTAAAAAACGACTATTCATTATGATAGCAGCCGTGATTGCATTAATATTCGGATTAATCTGTCTATCAACTATTTCAATCAAATTATTCTGGATTGCAGCTTTTTTAGGACTGCCAATCAGTATTTACTATATATTTGATGGTTATTATCATGTTAATCCTTTAAAATAAAAAATCCGAGCAGAGTTTCTTAAAAAAATCTGCTCGGGTTATTTTTATTTTTCGCTCATTTCTTCAATGTGTCGACTTAATAAAGCATAAGCTTTTATGCGATTATACACATCTGCTTCCATCTTATATTTACGTGAAAATAATTTGGGTGGTTTAACATAGTCATCAAGATCACGATAGAAACGACTAAATTTCTTAACTTTTGGTTCCGCCCATTTTTTAAATTTCAATTGTTTAGCCGACGTTAATTTAGCTTTCTTCCAACGATCAGTCAAAATGTCAAGCTGATCTTCACAGGCCTCATACTCGGCCTTAGGTACCTTAACTTTTTTAGTGCTGTGCGTGTCTTCCAACAGTTCAGCAATATCATCTTCCGCTGTATCCGGGTCATATTCTAATAGCTCATCATCATCTTCATAATCATAATCGTAATCATCATAACCATAGTCATCATAACTATAATCATCATAACTATAGTCATCATAATCGTAATCATTATCATAGTCATAATCAGAGTCAGAGTCGTAAACTAATTCATCATCATCACCGTATTCAGCATCAGCAGAGTCAACTGTATGAGCAACTAGTGCTGGCTGCGTCGTAGCTGCTGTTGGTACAGCATCAACTTTTTCTTCAACCTCTGTTAATTTCAACATTAAGTCATCATTCATTTGACGCAAGTCTGATAATTCTTCTTCATAGTTTTTAGCTTGAGCTTGAGCTTTCTTAACTTCAGCTTCTAATTCTTGGTAATCGTCACTAGAAACAGTTTCTAAAGATTGATTATTAACAATCGAATGTGTTAGTGTATCAGGCTCTAAATTATCATAATTTGGCAGCGGGGCCTCACTGGTTACAACTGAAGAAAAATCCGGTAAAACAGCATTAGTTGCTGTATTTAGCTGCATTGTCAACGCTTGATTTTCTCGTTGTAGATGTGCCAGCTCTTCTTCGTACCGTGTTGATTGCGAACGGACTTGCTGATAATTTTTTTCTAATTGCTGATAATGTGAGCGCCAACTATCTTGTGTCTTTTGTTGAGTGGTCATCATTTTATCAACTAATGTCTGTTGCTTAGTTAAACGGTCTGTTAGCTGACGTACTTCATTTTGTTTTTCTTGATTATATAAACGTTTTTTATTCTCTACATCCATTTGCAAACGATCACGATCAGCTTGTAGCATACTTAAGCGACTTTCATAGGTGCGAGACATGTCCACTTTTTCCTGATTGCTTTGTTGTAATGCTGCTTCCAATTCAATAATACGATTACGCAATTGTAAAATTTCATTGTGTCGTTCATTAGCTGCATCGTAACTCTTCTCAATTTCAGCACGCAATTGATCTTTTTCTTGAACGATACTACGCAGCTTCATGTCCCATTCTTTAGCTAATGTATCTTTATCCAATGTTAGTTGTTGGATCTTATTTTTCAGATCAAATGTTTCTGTTTGAAGTTCTTGATTTTTTTGATTTGCATCTAATTCTGTTTCTTGATAGCTAACCAAATCATTTTTTAATTTATCATTTTCTTGAATTAAATTATAAATCTGTGATTGGTTATCTTCGCGAGCACGATCTAAGTCAGTCTTCAATTCTGCTACATAACGATCATGTCCAGAAATTTCTAATTCTAGTTGTTGAATTCGTTCCTGTTTTTCAAGAATTTCTTGCTCTTTCTTTTGCAATTCAAATGTTAATTTATTGATTTTTTCTTGTAAATTTATTTTAGTCTCGTCATGTCCACTGGTTGCACTTTGCAACGACTGATCTGTATGATTTAAGATTTCTTGCAATCGATTCAATTCTTGTTGATACTTCATTTCATCAGATTTACTTTGTTGCAACTTAAAATATAAGTCACTATTTTCCAATTGCAATTTATTTAGACGCTCTTGCCAATCTGGTTCCATGTCCTCAAAGCTCCTTTATCCATCATTCACTTCAATTATTATCACTTAGTATCCCTATTAAGTACGCTGGTTGAATGACCATTTTTATATTCTTATTGCCTTCGTTATTATAACAAGCAATATTTTTCTGCCTATGCACGCTTTATACATAACTACATTAATAGTACCTTGTTCATATACTGATGTAAAGGTCTTTTGAAAAAAATACGTGTATTTAGCATTATTTTTTTGTTACTTTTTGGACAATTGCTATTTTCTCTTAATAACTTAAAAAAGAATCACTATTCATAGGTATCCAGAGCAATTAACCGTTGGTAGTATGTATTTGTTTTCTTTAATTTTTCAGGTGATCCGTCAATTCGTATTTGGCCATCTTTTAAGAAGACAACTCGCTCAGCATGATTAATACCTACTAGATGGTGTGTAATCCAAATTACTGTCTTACCAGCTAATGTTTCAAAGACTGTCGTTAATAGTTGTTTTTCTGTAATCGGGTCTAAACCGATAGTCGGTTCATCAATAATGATAATCGGTACATCTTGTAATAAGATACGCGCTAACGCAATCCGTTGTTGTTCTCCCCCGGAAAAACGTTTACCACCTTCTTCAACTATCGTATCCACGCCGTCTGGCAAAGCATCAATAACTTGTTTTAACCCTGCACGATGGGCGGCCTCTAAAACTTCTTCATCGGTCGCTTCGATATTACCTAGTCGGATATTATTAGCTATGGTCGTGTTAAACAAATGGGGTGATTGGTTCAATACACCGATATAATGTGATTGCTGTCCCACAAAATTAGTGACGTCATAACCTCCGATGGTAATTCTCCCCATTATTGCCGTCAAGTCGCCGCGAATTAGTTTAGATAAGGTCGTTTTCCCCATCCCGCTGCGTCCTAAAACTGCGACCACTTCACCTTGTTTAATAGTTAGTGAAAAGTCAGTTAATAATTGACGCGTTGATTGCGGGTAGCGGAACGACACATTTTTTAAAACAATTGTCGAGTCAGTTAACGCTGCCGGCAACTCACACTCTTCGTGATAGGTTGGTTCATCATGTGAATGAGGCAGTTTATCTAAACGTTGAACCGTATCTTCATACAAAGGCAATTCTCTGATTGAGTCGCTAACCGGTGCAAAGGCATCAATTAACGGAAAAAAAGCCAAAACAAAAGCCGCAATCCAATTTAATGCATTAGCAGAATCCAAGCTGGCAAAATAATTGCCTGACCAGATAAACAAAGCAATAACAACTAAACCAAATAGCAACTGCTTAACAAGTCCTTCATTACGCGTGTAGCGGTTCAACTGTTCATCCTGCTGGCGCACACCAGCTTCAGAATCATTGTATTGATTTAAAAATTCTTGATAACGACCGCTGTATTGCCAGTCGCCAACACCTAAAACGGCATCTGTTAAGTCATTGTAAAGTAAGTGACGCTGCTCTTTTTGCTTATAGATACGCGCATTATTCACTAAAATTGACACTAACGGCATAAGAATTAAAAACGAACTCATTAAAACCAGCATCAGCAAAGCAAAAGGTATCGAAAAAATACCTAAAGCAATAATAATAAAAATATACAGCAGAATTGAAATGAAAGCAGGGAAAATTGTTCGCAAATATAAATTTTGAATATGATTGATATCCTCAGCCAACATACCCAGCAAGCTTCCGCTTTGATAATTTTGTTTAGAAGTTGCTGCTTGCGACTCCAGTGAACGATACAGCTTCAAGCGAATATCAGAAGTCATTTTCAACACCCAATTGTGACTGCCTAGACGCTCCGCATAGCGAAATGTCGGACGTCCAATACCAAAAGCACGTGTCATCACAATCGGCACATAAACCATCAGGATATTTTCCGGATGTGTTGCCGATTTGCTGATTAAGTAACCAGAGGTAAACATTAAGGCACCTGCTGAAAAGAAGGTCAATAAACCTAAAAACAAAACTAAAGCTAGTAATTTTTTGTATTTCTTAAAATAAGGTCTCACCCATGTATCTTCTTTTGAAAGTAATAAATATTTCTTTTTCATATTACTCTCCCTTCAACTCATTAACAAAGGTACTGTATGCCCCTTGTTTTGCTCTTAGTTCTTCATACGTGCCCTGTTCGGTAATTTGACCATTTTCCATGACAATTATGTAGTCCATTTCGCGCATCCAATGCAAACGATGCGTAGCAAAAAAGACTAAGCGGTTATCAAATAACGGCAGCATCATTTGTTTTAAATCTTCTTCCGTTTCAACATCTAAGTGAGCAGTCGGTTCATCAAAAAGCAGGATACTTCGTTGACTGTCTAAAAACGCACGTGCTATTGCGACACGCTGAAACTGTCCTCCGCTTAGCGTATGTCCTCCTTCACCGATAATTGTCTCCAAACCATCCGGAAGTTCTGCAGCTACTTGGGTTAACCCAGCTCGGTCGATTGCTGATAAAATAGCTGATTCCGGTGCATCTGGTTGATAAAAAGCTACATTATCACGTAAAGATGCATGAAAAATATACGGGTCTTGTGGCACATAAAACAATTTATCCTGCCAATTAGCCACACGTAAATTGTCGACTGTTTCATTATTGACCGAAATACTTGCTTCTTCAGCTCCTAAAAATCCACCTAACAACTTAATCAATGTCGATTTCCCAGAACCTGACAAACCGACTACACCAATCTTACCGCATCCAGTCCAAGTAAAATTAATGTCTTCCAATGTACTTTTTTGATTCACCTCATCATATTTAACAGAGGTATGAACTAACTTAAATTCATCGTCCGCTGTCCATTTTTCATTTAAAGGTAGCTCTGAAATTTGGTCAAATTCTTTTTTATCAAGAATTGTCATAATGGACTTAAATGTATTACCACCATCTAATGTAGCATGATAATCATTTGAAAAATCACGAATCGGCAAGAAAAAATCAGGTGCCAAAATTAAAACTGTCATTGCAGGCCACAACTCCAAATGACCATTCATTAATTTAAATCCTAAAAACACAGCAACAATTGCGACAGATAACGTTGTAAAGAAATCTAAAGCAAAAGTTGATAAAATCGCAATTTTCAACGTACTCATAGTTGCTTTACGATAATCTTCACTTATAGCATAAACATTTTTTTCATACTTTTTGCCAAGTCCTAAATAGTTTAATGTTTCCAAACCGCGTAATGAATCTAAAAAGTGATTGCTAAGCAACTGATACCCTTCATATTGACGATCTGCTTTAGCTCGTGCAGCATAGCCCAAAATAATCATAAAAATAATAATAATTGGAAAGACTAAAAGCAAAATTATTCCTGAGCGAATATCTAAATAAAAAACAAAAATCAAAATCAGCCACGGAATAATCATCATGTTTGTCACTTTTGGTAAAACAAGTGTAAAGTAATTCTCAATTTGAGAAATGCCTTCAATTGCCATAGTAACCATATTTCCGGTTCCTTCTTTTTGAACGAAATTAGGACCTAATCGAAATAATTTTTCTAATAATTGCTGCCGTAAAACTTTGGCTTGCCCATAAGCATACGTATCAAGCATTTTATCTCTAATATACAGCAGTACTTGCCTCATAAAAAAACAACTAAAAAAAATAATTAGCGATTGAAGTTGTGATGTCACTGATGCACCATCCCACAACGCGCTAATTCCTTTGGCTAAAAAATAAGCCTGTCCAATAATCAATAAGGCTTGCAGGAATCCGATTCCTGCAAGCCCTATTAAGATTGGCCTAATTTTATTAATTCGAAATAAATTCTTATCAATCAATTAGGTCATCTCCTTATCTATTAATATCCGTTTGTATCTAATTTATTGCTAACATGAATTCTTTTTGAGAAAACATAATAGCTCCAACTTTGATAAGCTAATACAAATGGCAAAATACATACAGTAACAATAGTCATTGTCTTCAATGTATAAGATGAGTTAGCTGAATTTTTAATCAACATACTTAATGATGGATCATCTGCAATCATGACACGTGGGAACATACCATTAAAGATAAATACAACGATACCAACCAAAATTAAACCTGTTGCTAAAAATGACATTAACTCTTTATTAACATGTGAACCATATGCAGAAATCACAGCAAATAGAACAATTAATCCTAATAAAATAAATGATGGCACTGGTTTTTCAGTAAAGAAATCAGTTTTAATATAGGCTAAAATGGCAAACACAACTAAACCGGCAAATAAAACAGGGTATAGTTTTTTAGTATATACATGTGCGCGCTCACGAACATTGCCTGCTGTTTTTAAACGGATATAGTTCAACCCGTGTAAGAAACAAATTAATGTGACAGCGACTCCACCAACAATTGAGAATAAATTGACATAATCACCAAAACCAGCATTCATAATATTTTTATCTGCTGCAATCGGCATGCCTTGAATCATATTGACAAAAACCATACCGAATAAAAATGGCGGTAAAACACTGCCGATAAACATTGCCCATTCCCATAAATTACGTTCGCGTGCTGAATGTGCATGTGCTCTAAACTCAAATGACACACCACGTAAAATCAAACCAACTAAAATCAGTAAGAACATCACATAAAATCCACTGAACAATGTAGCATACCATTCTGGGAAAGATGCAAACATCGCTCCACCGGCTGTAATCAACCAAACCTCATTACCATCCCAAACTGGTCCAATTGTTTCAATAATTTGATCACGTTCACGTTTGTTGCGAGCCAGTAACTTCACTGACATACCAACACCAAAGTCAAAACCTTCTAAGAAAAAGAATCCGCTAAATAATACACCAATTAAAACAAACCACAATAACTCTAATGCTGTCATATCTAGAAGACCTCCTTCGCAAATGGATCAATGCCATCTTTTTTTGCTTCTGACTCATCCACATAATAAGGACCTTTAGCAACTTCTCGTTTTGATTTAACAACCATCACGCCGCCTAAAATCAAGAATAGACCAAAATAAACAATGTTACTAAATAGTAAATTACCTGCTGTTACCGCTGGTGAAACACTATCTTTAATTGTGAACAATCCGTAAACGGTCCAAGGATAACGACCTAATTCAGTAATTAACCAACCAAATGTGTTTGAAATGAACGGGAAGAGTATCCCAACAACCAATAACCATAAGAACCATTTTGTTTTATAAATCCGGTCATTTTTAAGTAAGAATAAACCGACAACAGCCATCAAGGCCAACAACGTTCCGAAGCCCGCCATAAAACGGAATCCCCAGAATAATGACTTAACTGGTAAATAATAGTCCATTTCTTGGCCGAATTGTGCATCATGTTTTTCATGCAGTTGTTTATTAGCTTCATCCATACCTATATATTTATCTTTGCCTCCAAGAAGCGTTAACATATAAGGCACTTCAATAGTCCAATCTACTTTTTTATCTTTCGTATCAATTCCTGAAATAAGTGTCCAAGGTGCCGGTGACGAAGTGTCATCGTATATACCTTCCATTGCAGCAAATTTCATTGGTTGATCATCTGCAACATGGATCATTTGTTGATGTCCAGCACCAATTGTTAAGATTGAACCGACTAACCCCATAATTAATCCAAATTTTAATGAACGACGGTAAAAAGGTAGATCTTTCTTTTTCATCATCATCCAAGCAGATGATCCCGCGATAACAAACGCTGCTGTAACAACTGCCCCAAAAATTACGTGTGGGAATTCCATCCATAATTGTTTGTTTTTCAATAAACCAGCAAAACTTGTTAATTCCGCACGATTAGTAGCTTCATTAATCCGATAAGCCACCGGCGTTTGCATAAATGAGTTAGCCGCTAAAATCCATAATGCTGATAGTGTTGATCCAATAGCAACTAACCAAATACATAATAAGTGCAGTTTTTTACCGAACTTATCCCAACCAAACATCCATAATCCAATAAATGTTGATTCTAAGAAGAATGCTAATAAAGCTTCCACTGCAAGTGGTGCCCCAAAAATATCCCCCATAAAACGTGAGTACTCTGACCAGTTCATACCAAATTGAAATTCTTGGATAATTCCGGTAACGACCCCAACAGCAAAGCTTAGAAGAAATATTTTACTCCAAAACTTAGTCATGTCTTTATACATTTCATCTTTTTTAACTACATATAAAGTTTGCATAAGTGCGATTGCAAAGCCTAAACCAATAGACAATGGAACGAAAAAAAAGTGAAAAACGGTGGTCATCCCAAACTGGAATCGAGCCAATGATAAAACATCCATTTTATAACCCTCCTTAATTAATTACTAACAAAATAATTATACCCTATAACACACAGACTTTCAAAAACTATTAAGTGATTATTACTTAATAGCTTTTATAATCTGAGTAATTATTAACGCATTGTGACAAATTCTTCAGCGCTAGTTGGATGTATAGCAACTGTATTATCAAAATCTGCTTTCGTGGCACCCATCTTAATCGCAACACCAAAGCCTTGCAACATCTCATCCATCCCTAAACCAATTCCATGTAGTCCGACGACTTTCTCCTCAATACCAACACAAACTAACTTCATATAACATTTTTGTTTTTCTTCTGTAATAGCATACATCATCGGTGTAAAAGTTGATGTATAAATTTTTACATCATCCCCGTACTGTTGCCGAGCCTGTGCTTCAGTCAACCCAATTGTTCCAATTGTCGGATGTGAAAAAACAACTGTTGGAATATTTTTGTAATCTAATTTCAAATCAGTTTTCCCATTAAACAGGCGCTCTGATAGACGGCGTCCAGCCGCAATTGCCACAGGTGTCAAATCGATTTTATCAACTACATCACCAATAGCATAAATTCCAGGGTGGGTTGTATTCTGATAAGCATCAACTTTAATTGCACCACGTTCAGTCAATTCAATAGAAGTCGCTTCAATATTTAAACCATCTACATTGGCATGACGTCCAACTGCCCATAAAATTTCTTCTGATTCAATCGACTCACCGTTTTCAAAGGTTAATAGATAGCCGTCTGCAGTTTTTACCACTTTTTTTGGAACAGAATGAGCATGCATATGAATACCTTGCTGTTGATAACTTTCAACCAATGCATCAGAAATCATCGTATCAAAACTGCGTAAGACTGTTTGTTTGCGATAAGCCAAATGAGTTTCTACACCTAGACCATTTAAAACACCAGCCAATTCAACGGCAATATAGCCAGCCCCTACAACTACGATAGATTTAGGCAATTTTGTCAATTCAAAAAATCCATTAGAATCAATTCCAAGTTCACTTCCAGGAATATCAGGACGGGTAATTTTACCACCTGTTGCAATTAATATATGCGGTGCTGAATATTGTTGACCATCAACTTCAACTGTTTGATTGTCAACAAAAGAAGCATACCCTGCCAGGAAAGTTACTTTGTTTGAATCAAGTCCGCGCATATAAGCGCCATGCAAGCGTGTAATGTATGCTTGACGTCTTGCAACAAAATCCGCAAAATTTTCTTGTTTAATCTCGACATCAAAACCGTACTCTTTAGCTGCATGTAGCATTGTATGACGCATGTCCGATGCTGTCCACATCACCTTTTTAGGGACACAACCGACATTAACACAGGTACCTCCAATATTATTTCCTTCTATTAAGAGTACTTTTGCACCATACATACCGGCACGATTAGCAGATGCAATTCCGCCGCTGCCGCCTCCGATAACAATATAATCAAATTTTTCCATTATAATGACCCCCTTATTTTTTCTTGCGAATCATATCTCCTGGTTTTACTGGCTGTTCCACCGGTATTTTAACAATCATCATGGCATTGGGCGCTTTATCAATTTCTTCATCATCTTCATTCCACATTTTAGTCAATGTTTGTTGAAAATGTGTGAAGCCAGGTCCATAGAACTCAACAACATCATTCAAACGAAAATGATTGCGCTGTTGAATAGTTGCCATTTTGGTTGCACCATCGTAGTCCAGTACCTCGCCGATAAACTTATGAACCGGCATTTTGCGGCGTTTACCGAATAATTGTTCGTTTTCAGTTGGTGTTCCATAATAAAAACCAGTCGCTAATTCTCGCTGAGCTACTTTCCATAGCTCATCAATCCATTCCTGTTTGCAGACATAATTTTCAGGATCTTCCATATAACTGTCAACGGCTGCCTTATAGACATTTGACACAGTTGATACATAATGAATCGACTTCATTCGACCTTCAATTTTCAGGCTGTCTACACCATTTTGAATCAAGTCCGGGATATGTTCAATCATCGTCATATCCACCGCACTCATTGAAAAAGGCTCGCTGACTTCACCGCTGTTCGTTAAACTTTGACGTTCTTCACCAAAAGGCATATCGAACAAATCGTATTTCCAACGGCATGATTGAGAACAGCCACCGCGATTAGCATCGCGATGTGACATGTGGTTCGATAATGTACAACGACCAGAGTAAGAAATACACATTGCACCATGAATAAAAGCTTCAATTTCCACATCAGTATGCTGACGAATTTTAGCAACTTCCGACATTGACACTTCACGTGCCAGTACAACCCGTTCTAATCCCTCGTTTTTCCAAAATTCTAAAGTTTCATAGTTTGTTGCCGAGGACTGTGTTGATAGGTGAATAGGTAAACCGGGAGCTTCAGTAATACAAACCTCTATCAGTGCTGGATCTGAAACGATAACTGCGCTGATTCCGACATCACGTAATTCACGGAAAAACTCACCGGCACCTTTTGCATCGAATTCATGTGTCACCATATTAGCAGCAACATAAACTTTAGCATTATGTTCTTTTGCAAATCGAACACCTTCTGCCATCTCGTCGTAAGTGAAGTTACCGGCCCGACTCCTTAGTCCGTAAGCATTTCCACCAATATATACAGCATCTGCTCCGTATCTGATAGCTACCTTTAGCTTTTCTAATGTTCCAGCCGGCGCCAAAACCTCTGGTCTTTTTAATGTTGTCATTCGTTATATACTCCTTTATCTAATATCCTCGGGATTCAAATAGTAAAATCCTTCATCTAAACTTCGGCCATTAGGATGAGCAGCAACCACTACTTCATTTAACCTTGCCGCTTCTATTTCTGTCCACTGATTTGCTTCAATTAGTTTTTTTGCTTCAGCAAAAGCGTCTACAATTTCCACAAATAGGTCGCCTGGTGTAAAAATACCATCTAATTTCCACGAATCTAACTTCATGTCGTGCAATTCACCTAACTGATGCATCAAATTAATATCAGCAGAATTAAAAATATGTGTACCGTGCTGATCTTCATAAATAGAGTAGTGTGTCGTTTCATCTTTCGGCTCTGAAATAAATAGACCTCTATTTTTTGTGGTCGCCTCATCCGTCTTAACAAAGTTGAAATAATTTTCTAACAACGGTCGTTTTGATTGGTGAATACACGTTGCTCCGTAAACCAGCATCTCACCAGGAATGTTTAAAGCCGGTCCTAAGTCTTTTAACTCTAAATAGGGGATTTCTCGAGCCAAAACAGCTCCCTGAGCGCCTTTACCAGCCCAAAAATTAATTTGACGGGAACTAGTCACCATCGTCGCGGCATCATAGATAAAAGGCAGATGATATTTATCTCGATTAAGTACATATATGACCCCCGGATCTCCTACAACAAGATCATCCACACCGATTTCCTGTAAGAAAGCTAAATACTCCGGTAACTCTTCCATTTTTTCAGGATGCATAATCCCATTAACTGCAATTCTTATTTTCTTTCCATAAGCATGTGTTAAATCAGTTAATTCTTTTAACTCATGTCGTTCAAAATGTGTTGGCAGTCGCAAACCAAAGTTTGCATCACCTGTGTATATATAATCAATATTCAATTCGACCAATTGTTTTGCTTGTGAAAGAGATTCCACGGTAGTAATGATTTTTGGCATATAATTTCCTCCTAAACTATCAAGATTATCCTATCATAACCAAAAACCTTTTGGAAGAATATCACAAAGATTTTTAAAATATTTGAAAATATAATCACAAACAAGAATATAAAAAACGGTAGTCAAAATTGACTCCCGTCTTAAAAAATAGCAACATTCTTATTTTGATTTCTTTTGGACCTTCTGATGTGCTATTACAGCATTAGTTATACAATTGATAAAAAATAATACCGCAACAATTTTTGCTACTACACCGTCTTGAAAAATAAAAACACCTGCAACAATTAAACTCATCAAAGAAAAATAAAATTGATACGTCTTAAAAATAGCTGAATTCATTTATTTCTCCCCCTTTATTATCTAGCCTATCATACAATTTGTCAGAACAGAATACTACTCCTTAGAATTGTGCTGACGATAAGATTGACAAATACAAGTAATATCTAATGTTGGCAAATATTTCAATACTGTCTGTTTTGTACCATTATCACAGCTAATCCAAAATTCAACATGTCCCATCGCTTTAGGCCGCAGCCACTTACTTGTACTGCGTTTTACTGCCTGAAGTCTTCGCGGCTCAACCAAAAGCAGTTCTTTAGTCAAGCACTTGTGCTTCTGAATAGCCAACCATGTTTTTTTCTGCAAAGCATATCCCTGAGAGTCTGCTTGCAACCATGATAGAAAACCTGTTAATAAAAGCAGTAAGAGGCTTGGAATTGCGGCCCAAAGATAAAAATACATGCCCGCAGCGGTCAAAGGAATGATTATTGCTAACCACCAGCGCCAAAAATACCACATTTTGTCTTTCGACACATAGGTCAATACCGGCTCTTCTATCTGCCACTCCGGTAATAAATACGACAGTTGATGATACAACATATCTTGTTTAACAATAGGCAACAAATACTGACGTTTTGCTGAAGTACTGTCTTCATCACCAGCTTGCCCGCGGGCTAAAAGTAATTCAACAGAAACCAAACCAAATAGACGACGAATTATCTGCTGACGAATTTTTATTCCTTGTATTTTATGCAGTGGAATTTTTTGAATTCGTTTTTCCAATAGTCCGCTCTCGGTAATTAAGGTTCCACTGTCTCGAGTAATTGTAAATTGATGTAAGGTTAAAAACTGTTTACCTATAGAGATTGACGATAAAATTATCAATATACCTATTATCACCAGAGCCAGCATCAGCCAACTCATTCGCAAAAGTTCTTCAGACATATTTGTTACTCGTTTTATCCAGTTAAGCGGTATAAAATCATCAACAAAAAAATATACGGCAAATACTACTGCAAAAATACTTAAATCCGTTAAGCCGAACATCAAAATATCCCGATTTGGTACACGATAAAAAGGCATACTTTCTGAGACTAATTGTTTAATTAGACGGTCATTTACTTTTTCAGCAGCCAATAAACTATAACTAGCCAGACTGTCCGCTGTATTAAACGTGGCCGTTCCTTTAGCTTGCCTGCGAACTTCGATTTTCTGAAGTAAGTCATAACTGACTGCAGGAAGATGAACTTCTGGTTCGCTGTCATTTCCCGCTGTATCTATCAAAAGTTCGACAACTTTAAACAGCTTTAGAAAAAACCACTGCCTTTGTTTAATTGTCTGAATGCGTTCATAAGGAACTGTTATTTCTTTTTTGAAGAAGACACCCTTATAAACGATTAAGTCGGCATCACGAATTTCATACGTTTCAGTCAAATAATTCCAAATAGCCAAAATAATTGAAAAAAGGATCGTTCCACCTATTAACAAAAATTTAACTAATGAATGCTGAAAAAATCCTGATGAAATTATCAATATCGCTAATGCAAAAGTAAATTCTTTCAAATTCTTAACTATTGCTAAAACCAATGCTAACGGGTGATATCTTTGACGTTCAGACATCCTCTTTAGTCACCTTTACTAAATCGATGATCTGCTGTCGCAACTTGACAGCATCTGACACCGTTAAACCCGAAATTTTATGTCTTGTTGCAGCAGTGTTAACGACCAATTCCATTAGGTCTTCTTTTCGTAAAAATGGGCCTTGTTCTGTCTCTACATGTTGAATGCGATTAATAGGTACATAAGTCGTTGATCTAAAAAAATATCCTTCTTGAAAGGCTAAATCATCACTCGTTACTTCATACCGATGAAAAGCATAGCGGTAAGGTACAAGTACAGCAGTAACGATTCCAACAACCGCTACCATTCCAAAGTAAATGACAGCTGGCCACAACCACAGCTGCCTCCACCAACCTAAATAAAAAAGAACAGCTACACTGATGACACCTATCACTAACATTATTAAAACACTTAATATATTAGCCTTATACCAAACTTTCTTAATCGTTTTAGGCATTTTATTTTTTAATAAGGGATAATCACCTGTCATTTTGTCTGCTCCTTCACTAACCAATCTTTTTTAGTCAAATGTGTAAAATACTCTGTACGATATTCATTTAATAACGGAACGGATTTCTCTTCAACCGTATACGCATCTTTAAATCCGCATTTTAATTGGACAGTATAAGATTGTTGATTGCCATCATAATAACCGCACCATAAATCAGTCAGATTAAGCTCATCAAAGCAATATCGAATAATTTCATTAAGCGCCTCCGGCATATAGCCGTGCCCCCAAAACGGAACACCTATCCAGTAACCAATTTCGGCCTCATTCATTTTCTCGTCTTGTTGTTTAATGCCAATCGCTCCAATAATGTGCCCTCTGTCTTTTTTTAAACAAACAGCAAAACTATGCAGTTTCTGCAACTCCTCAGCAATAATCCTTCGGCTCATTGCTTCACTTGTATGCACCGGCCAGCCTGCACGAGGTCCAACTTTTTCATCAGACGCATATTTATAAAGTGCAGGTGCATCCGTTAATTCCCATTCTCTCAGTATTAGACGCTCTGTAACCAATTCACTTTCGAACATTTTTGACATGCTGTATCAGCCCTTCCATAAATGTTTATCACTCATTATAACCAACTATTCTGCTTTATAACTACTTTTTTAACCTCGCCAATTCATAAAACGTATATTTCATAAATTGTACTTGTTAAATTCATATTTTTTTCGCATTTAACCCCTATTATATAAATATACCAACAAACAACATTAACAAACCTTTTCATTTTATTTACTCCTCCAAAGTAAATAAAACAACTCCTTTTTGACCTCCAGTTAAGCTGGGGGTCTTTTTTATACGAAAATGATGTAAGGCAATAATCTGTTTACATTATTTTAATGAAACACCAATACCGTACCCTCTCGGAATCTCAATACTACCATTATCTACTGTAAATTGTTCCTGAATCACGTCTTCCTTGAAATAATGTGACGACGCTGCTAAGTCTCCCGGAAATTTTAGTGCCGACATGGCAGAAAATTGAACGTTTAACGCCCGACCAATACCGGTTTCGTACATACCGCCCAACCAAACACTAATATCATGCTCCCTGCAAAATTTTAAAATATCCAGTGCCTCTGTTAGACCTCCAACTCGCGGGATTTTTAAATTAATACTGCGGCAGCTGCCTAAATGTTCAGCTAAACGACAATCATCTAGTCTTCGGATATTCTCATCTAAACACACGCGAGTATTCAACAATTTTTGTAATTTTGCATGTTCTAAAAAGTCATACGTATTGAATGGCTGTTCAAGCATAACTATCCCCAACTCATCCAATGTCTGTAGCTGACCTTTTTGTGCCCACGTATAACTGGAGTTAGCATCAACTATTAGCGGTAGTTCAGGAAAGGCCTCACGAATCCAAGTCACAGGCGTCACATCCCAATCGGGACTGACCTTAAGTTTGACACGCTGATATCCTTGTTCAACATACTCCGACACCCGATTAACTAACTCAGATTGTTCATACATCATACCCAAACTAACACCAGCCAATGCCCTTGTCCTTGTTCCCCCTATCAAACTTGATAAACTAGATTTCTGCTGTTTCGCATACAAGTCCCATACAGCTGTTTCTAAACTTGACTTTGCCATGTTATGACCTTTTATTTTTGAAAATAAAGTTTTTACTTCGATAGGATGATTGATGTCACGGTCTCTTAATAACGGTATCAGGCACTGTTCAGAAATCAGCCGTTCTCCTGATAAAGTTTCTTCAATATAATCTGGGTACTCTAATGCAGTTAACTCGCCATAGCCCACATTGCCAAAATCATCTCTGATAACAATGATATCTGCCATTTTATGTGTCAATGCCCCATAGCTAGTCACAATCGGTTGGACAAACGGCAGTGTGACAAAGTATCGATCAATCGTTGTTATCCTCATTTCACTCACCTGCCATTTGATTGATTATACTGATAAATTTATCTGGCTGCTCCAAATGGATACAATGTCCAGCATGTTTCACTGTAACTACCTGAATTGTCGGCTGAAAAATCTTCATATTCATTGCGATTTGACTGAATTTTTCATCTTTAGTGCCCACAATCAATACTACCCTCTTGTGCAATAGTTCTTTTAAACGTGGCCAATAATTAGGCATAACTCCAGTTCCCATGAAGCGCAAACTATTAGCCAAACCAACTTTTTTTTGCGCTAAGCGTTCGTTGCGAATAGCGATCCGCCTTAACGCAGGCAAGTCGTTTTGCGTAGCAAATAGTGGTAATCTCTCCCAAGAATCGACAAAAGCTTCAATGCCTTGATGCTCAATTTCCTCTGCTAATTGATGATCTTGCTTTTGACGCTTCTGACGTTCTTTTGGACACTCAATTCCTGGCGTGCCACTCTCCATAATTAACTGATTGACTTTTTCTGGATAATCCAAGGTAAACCCCAATGCAGTCCGTGCACCCATAGAGTATCCTAGCACATCAACTTTTGTTAACGATAAAGAGTTTAAAAAGTTATCTATGATACTTAACACATAGTCGAATTGATAATATTTCCCTAATTGAGGGGCCGCGCTGCTGCCATGACCAATTAAATCTAGGATAAGTATATTGTACGCATCCACATCTTTTAAACATGAAAATGTCTGCCCAGTTCCTGTAAATCCATGTAAACACAATAATGTCGGACGATCCTTTTGATACGGCGTTGTCCAATGATATGTATAATAATGACCATCGATTTTCTGTCTCATTAAAAGGCCTCACGTATAGAATTCTTAATTGCTTCATATTCTGTGATACTTTCAGTACGACTAGTTGTCACTTCAATGATACGTAAGCCAGCAGCATTTTTTCCGCTAGTCAACAGCTCTTCCAATTCAGCCAAACTTTTAGGATTAGCATATTCTGCACCATACAATTCCGCCATTTTTTTACCATCTAAATTCGTTGGTGTCCCAAACAAAGGCTCAAATTCCTCAGGTTCTAATGCTTTTTGAGATAGATAAGAAAAAATACCGCCACCATTATTATTCAATAAAACAATTGTTAACGATAGACGGTGATCACGCGCCCACATTAAACCATTCATATCATGGTACATTGCTAAATCACCAATTAACAACACGTTATCGGATTCCGGTTTAACCATTGCCATCCCCATGGCAGTCGATACAATACCATCGATACCATTGACTCCGCGATTGCCATAGACTGTATGTTCTGTTTCAGTCACTCCGCCAAAGCGGTCCAAATAGCGTATTGCCATACTGTTAGATACGAATAACTGCCCTGAAGACGCCATTGTTTGATGTACTTTTAACGCGACCGCTGTTTCACTGAGAGATAATAACACAGGATGTTGGTGAATCAACTCCGCAGTTCGCTGCTGCCACGTTTGCCAAGTTTCTGACCAACTGTCAGGTGATGGTTTTATCTGACTTTGTTGCAGCTCTTCAACAATTTGAGAAGCATCAGCTTGAATGATTAAGCAGCTACGTTTTAACGGATCCTGCCATTCTCCAGACTCATCTACTAAATAAATCGGAATTTCTGTAAAAGTCAGCTCTTTTAACCACAACATAACATTTTTAGAGATCGGTAATTTTCCAAAACGCAATATACAATCTGGCCTTTCATGTGTCACAATGTCAACAAATAAATCAGCATGTCCCATAATATTTGGACTGACCGCTCCACAAGTGGTTATATTTGTTAAAGGGTCACCGATAATCGGCCACTGCAGTTTGTCGGCTAAAGCAATCAGATGACGTGCTTCTGCCAATGACTGTTCACCACCAATAATAATAACTCCTTTTTTCGCAGATAACTTGTCGGCAAGCAGAGCCAGATTAGTTTGTGATATTTTTTTATTGCCAGCAAGAACCAACATTTCCGACATCTTAACAGGAGTACGGTTTAAGTCCGGAAGCAAAGGTTCACGCAATGGAAAATTCAGTTGAACGGGACCTTTCGGTACTTGCTGTGCGATATTAGTTAACCTTGCTGTTTGCCAAAACGCATAATCCAGCATTTCCTCTTGATTATCCGGCAAACTCATATCAATAAATTTTTTTGTATGTTCTCCAAAAAGAGCCGTTTGATTCATTGCTTGCGGTGCACCGACATCTCGTAATTCATGAGGTCGATCTGTCGTTAAAACAATTAACGGAACTTGACTGGCATTAGCCTCACAAATCGCTGGAAAATAATTGGCCGCAGCAGTTCCTGATGTACATAATAAAGCCACCGGCTGACCACTTGCTTTACTTAAGCCCAACCCTAAAAAGGCTGACGAACGCTCATCCACACCAATAAATGTATCGATTACAGCTGAATGATACAGCAGCAAAGCTAGAGGGGTTGACCTGGATCCTGGACTGATAACAGCTTTTGTTACATGCTGACTGATTAACCCATTAACTACTGCTTGCAGATAATCAGTTAGTTCTTCTTGATAAGCCATTTTTATTTACCTCCCATTCCACGAAGCATCGGTTGAAATTTAACCCGTGTTTCTGCTAACTCCAATGTCGGTTGTGATTCTTTAACAATGCCACAACCGGCATAAAGATAACCTTTATGCTTGTCAAGCAAAGCAGAGCGAATGCCCACTGCAAATTCACCACAATCAGCTGTCAAGCTTAGCCAGCCAACCGGGGCACCATAAAGTCCTCGATGAATCGGTTCATGTGCCGCTAAAAAATCAAGCGCCAATTGTTTAGGCTCACCGCCCAAAGCTGGTGTTGGATGCAACGTTTCAACTGCTGTTAAAAAACTTGTCTGAGCAACACGAGGTGCCTCAATGGGTAAAAACAGATGTTGGATGTCACGATTTTTTAATAGTGTTGGTTCATCTAGATGAATTGCTGTACCTGACAATTGTTCTAATTCTGTAACAATTCGGTCTACCACAATTTGATGTTCGCCCCTATTTTTTAAATCCTGTAGCAACTCATTGCCTAAATGCTGATCTTCAGCTGCAGTCGCTCCACGCGGTGTCGATCCGGCAATACTTGCCGTCAAAAAATTACTTGGTGTTGCTTTTAATAGACGTTCAGGCGTTGATCCGATAAATGTCTGACTATCTTTAGTTAACGAAAATAAATATGTATTAGGCTGCTGCTCACGCAAGGCAGCCATTATTTGTCCGCTTGACAAAGTATCTCGTGATTCAACTTCTAAAATACGCGCGGTCACTACTTTAGCTAACTCTGTTCGACCATTCAAAGTTTTAATCGTTTTCTCAACTAAATCCATCCATGCAGGTATATCAAGTTCTATCTGTTTTATAATACCACTAGACACCGACTCTTCGCTGCACAAAGTTTCACTTAATTTCTGAACCAAAGAGACTCGTTCTGACCAACTTTTTTCTAAAACAGACAAATCTTTCTTTGAAAAATTGAAGAGAATAGTTTTCTTTTTCTTATTCGCCAAAATCTGTATTTTCGGTAAAAAGAAAAAGCCGTCTCCAAATTCCCCCCACATATTATCATTCGGATGATGACCTTGTAGCATAAAAGGAAAAGCGCCGACTAATGACGGTGTTCTTCCGCTAAGTTCAATAGAATCAGGTAAGACAATTGTTTTTTGTTTTTTATGCCAATCATTAATTTTTTGAGGCTTTGCAGCTTCACCGATAAATTGAGCTACAGCACCAAACCCAGCCATTGATTGTTGGCGATTAGGCGTTTCCCAATACCAGGTTTCCGCAATCTTTAATGATTGACTAGCTTGAAATAAATCAAGTACCGTTTTTTTGAAATCCATATCATAAATCCAAGTAAGATAGTCAATCGATTCATTTTGATATGCTGCCAGTTCTTGCGGTACAGGTGTTATCTCCATAAAAAATCCTCTCTTTCTGCAGTCAACAAACGATGTTTGGCTAATTTACCGCTAGCCGTCCGCGGTAATACGCGACAATAATAGATCTTCTTTGGTCGTTTGTATTTCGCTAGTTTCCCCTCTAAAAAAGTATTTATTTCATCTTGTGTAGCAGTTCCAACAATATATACAACCGGAACGTGTCCCCACATTTTATCTGGTTCACCGATAACGGCTACCGTTTTAATCGTCGGCATCATCTCTAACACATGCTCGACTTCTACCGGATAGATATTTTCACCACCTGAAATAATCAGTTCACTTAAACGACTAACTACATATAAATAACCATGACGATCTAAATAACCCATATCTCCAGTCCTGAACCAGTTATCCAGCGTCCATTTTTCATGATGCCATTCAGCATCATTCAAATAACCGCTAATCACACTTGGACCTTTTAACCAAATTTCCCCGATAGTATCTGCAGAAACTGTTTGATACTCTCTATCCACAATTTTGATCTGCACACCTTCCAGAGGCCGACCGACTGCACCAATATGCTTTAAGGAATCTTTTGAATTCAGCGAAATGACTTGTGAACAAGTTTCTGTCATACCATAAGACTGAATTGCTTCAATTCCATAGTGTCTGCATTCCTGCAGCATTGCTGTCGATACAGGCCCGCCGCCTAATAAAAACAATCGAAACTTTTGATGATAACCGCTGTCTGGAAACTCTGCCAGTAATTTTTCAAGCATTAGTGGTACGACTGACATAATACTGCCATGTCCACGGACCAAATCGGCAGTCACCATTTCAGCATCAAAGTGTTCATATAATTTAATACTGCATCCGTATAACAGGTGGCGACATATTATTGACAACCCACTCACATGAAATAATGGAACTGCGCAAAGCCAACAGTCCGCAGATGACAAACCAAGATTAATCGCAGCGGCTTCGGCACTCGCTCTATGATTTTTAAAGCGTTGAATGACACCTTTCGGCTTGCCCGTAGTCCCTGATGTATACATAATCGTTGCAACAGCTTCATCTGACATGTCAGAAAACTGCAAATAGCCTTTTTCTAAATAATCAGTCGGCTGTTCAAGAGGTATCATCTTGATATTCTGAACTTTTTGCAATGCCGTTCTGCATTTTTCAGATGCAAGCACAAAAGAGACTTGAGCATCAGTCAATTGATACTCAAGTTCTCGAGGTTGTAAATGTATATTTAAACAAACAATTTCCTTCCCCAGCGACCATAATGCCAGCATAGTAAAATATAATTCTTGGGAATTTTGACTCATAACGGCAATGCGGACAGCTGTCGTTGGGATGCATCCACTGAAGTATCTCATTCGCTCCTGAACTTCTTGGCCGATTTCAGCAAACGTCCACATGCGATTGCCGTAATACAAACCCGGTGCATCCGGACGTTCTTGTAATTGTTGTATTAACCAATTCATTACTTGCTACCCTCCAGCCTTATTAAGGAAACTTAGGAAATTGATCAAAGTTCGGATCACGTTTTTCCTTAAACGAATCGCGTCCCTCTTGAGCCTCAGCCATAGTATAATATAGCAGCGTTGCATCACCAGCTAATTGCTGTACACCAGCTAGTCCATCAGTATCAGCATTCATCGACGCTTTTATCATTCTTAATGCCAAAGGACTGTGTTTTAACATATCATATGCCCAGCTCATAGTTTCATCTTCAACTTGTTCAAGCGGTACGACTGTATTAATCCACCCCATATCAAGTGCTTCTTGAGCGCTGTACTGACGACACATAAACCAGACTTCTTTAGCTTTTTTATGACCAATAACTCGTGCTAAATACCCTGAACCGTAACCACCGTCAAAGCTGCCGACTTTCGGTCCTGTTTGTCCAAAAACAGCATTGTCAGCTGCAATTGTCAAATCACAAAGAAGTTGTAAGACATTACCGCCACCGATAGAATAGCCTTTAACCATAGCAATGACGGGTTTAGGAATAACGCGTATTAATCGTTGCAGATCCAGCACATTCAGACGTGGAATATTGTCTGTTCCCACATAGCCGCCATCACCACGGACTTTCTGGTCACCACCCGAACAAAATGCCTTATCTCCAGCTCCCGTTAAGATGATAACACCGATATCTTCGCAATCACGACAAATATTAAATGCGTCAATCATTTCAAAGACGGTGTTCGGTGTGAACGCATTATGTACATGCGGACGATTAATTGTGATTTTTGCTACCTTACCTTCTTGTTCAAATAAAATTTCTTCATAATTCTTAACTACTTTCCACTCTCTCACCTTAAGAGCCCTCCTTATTGTTTCTAACTGTTTCATTATACACAAAGAGCGTAAAATTAGGGTAAATATTGTTTGTTATTCAGTGAATAAGATATAATAAGTATGATACTTAACTAAATTGGAGGCTTTTTTATGAATCTCATCGACTTATTAAATATTTCTGTTCAATCACAAACACCGGAGCAAGTCATAATGACTATGCCTGTTACCGGCAAGCATCTTCAACCATACGGTGTTTTACATGGCGGTCTTAATGGCGTATTGATTGAAACAGCCTGCAGTCAGGGTGCTCTCTTAAATTTACATGATTCTGCCAAACATGCTGTCGGCATCGACTTACAAGTTAATCATTTAGCTCCAGTCAGCTCTGGTACCATCACAGTTATAGCTAAACCTAACCGAGTTGGACGGCTTATTCAAGTCTGGGAAGCAACAATTTATGATGAGCAGAACACAATTACCAGTGTTGGTCGTTGTACCCTGACAGCCATCACAAACAAATAAAAACAGCACCGTCTCAAAAAAAGACGGTGCTGTTTTGAATTGTCTGTTTAAATAATATGTATTTTAAATTAATTTTCATCTGATTTATCGATAAATCCTTGCCAAGCGTTCATTCCACCTAAAACATTTACCACTTGGTATCCCTTACTATTTAAAAATTCAGCCGCATGTGCTGAACGTCCACCACCCTGACATATAAGATAATACGTTTCATCATGAGATACTTTTTCTAGTTGATTTGCTAAAATACTTAATGGAATATTTTCAGCCATTTTTATGTGGCCTTTTTTAAATTCATGAACCTCGCGAACATCAATAATCCTTAATTTTTCATTATCAAGTTTTTGTCTAAAATTTTCGCTTTTTATATTATTCATTAATACCTATAACTCCTTGCAGTTTATTATTTAATTAAGCGTTTAACTTCCAATAAAGTGCTAAACCATCAATATAGTTATAATACAATTGTGTACTTTATTAAAGCAATTTGTTTTAATAAACTGATTCAATATAAAAAGACTCAGTATAGATATTATTTTTACTAAATAGCCTATATTAAGCTTCTTGATGAGCAAATACTATTTTCTCATCATATAACTTAAAAACCTTTTCAAATATAAATCGTGAAACAATGGCTATTGCTGTTGGAATAATAATCCAAGATACTAAAGCCATAAATATATTAATACTCATAGGCCCCATGTCTAATGACGTTAACGGACCAACCAAACCGACTAAACCAAAACCAGCTGAGTTAGGTGTACCTGATATTTGAAATAAAGCAACTGAAACAGATGACACTAAAGCAGTTACTAGACTTGGCAGCAAAATAATCGGATATTTGAATAAGTTAGGCATCATCATTTTCATAGCTCCTAATGCAATAGCTAACGTCACCCCGGACTTGTTAGTTTTCCATGAATGAACAACTAATACAATAGTTGTTGCAGCTACGCCCATTGCGGCAGCTCCCGCCGAAACCCCATTTAACTGAATAGCTAAACCAATAGCTACTGTTGAAATCGGTGAAATAATCAACACTGAGAAAAACATTGCAATCAGCGCACTCATTAAGAAAGGTTGTAACGTAGTAAATGAATTAATCAAATCACCGATAGTCGTTGTTATTTTTGAAACAAACGGCAAAATGAGCAAACCAACTAAGCCGCTTCCACCACCGATAATAATCGGTGCTAGGACTATCTTTAGCGAACCTAAACGCGATCCGAACAAATACGTTAAACCAATTGCAAGACTAGCTGTAATCATCGTATTAATCAGGTCTCCTGTTCCAGCTGAAATAAACATTCCTGGTTTTTCTGTTATCGGATTAATAATGGCTGGATTAAACTTAGTTACACCAGACCCTACGTAAGCCGCACCTGAAACAATAGCCATATCCAACGGTGCAAATTTAAATTGATGAGCAATTAAAGCACCGATAATCAAAGGTGTCGCAATTTGAAAAATGGTCACACTTTGCCCAATCAGCAAAGCTAGCGAATTGTTTCCAAATATTTTTAATATAGAAGACAATACCGCGTTGGGTAAAATCCCTACGATAATTCCTGTTGCTGTTCCTGCCAATACACGATTCAAAAAATCTTTACCTGACACTCGTTCATACGTCATACCTTTTCCCCCTAAAAGTTCATTCAGGTCAAATTCCTTACAACCTGCCAAACACTCTTCTCATTCATTTTCAATTCCAAAAAACAAATCAAATTCTAATGATAATTTAATGTACCGTATATTTTGTAAAATAGCAATAAAAAAAAGAACCCGACTGTCTTGGGTTCTTTTGTCTCACATCAATTAATTATTAAACTGTTGATGATCATTAAAATATTCTTTATACGCTCCATAGCCAGCGATAATTGCCCCCATGCTTGTGGTTGCTAAAATCATAAACGACACCATAATTTGATATTTGATTGCATGAACTGGATCGACACCTGCAAAAATCAATCCTGACATCATTCCTGGCAGACTTACCAGTCCAACAGTTTTAGTTGAATCGACAGTCGGCTGTACAGAAATTTTGATACTTGACTTTAATATACTCCGACTGGCTAATTTAATATCTGCACCTAACGCTAACTTCTCAAGAACCTGTTGGCGTTGATCATGAAATTGCTGATATAAATTTCGATAGCATAGACCAATAGCAATCATCGCATTATTCGCCACCATACCGGTTATCGGAATGACTTGAGATGGAACAAATTTTAGTGCACCTGATAGAAGTAGCACGCTGATGGTCACATATGTGCTAATAATAATTGCAACAAGAGTTTTCCAATAATGTTTATGCTGATTGGGATTACGTTTATAAGCATTCCAAGAGGCATTGAATACAATGAATAAACTCATCAACAGCGTTAAAACAATATTATCCACTTGAAAAATATATTTCAATACGTAGCCGATAATGGTTAGTTGAATAACTGCACGAACGACACCATAAATAATATCTTTTGACAGTCCCAATTTTTCTTTCATACTAATAGCCATCGCAATCAATACTAAAGCGAATGAGATAACTAGTGATACGTCATTAATGGCTAACTGATTCATGGACAACCTCTCCATTTCTAATTGTTAAAATATTTTGAGTTGAAGCTATTTCACTATCATCATGTGTCACGCGAATCATTGTCGTCGCATGATGATGAATATCATCAATCAAATTCAAGACAATTTTTTTACTGTCATCATCTAAACCTGCCGTTACCTCATCCAACAACAGCAACTTAGGCGGAAACAATAAATTTCTGACAAGAGCTACCCGCTGTTTTTCTCCGCCAGACAAGTCCACAATTTTTTTAGTTAAATAATCCTCGGTCAAATCAACACGCTGCAACTGCTCAGCAGCTAATTTTTCATCGTAAGCAACTTGTCTTACTTCAAAAGGGAATATCATATTGTCAGCGACAGTTTCTCCAAATAGTGTCGGTTGTTGAAAACAATATGAAACTTCCTGACGATACAGCGGCAGCGAATACTCCGACTGGCTTTTTTTTTGGAATAAGATGGACCCCGATGTTGGTGTTATCAATGATGCGATTAATTTTAAAAGTGTACTCTTACCACCACCCGACGGACCGACAATTGTCAGATACTCGCCTTCATTTACCTGAAAAGATACGTCTTTTACTATCTTTTGGTTCTCTGTCTCATATGTCACACGATTTAATTCTAATAATGCCATGAAGCTTCACCCCTCAGTTATGTCTATCATTCTTAAATTACTATCAATTATAGCACACGTAGAGCAGTTGTTATAAAGCAAAGACAATCGAAAGGGCAATCCTTTCGATTGTTTCAAATTTTATTTGAATGTTGTAATTTTCTTACTATCTAAACGAACGGATTCATATCCTGACTCAGTCGCTTTACCAACAGAAAGAATCATCACCGGCACATAACGTTCTTTGTTTAAACCAAAAGCCTCAGCTCATTGATCTTTTTCAAAACCACCTATCGGATTTGTTTCATACCCATGTGCTCGAGCAATCAGCATAAACTGCATTGCTGCTAAACTAGCATCAATCTTAACAACGTCATTCATTTGAGTTTTCGAGAAAGCTTCATAGTGCGGAACAATAGCTTGAACTTGTTGATCACGGACTTCTTTCGGCATTTTACCAGCAGTATGGGCCTGATCATAGATCTCTTCTGTTAAATCATGACATCTTAAATCGCCAAAGATTAGGACCATTGCTGAGGACTCTTCATTCTGTTTTGTATTAAAACGAATTAAAGGATGTAATTTTTCTTTTGCTGCTTCACTTTCAACTACCACAAACCGCCATGGTTGAAGATTTACTGAAGATGGTGCTGTTGTAGCTTCACTGATCATTTCCAACATTTCTTCATGACTGATTTTCTCCCAAATACTATTTCTGAAAAGTCATTTGTTTTAAATTGTGTCATTTCTATAAACTCCTTTTTATTTTTCTTCAATAGCTTTCAATGCAGACGTTAAAGACTCTAACAAACCTGATAAATTCGTTAAGTCTGTCTCATCAACATACGTACCTAATAATGCTTCGAATTGTTGATGCTTATGTTCACATGCAATTAATTTATTCTTTGCTGTATTAGTCAGTTCCACAAAAACCTCGCGATTATTTTTAGGGTTTCTTTGTCGCAAAACATGCCCTTCATTTTCTAGTACTTTTAAGTGCCTAGTGATAGCACCTTGGTCAATCTGCATTTCTTCTTTCAGTGTTGAATGCAGGCATGGACCTTTTTCTTGAAGAATTAGTAATAATTTATATCGGCTTAAACTAATTCCTACACGTTCTTCAAATATTTTAGCAATCTGCTGTTCCAATATTTTTACTTGATAAAAAACCTGATTTACCTGTCTCCCAGTCATCATTGTCCCCTTCCTTAAACAGTTGATTCGTCAATTGTTGATTCGTCAACTATAAACGATAAAAAAAAGAAATGCAATTATTTAAATCGGAAAAGTTTACACAGCGGTAAAATAAATTTTACTGCTGCATAAGCTTGTATTATGATAACTTGTCTTTTTTTTCTTTTTTGACATGCTGTTTAATGAATGAAATAACGACCAGTGTGACTAGTAAAAAAGCCGCCCATAGAATTTGTTTTACTGACAGTAAAATAATTACAATTAAAACAACTAGTTGATAGACATTAAATTGTTTTTGACGGAGACTCTGCCACGTCTTTTTGACTGGAGTAGTTCCAGTAATAATAATGACTAAGATAAAACATGCCTTTGAAAATCCACTATATATATCATTCGCTGAAAATAGATATCCCGCTATCAATAAACATAAGGAGCTGATTAACACGGCCCAATCATTTGGTAAGCCCACTGAATTTATTGTTTCTTCCGGTAATTGTTCTTTTTTTTTGGTATATATTTTTTTTAGTACCATAATTTTGGCCTCCTACAGGTACATAATCTAAGAAGAAATGATTCGAATACATGACTGGATAGTATCATATTACCTCTTAATAAAACAACCTTTTTAAGAAATTTTCAACTATTTTAGTTACTATCAAAAAAAGAATGAGACACATTTGCCTCACCCTGACTTTTATTTTTTTTGAATTTTTTCGACTGTCTCTTGAAATACTTTTGCTTGATAGTCAGCCCCAGCCTTTTCAGCTAATTGGTGTTGTGCCGCTTTATCTAACTTCGGATTTTTCATCATTGCTTCTTTTAATTGATTGGCTGCGAATGCTTTTGCATCGGATTCGATTTGGATTTTCTGATCCTGCATCGTTTTTTGTAGTTCTTTCGCCTGATCAGTTGTTAAAACATACCAATCCGATGGTACTTGAAATTCATTTTCTTCTTTAACAAATTCTTTTTTGCTGCCATTAATATGGAAGAAACGTTCAAAACCGCGATTTTTATAAACCCAATATGTTTTCTTTTCAATTAATTTTGGTGATTTACTATTTTTAATTACTTCATTAGTCACATAGTCTGTTCCTGTTGCTTTCGGTTTTTTTTGAGAATCTTTTGTTTTATATAGAAAAACTGTCTCTTCACCATTTCCCAATGGCTGATACAATAATAGTTTAGGTCCATTCGTGTCACCGCTCGACACAAGCGAAATTTCTTTCGTTTCCGTTACTTGTTTCATTCCGTAATGATTTGATACGTTCAAAACAATCAAAATGAGTGAAACAACAAACAACGCACCAAAAACAAAGGATACAACGGTTTGCCATATTTTCTTAGCAAACACATTAGTCAGCATAAATAATACCACACTGATAATTAAAATAAAGATAATCATTAGGCAGCCTCCCTTTCAGAATCAGAATCGGCTTCTTTATAAATGACTGATTCTTTCTTTAAAAATAAAGAAATAATCAGACCTACTAAACCAAAAATGATAGCGACAATAAAGGCTGCATGATAGCCAGATAACGTAGCATTTAAAACATCTTCTTTGAACGCTAAAGGTGTCGCTTTTGCCATTGATTTGTCTGGAATATTAGTTTTTGTGACATTCGTTAAGACACTAATCAAAATTGCTGTCCCAATGGAACTAGCAATCTGTCTAAAGGTATTATTTACTGCGGTACCATGAGTTATCAGATTAGTAGGCAAAGCATTCATACCTGAAGTTGTAACGGGCATCATAACCATAGAAATTCCAAACATACGAATCGCATAAAGTACTATAATATATACAACAGGTGTTGTCTCAGTTAAGAATGCAAACGGAGCAGTTGCTGCAGTTAAAATAAACATACCTGTAATAGCTAATCGTCTTGCGCCGTGCTTATCAAATATGCGACCGGTAATCGGCATCATAGCTCCCATTATAAGAGCACCTGGTAAAAGCATTAAACCAGAATGAAACGCTGATTCACCTCGAATATTTTGAATATATAACGGAATAACCATTTCAGCTCCAATCATCGCCATATTAGTTACACCAGCTAAAATAGCAGCTATTGTAAAAACTGGTGATTTAAATACACGCAATTCTAAAAACGGATTGTCTAAATGTAATTGGCGCCGTGCGAAGATAGCAATAAAAATAATACCGATAATTAACGGTAATAATACATTCATACTACCCCAACCATCATTTCCAACACTGGAAAATCCATATAATAAACTACCGAATCCAATTGTTGACAAAATGATCGATAAAATATCGATTTTAGGATTAGATAAAGGAATAACACTGCGCATAAAGAAAAATGCTAGAATGATAACTAAGATCACGATAGGAATGATCATACCAAACAAATCACGCCATTGATAATGGTCAATAATCCATCCCGATAAAGTTGGCCCTAATGCAGGCGCTAAACCGATAACAATCCCTGTCATTCCCATTGCCGCCCCGCGTTTTTCAGGAGGAAAAATAGTTAGCATAATAGTTTGCAATAAAGGCATAGAGATTCCTACACCAATTGCTTGTATTAAACGACCTAACAATAAAAATTCAAAATTAGGCGCTAAAAAACATTGAATAGTTCCTAGTAAAAATACAATCATTGCAAATAAGTATAAACTCTTTGATGTAAACTTATTCATCGTCCAAGCTGTGATTGGAATCATAATTCCATTGACCAGCATAAAACCTGTCGTCAACCATTGAACAGTCGATGCAGATATATCAAAGTCTTTCATTAAAGCTGGAAAGGCTGTCGCCAACAGCGTTTGATTTAAGACAGTACAGAATGTTCCAATTAAAAGAACACCTATTAAGATACCGCGATGATATGGTTTCCCGTAAATATCAAGCGGTTTTTGTATATTTTCCATCTATTTCACTCCTTGTGTTATTATTTTCTGAAAAACATAATATAGTTTAAATTTTTTAAAGTCATTTGTCAACCAGCTTGACATTAATGTTAAAAAAGTTACAATTTAAACATCAAATAATTATCAAGAGGTGCCAATGTGAAAATTCCGCTAAAGACTTTATTAACAAATCACGATATTGTTGTAGGCATTAGTGAGCTGAGTAAAATGACCAACGTCTCAACGAGACAGTTGCGTTATTGGGAAGAAAAGAACTTTATTCAATCAATTAAGAATCAAACAGATAACAGCTATCGCAGATACCAATTAAGAACAGTAATTAAAGTAACTATCATCAAAGAATATCTTGATGAAGGGTATAAATTGAGTAAAGCCGTTGAAAAAGCTGAAGAAAAAATAAAAAAAATAAATCGATTCAGACAGCTTTTAGCTCAAACACTTAAAGATATTGAATTAATCGATGACTCTAAAACAGCCTTTTCTTTAGGACCTTGTAAAGGATCTGCTGATAGTCTATATATCATTCATGATGAACAAACCAATCAGCTTGTTTACCAACAATATCCTCATGACAGTAAACCCGATAATATTAAATTAAAATCAGCTTTTGACATGCAGAAAAGGTAACAGACCATTTGGTCCATTACCTTTTTTTATTTTTTATCCGATGATTTCTTTTTCTTTGTCTTGCCAGTACTTGCACCGGCACTTGATTTTTTAGTCTTACTAGTATGCGAAACTGTTTTTTTGGATGATCCGGTAGCTTTTTTCTTAGTCTTACTTAATTGTACTGTCTTGTTTCTCATTTTTTTCTTGTAGAAAATAAAGCTACCCGCTGCTACTAAAAGAATAACTAGTGCAATTAATACATAGCCCCAAATTGAGAATCCTTGATTCTTATTTAAATTAACAGCCTCTTTATTTAACTTATTGCTGTCACTCTCGGAAATATTGAAATTCTTAGTAAAAGGCCACTTTTTATCTCCAGTAGACGCAGTCATTTTTAACGTATAATCACCAGCTTCTAAAGGTTCATCCTCCCACATTATCGGAAAATTATAATTAGAATTAGGGGCCATTTCCTGATTTTCTGCTACAGTCGATTTAATAACTCTATCAGACCCTTTTTTTGTAATTTTCGCATCAATCTTCAATTTTCCAAACATAACTGGTTCAATATTTTGAATATTAGCAGTCACTGCTGTATGATAATTAACTAAAGCAGGTTTTATTTTGTTTAGCTTTAATTCAGGCTCCACTTTACCATCATCTTCGCGAAGCATAATTGCCTTAACAACTTGGAATTTATTAACAATCTTAACACCCTTGGTATCTTCTGCATTACTCTTGTCATCTGGCAAATCTGCAACAAAGCCACCTAAAACCAGTCCCTTAAATGGCTGTTTCGGTAAAGTCATTTTAAATACAACATCTTCAGTCTTTCCAGGAGCAACATCAACGATCTTAGAACCACCTTCGACAAAAGTTGTAAACGGATTCTTTAATGATGAGTCTTGTTTATAACTTTTAGGTGGAATAGAATAGTCTATATTCCCATTCTGGTTAGTCTTTGCATTTGTTGGCGTTACTCGTATCTTCTTCTTCTTTTTTCCAGTATTCGTCACCCGTAGTTTTAAATCTTGTTTATCCCCGGGTCTTACTTTTAAGTCAAAATATGTCACATCTTTATTTTGCTGATTATCCGGCAACTCTGCTGACATAGTAAAATCAAACGCCTGATTGTCATTGTTGGATTCTTTTGCCGATACACTAATTGAATTTATAGTAAACGTCAATCCTATAAATATAGAAAAAATTACTAGATATAGAATGTTATGTTGACCATTTTTCTGAACATATTTCATATTTACACTCCTAACTTAATTATCATTTACGCTTATTATTATATATTATTTAAGTATGTTTTAAAAATAATTATTAAAAAATCACCATATAACCAAATAATTACAATAAAAACTTACTTTTATTTGTATAGATACTGTAAAATCAGTGTGTAGCTAACCATTTTTTTATCTCCATGTACTACTTGTAAGAGTATAACCAAATCACTAACTTTCATAGATACTTTGTTGCTTAAAAATAAATAAGTCTCTATTATCGAAATGTTCATTCTTTTTTAATTTGATAATAACCAAATTAAATTACATTCACATCCTTTAACTTTCTAGCGCTATCCACAATATCCATATATTTACTTAGTTGAACATAAAACCTCTACCAACATTCAACACAAGCAGTTAAAACAGACAGGACTACAACACTACCTAAAATAACTTTCTCACTCACTTTTTCTTTTTTCCAGATTTTTATATAGTATATAAATTTTTATAAGAATAAGTTGTTTTATATCCTGATAATCAGTATTTTTAACCATTATATAGATCGTTAAATGAACCAATGTTCATATCTCTATTGTAAAACAAATTATTGAAATTACTAAGTCTTTTTATACTTATAATACTAAAAAAAGACATGGAGTTTTCTCACCCCATGCCGCTTCTAATTTAGTCACAGGCTAATTCAAATGCGATATCTTCTACATTAAAAAGTTTAGTCAAAATTTCGACAGCTTCAGCGAAAATGATAGACGGTTCTTTGGGTAGATTATGCACAACAATCTCTGTGCTTCCAGATTGATAAATGTATTTATCAATCTCTTCCATTACTCGAATTGTTGTATCATTTTTTTTAAACACATCATAGTCAGCATCCACATCAAATTCTTGCGTCATTTTAAATCCTTGATTTTGAGCAATCAGACGAACTAAGTCATTCGTCGATAAAGTATCCATCGTTTGTGGGATACCATTTAAATCAAGATGATAAAAATCGGTTAAAACACTTGGACAGGCGTTACAACCGCCATTGAACAATTCACTTGTCTTAGTAATCACATAATTAGTCATTAATGCATTCTCCTTTTAAAGCGTTTTCTATATTATACCATAATTTGAGAATCACTCCTTGAGAAAAAAGACACAATAAATATAAAAAAACCGACCTTAACTACAGGTCAGTTTAGGAACAGCATTATTGATGAATTATTGTCGTCAATTTATCTTGATAACTGATATACAAACGTTTCATTGCTCGAGACGCTATTGTATACAGTAGCCTTTGATCACTGGTTGTTTCATAATTGATATTGGAAGCATTATAGATTAATACATTATCAAATTCCAAACCTTTACATAAAGTAATCGGCATAACTGTAACATTCAATGCGCTTAGTTCACTAAGCCAATTGTTCACAATTGCAGTCTCTGCTGCATTTTTAGTTACAATTGTTAATGCACTTCCTAATAATTGCTTAGAAATATGCTGCACTAATTGACAGAAGTCTATTTCTGATTGATACGAATAAAACGTCGGTAATTCACCCTCTTCACGAATCGGCACAATCGACATCTTTTGTTCAGCTGCAGCCAACTGACCAAAGAATGCTGTGATGGATGCAGTAGAACGGTAACTACTTAATAAATTATATCGCTGACAGCGTAGCCCTCTGCTGTCGAAGTCAGCATCTATGGCAGAAAAAGGAATATGTGCATTAAAAATTGCCTGGTTTTCATCCCCCACCATGGTGAATTTTGCTTTTGGAAATAAATCAAGCAGTAAGCTTATCTGAGCTGGCGTGTAATCCTGAATTTCATCAATCAGTATAAAACGCATTTTAGGTACTTCTAGCGCTTCAACCAAATGATGCTGCATTGTCAAAAATGCTACTGTCTCATCCACATGATACACTTCATCGCTGCTCCATTCGTAAGTTTCACCGGAGTACGTTTGATATATTTTTTGAAACATATATTCTAAATCCAACCAATCATTTTGTTTAATACCTGTGGTGATTGAGCGGTATTGTTTTTGCAATATTTTTTTAGCATAAGGATACACATTTTTTTCGGCGTTTTCAGATAAAACAGAGCCGAAAACTTTTTCCTGCATTTCCTCAGATAATGTTAGCACTTGATCTTGTACTTTATTTGAGCGAGCTTGTTTAGCAATACGTCGATTCCAATCGCTAACTAGTAATTGTTTTGTGGCTTGGATACGGTCAATCAAAGCAGAGTCTGATGGAGTTGACTGAAAAATAGAGGCAATCCGGTCTTTAGAGATGATTGTTTTATCTTTACGCTTTAAGGATTGAAACAATGCTGTATCATCAGTGAATAAATAACCTGCTTGTTTTATCATATCTGAGAACTTTTTGTCTCTCAAAACAGCTTCTGTCTTAGAAACCGTTGGGGCACTCACTCGATAAAAATGCGTAGTTTCATCAACCAGCTGCATTGGAAAATACTGTTTAACAAATTGCAGCATCGTCACATTCATCGGATTTTTTTCTCCTAAAGATGGTAAAACATCACTAATATAATCAATAAATTTATTATTAGGTGATAAAATCATAATATTATCTGATGTAATGTATTCTTTGTATTGAAATAATAAATACGCAATTCGCTGCATAATAGTTGATGTTTTACCGCTGCCGGCAACACCGTTAACTAATATATTGGCATGTTCTGTATCACGAATAATCACATTTTGTTCTTTTTGGATAGTAGAGGTGATGTCCCTCATTTGTGTCGTGGCATCACTTCCCAGGACTTCAAGCAGTACGTCATCTTGAATAGAAACGGATGTATCAAAATAATTAATTAATTTTTCAGCTTCTACGATAAACTGACGTCTTTGTTCGATACTGACATTAATTTGATGCTTATTCACCACATATGATGAGTGCCCCATCTCATTATTATAAAATAATTCAGCAATCGGCGAACGCCAGTCATAAATCAAATAATCTCCGGCATCATTGGCAAAGCCATTAATACCAATATAAAAAGGCTCTGGTTGTTCATCATCTAAAAAGTCAACGATGATTTTACCAAAATACGGTTTGGCTAGCAGTCGATCCACTTTGCTTAAAAATTCTTCCGCTGATTTAATCTTTATATTAAGTTGATCAATTTCACGATTTTTCATTTCTAAAGCGGCGAATGTATCCAAGTTATCAGAAATATTGGAAAAATTCAGGCGGACATCCCCCATCATTGTTTGAATATCGCTAATACCCTCGGTACGAACCCTTTCCAATAACGTTTCCAGTTGCCTTTTTCTAACTACCAGCTGCCGATACACATCTTGCAAATAAGCGGCTTCAACTTGATGTTCTGTCTGACTCATTATGGAACCTCCTTGATTATCACATGACTAAATAGAATACCATTAAACTAAGCAGACCGTCAACAAAAAAACCAGACATTTACGTAATGTCTGGCTTAATACCATTTAGTATAATTGTAAGTGATATCAAAACTCCAGTTTACTCAACATCCATACGTTTGTATACGTCAACCAACTCTTTAGCAACTTCCATAAACATCATACTTGTCATTAAATGATCCTGGCTATGCACTGTTAATAACGTAATTATCAGTTCTTCTCCGTTAACCTCTTGTGTTAATAATTTTGTTTGACCTTGATGCGCTTCGACAATTGATGATTCTGCAGTTTTAATTTTAATATCTGCTTCATCAAAGTTGCCTTTTTTTGATGCCTGAATTGCTTCCATTGCATCACTTTTTGCGTTGCTCGCATTAATAATTAAACCCATGACTGCTTCTAGTTGTTCTTGACTCATCTCTGTTTTTGTCATGCTGATTTCCTCTCTTTCATACTCAATACTAAAAATACATTACCTATTATACATTTATTAATCTAAATAATAATCTGACGATGGTATGACTTGTGCACCGAAAGGCATTAAGGCCAGCTTGGCTAATTTAAAACTTTGCATACCAAAAGGAATACCGATGATTGTTACACATAAAAAGAGACCGCTCAACACATGCCCTAGTGCTAAAGGTAAACCACTGATAATCAACCAGATAATGTTGACTACAAAAGACACACTATCCGAACTGTAAACAACCTGTTTTCCAAAAGGCCAAAGACAGAGTCCAGCCAACTTGAAACATTGTAAACCGATTGGTATCCCAATAATGGTCACACACCATAGCAATCCAGCTATAAACCAGCTGATTGCTCCGATGAAACCGCCAAAAATCAACCAGACGATATTTCCCAGACATCCCATATCCATCACTCATTTCTGTTTAATATTGTCTTATTCACTATAGCACATCACTGATATACCTAAAAATTTTTTTATCTAGTTTATGACGACAAAAAAGAAGACTGTTTCCAGTCTTCTTTAATTACTATTAATGATATCTCCGACGAGTTCGGTAAATAACAAATGCGCCTGCTATAGCCGCTATACCTAGAAGTACATAGATTGTATTAACCGTTTCACCTGCTTGCGGCAAGCGATTGCCGCTAGTCTTGTTATTTCTTTTAATCGACATTTTCTGAGAACGATTAGTCATTGTATTGGATACTATGAGATTTGATTCTGTTGTGCTTGACTCTGTCATGCTTGATTCTGTCGTGCTTGACTCTGTCGTGCTTGACTCTGTCGTGCTTGACTCTGTCGTGCTTGACTCTGTCGTGCTTGACTCTGTCGTGCTTGACTCTGTCGTGCTTGATTCTGGATCAGTCGGTGGTGTTGATGTAGCTGGTTCTCTACTATTTGTTAATTGACCTGCATAAATTGATTCAACTTTTCCTTTAAATTCTGTTTCCACTGTAAAGTAGATATATGTTGGATTTAATTGATAACCTTTTGGTGCTGTCGTTTCTACAAAGGCATACCTACCTGGAGCTAGCCCATCGATAGTTACAACACCTGATTTATCAGAAATCAATCGTTCTTTTGTTATCTCTTTAGGTGGATTTTGTGTCACATCAACTACTGCAAAAGTAGCACCTGGTAATGGCTGATCATTACTATCTGTTTTCATCAACCAAGCTGACCCTTGATAGTTAACGGCTTCAAATGAATGCGTTGTTTTGGACTCAGTAATATCAAATTTAATCGGTGTTTTATCTAAGATAAAGCCGTTTGGCGCTTCAACTTCTTCTAATTGATATGACCCAGCCACTAAATCATCAATAACTAATTCACCTTGATCATTTGTCGTTAATAGTTCCCCTAATTGTTTACCATTTTGACTCAATTTAAATTTAGCACCCTTTAAAATTTGGCCTGCTGGATCTTTTTTCGTTAATTTAACTTTACCTAAAATCAATGAATTTTTTAAATTATAATCAGAGACTGTTGTTGTATATCCAGATACCGTGTCTTCCCGAATAATATAATTAATTTCTTGACCATTTTCTCTTTTTGGTAATTTCCCAAAATCATATGACCAATCATGGGTTTCATTTACTATGATAGATTGATAATCCACACCATCTTTTACTAGTGTAACAACAATATTATCCGGTCGTGTGTAATAGCGATTGTCTTTATCTTCCCATGTCTTTTTACCTTTAATATCAACTGTTTCAGGTTTATGAGTATTAGTTATAAATGTCGTTACCTCATCATTTTGCTTCATTATACTTGGTGGTTCATAACCTTCAACTTTACGCTCAGTTACTTCATAATTAATTTTTTCACCATTTTTATTTTTAGGTAACTTACTCCAAGTATGTGTCCATTGTTCCGATTTAGATATTGATACCTCAGATTTAGATATTTCTTCTCCTGATGGTAGTTTTCCTGTCAAAACAACTTGAATCTTTTCAGGTCGTATACCATCTCGATTATTATCATCATCCCATTTTTTAAAGACAGACATAGATGTTATATCTGGTTCATCACTATTAGTAATTGAATAATTGTTAACATCAGTAGCTGCTACTTCATATCCTTGAACTTTTTCTTCTTCGATTGTATAAATAATATCTTGACCTGTTTTATCTTTAACCGGTAAATTTGTAAATATCCCATGCCATGTTTCAGCTGTTTTATTTCCTGTTAATTTTAACTGTTGAACAGGTCTCGCATTTGCAAGTAAGTTGAACATAACATCTTTTGGACGAATGCCATCTTGATTAGAATTATCTTTCCATTTTTTAGTAACAGGTATTTCTTTTGTTTGTTGAACAGTATTAGTAATTGTATAACCTGATACCGTTGAAACGTACCCAGCTGGTACATCTAACTCTTTCGGGGTATAGGTCACTTTTTTACCTTTATGAAATACTGGTAAATCCGTAAATGTGTGCGCCCAATCTTTTCGTAAGATTGTTGCTGTTTTATTTAGCGAAGGTACTGATGCTCCGTCAACACTTGCTAATAATTCAACTTCAATACTATCAGGTCTAGTAAGAAAAAGATTGTTGTTGTCATTTTCCCATTTTTTATTAACTGTCACACTTGTCGTTTCCGGTGTGTAGTTATTTGTGATCGTTAATACATCACCTTTTTTACCATAAACCGGTTTTGCATAACCTTTTCCAGTCAGATTAGTCTTCTCGTTAACTGTATATTCAACTTTTTTACCGTCTTTAAACTTTGGTAGATTTTTAAATGTATGTGTTAACTTTTCAGCTGTCAACTTTACGTTATCAACTACCTGACCATCTGCCAATAATTCAACTTCAATATCTTCACGCTTACCATCTTGATTATCGTTGTCTTTCCAAATTTTTTCAACATCTATATTCACCAATTCTGGTACATATTCATTTAATAACTCTATATTACCCCCAGCTTTTACTTCTGTAGATGGTTTTTCTTGATATTTGTTATTTGCTGCGTCACTATCATCTTTTATTTCTTCGACTTTATAGTAATATATTTGGCTAGTTGGACTAATCACATCTACTGTCCAATCAGTTGTCCATGTTGGACCTGCAACTTCTTTAGTTGACCCAATAATTGTTGTCCAGTTTATTTTATCCGTTGATTGCATCAATTTGACTTTAATTTTTGTTGGTTGATCACTCTTAGGATTGTCGCCATGATGCCAAAGCTTCTTAAATGATACTTTTTGTTGACTTGGTTTATAAGTATTTGTGATCGTTAATCCATCATCGGAATAACTGGTTGCATAATCGGCGACTATGTCCTCTGTTACAGTGTACTTAATTTTATTCCCCGAATCATCATTAACTGGCAAGTCTTTAAATTCATACGACCATTTATCGCCAGTTCCTGTAACTTTTTCTGATTTTATGTTTTTACCATTACCTAGTAAATTTAACGTTATTTCTTTCGGTTGAGAGTTTTTATCATTAATTCCATGTTCCCAGACTTTATTAACTTTAATAGAAGTTTTATCTAATTCATTTTCAACTTGTTCTGTGACAAATGTTTCATTTTCCCCAGTAGTTAGTTCAATAACTTTTTCAATTGCTTTATAGCCAGCAGGAGGTTGGATTTCACGAATATAATACTTGGTTTTAGGTGTTAGATTATCAAATGTGATTTCACCATTAGAATCTGTTGTCTGCTCGTCTTTAAAATCCTTTCCATTATCGCTGATAGAAAACTTAGCACCGGGTAACTTTATACTCTTGTTTTGAGCAGCTACTTTAACTATTTTTATTTTAGACTGTTTTGCTGGGTCTCCACCACCTCCAGCTCCCGTGTCAATATTAGATACCTGAGCATTCATTGGTGCTGTGTCAACCTCACCATTAGGTCGTTCAAAATTTACTTTAGCTTTATTCTCAAATTGCTTAGCTGATTTATCAATTATTTTGGTTTTATATGATATAGCTATATAGCGTTCATTAGCTAATTGCTTAGGTATCACCATTTCAATAGTTCCCAATTCTTCATTGACTTTAACTGTTATACCTGCTGCTCTTATTGACTCAATACCAGCAAAATATGTATCATCTGAAGTTGGTTTCAATGCATTTTTAATGAATCGAATGCTCAATGACTGACCATCCAACTTATGAATATTACTACCACCTACAAGACTATCTGTAAAGATAACATCCGATAGTACTTTATCTGATGTTCTATTTATGCTAACAAACCAATTCACATAATCGGGATCTTTTAAATTAATGTATCCACCTTTACTAAATGTATTGTATGGATTTCCTGGATCTATCGTTCCCTCACTAGCATTATTTCCGTCAGCCTCAACTGGAAATTTGTGAACATCCCCACCAATATTCACCTCTATATATTCGGTTTTTTCTACATTGTTGCTAATTCTAACATCTGCGGTAAAAAAAGCATTCGCATGGACATGATCTTTATTTTTAACATTTTCATTAAAAGTAAACTTAATAGAGTCATTCGTAATCCTCGCTTCTCCAATTTGTACCTTACTTGCTGATTCTGGATTATCATAAATTGGATATGTTGCATCAACTGTTTCAAATGATATGTCATTTCCTAATGACCACTTCGCAACTACATAATCGCCTGGGGCAATATCTACAGAAGATCCTACTTCAGTAATATCAAATTCTACTTTGACTCTACCACCAACTCTTATTGGATTACTTTCATTAATCGGCTTACCATTTAGTGTCATTTTAAAATTAGACTGCACTAATTCAGAGATATCACGACCCTCTTCAGCTACTGTGACTACCATTGGTGCTGACTGTGCACTGGCTGCGTCTTCATCTGGACTACCGGCATTTGTTATATTGCCGCCGTTTTCTGACTCAAACCCCTGATTATTAATTACCGCAACTTCAGGTTGTGATTCATCAATCTTTTTACCATCTTCTGGTTGGTTAATAGGTTGTCCGTTTGGATTTGATTTATCATCAAGTAAACCGTTAAACTCATTCGACACAACTGTTTCAGACGATATTGCTTCGGATGCAGCTATTCCCTCAGCAATTACCACAGCTGGCTGCACAAAAAAAGGCAATACAATGCTTATTAATGCTGCTAGAAAAACTGTCTTTTTCATCATTTTTTTATTCACTATAATTCTCCTCTTTTATTTTTAAACACATAATTATTTTTTATAAAAATTGCTCTTTAAAAAGTATACCTCAATGATTAATATAATTTACTTCTACTTTTTCGCAAAGATATGAAAACTGTAGACATTATTATTTAATAAGTTCTTTTATTTATTCCATTTATCGTTTCATAAACATACAATCAGATAATAACTTTTATAAAATAACTAAAAAACACAAAATTTTTTAAATTGTTTCATCAAAATCATGCTATTTTCACAATTTTTTTTTGCATACATTTTATTAAAACCTTTTAATAAAAGTGATATCAATATTAAAAAATTTTTTTACTTAAAACTATGATAATTATTTTGAAATCCAATTTTGTTTTGAAAAAAATTAAATAACTTTTTTACGGAAATCCAAACAAAAAACACTCAGTCATCAGACTGAATGTTTCTGTTTTGTAAACCATTTATTAGTCCCTTGTGATACATTGATAAATGTTTTTTGCTTTCTAGTCGACAATAATCGCAGACTGCTACCAGACGACATCGTCATACCGATTTTTACACGATTATGTGCGTCCGTTCCTTGCTGTAAATAATAATATCCGCCAGGTATTCATTTTATGCATCCAACCTTAGTGATTGGATGCATACCATTATTTTTTCTCAATTATTTTTAACATGTTCTGATACCCTTTTGCTCTAGCGTAGTCTTCAGCTGTCTGACCGTTATTATCTTTCAATTTTGTGTCAGCTCCCGCATCAACTAAAGCTTGAACTATATCCTGCTGAGTTTTAGAACCATCCGATAATGCAACGGCCTCAATCAACGCGGTATAATTAAAATTATTTTGATGATTGATATCTTCGCGACCATCAGCAATCAGTAACTTTACATTCTCCAAGTGCCCTTTCTCAGCTGCTGGAATAATTGCGTTGCCACCATAGCGATTATATATTTTGTTATTGGGTTCCGCATGTTCAAGCATGTATTTCAAAATTTCTGTACGTCCTTCTGCACCGGCATATAAATAAGGTGTATCCTTTATACTATCTTGTTTGTTTATATCTGCACCGGCATCAATCAAAAGCTTAGCAATATCAATTTGATTATTATGAACAGCAATCATCAAAGGTGTTTCTTGCTTATCATTGACTTCATCAAGATTCTTAGTGTTTTGTATAACCTTTTCTACTAATGCCATATCCTTATCTTCAACTGCACGAAGTAATGTCCCGGTCTCCCACGCTGGACCGTCTGCCTTAACTTCCATCGAGCTGCTAGTTGTTTCTGATGACGATTGACTCGTGCTGCTGACTTGAATCGGTGCTGAAGAACTTGATAAAGACTGCTCTGTTGACTCATTTTTTCCAGCACAACCTGTTAAACTTAAAAATAATCCTGCCATAATGATCCATCCCCTTAATTTTATCATCTTAATTTATCCCCTTTCGATGCACTCTAAAAATCATGCTGCTGTGCAATTTGGATTAAGCAGTTATAGTCGTCACACTGCACAATTCTATAACAGTTAAATACCCCAGACTGCGGGCTTTTATTCATTCATTTTAAATAAATCGACGACTCATAATCCGCTGCTGTAAAAATGTATTCAGTCGAACCCAATTGCATGAGTCTTTAATATTGGAAAAGTAAAAATAATTGTCATCATTAATTTGTTTTAAGACGACATCTGTCACAACGACATCAGCTTCGGCTAAGGTATCGCAAACCATAACCACATCAGTATTATAGGTTGATACAATCAGATTCTTAATAATACCTCTGTCTAAGACGCGGTAATAAAACATGATATACACTTTCAAGACATTGCTTGGCTGTATCTGACGATACCCTAGCGATAATTCAACAGATCGCTTCATCAAAATTGTTTCCAAAGGCTTCGATAACCGCGTCGATACGTTCATTTGAATGTCTTCATACAACGCATATTGCGCCGGACTACAATAAGAATAGTCTGCTGGTGTCATTAAAAATTTCCAATACGAAAAATCATGATACACAATATAATGACTGAAAAGTTCATAACAAAAATCAAACATATCAGATTCCGCTACAAATTGATGCTTTATTGCAATCGTGGTTACCTGATCAATTATCGCTAATAATTTGAATTTTTTAGGGGACTCCCATAATAATCGGCCGATAGCTGTTTTATCTTCGGCTGACATTAATTCAGGAATAAAGAAAATAATCATCACCCAATAAAATACTTGTTCAGGCATTGGTGTTTCCGTTGTTTTCATTTCTGGAAAATAAACAGTCAGTATATCAAAAAAGAATTTTGCTTCATCTGATACATGCACTAACTCACAGTTCCTAGTCTGTGCTGTTTGACAAATATTTGTAAACACTTGATACTTTTGAATTGAACATGGATTTAATTTATCTGAACGCTGATGTTGTGTTGGCAATCGACTATCTACCTCATCAATCATCAGATTATAAGAAAATTGATGCAGTAAAAAATCAATAATTCGCAGTTCATACTCATTACCTTCAATTGACCATTGGCCTTTATTCCTTTTTATTTGAATGGATAAATGAGTATCTTCAAAAAAACGATTCACATCTTCTGAGATTTTATAGGTATATGAATGGCTGAGGTTTAACTTCTTTGATAATTCAATCGATGTGCTGACTCGTTCTTCCAACAAGTGACATAATAGTAAGTAACGATTTGAATGCAAGTAATATAAACGCTCTAATTCGTTCAAAATTGTCACATAGTGATGATCATTCAGCACATCACTAGGCATTATCACATGACCATCTGATTCCACAATAACCGTCGAACCAACCATTGCCAAATCATGATTCAGTTCAGTTATTATCGTACCCAAACGCTGAACAGTTAAATTATATTCATCTACTAAATATGATTTTAACACGATTCCTTGTTGAAATACTTTAGAAAAGATGCCTAATTTTACTAATTCCTTTTCCGCCAGTAACGCTTGACCAATGTGTTCCACTAAATAACCCTCCTCTCAAAAACAACCGACATCGTAGACACAACAAAAAAGATACCTTATATAAGATATCTTACATGATACTACCTTTTATGTACAATATATTACTCGGCTAATCCACTATAACCACTACTACTTAATCTAAAATTTGAACGAAACCCTACACCCCTTCCCAATATGCTATATCATGTAGCGTGTTTCGCACATTAAGCTTATATGACCAAACTCGTCAAAACTATTCCCCCAAATAGTGTCTGAAATGTCTGTTAAGTATAACAGCAAGTCAATGTTCACCAGTTTGTCTATATAGGTTATACCATAACATCACTAAGTAATTCAACCAGTTATTTCAAAAATATAAAGACGTTTTTTTCACAATATCAACATATAACAGGATAATATATTATAAAACAAATGATTATACATAATCTATTTTTCACTATTATAAAAAACAACTGTTATTATATATAATAAAAATAACTTACACTTAAATTCGTAAGTTATTTTTATTGCATTATTCTGCTGAAAAAACGACCTTACTTGGTAAGGAATACTGTTGAACATCTTTGCCATCAGTCGTTAAGGCCTCATAAAAATCATCAATACATAAGTCCAGCTTACGAGATAAATCAAACACTAAATGCAACACATCATGAAAATACATTGAATTACCTTGTTCAAAATATTCTTTAAATTCATGTGAGGTATTGCTGTGTCCTGTTTCCTTTTCATATGCATTAGCCTGTTCCAAATAATTATGAAAATATTCTTTGGTATATTCAGCAAAATGGTTAAAAATATTAATTGCTAACGCTAAGTCATGCTGCCATTGATCATAGTTTTTTTTAGCCAAACCACCTTGAACTTCGATCAATTCAAAGTTATCATTGCGTAAATATTGTGTCATTAACATTTCCATATTTAAACTGATTCCAGTATATGAAACATCTTCAAAATCAAATTTTTTCAAATCTTCTAATTCTTTCAACAAACTTTCTGGGGTAAATTGACGGTTTTCTAAACTTTTATAAATTTTCTTTTGTTCAAACATGAGCCTCTTCCTCCAATGTAATGACATTTGTTTTTCTCTTATATTATAAATGATTTTGGTTAATCTGACCAATATCTTTCATGAAAAAATAATAACCTGACATTCACTTCCGTTTTAGACTATAGCCATAGTTTTTTTAAACTAATATTCGCGATAAAACGCTACTAACTGCCCTTGGTCGCATGACACAAAGCCGCATGATTCATAGAAACGCCGTATTTTTGTTCCTTCAACAGTCAATAATACTTTTTGGCGAACATCTTTAAATTCTTCAAGTGTCCGCTTCAGCAATTCTTGACCTATACCTTGCCTATGATAAGATGGTCGAACCAATAGATCTTGAATATAAATAATCGTTTCGCCATCACCAACTACGCGAATCAAACCAATCAATTGTTCCTTATCCCAGGCGGTTAATACAAATAATGAGTGTCGAATAGCTCGATTTAGCGTGCCATAATCATCAGTATAAGCTGTCCATCCCACACTATCGTATAATGACATTATCTGTGTCAATTCTAAGCGATTGCCTATTTGATAATTCATTATTATCTCCTTTTCTAATGTTTCATAATTCTCTCACGACTACCTTTTATCTGTTCAATCGGATACTTCTCGGCATTTTTATTCAATTTTTTTGCGATAATATCATCAATATCAAACCCCAGGTTATCCGCCATCATATAAGAGTAAATCAAAACATCTGCCAGCTCTTCCTCTAGTCTCTCCATGTCTTGTTTTGCTTCTGATGATTTGCGCCATTGAAAAAGTTCTAATAATTCATTTGCTTCCAATGAAATAGAAATGGCTAAATCTTTTTCGTCATGAAACTGCCGCCAATCACGTTCATCTCTAAATTGATTCACTAAATCCATTGATTTTGTCATCTTAATCCCTCACCTTAATTGATACTGCCACTATTAGTATAGCACGACAAAACAATTCAGAATTAACTAATTTTTCGACTTAATCAGTTTGATTGTTTATACTTAAAGAAATAATTATTTTTAGGAAAGACTTTATGTAAAAATTAAACTTACATGTACTACTTTTTATTAAAAAAACGCAAGAATTTATGATCCGACAATCATTGCACGTATAGATAAGGATATTAAGAAAGGCAGAGATCTCAAAAAGATTATTCTAATAATTATTTTATCCTTATTAGCGGTAATAGTTGCATTATCGTAGTTAAATTATCAAGGAAACAATATAACATATGAAAATGGCATCATGTTGCAATTAACTCTAATACGTTATTAGAATTTATAAACAAATTAAGAATTGTTCCCAACGGGGTTATCTATATTATGGATACATTATTCGACCAACATGCTTCTGTCAAAACCAATATCGATTTTGATTATGTTAGGTGGAATAATATTCTTTTACCAACATATATATTTGAAGAGACAAAAATTTATGAAAACTATTGGAGGTATAATAATGACTGAACGTGAAAAGATGCTAGCGGGGAAACTTTATAACTGTGGTGATACAGAGCTACTAAATCAATGGCATAAAGCAAAAAATTTAATCCTTGAATATAATAACCTTGATTCTAAAGATTTAAAAAGTAAAGCAATAATTTTAAATAAGCTTCTTGGTGGAATGAAGGATAATTTGTGGATTACAGCCCCCTTCTTTGTTGATTATGGAAACAATATATACTTTGGAAATAACTGTGAAGTAAATATGAACTGTACGTTTCTTGACGATAATAAAATAACTATCGGAGATAACGCTCTTATTGCTCCTAATGTTCAAATTTATACAGCTTTTCATCCTACTAATGCTAAAGAACGTTTTGGAGAAATTAATAAAGACGGGGAATTTGAATTTTGTAAAACACAGACAGCTCCCGTAAATATAGGTGACAATGTTTGGATTGGTGGTGGTGCTATTATTATGCCTGGAGTAAATATAGGTAGTAACGTTGTAATAGGTGCTGGAAGTATAGTTACTAAAGATATACCTAGTGATAAAATTGCTTTTGGAAATCCATGTAGAGTAGTAAAAGATAATAAATAAGCTTAAACACCCCTTAACAAAAAAGCAACTTAGTTATAAAAAAGGGCTTTTAAATTTCTTTCCTGTCCATGACAGTATACTCTATTGTCTTTTTTATCCTGTTTTTACTTATACAAAAACAATTTTCCCATTTATGAATTTGAGTTCTAAAGACTGTTCTATTTTTATTACCTCTTGGTTAATTAACTAGCTCTCTTTCATTTAATTATTTAAACGTTTAATAATTAAATGAAAGCGGGCTAGTTTCAATAAATATAGAACATTATTGCTTTTTTGAATAGATTTAATCTAGAACAACTTCAATATGATTATCGTAATAACCTCTACCTCCAACCAAAACGTTACTAATGGTATCTTTTTCATCGGTGCTTAGGTTAACAATTATTTCAGAAGTAGAATTTAATAAGTGACCTTGTTCAAATACATATGTCTTTTTTTTCATAATGTTATGGTGATACAAATAACAAGCAAGAGCACAATTAGAAGTGCCAGTAGCAGACTCTTCATCTATATCATAAAGTGGTGCAAAATTTCTACATATTATTTTATCATCATCAAAAGTAAATAGATGCATTCCTATTGTATTAAATTTCTTACTAAGATTCGAAATTGACCTAAAATCCGGTCTCATCTTTAGAAGTATCTCCGAATTCTTTATAGGAACTATTATATCTCGTAGGCCTGTTGAGACAACTTGTACAGGATATTTTTTATTTATATAATGCTCACTAAAACAAGTTAACTCTTTTTGGTTTATTATTTCATAAAATGATGGTTTATTTTGTTCCATATAAACTAAATCATCTTTAATAACAATTCGTAACACTGCCTTTTTTGTTTCAATTGTGTAGTGTTTTTTATCTAATTTTTTTAAATACATCAATACACAAAAAGCTCCAATGGTGGCATGACCACACAAATCAACTTCTTCCTTAGGGGTAAAAAATTCTAGTTTATAATCTGCTACTTCAGATTTTGATATAAAAACGGTCTCAGAATAACCTAATTTTTTTGCAATTAAACATTTTTGATGATTAAAAATATTACCATTATCAAAAACAACACCAGCTTTATTCCCACCCGCTTTATTTTTACTGAATGCGTTAACTATGTGTGCTTGTACTATCATATTTCCTATCCTTTCGTATCATATTTTAGTTATTTTTTATATCCATTAATATCTCATTTGGTTCTTTATAAAAGAGATTCAATCATATTTAATCTTTTGGCATATTCTAATAGGCATTTCAAAATTTCTCAATCCTTTTTTGCCGTTGACCAATATACTACAATCTAACTAAAAAATATTCTGTCCCTTTAATGGTTCCACTAAGTCAACAAAATCAGAACCTGATTAAATCAAGATTCTGATTTTTAATTTTAGATGTACCAGTTAACTAAATAACTAAAAATTATTTTAAAGTATCATATGTTAATCAGTCAAAAAACTATTACTCTAAGTTGTATCTAAATTAATAAATAAAGAACATAATTATACAGTACTTGCCGTTACGAAGGATTTTTATTAGCATATAAATTTAGTCAATTCTTCAAAATAGGCTTGCGGTTCTTCCAACATTGGATTATGACCACTTTTAGCAAACTTCACTACTTTGATGTTATTCTCCTTCGTTATATCATCCCACAGATTGGTTGGCGCCACTAAGTAATCATAATCACTTAATAATAAAATCACTGGTTTTTTCCAGTTACGTAAGAAATTTTCTGTATCGAACATAGCAAAGGCTTTACCCCATAAATAGTCTAGAGCTGGCATGTTATTTGCTACACCACTCCATAAATAGGCTCCATCAAATCGATAGTCATAAAAACTATGGGCTTGCATGCGTATATTCATATGATTAAAACGGTTATTAGGATCTACCTCGATGTCATTTTTCAACTTGGCAATTTCTTCATAGAAATAATTTTTACGACCCTCGCTAGCCATAGTTTCAAAAAAATCGACACTGCCATTTTGGCGTTCTTGTGTATTTGTTGGTGCTAAGTTAGATAGGATAATTCCTTCCACATGTTCACCATATTTCTCTGCATATGCCATTGCCATGAACCCATGACCTGAATGTCCTAAAATATACATAGATTGGATTCCTAATTGTTGGCGTATTAGTTCAATGTCTTCCACCACATCAGCTAAAGTATAGCTGGCATCGGTTGATTCTGGTACAACAAATCCTCTATGATCGATAAAGATTAAATTTAAATCTTCAAAAACCTTATCTTCAAATAATCTCGGATAGTAGATGCTGCTCCCAATAACAATGATTGGTTTCTTAATTGTATCTCCTCTTTGTAAATAATTTAATTTATATGTTTCATATGCTTCACCTCTAATAATTACTACATTAGGCATAACTACTCTATAGAGACTCGTTATCGTATGAAACTCCCTGATAAGCCCACTTCTCTCACCTTACTTTTTTATTATTTGGTTATATCTTAGCACGAAAAATAGTTATCGCAAAATACAGGAGGCATACGAAGAGAATAGACTTGGCTCATTTTAAAGGTCACTAATTTCAGCAAGACATCTTCTTTTAAAATATCAATAATTTCAATGGTAATAACTTTTTCTCTTTCTGCTAAATCAACTTAACATAAAAAAGAGGCCTCCTCTAAGGACGCCTCTTTTTTATTACATTTGATCTGGTGATTGAATACCTAATAACCGCAAGCCTTCTTTGATAACCACTGATACAGAATAAACTAATGCTAATCTAGATTCTTTTTGTGTATCATCAGCTAATACTTTGTGTTTTGAATAGTATTTATTAAATTTTTGTGACACATCTAATAAATATTTTGCAATAACTGATGGTTCATATTTTCTATATGCTTCCATAACTTTGTCTGGGAAATTACCTAACAGCTTAATCACTTCCCATGAATCTACGTCATTTAAAGCCAATACGTCTGCTGCTTGGGGTTCTTGCCAATCAGCTTTACGTAAAATACTCTCACAACGTGTGCGTGTGTATTGTACATAAGGTCCCGTTTCACCTTCAAATTGAATGATTTCATTTAAATTAAAATCAAAGGAATTCAAGCGGTCATTTTTCAAGTCATGGAACACAACAGCCCCAACACCCACTTGATGTGCTACCTCGTCTTTATTTTCCAAATCAGGATTTTTTTCCATAATTTGTGCTTTTGTTGCTGCAACAGCTTCATTTAAAACCTCTTTCAGTAAAATGACATTTCCTTTACGTGTCGACAATTTTTTACCGCCTGACGTAATCAAGCCGAAAGGAATATGGTGAATATTATCTGCCCAGTCAAATCCCATTTCTTTCAAGACAGCTTTTAATTGTTTAAAGTGAATCGATTGTTCATTACCAACAACGTACAGCGATTCAGCAAAGTCATAAGTGTCATTACGGTAAACAGCTGCCGCTAGATCACGTGTCATATACAGTGTTGCTCCATCTGATTTTCTGATTAAAGCGGGATTCAAATCATATTTTTCTAAGGATACAATATCCGCACCTTGGTCAGACACAAGTAAACCTTTTTCATTCAACATCTCAACAATAGCATCCATTTTATCATTATAGAAAGATTCCCCATTGTATGAATCAAAGGTAATTCCCAACATATCATAGACACCTTGGAATTCTTTTAATGATTCCTCACTGAACCATTTCCATAATTCAACAGCTTCAGGATCGCCCTCTTCCAGTTTTTTAAACCAACGGCGTCCTTCTTCCTCTAATTCAGGATGTTCTTCTGCTTCTTCGTGAAAGCGGACGTACAGTTTTAATAATTCAGCAATCGGTGTTTCTCGTATTTTTTCTTCATCGCCCCATTTTTTATAAGCAACAATTAATTTACCAAATTGTGTACCCCAATCACCTAAATGATTAATTTTAATCGGTTTAAAGCCAATTTTCCCAACAATCTCAGCTAATGAATTACCAATTACTGTAGAACGCAAATGACCCATTGACATAGGTTTAGCAATATTCGGTGACGATAAGTCAATCGGTATTTCTCCGCCTTTACCATAGTCTGCCTTACCATAATTTGCTTTTTCCGTTATAATAGTATGCAGCACATGATTGCTGACAGCTTCTTTTTTCAAGAAGAAATTGATGTAGCCTCCCATAGGTACAACTTGTTCGTAATGATCAGCGGATACTTCTTTTGCTAAGTCTTCCGCAATCATGTTAGGTGCTTTGCGGTAAATTTTTGCTAATGAAAAAACCGGAAATGAGTAATCCCCATGTTCGCTTGTTTTAGGGACTTCAATAAAATGATCGATCTCTTCTGAGGTTAAAGTGTCTTTTAACACAGTTGTTAAATCTGCCGTAATTTGTTTTTTGTAATTCACGTGTATTCTCCTTTATTTATCTATCGTTTAGCTAACTAAAAAAAGCCCCTCGACTAAACCTGACGATTCAATCAAGAGGCGAATATCCATCCATCCGCGGTACCACTCTTATTGCTGAGATACTCAGCCGCTTTTATTTATTATTAAATTTTGATTCAAATAGCGCGTATTCCCAACCATCAGTGACTCGGCTCACACTGTCCCAAGTTCGCTAAACACTTTTTTCTAGCCAGTACTCCTCTATTTTCACTACATTATAACAAAGACACCTACTAATTACTAGTTAAAAATTATGAGATAACACGTCTAGTATAGAGTTTACTATTAAATTCTGATATGATTAGTAATTGAAGACGAACGATACTTAATTATACAGGGTATTCAGATCCTGAAAATCAAATACAGCCAACCTTTGATGGCCTATTTTTAACTAGACAGGAGATAACGCGATGAACAAAAAAATGCGTCAACAGATACTTAAAAAAATCATCTCAGAACATGATGTTGAAAATCAAAGTGATTTACTTGAATTACTCAAAGAAAATGGTGTAGATGCAACACAACCGACCATTTCACGTGATATCAAGGAATTAAATATTATTAAAAGCCACAATAGTAATGGCAGTTCAACATACCGTGTCTTAACAGATGCTGTCATCAGCAATAAAAAACTAAATGTAGAAGAAAAATTAATCAGCGCATTGTCAGAAGCAGGGGTATCTTTAAACCGTGTCGAATTTTTAAACATCCTCACTGTCCTACCGGGAAATGGTCAAGCAATTGCTATTTTAATTGATACCTTGAAACAGACCTTTTCAGAAATTATCGCTAGTTTAGCCGGCGACGATACCATTATTATTATTTCTGCCGATAAAGAAAAGGCCGAAAATGTTTATAACTATTTCCATCAATTTTTTTAGTTACCAAAAACAGCAAACTTGATTCGTTTGCTGTTTTTTTTATATCGTTATTTTAGGAAAAGTTTCAACTGGTTTGGGAGTATCTATCTCTATCAAAACTTTTTGCATCCAGACGATGTCATACCATTGATTAAATTTGTAGCCCACTCGCTTAAATTCACCGATAAACTGATAGCCTAATCGTTCGTGAAAACGAATACTCTGATCGTTCCCCTCAGTAATACAAGCCAGACTATTAATAATATTCTGCTGAATCAAACATGACTCTAATGCTTGATACAACTGCTTTCCAGCACCTAGTCCGCGAGCCGATTCAGCTATATATACACTAACTTCTGCCGTCCAATCATACGCCGCACGACCGTTATATGTGGATGCGTAGGCATAGCCTATAATTTTATGGTCTGTTGTTTCAGCCACTAAATAAGGATATTTCTCTTGAACCGCTGCAATGCGCTGCTCAAACATCTCGAGGCTGGGGACCTCGTACTCAAAAGTGATTCCCGTTTTTAATACATAAGGGGCATAAATAGCTACTAAAGCTGCTGCATCTTGTTGTGTCGCCTCTCTTATTGTCAGCATGGTCGTCCTCCATTCATGAAGTTTCTCTACCAATGTGTTTTAATTTAAAATAAATTATTAGAACTATAACACACTTTAACTAAAAAAAGCTACACCAAATAAAAAAGCAGATAAATCTGCCTTAATACACAACATATTCTTTATAGACTGCTTAATTATGACTATTTGAAAACCAGCTCTCGATTATTCCTTCTCTGTACTTTATCAGATTCGCCAATTATTATTTTAGCAACAATAAATTTTCCTAAACTAAAATGATCAGTTCTTTGAACACGACCAGGTTCAAACTGATAATCAGCTGCCTCCTCAATAGTAACTTTTTGCGGCGGATTAATTTTTTTCACCTGATTTATCTATCATTTGCGCATAAATCAATTCAATGCCGTTTTTATTTTTTAAAATAACTTTTTCACCTGTATGGCTGATTTCTTCAGTTGCAACCCCCAGTCAGCCAGGTAATCAAATAAGAATTCCGGATATGTGACAGCATTTGTCGCACCACACTTTGTTTCATAAGAATTTGATTGTATATCTCTTTTAGCTGCTTCTGAGAAAGATGAAGCTATCGAGGTTATGCTGGACGATTTTGTATTTTGTTTTGCTGATGTGCTGATAGTACTTTTTTCAGTTGTACTGCAGACTGTTCCTAAAAAACTGCACTAAAAAAATCAATAATTAAATAACGAGTCATAAAAATATTATCTACCGAACTCATCTAGCAAGGTGCGCACTTCAGCTGTTGATTTTGTGTTCATCAATTTCACACGTAAATCACTGGCTCCAGGAAACCCCTTAACGTAAATCTTAAAGAAGCGATGCAAACCGACAATCGATCGTGGGACTAATTCAGCATAATGATCTTGCAGATCCAGCTGTAGTCGTAAAAGGTTCAGTAATTCACCCGAACTATGCTCACGTGCTTCTTTCTCAAAAGCATAAGGATTTTTAAAAATACCTCGCCCAATCATAATTCCATCTACACCATATTTATCTGCTAATTCTAATCCCATCTGTCGATCCGTAATGTCACCATTAATTGTAATCGTCGTTTGCGGTGCGACCCGATTTCTAATAGCGACAACTTGAGGAGTCAAGTCCCAGTGGGCATCAACTTTACTCATCTCTTCACGCGTACGCAAGTGGACAGATAGATTGGCGATATCTTGTTCCAGCAAGTGTGTCAGCCAAGCTTCTAGTTCGGATGTTTCATAAAAGCCGATACGTGTTTTTACACTGACTGGCAGACCGCCGGCTTTCGCATCAGCAATCAGTTCAGTAGCGGTTTCCGGACGCAGAATCAGACCGCTACCCTTACCACGATTTGCGACATTAGGTACTGGACACCCCATATTTATATCAATTCCTTTGAAGCCCATTTCAGCTACACCTAGACTCATTTGGCGGAAATAATCAGGATTGTCACCCCAAATATGCGCCACCATCGGCTGTTCATCTTCAGTAAAAACCAACCGCCCTCTAACACTGTCTTTGCCCTCCGGATGACAGTAACTATCTGAGTTAGTAAACTCTGTAAAAAATACATCTGGCGCACCCGCCTCTTTAATAACATGTCGAAACACGACATCCGTAACATCTTCCATTGGTGCCAATACGAAAAATGGTTTAGGTAAATCTGCCCAAAAATTTGTTGTCATTCATTTATTCTCCATTCAATTAAACATCTTTCCACAAGGCCATTCTCATTAAAATCATAGTTATTATACTAGGAAATCAGGGCAGACGCAAAAATTCCTATCTAAAGAAATTTCTTTTCAGTAATATAACGCATATTCTTTGCTTTTTATCAAAATAGTAGATAAAATTATTACAGATTAGAATAATTATAATTAATTAAGGAGTGGTTTATTTATGGAAAAAGCAAAAATCATCATCGTAGGTGCTTCTCACGGAGGTCATCAATCTATTTTAGAACTTCTAACACGTTATGGAAATAATGTAGACATTAAACTTTTTGAATCGGGTGACTTCATCTCATTTATGTCCTGTGGAATGGAGCTATATCTAGAAGATAAAGTAACCGATGTAACTGATGTCCGTAACTTCCGTCCAGAAAATTTTCCACAAGATAATGTTGCTATTTTAAATAATCATACAGTTACTGCAATTAATGCTGATAAAAAAACCGTGACTGTAACTGATAAAAATAACAATAAAACTCAAAAATTTTCTTATGATAAACTTATTCTTAGCTCTGGGGTAACACCTAAATCGCTACCTGTTCCTGGGGCTGACTTAGACAACGTATTTTTAATGCGTGGTTACGATTGGGCAACCAAAATAAAAAGCAAATTAACTGATGATTCCGTTAAAAATGTAACTGTTATAGGAGCTGGCTATATCGGAATTGAAGCCGCTGAAGTCTGCAAAAATGCCGGAAAAAACGTGACCATCATTGATGTCATTGACCGTCCGTTAGGTACTTATTTAGATTCAGAATTAACAGATATCTTATCGGATCACTTAAAAGCAAATAATATTAGTGTAATGACAAATGCCACTATCAAAGAATTTACTGGAGAAAACAATGCGGTTACAGCTGTAAAAACACTTAATGAATCTGTTGCGACCGACCTAGTCATCCAGGCTGCTGGGGTTCAAGCCAATACCGATTGGTTAAAGGGAACAGTTGATTTAGACAGTCGTGGTTGGATTCAAACTAATGAATACCTACAAACAAACTTACCTGATGTCTACGCAATTGGAGATGCCACTTTAGCTTACTCAATTCCCGCACAAACAAAAGTACCAATTGCTTTAGCTACTGTTGCTCGTCGTGAAGCACGGTATGTTGTCAAACATTTATTTGAACAAACTCCTTCTCAACCATTTGCCGGAGTCGTTGGGTCTTCAGCTTTAAGCGTTTTTGACTATCACTTTGCAGCTAGCGGCTTAAATAGTTTTACTGCCGAAAGAGCTGGTATAACAGTTTCGAATAGTTTTTACGAAGATTCTCTTCGCCCTAAATATGTTCCAAATGAACAAGGAAACACCAAAGTAAGCGTCCAACTATTCTTTAACCCAATAACACATCAAATCTTAGGTGGAGCAGTTCTATCAGATTATGATATTACAGCTCAAGGAAATGTATTAGCTTTAGCCATCCAACACAAACTGACCTTAGAAGATTTAGCTGAAGCTGATTTCTTCTTCCAACCAGGATTTGACCGCCAATGGAGCTTATTGAATTTAGCTGCACAACATGCCTTAGGTGAAGAGCACTTTGTAGAATAGATTTTTAACTCAACCTGATATTATATAAAGCCTTAAAAACAGTGTGATGAAATACTGTTTTTAAGGTTTTTTTAATTATTATAATTAATATTACCCCTTTAAATAATAAACACTTTATAATTTAAAGATATTTTTAATTAATATAAAAACTTATTAAAGCACATAATATTATTAATTGAATAAAAAATAAAGCTATGTTACAGTTCACTTATCAACTGATAAGTAGTTCTGATGAAAAGAGGAAAAAGATATGAAAAAAATCATTGTTGTCGGTGCAGGTGTCGCTGGATTAGCAGCTGCTGTAAGACTGCAAAACCAGGGATATGATGTTCACCTATATGAAAAAGAAAACAGTCCAGGTGGAAAAATGAATCAAATTCAACAGAACGGCTTTACTTTTGATGTCGGTCCGACCATTGTCATGATGCCTGAAATTTACCGTGAAGTGTTTGAGAGTTGCGGTCGCAATCCTGATGATTACATTCCAATGACTAAGGTTGAACCACTATTAGAACTAGACTTTCGTAAAGAAGATGCCTTGCTGTTTTCCAGCGATTTAGTTGAACTGACTAAAACATTAGAAGCTGTTTCCGAAGAAGATGCACAAGGGTATTTTGATTTTTTAGCTGATATTTATCGTCGATACCTTATCGCAAAAAAATATTTCATTACACGTTCTTTTCGTTCACCACGTGATTTTTATAATTTAAAATCCTTATCTGCAGGACTTCGACTAAAAACATTTAGTGATGCGTACTCATCAATCGCAAAATTTGTAAAGGATGAACGTTTGCGTAAATCACTTGCATTTCAAACACTGTATATTGGTATCTCCCCCTACCAAGGGCCCTCTTTATATACCATCATTCCAATGATCGAAATGTTTTACGGAATCTACTTTATTAAGGGCGGTATGTACTCTTTAGCTAAAGGATTAGATCAACTGTTTGGTGAATTAGGCGGCCATAAGTATTATGGAACGCCTGTGGCTGAAATAGTCATTGAAAACAAACAGGCTGTCGGTATTAAAACTGATACACAATTAATTACTGCTGATGCTGTTGTTTGCGGCGCTGATTTTCCTCATGCTATGCGCTATTTAATTCCGGATGAAAAAAAACGCGGTAAATATACCAATAAAAAAATTGAGTCCATGGACTATTCCTGTTCTTGTTTCTTACTTTACCTGGGGCTTGATAAAAAATATCCAGATACAACCTTGCATAGTATTTTTTTTGCTGATGATTTCAAAAAAAATATTACCGATCTTTTTGAAGATGGTGTGCTACCGGATGATCCCTCTTTTTACCTTTATCGGCCATGTCTGATGGATTCCTCTTTAGCACCTGAAGGACAAGAAGGTCTATACGTTCTAGTACCAGTTCCTGAGTTATCGAAATATTCGGACTGGTCAGAAGATACCGTAACAAAATTCCGTCAACATATTATCGAACTGATTAAAGAACGTTCTGTTTTTAAAGATATCGATCAGCATATTGTTATGGAAACTTGTTTTACACCTGATAAATTTAAAGAACGTTTTAACGCATATAATGGAGCGACTTTCGGCCTTAAGCCGACATTAGCACAGAGTAATTACTATCGACCCCACAATAAGTTTAACTATGCTGATCGCTTATATTTTTGCGGCAGCAGTACCCATCCCGGTGCTGGAGTACCGATTGTGATGCAAAGTGCCAAATTAGCTGTAGAGGAGTTGTTAAAAGATGATATTTGAATCACCTAATCGCTTCGATAAAAATAAAGACGACTTTGATTACTGTGAAAAAATAATAAAAAGAGAATCAAAATCTTTCTATGCAGCTTTCGCTCAATTACCTAAAGAAAAGGCCCAAAGCGTCTATGCCATCTATGCATTCTGCCGCTTAGCTGATGATATCGTAGATGATGAAAAAAGCAGTAAAAAACTAGCAGAGTTACATGAACAATTAGTACTTTTTAGCCAAGGGCAGATTCTTAATACCCCCTTATGGAGGGCCTTAAATGTAGTTTTTGAAACTTTCCCAATACCGATTCAACCCTTTTTTGATATGTTGTTTGGACAGAAAATGGACTTGCTATTTAAACAACCCAAAACAAAACAAGATCTTTTAGACTACGCATACTATGTTGCTGGCAGTGTCGGACTCATGCTTCTACCTATTATTTCAAGCACACCTGAAACAATCAGCAATCCGGCAAAAAAATTAGGCGAAGCAATGCAGCTGACAAATATTTTGCGTGATATCGGTGAAGATTTGCAGAACCACAGAATCTATTTACCGCAAGAGGACATGCAGGCCTGCCATGTGACTGTCCATGATTTAGAAGACAAAAAAATTTCTCCTCAATTTATCCAACTATGGGAGTCTCTTGCTGCTACAGCAGAAAAACTTTATGACGATTCTTTGGAAATGATGCCTTTTATTGATAGAGACGCGTATAAACCATTAATAAGTGCTATTTTAGTTTACAGAGAACTGCTTAATAAGATACGTACAAAGCACTACGATGTTTTTAATACCAGACAAGTCGTCAGTTCTCGCAAAAAATTAATTTTAATTCAATCAATTAAAAACCCTGCTTAATAAGAAAGATGGTAAAAAAATGTATGATGATATTTTAGACACAGCAGAAAAACTTTTTATGACTCAAGGATATTTAGCCACATCTACCAGACAAATAACTGACTTATTAGGTGTGTCACAGCCGACCATTTATTATCACTTTAAACATAAGGAAGATATTTATTATCATGTCATGCTCCGACTCTCTCTTGATGTTGAACAAAAATTAAAAAAGATTGAGCATGAGTCGACGATGGATTTAGAAGATACACTTTTACTAATGATTAATTATCTGACACATGAGCACCCGATTAACTTTTTTTTAATGATGCATGATATTAAGTACAACCTATCAGAAGATATGTCACAAAAACTCTACCAGCTATTTTCCACATCTTATAAAACACCTTTTATCAACTTATTCAAAAAAGAACAATCCCGATTATCGGAGTCAATCAATATCGACTTTACCGTTGGCCAACTGTTCATTCTTATGACTGCTTACTTAGGCCAAGAAGATGAAGGTACGTTGCCTAAAAGTATTCACTTATTTTTAAATGGAGTGTATGCTTGATAATTTATTTTTTATTATTGACACACCTATTATGTCATGTTAGGATTATTAAAAATAAATGATAAAACACTAAGAAAAAGAAAGTAGAATTTAATTGACGTTCTTTTAGAGAGCCTCGGCAGCTGAAAAGAGGTGAACAGACTTAAATTTGAAAATGGCTTTTGAGTGGATACTTCGAGAAGGTCTCTTTTAGAAGTATACGGAAATCCCCGTTAGATAGATGCTGATATCGTATTTTTTGACGATACCGTATCAGACAGAGGTCGCAACTTTTCATTGCGGCAAATTAAGGTGGTACCATGTAATCCGTTTATTACATCCTTAGGAGAATAACTCTCCTAAGGATTTTTTTATTTTAATTTTGAAATGGAGGAATTTACTATGTGTCAATTGGTTAATCATTATGAAATCGTTGGGAGTTTCTTAAGACCCGAAAAATTGAAAGAAGCACGGAAAGCTTTTGAAGCAAACCTTATTAGTGAAAGTGAATTAAAGCAAGTAGAGGATCTTTTAATCACAGACTTAATTAATAAACAAAAAAAATTAGGCCTTGGTTACGTAAGCGATGGTGAATTTCGCCGAAGTTATTGGCACTTGGATTTTTTCTGGGGATTTTTAGGTGTTGAACATATCATCAAAGAACAAGGATACCTCTTTCACGGAGAAGAAACAAGAGCAGATTCAGCTAGACTCAGCGATAAAATTAAATTTAATCCGCATCATCCTGTATTTGAAGAATACCAATTCGCAGCAGCTTTAGCAGGAGATATCCCTGTACGTCAGAGTATTCCTGCACCGTCACAGTTCTTTGCAGAATTAGTTCGCGGAACAAATGAGGATACAGTCAATCAAATCTATCCTGATCGCAATAAACTGTATCATGATATTTCAGCGGCCTACCGCGATACTCTGCTTACCTTATACAAACTTGGCTGCCGTCATATAAAACTAGATGATTGTACGTGGGGAATGTTAGTTGATAAAGATTTCTGGCAGACAATGACTAATGATGATTATGATACAAGCGAACTTCAAGAACTTTACTTGCAACTGAATAATCAAACCATTCGTGATTTACCCGAAGATTTAGCTGTTACAACGCATATTTGCCGCGGTAATTATCACTCGACTTGGGCGACATCTGGAGGCTACGAGCCAGTTGCAGAAACATTATTCGGCAAAGAACATGCCAACGCATTTTTCTTAGAGTTTGACGACAATCGCTCAGGAAATTTTGAACCGCTGCGCTACATACCTGAAGATACACACGTTGTTTTAGGTTTGGTTACTAGTAAAAATGGTAATTTGGAAGACCGCGATGCGATTATTGCTCGTATCAAAGAAGCAAGTCAATATGTCCCTTTAGAACAACTTAGTCTAAGTCCGCAATGCGGGTTTGCCTCAACTGAAGAAGGTAATATCTTGACAGAAGATGAACAATGGAAAAAACTTGAGTTTATTAAAAGTATCGCCGATGAAATTTGGGGATAAAAATAAGCGATAGATACTCTTTTAGAGTTCTCTATCGCTTACTATTTTATTTTAATTTCATATATGATCATGATTTAACTAGGGGATTTATTTAATGAGTTTTATATCCACTGACTTAATCCATAAATCTTGCTTCGTGTCAGAAGAGCTTAATTTACCTTCAAAACGATACCATGTTCCATAGGCTGTTGTCACCTGTTCAAGAAGTGTAATTTTTTCCTTATAGAAAACCTTAGTACGTCCAATTTGTTTCGTATGACGCGGACTAATGTATGCCTCGTTATAAAGCAAGCCGTATTCTTGTGTCACTTCAGCTTTTTGATTTAGTGCCTTTTGATTTGTCTTTTCGTCAATTAAATCAACTGATTTAACCCAGCCGATAGTACGTTTATTATTATTATTAATCACTGCTCGATACCATGTACCGTATGATGTTTCAGCGGAAGCATCAATATCAATCGCACGATTTACCATACCGTTAAGATTATTTATTGATTGTGTTTGATTGCCGTCATACGGACGATCATAGACTGCCCCGTAGTTTTTGTTAATGACACGCTTAGTTTCCAATGATTGATAATTATAGAAACGTGCTACATCATTTGCGCTTACCCAGACATCTTTATCAGCACCAGCCACAGATAAACGTGTGTGATACCATAGACCTGCCGGAGTTTTCGCTTCTTCAGTGATAGTGATAGTACTATTCACTCGACCGTTTAGGCGGCCAACTTCTTTGGTCTTTTCGTTATTAACATACGGCATATCGTAAAAGATACCGTAATCTTTATTGAATGACGCCTTGAATTCATTTTTCTTGATAGTCATATTTTTATCAAGGTCGACAGATTTTACCCAGCCTGTTGCATTCTGGTTTGCTCCATTTTTAAAAGATACTTCATACCACTCACCGTAGTCAGTCGTTGCCTTAGCTGTTGCGTGAAAATATTGATTTAGTTTGCCACTTAAATTACCGATGGACTGTACTTGATTGCTGGTGTATGGTGATTCATAAATCAAACCGTAATCTTTGTTAACATAGAAATCTTCATCAATTTTTTGATAGCCGCGATAATTATCTGTATCCGTAGCTTTAATCCAACCTGATACTTGTTGACCATTTTGAGTAAATATTGTCTTATACCATAACCCGTATCCTGTTTGTTGTTCTTCAGTCACCTTAATTTCTTTACCTTGCATACCGGATGTATTTCCCACTACTTTCGTTGACTCACCACAGTATGCCTCATTATAAATTAAACCATAAGGAACTTTAATTGTCACATCTTTATCAATTTTCTTTGATGGTAATGTATCAACAAAATCTGTTGACTTCATCCAGCCCGATTGACTACGACCATTTACATCATAAAATACCTTGTACCATTCGCCATAACCGGTTATCCCTTTTTCAGAAATAGACACTTGCATACCGCGCTGGTTTTTCAAATCAACAATACTTCTAACACCTGGATAGTATGGTTGATCATAAACAATCGCAAAGTTTTTATCTAATACTTTTTTATCAGAGTATCTTTCTGTTTTTAAAATATCTTTGAATTCGCTACTTTGAATCCAACCAGTCCGATTTTGACCATTTTTTGTATAACTAAACTGTTGCCACGTACCATGTCCGTTGACCACCTCTTTAGTCACAGTTACTTTAGCGTTTACAAGTCCAGATGTGTAGTCAGAAGCTCCATCACCTGTTTGATAAGGACGTGAATAAATAGCAGCGCCACCTGTATTCACATATCTGACTTGATTCATGCTTCTTTGACTTGTTGTATTATCTTTGTTGTCGCCGCCCAACTTGAACAACATAATCTTAGTCCAAGGTGTCGCTGACTTAATATTACTCTTAATATTACGGTCATAAGAATGCCACATCATGTTGTCGCTAGACTTATTTCCCCAGAAGAAACCAATATGACAATCATAGTTGGGTTTACTGAAATCCGGTTCAAAATACAACACATCACCTTTTTCAGCCTTACCGCTGCTAAGTAACTGCTGCACAGAAGAAAATTCATAATACTCTGTATTTTGTCTTAACGCATCACGCCAGTTATAGGCATTAGCCACATCGCCCCATGCATTGGCCACATTAGTAATGGCATTTAAATTACCACCAGAACGTTGGAACACACTCGCGACAAATCCTGTACAGTTAAACCCAGGACCATATTGATTCGGATCACCATTTGGACTTAAATTTTGAATTGAAGGAATCCATAAACCTCTAAATGGTGTACCTAAATAAAAATTATCCCATTCGTGACTTTTCAATTCATTTAAGACACGATCTTTACTAGTTCCCATAAATTCAGCAGCACCTTGTCTTTGACCGCTGCTAAAAAAACTAGCTTTAGCTCTACTGCGACGCATTCCATCTACACTACTAGCATAATCAGTTGTTTCTTTAATATACTCTAATACCTTTTGATATTCTTCAGGTGTCTTAGCTTCTTTTCTTAATTTATCAATTTCTTCCGGAGTTAACGTTTTTTTCTCCGTATCTTCTTTATCCATGTCTTGTTCAGTCTTTGTATCTTCTGATGAGGGCAATTCTGTACTAGAATTCATCTCTGTCTGACTCGTACCAACTAAAGCCGCTGCCTGTTCATTGTTTTGTTTTGCATCGGATGATTGAATTCCTTCTGCCAAAACTGTACTAGGTGCACTTAAAACCAACACTGAAAACAAAAAAAGTCCTTTTTTATTCATTTTTAGTCTCCTATTTTGAAAATTTATTTATGATTGTATTATAGCAAATTATTTTTATAAATAGGAACATTTTTTAAAAACACTAGTAAAATATATTCTAAAAAAACTACTCAATTAATTGTTTTCTAATAAACAATTATAAAAAAAGAGTTATCTAGCTAAATATATGACTATCAACACCAAATTCGTGTATAAAAAACAAAAAAATCAATTTAATCTAAAATACTTTGATTTTAGATTAAAAAGTTGGAGAAGACAGAATTGAATGGACCATTGGTTTATGTAGTCATGAAAAAAGACACCTTCCAAATAAATGGAAAGTGTCTTGAAATATTGATATATAGAATATATTAACGTTTTGAGAATTGTGATGCTTTACGAGCTTTTTTAAGACCTGGTTTTTTACGTTCAACCATACGAGCGTCACGTGTTAAAAGACCAGCGCGTTTTAAGACTGGACGGAAGTCTGGATCTACTTGTAGTAATGCACGAGCAATACCATGACGAGTAGCGCCTGCTTGTCCTGCGTAACCACCACCGTTTACGTTAACTAAAACGTCATAAGCACCTTTAGTTTCTGTTGCTACTAATGGTTGCATAACGACTTCACGTAAGTCAGCATGTGGAAGATATACTTCGATTTCTTTATTGTTAATAACGATTTTACCTGTACCTGGTACTAAGCGTACGCGTGCTACAGATGTTTTACGACGGCCTGTGCCTAAATATTGTACTTTAGCCAATGAGTTTTCCTCCTTAAATTAGGTTTGTAATGTCTAATACTTCTGGTTGTTGTGCTTGATGATTGTGTTCGCCCTCACCGTATACGAATAATTTAGATCCTTGTTTACGTCCTAAAGTATTCTTTGGTAACATACCTTTAATTGAATTTTCAACTAAACGACGTGAGTTTTTCGCACGTAATTCACCAGCTGTTACTGATTTCAAACCACCTGTATGTTGGCTATGACGATAGTAAACTTTGTCTGTTTCTTTTTTACCTGTTAATTTAACTTTGTCTGCATTGATAACAATCACATAATCACCTGTATCGACATGTGGTGTGAATGTTGGTTTATTTTTTCCACGTAAGATAGATGCTACTACAGTAGATAAACGACCTAAAGAAATGTCTGTTGCATCTACTACATACCATTTACGTTCTACTTCGCCAGCTTTGGCCATATATGTTGTACGCATGGGTAAATTTCCTCCAATTTTCTTCTGTTGTTTGACAAGACACAATAAGATTCCGGGGCCTATCGTGGGGCAAACAATACCATGTACCATATTATAAGTATTTAGCCGATATGTCAATCTTTTTTACTAGTATTTTTAAACTTTTTTACTCCGAATAACTCACATTCATCAGAAACAACCCCTCCGGCTGTGCCGTAGGTCCTGTCAGTTCTTTGTTTTGCTGATCAATTGCCTGCGCAATCGCATCAATCGGCAATTGTCCATGCCCAATCTTTAACAGTGTTCCCACTAGCATGCGGACCATCTTATATAAAAAACCATTGCCTCTAAAAATAAACACAATATCCGTCGGACAAGTTTGTTCGATGGTTACTTCATAAACGGTACGTGTTTTATCTTCGACTGAACTGCCCGTTGCACAAAACATACTGAAGTCGTGCGTACCTACGATATATTGCGCTGCCTGTTGCATCCTGTCAATATCAACATCAAATGTATAATGAGCTGAATACAAGCGTTTAAACGGACTCCTAGACGCACTAATATCTAAATAATAATGATAGGTCTTCTCTTTGCTCAAATACCTTGCATGAAAGTCATCATTGACAGATTCAACTTTGCTAAAGCTGATATCAGATGGTGTTTGCGTATCTAAAGCAAAACGTAGTTTTTCCTCATCACGCTGTTGTGGCAAATCGAAATGGATTACTTGCCCCATCGCATGAACTCCTGCATCTGTTCGGCCAGAGGGATGAATAGTAACTGGTTTTCCGCCAGTTAAACGTTTCAATGTTTTTTCAATTTCAGCTTGAATTGTATTTACATTTTTTTGGATTTGAAACCCTGCGTAATTTGTACCATCATATTGAATAGTTGCCTTATATCGTGGCATCGTGCTGTTCTCTCCTTTAAAAAAACAGTCCTTTTTCAGGACTGTTTTTGTTTTTTTTATGTTCTAAGCAAAACTAACGTGACTGTTAACACGGCAAACGATAGAACAACTAAGGTATCCTGAAAATGCCAATGCAAAACTCGATACTTTGTTCGTCCTTCTCCACCTTGATAACCACGTGCCTCCATTGCTGTAGCAAGATCTTCTGCTCGGTTAAAACTGCTGACAAATAAAGGAATCAACAATGGGACAATTGCCTTCATTTTTTGCATCAAGTTCCCTTCACCAAAATCCACACCCCGAGCACGCTGCGCGTTCATAATTTTTTCAGTTTCATCCATCAATGTCGGAACAAAACGTAAAGCAATCGACAACATCAGTGAAATTTCATGCGCGGGAAATTTTACTACTTTCAACGGTCTTAAAATATATTCAATAGCATCTGCTAAAGAAAGCGGCGGCGTTGTTAATGTGAGTAATGTCGACATAAAAATGATTAAAACAAAACGTAAGAAGATATACGCACCGTTGGTTAAACCAAATTGGCTAATCGTAATAAATCCCCAATGAAAATAGACCTCGCCACCTTGGGTGAACATAATCTGCAAAATAACAGTAAATAGTATCAGCCAAATTAATGGCTTAACACCATTGATAAAAAATTTAACACTGATCTTAGATAAATAAATGGCAACAACAGTAAAAGCAAACATCAAACCAAAGGAAGGAAAGTTATTGCATAAGAAAATAATACCGATAAAATAGAAACTCATTAATAATTTAGTACGCGGATCGAGGCGATGAATAAATGAGTCACCTGGAATATAGCGTCCTAAAATCAATTTATTCATCATGTGCTGATTCCCCCTTTAAATCGGCTGCCAACTCATCCGCAAGCTCTTCTGCCGTTAAAGGCAGTTGATTAAAGCGAAAACCTTTTTCCATTAAACGGTAAGCAAAGGCAGTTGCGGTGGGTACACCAAGCTGCTTCTCTTTCAACCAAGCAGAATCACTAAAGATATCACGAGGATGACCCTGCTTTTGGATAGTACCTTTTTCAAGGACAATCATAAAGTCAGCGTATTCAGCGACATCATCCATTAAATGCGTCACTAATATGATGCTGATCCCCTTTTCTTTATGCAAACGATAAAACATATCCATCATATCTTTACGCCCTTGCGGATCTAATCCAGCTGTCGGCTCATCCAAAATAACGACTTCTGGTTCCATAGCTAAAACACCTGCAATGGCTACGCGTCGCATTTGCCCGCCTGACAAGTCAAATGGTGACCGCTCTAAGTAGGAGTCATCTAGTCCAACAAGATCAATCATCTCTTTAGCTAAGCGTGTACTCTCTTCTTCTGATACGCCAAAATTCTTTGGACCAAAGGCAATATCACGTGCCACCGTTTCTTCAAATAATTGAGACTCAGGGAATTGAAACACGATACCGACCTTTTTTCGAATGGGTTTGAGATTCTTATTATTCGTTTCTGGTGTAATCACCCGATCACCTAAAGTCACCATTCCCTTAGTAGGCTTTAATAGAGCATTCAAGTGTTGCAATAAGGTCGACTTGCCACTTCCGGTATGACCGACAATTGCTGTGTAGGTCTGACTCGGAATTTCCAAGTTGATATCAAACAGAACTCGTTGTTCAAAAGGGCTGTTCGGTTGGTAAGTAAAGTCTACTTGTTCAAACCTGATGTCCATAACCAATCAACCATCCCTTCTTCAGTCAAATATTCTTTAGGAACTGAGATACCTCGCTGTTTAAGCGATGCTTTCAGTTTCTCAGGAAACGGAATATCCAATCCTAAATGAATCAGCTCTTCACCGCGTGAAAAAATATTAGCAGGTGTTCCCTCTTGTATAATTTGGCCTTCTCGCATTACCAAGACACGATTAGCAAATACCGCTTCATCAATATCATGTGTAATCGAAATAACTGTTAAATTTGACTCTTCTTTAATTTTGCGGATAGTTGAAATAACTTCTTCCCGGCCCTGAGGATCCAACATAGATGTGGCTTCATCAAGAATAATGACGTCAGGACGCAAAGCGATAACTCCGGCAATAGCAACACGCTGTTTTTGTCCACCAGATAATCGAGCCGGTTCTTTCTCTGCAAAATCTGACATACGCACTCGCTGCAAGGCATCCTGTACTCGGAGAACCATATCTTCTCTAGGTATACCTTGATTTTCAAGACCAAAAGCGACGTCATCTTCTACAGTAGAACCAACAAACTGATTGTCAGGATTTTGAAATACCATCCCAATCATTCGACGAATATCCCAAATATTTTTTTCCGTCACTTGATTCCCGTTTACCAGAATAGAACCCGAAGATGGTTCTATTAAGCCATTAATTGTTTTGGCCAAAGTTGATTTACCCGAACCATTATGTCCAATTAAAGCAACCCACTCACCAGGAAAAATATCTAAAGAAACATTAGTTAGTGCTGCTTTGGCTTCCTCGTCTTGGCTAAAGTATTTATATGTAATATTTTCTAATTTTATTAAAGGATTCGTCATTGACATCGTTCCCATCATTTTTTCTTTAAAAAAAAGCTTCATTCTATTCTTAATAACATAAATTATTAAAAATACAAGGAAACATTCGATTGTCTATATTTTAATGAGTAAAGCGTTCTTATTTTATCTATAAAAAAAGCACTTTATATGATGAGAGCATGTTCTGCGATTCAGCAACCGCAGAACAAGCACCGAGCTAGACTCGGAAGCCGAAAGCTTCCAACATCATAACACTCTAAAAGAATCATCTATAAAGTGATGCATAACAAATTGTTTTTAAACTAATTCAATAATAACCATTGGGGCAGCATCTCCACGGCGTTGTCCTTTTTTAAGGATGCGTGTATATCCACCTTGACGGTCAGCATAGCGAGGTGCTAAGTCATTGAATAATTTTTGTAAAGCAGTTTCTTGAACGATAGTTTCTCCATCTTCAGCTAAATGTGCATCTAATAATTCATTACGAACAAAAGCTGCAGCTTGGCGACGAGCATGAAGATCTCCGCGTTTACCTAAAGTAATCATTTTTTCAGTTGTTGAACGTATTTCCTTAGCACGAGCTTCTGTCGTTTCAATGCGTTCATTTATAATTAAATCAGTTGTTAAATCACGAAGTAAAGCTTTTCTTTGGCTACTTGTGCGACCTAATTTACGATAACTCACGTCGTATTTCCTCCTTTAATGAAATATTAAAATGATTAGTCTTCTTGACGTAATCCAAGACCTAAATCAGCTAGTTTAGCTTTCACTTCTTCAAGCGACTTGCGACCCAAGTTACGAACCTTAATCATTTCAGCTTCAGATTTACTTGTTAATTCCTGCAACGTGTTGATTCCAGCACGTTTTAGACAGTTGTATGAACGAACAGATAAATCTAATTCTTCGATAGTTGTTTCCAACATCTTTTCTTTTTGTGTTTCTTCTTTTTCAATCATGATTTCAGCATTTTTAGCTTCATCTGTCAAATTAACGAAAATATCTAAATGCTCAGTCAAGATTTTAGCAGCTAAGCTGATAGCCTCTTGCGGTGCGATAGATCCGTCAGTCCAAACATCTAAAGTCAACTTATCAAAATCATCACGACGACCAACACGTGTATTTTCTACTTGGTAGTTCACACGATTAACTGGGGTGTAAATAGAATCAACTGGTAATACACCGATTGGCATATCTTCCGTTTTGTTTTCATCTGCTTGTACATACCCACGACCAGGTTTAACCGTTAAACTAGCACGGAATGTTGCTCCTTCAGCCACACTACAGATGAATAGATCTTTATTTAAAATTTCAACATCACTATCAGTAATGATATCGCCTGCTGTTACTTCAGCGGGACCAGTAATATCAATTTCTAACGTTTTAACTTCCTCAGTGTAAAGTTTTAATGCCAACCCTTTAATATTTAATATTATTTGAGTTACATCTTCACGTACACCTGGAATAGTTGAGAATTCATGTAAGACACCATCAATTTGCAGATTAGTGATTGCAGCACCTGGAAGAGAAGATAACAAAATACGGCGTAAGGAATTACCTAAAGTTGTTCCATAGCCTCTCTCAAGCGGCTCGATGACGAACTTGCCATAATCTTTATCTTCATCAATCTTTGTGATTCTTGGTTTCTCAAATTCAATCATTCTTGTCTATACCCCTTTCAAAACGAAAAGTGTCCTGCTCAATGTCGCTAAGTATCCTAACAAAGAATAGCTCTCTCATTAAACACGACGGCGTTTTGGAGGGCGACATCCATTGTGAGGAACTGGAGTAACGTCACGAATTGCTGTCACTTCTAATCCTGTTGCTTGTAATGAACGAATAGCTGCTTCACGACCAGAACCAGGTCCTTTAACAGTTACGTCAACAGTTTTCAAGCCATGTTCCATAGCCGCTTTAGCTGCTGTTTCAGCTGCCATTTGTGCTGCGAATGGAGTTGCTTTTTTACTACCTCTGAATCCTAATGCACCTGCTGATGACCAAGAAATAGCGTTTCCGTGTACATCTGTTAGCATCACAATTGTATTATTGAAAGTAGAGTGGATATGTGCCACACCTGCTTCAATATTCTTTTTCACTCGACGTTTTCTACTAACTTTTTTTGCTACCATGAAGCTTCAAACCTCCTTGCTCTAATGATTATTTTTTCTTACCAGCGATTGAACGAGCTGGTCCTTTTCTAGTACGCGCATTATTTTTCGTGTTTTGTCCACGAGTTGGTAATCCACGACGATGACGCATACCTCTGTATGAACCAATTTCCATCAAACGTTTGATGTTTAAGTTCACTTCACGACGTAAGTCACCTTCAACTTTTAATTTATCCACTGCCGCACGAATAGCATCAGTTTGATCATTTGTTAAATCACGAACACGAATGTCTTCTGATACGCCAGCTTCAGCTAAAATATCTTGTGCTGTATGTTTTCCGATACCGTAAATATAAGTAAGCGAAATAACTACACGTTTATCACGGGGAATATCTACACCTGCAATACGAGCCATTATTCGTTACACCTCCTCTTATCCTTGACGTTGTTTATGTTTTGGGTTTTCACAGATAACCATAACTCGACCTTTACGACGAATTACTTTACATTTTTCACAAATGGGTTTTACTGATGGTCTTACTTTCATGATTATACCTCCTTGAATTTTACGGAGTACAATTATTTAAAGCGATAAGTAATACGGCCACGAGTTAAATCGTATGGAGATAACTCAACAGTTACCTTGTCTCCAGGTAAAATACGAATGTAATGCATTCTGATTTTGCCTGATACATGAGCCAAAATGACATGTCCGTTTTCTAATTCTACTTTAAACATTGCATTCGGCAAAGTTTCGACGACTGTACCTTCAATTTCAATCATTTCTTCTTTCGCCACAACTAGTACCTCCTTATTACTTTGTTTTGCATCCAAAAATGCTGACAAACGGAACAGCGGAACTAATTTACTTTCCAACTCGACTATTATAACATAATACATCGAACATAAAAAGTTGACTGTAGGATTTTAACATAAATTAAACCTTTCAGTCAAGTGAATTAGTGCTCTGCAATTAGTTAGATGTCTAGAAGGGCTTAATTGTTAACATCAATAATTTTTTTAATATCGATGAAAACATCTTGAATATCACGATCACCATCAACAGTGTCTAAGACACCTTGGTTTTCATAATAGTCTAGAATCGGTTTAGTATTTTTTACGTTAACAGCTAAACGATTTTTAACTGTTTCTGGTTTATCATCTTCACGTTGGTAGAAGTCATGACCTCCACAACGATCACAAGTACCTTCAACTTTTGGCGGGTTGTATAATTTATGATACGTTGCCCCGCAAGTGCGACAAATGAAGCGACCTGCTAAACGTTCTACTAAAACATCTTCTGCGACATGAATATTAAGGACATTATCAATTTTCTTGCCTAATTCCTCTAAAATTTTATCTAATTCTTCTGCTTGAGCTAGTGTACGTGGAAATCCGTCTAATAAGAAACCTTTTTCCGTATCAGCTTGTGATAAACGATCTTTAACAATGCCGTTAGTTACTTCATCAGGAACTAATTCGCCATTATCAATATAAGCTTTCGCCTTAACCCCTAAAGGTGTTTCGTTTTTCATTGCTTCACGGAACATATCTCCAGTAGAAATATGCGGAATCCCATAAGTGTCAATAATTCTTTCAGCTTGAGTTCCTTTTCCTGCTCCTGGCAACCCCATTAAAATGAGATTCATAAGTCTTCCTCCTTAAGTTCGAGAAAAGTGCTGAGGGATAATACCTCAACACAGCGCTCTTACTCTCTGATAAAACCAGTGTACTGACGTTTTAACAGTAATCCTTCTAATTGTTTATTTGTTTCTAATGCAACACTGATAACAATTAATAAACTAGTACCGCCAAGACCAATTGATGTTGGTAAATTCCACACATTGCTGGCAATAATCGGTAGGATTGCAACTAAACCTAGGAACACAGAACCTACTGTACTCAATTTCATAAGAAGCTGAGAAATATATGTCTCTGTATCTTTTCCAGGTCGTACACTTGGAATATAGCTTCCTTGCTTCTGCAAATTCTCAGCCACTTTCTCAGGATTAACCTGAACAAATGCATAGAAGAATGTAAAAGCAATAATCAGAATCGTATAGACTATCCCGCCTGGAATAGTTGTATAATTAAAAATTTGTGTTACTATTTCGTACCAACCTTTGCCACCTTGAGAGGTTTGAAAAGCTGATAAAAAAGCCTGTGGTGTTGCAATCAACGAACTGGCAAAGATTACTGGAATAACACCAGCGGCATTTACTTTTAAAGGTAAATAACTACTTTGTGGTGCTCCAGCAACTCGCTTTGTATATTGAATCGGAATTTTACGTTCAGCCTGTTGTACATACGTTACTAGAGTAACCACAATTAAGATGGCAATAACTAATACAACGCACAAAACAATTGACTTAAGCATTTCATCTGAACCAATATTTACAAAAAGCTGTTCGTAGATTTCTTTAACGCTGGTTGGAAAACGAGCAACGATACCTGCAAAGATTATCATTGATACCCCATTACCAATACCGTATTCCGATATTTGTTCACCCATCCAGGTAACAAACATCGTACCGGCGGTTAGAATTAATCCAATGGTGACATACGTAGTCACGTTAGGAGTTTTAACTAAACCTGCTCCAGTAAAATGATTAAATCCAGCAGTAATCGCTATAGACTGGACGAAACCAAGTACTAAAGTCAAATAGCGTGTCCATTGGTTTAACTTACGTCGACCAACTTCACCTTGTTTTGACCATTCAACAAATTTAGGAACTATATCCATTTGTAATAATTGAATAATGATTGAAGCAGTAATATAAGGGGAAACTCCCATTGCAAAAATAGAAAAGTTTTCCATCGCATTACCACTTACGGTATTAAACATAGCTACGATAGCTAGTTTATTTAATTCAAGTAATGCTTTCGCATCAACGCCTGGTACAGTAACATGGGCTCCTACTCTAAACGCGAAGAGAATCAGTAGCGTAAAAAGTATCTTATTACGGATATTTTTTACCTTAAACGAATCCTTCAACAGTTTAAACATTAGATCACCTCAATTGATCCACCAGCTGCTTCAATTGCAGATTGAGCTGATTTAGAGAATTTAGCTGCTTTCACAGTTAATTTTTTAGATAATTCGCCATTACCTAATACTTTAATCCCTGCTTTAGCATCTTTAATAATTCCTGCTTCAATTAAGATAGTTGGTGTAATTTCAGCACCATCTTCAAAACGGTTTAACACATCAATGTTAATAACTGCATATTCTTTACGATTAATATTAGTAAATCCACGTTTTGGTAAACGACGGAATAAAGGAGTTTGTCCCCCTTCAAAACCTAAACGTACTTTACCGCCTGAACGTGATTTTTGACCTTTTTGGCCACGACCTGACGTCTTACCATTGCCAGATGATGATCCACGACCTACACGATTACGTACATGTCTTGATCCTTCTGCCGGATGTAACTCATGAAGTTTCATTAACTCGGCACCTCCTTAAAGTAGTATGTTGAAATTTTATAATTAAATTTCTTTTACGTCCACTAAATGTGAAACTGTATTGATCATGCCTTTGATGGCTTCAGTATTCGCTTTAACAACTGTAGAGTTAGTTTTTTTCAAACCTAAAGCTTTAACAGTATCACGTTGGTATTGGGGACGTCCAATGACACTACGCTTTAACGTAATTTTTAATTCGCTCATTTTTAGTCCTCCTATCCGATTAATTCATTAACAGAAACGCCTCTTAATTCAGCAACCTCTTCTGCTTTCTTCAATCTATTTAGTCCTTCAAGCGTTGCACGAACAACGTTGACAGGTGTGTTTGAACCTAGTGATTTACTTGTAATGTCAGAAATACCTGCTAATTCAAGCACGGCACGAACTGGTCCACCAGCAGCAACTCCGGCACCCGCAACAGCAGGTTTCATTAAGATGCGTCCACCACAGAATGATCCAATCACTTCGTGAGGAATTGTTGAGCCAACCATAGGTACTTCAATTAGATTTTTCTTAGCATCTTCAACAGCCTTACGAATAGCTTCAGGTACTTCTTGTGCTTTACCCGTACCGAATCCAACGTGACCGTTTCTGTCACCAACTACAACTAAAGCAGCAAAACGTAAACGACGTCCACCCTTAACAACTTTAGAAACGCGGTTAATAGCAACAACGCGATCTTCTAGATCAAATTGTCTAGCGTCAATATTACTCATGAATGGTTTTCCTCCTTCTCCTAAAATTCTAGTCCATTTTCACGTGCTGCTTCAGCTAAAGCTGCTACACGTCCATGGTAAAGGTATCCACCACGGTCAAAGACTACTTCTTTAATACCTTTTTCAGTTGCTTTTTTAGCGATTGCTGCACCAACAGCTGTCGCTTCTGCAGTTTTATTTTCTGCTGTAATGTCTTTATCTACAGATGAGGCACTTGCTAGCGTCACACCCGCTACGTCATCAATTAATTGAGCGTAGATGTTTTTATTAGAACGAAAAACGTTTAAGCGTGGGCACTCTGCAGTACCAGAGATCTTGTTGCGTACGCGTTGATGTCTTTTACGACGTACTTTATTTTTATCTGGTTTTGTAATCACAATTGTCACCTCTTATTATTTATTATTTACCTGTTTTACCTTCTTTACGTCTTACGTGTTCGCCAACATAGCGAATTCCTTTACCTTTATAAGGTTCTGGAGGACGTACGCCACGAATGTTTGCTGCTAATTCTCCAACAACTTCTTTGTTAGATCCTTTAACAATAATAGACGTGTTTGAAGGGACTTCGATTGTAATACCTTCTGGAGCTTCGAAATCAACTGGATGAGAATATCCAACGCTTAATACAAGTTTTTTCCCTTGTAATTGTGCACGGTATCCAACCCCGATCAATTCTAAAGCTTTTTCAAAGCCTTCGCTAACACCAACAACCATGTTGTTTAAGTTAGCACGCATTGTTCCATGAATTGTTTTGTTTTCTTTGCTATCGTCAGGGCGAGATAAAGTTACAACGCCTTCTTCGATATTTAAAGTAATATTTGGTGAAAACTCACGAGTTAATTCACCTTTAGGTCCTTTTACAGTTACTGTATTTCCGCTTTGTGACACTGTCACACCTGCAGGAACAACGACTGGTTTATTTCCAATACGACTCACTCAGGACACCTCCTTAATTCTTTTAATTTTTACCAAACGTATGCTAATACTTCTCCGCCGATGTTACGCTCTCTAGCTTCTTTGTCAGTTAAGACACCTTCTGAAGTTGAGATAATCGCTATACCTAAACCGTTAAGTACTTTTGGCACATCATCTGATTTAACATAGACACGTAAACCTGGTTTTGAGATACGTTTTAAGTTAGTAATAACGCGTTCGTCGTTTTTACCATATTTTAAGAAAACACGGATGATGCCTTGTTTGTCATCTTCGATGAATTCTACTTCACGCACAAAACCTTCACGTTGTAAGATTTTTGCGATTTCAAATTTGATTGTTGATGCAGGTAATTCTAACGATTCGTGTTTTACGATATTCGCATTACGAATACGAGTTAAGAAATCTGCAATTGGATCTGTCATCACCATTGAATATTTTACCTCCTTTTACGGGTTTACTTTTTTACCAGCTTGCTTTCTTCACGCCGGGAATTTGTCCTTTATAGGCAAGTTCACGGAAGCAAATACGGCAAAGTTTAAATTTACGATAGACTGAATGTGGACGTCCACAGCGTTCACAGCGAGTGTATTCTTGAACTGCAAATTTTGCAGGACGTTTATTTTTAGCAATCATTGATTTTTTAGCCACGTAGTTCGCCTCCTTTAATTATTTTTGGAATGGCATTCCAAGTTGAGCCAATAGTTCACGAGATTCTTCATCTGAGTTAGCAGTCGTAACGATAACGATATCCATTCCTCGTACTTTATCAACTAAATCGTAGTCAACTTCAGGGAAAATTAATTGTTCTTTAATACCTAAAGTATAATTTCCGCGTCCGTCGAAAGATTTTTTGCTGATACCGTGGAAGTCACGTACACGAGGTAAAGAAACTGTTACTAATTTATCTAAAAATTCGTACATTCTTTCGCCACGTAGAGTTACTTTACAGCCGATTGGCATACCTTCACGCAAACGGAAACCAGCGATTGATTTCTTAGCTTTTGTGATGATAGGTTTTTGTCCAGAGATTAAAGCTAATTCTTCAACAGCTTTATCTAAGTTTTTACTATTTGATACTGCATCGCCCACACCCATGTTAATAACGATTTTATCAACTTTTGGTGTTTGCATTACAGATGAATAGTTAAATTTTTCCATCAATGATGGTGTTACTTCATTAAGATATTTTTCTTTTAGGCGGTTCATCTATTTAGGTCCTCCTTCCACTATGACTTATTTATCTAAAACTTCACCAGTTTTTTTAGAAACACGGACTTTTTTACCGTCAACAATCTTGTTTCCTACACGTGTTGGTTCTCCATTAGATGGATCAATCACCATAACATTAGAAACATGAATAGACGCTTCCGTTTCGATAATTCCTCCTTGAGGAGCTGTTGCGCTAGGTTTTTGGTGTTTTTTCATCATGTTAACACCTTCAACGATGACGCGATCTTTTTTAGGAAATGCTTTAAGAACGATTCCCTCTTTGTTTTTATCTTTACCTGAGATAACTTTTACCTTATCGCCTGTTTTAACGAACATCTTGTTTCGCACCTCCTTTAAACATAAGTATGTATTATAACACTTCTGGTGCTAGTGAGACTATCTTCATAAAGTTGTTGTCGCGTAATTCACGAGCAACTGGTCCAAAGATACGTGTTCCACGTGGACTCTTATCGTCACGGATAATCACACATGCATTTTCATCAAACTTAATATATGAACCATCAGCACGACGAGCACCTGATTTAGTACGTACAATAACAGCTTTTACTACTTCGCCTTTTTTGACAACTCCACCCGGTGTTGCATTTTTAACCGTACAAACCACGATGTCACCGATGTTGGCCGTTTTACGTCCAGAACCACCAAGTACTTTGATAGTTAACACTTCACGAGCGCCTGAGTTATCGGCAACTTTCATACGAGATTCTTGTTGGATCACTTCAGTATCCTCCTTTCAAACTTTCAGCTTTATCTATAGGAAAATTCGAATTAAATAATTACAGCTTCTTCAACAACTTCTAGTAAACGGAAGCGTTTTGTCGCAGATAATGGACGAGTTTCCATAATTTTTACGATGTCTCCAGTTTTGGCAACGTTGTTTTCATCATGAGCTTTATATTTTTTTGAATATTTAACTCTTTTACCATAAATTTTGTGAGTTTTTTTAGTTTCAACAATAACTGTGATAGTTTTATCCATTTTATCTGAAACCACACGTCCAGTGTAAACTTTACGTTCATTTCTCTCTTGAGTCATATGTAAATGGCCTCCTTCCACTATTACTTAGCAGCTTCTTGTTCACGCAAAACAGTTTTAATGCGTGCAATCGATTTACGAACTTCAGAAATTCGCGCTGTATTTTCTAATTGACCTGTTGCTAATTGGAAACGTAGATTAAATAATTCTTCTCTAAATTCTTTTTCTTTAGCGATCATTTCGGTAGTGGTTAATTCTCTGATATCTTTAACCTTCATTCGATTCACCACCCATTTCTTCACGTTTTACAATTTTAGTTCTAATTGGTAATTTGTGTGATGCTAATCTTAAAGCTTCACGCGCTACTTCTTCAGGTACGCCTGCGATTTCAAACATGATTTTTCCACGTTTAACCGGTGATACCCATCCTTCAGGAGCCCCTTTACCAGAACCCATACGAACACCAATTGCTTTTGATGTATATGATTTATGAGGGAAAATTTTAATCCATACTTTCCCACCACGTTTCATGTAACGAGTCATTGCAATACGGGCAGCTTCGATTTGGCGGTTAGTGATCCAGTGTGAATCAATAGCTTGTAAGCCGTATTCACCAAAAGTTACTTCTTTACCACCTTTAGCTTCACCACGCATTTTACCTCTAAATTCACGACGGTGTTTTACACGTTTAGGTACTAACATGATTATTTCCCTCCTTTCTCAGTGTTTTTTTTAGTTGGAAGAATTTCTCCACGACAAATCCACACTTTAACTCCTAGTTTTCCGTATGTAGTATCGGCTTCTTCCCAAGCATAATCGATATCTGCTCGAATTGTATGTAATGGAACTGTTCCTTCAGAATATCCTTCAGAACGAGCCATATCTGCACCATTCAAACGTCCAGAAACCAAAGTTTTGATTCCTTGAGCACCTGATCTCATTGTACGTTGAATTGCTTGTTTTTGTGCACGACGAAAAGCAACACGGTTTTCTAATTGACGTGCAATTCCTTCTGCAACTAATTTAGCATCTAAATCTGGTTTTTTGATTTCCACAATATTAATGTGTACTTTTTTACCAGTTAATTTATTTAATTCTTTACGTAATGCTTCAACTTCAGATCCACCTTTACCAATTACCATACCTGGTTTTGCAGTATGTATTGATATATTCACGCGATTTGCAGCACGTTCAATATCAACGGTAGAAACAGAAGCGTCAGCTAATCTAGTAGCGATAAACTTACGAATATTTAAATCTTCGTGTAAGTAATCAGCATATTCTTTTTCAGCGTACCATTTTGCGTTCCAGTCACGGATAACGCCGACACGCATACCAATTGGATTTACTTTTTGACCCACTGATTAATCCCTCCTTATTTTTCTGATACTACTACTGTAATATGACTTGTACGTTTGTTGATTGGTGAAGCAGATCCTTTAGCACGCGGACGAAAACGTTTCATCGTTGGTCCTTCGTTCACAAATACTTCTGATACTACTAAGTTTTCAACATCTAAGTCAAAGTTATTTTCTGCGTTAGCAATTGCTGACATAAGCACTTTTTCGACAATGCCTGCTGCTTTATTTGGTGAGAATTTCAAAGTTGAAATTGCTTCACTAACATTTTTACCTCTAATTAGGTCAACAACAAGTCTTGTTTTACGAGGTGAAGTGCGAACTGTTTTAGCAGTTGCCTTAGCTGAAGTAATTCTTTCTGACATGTTCGGTTCCTCCCCTCAATTAGCGTTTTGTTTTCTTATCGTCAGTTCCATGACCACGGTAAGTTCTTGTTGGTGCAAATTCACCCAATTTGTGCCCTACCATATCTTCTTGGATATAAACTGGAACGTGTTTCCTTCCATCATACACTGCAATAGTGTATCCAATAAAATTAGGGAAAATTGTTGAACGACGTGACCATGTTTTAATAACTTTTTTCTTTGATTGATCTTTTTGAGCTTCCACTTTATTCATTAAGTGTTGGTCTACAAAAGGTCCTTTCTTTAAGCTGCGACCCATGGTGTTCCTCCTCTCGAATCTTCGAATTCTTTTCTAAAAAACAGATTATTTAGATTTACGACGACGTACGATAAATTTATCTGATTTAGCTTTTTTGCTACGAGTTTTGTATCCAAGCGTTGGTTTGCCCCATGGACTCATTGGAGATGGGCGTCCGATAGGTGCTTTACCTTCACCACCACCGTGTGGGTGATCGTTAGGATTCATTACGCTACCACGTACTGTTGGACGTTTACCCATCCAACGACTACGACCAGCTTTACCGATATTTACTAATTCGTGTTGTTCGTTGCCCACTGTACCGATTGTTGCACGGCAAGTACCTAAAACCATACGAACTTCACCTGAATTAAGACGTACTAATACGTATTTACCTTCTTTACCAAGTACTTGAGCACTTGTTCCAGCAGAACGGATTAATTGTCCACCTTTACCAGGTTTTAATTCGATGTTATGGATAACAGTACCAACTGGGATATTTACTAATGGCAATGCATTACCAACTTTAATATCTGCATGTTCTCCAGAAGAAATTTGAGTTCCAACTGTTAAACCTTTTGGTGCTAAGATGTAAGTTTTCACTCCATCAGTATAGTGAATTAATGCAATGTTAGCAGATCTGTTTGGATCATACTCGATTGTTTTTACAGTACCAACCACATTGTCTTTATTACGTTTAAAATCAATTAAACGATATTGGCGTTTATGTCCACCAGCTTGATGACGTACAGTGATTTTACCTTGGTTGTTACGTCCAGCATTTTTCTTTAATGGCTGTAATAATGTCTTTTCTGGTGTTGATGTTGTGATTTCTGCAAAATCTAAACCAGTCATATTACGACGGCCATTAGTGGTAGGTTTATACTTTTTGATCGCCACGTGATTTCCCTCCTACTTTACTTTGATGCTGAATTATTCAGCATCAAAAATTTGAATGTCTTTTGAATCTTCTGTTAATTGTACGATAGCTTTACGACGTTTTTTTGTATATCCGGCATGTTTACCCATTCTTTTGAATTTTGGTTTCACGTTCATGATATTTACTTTTTTAACTTTTACGCCGAAAACAGCTTCTACAGCTTGCTTAACTAATGTTTTGTTGGCTCTTACGTCAACTTCAAACGTGTATTTTTTGTCGTCCATTGCTGCTACAGACATTTCTGTAATAACCGGGCGTTTAATTACATCGATTAATTCCATTATGCAAGCACCTCCTCTACTTGAGTCAGAGCTGTTTTAGTGATTAACACTTTATCAGCAGATACTACATCAAGTACGCTTACGTTATCTGATTCTACGATAGAAACATTTGGTAAGTTACGTCCTGATAATGCCGCAAAGTCATTACCACCCTCTAAAACAACTAATACTTTAGTATCTACATTTAAGTTTTCTAAAGTTGATTTGAATTCTTTTGTTTTTGGAGCGTCGAATGATAAACCTTCAACAACTACAAATTTGTTTTCAGCAACTTTTTCAGATAAAACTGATTTAATTGCTAAGCGACGAACTTTTTTAGGAAGTTTGTAGCTATAAGAACGTGGTGTTGGTCCAAAGACAACTCCACCTCCACGCCATTGTGGTGAGCGGATAGATCCTTGACGCGCACGACCTGTTCCTTTTTGACGCCATGGTTTACGTCCACCACCGCGAACCGCACTGCGGTTTTTAACAGCGTGTGTTCCTTGTCTTAATGAAGCACGTTGCATAATAATTGCATCAAATACTACATTTTCGTTTGGTTCAATGCCAAAAATCGCTTCGTTTAAAGTGATTTCGCCATTTTGAGTTCCATCTTGTTTAAATAATGCTACAGATGTCATTCTTTAGTTCCTCCTCTCCCACAATTATTTAGCAGCCTTAACTGCTGTTTTAATTTCGACTAATGATTTTTTAGCTCCTGGTACGTTACCTTTAACTAAAATAACATTTTTGTCTGTATCAATTCTAACGATCTCTAAGTTTTGAATCGTTACACGATTACCACCCATACGACCAGCTAATTTTTTATCTTTGAATACTCTAGACGGATCAGAAGCTCCACCCATTGATCCAGGACGACGGTGATAACGAGAACCATGTGACATAGGTCCACGTGATTGTCCGTGACGTTTGATAACGCCTTGGAAACCATGTCCTTTAGTCGTACCTGTAACGTCAACGATGTCTCCAGCTTGGAATACATCCACTTTGATTTCTTTTCCTACTTCGTATTCTCCAAGCTCAACATTTCTGATTTCTTTAATGAAGCGCTTAGGAGCAGTATTTGCTTTTGCAACATGACCTTTAGCAGGTTTGTTTGACAACACTTCACGTTTATCTTGGTAACCAACCTGGATAGCTTCGTATCCGTCAGTCTCAACAGTTTTAACTTGTAAGACAACGTTAGGAGTAGCTTCGATTACAGTAACGGGAATTAACTCACCATTTTCTGTAAAAACTTGTGTCATACCTACTTTTTTTCCTAAGATTCCTTTAGTCATGAGTACACCTCCATGATCTTATTTTTTATAATTTGATTTCAATATTTACACCACTTGGTAAGTCAAGCTTCATTAGAGCATCAACTGTTTTTGGTGTTGGGCTCACGATGTCGATTAGACGTTTGTGAGTACGCATTTCGAATTGCTCGCGTGAATCTTTGTATTTATGTGTTGCACGGATAACTGTATAAACAGAACGCTCTGTTGGTAATGGAATTGGTCCAGAAACCTCAGCACCTGTTCTTTTTGCTGTTTCTACAATTTTCTCTGCAGATTGATCTAATACTCGGTGTTCATACGCTTTTAAGCGGATACGAATTTTTTGTTTTGCCATCTTGTTTCCCTCCTTCGCCTATTTTAAAAGTAGACATAGCTCCACGAAAATTTAACCAACACGCCTCCATGGCAATGCTCCCTGGCGTGTCGCAACCTCTCGTTTCGACGCCACGATAATTTCTCTTTGGATACTGAATACTCTTTGTTCAGCACCTGTAAAATTATACTAAATATCTATCAATATAGCAAGCACTTTATTAAAAAAAAGATTAATTTTTTTATTAAAAAAAGTTGGAAACCGAGGTTTCCAACTTTACGTCCGAACACATAAAACTTATTTTGATAACCTTAAAGGTTAATTATTTAACGATTTCAGTAACAACGCCTGAACCAACAGTACGTCCACCTTCACGAATTGAGAAACGAGTTCCTTCTTCGATAGCGATTGGGTGGATTAGAGTTACGTCCATAGCTACGTTATCACCAGGCATTACCATTTCAGTACCTTCTGGTAATTCAACTACACCAGTTACGTCAGTTGTACGGAAGTAGAACTGAGGACGGTAGTTAGTGAAGAATGGAGTGTGACGTCCACCTTCTTCTTTTGATAAAACATAAACTTCAGCTTTGAACTCAGTATGTGGAGTGATAGATCCAGGAGCAGCTAATACTTGTCCACGTTCGATATCTTCACGTGATACACCACGTAATAAAGCACCAATGTTGTCACCAGCTTCAGCATAGTCTAATAATTTACGGAACATCTCAACACCAGTAACAGTTGTTTTACTTGTGTTTTCTGCAATACCAACGATTTCAACTTCATCGCCGACTTTAACTTGTCCACGTTCAACACGACCTGTTGCAACAGTACCACGACCAGTGATTGAGAATACGTCCTCAACTGGCATCATGAATGGTTTATCAGTATCACGTTCTGGAGTTGGAATATATTCATCAACTGCAGCCATTAAGTCTAAGATTTTTTGTTCGTATTCTGCGTCGCCTTCTAAAGCTTTTAATGCAGAACCAGCAACGATTGGAGTGTCATCTCCTGGGAAGTCATATTCAGTTAATAAATCACGAACTTCCATTTCTACTAATTCTAATAATTCTTCATCATCAACCATATCCATTTTATTTAAGAATACAACGATGTAAGGAACACCAACGTTACGTGATAAAAGAATGTGTTCACGTGTTTGTGGCATTGGACCATCAGCTGCAGATACTACTAAGATAGCACCATCCATTTGTGCAGCACCAGTAATCATGTTTTTAACATAATCCGCGTGTCCAGGACAGTCTACGTGAGCGTAGTGACGAGTAGCTGTTTCATATTCGATGTGAGAAGTGTTAATAGTGATTCCGCGTTCTTTTTCTTCTGGAGCGTTATCGATATCAGCGTAGTTTTGAGCTTCACCGAATCCATTTTTAGCTAAAACTGTAGCAATTGCTGCAGATAAAGTTGTTTTACCGTGGTCAACGTGTCCGATTGTACCGATGTTTACATGGGATTTCGAACGATCAAATTTTTCTTTTGACATTTTTCTAATTCCTCCTAAATTTAAAGGTCATTTATATAATATATTGGAGAAGGAATAAAATCAAATTTTACTCCTTCATAAACCATAGTGTACATGATGTAACATTTTTTTCCTAGTCAAAACTAGTTAGCAGTTCCACCATTTTTCTTAATGATTTCTTCTTGGATAGATTTTGGAACATCTTCATAGTGATCAAATACCATCATGAATGTACCGCGACCTTGTGTTGCAGAACGTAATGTTGTTGCATATCCAAACATTTCAGCTAATGGAACAAGCGCGTTAACGATTTGTGAGTTACCATGAGCTTCCATACCTTCAACGCGTCCACGACGAGCTGTAACGTGTCCCATAATATCACCTAAGTATTCTTCTGGAACAGTAATTGTTACTTTCATCATTGGTTCTAAAATAGCTGGGCTTGCTTTTTTAGCAGCAGCTTTTAGAGCCATAGATGCAGCAACACGGAATGCTGTTTCATTTGAATCGACATCATGGTAAGAACCATCATAAAGTTTAGCTTTAATATCAACTAACGGATAACCAGCTAATACCCCAGAGTTCATTGAATCTGCTAATCCTTTTTCAACGGCTGGAATGTATTCACGTGGAACCACACCACCGACAATAGCATTTTCAAACTCGAAGCCTTTTCCTTCTTCATTTGGTGTGAATTCAATCCATACGTGACCGTATTGACCTTTACCACCAGATTGACGAACGAATTTACCTTCAGCTTGTGTACCAGAACGGAATGTTTCACGATAAGATACTTGAGGCGCACCAACGTTAGCATCTACCTTGAACTCACGACGCATACGGTCAACAAGAACGTCTAAGTGAAGCTCACCCATACCAGAGATAACTGTTTCACCAGTTTCAACGTTTGTTTCAACGCGGAATGATGGATCTTCCTCAGCAAGTTTTTGTAAGGCAATACCCATCTTATCTTGGTCAGCTTTTGATTTAGGCTCAACAGCCACTTGGATAACCGGATCAGGGAATTCGATTGATTCAAGAACTACTGGTGCATCTAATGCACATAATGTATCACCAGTTGTTGTGTCTTTAAGACCAACGGCTGCAGCGATATCTCCTGAGTAAACTTCATCAATTTCTTTACGTGTATTGGCATGCATTTGTAAGATACGACCGATACGTTCTTTTTTGTCTTTAGACGCGTTTAAAACGTAAGATCCACTTTCAAGGACACCTGAATACACACGGAAGAATGTTAGACGACCTACGAACGGGTCAGTCATAACTTTAAATGCTAACGAAGAGAATGGTGCACTGTCATCAGAAGGACGAGTTACTTCTTCGTCTGTTTTAGTATCTATACCTTTAATTGCATCAACATCAGTTGGAGCAGGTAAGTAATCTAAAACAGCATCTAACATTAACTGTACACCTTTATTTTTGAAGGCTGAACCAGCTAACACAGGGAAGAATTCAACGTTGATTGTCGCACGGCGGATACCTGCTTTTAATTCTTCGTTAGAAATTTCTTCGCCATCTAAGTATTTCATCATTAATTCTTCATCAGTTTCAGCGACAGCTTCCACTAATTTTTCACGCCATTCAACAGCTAAATCTTTATAATCTTCAGGAATTTCTGCTTCTTGAATATCAGTTCCTAAATCATTTGTATAAATTTCAGCTTTCATTTTGATTAAATCAATGATACCAGTGAAATTCTCTTCAGAACCGATTGGTAGTTGAATCGGATGCGCATTTGCTTGCAAACGGTCATGGATTGTTTTTACAGAGTATAAGAAATCTGCACCAATCTTATCCATTTTATTACAGAATACAATACGAGGAACTTTATATTCTGTCGCTTGACGCCATACTGTTTCAGTTTGAGGTTCTACACCTGATTGTGAGTCTAAAACTGTTACCGCACCATCTAACACACGTAAAGAACGTTGTACTTCAATTGTGAAATCCACGTGCCCTGGTGTATCAATAATGTTAACTCGATAACCTTTCCACTGAGCAGTTGTCGCAGCAGACGTAATTGTGATACCACGTTCTTGCTCTTGTTCCATCCAGTCCATTTGTGAAGCTCCCTCATGGGTTTCACCTAATTTATGGATTCTACCAGTGTAATACAAGATACGTTCAGTTGTTGTCGTTTTACCAGCGTCAACGTGAGCCATGATACCAATATTACGAGTTTTTTCTAGAGAAAACTCTCTTGCCATCTTTTGTTACTCCTCTCTCTACGATAAGTTCATTTTCATTTGTACTTTTTTTAGTGAGACACTAAAAAAGAGGATTCTACCAACGGTAATGTGCAAATGCACGGTTAGCTTCAGCCATTTTATGTACGTCTTCACGTTTTTTAACAGATGAACCAGTGTTGTTAGCAGCGTCCATAATTTCTTTAGCTAGACGTTGTTCCATAGTGTGCTCACCACGTAGACGAGAATAGTTTACGATCCAGCGTAATCCTAAAGTAGAACGACGATCTGGACGAACTTCGACGGGTACTTGGTAGTTAGAACCACCAACACGACGAGCTTTAACTTCTAATACAGGCATAACGTTTTCCATTGCTTGTTCGAAAACTTCCAATGGGTCATTCCCTGTAGATTCCTTAATAATATCGAAAGCATCATAAATAATGCTTGAAGCAACACCACGCTTACCGTCGATCATTACACGGTTGATTAAACGAGTCACTAATTTTGAGTTATAAATCGGATCTGGTAATACATCACGTTTTGTAACAGGACCTTTACGAGGCATGTGTACTCCTCCTTCCAAAAATTTGTTTTATTTATCTTTTAGTTTTATTTAGGTTTTTTAGTTCCGTATTTAGAACGGCTTTGTTTACGATCTGTAACACCAGCAGTATCTAAAGCACCACGAACGATGTGATAACGTACCCCTGGTAAATCTTTAACACGTCCTCCACGGATTAAAACAACACTATGTTCTTGTAAGTTGTGGCCAATCCCTGGGATATAGGCAGTAACTTCAATCAAGTTTGATAAACGAACACGGGCATATTTACGTAACGCAGAGTTAGGTTTTTTCGGTGTCATTGTACCCACACGTGTACATACACCACGTTTTTGTGGAGAGTTCACATCTGTTTGAGATTTTTTGAAGCTGTTATAACTCTTACCCAAAGCTGGAGAGTTAGATTTTGTAGTTTTTGATTTACGAGATTTGCGTACTAGTTGATTAATTGTAGGCATTTCACTTCCTCCTTCCTAAAAAGCTATCTTAGACCCACACATCCAGGTGGTTCTTTTTTTTAGTTAAAAAATTAATGCAAGCTCTGTAGCAATATAAGTTATATTCTACAGTTTATCACGTCTCAACGAGACCTGTCTTCAAGCACCTTTGTAACTATAACATGAAGGAGTAAAAATAGTCAACATGAAACATAAAAAAAATTATATTTATTTTTTGATTGAATATGCTTACAATAGATATATAGTCTTAACCTTTAGACTTAACTAACTTTTGGAGGGTTCATACATAATGAATTTAAAGCAATTAGTCGGAATTGAATCAGCAAAATACGTATTAGATGGTATGGTAGTCGGTTTAGGAACAGGATCAACAGCTTATTTTATGGTAGAAGAGATTGGACGGCGAGTGAACGAAGAAGGGTTAGATATTATTGGTGTAACAACCTCTAAAACAACAGAGGAACACGCTAAAAAATTAGGTATACCCCTAAAAAGTATCGATGAAGTTACACATGTAGATATTACTATAGATGGTGCAGATGAAATTTCTACTGACTTTCATGGTATTAAGGGTGGTGGTGCAGCACTTTTGTTTGAGAAAATTGTTGCTACTTACTCAAAAGAAGTTATTTGGATTGTTGATGAAACAAAGTTAGTCGATAAATTAGGCAAATTTCCTCTGCCAGTCGAAGTTATCCCTTATGGCAGTCAGCAGCTCTTTAAAAAATTTGAAGAAAAAGACCTGAACCCAAAAATTCGTCTATCATCTGATGGAAAACCATTGCTAACTGACAGTAAAAATTATATCATTGACTTGTACTTAGAAAAAATTGAAAATCCAACAGAATTAGCCAACTGGCTTGATCACCGAGTTGGTGTTGTCGAGCATGGTTTATTCTTGGATATCACGACATGTGTCATTGTCAGTTCAGAAACTGACGGTGTCAAAACCATAAACGTGTCGCGTTAACCTAGAAAGGGATGTTTATCTATGAAAAAATTGGTCTTTGTACGTCATGGATTAAGTGAATGGAACGCATTAAATCTATTTACAGGATGGGAAGATGTAGACTTAAGTGATAAAGGTGTACAAGAAGCCCAGGAAGCAGGAAAAAAAATAAATGATGCAGGTATTAAATTTGATATAGCTTATACCTCTTATTTAAAACGAGCTATCAAGACTTGCCACTATATTTTAGAAGAATCAAACCAGCTATGGATTCCTGAATTAAAATCTTGGCGTTTAAATGAACGTCATTATGGAGCCTTACAGGGTCTGAATAAAAAAGAAACTGCCGAAAAATACGGTGACGAAAAAGTTCATCAATGGCGTCGCTCATATGATACTTTGCCACCACTAATTGCTCCAGATGACCCTAAATCTGCTGTAAATGATCCTAAATATGCATTATTAGATAAACGCACTGTTCCTGGTGGAGAAAACCTTAAAGTAACATTAAACCGTGCTCTACCATTTTGGGAAGATCACATTGCTCCTTCACTCCTTGAAGGAAAGACTGTCTTAGTTGCTGCACACGGCAATTCTTTAAGAGCTTTAGCTAAACATATTGAAAATATCTCTGATGATGACATTATGGGATTAGAAATCCCAACTGGTCAACCTCTTGTTTATGAACTAAATGATGATTTGACATTAGATCGTAAATACTATCTATAAAATAAAAAAACCTCTAGTTACTAAAGGGGAACTGAACCCTTTAATAGAACATGTATAAAAACACTTATGCGATTACTTATTTCCAATAGTCACTTGGAAATAAGTAATCGCATTTTTGTTGAATTCTTTCTTTATTATAATAGTTGATGAAATTTTGTACAGCTTCAATTACACTGATAGTAGAGTTGTCGAGCTCTAGATGTAATGTGAATGTTTCAGCTTTTTGAAATGATTCTATCGAAGTATTATCAATAATTGTATAAGACAATATTTATCCACTAATAAATCCATAATATTCGATAAATAGAGACTTTTAGAAACATAATCAAGATATGCAATATCCGTTCCTATATTATTTCCACCAATGTCTTAACTTGATCTCTAGTACGAATGATGAGCTTGCCCATCATCCCTAAAGTTGATTTACCTTCAAGTTTCATTTTTTAGCTTCTTCTTTTACTTCTACAGAATAAGAAATTCTTTTGAGCACAAAAAAGATACCTCCATTGAATTCATGTAATGAAATAAACGGAGGTGTTTTCTATTTGTGAAATCCTTTGGATTAGTTCACTGATAATTAGTGGTTGTTTATTACCATTTTTAAAATTAATCCAATAATAAAACCAGTTAACGCACACGGTACCCAACTAAGACCCAAAGTAAATAAAGGAATATATCTCTCAGCTACACTAATTATTAATAACAAACCAGCGTGACTTCTTATTATTGTCTCTGGTAAAACATTAATAGTATCAATGACTGAAGCAATTAACGTCATTGCAGTAACAGATAAACAAACAATGCGATTATTTTCAAAGAACTTAGGAAATAATGACATTAATATCAGCGTAATTGCTAATGGGTATATAAACATCAGGACAGGCACAGAGATAGCAATAATACGTGTCAAACCAACGTTCGCAATAATCAAAGCAATAATTAGTGAAACTGTTACATACGTCAAGTAATTAAATCTTGGATACATATCGGTAAATGTTGTAGAAAAAGAAGTCGATAATCCGATTGAAGTTTTCACACAGGCAATAAGAACAATTGCAGCAAGCAAAACACCTCCAAAGTTACCTAAATAATGATTAGCAATTTGTGCTAGTGTGATGCCCCCATTAGTATTAATCGGCAATTCACCAAGACTCATCGCTCCCATTAACGATAACAGTGTATAAATAACTCCCATAATAAAGATACCGATTAAACCTGCTTTTGAGACTTCGAGTGCAACATATTTAGGCTTTACAATACCTAATGATTTAACACTTTCAATAATAATTGTTCCAAAGGCTAAAGCAGCTATTGCATCAAGCGTGTTATACCCAATTTTAAACCCTTCTAAAAACGAATGATTTTGATATATCGAAAGAGATTTAGCCTCACTAATTGTCCCCATTGGTTTTACAAAAGCTAAAACAATAATAATAGCTAGTAAGATTAAAAAAAGAGGCGTGAGCCATTTCCCAATATAATCTAAAACCTTACTAGGTTTTCTTGAAAAAAACCAAACAAACACAAAGAAAAAGAGGGTAAATAAAAGTAAACTAATTTGATAATTACTTTCATCAATGAATGGAGCAATGCCTATTTCAAAAGAAGTTGAAGCCAACCTAGGCATAGCAAATAAAGGACCAATGATCAGATACAGAACAGTCGTTAATATACGTGCGTATTTACGACCTATTTTAGAACCTAAATCCATTAAGCTACCACTGTCAGATATTCCAAAAGCAATAATTCCTAAAAAAGGCAGCCCGATTCCTGTAGTTAACAGCCCTACATTTGCTAACCAGATATCAGCTCCTGCTTCTTGACCCATCTGAATTGGAAAAATTAAATTTCCTGCACCAAAAAACAACCCAAAAACCATCATACCAATGTACAGCTGTTCTTTAAACTGTAATTTTTGTTTCATTAACTCTCACTCCCTTATAAAATTTACTAAAAAAAATAAGCTCTAAATTGTTAAACAATTTGAGCTTTCTCTATGACCCGTACGGGAATCGAACCCGTGTTACCGCCGTGAAAGGGCGGTGTCTTAACCGCTTGACCAACGGGCCAAATTATGTTATTAAATTTTTAAATAGATAATGAATGAAAACTACTATGGAGAAGGAGGGATTTGAACCCTCGCGCCAGTTTCCCGACCTACACCCTTAGCAGGGGCGCCTCTTCAGCCACTTGAGTACTTCTCCATCCTTAAAATATGGGCCTAAATGGACTCGAACCATCGACCTCACGCTTATCAGGCGTGCGCTCTAACCAGCTGAGCTATAGGCCCTAATTTAAAGAAAAGCGGGTGACGAGAATCGAACTCGCGACAACAGCTTGGAAGGCTGTAGTTTTACCACTAAACTACACCCGCTTAAACGGTTCCGACGGGATTTGAACCCGCGATCTCCTGCGTGACAGGCAGGCATGTTAACCCCTACACCACGGAACCTAATTGCGGAGGCAGGATTTGAACCTACGACCTTCGGGTTATGAGCCCGACGAGCTACCAGACTGCTCCACTCCGCGATATTATTAAAAAGGAGGATAAGGGATTCGAACCCTTGCGTGCTTTTACACACCTGACGGTTTTCAAGACCGTTCCCTTCAGCCGGACTTGGGTAATCCTCCGAATAAAAAATATAAATGACCCGTACGGGAATCGAACCCGTGTTACCGCCGTGAAAGGGCGGTGTCTTAACCGCTTGACCAACGGGCCGTCTAATGAAATAAATCATTATGGAGAAGGAGGGATTTGAACCCTCGCGCCAGTTTCCCGACCTACACCCTTAGCAGGGGCGCCTCTTCAGCCACTTGAGTACTTCTCCATCCTTAAAATATGGGCCTAAATGGACTCGAACCATCGACCTCACGCTTATCAGGCGTGCGCTCTAACCAGCTGAGCTATAGGCCCTAATTTAAAGAAAAGCGGGTGACGAGAATCGAACTCGCGACAACAGCTTGGAAGGCTGTAGTTTTACCACTAAACTACACCCGCTACTTCCAATGGCGCAAGACAGAATCGAACTGCCGACACACGGAGCTTCAATCCGTTGCTCTACCAACTGAGCTACTGCGCCAATAAAAACGGTCCCGACGGGATTTGAACCCGCGATCTCCTGCGTGACAGGCAGGCATGTTAACCCCTACACCACGGAACCTAATTGCGGAGGCAGGATTTGAACCTACGACCTTCGGGTTATGAGCCCGACGAGCTACCAGACTGCTCCACTCCGCGATATTATTAAAAAGGAGGATAAGGGATTCGAACCCTTGCGTGCTTTTACACACCTGACGGTTTTCAAGACCGTTCCCTTCAGCCGGACTTGGGTAATCCTCCGAATAAAAAAATTCATAACAATGGACCTTGTAGGACTCGAACCTACGACCGCCCGGTTATGAGCCGGGAGCTCTAACCAACTGAGCTAAAGGTCCAAGCTATAAAATATCGCGGCGGAGGGGATCGAACCCCCGACCTCCCGGGTATGAACCGGACGCTCTAGCCAGCTGAGCTACACCGCGTAATTAAAATCGGGAAGACAGGATTCGAACCTGCGACCCCTTGGTCCCAAACCAAGTGCTCTACCAAGCTGAGCTACTTCCCGTATAAAAGACCTGACGCACCCAAGAGGAGTCGAACCCCTAACCTTCTGATCCGTAGTCAGACACTCTATCCAATTGAGCTATGGGTGCTGTATATAATGCCGAGGACCGGAATCGAACCGGTACGGTGATCACTCACCGCAGGATTTTAAGTCCTGTGCGTCTGCCAGTTCCGCCACCCCGGCTGAAACATAAAAAGCGGAAGACGGGGTTCGAACCCGCGACCCCCACCTTGGCAAGGTGATGTTCTACCACTGAACTACTTCCGCTAAGAAATAGAATGCCGGCTAAAGGACTTGAACCCTCGACCCTCTGATTACAAATCAGATGCTCTACCAACTGAGCTAAGCCGGCTTTAAAATGCGGGTGAAGGGACTTGAACCCCCACGCCGTAAGGCGCTAGATCCTAAATCTAGTGCGTCTGCCAATTCCGCCACACCCGCAAATTTCAATGACCCGTACTGGGCTCGAACCAGTGACCCTCTGATTAAAAGTCAGATGCTCTACCAACTGAGCTAACGAGTCTATGGAGGTTAACGGGATCGAACCGCTGACCCCCTGCTTGTAAGGCAGGTGCTCTCCCAGCTGAGCTAAACCTCC
>NZ_NGJS01000008.1 GCF_003950515.1 Vagococcus vulneris
CTTCTTCTTTTACTTCTACTGGATAAGCAATCCTTTTAACCATAAAAAACACACCTCCGTTAAATTCATTTTACATGAATTCAACAGGGGTGTTTTTATATTTGTCTCATCTTTTGGGGTCAGTTCCACAGTTTAATAACTGATTTTATTGGGTTTTTATGTCATTGATTTGATAATTTTTTTAAATAAGAGAAATTGGAATATTTCGTTGTTGGCACCAACTTAGCAAATTTGGTGACAAAATAATTTCAGCTTTTCGAATATCGCTTAATCGCGAAACTTCTAATAAGGTTAGCAATCCCTTTAACTCTTGATTCCAACTATTAATTTTAGCCAATGATAAATCATTCGAATTTGTTAATACCATATGTAAAAACTCTCCTGAAATTCCAATAGCTGAAGCACCTAAACGAATGGCTTTAACCATATGCAAGGGATTCTTGATACCACCTGAAGCAATGAAATCTGCTTGGTGGGCAAAAGACGAGGCTTCTAATAAAGATTCTACTGTTGATTGTCCCCACTCGTAGAGATAGTTATACTCTTGGGCTTTGCGACGTTCATTTTCGATTTGAATAAAATTAGTACCACCGCGACCGCTGACATCGATGATTGTCACTCCGACATTTAGTAATTGCTGAATGGTTTTTTGTGACATTCCAAAACCTACTTCCTTAACAATTACGGGTACAGAAAGCTCTTTAGTTATTTTTTCAACATTTTTTAACCAGCCGCTAAAATCCCGATCTCCTTCCGGCATAACAATTTCTTGAGGAATATTCAGATGAATTTGTAGCGCATCAGCCTCTAACAGAGTAACAACTCTTTTCGCATTTTCTACGGAATGATGTGCTCCTAGATTTGCAAATATTAGCCCGTTAGGATTTGTCTGACGAACAATTTTAAAACTGTCTTCAAGTGTTGAATCAGCAATAGCAGCACTGACTGAACCGACTGCCATTGCTAAATCAGCATCTCTTGCTAAAATAGCTAAGTTCTGATTAATTTGTTTTGTTTTAGGGCTTCCGCCAGTCATAGCATTAATGAAAAAAGGCGATGACAAATGAAAAGGACCTAACTTCGTTGTTAAGTCCACATCAGCAACAGCCATATTCGAGAAAGAATGATGGACGAAACGAATGTCATTAAAATCGGCATGGCCTAAATCAGTACGCTGCATTTCAGCAAGGTGAACATGTTGGTCTTTACGATTCCATTGTGTCATTTTGATTCATCCTCCCAAATAATCGGTGGGTGATTATTATTTTCATTCCGATATACTTGCAGCGGTAAATTGATAATATCGTTATTTCGCCACTCGGCTATCATTGGCAATATCTCATCTTGTTGATTAAACAAAACAATTCCGCAGTCCCCCCCGCCAGCACCAGAAGATTTAGCAGCACCATTCACTTTTTCAGCACTACTGCATAAATTTGTGAGCGTTTCGGTTTCGATGTCGACACCGCTTGACGCAGCTAAAGATTGAAGTAAGCGACGATTTATACGAATGCAATCTTGAATCTTTTTAATATTGTTGTCCTTAAAAGCAGTAATTAATGCATTTACACACTCACGGCTGTCTGTTAAAAATTGACGATAAAAGCCATTCATTTCACTTTGTTCATCATTGATTTGATCAACTAGAAAAGTGGTAGAAGCGGGGGAACCTGTCCATCCGATTAACAGCCGTAAATCAGTTGGTGCTGATAATTGTTGAATCATCAGCTGCGGCCACTTTTCTTGCAGCATAGCAGAAATGGAAAAATCAGGATGAGTCATGTAATTCAATGCCCATTCACGATTAAAACAAGAATATGCCACCCAACCTTCATAAGAACTTGCAGCTAAATCACCAAATGACCCGTTACTATTCAATGAAAGATGTGTAATTGCTGCTAATTTATAAAGTAATTCCGCAGTATAGTTAATTTCATAAAAACTTAAAATAGCTTTTATCGTCGCAATTGTGACGGCACCGCTTGAACCTAATCCGTATTTCCGACCGTCTTTATTATCGAGTTCACTTTCGATAATTAAATCAAAATATTTTAAATCATAATCTAATTCTTGGAGATATTGTTCAACGATAGTTACAGATTTAGTAATATAAGTAAATGGGTTTTCACGTTCATCAATAAAGAACTTACCATTTTTTCTTGTCCAAGGTATGGAGATACCATTTGAATAACTAGAACAAATACTGCCTTGTTTTTTTGCTTCTTTTAATGTTACTGTGATAAATTGATCCAATGCCACAATCAATGCAGGATGTCCAGGCTCTAAGACAGCATATTCACCTGCAATATAGAGTTTCCCAGGAGCACTCGCTTGTATCAATTTGATTTCCTCCTTTAATTCGGCCACTCGGCTTCACTTAATTCAATAATTCCTGACCCGACTCTTGAGCTAATCAATTGTTCAGGTTTAAATTCGGTTAATAATAAATCTCTTATTTTTTCAATATATGTCTGACGGCACAATACTTTGACGTTTGGCCCAGCGTCCATTGTAACATAGCATGGAATGCCCATGTCACGAATGTCTTTAACTTTTTGAATAGCCTTAACACTGTCGGGTTCCCAATAAGAAATGGGAGGAACAGCGCCGAGCATTGTTCCGTGCATCTTCATCCCATTGGCTTCAGTAATTTCGCCCATTGCAATAAAATCTTTATCGGCAATTGCTTTCTTGATAGCTGTAAGATCATTCTTAGCACATTTGACCCAAGCAGGATAAAAAGGAGATGTATCAACTGTTTGCTGCATGCCGATTCGACTAGATAATTTTTTCTGTTGTTTATTGATGGCGATAACGAGCATGCCTATATTCCAATCTGCATTGTCTACTGGAATAGCAAAGCTTGAATCAGATACATCATTGTATCCCATTGTCCATTCAACAAGACCTCCGTAGATACTGCGTGTTGCACTGCCGCTACCCCTTCTTGCAAAGGTTGAAAGTGTCTGCTTATCTAAGTTTAAACCAGCTGCAATATTCATTGCACCAGCTAGTGCAGCAAAAGCTGAAGCTGATGAGGCTAATCCTGCAGCTGTCGGTACATGATTATAACTCTCAATTTTAGCTTTTGTCTTGATATTTGCTGCTTCTCGGAATAAATTTAAAAAATTCGTAATCTTTTCTGTTTCATTCGCATCTTGTTTAACATTGTCTAAATAGAAACTATCTTTATCATATGTATCACTTAAAGTAACTTTCGTATCTGTGTAAAAAGCGTCTAATGTTAATGAAAGGCTGCTGTTCATGGGCAGAAAGAGCTTATTGTTTCGTTTTCCCCAATATTTAATTAGCGCAATATTAGTATGAGCGCGTACGATTCCAATATTATTCATTTGTATCTCCATTCATTTGGTACAACCAGGTTTTTTTTGCTCCTTCTTGATGAAGTGCTTGAGCAATGGTTTCAGCCTGATATTTAGTCCTTGCTAATGCTATCATACAACCGCCACGACCGCCACCAGTTAATTTAGCACCGAGTGCCTGATGTTTAAGAGCTGTTGCCACAAGATGATCTAATTGATTATTTGAGACGTCTAATTCTCTTAAAAGTGAATGAACTGATGTCATCAACTTGCCTAGTAAAGATGCTTTATTAGTTTCTAGTGCTGTTCGTCCTTGCTCAGCAAGATGACCAAGCTCATCGATTTTCTGTTGGTACAGCGCCTGATTAGATGAATTAAGCTTCTCAGCAATACTTGCTACAGCTTCACGTGTTTGACCAGTGATACCTGTATCAGCCACAATAAGGAATGCATCTAGATTTAAATTAATCGGTTCAAATGGTTGCCCTTTAATAAAATAATAAGGTATCGAACTGCTAGTCATTAAGGCATCTAAACCACTTGGGTTGCCGTGGGCGATTTTCTCTGAAATATCAACAATTTCTAGTAAGTTTTCCTGAGTCAAGTCAGTTTGATAGAAGTGATAGAGAGCTCGAGTTGTTGCAACCGCAACCGCAGCACTTGACCCCATACCGCGTTCAGCCGGTATGTGACTGTCGATAGTAATTGATAGCTGGTTATCAGTTTTATTAAGGCGACTCAAGCATGTTTTAACAGTTGCTTTAAGACTTTCTAATAATTCTGGCATGTCATCAAGTAAACCATGATAGAAGTCACAATGAATAGTAGTAGGTTCTTTTTGATAAATCACGGTTACATGTATTTTTGCTGCTGGAAATGGAATGGCTATGGACGGTTTATTATATACAACTGAATGTTCCCCTAACAAAATAATTTTACCGTTAGCTTCACCAATTCCTCGATGGTTTTTTTCCATAGTTTGTAAACCCCTTTTTCGTTACTTGGTTAATAAAGTCATGATAAACGGTGCAGCATAAAGAGACATAAACTGTACGCCGTAGCCGACACCCAACCGATTAAGTGTACCACAAATGACCCCTATTAATAAAATACCAAATACGTTAATTAACCCAGCATCTATATAGCTTAATAAAATAACTAAAGAAATGAATAATGCTAACATAGCCTCATGTGGTATTTTTGTTAAGACAAAGAGTGTTAGCCGTTCGGCAAATGTCGTTGCTAATAAATAAACTAATCCAATAGCCAATAAACTACCAATAACGAAGGCTGTCATTAGCATAGGTGCTGAATACATGTCAGTAATCGTACTACCGATACTAAAGACAGGTGGCGATTCGAAAAAAGCTGCGCCAGGTCCAATTGCTGAAGGAGCAATCGGCACACCTAATGCGATGATTGAGATCATGATACCTGATAAATATGTTGCTTGTGCTAAAGAACTCATAACAGTAATTTTTAATTCAGCTTGTTTCAATTCGTCAGTTTCTTTTTTTGACATTGTTTCTCCGAATAAAACAATGAGACCCACAGGGCTTAATACAAATAAGAAGTTAGCTAAGAAGGCAGATAAGCTTGTACTGGCAAATTCTTTTTTTGTAAGTGCTTTAAATGGATTGTTCAATGACCAATTATTCTTTTGATCAAGTGGTATGTTCATCGTATTAAATGTTTGTGTCTCCATCTTTTTTCTTTCCTTTGTGTTTAACAATGAGAAAAGCGATAGTAAAAGCGGAGCTACAGTAATTCCTAGAAAAAATGATGTCGTAACTGTCTTATCAGCTGGAACAGCTCCGGTTTGCCAGTATAAGGCACGGAGACCTTGAAAGAGAATAGCAAATGGAATGATGCTGATGAGCGACAGCAGCTTAGCTTGGCTGATTAAAGAAAGGAAAATCGCGCCGGCAATAAATATCCAACTGGCATACTGACTAATATGGTCGGTAAAAGGTGAAATTAATTTAGCAATGAGTAGGCTGCTAACAAGAGCAATGACAACACCGATTAGACTGCCAACAGCAGCTTTTTTAAGCATGATCGATGTTCTGCCATGTTTTTTGACAATAAGAGACGCTTCAATCATAGGCGTTGATAATACACCTCCTGGCAGATTAGCGATTAAAGCCGGCATTAAATTCATCAAGCCTAATGTCACAAAAGCAGAAACAAAAAATGATAAGACAACAATCGGCTGAATTCCTCCCAAAATAAGGGCTAGAGATACCGGCATTAGCACACTGGTTTCATCGGTTCCTGGAATAAAGCCGATTAATGAATATAAAACAGTTGCAGATAAACTAGCAATTATCATCTGAAGCAGCAGGTGACTATCCATCAATTGACCCTCCTGCTCGATTAGTGACAGTGATTTTCCGTTTTGGTTTAATCATAATCGTATTAATAATAAAACCGATTACGGAGCCTCCAAGTCCGAAAAAAAGCTGCAGAGTCTGATTATCGTGCGGTGCGATGGAATAACCGCCCATTGTAAAAAGAATGCTTACACTTATAGACAGAATTAAATCTTTGAGACCAACAACATCTCCCCAAATAGATAAAAATAATTGCTTTTTCATAATTATCCTCCAATGATGTTTTTTATTCAGTTTTCCACACTATCATACGCAACTAATAATGAAATCAACATATGGTTTAAGTTGATTTAAACAAAATTTATAGTCTTTTCATTTTAAATGAACAAATGATTAAAAAACAATTAAAATAATAATGGAAATTTATGATGAATGTGTTAAAATAAACAAACTAAGAGGATTAATGAAGGGATGGAGAATTTTATGGTAAATATAGATTGGAAAAATTTAGGTTTTTCATATATTAAAACACCATATCGATATATTGCACGTTGGAAAGACGGGGAATGGTTAGATAGTGAGATGACAGAGGACAATACTCTTCATATCAGCGAAGGCTCACCTGCACTGCATTATGGTCAACAATGTTTTGAAGGATTAAAAGCATATCGCTGCAAAGATAATACCATTAACTTGTTTCGTATCGGTGATAATGCCAAACGATTTCAAACAAGTGCCCAACGTTTGATGATGCCTCTGATACCAGAAGAGATGTTCATTGATGCAGTTAAGCAAGTCGTTGATTGTAATGAAGCATATGTTCCTCCATACGGGACAGGAGCGACGTTATATATTAGACCATTGTTAATTGGTGTTGGTGACTCGATTGGTGTTAACCCGGCTCCTGAATATATTTTCACGGTATTTTGTATGCCAGTTGGCGCCTATTTTAAAGGTGGCTTAAAGCCTACTAATTTTATTGTGTCAGATTATGATCGCGCAGCTCCGGAGGGAACGGGAGCGGTTAAAGTTGGAGGCAATTATGCAGCAAGTTTGCTTCCTGGAAAAGAGGCAAAGTCTCGTAAATTTTCAGATTGTATTTATTTAGATCCAGCAACACATACTAAAATTGAAGAAGTTGGTGCAGCTAATTTCTTTGGAATCACTAAGGATAATAAGTTTATCACTCCCAAATCACCGTCAATTCTACCAAGTATTACAAAATATTCATTGTTAGAATTGGCAAAAGATCGGTTAGGTATGGAAGCGATAGAAGGCGACGTTTATCTAAAAGATTTAGATAAATTTACTGAGGCTGGTGCTTGTGGAACGGCGGCTGTTATCTCGCCTATTGGAGGGATTCAATTAAAAGATAAGTTTCAAGTATTTTATTCTGAAACAGAGGTCGGGCCTGTTACTAAGAGACTGTATGATGAGTTGACGGGTATTCAATTTGGTGACATAGAAGGCCCAGAAGGTTGGATAATGAAGCTAATCGTTGAATAAAAGAATAAGTCCATAAGACTAAGCAGTTTTATGGACTTATTCTTATTTGGCTTCTTGCAATACTTTAATTGTTTTGATTTTAATATCTTTTTTAGGTTTATCATTTTCACCAGTCTCGGTTGCGGCAATTTTATCAACAACATCTTGTCCTTCGATGACTTGTCCGAATACAGTGTACTGTTCATCAAGAGCCGGCGTTCCACCTTGTTTGTAGGTTTCAATAATTTTCTTTGGATATTTTGAAGACAAAAGACCATCCGATTGATCATCATGATTTGACACAATATAAAATTGGCTACCTTGTGTTTTTTCACTAACATCACCGTTTGTACGAGCAACTGCTAGAGCGCCGTTTATGTGATATAACTGATTAGATATATCAGGAGCAAATTCTTCTTTCCAAATACTTTCTCCACCCGTACCATCGCCTTTAGGATCACCACTTTGGATCATGAAATCCTTGATGACACGGTGAAATGATACATCATTATAATAACCTTCTTTAGAATGCGTCACAAAGTTTTCAACGGCTTTTGGAGCAATTTTAGGAAATAATTTAATTTTGATATTGCCATCAGTTGTTTCCATTTCGATTAAATCCTCATCGGTAGCAACTTCTTTACTTAGTTGAGGTAATTCTAGAGAATCTAAATCAACTTTTTTTTCTGCATTTTTTTTTGAACTGCTGGTTGCTGTTTGCTTACTGTTATTCTTCTTGCTGTCATCAGTATTTGTTGATCCGCAAGCGCTTAGCAGCAACATGGCTGAGGCAGCTGTTGTTAAAGCAATAAATAATTTCCGTTTTTTCATATAGTGATTTCCTCTTTTCTATGGTATCTTCCTGTTCAATACTAACAAATATCGAACAGAAAACCAATACGAAGTGATATAATTCAAGAAAAGATTAAAAATTCTTCATTTTTGCGTTATCTAATCAGTATAGACGTATCATTGATAGACAAAAGTGGAAGTAACGGCTACAATGAGTTGAAAAGAAACTTTTTATAAGGAGGACATCATATGTCCATGTTTTTAGATCAAGTAACCATCGACGTTCAGGCTGGTAAAGGTGGCGATGGAATGGTTGCATTCAGAAGAGAGAAATATGTTCCAGACGGCGGTCCTGCTGGCGGTGATGGCGGAAACGGTGGCAGCATAATTCTAATAGTTGATGAAGGCTTGCGTACGCTAATGGATTTTCGATATAATCGACGTTTTAAAGCAACACCAGGTGAAAATGGTATGAGTAAGGGAATGCATGGTCGCGGATCGGAAGATACATTTGTTAAAGTTCCACCAGGTACAACAGTAAAAGACCATGAAACTGGTCAAATTTTAGGTGATTTGATTATCAATGGGCAGACTTTAAAGGTGGCGCAAGGCGGTCGTGGCGGTCGTGGAAATTGTAGATTTGCAACACCGCGTAATCCTGCACCGGAAATAGCTGAAAATGGCGAACCCGGTCAAGAACGAACTTTAGACTTGGAATTAAAAGTTTTAGCAGATGTTGGTTTAGTAGGTTTTCCGTCTGTCGGGAAATCAACGTTATTATCAATTGTTTCTAAAGCTCGTCCAAAAATTGGTGCATATCATTTCACGACACTCGTACCGAATTTGGGAATGGTAACAACTAATGATGGTCGAAGCTTTGTTATGGCTGATCTTCCTGGATTAATTGAGGGTGCTTCTCAAGGAGTCGGACTAGGTACACAATTTTTACGTCACATTGAAAGAACCCGTGTCATTCTCCATGTAATAGATATGAGTAGTATGGAAGGTCGGGATCCTTTTGAAGATTATCTTTTGATCAACAAAGAGCTTGAATCTTATGATTTACGTTTGATGGAACGGCCACAGATTATCGTGGCTAACAAGATGGATATGCCAGATTCTGAAGAAAACCTAAAAATCTTTAAAGGAAAAATTGAGTCTTTAAAAGAAGATGAATTTGCGGATAGCATTCCAATTTTCCCTATTTCAGGGATTTCAAATCGCGGAATTGATCCGTTATTAAGTGCAACCGCTGATTTATTAGAAGAAACACCAGAATTTCCTATTTATGTGGAAGAAGAGGAAGAGGAAGTAGTTCATTATGGATTCCAGGATGATGAACCACCATTCTCAGTGTCTCGTGATGATGATGCGACATGGGTACTTTCCGGTGATAAACTTGAAAAATTATTTGTTATGACAAATTTTGATCGTGAAGAAAGTACAATGAAATTTGCTCGTCAACTTCGAGGTATGGGTGTTGATGAAACTCTACGTACGATGGGTGCGAAAGATGGCGATTTAGTTAGAATAAAAGAGTTTGTTTTTGAATTTGTTGATTAAAGGTTAATATAAATTAAAAAAAGCAATTTCCAATTATGGAAATTGCTTTTTTTTATTGTGAAAATCATTCTCATTTGTTATAATGAATTTACATTGTTTTAGGTAAACCTAAAAATATTATTTAATAAAACAAAATATTATAATAAGAAAGGTAAAAAATGATGATTAATATAAATAATTTAACAGTTTCATATCAAGATAAGCAGGCAATTAAAGAGGTTACTACAACAATCAAACATGGAAAAATTACAGGAATTATCGGACCTAATGGGGCAGGTAAATCAACGTTACTCAAAGGGATTATGGGATTGGTAAAACGAGAAACAGGGACGGTAATGATTGATGATCAGTCGATAAAAACAGTTCAGAAAAAAATTGCATACGTCGAACAGCGGAGTGCTATAGATTTATCTTTTCCTATTAAGGTATTAGATACGGTCCTTTTAGGAACGTATCCTAATTTAGGTCTATTTAAACGACCTGGGAAATTCGAAAAAAAAATTGCGCATGAAGCGTTGGAAAAGGTGAAAATGACAGATTTTTCTAATCGCCAAATTGGTAATCTATCTGGAGGTCAATTGCAGCGTGTGTTCATCGCTAGGGCGTTAGCACAAAAAGCTGATATTATTTTTTTAGATGAGCCTTTTGTAGGAATTGATATGATAAGTGAGAAGCTAATCGTGGCTTTATTAAAAGAATTACGAGATGAAGGTAAAACGATTGTCATTGTTCATCACGATCTTCATAGGACTAAAGAATATTTTGATAATTTGATCATACTAAATTGTCACTTGATTGCTTCTGGATCTGTGGAGGAAACATTTACAACATCGATTATTCGTCAGGCTTATGGTGAATCGATGGGAGATATAATCATTAAGGGGGTATCTGAGTCATGATTGGACATTTTATTAGTGGTTTGCAACAATATGATTTTTTACAAAATGCTTTGATAACATCAATGATGGTAGGTGCCGTTTCGGGTGTCATTGGTAGCTTTATTATTCTTAGGGGTATGTCATTAATGGGGGATGCTATTTCACATGCAGTCTTACCAGGAGTTGCTGTGTCCTATATAGTAGGTGCAAATTTTATTATAGGAGCATCAATCTTTGGCCTGCTAGCAGCAGGATTAATTGGTTTTGTTACACAAAAAAGTAAATTAAAAAATGATACTGCTATTGGAATAGTTTTTAGTTCATTTTTTGCATTAGGAATAATTCTAATCACGTTTGCTCAAAGTTCTACTGATTTATACCATATTTTATTTGGTAATGTCTTAGCAGTCAGACCAAGTGATATGTATACGACTCTGGCAGTTGCGATTGCCGTATTGCTGTTTATCTTGTTGTTTTATAAAGAATTACTAGTCAGTTCGTTTGACCCAGTAATGGCACAGGCATATGGATTGAAAGTTCAAGTCATTCATTATAGTTTAATGTTCTTTTTAACATTAGTCGCGGTAACTTCTTTGCAAACAGTTGGTACAGTATTAGTAGTTGCAATGTTGATCACACCGGCAGCAACAGCGTTCTTGTTGACGGATAATCTTAAAATTATGATAGGAATTGCCAGCTTTATTGGTGTTATCAGTGCTGTAATTGGTTTGTTTTTCAGTTATTCATATAATTTAGCATCTGGAGCAACCATTGTTTTAACAACAGCATTCTTTTTTATAGTCGCTTTTATTTTTTCACCAAAACAAGGAATAATTTTCAAAAGAAAAGAGGTTGTTATTGATGATGAAGTTTAAAAAAATATTAGGATTATTACTGCTAGCGAGCATGTTAGTTATTGTTGGTGCATGCGGTAAACCATCTAAAAATTCAAATTCTAAAAATGATAGCATGAAAATAAACGTTGTTGCAACTAATTCAATTATCGGAAATATGGCTGAGGAAGTCGGAAAAGAGCATATTTCGGTTCATAGTATTGTGCCACGAGGGACGGACCCTCATGAATATGAGCCTTTACCAGAGGATATTTCTAAGACAACAGATGCAGATATTATCTTTTATAATGGGTTAAACTTGGAAACAGGCGGTAATGGCTGGTTTAAGAAACTGATGGAGACATCAAAGAAAAAAGAGAATACTGATTATTTTGTTGTTAGTAAAAATGTTGACCCATTGTTCTTAACAAGTAAAGGGCAAGAGAGTCAACAAGATCCGCATGCTTGGTTAAATTTAGAAAATGGTATAGAATACGTAAATAATATACGCGATGTATTAATTGAAAAGGATCCAGAAAATCAAAACGATTATGAAAAAAACGCAAGAGAGTATACTGATAAATTAAGTGAGCTTCATGATAAGAGCGTGAAACTATTTGCTGATATACCAGATAATAAGAAATTATTAGTAACTAGTGAAGGTGCTTTTAAATATTTCTCAAAAGCTTATGATGTGCCAGCTGCTTATATCTGGGAAATTAATACAGAAGATCAAGGGACGCCAGAGCAGATGACAAAAATTATTGATAAAATAAAACAAACACAGATTACATCTCTATTTGTCGAACAAAGTGTGGATCCAAGAAGTATGGAATCTGTTTCGAGGGAAACTCAACTGCCTATATACGAAACTGTATTTACTGATTCATTGGCAAAGCCCGGTAAGGATGGAGATACGTACTTATCCATGATGGAGTGGAATTTAGATAAAATACATAGTGGTTTGAATAAATAAAAACTGAGAATTTTATAGAGCACCTCAAAAGTTAGATTTTTTAGTCTGACTTTTGAGGTGCTCTATATTACTCAGTTTTTTTGTATAAATTATAATGAAAAATTGATATAATATAAAAGTTAAGCTATAATTAAGGATTCAATGATTGATTACAGTAATGGAAAGAATGTATAATTAATATAAACTTAAAGAAAAGTAGGCACACTATGGAATTAGAATTTTTAGGGACAGGAGCTGGAGTTCCGTCAAAACAAAGAAATGTTACAAGTATTGCATTAAAAATGCTTGATGAACGTAATGAAGTGTGGTTGTTTGACTGTGGTGAGGGGACTCAGCAACAAATTTTAAATACAACCATTCGTCCACGAAAAATCGAAAAAATTTTTATTACGCATTTGCACGGTGATCATATTTTCGGTTTGCCTGGACTAATTAGCAGCCGTTCTTTTCAGGGCGGAGAAGACCCATTGGAAATATACGGACCTAAAGGGATTAAACAATTTGTATTAACAAGTTTAAAGGTGTCAGATTCACATTTAAAATATCCGATTAAATTTATTGAAATTGAAACAACTGGTTTAATCTTTAAAGATGAGAAGGTTAAAGTCTATTGTGAAGAACTAGACCATCGAATTAAATGTTATGGCTATCGTATTGTGGAAGCAGACTTTCAAGGCGAGCTGCAGGTTGAGAAATTAAAAGAACTGGCAATTCCATCTGGGCCTATTTATAAAAAAATTAAAGATGGTGAAATCGTTACTTTGGAAGACGGACGAGTAATCAATGGCGTAGATTTTATTGGCCAACCTAAAAAGGGACGGATTGTTACAATACTTGGTGATACACGTTTACATAAAAATTGTTTTGTATTAGCACAGAATGCTGATGTGCTAGTGCATGAGAGTACTTTTAATAAAAGCGAGGCTAAACTGGCGAAAAACTATTTTCATTCAACAACAGCTCAAGCCGCACAGGTTGCAAAAGAATCAAATTGTAAGCGGCTGTTGTTGACACATATTAGTTCACGATATTTGGGCAAAGCTTTATATGATTTGCAGGGTGAAGCGATGGAAATTTTTAAAAATAGTAAGGTAGTGAAAGATTTTGATATTATAGATATTCCGCTACCGCATTAAAGTGAGGATAGTATAATGAAAAAAAATTTCAATACACTATTAAATAAAACAGTCCTAATAACTGGTGCTTCAAGTGGATTAGGCGAGGCTATCGCGTATGAATCCGTGAAGAAAGGTGCTGACGTTATTCTTTGTGCCAGACGGCAATCTGAACTAGAACGCGTAACAACTAACTGTCGGCGTATCAGTCAAAGTCGGGTTGTATCGATTGTCTTGGATGTCAGTAGTTATGGTAGTTGTCAAAGTCTGTTTGCTGTATTAACTAGAGACAATTTAAGAGTTGATGTCTTGGTAAATTGTGCAGGTTTTGGTGTTTTTGAAAATTTTATTGATACACCAAGACACACAATCGATCAGATGTTCCAAGTCAATGTGCTTGGTCTTATTCATTTAACTCAGCAAATTGCTTTGTTGATGATAGAACAAGGCACTGGTCATATAATTAATATAGCATCACAGGCTGGTAAAATGGCAACACCAAAATCAAGTATATACTCAGCTACTAAATTTGCAATAATCGGCTTTTCAAATTCGTTGCGTTTAGAATTAAGAGATTTTGGTATTGCAGTAACGACCGTTAATCCTGGTCCAATAAAAACAAATTTCTTTAAGATTGCTGACCCTAAAGGTAATTATCTAGAAAAAGTAGGAGTCTTGGCTATTTCGCCAGAATCGCTTGCAAAAAAGATAGTTGATTCAATGGGCAGTTACCGTAGAGAAATTAATGTTCCCATGATTATGGAATTAGGCAGCAAGTGCTATCAACTATTCCCGGTTGTTGGGGATGCTCTTGCTCGAACGGTTTTTAATAAAAAATAGGAGGCGGTCAAAATGAGTCGAAAAACAAAGGTAGTTGTTTTTGTCTTATTTATTTTTTTATTGATATTGTTTTCAATTGTAAATGCACAAGAAGTAAGTATTAACTTATTCTTCACAACAATTCGTTTGCCAATTATTGTACTAATATTAGGCTGTTTTATTGTCAGTTTTCTTATTAGTATGCTTTTATTATTTAGTACTGTTATGAAAAGGAATCGCCAAATTAAGCGCCAAAATAAGATGATCAGTCAATTGGAATTCCAATCTAAATTGGATTATAGCGACGAGGCTCAAACGAAAATAAATCATTTGGAACAAGTCACTCAAGCACAGACTCGAGAAATTTCAGATTTGCGCCATAAACTAGCCTCTTATATTTTAGATGAAGCTGATGAAGAGAATAACAATGACTAGATAAATTAAGAAAGAAAAGAGAGAAGTCGATTGAGATCTACAAAAAATAATATAGATAAACAGATAGATTATGGTGTGTTACTTCCGGTATTTTTACTATCTATTGTTGGCATGGCCTCTTATTACGTAGCTTTAACGCATGATGTGAGACCTCAGAACATTAGTCAATTGATGATACAACAGGGAATCTGGTATGTTTTAGGAGGAATTGTCATTTTTTTAGTGATGCAATTTAGTCCTAAGATGGTATGGAAATTGACACCTATTGGATACGGTATTGGTATTGCGGTTATGACAGCATTATTATTTTACTATGATACATATCTAGCAGATAAAACAGGTTCAAAAAATTGGTTCCGTTTTGGTTCATTAACTTTCCAACCAGCAGAGTTAATGAAAATTGCTTTTATACTTATGCTGGCTTATATTGTAACTCAGCATAATATAACTTACCGTCAAAAAACAGAAAAAAGCGATTGGCTGTTGATAGGGAAAATGCTTTTAGTTACTTTACCAATAGCAGTTTTATTAAAATTACAAGATGATTTTGGAACCATGCTGGTCTTTATTGCTATTTTGGGCGGAGTCTTTATTATGTCAGGTATTTCTTGGCGAATTATTATTCCGACAGCTGCGGTTTTAATTGTGCTGAGTTTATTGATTTTATTTTTGGTCACGACGGATGGCGGACGGGAAATGTTATATAAAGTTGGGTTTAAGAGTTATCAATTTGCGCGTATTGATTCTTGGTTGGACCCATTTCATGATCCAACAGGAAACTCATATCAACAAGCACAAGCGTTAAAAGCGATTGGATCAGGGGGTCTATTTGGTAAAGGATATAATCAATCAGAAATTTTTGTTCCGGTTCGTGAATCAGATATGATTTTTTCAGTTATTGCAGAAAATTTTGGTTTTTTAGGTAGTATTTTTGTTATCGTTCTTTACTTCATTTTGATTTATCGCATGATTAGAATGTGCTTTGATACAAACAATGAATTCTTTACATATATTGCTACTGGAGTTATCATGATGATTCTATTTCATGTTTTTGAGAACATCGGTATGAATATTGGTCTACTACCGTTGACAGGTATTCCGTTACCGTTTGTTAGTCAAGGTGGATCCGCAATTTTAAGTAATATGATTGGAGTTGGCTTGATTATGCTGATGCGTTATCAATATAGCTCAGGTAAAGATTTACAGCCAATTTATTAAAAAAACGACTTTCTAGATAATAGAAAGTCGTTTTTTTATTTTATTTTCCGAATATCATTAAGAATTTTGATGGCTGTTTCGGAATTCATTTTTTTAAGCATCTGTAATCTTTGAGCAACACGTTCTATTTCATCATTTTTTGCGCCGATTTGAATAGCTAAAGATTTAGCGTGTAATGACATATGTCCTTTTTGGATACCCTCACTCACGAGTGCTTTAAGAGCAGCAAAATTTTGGGATAAGCCTACAGCACAAATGATTGCTGCTAACTCTTCTGATGATGGATTATTCATCATTTCTAAATTGGCCTTAGCTAAGGGCAGGACAGAAATAGCTCCTCCAACTGTACCGATAGAAAGCGGCAGAGTCATTTCACCTACCAAATAAATTTGGTCGCTGATACTCCAGGAAGATAACCCTTCATATCTGCCGTTTCTTGCAGCATACGCATGAACACCAGCTTCAACAGCCCGAGGGTCATTACCTGTTGCTATGACAACAGAGTCAATACCATTCATAATTCCTTTGTTATGCGTAGCAGCTCGGTATGGATCTATTTTAGCATATTCACTAGCAGCAACAATTCTGTTTGCCAATTCTTTTTGAGATAGATTTGAGCGATTTGGAATATCTGTGATTGGGACTTTGCATGTAGCAGTGACAAGCGATTCTGTATTGTAATTACTTAAAATTGCCATCAATCTTTGACCGCCGGTAATCTTAGTAATATATGGAGAAATGCCTTCTAAAATAGTATTGACAATATTTGCACCCATTGCATCTTTAACATCAATTGCACAATTTATTGTAAAAAAGTCTTTATTATCTTCTTGCATCCAATTTTGACAGGTAATCGTTTTAAGACCGCCACCTCGTTTAACGATTGATGGATGACTTTTCTCAGCCAATCCTTTGATAGTTGATAAATTCGAATTAATTAATACTGCAGCAGCAGAATAGTCGGGGACATCGGTTAAAATAATCTGTCCAATCATCAGGCTCTTAGACATGTGTGAAGAAAAACCAAACTGACTGAAAGTTTTTGCAGAGTGGTTACACGCTGCAACTACTGAAGGTTCCTCAACCACCATGGGAATAGTATATGTTTGGTTATCTAATTTAAAATCTCGAATAACCCCGACAGGTAAAGGGAACTGACTAATCTGATTTTCAATAAGCGAGTTGGCAATAGCATTGTCTAAATTCTTTTGTTGCAGATAAAGTTCTTTTGCTTCAGTTGAAATACAGTGCTCATCAAAGAGAATATTTAAACGTGCTTCACGTGATAAATTATAAAATTTTGTTGGTTTCTTATCCAATCAAAGCCCTCCTTAATGGTTATTTTTTCGTGTAGATTCTCTGATGGTCAGTGATTGCAGATAGGTAAATTGATGCAGTATCCAATTCCTGTTCAAATGTATATAAACCGTCTTCTTTTGGTAATTCTTGAGAAAATATTGTTTCATATTGCTCAATAGTTAAACTGGTTCTTTGGTTAAGCATTGTTTGGTGGTGTTGGGCAAGCAACTGGTCAGTATAATCTTTGACTAATGTAGCGGAAAACATTTCTGCCACCGCACCTGATCCATAGCTGAAAAATGCGATTCGATCGCCGCTGACTAAGGTAGATGACTGATCAAGTAGTGAAATTAGACTTAAGTAAAGCGAACCTGTATAAATATTACCGATTTGTCTTGAATAGGTAGTGCTCAATTCATATTGGCTTAATAAGGAGTCTCTAATTTCCGTTTTTGCCTCAGCTAATAAGGGAGATAAAGCTTTTTGGCCCATTTTAGTGTAGGGCATATGTAAACAAAAAGCATCGATATCTTCAAGTAATAGATTATTTTTATTAGAAAATTCTTGCCATAGCGTATTAAAAAATTCAATGTAAGCTTCATTTGAGAATTTGCCATCAACGAAGGCAACATCTGAATAATTTGGGCGCCAGAAATCAAAAATATTTTTGGTTAACGAGATAGAGGGTGTATCAAATTCTAAAATGCGAGGATTATTGCTAATTAACATAGCAACCGCACCAGCACCTTGTGTAACTTCTCCACCGCTATTTAACCCGTATCGTGCAATGTCAGAGCCTATAACGAGTGCTTTTCTATCAGGATTATTCTGAACGTAATCGATTGCAGACATGAGACCAGCAGTCGCTCCGTAGCATGCATGTTTTATTTCATAAGATTTTGCAAAAGGCTGAATGTTTAAAATATCGTGGATAAAAGAGGCACATGATTTTGATTGATCCACGCCGGACTCTGTACCGACAATGACCAAATCAATAAGTTCGCGATCCTCTTCTGATAAAATGCTCAATGCGGCATTTGCTCCCATAGAAACTGTATCTTGTGTGATTGTTGGTACAGCCATATTTGTCTGTCCAATACCAATTAAAAATTTATTTGGGTCTATACCACGATGAATAGCTAGTTTTTCTAAATTTACATATGTGTTTGGTGTAAAAAAGCTGATTTTATCGATACCTGCCAAGTAACTCACTCCTAAATAAATAATAATAGCTCAATCGATATTTTACCATAAATTGGTTATAAGAATAAAAATGGTAAAATATATTTACAAATACTTAATGATAAACATAAAAAAAGCCCCATTTAATGGGACTTTTTTTATATTTATCTGACTATTCTTCTTCTTGTTTACTATTGATAACTTCTGGTTCAGTAACTGTGCCAGTTCCCTCAATATCTTCTTCAGGTCTGTTAGGTTCAGCAACTGTACAAATTTGCTCTATTTCATCTGTGACAATCTCAAACTCAGGATGTTCAGGAATATCTTTAATAGATAGAGATTCACCAATTTCAAGGTGAGTTACATCAATTTCAACACGTTCAGGTAATTTATCCGGTGTAGCTGAAACAACAACAGAATATAGAGTTTGTTCCAAAATACCACCTTTTTTAACACCGTGTGGTGTACCAAGTAACGTAACATCAGCTTCAACTTCTTGTTTTTCATTCATATCAACAGCAAGAAATTCAGCATGAATCCAAGCTTTTGTGAAAGTATCTAATTCATAAGTATGTAATAGCGTACTAATTTTTTTACCATTTAAATCAAGTGTATAAACAGCGTTTAGTCCATTCTCCCGAATAGCTTTATCTAATTCTTTTGCGTTACAAGAGATGGATAGGTTTTGAATTCCATTACCATTAACGGCTGCAGGAACACGACCTTCTTTTCTTAATTGTTTGCGTAATGATCTTGGGCGAGTTGTTCTTTCTTCTACTTTTAATACTACTGACATAAATAATCTTCCTCCTTCAGAATAAAACCTTAATTTAGTTCGATATTTATTTCACTGTAGTCTAAATCGTTAGAATCAGTTCACGATTAGCTTACGATCTAAAAGATGATGTCGACATCTTTTAGGTTACGAACTATAAACAAATAATAATTAAGCGACTTTAACTGAAAGTAATCATCAATTAAAAAAGCAGTGTTAGAACTTAAGCAATCTGCAAATCGCTTGCTCATCATGGTTTTCACCACACTATATTATAAGCTTATGTAATAACCATACTCCGTTTAATGAAAAAGGTCAAGAAATTACAAAATAAAGATGTAACCTTTAAAAAATAAAAGTTACATCTTAATAATTATACCATTTGACTAAAAAGATAAGTATAAACTAAGTTTTTAGTGGCATTTATCGAATCAATATGTGTTCTTTCAAAAGCATGACTTGCATCAATTCCTGCTCCAATTAATCCATGTTTTATATCAGCACCAGCTTTCATGGCTGCTGAAGCATCACTTCCATAAAAAGGATAGATATCTAATTTGTAATTTATTTTATGTTGAGAGCACAAATTAACTAGGTGATTTCTTAGACCTAGGTGGTATGGACCACTTGCATCTTTTACACAAATAGAGACGCTGTATTCATCAGTTTGCTGATCGTCACCCATAGCCCCCATATCAACTGCTAAGTATTCTATAACACGATAATCAATGTTTGAATTTCCGCCATAACCGATTTCTTCATTATTTGAAAATAAAAAATGTGTTGTATACGGGAGTTTTTTACCTGATTTTTTTAAATCAATCAAAAAATTTATTAAAATTGCGGCACTGACTTTGTCATCCAAATGTCTAGATTTGATAAAATTATTTTTAGTAATAACAGTACGCGGGTCAAAGCTGATAAAATCTCCAATTTGAATACCTAATTTAAGGATGTCATCTGGCGTGGACACTCTTTCATCAAGTCGAATTTCGATATTACTCTGATTTCTCTCAGCTGTACCAGCATCTTGATAAACGTGGACACTTGTCTGATGCATTAAAATAGTTCCTGAAAAATTTCCAGAGTTTTGTGTATGAATGGTACAATATTCGCCTTCAATAGAGTTGTATTTAAACCCGCCGATTAAATCGATTTTTAGTCGACCGTCTGGTTTTATGCTCCGGACCATAGCACCTAAAGTATCAATGTGTGCTGTAATAAAACGATGTTCTGAATTATTTTCACCGTTAATTGTTGTTAACAAACTGCCTTTTCTATTGATAGAAGAATCAATACCGTTGTCAGTTAAAATATTTTTAATATATGTAATTATATTTTGGGTAAAACCTGTTGGTGAGGGTATAAGGGTTAATTCTTTTGTTAATTCGATTGTCGATTTATATTCCATTAATAATTTCTCCTAACGTATTTTTATAAAAGTGTACGCGAGAGAGAACAGAATTGCAATCATCTATCTGAATTTATGTTCTTTATATTTATAGTCATAACTCTTTTCATCCCATAACATTAACCAAATAAACAGCAGCGGTGTCAAAACCAACAGAGAGATTTTCCATCCAATTGTTCCTAGCAGCATCCCAATAATCAGTACAAACAATAATAATGCAAATCTTCTAATCATCATCATAAATAGTTCCTCCATTTTTTATTTAAAATACGAACCTATGTTCTTTTTTGCTGAAAAATATAAAGCATGACAACATGCTTTATATTTTGCTATATGTTGTTTCGATACAATCCGACAACTTTACCTAAAATAGTGATATTGTCAAAAATTAAGGGCTCCATTGAATCATTTTCAGGTTGTAATTTAATATAATCTTTTTCTTTAAAAAATCTTTTACATGTGGCTTCATTGTCTTCAGTCATTGCGATAACTATCTCACCATTTAATGCGGTATTCTGTTTGCGGATAATTACATGGTCTCCGTCGAAAATCCCAGCATTAATCATACTCTCACCACGGATAGTCAACATGAATAATGAATTTTCTTCATACTTTAAATCTGGCGGTACAGGGAAGAAATCAGCTGCATCTTCAACTGCTAAAATCGGTTCACCAGCTGTTACGACCCCCAACATTGGAATTGAAGTTGGTTGAACACCTATAAAAGATAGGCCGTCGTTGGTCAGTTCAATTGCTCTTGGTTTAGTAGGGTCGCGAAAAATTAATCCCTTTTTCTCTAAGCGAGATAAGTGTCCGTGTACGGTTGAAGTTGATGACAAATTAACTGCCTCACCTATTTCTCTAACTGTTGGTGGGTATCCACGGTCGGAAACTTGTTCAAATATAAAACGCAGAATTTCTTCTTGTCGATTTGCTTGTCGTTGTACCATCAGTAGCCCTCATTTTCTTGTTTTTTTTGAGTGTACCATATACTAAGAAAAATATCAAACGTTTGTTCGCGTTTTTGTTTGTTCTTGTTTATTGCTTCTAATTGTTTTTTTTATTGCGATAAGCTAATATAATATAGAAACTAACCGATAGAAAGGATGCGACAATATGTTATCAGAAGAGAAAATGCACCGAATAAATGAACTGGCTCGTAAGGCTAAAACCGAGGAAGGTCTTACATTATCAGAACAAAGCGAACAAAAAGAATTGAGAGAAGAATATCTTCACAGATTCAGAAAAGGTATGCGTCATCATATTGAAGGGATGAAAGTAGTAGATGAAGAAGGAACTGATGTAACACCTGATAAATTAAAGGATATTCAGAAGAAAAAGGGACTTCATGGGAGATAAATGATTGAAAGCCTTGCAAAAAATCAGTAAAACGGTTAAAATAGCAATAAAGGTAAAAAAAACCTAAAAACCAGGAGGCACATATATGTTTGATAAAATTGATCAATTAGGTGTTAATTCAATTCGTACGTTAAGTTTAGATATGATTCAAAAGGCAAATTCTGGTCATCCAGGATTACCTATGGGTGCAGCACCAATGGCATATACTTTATGGACAAAATACTTGAAGGTAAACCCTAAAACTAGTAGAAATTGGATTGACCGAGATCGCTTTATCTTGTCGGCAGGTCATGGTTCAGCTATGCTATATAGTTTATTGCATTTATCAGGCTATGACTTACCAATGACTGAATTAAAGCAATTCCGTCAATGGGGAAGCTTGACTCCTGGACATCCAGAAGTACACCATACAGATGGTGTGGAAGCAACGACTGGACCGCTTGGTCAAGGAATAGCTATGAGTGTCGGCTTTGCAATGGCTGAAGCACATCTAGCAGCTACGTATAATAGAGAGAATTTTAATATTATTGATCATTACACTTATGCTTTATGTGGTGATGGTGATTTGATGGAAGGTATCTCACAAGAAGCGATCAGTTTAGCAGGGCATTTAAAACTTAATAAATTAGTGGTTCTTTATGATTCAAATGATATCTCTCTAGATGGTCCGTTGGATAAATCATTTAGCGAAGATGTTAAGGGGCGTTTTGAAGCAGCTGGATGGTCTCATATATTAGTTAAAGATGGTAATAGTTTGGATGAAATATCTGCGGCTATCGAAAAGGCAAAAGGGGATACTGAGAAACCGACAATAATCGAAGTCAAAACTGTAATAGGGTTTGGCGCACCGCTAGCTGGAACAAATAAAGTTCATGGAGCTCCATTGGGTGCTGAAGGTGTCGCTGCCGCAAAACAGGCATATAACTGGGATTATCCAGAGTTTACAGTACCTGATGAAGCACAAGAACGATTCCATCAAAAGATGGTAGTGAATGGTGAAAAAGCTGAATCTGCATGGAATAATCTATTTGCTGAATACCAAAAAGCTTATCCAAAATTAGCTGATCAGTTAAAAGCAGCATTTGCAGGCAGCATTGATGCAGATTTAACGAAAGTATTACCGACTTATGAGGTTGGTGAAAGTGCAGCAAGTCGTGTGACTTCTAAAGAGGCCATTCAATCATTAGCTGCAGCAGTTCCTTTTATCTGGGGAGGTTCAGCTGATTTGTCATCATCTAATAATACGATGATTGCGGCAGATAAAGATTTTGAGCCCGGGCAATATGAAGGACGTAATATCTGGTTTGGTGTTCGTGAATTTGGTATGGCTGCAGCTATGAATGGTATTGCTTTACATGGTGGAACGAAAGTTTATGGTGCAACATTCTTCGTGTTTGTCGACTATTTAAGAGCAGCGGTAAGATTAGCAGCAATTCAAAAAGCACCGGTTACATATGTTTTAACGCATGATTCGGTTGCAGTTGGTGAAGATGGCCCAACACATGAGCCAATAGAACAATTATCAAGTCTTAGAGGCTTACCTAATGTTAACGTTATTCGTCCTGCAGATGGCAATGAGGTATCGGCAGCATGGAATTTAGCGGCAACATCAACCGAAACACCGACAGTTTTAGCTTTATCTCGTCAAAACTTACCAGTTCTACCTGGAACTCAAGATTTAGCAAAATCATTTGTAGAAAAAGGTGGTTATGTGTTATCTGCGCAAGCAGGTGAAATACCGGATGGAATTTTAATTGCCACTGGTTCAGAAGTGAATTTAGCAGTTAAAGCGCAAAAAGTTTTGAAGGAAGATGGTATTGACGTGTCAGTTGTTTCAATGCCGTGTACGATGTTATTTGATAAACAAGATGCTGCGTATAAAGAATCGGTTTTACCTAAATCAGTAAAAAAACGTGTATCTATCGAAATGGGAGCTACTTTTGGATGGGAACGTTACGTTGGTTTAGAAGGTAAAGCAATGGGGATTGATACTTTTGGAGCAAGTGCACCGGGTAATCAAGTGATTGAAGAGTTTGGATTTACTGTTGAAAATGTAGTTAAAATTTTTAAAACATTATAACGTGTAATAGAAAACAATAACTTAATGATGAAATAAAGCAGTTTGTAATTAGAATGCAGTTAGCAGGCTATTTTACAAGCTGTTTTTTTAGATATTTTTTATTTCTTGCAATTTGATGAGATTCATTATATTTTTATAATATTAATAACTAGTTTTTTAAAAGATGGGGGAACCAGATATGAAACACTTTAAAAAGTCATCAAAATTAGATTATGTAAGTTATGACGTACGAGGACCAGTATTAGAGGAAGCAGATCGAATGGAAAGTCAAGGAATTCATGTGTTGAAATTAAATACAGGTAATCCAGCTGCGTTTGGTTTGAAGGCACCTAATGATGTTATTCGTGATTTAATCTCTAATGCTAGATACTCTGAAGGCTATTCAGAATCAAAGGGAATTTTTTCAGCAAGAAAAGCGATTCAGCACTATTGTCAGTTAAAAGGTTTGCCTAATGTATCGTTAGATGATATATACACTGGAAATGGCGTCAGCGAATTAATTACTATGTCTATGCAAGGATTGATTAATGATGGCGATGAAATGCTGATCCCTATGCCTGATTATCCGCTGTGGACAGCCGCTGTGACACTTGCAGGAGGAAAAGCTGTTCACTATGTTTGCGATGAACAAGCCGAGTGGTTTCCAGATATTGATGATATTCGAAAGAAAATCACTCCAAGGACCAAGGGTATTGTATTAATAAACCCAAATAATCCGACGGGAGCTTTGTATTCTAAAGAATTATTAGAAAAAATAATTCAGGTTGCTCGAGAACATCAGCTGATTATTTTTTCAGATGAAATTTATGATCGTTTAGTAATGGATGATCTAGAACATATCTCAATAGGGAGTTTAGCGCCTGATTTATGTGTTGTCACTTTTAATGGATTATCTAAATCACATCGTGTTGCAGGCTTTCGTTGTGGTTGGATGGTTTTGAGTGGTGATAAAAGTTATGTTCAGGGGTATGTAGAGGGATTGAATATGTTAGCATCAATGCGTTTATGTTCGAATGTTTTATCTCAGCAAATTATTCAAACTGCTTTAGGTGGTCCACAAAAAACTGATGAATTATTATTACCAGGAGGACGTATTTATGAACAAAGGGAATTTATTACTAAAGCGTTGAATGATATACCTGGGATTAGTGCGGTTAAACCTAAAGCGGCATTTTATATTTTTCCTAAAATAGATACAAAAAAATTCAAGATAAAAAATGATGAGCAGTTTGTCTTAGATTTCCTCCATCATCAACATGTATTGATGGTTCATGGTAAAGGTTTTAATATGTCGACTCCTGACCATTTCCGTATAGTTTATTTACCGGAAGTAGAAGAATTGAAGCAAATGACTGATGGTTTGACAGATTTTTTACAAACATATCATCAATAATAAAAAGCGAAGCCTAAGCTTCGCTTTTTATTATTTATACTGTAATGACGAGACATTCCTTTTTACTGATAACAATTCGATTTAAATATTTATCACGTAATTCTTCATTCGGATTTGAAACACTAATTAAAAATGAGTTTTCATATTCTTTTTCGATTGTACCTTTAAACTCTTCATTTTGCCATTTGAAGACGGTTTTCATTTCTGTCATTATTGATACACTCCTTGAATAAATCACCGAGGTGATAAATAAAAAATTTAAAACACTCTGTTGTGTAAGTAGTATAACATAAATAAAAAAAATGTGCAGTAATAAATACACCTTTTTTGTAATACATTTTAAAATTTGAAAAAAACGTGATAAATGATAAATTGTCTAGTCCAATTGTTGACTTATAAAATTGATAGTGCTAATTTATAATTATAAAGACTGAATGAAAGAAGTTGGTTAAAATGAATACTTTTGTATATGCAGATAAATTTTTTATGAAATCAGGAACTGTCGGACCAGGTTATTTAGAAATAACAAACGGTGTTTTCGGTAAATTCAGTAAAGAACGACCAAATAATGCAACCGATATCTTGGATTATTCTGGTCAATGGATTGGTCCTGGTTTGGTGGATACGCACATTCACGGCTTTAAAAATCATGATGTAATGGATAATGATGCGGAAGGTTTAAAAAAGATGTCAGAAGCTTTGCTTAGTTGCGGAGTCACTTCTTTTTTGCCGACGACTTTAACCTCAAGTAGAGAGCGTTTAAAGGCAGTGGCAGAGACAATTGGGAGGACTGCGGATAAAGTGACTGGTGCTAAAATTCAGGGTATATATTTTGAAGGCCCTTTTTTTACTGAAAAATATAAAGGTGCGCAAAATCCTTCTTACTTTTCTGACCCTAATATTGATGTGTTTAATGAATGGCAAGAGGCATCAGGTGGATTAATTAAAAAAATTGCTTTAGCTCCAGAGCGTGATGGCGTATCTGAATTTGTCGAAGCAATTACAAAAGATGGTGTTGTGGTTGCTTTAGGCCATAGTGATGCTTCAATGGAAGATGCTCAAGAGGCTGTTATGTCAGGTGCCAGTGTCTTTGTGCATACGTATAACGCTATGCGTGGCTTAAATCATCGTGAACCCGGTATGGTAGGAGCGGCTATGACGCTGCATAATGTTTTTTGTGAGTTAATTTGTGATGGTCACCATGTTCATCCAGAAGCTGCAGGTTTATTAGTTAATCAGAAGGGTCATGACCATATTGCTTTAATCACTGACTGTATGATGGCCGGCGGGATGCCTGATGGAAATTATATGCTGGGAGAATTTCCTGTGGTGGTGGAAAATAACACAGCCCGATTAAAAGAGGGAAATTTAGCAGGTAGTATTTTAAAATTAAAAGAAGCAATAAAAAACGTTGTTGATTGGGAAATAGCGACACCAGAACAAGCGGTGATGATGGCTTCATTAGTACCTGCTATAAGTTGTAAAATTGATGATAAATGTGGTTCGTTAACTGAAGGTTATCCGGCAGATTTTATTGTTTTATCAAAAAAAATGAATTTAAAGGCAACATACCTAGACGGAATTTGCCGTTATGAAGTATAATAGATATGTTGAATGCGGTAGCATTTTACTGCCGCATCTTTTATTTAAAGGAGGAGAATTTTGATGGAACAAGAAAGAATGGCTCGTGTATTAGAACAAATGAAAGAACGCAACATGCCTCAACTATTAATTTCTGACCCTGCTACTATTTTCTATTTAACAGGTGTGTCTACAGAAGCTGGAGAGCGCTTACTAACATTAGTGTTAAAAGAAAATGGTAAACATGTGGCAGTTATTAACAAATTATTTCCTTTAACAAAAGAACAATTAGGTATGCCGGTAGTAAATGTTGACGATATTGATGAAGGATTTGGTATGGGAACTTTAGTTGAACAGCTAGATACATCTTTACCAATAGCTGTGGATAAAAATTGGGCAGCTCATTTTTTATTAGACTTAATGAAACGTGTTAACCAACCAGTTAGCCACTTCGATATTAGCTCAAAAATTACAGATGATATTCGAGCGATTAAATCAAGTGAAGAAATTCAAAAAATGCGCAATGCATCAAAAGATAATGATAAAGCAATTGGTGAGCTTGCTGCGCTAGTACCAGAAAAATTAACTGAAGAAGAAATGGGTAGTCGTCTATTAGATATCTATAAGAGTATGGGTAACTCAGGATTTTCATTTGATCCAATCGTAGCTTATGGAGCAAATGGTGCAGATCCACATCATATGAATGATGATTCTGTAGTTAAAGATGGCGATAGTATTATATTGGATATCGGTGGTGTAAAAGATGGCTATTGTTCTGATATGACACGGACATTTTTCTATAAATCTGTATCTGATAAAAGCAGAGATGTTTATGAAACAGTGCTAGAAGCTAACCTGCGCGGAATTGCAGCTGTCAAACCAGGAGCTACATTCGCAGAAATCGATGCTGCCTGTCGTGATTATATTACTGAAAAGGGCTATGGCGAATACTTTACTCATCGTACTGGCCATTTTATTGGTATTCAATGTCATGAAACTGGAGATGTGTCTAGTTCTAATCATACACAAGTTAAACCAGGTATGATTTTTTCAATAGAACCAGGGATTTATTTACCCGGTGAAGTTGGGGTGCGTATTGAAGATTTAGTGGTAGCAACTGAAGACGGTTGTGAAATACTTAACAATTATCCAAAAGACTTAACAATTTTAGGTTAGAAAATAATAATAAGTCACATAATTAAGGCTTTAAATAATACAGTTGTTTGTGCTGTATTGTTTAAAGTCTTTTTTTTATGTATTAAATTTAGAATTCGTTAGTAAACAATAGAAATAAAAAGGGAGTTTGATATAATAAAATAGAGGATATCTTATGTGATGAGAGGAAGTGTGAGTGATTGAGTTATGTAGAGGTAAAAAGTGTGTATAAACGCTATCATATGGGTGATAGCATAATTGTTGCAAATAATGGAGTGTCATTTTCTATAGATAAGGGAGAGTTCGTTGTTATTTTGGGACCAAGTGGTGCTGGTAAATCAACAGTACTGAATATGCTGGGTGGAATGGATAGTTGTGATGAGGGAGAAATATTAGTTGATGGAACAGATATTGCCAAGTATTCACCAAAAGAATTAACCGGATATCGCAGAGTTGATGTTGGATTTGTCTTTCAATTTTATAATTTAGTTCCTAATTTAACTGCAAGAGAAAATGTTGAGTTAGCATCACAAGTAGCACCTAATGCACTTGATGTGGATGACGTTTTGAGACGAGTAAATTTAGAAAAAAGAAAACAAAATTTTCCTGCACAATTATCTGGCGGAGAACAACAACGTGTTGCAATTGCTCGTGCACTTGCAAAAAACCCAAAATTATTATTATGCGATGAACCGACAGGTGCATTGGATTATGAGACGGGTAAACAAATTTTAGGTATTCTAGAAGACACTTGTCGAACTTTTGATACCACGGTAATTGTTATTACACATAACTCTGAGATTGCTAAGATGGCTGATAAAGTCATTCGCATTAATGATGCAATAGTAAGAAGTGTTGAAATAAACAGCCAACCTTTGCCAGTTGAAAAAATTGAATGGTAGGAGGTAATGATACACGTGAAAAAAAAGCATTATATAAATCTGTTTTACGCGAGATATTTCAATCAAAAGCGAGATTCTTATCTATATTGTTGATTATTTTTTTAGGTGTTTGTTTTTATGCCGGAATAAAAGCAACTGGTCCTGACATGATGAATACAGCAGATCATTATTATAAAAAACAGAAATTAATGCAAACTGAAATAACGTCACCTTTAGGTTTTGAGTCAGAAGATATTCACTTATTGTCCCAAGACAAACGAGTTGCTCAAGTAGAAGGCAGCTATCTTCTTGATGTTAATCAGAAAGAGGCAAACCAAGTTATTCGTTTAATGTCATACAGTTTACATAATAAGGATCAGCTGAATCAACCAGTTATTGTCAGCGGTCGTCTGCCCGAAAATGATGGTGAAGTGGTGGCGGATAATCGTGCCTTTGAAACAGAAAAATTAAAATTGGGCGACACATTAAAAATTGAAGATAATGCGGTTAAAAACCAACTTCATCAATCGACATTTAAGGTAGTTGGGTTTGTAAACTCACCGTTATATGTTGACCGAGTATCACGTGGAAGTACAATTGTTGGCAAAGGTTCTGTTGATTATTTTATTTTATTACCAGAAGAAAATTTTAAAAATAATTTATATACTCATTTATATGTGACTTATAAAGATTTAAATCAACTACCTAGTTATTCGGATAAGTATAATAAAAAATATGAGCAAGATCAAAAGTCTATTGAATATTTATTAAAAGATCGTTCGGATAAAAGAAAAACGGCTAAAATTAATGAAACTACAAAAAAAATTAATAATGGTGAAACACAGATAGCGACTGGTTATGAGCGTTTAGAAATTGCACAAAAACAGTTGAATCAGGAAAGTGAAAATTTATCTACGAAGAAGAGTCAATTAAAGCAAGCAAAGGCATCTGGTTTATCAGAAACATCCGTTCAAGAAGATGAAATTAGGAAAGCTGAAAAACAATTAGCTGACCAAAAAACAAAATTGAAAGAGACAGAGACGGATTTAATTCAAGGAAAAAAAAATTTAGTAAATCAACGAAATGATGCTAAGCAGTTAGATAAAGTAGATTATCGTTATGTTGGCCGTGAAGATAACGTGGCATATTCTGAATATAAAGATAATGCAAATCGTATTTCATCAATTGCAACGGTCTTCCCAGTATTTTTCTTTATGATCGCAGCACTAATTTGTTTAACAACTATGACACGAATGGTAGATGAAAAACGCGGCGAAATCGGAACGCTGAAAGCGTTAGGCTACACTAACTGGGAAATCGCTCAAAAGTATGTGGTCTATGCATCAGCGGCTAGTTTAATCGGCAGTTTGCTAGGATTGATAGCTGGATATCATGTGTTTCCTTTGGTTATTTATAATGCATACGGCAGTTTATATAATCTGCCGCCGGTAATCATTACATATTATTCATCATATGCAATACAATCGATTTTTGTCGCTTTATTATGTACATTGATTTCTGCATTAGTTGTTTTAAGAGTTGATTTGTTAAGTACTCCAGCACAACTCATGCGACCAAAAGCACCCAAACCTGGTAAACGTATCTTGTTAGAACGAATTTCTTGGTTGTGGCGCAAATTTAACTTTAATCAAAAAGTAACTGCTAGAAACTTGTTTAGGTATAAACAACGAATGTTAATGACCATTTTAGGTATTGCTGGATGTATGGCGATGATTATCACTGGTTTTGGAATTAAAGATTCTATTGGTGACATCGTAGGCATACAGTTTTCAAAAATCTGGCATTATGATGCAACAGTTGTCTATAATGGAGATGCAAGTCAAGATGAAACAACGTCTTATGAAAAAGTCAGAGATAAATTGCCGTATTACGAGCAAAACTTACTGCTTTCACAAAAGACTATTGAAGTTAAAAAACCAAGTTTTAAAAAACATGAAGTGACTTTAGACACGCCTAAAAATGTCAGTCATTTATCTCAGTTTATTACATTTAAGGATAGAGTATCAGGAGAGAAATATCAGTTAACTGATAATGGCGTAATAATTAATGAAAAATTAGCTGATTTGTTTGATATTCAGGCGGGGGACTCAATCGAAATCGATGTGGGTGAAGGGGAATTATATAAAGTCAAAGTGGATCATATAGTTGAGAATTATGCGCTTCACTTTATTTATATGACACCGACTTATTATGAGAAAGTTTTTGATAAAAAACCTGTTTACAACGTTGATTTGCTGAAATTTAAACAGCCGTTAACTAAGAAACAAGAAAATAACTTTGCGGAAAAACTAATGGATGAGAAAAACGTTGTTAATGTCAGTTACACAAGTCAAATTGGTGAAGCAATGAGTGACACAATGGGTAGTCTGACAATTGTAGTCTGGGTACTAATTATTTCAGCAGCACTGCTTGCATTTATTGTCTTGTATAATCTAACAAATATTAATATTTCGGAGCGTATACGTAGCTATCAACGATAAAGGTTTTAGGTTTCTATGATCGAGAAGTCACGATGTATGTTTATCGAGAAAATAATATTTTAACTGTTATTGGCATATTAGCTGGCTGTATTTTAGGAAAACTACTGCATGGATTTGTGCTTAAGACTGCAGAAGTTGATATAATGATGTTCCCGCCAAATATTCATTGGCAGAGTTATCTTTACTCAGCTTTATTGACGGTTGGATTCTCACTTGTTGTAATGCTTTTTATGCATCGGAAATTAAAACATGTTGATATGATTGAAGCATTAAAATCAACAGAGTAAGAAAACTGATGAAGCAAAATTTGCTTCATCAGTTTTTGAATTATAGAGCCCATTAATTATCAGCACTGTTTTTATTATGTTGAAGTTCTTTAATTTCTTGTTCTAGTTTATTGATTTCATTGCGTTTATTTATTATTTTAATTTTCTTTTCTCTAATCGTTTCAAGTCTATCTTCTAAAGGAGATTTAATCAAAAGATTTAAACCAATGGCGAAAAACGTCCCAATAAAGGTGTCGATGACACGATGAAACGCATATAAAAAAGACTCTTCTTTGGGAATTGAGAAGGTAATAAATAAAAGTGTCGCTACACCGCCGATAATACCGGCTTCATTTTTTAAACTAATTGAAATAATAATAGTTAGAGCAACAAATAATGGAACTAGTAATGTTTCAGCAACTATCTTGTTTGATAATTCTTGATGCAAGAGATAGTAGAAAAAGGCATTAATACCGCCAATTGTATTACCAATAATTCGAGATTTACCAAAGGTGACTGTTGAAGGTAAATCCTCTCTTAGTGCGAAAACAGCACTTAAGGTAGCAACCATGGGAGATCCTCTATTTGTTAAGTAGAAGAAAATGATACAGCCCATAACTGCAAGTGATGTTTTTAGGGTCCTAAGACCAAAATGAAATCGACCATAATGCATGATATCCCTCCCCGATTATCACTTATTGTTTGGTCACAGATGCTTCTTTTTGGAAGTTGTTGATTAGTTCTAAACTGTAATCGATATTTCCAAGTGTTTCATCACTGTTTAGTAAAATTGAACCATTAGTGCGATCAATCATAGATCGCTCAGTTTGCAGATTATTAACTGGTAATGATGAATATAATTTGTCTTCTATTGTAGTGACAGAGTCAAGATTTAAAAGAAATGCTTCGTAGTTGTTAATGATAATATTAATGCTGTTGGCAATCAAAGTTAGTTTCTGATTATCCACATCTACCGCCTCTTTTTTAGCAATATTGGTTAGATTTTTTTGTGCTTTCTTTAAATTTTTCTGACTTTCGGTTAATTGATCGATTAGTTCAAGTCGCTTTTGTACATTTGTGTAAAGTTTTCCTTCATTTGTTTGATAAAGTCCGCTTTCAGGATGCTCCTTCAAATCATCATCAAATGCATTTTTGGATTGTCTGGTTAGGTCGATAAGACGATTTATTTGTTTTTTTTCAGTTGCTAATTCTTTCTTTAAATCGTTTGTTGCACTTAAAGAAGCGTCTAACTCTTGAGTAATACCGCAACCCGCCAAAACTAAAATAAAAAAGGCTGATAAAATAAAAGATGTTATTCGTTTCAAGGAAATTCCTCCTTCACCTATAAATACTATCATATACGATAATTGTTTATTCGGCTAGTATTTGACGTAATCATAAAACTCCTTTTTAATAGATATAAATATATTTTTAAGGATAAGAGGGTGATTATTTGAAAATTGGATTAAGAACAATAAAAACGGTTATTGCTTCTGTAGTTTCTATTTTACTAGCTGATTATCTAGGGTTACAGTTTGCTTCTACAGCAGGTATTATTGCAATTTTAAGTGTGACTACTACAAAGAAATCATCATTTAAAGTTGGAATTGGCAGAATCTTAGCTTTGATGGCGGCAACAATAATTGCTTATGTATGCTATTATTTGGTTGGATATAATGCATTTTCGTTTGGTCTTTTTTTATTAGTTTATATCCCAATAGCAGCTAAATTTAAAGTGGTTGAAGCAATCCCAGTTAATTCTGTGTTAGTTACGCATTTTTTAAATGCTGGAGAGATGACAATGGGATTAGTCGCGAATGCTTTCGGTTTACTAATCATTGGTGTTGGATCAGCTTTGTTGGCTAATTTATATATGCCAAATGTTGAAAAAGAAATTCAAAAAAATAAAAAGATTATTGATGATACGATTAAATTAATTCTTTTAAAATTATCTAATACGCTGATTAGTCGATCAAACTATTTAGAGTGCGAATTATTAATTGAAGGATTATCAAAAAGTATCAAGCAAGGAAAAACATATGCGCAAAATCATTATGATAATCAATTAATTGCCAGTGATGGCTATCATATTGAGTATTTTCAAATGCGTCGAATGCAGCTCTCTGTTTTGGAAGCTATGCTTCATTTGATTCGTAATATTCACGTGAGTTCTGATGTTGCAGAAGATACAGCTACATTACTGCAAAATATTTCAGAGAGTTATCGTGAAGATAATGATGGTCAAGCATTAATCAGGCAAATTAATCGTGTATATCAAATGTATGAGAAAAAACCTTTACCAGTAAGTCGCGAAGAGTTTGAAAATCGTGCAAAGTTATTTCAATTATTAAATGAAATTCAGGTCTTCATCGATATAAAGGTTAATTTCAGTCAGCCGGATGATACAGGAATTGTTTAAAGAATAATTTACTTACTATCATGATAGATGCTTTTTAAGCATAAAAAGAGTAAAATGAACTATAACAGTTAAATTATGGAAGGGATGGTTTTCTATGCATCAAGCTATTGTAAATATTATGCTAGATAGAATTAAAGATCAATTTTTTAATGAACAATTGTTTTGTGAACAGTTTTTAAAAGTACCTATGTCTGATTGGGAAAACTGGAAAACAGGTAAAATGAACTTACCCACAGAATATATGCAAAAAATGAAAAGTCTTTTTTCAGATTATGAATGGATGCTGATTCAAAAAATAGCACGTCAGGCTATCCTGTTTCCTGAAAAAAGAAATTATGTTGTAACTGAATATAAGCGGCTAAAAGCTGTTATTGCTAAAAATTGGCTTCGTGCAGGTTTAGCAAAAGTAGAATTGATTACAAATCAGGGATCAGTGGATGTTTATGGACCAAATCAAAAAGATCATGTGACTTTGCGGGTCATATCTAACTATCAAGAGTGGGGATATGATGATATATTAGAGTTTTTCCTACCTGGTATCGTGCAAGAACAGATTGCAGAAGCAAAAGTAGATTTATTGGATTGGGTTGACGAAAATTTAAGTGATACTTACATTATTCAAGTAGATGAGGAAGATTAGGAGTTTTATAAAGTATGGCCAAAAAATTAGTTGTCGCACTAATCGGATTAGTGCTTGTTCTATTGCTTATTTTTATGCATCCAACAAGTCGTAAAGCACAAGCAATTAAGAATAAATCAAGTGAGATAACAACAGAGAAAAATACAAAGACTTCTGTCCAAAAAGTAGAAAAGCCGAAATTCCCTGGAACAGAAGACGATTGGGAACTAGAATTAGTCAATAATTCACACAAAGTCAGGGCAGAACCAACAGATTTAGCCGAGGTAGGTGATGGCAAAAAAGTTGACAGAAGAATAGAGGGTTCTTTTATGGAACTAAGAAATGGCGCTAAAGCTGCAGGCATTGAATTAACAGTGGTCTCAGGTTATCGTTCCGTAGCAGAACAGACGGCAATTGTTAATCAGAGTATTAACAATTATCTCAGTCAAGGTCTTTCTGAAGATGAGGCAAAAAAGAAAACATTTCAATACATGACTGAACCTGGTCACAGTGAACATCATACTGGTTTAGCCGTTGATGTCGTCGATACGGATTGGGATACAACGTCAAATGGATTAGAAGCAGATTTTTATAATACTAAAGGCGGAAAATGGTTAGACGAACATGTGATTGATTACGGCTTCGTTATACGGTATCCCAAAGGCAAAGAAGCAGTTACTGAAATTAATTATGAACCTTGGCACCTAAGGTATGTGGGCAAAGAAAATGCAAAGTATATGAAAGAGCATGATCTGACTTTAGAGGAGTATACTGATCAACTGAAAGAGTAGGTATATGAATGGGTAAAAGGAATTATGGTTCAAGAAAGAGAAATAAGTTTCCACTTTTTTTGGCGGGACTGATACTAACTGCAACACTTCTCGTATTTTTTGTTGCTATTAGAGGCTTATCAGATCATACACCGCAAGTTGTAAATCAGCAGGATGAAGCAGATAAACAAAATGAACAATTTATCCAATCTTTGCTGCCTGTCGCAAAAGAAATTCAAAATCAGTATGGTCTTTTGCCTAGCATTAGCATCGGACAAGCAATTTTAGAGTCTGATTGGGGAACCAGCGAGTTAAGCGCTAAGTACAATAATTTGTTTGGTATTAAATCGTACAGTCCAGAAGATGATTTTGTTAAATTAAAAACTAAAGAGTATAAAGATGGTAAGTGGATTGAAATTACTGCTAATTTTAAAGTCTATAAAAATTGGGAAGATTGCATGAGAGATCATGCAAAACTTTTTGTTCATGGAGTTGATTGGGATCCCTATCTATATAATGGTGTATTACTTGCTGATAATTATGAAACGGCAGCTTCTGCTCTGCAAGTCGCGGGGTATGCAACCGACCCAACGTATGCTAAAAAAATAATTGACGTTATCGAAAGTTATCAATTGTATAAATATGATTAGTTTCGTGAATTATAGGAGATGATTCAAACTTAGAAAACTAACTTTTACGATTATATAAGGGGGAAAAGTTTTGAAAAATGAAAAATTTATTCCTGAAATTAATTCAGAGTTAAAAAAGGATAATTTGAAAGTACCCTCAATCATCAGGGAATGCTCAGGGATTAGGATATTTGGAAAGAGAATTAAATCTATTTGTTATTCAACGGACATTGCAATTATAAAAAATATTGATGCGGATGCGATTATCGCAGTTTATCCATTTACACCGCATCCGTCAATAACTAAGAGTATTGTCGAAGTGGCCGATGTTCCAGTTTTTTCAGGTGTGGGTGGTGGATTGACTCAAGGACACCGTTGTGTCAGTATGAGTATGTTTGCCGAAGCAAATGGTTCGATAGGTGTTGTTGTTAACACACCGACAACAAAAGAGACAATTGAAGAAATTGCACAGATGGTTGATATTCCAATCATTGGGACTGTGACATCAGAGTTTACTGATATCGATGAAAAAATTGAAGCAGGTGTTGAAATTCTTAATGTTAGTGGTGGCAAGCAGACGGCAAGAATTGTTCGAATGATTCGGGAAAAATACCCAACGTTTCCTATCATAGCAACAGGAGGTCCGACTGAAGAGTTAATTTTAGAAACAATACAAGCTGGAGCCAACGCAATTACGTATACACCGCCGACAAATGGATCATTGTTTAGTAAAAAAATGGTAGCTTATCGGGAAAAAGAAGAGAAAAATTTTGAGGAAAACTAATTTTTATTATATTTATTGATAAAAAAAGAGTCTGGCTGGTCCAAACTCTTTTTTTGTCACCAAGAGGGGTAGACAGACATGGTTTCTAAAACAGGGTTAATTATAGCGGGATCAGATACATTAAGCGGTGGTGGTTTACAAACGGATATTCGGACGTTTGAGACAAAACGATTGAATAGCTGTAATATTTTAACATGTATTGCAACAGTTAATCAAAGTAACGAGACAATTGCTATTCATGATTTGAGTCCGGAACTAATAAAGAAACAGTGGGATGACATCAAGCGATTACCTATTGATGTACTGAAAATAGGTATGTTAGCCAATCTAGAGATAGCAGTAAAAGTAAAAAAGATTATGGAAAGCTGTTCAGGGATACCGATTGTAATAGACCCTGTTTTAGCTTTAAAAGAATCTGGATATGGGATGTCAGATGAAATTGTTGCGTTTTTTTACCGTGAATTGCTTCCAATAGCGTTTGTGACCACGCCAAACTTAAAGGAAGCTGAAATGTTGGCGAGGATGAGTATCAATAATAAAAAAGATATGGAACAGGCAGCGATAGTTATAAAAGCATCTAGTGTAGAATACGTAGTAATTAAGGGGGGGCACCGTTTACCCGGAACTGAAGCTACTGACTTAATTTATAATGGCAAAACGTTTAACTATTTGACCACGCCAAAATTACAGACAACACAAACAAATGGAGCTGGTTGTACGTTTGCTTCTGCAATTGCTGCTAATATTGCAAATGAATTGCCAGTGATTGTGGCAGTTACGGAAGCTAAACAATTTGTGTATCAAGCAATCAAAAATGGGTTTCCGTTATTATCCGATTTAGGAAATGTCTGGGTTAAGCTATAGAAAACGTAATAAATACAATAATTCCATTTATTTTATTTGAACAATCATGTAGAATAATTAGTGTAGATTAAATTTAATAGAAAGAGGACAGTAAGAATGAAATTGGAAAGACAAGAAGAATTTGTACAGGAATTTTCATATACAGCACTGCCCACTGAACATTCAGAGGAAACAGCAATTAATGTTAGCTTAAATCCATTTGAAATTACAGAGGAAATGGAGATTGACCCAGATAAAAATTCGATTTTAGGTGTACGTATTGAATTTAAAATAGTTCTAGAAAAGGCCTTAATTAGTGGTGAGGTTGCACAATTTGTTCAATTAATTGATCGTAAAGTTGATAAAATTGAGGATCTATCTCGCGAAGAAGTTGAAGAATTAGCACACCCCTTATTTTTAATTATAGAACGAATGACATATGAAGTGACAGAAATAGCTTTAGATCAACCTGGTATTGAATTAAATTTTGCACAAGAATAAGCAACGGAGAGTATTGTGTGAGACGCAATACTCTTTCTTATTAATTAATGTAAATCAAACTGGTTAGGGAAGGAGGAAAATGGCTATGCAAGCATTAAATTTTAATATTTCTGCTCAAATTAATGATAAAAGTAAACGAAAATTCGACAAGCAATGCGATATCGTTTTTTCTAAAAAACCAAATGATGATCCACGTTATCAATTGGAGATTGTTTGGGATAATTATACGTTTTTACCAAAATCTTTTGTACTCATTGTCTGTCGTGTTGTGTCAAAAGAGTGGAAGCGTGTATTTAAAAAATACCCGTTATATGGTTCGTTCATTGAATATCATTCGGAAGGAGAAAATCGTGCATACTTCAGCTTTACAAATCGTTATGAAATAGCTGATGATGTCTGGCGTAATTTCGAAGAAAGTATTGAGTCAGTTTACGAAGAATGTTTAAACCGTGTTGTTGAAAGACAGCAAGATCTTGATCAAAATGGTATACAGAATGAGGTGGGAGAACCATCTGAAACAAATGACTATAAACTGAATCAGGAAAATATTTCGGATGATTATCAAAAATTAGCTGTGAAAATTGAAAATCAAGAAGGTTATTTAGATTTATTAATGAGTCAGGTAGACAAAGGTGATTTATATGAACAAGATAGTCGTGAAAGACAACTGTTGCAGCGCATATACGGTCAAATTGAAAAACAACGGGTTCAATTAACTAATTTAAATGCCTTATATCAAGAAATTGAGAGAAATCACAATAAAAATAGTCAAGAGGAAATGGAACGGGTTCAAAATCTATCCAACAGTTACCAATTAGCCTATGCGAAGGAACGACATAAAACAAAGAAATTAACTGAAAAGTTTGATGAGTTGACTGATAGATTGAAGAAAAGTGAAGATGCAAATTACCAACTCGATCAAGCTAATTTGCAACTGACAGCAATTGTTAAAGAACATCGTTTAGATACTGAAGAATACACTAAGTTAAAACAAATTAGGCACGATATGATGCAAGTCAAAGAGGAAAGCGAACTCTATAGACAAAAAGCGGTAAAATATGAAAAACAGGTACATCAACTAGAATTGACCATTGAGAATTTAGAAAAAGCGCGTGAACAATTGCGCATGGACGCACAAACGGACGTTCATCAAATGGAGGAAAGTCTATCGGATATGGAAGTTCAATTAATCAATGAATTGAACGAAAAACGCCGTCTTCTTGTTGAATTAAAGGAAGCCAAAAAGAAAATTGAAGAGTTAGAAATACACACGGCTGAATATGAGAATAATATTCTTATGGAAAAGAAATATTATGAAAAAATGGAAGTTGAAAAGTCGCAGTTAAAAGATATTATTGGTAAATTAAAAGAGCAAAACACTTTATTAGGTATTAAAATACAGCAACAAGATGAAGAACTTGTAAAACGTAACCGTGACGCTAGTCACTTGACCGAACAAGTGAGTATTCTAGATGAGGCAGTACTTCCTAAGATGAAACAGCTAGTTGATACCTATCGTACGATTTCACTAAAATCAGATATCCCTCAAAAAATAATTGATTGGATAGAAGAATATGTGGTACAGTTTGATAAGGATTTAAAACAGGTGATCAATCAAGCTGTAGTTGAAGACGAAATGAATCCGACGAAAGTCGAAATAAGTGGCGAAGAGCTTGAAGCAGATGCTGATGAACAGATACAATCGACTTTAGAAATAAATGATAGCTCTGAAAGTCAGACAATAGCAGAATCGAAAAGAAACGTAACTGAAATAAGCTGGGAACAAACACCGACTGGTCCAGTACAAGCAACCGAAGATTATGAAGAATTTGAGGACAGCTACGAAGTTGATCCATATGTTAATCAAGTAGCAGCAAAAGAATTGTTAAAATCGGTTAGTGCAGATCAATCACGTGCAGAGGCGGAAATTAAGCGTCTTTTTATGTCACTCGACAGCCAGCCTGACCGCGTGAGAAAGATTCTTAAGTCAGAGTATGATAACTATCTGTATGAAATAGATAGATTGATTTCACGATGGAACGATGTGCGTAAGGTTGACAATATTGATAAAAACACAAAATTTTTAGAGTTTTGTTTAGTTTATATGGACTATTTTCATGAATTTAACTTTTTATTGGATTCAGCAGTGAAGGAACCTTTTTTTGATAAACGTTATGTGTTGATTGATGCCACCATGTTAGTAGAATTGAGAGCGTATAGTTTATTGTCTGCATATTTAGAAACTTATTATTTAGAAGTTTCTAAATATGCTGAACAGTACTATACGAACAAGGAGAATGAGTAATCATTATGCAAGATACTGAGGTAATTAATTTATTAAAGCAAGAATTAAATCATATTAAAGCGGACCATTTAATAGCAGTTTTAAAATTATTGGATGAAGGAAACACAGTTCCATTTATTGCTAGATATCGGAAAGAGATGACTGGTAGTCTGGATGAAGTAGCTATTCGAGAAATAGAAGAGCGCCACAATTACATTCAGGGTTTGATTAAGCGCAAGGCTGAAGTGCTACGCTTAATTGATGAACAAGGTAAGCTAACAAAAGAACTATCCGATAAAATTAAGCAAGCTGAAAAAATGCAGCAGTTGGAGGATTTATACCGTCCCTATAAGAAAAAACGTCGGACTAAAGCAACAATTGCCAAAGAAAATGGGTTGGAGCCATTTGCTTTATGGTTACTGCAGTTTCCTATGGGTGCAGTTGATGATAAAGCAGCTGAATTTATTAATCCTGAGAACAATATAAAAACAATTGCTGATGTAAAAGATGGCGCTCATGAAATTATTGCTGAAATGGTTGGTGATGAGTCGGAATACCGCAAATGGATTCGTGAACGTACTTGGAATACAGGATATTTTGTAACAAGAGATAAAGATCGCTCTTTGGATGAAACTAGTGTATTTGAAATGTATTATGATTTTGAAGAACCGATTAAAAAATTAGTACCTCATAGAGTTCTTGCTGCTAATCGCGGTGAAAAGGAAGGCGTATTGAAAGCTGAGATTGTTGTTGAAGAACAAGCAATTCATGGCTACTTGGAAAAGCAGATAATAAAAGATAATGATAGTTCTGCGGCTGAACTTGTTCGAGCAGCTTATCAAGATGCATATAAACGCTTTATCGGCCCATCTATTGAGCGTGAAATACGTAAAGAATTAACAGATGAAGCCGATGAACAGGCAATTTCAATTTTTGGAGAAAACTTACGTAATTTATTATTGCAGTCGCCATTAAAGGGAAAAGTTGTTTTAGGTTTTGATCCGGCTTATCGTACAGGCTGTAAATTGTCAGTTGTCGATGAGACTGGTAAAGCCTTAGCAATTAAGGTGATTTATCCGCATAAACCTGCCGCAGCAGCCCGAAGAGAAGCTGCGGGACAAGAATTTATTGATTTTGTTGAAGAATATCAAGTTGATATGGTAGCTATCGGAAACGGGACAGCCAGTCGCGAGTCTGAACTGTTTGTAGCAAAACAATTAAAAAAAATAAATCGTGATATTTTCTTTATTATTGTGAATGAGGCTGGGGCATCTGTCTATTCTGCAAGTGATGTTGCTCGAAAAGAATTTCCTGATTTGCAGGTAGAAGAACGAAGTGCAGTTAGCATTGCGAGACGTTTACAAGATCCGTTAGCAGAGCTTGTGAAAATTGATCCTAAAGCGGTTGGAGTAGGTCAGTATCAACATGATGTTTCACAAAAACGATTAACAGAACAATTAGATTTTGTTGTAGAAACAGTTGTTAATCAAGTGGGCGTTGATGTAAATACAGCTAGCCGAGAACTGTTGCAGCGTATAGCGGGATTGAATAAAACGACAGCAAATAATATAGTTGATTATCGTGAAGAAACTGGCTTGTTTACAAACCGTAAACAACTAAAAAAAGTTCCACGATTAGGACCAAAAGCATATGAACAAGCTATTGGATTTTTGCGAATACCAGGTGGTGATATGATTCTTGATAATACAGGTATTCATCCTGAAAGTTATGAATTAGTGAACCAATTGTTGGATCATTTAACAATTGCTTTAAATACACTGAATACAGCAGATGCAAATGATAAATTGTCAGCAGGCTCGATTGATGTATTAAGTCAACAATTGGCTGTTGGTAAAGAGACGTTACAAGACATTATCGATAGTTTATTGCAACCAGGACGTGATATGCGTGAAGATACGCTAGCACCTTTATTGAGACAAGACATTTTGACGATGGAAGATTTAAAACCAGGTATGGAGCTACAAGGCACAGTCAGAAATGTAGTTGACTTTGGTGCCTTTGTTGATATTGGTGTTAAACAAGATGGTATGGTACATATTTCAAAATTGAGTTCAAAATTTATTAAACATCCAACTGATGTTGTAGCAGTTGGTGATATAGTAACGGTTTGGGTGGAGAATGCTGACTTAGCAAAACAGCGTATTTCATTAACAATGATTGAACCAGCACAAAAGAATTAGAGAGGTAAGAACAGTGAAAAAATTGTCCGGAGAAGAATTGCAAACATTGGTAGAAACATTGTCGATGGATTATTTTGGTCTGCCGTTCACTCATCAAGCTGTTTTTAATTCTCGTTTAAGAACAACTGGCGGTCGGTATCATTTAACCGACCACCATTTGGACTTTAATCCAAAAGTTTATGAATTATATGGATTATCGGAATTAACTGGTGTCATCAAGCATGAATTATGCCATTATCATTTACATTTAGCTGGTAAAGGGTATCAGCATCGTGATGCTGATTTTCGTATGTTGTTAAAAGAAACAAACAGTCCGCGATTTGTTAAAAATCTAACTACTAATAAAAGTCAAAAAAAATATCGTTATCAATGTCAAAAATGTGAACAATTGATTGTTCGACAGCGTCGTATTAATCTGATGAGATTTGGTTGTTGTTGTGGCGGTCAATTAGTAGAATTATAAATTTAAGCGGTCATGGCGGAATGGCAGACGCGCTAGCTTGAGGGGCTAGTGAGAGAAATCTCGTGGAAGTTCAAATCTTCTTGGCCGCATAATAATAAGAAATAAATGTTGAAGAAAGAATATTTTAATATTCTTTTTTATTATTACACAAAAACTTAATATAATGAACAAAAAAAAGAAGTAAATATGACTTAATTTATATGTAGAATAAACTGTATATTAATTGAATGATAATTGTTTTATTTATTAGGTAAAAAGTCAGTATTTTCATTGAAACCGTAAACTTTTAGAGGTAGAATGTTTACATAAAACATTGTCGCTCAGTAGATTATTTATAAAATATCTAGTTAGGGGGAAAGATTATGAAAAAAATAAAGAAAAGTCATAATCGTTTTAAACAGACAAGTCTAGATCGTATAAAAGAATTACTAAATATGAAAATAATTGGTGTATTGTTTCTTGTTCTATCTTTAATTGTCATGTTTGTTTTAAAAACCGGACAAAAAAAAGATTACTCTGTTTCAGCTAACAATTCTGTTGATACAGAAGAAATATCTCGATTAATTGAAGAAACAGGTTTTATTGGAGCAGTTGCTCTGGTGAAAAATGAAAAAATTGTTTATAGTGAAGGATTTGGTTATGCGGAAAAAGATGATGGAATTAAAAATACATCAGACACTATTTTTCCAATGGCTTCTTTTCAAAAAAGAATAACATCTGTTCTAATAGGGCAGCTAGTATCTGAAGGAAAATTATCTTATACGGATAAGCTATCAAAATTTTATCCAAATATTCTTAATTCAGAGGATGTTACTATTCGCGAGTTATTAGACCATCGTTCTGGTTATTATTTACCTGAGCTTCCTGCAGATAAAGTGTTAACTAGTGAAGAGGAACAGATTGATTACGCCGTTAGTGAAACAACGTATGACAGCAGTCACGACTATGCCTATTCAAATGGAAATTATGTCTTTTTAGCAGCAATTATAAGGAAGGTTGATGGAGGTTCGTATGCAAATAGTCTCCAAAAACGTATTTTAAATCCTGTTGGTATGAAACATACATATACTTGGGATAAAGTACCTGATAATGAAATTATTGCCGAAGAATATATGGCAGTTGATGGTAATTACAGTAAAGAAGAACGTGTTTATTCGGATGAATTAATGAGCACTCTGTTAGGTGCGGGAAGTCTTTATACAACGGTGGATGATTTAGCTAAGTTTGAGATTGCTTTAAGTAAGAATACTTTATTGACTAAAGAGGAACAGGATACTTTATTTTACCGTGATAAAACTAAAGATTTAGGTATGCAGATGAAACAAATTTCGGGGAATATTTCGTCAGACGCTATGGGTGTCGGCGGATACAACAGCTTTATGTACGGAGATCAAGCAAATAATGGGTTGGTTATTACATTATATAATCAATTACCATCTGTGGGTAAATCAGATTTTGCAGAAACTATTTATGATGAAATTATGAGTGAATAAAGGAAAAGCGGATGCCCATCAATAGGCGTCCGCTTATGTGTTTTGATGACAGGTCATTTTGACCATTTTTCTAAACGATAAAACTTAATAACCAGGTATGTTTCAGAAAGTGCTAGGACTAAACATGCACCTGCAGCAAGTAACACGGCTTTTTCCTCCAGTCCAACAGCTTTATATAAAAATATTGACATAAAAGCACCTAATATAAAAGCAATAACAACAAAAAGATAGTGGAAACAACGTTGTAAATCTGCCGGTGCTTTAGAATACATATAATCATAAGAAGATGTCATCAAACCTTTTAAATTACCTGTTGTAAAAAGATTAGTATAAGCACGTCCTTCAATTTTATCAAAAGTAATCCATTGAATAGCAGCTGTAAACGAAATAATAATCGTTACAACAGCGGGATGGTTATTGATGGATGTTAAACTAACAATGAAAAAAATTATAGCTTCAAAGTATAAAATGTATAAACGCCAAATCACGATTTCTTTTTTTCGGAAAAAATCAATCATAAATTTAGCTAATAATAGGCCTACACAGAAGAATAGAGTGGATAGGAGTTTTTTTCCAACGCCAGCCCAATTACCATCAATCATTTGGCTTAAAGCTAAAATGATATTTCCTGTTTGTGCTGAGGCAAAAGCATTGTAGTGTATGTAAGTATAACCGTCAAGCGCACCGCCAATAAATGTTAACAAGAGTCCGACTAGGCGATCTTCATGAAATGAGAGTTTCATCTTAAATCATCTTCCTTTAAAAATTATGTTACTATTTTAACATATTACTCTGAAGAAAATCATGTGTAATTTTCAATTTAAGCTGAATAAATATATGGTTTGTATAAAAAGAATTGTAAGACTTAAAACTAGTAAATAAATCCAACTCAAGTCCTATGACAGAAATGATTAATTTGGGCATAATATAAGTATAAACAAGATATGTTGTTGGTGAGTCAACGAATAGATGCTGTAATGAATTTTATAGGAGGCTTTTAATTATGCAAGAACGTGAAAGAATTTTAGAATTAGTTAAACAAGGTGTTATTTCAACAGAGGAAGCTGTCGTATTATTAGAAAATATTGCAGTTGAAAAGGATGAAAAATCAATTAATAAGGATGCTGCTTATGTTAAGTCTAGTATTAAAAAAGAAACAAAGACAGAACAGCGTGAGACTTTGAGTGAGGAGCAATACGAATCATTGGTAGAGGAAGTAAATCTGCTTTCTGTACAACTGGACTACAATGCTGAAGAAAGTCAACGAGTTCAGCGAGAACTTCGTGAAAAAGAAGATGGTATTATGGTAATTAATACTATGGAGGAACTAGATGAATTAACTGACGAACGAGCAGCAAAACGGTTATCATTGGAAGCAAGTGTGAATGAACTAAAACGAGAAGCAGCAGAATTAGAAGAAGAAAAAGCATTGCTTTTGGAAGCTTTGGATCGTTTAAAACGTCAAGAAAAGACGATGAAAAAGGAAGACTTTATGTCTCAATTTGATATTCCAGAAGATTGGAAGCAGCAAACCAACGATGCAATCAATCAAGTGACTGACAAGATGGGTACAGCCGGTGTCCAAATCAGCAAATTTATTAAAAGTACGCTACGGTCCGTTAATGACAATATTGATTGGAAAGATGTTAACGTAAAAGTGCCAGGTTTAGTATCGCAAAGCTTTACCCATGAATTTATTTACCCAAATAACTTAGCTACAATTTTTTCGGTAAAAGCAGCTAACGGTAAAGTGTCAGTTAAATCATGGGATAAATCTGATGTGAAAATTGAAGCTGACATTAAACTTTATGGACGTATGGAGGGTGATTCACCTTTAGAATCATTTTTAGAACGCAGTCATATCGATGTTTCAGATGAAAAAATTGATTTTCAAATACCGAATAAGCGAATCAAAGCAAATCTAACAATTTATTTGCCAAAACGTACATATGATTATGTATCTATTAAGATGTTGAACGGGAATATCAGCTTAGAAAATATGTCAATGACAGATGTTTACTTAAAAACGACTAATGGTGATATGAAAGTAAACGGTGTATCTGCAACAATGCTTGAAGTAGAAGGTGTTAATGGCGAGTTTATTGTTGATGATGTAGTGATTGATGCGTTAGTTGGTAATTTAATGAATGGTGACATTATCACAAAGGGGTATATTCCTAATTTAGATTTATCATTGGTTAATGGAGATGTAAAAGTAACTAATACAGCAAAAGATTTAAACAATGTCGACATTAGTTTAGTCACAGGTACAATAAAGTTGGCCGTTGCCAAAGAAGTCGGTTTAGATGCATCGGTTAAAACAAACTTAGGCAGTGTGAAGAATAGATTGGCAGATACAGAAATTGTGCGTGAAAATAAAGATCGTGCTAGTCAAAAACTTCAATTCAGACGTCAAAATGAAAACAAGATGGCTTCACTGACATTATCTACAACAACTGGTACAATTTATTTAAAAGATGCAGAACACTAATCTGTGTGACTGATTTTTAGGAGGAATAATATTATGAAGAAACGATTAACAAAATCTAGCGACAATGTCGTTATTTCAGGAGTCTTGGGTGGCATTGCTGACTATTTAAAAGTGGATCCAACGATTGTCAGGATTATTTATGTTATCCTAACTTTTTCGACAGCATTTGCAGGTATACCGATGTATATCATCATGGCATTAGTGATGCCGTCTGGGCGTAAAAATACGTATCAGGGGTCCTCTAAACAGTATCAGGGAGGAAAGGGACAGCCAAAACGAAAAGAAGCACAGAAAATTGATGACGATGATTGGAGTGACTTCTAATGACGTATTTGCAACGATTGATTGTAAATACTCTAGCATTTGTGTCACTATCAATATTGTTTCCAACAAAGTTTTATGTCGGCGGTTTTATGATAGCTATTGTAGCGAGTGTGGTCCTGTCGCTATTAAACATGTTTATCCGGCCGATTCTTCACTTCCTTTCTTTTCCAATAACAATTTTAACATTTGGATTGTTTAGTTTTGTTATTAATGCGGCAATGTTAAGTATGACATCAGCTATTATTGGTGAGTCAAATTTCGCTTTTTCTAGTTTTTGGTCAACCCTATTAATTGCAGTTATTTTGACAATCATCAATGGAGTCGTCAATGATTATTTTGCTGATAAATATATAAATTAAATTGGTTAAACAGTCTTGCTACGAAAGCTACTTTCGTTACAAGGCTGTTTTTGGCTGTGCAATCGTTTTAGAAAACTAGTATCAATCAGTAGAAAATGATAGAATAGATTAGGTTCTATTAGATGATAAATTAAATTAGATAAGGGCGTGAATAGCCATGACAGTTGTTACTATACAAGACATTGTTAATCAACTTCAATTAAAAGTTTTTTCTGGAGAGGATTATTTAATAAATACAGTTGCATCAAGTGAGATTTCAAGACCAGGTTTAGAACTGACGGGTTATTTCAATTATTACCCACATGATCGTATTCAGTTATTGGGTCGTAAAGAAATAACGTTTATTCAAAAGATGACACTTGAAGAAAAAAGTATGATCTTCCGAGGTCTGTGTAAGGAGGATACACCTTGCTTTGTCGTTGCCCGAGGGTATGAGCCACCGAAAGAATTAGTGGAAATAGCAACGGATAAAAAGATTCCAATTTTGGAGTCAACAATCTCAACATCGCGTTTATCTGGTATGATATCAAATTTCTTAGAGGATCAATTAGCGGTGAGGACATCAATTCATGGTGTACTAGTTGAAGTCTATGGATTAGGTGTTTTAATCCAAGGGTCCAGCGGAATCGGGAAAAGTGAAACAGGACTTGAATTAATTAAAAAAGGACATCGATTAATTGCAGATGACCGTGTGGATATTTATCAGCAAGATGATCAAACAGTAGTAGGTGAAGCACCTAAGATATTAGAGCATTTAATGGAAATTCGCGGTGTTGGTATTATTGATGTGATGAATCTATTTGGCGTTAGCTCTGTGCGTCACCATTCGCAAATTTCTCTAGTTGTAAACTTAAAAGAATGGACTCAAGATAATACTTTTGATCGATTAGGTAGCGCACCGGAAACGACGATGTTAGCAAACGTTCCTGTACCTAAAATAAATATACCTGTTTCTACAGGTCGGAATGTTGCTATTATTATTGAGGTTGCAGCAATGAATTTTAGAGCTCGGACACTTGGCTATGATGCAACCAAAAAGTTTGAAAATAACTTGGCACAATTAATAGAATCAAACGCTGATAAGAATGAGGATGCAGTGACAAAGGAGGATAATGAATAAGGATGCTGGCACAAATAAATTCAACAGCTTTTCAAATATTCGGCATAGGTATTCAATGGTACGCCATAATTATTGTCTCAGGTATTATAATTGCTGGCTGGCTTGCAAGTAAGGAAGCTGTCAAAGTGGGACTGACTTCAGATGATATTGTGGATTTAATGCTTTGGGCGCTGCCGATATCTATTATAGGGGCTAGAGCATATTATGTAATATTCGAATGGGATTATTATTCACAAAATCCAGGACAAATTCTAGCGACACGTAGTGGCGGACTGGCAATTTATGGTGGATTGATTGCTGGAGGTTTAGTAGTTTATTTTTTTACGAGACATCGGTTTATTTCAACATGGAAATTTCTAGATGTTGCAACTCCTAGTGTAATATTAGCACAGGCTATCGGTAGGTGGGGTAATTTCATGAATCACGAAGCTTTTGGTGGAGTGACGACTGAGGCTTTTCTGCAAAAATTACATTTGCCTAGATTCATTATTGATAATATGTATATTGATGGTGCTTATCGTCAACCTACATTTTTGTATGAAAGCACCTGGAATTTATTAGGGTTTATTGTTATTATTTTATTAAGGAGAAAGAAAGGGCTTTTCCGTGAAGGTGAGATAACATTAACTTATGTTCTCTGGTATTCGTTTGGACGATTCTTTATTGAACAGATGCGTACGGATAGTTTGATTGCTTTTGGGAACTTTAGAGTATCAGCGGTACTCTCAGCGATTTTATTTATAGTAGCACTTGTTTTGCTAATTTACCGCCGTCTAAAAGTCAAACCTCCTTACTATACACGGGAACAAGCTTAGCCTACTAGGTATTATATTTTATGGTACACTAACTGTATGAATTGATTGATTAAGGAGAGCGTTAAATATATGAAACAGAAAGTTGCTGTTTTAGGAGCTGGTTCATGGGGAACGGCATTAGCGATGGTGCTGGTTCAAAATGGACATGATGTCAAAATTTGGGGTCATCACTTAGAGCAGATTGAAGAAATTAATACAAAACATACTAATAAAAGGTACTTGCCTAAAATTTTATTACCAACGGAGCTAAAGGCAGTACCATCCATTGAAGAATGTGTGTCGGAGGCAGATGCTGTCTTATTTGTTGTGCCAACAAAAGCTATTCGTTCCGTAGCCAAGCAGTTTGTTACGGTTTGTCGAAACAAACCAGTTATTATTCATGCAAGCAAGGGCTTGGAACAAGAGACTCATAAGCGGATTTCAGATATTTTAGCTGAAGAAATTCCGAAAGAAAAGAGAAAAGATATCGTGGTTTTATCTGGTCCAAGTCACGCTGAAGAAGTGGCAGTTGGCGATGTCACAACAATCACTGCAGCTTGTACTAATTTACAGAGTGCAGAATATGTTCAAATGCTCTTCTCAAATAGTTATTTTAGAATTTATACAAACCAAGATGTGATTGGTGTCGAGATGGGAGCAGCGCTTAAAAATATTATTGCATTAGGTTCTGGTGCATTACATGGATTAGGTTATGGTGACAATGCGCGAGCAGCTATTATGACTCGTGGATTAGCAGAAATTAGCCGTCTAGGTGTTGCAATGGGAGCTAATCCTCTAACTTTTATCGGTTTAAGTGGTGTTGGTGATTTAGCAGTAACGTGTTCGAGTATCCATTCAAGAAATTTTAGAGCAGGCTCGCTGTTAGGCCAAGGACACAATTTAGAACAAGTACTTGATGAGATGGGGATGATTGTTGAAGGTGTGTATACTACTAAAGCAGCTTATGAATTAGCACAAGAACGTGGAATTGATATGCCGATTACAGAAACCATTTACAATGTTCTTTACAATTATGCAACAGTTGATAATGCAATTAATGATATTATGTTAAGAGATTATAAATCAGAGCAAGAATTTGAGGAGGATGTATCAAATGACTAGAAAAGTGCGTAAGGCAGTGATACCGGCCGCCGGTTTAGGAACACGATTTTTACCTGCTACAAAAGCAATGGCAAAAGAAATGCTGCCGATTGTTGATAAACCGACCATTCAATTTATTGTAGAAGAAGCACGTGCTTCAGGAATAGAAGATATTTTAATTGTTACAGGTAAAGCAAAACGTCCGATTGAAGATCATTTTGATTCTAATTTAGAATTGGAATTGAACTTAAAAGAAAAAGGTAAAACGGATTTATTAAAACTAGTTGAAGAAACAACTGGTTTAAACTTACATTTTATTCGTCAATCACATCCTTTAGGTTTAGGACATGCCGTATTGCAAGCGAAGTCATTCATAGGCAATGAGCCGTTTGTCGTGATGTTAGGCGATGATTTAATGAACGATGATGTTCCTTTAACAAAACAATTGATTAATGATTATGAAAAAACGCATGCATCAACGATTGCAGTTATGGAAGTTCCTCAAGAAGATGTGAATAAATACGGCATCATTAATCCAGGTCGAGAAGTAGAACCAGATTTATTTAATGTGATTAATTTTGTTGAAAAACCTGATATGGATAAAGCACCAAGCAATATGGCGATTATTGGTCGCTACTTATTGACACCAGAAATATTTGATATTTTAGAAAATCAAAAACCTGGTGCTGGAAATGAAATTCAGTTGACAGATGCAATTGATACATTAAATAAAACACAGCGAGTGTTTGCCCAAAACTATAAAGGCGTTCGTTATGATGTTGGGGATAAGTTTGGATTTATGAAAACAAGTATTGAATATGGACTAAAGCATCCTCAAATAAAAGATGATCTGCGTCAATTAATCTTAGACTTAAGTGATAACATTCGAAATGAAGATACGGTAAAAAATGCAACTTCTTCGCAACCTAAAAAAGATAAAAAATAAAAGAAGGTAGTTCCTTCTTTTTTTTATGGAGAGAAAATTAAATGGAAATAAAAAAAGCAATACTGCATATTTTAGATAGAGACGCTGGAACATTAATTTGTTCACAGTCTGTTCTTGATTTAAATGAATATGCAGTGAAAAATTATTTGGACAGTGTACAGAAACGGTTGGAAAAAGCTGAATTTAAGCAAGGCGTATTAGCCAATAGTTCTGAATTGACTGGGCAGTTAATCAATTTGAAAACAGATTTCATTGAGACGACTGCTTCCATTGCACAATCCTTATTTGATAGTTTGGCTATTAGTGAAGATGCTCCGAGTGGTGACTTGCTGTTTTTTGAAGCGCAAGATTTAATGGATAATCGATTTTTTGGAATGGTTAAATTCAACTATAAACCTAGTTTTACCCATCACGTAACGTATTTAGATGACGTAATGCAGAATAATATTATTTTAAATAAAACAATTTTTCCATCTCCGAGTCAGCGATTAGAAGAGTGTTTACTTATTAAATTAGCTGATTTGACGACAAAGGTAGTTGAAAAAAAATATAGTTTTGAAGGTCAAAAACGTTTTTTTTTCACTGAAAGATGGCTGCAAATTGATCCCGCTCCCACAGTTACAGAGAATTTAAAAATTGTCAAAAAAGCAGTTAAAGATATTTCCGAGAAATTTAATGAAGAAGAATACGTTGCACTTACTCAAGCACAACAAGCAGTATTTGAAAGTATTGAAGAAGATGGGAAAATCGATAATCAAAAAATAGCAGATACTGTATTTGAGCATAATGCAACTGCAAAAGAAGAGTATTTGGAAACAGTTAAAAATACTAGATTTTCAGAAGATATTCCGAGCAATGTACCAAAATATGAAAAAAAATACAGCAAACAAAAGTTTAAATTAACAAATGGTATTGAACTAGTTGTTCCAGTAGATGTGTTTAAAGATAAAGAGCTGATTGAATTTATTAATAATTCAGATGGAACAATTTCAGTTATGATAAAAAATGTTGAAGAAGTTATTAATAAATTCTAATTGCAATTTTCATAGATTTGAGTAAATTTATTGCTATGTTTCAAAAAGTTGGGTATACTGACTCTATGATAATTCCTTTTAATTAGGGGAGTAACCGGCAACGGCAAGTTGTTATGATATCAACAGTAAGTTAACCGGCGACGGTTTTCTGGTATCATATGAAATGGTGAGACCTAAGACAAGCAAATCACTTGTCTTCGGTCTCCTTTTTTTTTTGGTACCGGAAAATGAAAGGTAAGTTCAAAAAAAATTAGGAGGTATATACATTGAAGAAAGAGATATATCAGTACTCTCTTGAAGAAGTTATGAAACAGACAGGTACATCGGATTCTGGTTTGACATCACAACAAGCAAAAGAAAAATTAGAAAAAGACGGGTACAATCAATTAAAAGAAGCACCCAAGAAATCGAGTTTTCAGTTGTTTCTTGAAACGTTTAAAGATGCGATGGTAATTGTCTTACTTGTGGTAGCTATTGTTCAAATGTTTATGGGATCTTATATTGAATCTATTGTCATCTTTGCTGTATTAATGTTAAATGCAGTAGTTAGCATGATTCAAACTAAAAAAGCTGAAGGGTCGCTTGAAGCGCTTAAAAACCTTTCAGCTCCTGACGCTAATATTGTTCGAGACGGTAAGGAGCAAAGTATTCCAGCGAAGGAATTAGTCATTGGTGATATTGTTATTCTTGAAGCGGGCGATTATGTTCCAGCCGATGGACGTCTAATCGATGCCGGATCATTAAAGATAGATGAAGGGATGCTGACTGGTGAGTCTGTTCCTGTAGAAAAAAAAGTGTCTGATATTGAAGAGGAAGTCCCAATAGGTGATCGCCATAATATGGTATTCAGTGGGACAATTGTTACTTACGGACGTGGACAATTTGTTGTTACAGAAACAGGTAATCACACTCAGATTGGTCAAGTAGCAAGTTTGTTGGAAAATACAGATGAACAAAAAACACCGTTGCAAAAGAGTTTGGACATTTTTAGTAAAAAACTAAGTATTGCTATTTTAATCTTATCGTTGATTATTTTAGGTGTTCAATTAGTACGTTTATTTACTGGGAATCACTCTGGAGATATGACTACAGATATTGTTAATGCGTTTATGTTTGCTGTCGCAGTAGCAGTGGCTGCAATTCCTGAAGCACTTCAGTCTATTGTGACGATTGTTTTATCCATCGGAACGAAAAAAATGGCTTCACGTCATGCTATCATACGTAAATTGCCGGCCGTGGAAACATTAGGGTCAACAAGTATTATTTGTACAGATAAAACAGGAACATTGACTCAAAATAAAATGACGGTATTAGATTACTATTTACCCAATAAACAGACGGGGACGTTTAATGACGATCCAACAAGCTGGTCGTTTGATGAACGTCGCTTAATTGAGGTAGCTGTTTTAGCGAATGATGCTAAAACAACTGAGGAAGGTGCTAAACTCGGTGATCCGACAGAGATTGCCTTGATTGATTTTAGTGATGCTAATAATCAGCCTTTCCGAGAGATACAAAATCTATCGCCTCGAATCAGCGAGCTGCCATTTGACTCTGATCGTAAATTAATGTCAACATTGAATACGATTGACGGTGAATTGTTGATGATGACAAAAGGTGGCCCTGATATTGTTTTTAATCGCTGTACATCAGCTTTAATTAACGGTGAAGTTGTACCAATGACTGATGATATTATTAAAGATTTACAACGTCAAAATGAAGCTTTCTCAAATCGTGCTTTGCGTGTACTAGCTTTTGCATACAAACCGATGTCGCAGAATGAATTAGTTATTGATGATGAAAATGATTTGATATTTGCTGGTTTACTGGCAATGATTGATCCTCCTCGCGCTGAAGTTGTCGAAGCAGTATCTGATGCCAAATCGGCGGGGATTAAAACTGTTATGATTACTGGTGACCACAAAACTACAGCTGTGGCTATTGCTCGTGAAATTGGCATTTTTTCCGATGGAGATATGGCATTGACTGGAGCAGAGTTAGATGCTTTATCAGAAGAAGAATTAATGACGTCTTTAGAAAAAGTTTCTGTATATGCACGTGTGTCTCCTGAAAATAAAATACGGATTGTCCGTGCATGGCAAAATAACGGTAATATTTCAGCTATGACGGGTGATGGTGTCAATGATGCGCCTGCATTAAAACAAGCTGATATTGGTATTGCAATGGGAACGGGGACAGATGTTGCCAAAGATGCGGCAGCAATGGTGCTAACGGATGATAACTTTGCATCAATTGTTAGTGCAATCAGTGTTGGACGTAGTGTTTACGATAATATAAAGAAAGCCATCGCCTATCTGTTTTCTGGTAATTTAGGTGCGATTATTGCGATAATTTTTGCTCTGATTATGGGATGGAGTAATCCATTTACAGCGTTGCAACTATTATTTATTAACTTAGTGAATGATTCTATTCCAGCTATTGCTTTAGGGATGGAAAAAGCAGAACCGTCAATTATGAAGTACCCACCACGTAATTCTAAAGAAGGAATTTTTACAGGTACTACATTAAGTTCAGTTTGTTATCGTGGTATTTTAATTGCTACTGTAGTTATTATTGCTCAATGGATGGGTATGCAAGAATCAGCTGAAATGGGAGTAGCAATGGCATTTTCTACTTTAATTTGGAGCCGCACGCTTCAAACTTTACCTGCCCGCTCAAATACACAAACAGCATTAGGTGCTGGATTATTTACAAATAAAGCAGCTATTGGAGCTATCGCTTTTTGTTCAGCATTATATTGTATTACCTTAATTCCTCAATTTAAACCAATTTTTTCACTTCCAGTTGGTTTTGATGCTGGTCATGTCTTTACGACAATAGGATTAGCATTAATAGCTATTATCTTAATGGAAGTAACTAAGATAATTATCAATAAAGTTCAAAAGAATAAATAGGAATATCCTTTGAGATCGTTAATTACAAACTATGGTCTCAAATTGAAGACAAACTGATTGCTCATTAAGAGTGATTAGTTTGTTTTTTTGTATTTTATTGTCAAAATATTTTTAAAGATCAAGTGAATAATGGATAGCTGGTATCTTGGATTCACAACTAATGTAATTTTAAAATATCATAAAATATTTTCTCAAAATTATCGACCTACGGTATCTTCTAGAGTAAATTTGATGAAAGTTTGAAAATGAAAAGCAAAAAAATAGCTTATATAGCTAAATCTGAAAATTATAAATAAGTTATCTTAACCTCAATAATTTTGAATGTTACCTTTAAGCTAAATACTCTAGATAATAAAAACTAAATTGCTCATATTTTTTCAACATTAAAATTAACTCATTTTCTTTATTTTACTAAGCAAAAAGACAAAGTATCATTTTTTGATACTTTGTCTACAATAAGAAATGTATTATTAAAATATTTTTAAAAGCTACCACCGCCACCGCCGTGGCTTGTACCACTAGAGCCGACGTGAGTCGAAGAACCGCCGCCAAAACCGCCACCAGAATTATTATTTTGTGGAATATGGCGAGTAGTTACTAAATCAGATGTTTTAATATCTTGTTGGCTGGTTAGAGTGACAGTACCTAAATCGTAAAAGGGATAGTCATAGACACTTCCTTTAAGTTGATAGCGTCTTGAAACAACTAGATAGATAGAAACAGCTACTGCAGACCCTAAAATTAAAGCAATAATAATTTTTAGAGGTGATAGGTAGGGAACACGAATGACTTTTCCAGTATCAGCGTTATATTCATAACCCTTAGGGATTCCTTTTTTTACATATTTGTTTACATCATTAAGGATGTTAGTGATTGCAGCAGTGTAATCACTTTTTTTCATGTCATTTTTAGCGCTGTTGATAATTGATTTAATTCTAGAATCAGATAGAAACGCTGTCATTTCACCAGTTGTAGAGATATAGTAATTGCGGCTTTGCATATCGATTAACAAAAGCATTCCATCTTTGGTTTTATTTGTTCCGAACCCGCCCTCATCGTAAAAATCATCCGCATACGCAATATAATTCTTGCCTTGTGTATCGTCAGTGGTAACAACAACGATATCCATCTTTGTCTGTTCCTTAGTATAATTAATTTGTTCTGTAATTTGTTGTTTCTGATTATTATTAAGCAAATTGGCTTGGTCGAATAGTCGCTGGTTAGAAACAGGTTCTTTTGCTTCGACTATTTTAGAAAAACAGACGAATGAAATCAAAATCAAGCTCCAGGCTAAAATAATAGGTCTATATTTATTTAAAATAGGAAATACCCCCCTACCATCAATAACCCGCCGATTACGCTGCCTGCAAGAATCGCGGTACTATATAACTTGGTTTTATTAATTGGTAAAATACCACCAACTTTCCCAGTAGCACCGTTCATGGCATAGTAATAGGGCTCCTTTTTTTTATCGTCTTGATAAGTAATAACCCAGAGAGGTAAGAGCAGGTATTTATTGGATTGGCTTAATATTGTTGCTTGTCGCTGTTTAGGAGTAACACTAGTATACCCTGTGACATTATTGAGCAGTAGTGATTCTGAGTAGTTTGTTAATTCTTCATCAACATCATGCTGAATTGATTGAAATTCAATATCGCGTTTTTCGGCTTGAAATCCAGAAAGGAATTGTGTGTGGAAATCTTTAACATCGTCGACAGGGAAGGGTTGAACAGATTCAATCATTTTTTGTCTTGTGTTCTTTGACAAGGCATTTTTTAATAGAGCTTTAAAAGATAATTTACCGTTTCGTTTGATGTCGTATAGTCGCGTACGAGTATATTCGGTTTCTCCAACACGCCAAATATCGATTTTCGTTCCTTTGGCTGTTACAGAACCATTTAGCTCAGCATCGATATTCCAATAAGGGAAATAAACGCCAGATATCTTATTGATTTGATCTGCTGAGAAAAAATCTTTAGGAATAAATTTCTTTTGTTTTGTCCATTCAATAAATTTTTCTCGGGCAGATTCCTCGGAAATCTTAAAGGGCAAAATAGCATTTGGCAAAAAGTCACCCGAGACTCGATCTGTCAGTACTACGGGATTGTGGCAATAATAACAGAAAGTAGCAACTGTAGTATCATCTGTTACCACATCTCCGCCGCAACTAGGACAATGATAAAGATTAAACTGCTGTTCTTTTACTTCTTCTAAATTTTCATGTTGTTCCTGTGTTTTAGCAGCTGTTATGTCTGTTTCAGAGAAGACACTTAAGCAGTATTCACAATGAAAACTCTGCTTTTCTGGATCAAAGAGCAAAGGTCCGTCACAGTTGGGACATTTGTGAGAAATAACATCACTCATTTTACCGCCTCCTTTCATTCTAATTAAATATTAGAGCGGTATAGCTTGGAAGGGTTGTCCGCATTCTGGACAAAACTTTGGCAGCTGATCAGTAATAGTGATTACCGTTCGACACGCACTGCATCTAACCTGAAGACCGCCGTTGCCTTGGACTGTTGTTTCTGCAGGTTTCGGCATGCCACATTCTGAACAAAACTTACCTTCATTAATCGTCCCGTCGGAAGGGCAGGTCCAAGTATTAGTTTTTTCAGTGGATTGTTTCTGTTGCTGCATCTGGTCATGATTTGCTTGTGAAGCTTGATTAAAGAAGTTTCCAGTAGCTCCCATACCGGCATTCATTCCCATAAAGCCTGCCATACTACCGTTAGCATTGGATCCAGCATCTTTCATCCCTTCAGCGATTGAACCTTGAACAAAGCCTTCACGAATAGAAGGGTCACCCAGCATAGCGCCTTTATTTCTCATATTAATCAAATCTTGAGAATCATCTGTATAAGAAATGCTAGAGATAGCTACTGAGACAATTTCCATACCACGTAAACGGCGCCAGTCATCATCCAACATAGTTGACATCTGTTGACTTAAAGCTAGACTTTTTGCAGGGATGTAAGAAATGCGTTCCCCCATCATTGACAATTGATTAATAGATGCTTGGAGAGCAGTTAAAAATTCTGCTAAAAACTGTTCATTGATATCTTTTATTTCAATTTGATCTTTGCTTTTTGAAACGACATTTGTATAAAAAAGAATCGGATCAATAATTTGAATAGAATAATTACCATGTGCTCTAAGAAAAAGTTCGGCATTATAAAAATTATCAAAATAGTTTAACGGCGTGCTGGTGCCGAATTTTATTCCCCGAATCTCTTGTAAATTGATGTAGAAGACTTTTTGTTTCTGTGGTGTAACCCCTCCAAATTTAAAGCGGTCAAACGATTCTTGAATGGCTCCTTTTAAATTACCGGTAAACATTGAAGGAGCGGAATGACTTTCAACTGTGTAGTAGCCTTCTTCCGCGGTAAAGTCAATAATTTTACCTCCGTCGACTAACAACATCATTGTATTTGGGTAGACGTGGATTACTGAGCCGTCCGTGATGACGTCTGCAGTTCCTTTCTTATTTGCCCCTCGTTTATCATTTTTTCTGACTTTAAAGCCTGTTGTCATAACAGTTTGTTCATCTAATTTATCAGGTTCGATAACTTCTAGCCATTGATCTGCTAGACCACCGCCTATTGAGCTTGTTGCTGCTTTAATTAATCCCATACTAGTCACTCCTTCAAAGTAGTTAAAACTTGTCTTTATTTTATCATATGATGATATTTCTGAACAATCATTCTAAAGTCGCAGCTTGATATTCTTCAGTATCATTGTTGATACGAATATTGTATAATGTTAAGGAGTAAAAATAAGGAGAGATGATTGTGGCCTATCAAGCATTGTATAGAGAATGGCGTTCGCAGACCTTTGATGATTTGGTGGGGCAGCAAATGATTACCCAAACATTAAAAAATGCGATAACGCAAAATAAGGTGTCACATGCCTATCTTTTTACGGGTCCCAGAGGAACTGGAAAGACAAGTGCTGCTAAAATTTTTGCCAAGGCAATAAATTGTCCTAATAATGTTAACGGCGAACCGTGTAACCACTGCCCCAACTGTATCGGAATTACTGAAGGAACGATTAATGATGTATTAGAAATCGATGCGGCCAGTAATAATGGTGTAGAGGAAATTCGCGATATCAGAGATAAAGTTAAATATGCTCCGACACAAGTACCGTATAAAGTTTATATTATTGATGAAGTTCATATGCTGTCAACAGGAGCATTTAATGCTTTATTAAAGACGCTTGAGGAACCGCCTGAACATGTTATTTTTATTTTAGCGACAACTGAACCTCATAAAATACCAGCAACAATTATCTCACGGACACAGCGTTTTGATTTTAAACGAATCGGGACAGTAGATATTGAAAAACATATGTCAGATATCTTGATATCAAAATCAATTGATTTTGAAGAAGGGGCTCTTAAAGTTATCGCTCGGGCAGCCGAGGGCGGTATGCGTGACGCATTGAGTATTTTAGATCAGGCCATTTCTTTCAGCGATGGATTAGTTACTCTTCAAGATGCTTTAGAGGTAACAGGCAGTTTGACCAGCGAAATGATGGATGACTATTTAACAGCTTGTTTCCATCATGAAACAGAGCAGGGATTAACCATTCTAAATCAGTTAATTGATGAAGGAAAAGAAAGTCAGCGAATTATTGAAAACTTACTGATGTACTGTCGAGATTTATTAGTCTACCAGCAAGCTCCAGCGTTAGCTGAAACACAAATGGGTTATTGTACGGATGGGTTTAAACAGTTAAGTCATAAATTATCAACAGAGACTTTATATAGTTGGATAAATGAGTTGAATGATGGATTAAAAGAGATGAAATTCAGCCATCAGCCGACTATTTACTTGGAAGTTTTAACAGTGAAATTAACGACAACACAAAATCAGCAGCCCTTGTCAGTTGGAAACACAGCACCGGATTTACCGGAAATTAATTATTTAGAGCAAAAGGTATCAGACTTAGAAAAACAGCTTGCGGAACTTCAAAAAAATGGCAGCCTAAATGTACCAATGGAAGCCGCACATCAAAAAAACACTTCAGCTAAAAAATCTAAGCAGAGTTCGTATCGTGTGCCAAAAGAGCAGGTTTACCAAGTATTAGAAGCCGCGACTAAAGATCATTTGGCACAAGTTCGTAATGTGTGGGGAGATTTGCTTCATATGTTGACGGTGACACAAAGAGCTTTAATTAAAGCCAGCGAACCAGTGGCAGCAAGTTCAGAAGGGGTAGTATTAGCCTTTGATTATGATATTTTGTGTCAAAAAACGAGTGCTGATACAGAATTACAAGAAGAAATTCGACAAGGCTTGCATCGTTTGGTACAATATAGTCCGAAAATTGTCAGTATTCCAAAACAACAATGGGGTTCGTTGCGACAGGGATTTATTGCTCAAATGGGTGATAACTCAGAGCAGATGCAGCCGAAGGAGGCTGAAAAGGAAGCCCCGATTATTTCAGAGGCCAAAGAACTGTTTGGTGATGTAGTTGATATTGTCAATGATTAAATAAATAAAATAGTATAGGAGAATGATAATAATGATGCGCGGTATGGGAAATATGCAAGGTATGATGAAACAAATGCAAAAAATGCAAAAAGAAATGGAGACTACAAAAGCAGATTTTGATTTAAAAGAATTTAAAGGGCAAGCAGGCAACGGTTTGGTGGAAGTTACAATGACAGGTGATAAACGTGTTAAAGATATCGTCATTAAACCAGAAGTAGTCGATCCTGATGATGTCGAAATGATTCAAGATTTAGTGTTAGCAGCGACTAATGATGTGTTAGAGATAATTGATAGTGAAACGGAACGCGTGATGGGTAAATACGCTAAAAGTATTCCTGGATTTTAAAACAACATGTTAAAAAGGTCGAAGGTCGTAGGGGGTTGATTTTTTAATAACTCCGCTGCGGCCTTTAATTGTGATATGATGGAAAAGTTATCTAGAAAGCAGGTAGAATGAATGCAATATCCAGCACCGATTGCAAAATTAATTGAAAGCTATATGAAATTGCCGGGGATTGGCGCGAAGACGGCTACAAGATTAGCATTTTACACAATCAATATGCGTGAAGAAGATGTTACAGACTTTGCAAAATCATTAATCAGTGTTAAACGAGATTTACATTTTTGCAATATTTGTGGAAACATAACTGATGAAGAGAAATGTGATATTTGCCGTGACCCTAATCGTGATCGTTCAACTGTTTTAGTAGTTGAGGAATCGAAAGATGTAATGTCTATGGAAAAAATGCGCGAGTATCACGGTCTGTATCACGTGCTTCACGGTGTTTTATCACCGATGGATGGTACAGGACCGGATGATTTAAATATTGCTTCATTAATAAAAAGACTCCATGATAGTGAAATAAATGAGGTTATTATAGCAACGAATGCAACAACAGACGGAGAAGCAACAGCGATGTATTTATCGCGTTTAATCAAACCTGCAGGCATTAAAGTGACACGATTAGCACATGGGTTATCCGTAGGCAGTGATATTGAGTATGCGGACGAAGTGACACTATTAAAAGCTGTTGAGGGAAGGACGGAACTATAGTGGTACCTGACAAAGGCATTTTTATAACAATAGAAGGTCCGGACGGGGCCGGAAAATCTACGGTAATTCAAGCATTGAAAATACTAATTGAAGAAACGTGTAAAGTTCCTTTGATGTTAACAAGAGAACCTGGAGGGATAGAGATAGCAGAGCAGATACGTGAAGTTATTTTAAATCCTGAGAATACGGCTATGGACGAGCGGACAGAGGCTTTGCTTTATGCTGCAGCGCGAAGGCAGCATTTAGTTCAAAAAGTTTTGCCTGCGATTAAAAAAAATAAAATTGTTTTATGCGATCGTTTTGTTGATAGTTCTTTGGCCTATCAAGGTGCTGGGCGTGATTTAGGGATTGACGCTGTCTGGCAGATTAATCAATTTGCTATTCAAAATGTTATGCCTGATTTAACGTTGTATTTAGATGTTCCCATTGAACTCGGTTTAGCAAGAATTAAATCAGGTCGAAAAGCCAGTGAACTTGACCGCCTGGATCAAGAAAACATTGAATTTCATTTAAAAGTTCGTGAGGCGTATATATCACTTTTAAAACGTTTTCCAGATAGAATGAAGCTGATTGACGCATCATTAGATATAGAAACTGTTACATTAGCGTGTTACAATTTAATCAAGGATCAATTTCCGATTTATTTTAATTAAGGAGATGTGTCAAAATGAAGTTATTATTAGCGATTGTTCAAAATAAAGATAGTAACCGTTTGTCAAGTGAATTTAATCAAGCCAATGTAAGAGCGACAAAATTATCGACAACTGGTGGCTTTTTAAGATCTGGAAACACAACTTTTATCGTTGGGATTGAAGATGATCGTGTGGATGAGGCGTTATCAATCATCGAACAAACATGTCAATCAAGAGAACAGTATATGACTTCACCATTTAGTTTGGATATTCCGTTAGATACGCAATCCACAGATCCAGTACAAGTACAAGTTGGTGGTGCCACTGTATTTGTAATGCCTGTAGAAGGGTTTTTCCATTTTTAATGACTGAAAATTTAACAAATAAAATAAAAATAGCGCAGCCTCAATTGGTTGCGTTTTTTTTAAAAATAGCGCAAGAACATAAAATAAATCATTCTTATATTTTTGAAGGTGAAGATAATAATATATTATATGAAACGTCATTATGGTTTGCACAGCTGGTCTTATGTCAAAGTCCATTAACTGATGGTAGTCCATGTGGAATGTGTTTGACATGTAGACGAATTATTCAACAAGATTATCCTGATGTTTTGACAATCATTCCAGAAGGTCAGACGATTAAAGTAGAACAAGTTCGACAGATGAAACAGTTGTTGACAAAAAGTGGATTAGAGAGTCCTAAACGTATTCTGATTATTCGGGAAGCTGAAAAAATGACCGTCACCTCTGCAAATACACTGCTGAAGTTTATTGAGGAACCAGATGGAGATATGTTTATCATTTTTTTAACTAATAACAGTCAGCGTATTTTGCCGACCATTCAATCTCGATGCCAGCAGATTCATTTAAAACCAGTAAAAAAAAGTTTGATGATTCAACAATTGATAGAAAAAAATATTCCGCAGACAGTTGCTGGGGAATTAGCTGAAGTATGCGCATCAGTTATATCTGCTGTTGAATTATTTGAAAATGAATGGTTTAATGATTTTAGGGAAACTGTCCAAAAGTGGTTTAACCAAATTAAGTCAAGAAGTCCATTAGCTTTTATTACGGTTCAGCAGCATTTAGTTAAATCAGCGAAAGAACGCAGCCAGCAACAACTGATTTTTGATTTATTGATAGCGCATTATCGATTAGATATGGAAAAAAACAACAATTATAAGATATCCCATGTTGAAACAATTGAATTGATAATATCGGCAAAAAGAAAATTAGAAGCTAATGTTAGTTTCCAAAATGTTGCGGAACAGTTGGTGTGGCGTATTATGGCATAGCTAAGGAGGATTATCATGGTGGAGGTAGTCGGAGTTCGTTTTAAACCAGCAGGTAGAATTTATTATTACTCCCCTGAAAAAAACAAGGAGTATTTATATAAAGAGAAAGTGATTGTTGAATCACAAAAAATAAAAGAGATGGCAGAAGTTGCTATACCTTCTAAAGAGATGGCATTGTCTGATCTGCCAGATGAATTGAAGCCGATTATACAAACAGCAACGGCGAAGCAGTTAAGCAAGCTGATTGACAATAAAAAAGATGCAGCGGCTGCTTTTGTTGTCACTAAGCAAAAGATTACTGAACACGGGTTAAAAATGAAACTTGTCCAGGTAGACTATTCTTATGATCGTAGCAAAATGATTTTTAATTTTACCGCTGATGGTCGTGTCGATTTTCGAGAATTAGTCAAAGACTTGGCAGCAACTTATAAAACTAGAATTGAATTGAAACAAATTGGTGTCAGAGATGAAGCTAAATTTCTTGGCGGTATTGGTCCATGCGGAAGACCGTTATGTTGTAGTACTTTTTTAGGAGATTTTGTACCGGTATCAATCAAAATGGCTAAAGAACAGAATTTATCACTGAATCCGACAAAAATTTCTGGTGTTTGTGGCCGATTAATGTGTTGCTTGAATTATGAAAATGATGAGTACGAGCGTTTGAGACGTGAACTTCCTGATTTTGGCGAAGTCGTTGAGACACCAGAAGGTAAAGGAAAAGTTATCGGGTTGAATATTTTGAGTGAACTAATTAAAGTAAGGTTATTTCATAAAGAAACACCAATGGATTTTGATAGTGAAGAAATTACGAAATTAAGTGAAAATGAGAAACAACTTGATAAAAAGGGTGAATAACATGGATAAAATAAAGTTGTATGAGGAATTAGTTGAATTTGAAAATAAATTACAAACCATGTTAGTTCAAACAGGTGAGATGAAAAAGGTAGTTGATGTATTATTAGAACAAAATTTAAATTTAGAATTAGAAAATCAGCATTTGCGTGATAAAATCGAAAAGACAGAACTTCAAGAAGATGGCAAGCAGGAATTATCCAAATCTCGTTTGAATTTAGAAAAACTTTATGAAGAAGGATTTCACGTATGTAAAGATTTTTACGGATCACGTCGTGAAAATCATGAAGAATGTGTATTTTGTTCAAGTATGATTTATGGAAAATAAAACTGGCGGAGGAGACTCCAGCCAGTTTTTTTAAAGGAGAAAACTATGCAAGTACAACGAAGTTTTAAAGATAATCAGTCAGAAATTGGTATATTGTATTTAGTACCAACACCAATCGGTAATTTGGAAGACATGACCTTCAGAGCGGTCTCATGTCTGAAAGAAGTTGATAAAATAGCGAGTGAAGATACACGGAACACACAAAAACTATTAAATCATTTTGATATTGCCGTTAAACAAATCAGTTTGCATGAGCATAATTTTAAAGAGCGTGTTCCAGAGTTGGTAGGTATGTTGTTAGATGGCCTGACTATAGCTCAGGTTAGCGATGCCGGGATGCCTTCTATCAGCGATCCCGGTCACGAATTAGTTTTAGCAGCAATTGAAGCAAATATTAAAGTTGTCGCTTTACCTGGTGCTAGTGCAGGTATTACCGCATTAATTGCCTCAGGTATTACACCGCAGCCGTTTCTTTTCTATGGTTTTTTAGCTAGAAAAGCTAGTCAGCAAAAGAAAGAATTGCTAGAATTAAATCAACAGCATGCGACTATGATATTTTATGAGTCGCCATATCGAGTATTAAAGACATTACAGACAATGAAAGAAATTTTCGGAGAAAACCGCTTAGTCACTGTTTGCCGTGAACTGACAAAAATTCACGAAGAGTATGTGAGAGGAACAATCGCTGAATTGATTATACATTTTAGTCAGGCTGGTGTTAAGGGAGAATGTTGTATTATCGTTCAAGCATCTACGGAAGAAAATATACAAGATGAAACGGAAGAATATGGACTATCACTATCGCTTCCGGAGCATGTTGATTTATTGATTACGGAACAGTCGTTGACATCAAAAGAGGCAATTAAAGAAGTGGCAAAGATACGGCACATAAAAAAACAAGATGTCTATCGCCAGTATCATGATCAGTAGAAAGTGATTTCAAAAATTGTTGCATATTGTAGTCGTTATGCTATAATTTTATTGTGTATCTATCTGTCTTAAATTATACAGATTTTTGTAATATGAGAAGGAATTGAGAGGTGGAATTATTGTTTAATAATTGGTTGAAACGAGGTAAATCGAAGGACGACGATGAAAATAAAGTTGACGAAGACGCGCAAAGCCAAACGTCAAATAATTCATCAACACCTTTATCTGATTTAGATGACGAGTATTATTACTATTATTATGAAGAAATCGTAGATGAAGATGAAGAAAAACCTTCAATTCCAACTCTACAGGAAGAAGTTGATTTCGAGGTAATTAAAGAATCACTTGACCCAGAAAATCACCAAAATGAAACAGTTAACTATGATAGTTCTTATCCGTTTTATCAAGATGGTGATAATGTATTAAGTTATGACGAACTGGATGAGACACAACTGTTTACCAGTCAATCAGATTTATTAAGAGAAGAAAATAATCGCTTAAAAGAACAAATCAGTGAGATGGAAACCAAACAAAAACGCTTGGTGGACCAAGTCTCTATGGTCAGTGACTTGCAAGGAGAAATCGAAGAACTTCGTCTTGGTAGAAATGAACTTGCAAAATCAACTGAAGAAACAAATAAAAATTACCTTGAACAGCAGGCAACAGTTGCTCAATTAGAAGAAGAAAACGAATCACTCAGAACACAACTGACAACTGTTTCTAACGAGGCAACCGTTGATGCTGAAACGATTGAACAGCTTCAAAAATTCAAACAGCTTTGTGAGGAAAAAGATCAAACGATTGAAAATTTAATTTCTAGCAAAGAAAGTCAGCAAAAGGAATTTAATCAAGCAAATGATAATTTACGTTCGGCATTAAACGATAACGATGATTTGATGACTGAAAAGGTTGAACAAATATCATTACTTGAAAAATTACAATTTGAAAAAGATCAGACAATTCAGGAATTGGAAAGTCGTGTTGCTGAATTAACTAATCAAAAAGCAGCAGAATCAAGTGAAGCGGAAAGTAATTTAACAGCAACAATTAAAGAATTAAACGAAAAAGTTAGTGATTTAGAAAATAGTTTGCTTGAAAAAGATCAAACGATTACCGACCATGTAACTAATATAGAAGCTAAGAAACAAACGATTGCAGAGTTGACAAATCAAATCAACGTATTGACTGAGGAAAAAGATAATTTAACTCAGCAAATTAATGTAAAAGATAATGGAGAAACAGAAGCGGTTGAAAAACTAACGTTTGATCTTCAATCTCAACAGGCTAAAGTTGAACAGTTATCACAACAGATTCAGTCTTTAACTGATGAGAAGACTTCGTTGGAAAACCATGTTATTGAATTAGACAAGCAGAAAATAGATAGAGATCAAACAATTAGTCAATTAGAAGCGACGTTAAGTGATGCAAACAATGACAAAAAAGAATTAAATGAAAAAATTGAGGAATTATCTACTGATGGATCAACAGAAGTCGTAGGAACAGCAGAAATACAAAATAAACTAACTGATTTATCTGAAAAAAATGAGCAGTATGTAACTGAAATTGAACAACTGACAAGTCAATTAAAAGAATCAAATCAATTAATTGAGAAAAAAGAAGCCATTCAAGGGGAGTTAACTAGACAGATTACTGAACTTGGCAATCAAATAGATGAAATGAAAGTTTTAGAAACTGAGTTAACTAAAAAATATCAAAGTGAATTATCAACAGCAGAAAGTCAGAAAATAGCAGTGGCTGATATGGAACGGGAGCTTGCAAATATGAATGAAAATTACGAAGAACAAATGAATCAAACAGAAAAATTAGAAAAGGAACTTGCAGAATTAAAAGCTAATCAAGCAATGATTAATGATTTAGAAAAAGAAATTTCTGCAATGAAATCTCAACAACATCAAGTGAAAACAAGTTTATCTGAATTGAATAAAGAGAGAGAACGTGCACAACAACTAGAGTCAGAAGTACAATTATTAAGAAGTGAAATTGATCCAGATACACAATCATTACAGTCAGAGTTAGATCAAGTTAAAGCAGAATTAAGATTAGCTCAACAACAATTAAGACAATCAGATTCAATGAATCAATCTGATATAGCTCAAGTTATGCTGGAAGCACAAGCTCGAGCACGTCAGATTGTAGAAGTAGCTAATTATGAAGCAAAACGGAAAGTGTCTGAGGCTGAAACAGAATTAAGTGCGGTTAGTCAAGAAGCAAGAAATTATTACCGTAAACTTTCTCGAGCAAAAGCTGAGTCAGAAGTTATTTTTGCCGAATTGCTACGAAAATTAGAAAGTATCGGAGACGTTGACCGTTTACAATAATAAGTAAGGGTGAGAACAATTATGGTTAAACATAAAGTAATGAAGACGGTAGCTGTACTTTTTATCAGTACTACAGCTATCTCTTCTTTGGTTCCACTGTCCCAAGTTGTTTTAGCTAAAGATGCAGAGGACAGTGAAGTAAATTATATTCAAAGTAATAGTCACATCTTTAGTAAAAGCGAGAGAGCTACACCAGCCAAAGAAAAATTTGATGTAGTGGTTGAAAGTTCAGAAAACGATAAAAAAAGTGAAAATAGTTCAAAAAATTCTGATAGTGAAGAAGAGACCACATCTGCTAGCAGCCAAACTGAGCAAGGCGGCTCGTCAAGTAAAGATACAGAATCCTCAGAAGCCAGTAAAGAAACGGATAAACCGTCTGAAAGCAAGCCTAATATAATCACAAGCCGACCAAAAGATGTACCAACTGAAAGTGAATCGTCTGATGAAAAAAATAGTGAAAAAGAAGACGATAAAAAAGAGAAGAAAAAAGCTCAGCAACCTATTAGTTTTGCCAAAGTTCAATCAACAGTAGAATTTGTTGAAGAAATTGGTGAAGATGCACGTCAAATAGGACAAGAAAATGATTTATATGCGTCAGTAATGATTGCACAGGCCATTCTGGAAAGTGCCTCTGGTAATAGCTCACTTGCAAGAACTCCAAATAATAATTTATTTGGAATTAAGGGTGAGTTTAAAGGAAAGTCTGTCAGTATGGCGACATTGGAAGATGATGGTAAAGGCGGTATGTTTACAATATCTGCTAAATTCAGAAAATACCCTACTTATAAAGAGTCATTGCAAGATTATGCTACTTTATTGAAGGGTGGCCCAGATGGAGGTTCAAATTTTTATCGTCCAGCTTGGAAGTCTTCAACAAAAAAATATACGGAAGCAACTAAATTTTTAACAGGCAGATATGCAACAGATACAAGGTATCACGAAAAATTAAATGGTTTGATTGATACATATGAATTAACACGCTTTGATTCCAAAAAAGCTCTTAAAGAAACTGTAAAAAAAGATAAGGATACTGAAAAATTTATTAGTGATATTGCAGAAGATGTGCAAGATGTTGCGAATAAAGAAGATTTGTATCCGTCAGTTTTAATTGCAGATGCTGTAATGAAAAGTCAATCTGGTTATAATAGCTTAAGTCAACGAAATAATTTCTACCAGATAAAAGGTAATTATCGTGGAAAGAGTATTACAGTTGATACGGTATCCACTGATAAGAAAAAGAAAAAGCATAAACTTAAAGAAATTGATTATAAAGTATACCCTAATAAAAAAGAGGGCGTCGAAGATTATGTGAAAAAAATGCAAAATGATAAAAAATCATTTAAGGAATTTACACGATCAGAAAAGGACTCATATCGAAAAGTTACTGCTTATATGACTGCTAAAAATCGTGAAGATCGTAAGTATCATAAAAAATTAAATGGAATTATCAATACCTATGATTTAACTAAATATGATAAACAAGCAGATGATAAAAAATAATTCGTTTTTATTTTTGTTTGAACTGTTTTACCTTAAGGATAATAAATTATTATCCTTTTTTTATTAATAAAATGTCATTTTACTTTAAAAAAGTTCGTAAATGTGTATAATGGATATATAAATAAAACTTATATATGGTCATAATATGGTTGACCGTTTCTACCTGATACCTCAAATATCAGACTATAGGTAAAATACGGACAATTGAGCCGTTTTTTGCTTATGCAAAAAACGACTCTTTTTCTTTTTTAGGAGGAAGAAATGCAAGAGTTAAAAGAAATGATTGTGAAAAAAGGTATAGTTCTAGATGAAAATGTATTGAAAGTAGATAGTTTTTTAACCCATCAGATTGATGCATTGTTAATGGAAAAAATCGGCAAACGTTTTGCGAAACTATATCAAAACGCGGGTATTACCAAAGTTGTTACGATTGAAGCATCAGGCATAGCACCTGCGGTTTTCGCAGGTTTAGCGTTGAATGTTCCTGTTATCTTTGCAAGAAAGCAAAAAAGTCTAACGATGAATACTGAATTATTAACAGCTTCAGTATACTCTTTCACAAAACAGGTTACCAATGACATATCGATTTCTACAAAATTTTTAACGAGTGATGATTGTGTATTAGTTATTGATGATTTTTTAGCAAACGGCCAAGCTGCATTAGGTTTAATAGAGTTATGCCGTCAAGCAGGATCAGATGTTGCAGGCATTGGAATAGTGATTGAAAAATCATTTCAAAATGGCAGACAGTTGATTGAGGATAAGGGCTATCGAGTAGATTCGTTAGCGAGGGTAAAATCGTTAAAAGATAACAAAGTCGAATTCGTGTCTGAGGAGGAATAATATGCAAGAAAGTCATGGTAAATCGGCAATATTGGGGTTACAACATCTATTAGCTATGTATGCGGGGGCAGTTGCGGTTCCTTTATTGATAGGACAAGGATTAGGTTTTTCAACTAAAGAAATGACGTATTTAATTTCTATTGATATTTTTATGTGTGGTGTAGCCACATTACTGCAGCTGACAGTTACCAAATATACGGGAATCGGTTTGCCGGTTGTTTTGGGATGTGCCGTACAGGCTGTAGCACCGCTCATTCTAATTGGTTCTAAAAATGGTGTCGGAGCAATGTACGGCTCAATCATTGCAGCAGGAGTCATCATTGTTTTAATTTCAGGTTTCTTCTCGAAAATAAAACGGTTTTTACCGACGATTGTTACAGGATCAGTTATTATGGTAATCGGACTTACGCTTATTCCAATTTCGATTACAAAACTAGGGGGCGGTGATACAGGTTCAAAAAGCTTTGGAAATCCCCAAAATATTATGTTAGGTTTGTTAACTGTTGCTTTAATTGTGATTATCCAAATTTGGGGACGCGGTTTTTTTAAATCAATTTCTGTATTATTAGGCTTATTAATTGCAACAATTGTTGCGTATTTCTTAGGCGATGTATCATTTAGTGCAGTCTCAGATGCCTCATGGTTTCATTTTCCGCAATTTTTTTATTTTGGGAAACCAACTTTTGATGTGTCATCAATCGTGTTGATGACAATAATTTCTTTAATTAGTTTAGTTGAATCTACTGGGGTCTATTTTGCTTTAGGAGATTTAACAGGTAAGAAAATAACAGAAAGTGAATTAAAGAAAGGTTACCGAGCTGAGGGACTTGCAGTTATTTTAGGTGGCTTGTTTAATACTTTTCCCTATACCGGTTTTTCACAGAATGTCGGTTTAGTTCAGCTATCAGGTATTAAATCAAAACGGCCGGTCTACTATTCAGCGTTCCTTTTAATTGTCTTGGGTTTATTACCTAAAATAGGTGCGTTTGCACAGGTTATACCTGAATCAGTTCTTGGCGGTGGTATGCTGGTTATGTTTGGGATGGTTGCTGTTCAAGGGTTGAAAATGTTATCAACAACGGATATGAAGGATGAAAAAAATCTGTTAATTATGGTTTTATCAATAGGGTTGGGTTTAGGATTTAATAGTGTGCCGAATTTATTTGAACAATTTCCTGAAATTATCCAGATGTTTACTGGGAACGGGATTGTAATCACAAGTATTGTGGCTATTTTGCTGAATATAATATTTAATGAAATTTCACCGAAGGTAGCTTTAATTAGAAAACAGGCAGCATCAAGATAAAATGGTAGCAGTTAGTTGATAGACTAGCTGCTTTTTTATTGTTTAAATTGGTATATTAATACTTTACACTGTTCTTAGAGGTTGATAAGATGAATATATAAATTAAGATGATAAGAAAGTAGTTGAGTTATTTTGTCGAAAACAATTTTACCGGGTTCGACAATTGGTATAATCGGCGGCAAACATATCAGCAGAATGTTAGCTATTGCAGCTAAACAGATGGGATTGAGGGTTGTAATTATTGATCCGGATAAAGAGTGTCCGGCATCACCAATTGTAGATAGGCAAATAATTAGTGAAATTAATGATGAAATTGGTCTGTTAGAATTATCAAATGCGTGTGATGTTATTACATATGAATATGAGTCGGTTGATTCTACAGCATTAGATTACTTGGAAAAGATTGCTTATATCCCTCAAGGCACGATGGGATTATCTGTCACGCAAGATCGGATTCTCGAGCGGGAATTTTTAGATTTGCATTTAGTAAATATTGCACCTTACGAATTAGTTATAGTTATTTCAGATATTAAACAAGCGATAAACAAGTTTGGTTATCCATGTGTTGTCAAGAGTGCTAGAAGAAATCCGTATGAAGAGAATAATATTGTTATTTCTTCTGAAGCAGATATTGATCGAGCAGTACCTCTTATCCAGCAAGGCGCTTGTATAGTGGAACCTATCTTGGCAATAAAACGGGAATTATTTATGTCAATCGGTCTCAATCGTAATGGAGAGTATACTCTGTTTCCGATTGTTGAAACTATCTCAGATAGTGATAGTGAATTTAATAGTGTAGTTGCTTTTTTTGAATCTGATGATGTAACGGAAGATTTAAAAAATCAGATTTACTTAATTGCAAAAGCAGTTGCTTCAGAATTAAATGTTAGCGGTGTTGTTGGGATTGAATTGTTTCTAACTGAAGAGGACAATCTTTATGTTAATGAAGTATCAGCAAGACCACATGATTCAAGTCTGTATACGATTGATGGGTGTAATTTTTCAGAGTATGATGTCCATATTCGTGGATTATGCAACTGGAAATTACCCGAAATTTGGCATTATTTGCCTTCTGTCACTTTTAACGTAACAAACAGAAACCTTCAATTAATAACAAGTTTGATTAATAAAAAGCCCAATTGGCATTTTCATTTTTATGAAAGAAAGGAAAGCGAAATTGAGAAACTTTATGGTCATGTGACAGTTGTAACAGAAGATTTATCGGGGACATTGGAAGAATTGAAAAGTCTAGAAGTAATAAATTAGGGGATAGATGGGGTTGTTGTATAAGGTGAAAAGTAAACGAATTCAAAAAATTGCATATGATTATATTAAATCAAACGTAGAATCTGGCGTTTGGCGTGATGATGTTAAATTAGTAGAACAAGATATCTCAGACACATTATCCGTTAGCCGTACACCAGTTAGGGAAGCTATTAATGAGTTAGTGACGGAAGGTTATTTACATAAAGAGCCAAATAAAGGTGTCGTGGTTTGTAAGACTAAGATTTCAGCTAAAGAATTTTTAGAGCGTACACAATTATTAGAGTTGTTATTTTCAAGTTATCTGTTTCAATTAGAAGTAAAAAAGATTAATTTAGATTCAATAGTGAATTATGATTTATTGCGTAGAATTGATGACGAACGACGGGTAGAAGATAAGAAATTAGCATCTCAAGTATTTTTAGAATCGTTTTTAAGTGAATTAGATAATCGCGTGATGCGTCAGGTTATAATGAATAATTTTCGACAATTGTATTTAACTTTTTTTCCAACAGCGGACAATAATTTTTTATATGATGAAATGTCTCGCTCTTTCAGCCTATTAATTACTCATTTAGATGAAAAGAGATTTGATTTATGTCGTAAAGATATCAGAATATTTTTCAACCGTTTGAATTTAGAATTGATTGATCAGCAAATATAATAAGTACGGAGGAACTCAGTATGAATCAAATAGAATTAGGAAATAGTCAGTTGAATGTCTCACAAATTGGCCTGGGTTGTATGCGAATGAATCAACTATCGGTGTCTCAAGCTACAAAGATTGTGAGTCTTTGTTTAGATCAGGGAATTAATTTTTTTGATCATGCTGATATTTATGGGGATGGCGCCTCTGAAGAAATATTTGGCCGAGCCTTACAAGAAAATAGTATTTCTAGAAATGATGTTATTATTCAAACAAAATGCGGTATCAGAAAAGGATTTTACGATTTTTCAAAAAAACATATTATTTCATCTGTGGAAGGTAGTTTGCAGCGGTTAGGTGTAGATTATCTGGATTGTTTAGGTTTACATCGTCCGGATGCACTAGTTATTCCGGAAGAGGTAGCTGAGGCATTTTCTGAACTTAATAAATCTGGAAAAGTAAAACATTTTGGTGTCAGTAATCATAACCCGTATCAAATCGATTTGCTAAAAAAATATTGTGATCAGCCAATTGAATTCAATCAATTACAATATGGATTAATGCATGCAGATATCGTCAAATCAGGTTTAAATGTGAATAATCATATTGATTCTGCAATTGACCGAGATGGTTTTGTTTTAGATTATTCACGTATACACAACATGACAATTCAAGCATGGTCCCCAATGCAGTATGGATTTTTTGCAGGAGTTTTTGTAAATAATGAAAAATTTCCGGAATTAAATCAGGTATTAAATGAACTAGCGGAAAAATATCAGTCAACAGCTTCAGGTATAGCAGTTGCGTGGATAAATAAACATCCTTCCGATATTCAAACATTGATTGGTACGATGAATGAGGAGCGGATTAAAGAATTTTCTGCATCAACGACGGTTTCTCTAACAAAACAAGAGTGGTACCAACTTTATCAAGCAGCTGGTAATCAATTACTCTAAAAGGAAGTGATAATATGGATATTGAAGTCAGTCAACTGATTATGAAATATGGAAAACATCAAGTACTGGATATTCCAGAACTAATGTTAAGTAGAAGGGGTGCGTATGGACTTGTCGGAAAAAATGGTGCAGGAAAGACGTCTTTTTTTAAGTGTTTAACAAATATTATCACCTCCTATCAAGGGACAATTAAATTGAATGGTATGGACGTTCGCAAGCATAATGAGTTGTTGACGAATGTCGGTATTGTATTGGATGGTATGTCGGTTTATCGTGATCAAACGGGTTGGTTTAATATTGATTATTTTTCTAGATTACGCGGTGAGTTTAATCAGCAATTAGCAGAACAGTTGGCACTTGAACTAGAAATATCAGAATATTTAAATCAAAAGGTCAAAACATATTCTTATGGCATGATAAAAAAATTAATTCTGCTAATTGCTATTCTTCATCAGCCAAAATTTCTTATTTTAGATGAACCATTCAGAGGGCTCGACAGTGAAACTGTTTCTTGGTTTAGAATGTATCTTAAAAAATTAAATAGTGAAGGAATGACTTTGATTATTTCTAGTCATATAAAAGAAGATATTATTCAATTATGTGATACAGCACTTGTATTGGAGCATGGTAAAATAAAAGAAATTATTGATTTGACCTCGACTGATAGTATTTTGTTAAGAGACATCCGGACGACTAATCAGCCGGCATTTGAAAGTCTATTGAATTTAGCAGATTATCCTTATCAAAGAGTAGAGGATATCGTTCGTCTATCTATTTCAGATAATCATTGGTATGAAATCAAACAGAGAATGGCGGAGGAACAGATTGATATCGTCGAGATGATACCTGTTCATGCATTAGACGATAGCCTAGGAAAGCAGGGTGGTGTGAACAGATGACAGGGATGCTAATTTTTAAAGGAGAATTTTTTAAATATAAAAGAGATCGAAAGTATATTGTTACAACGATAGGACTAGCTGTTCTAAACATTATTGCTACAGTCTATTTTACTTATTTAATCGATCATATCAACCGACAAACATCACAAATTGGCGATATGGTTAATGGTATTTTCATAACTTTTTTTACTTTTTGTATTATCGCGAACTTTGTCTTTTTATTCTTCTATCCTTTTCATTTAATGGCAATGGATTATAAGAATAATGTCATGCCGTTGTTAATGGCTTCAGGTGTTAATCGAACTAAACTCTTTTTTTCTAAATTAGGAGCAACTTTTATCTGGGTTGTTTGTTTATCTATCTTTTTGGTACTGATCCCAGGTTTGATTGTATTATTTCGATTATCTCAAGACGTCGGTTTTATAAAAGTTTATGAAGTCATTATGGACTTCTTTCAATTAAACAATTTAAATTTTCTGGAATTATCAGGGATATTTATTTTAGAGTATATTAATTCTTTAGCGATTATTTCATTGTCTACAATCTTGATGAAAGGGCGCAACTTAGCTATTTTATTATATTTTATTTTTCGAATGGTTGAGTCGCTATTTTTAGGATCAATAAAACTCAGTGTGCTAAACATGAACTTAAACCAAACAGGCATGCTTATATCTTCTAATTTAGCACTTATCCTGTCTATATTAATAATTTCCTTAATTTCATTATATGCGATGAAAAAACAGAATTTGTAAGTAAAATCCGAACTAAATTTTAAGAAAAAGCAAGATTAGTTAAATTAATCTTGCTTTTTTTGTTTTAATAAGGTAGATTAGCATAGGGAACGAAATAGGTGTAGATTATTTATTTCGTTCGGTTTTTTGATTAAGGTAAGATGTCTAGGAGGAAAAGACAAATGAAAATTTTTGATTATGAAGACGTACAGCTTGTGCCGAACAAGTGTATTGTTGAAAGTCGTTCTGAATGTGATACGAGTGTCGTTCTTGGGAGCAAAACTTTTAAAATGCCTGTCGTACCAGCTAATATGCAAACAATTATCGATGAAACTATTGCCGAAAAATTAGCAAGTGACGGTTATTTTTATATAATGCACCGCTTTGATGAAGACGGCCGAATTCCTTTTATCAAATATATGCACAGTAAAGGTTTATTTGCGTCAATAAGCGTGGGTGTAAAACCGAATGAATATGAATTTGTCAAACAATTAGTAGATGAAGATGTCCTACCAGAATACGTCACAATCGATATAGCTCATGGTCATTCGGACAGTGTTATTAATATGATAAAACATTTAAAAGAATATCTTCCGGCAACATTTGTTATTGCTGGTAATGTTGGAACGCCAGAAGCTGTCCGTGAACTTGAAAATGCCGGTGCGGATGCAACTAAAGTCGGTATCGGACCTGGTAAAGTGTGTATCACAAAATTAAAAACTGGTTTTGGAACCGGTGGCTGGCAGTTGGCAGCCTTAAGACGATGCAGTAAAGCTGCACGCAAGCCTATTATTGCTGATGGCGGAATTCGTACGCATGGAGATATTGCAAAATCTGTTCGGTTTGGAGCGACAATGGTGATGATTGGCTCGTTATTTGCTGGTCATGAAGAATCTCCAGGTCAAACCAAAGAAGAATCTGGCATTCTTTACAAAGAGTATTTTGGCAGTGCATCTCAATTTCAAAAGGGTGAGCATAAAAATGTCGAAGGTAAAAAAATCTGGATTGAGCATAAAGGTGCATTACAGGATACATTAACTGAAATGCAACAAGATTTACAATCTTCTATATCTTATGCTGGCGGCAAAGATTTAGCTGCTATTACAAAAGTTGATTATGTTGTTGTAAAAAACTCGATTTTTAATGGCGATATATTCTAATAGAAAAAAGGCTTGAAACAATTAAGTTTCAAGCCTTTTTTGCTAGAGTACCCATTCTTCCAGAGCAAATGCTACGCCGTGTTCATCATTGGTTTTTGTTTCTCGGTCAGCAGCTTCTTTAACAGAAGGGACTGCATTGCCCATGGCAACACCGATTCCAGCAGCTTCAATCATAGATAAATCATTTTCATTGTCACCAATAGCCATAATTTCGTTACGTGCTATTCCTAATTTATCTGCTAATTCAAAGACTGCACCACCTTTAGAAGCTTCTTTATTTAGAATTTCTAAATAGAATTTATCGCTTTTAACGATTGTATATCGGCTATAGTATTCTTTAGGGATTTGTTTGATAGCATTGTCTAAGATGGCCGGTTCATCAATCATCATCGTTTTAATAATTTCAATTTCCGGAGTCATCTCATCAGGTGCATGATAACTTAAAGGAATACCTGTAATGGACGCCTCGTTAATTGTATATGGACTGATATTGCGATTAGCTGTATACATACGGTTAAAGTCTTGAACGTGAAAATGTACGCCTAATTTTCTTGATAGATATTCTAATTCAATGTAGTCATCATGTGTCATAGCATGTTTTAGAACAATTTCCTTTGTTCCAGTATTTTTAACGACAGCACCATTATAAGTAATTGAATAACTGTGTTTATTTTTTAAATCTAAATCATTAATGATGGCTTGAATTCCAATTGTTGGCCTGCCTGTAGCAATGACAATATTTACTCCTGCATCGGTAGCTTTTTTGATGGCTGCCTTAACTTCGGGAGTAATTTTTTTTTCCGAATTCAGTAGTGTACCATCAATATCGATAGCAACAAGTTTAATAGACATAATCACTTCTCCTTAGGGTTTTGTTTAATTGCTCCATTTTTTATATATGCATTAAAAAGAGCAATTTGATCTTCAAATAAAGTATAGGGTGAATAATTAGAGGTTGCAAGCATTTCCTTTGGGAAAAAGAAGCGTTGGTCGCCTTTTGTCTGTCCCGCCAGCGCTGCAACAAGGTCGCTGGCCTCAGATAATTCAGTCAACGAGTTATCATCGTTAATCAGTTCAATTTGAGTCCGCTGATGATTTTGGTTAGGTCGGTAAAAGTCATAAGGTAAGTCGTAGCTTGAGTTAACAGCTGTATAATTAACTGAGTCAAATCCAACCGTTTCGATAAGATGAGTCAACTCATCAAGAAATTTTTTGGTTTCGTCTGTAAAAGAAATAGATTTAAAAGGATATCGATATAAAAAGCGTTTTGCCAAGTCGCTGAGAATATCGTCTGAGTAATCTATCCACTGAGTAAAACTTGTGGTTAGAACACCATCATCTAATTTTAAATAATCATTTAGTGTGTATGTATTATTTAAAAAAGGTGTCAGCAGTGGTGAATAGGTGTCGAAAAAGAAAGAATCTTTTTGATAGAGAACTTTCGCACGGTTTAGTAAACGGTCTAAGACCACTTCCATCCCTCTTGCGACTGGGTGGAAATAAATCTGCATATACATTTGGTAACGACTGACAATGTAATCTTCAACTGCATGCATCCCGCTCATTTTAAAGGCAATACCATCTTCATAAGGCCGGATGACTCTTAAAATTCGTGTGATATCGAATGTACCATATTCGGTTCCGGTAAAGTATGCATCTCGAAGCAGATAGTCCATACGATCTGCATCAATTTGACTAGATATTAACTGCACAACTTGCGGATTTGGGTAAGTCTTTTGGATGACACTTGCGACTTTAGCGGGAAAATCTGAACTAATTTGTTTCAGAATACAATTTATCTCGGTTTCTTTCGAGGTAATAATATCTACTGTGAATTGTTCATGATTTGTTTTGAAAATACTTTCGAACGTGTGAGAAAAAGGACCGTGACCGACATCATGAAGTAAGGCTGCACAAAGTGTTACTAAACGTTCTGCATGATTCCAACCGTTGATTGGATCAGTGCTAAGCGGATAGTTGCGCTCGAAGTAGCTGCAGATTCGACGCGTAATTTCATAGACCCCTAATGAATGGCCAAAGCGAGTATGCTCTGCTGTATGGAATATTAGGGAGCTTGTACCAAGTTGTTTAATACGGCGCAGTCTTTGAAATTCTTTTGCATTAATCAAGTCTAAGATGAGCTGGTCATCTACTTGAATATAATTATGGATAGGGTCCCGAAATATCTTTTCCTTAAATGCTTTAGATTCAGTTTCCATCATGATTCCTCCTCTTGTCCGGCAGTCAGAATGCTATTACGTTGAGTCATACGCTGTTGCTGCTTAGTGTATTGTTCTTGCCAATCTTGACTTTTCAGGAAAGTAAAAAGTTCTGGAGAATCAAGAATTATTTTAGGGAAAATAGTTGAAATAGCTTTTTCTAGTCGGTAGATGACATCTGAAATAGTTAAATTTGTTTGAAGAAGGTCTTCTAAGTTTGCCATTGATTCTGGTCGCACAGGAGGATAGCCGTCTGTACCGAATTTTTCTGTTAGACCATTTAAATATAATTGGCGCACCAATTCACCTCTGTACTGTTGATTGCCGGTAACACTAAGGTAAATCATGACCGAAATACCCTGTTTGACCCGCCGTTGTGCAATTCCTGCAAATTTTTGCCCTTCAATACTAAGATCAAAGTCTCCTGGACAGTATGAGTCGCTTACTTCATGAGCATCAATCTGGTGGTTGAAGTCAGCAAATGCAGTGTCGATAATCTTTTTCATTAAGGTATAGCCATCATCGATTGATTGTTCCTGCTGTTCAAAATATTCAGGGATAATAAGTGAGAAATTTAAGACACCGTCATCAGCTACTACGGCTAAACCACCGGAATTTCTAACAACAGGGTAATAATTTGCGTTATAAACTGTTGCTAGACCAGCTTGTAAGTGGGGGAGTCTTGTGTCTTTCATTCCTAAAATAAGACAATCGGACATTTGCCAAAAATGAAAGATAATTTGTTTAGTGCGTCCTGCAAACGCAGTTAGTAAATCTGTATATATAAATGGATCAAATCGTTCTTTCTGAGATAGGCATCCTTGATTAAAAATATTTCCTTTTAAGTTCATTGTATAACGTACTCCTTTTGTTCAGTATAATAGTTACTATTATACAGGGAAATAAATCATAGTGAAAGAAGGGAGATTATTGAAAAGTTTGACAAAAAGAAAAAAGTTAAGGAAAATGAGGTGAGGTGAGTTTATGGATGAAAAAACAGCAGTTCCAATTGCTATCAAAATACAGACGAAAGTTTTTCAAAATGATGATTTCAGTGAGCATATTATTGAAACGACAGGACAAATGATTAGAATTAAAGATGTCTTGTATTTAAGGTACAACGAAGAAATGGACGGAATTCAATCAAAAGTTCCGGTAACGATTAAAATAATGTCGGATGGTCAAGTTCAATTAATTCGTTCAGGTGATGTTAGAATGAAACTTCGTTTTGTCTATCAAGAAAAACAAGAAACTATCTACAACACGCCATACGGTATGATGGATATCGCTACATTTACTAACAATATGCGAGTTAGTTTGCGAGATAAACCATATTCAGGAGATGTGACTATTGATTATGATTTATTTGGAGGTAGTGAAAAAATGGGTGTTTATCATATGGAATTATCATTTACTACTTAAAAAAAATAAATTTTAATTCTTTCAATTGATTTTACTACTTTGTTTATTGTATTATAGAGAGTAGACTGTGAAAGGACGTGTGCCGGTTGGAAATGAAAGCTTTTGAAGGTATAAATAAAGATGAATTGTCAATGATTGAGGTAGCACATGCTATTTTAGAACAACATGAACGCGGAGATATCATGGAGTTTTCTGATTTAGTCAATCAAATTCAAAATTATTTGGGCAAAGCAGATAGTGAGATTCGTGATATATTACCGCAATTTTATACAGACTTAAATATTGATGGTAGCTTTATTTCTTTAGGAGATAACCGTTGGGGATTACGCGGTTGGTATCCAATAGATTCAATTGACGAAGAAGTTTCGGGTGTTGATGAAGATGAAGAAAATAAACCTCGTCGGAAGAAACGTAAGAAAGTTAATGCTTTCTTAGGATCTGATGACGATGCGATTGATTACAATGATGACGATCCTGAAGATTCTGAACTAACAGATCATGATGAAGAATTGTATGAAGATGAAGATGAAGACGAAGAAGATGAATCAAAAGAAATTAAGGAATATACAACAGATTTATCTGAAATTGGGGCAGACCATGATGTGGATGATGCAGATGACGTTCCAGATGGCGTTGAAGAAGACCTAACAATCGTTGAAGATGAAGATTTGTTTAACGATGATGAAGAAGACGAAGACGAATAATGTGAAAAAGGGCATCTGTTGCGGGTGTTCTTTTTTTAAGATTGGAGGCTAGCTGATGCCGGATGTGATAAGAATTGTCCATTATATTGTTCTTAGTTTAAATATTTTTTCAGTTGTTATTCTTTTGTTTGGCATGGTGAAGGTCATTATTGATTTTTTTAGAAATGAGTTTAAAGGTGAAGACCGATTTGACATCGCTGCTAAAAATAATCGTATTAAATTGTACCTCGGGTCGTATATATTATTAAGTTTAGAGGTGCTTATAGTATCAGACATTATTGAAACAATTATGAATCCTTCTGCAAAAGATATTTTGATTTTAGCTGGCATTGTCGTCATTCGAACAGCCATATCATATTTTTTAGGTAAAGAAATGGAACATACTGATATTAAATAAAAACGTCCGGTCCAACTGGTCGTTTTTTTTGAGCACTTTTTTTGACTTCAATAATAACAGCGGTTACAATTCAACTATACCAAAAATAAAAAATAAACCAGGAGGGTTATAATGATAGAGATTTTAGAGTTAGACAAACATTATAAAATGTTTGTTGATGGTCAATGGATAGATGGCGTTGGAAACGAACGATTAGACAGTATATCACCGATTGATAATCGTCATTTAGCAACTATTGTTGATGCATCGGATGCTGATGTGGATAACGCTGTGGCAGCAGCAACAAAAGCGTTACCTGAATGGAAATCATGGTCTTTAGTTGACCGTAGTAATTTGCTGATTAAGATTGCAGAGGTTATTGACAAACATACAGAGCATTTAGCTAAAATTGAATCTTTAGATAATGGAAAACCGATTCGTGAGACGTTATCTGTAGACGTTCCGTTAAGTGCTGATCATTTTCGCTACTTTGCTGGGGTTATTCGCAGTGAAGAAGGAAGTGCCCAGGCATTTGATGATAATACGTTAAGTATTGTTATTAAAGAACCAATAGGTGTGGTTGGTCAAATTGTACCTTGGAATTTTCCGATTTTAATGGCTGCTTGGAAGATAGCACCTGCACTAGCTGCGGGTAATACAATTGTCATTCATCCCTCGTCATCTACTTCACTTAGTTTATTAGAATTGACAAAATTAATTGGCCCAATGCTTCCAGATGGTGTATTGAATGTGGTGACTGGTAAGGGATCAAAATCTGGTGAGTATATGTTACACCATGAAGGATTTAATAAATTAGCATTTACAGGATCAACTGAAGTTGGGTACAATGTTGCCAAAGCCGCAGCAAATCGTTTGATACCAGCAACACTTGAATTGGGTGGTAAATCAGCCAATATTTTCTTTGACGACATGCCGTTTGACAAAGCTGTTGAAGGAGCTGAATTGGGTATTCTTTTTAATCAAGGTCAAGTTTGTTGTGCAGGTTCAAGAATTTTTGTTCAAGAAGGAATTTATGACCAGTTTGTAGCGGCGCTTAAAGAAAAATTTGAGGCCGTAGTAGTTGGAGATTCGCTTAAAATGGATACTCAGATGGGGGCACAAATTAATCAACGTCAAGTGGATACAATTTTAAAGGCTGTTGAGGCTGGGCGGCAAGAAGGAGCGACTATTTTAACTGGTGGCTACCAACTAGAAGGAAAATTAAAAAAAGGCTGTTACGTTGCACCGACTTTGTTGACAGATGTAACAAATGATATGACAGTAGCCAGAGAAGAAATCTTTGGACCGGTCGCTGTGGTTATTAAATTCAAAACAATTGAAGAAGTAATTGAACTAGCCAACAATTCGGACTACGGGCTAGGTGGAGGTGTCTGGACAACAAATATTAATACAGCGCTTAAAGTCAGCCGAAGTATTGAAACAGGACGTGTTTGGGTGAATACGTATAATCAGATTCCAGCAGGATCTCCATTTGGCGGGTATAAAAAGTCAGGTATTGGTCGTGAAACGCATAAATCGATTATTGATTCATATTCTCAAACCAAAAATATTTACATTGATACAAGTGATCAAGGTTTTGAGCTTTATTAATCGGACTTAAAACGAATTTTTTCAGAAATATATATGAAAATTGTGATTTGACTAGCATAAATAAGTTTAATTTGGTAAAATAACTGTGTTAGTTAAGATAAATCTTAACAAATTTGTATCCAATTTTAGGAGGAAGTTAATTATGGCATTAGTATCAGCAAAAGAAATGTTAGAACAAGCTAGAAAAGGTAAATATGCAGTAGGAGCTTTCAACACAAACAACTTAGAGTGGACAAAAGCTATCTTAAAAGGTGCACAAGAATCTAACTCTCCAGTAATGATCCAAACATCAATGGGAGCTGCTAAATATATGGGCGGTTATCAAGTATGTTACGATTTAGTTAAAGATCTAATCGATTCAATGGGAATCACAGTTCCTGTTGCTTTACATTTAGACCATGGTGAATACGAAGACGCATTAGAATGTATTAAAGTAGGCTATACTTCAGTAATGTTCGATGGATCTCATTTACCATTTGAAGAAAACTTAGAAAAAGCTAAAGAAGTTGTTTCTTTTGCTCACGCTAACGGTGTTTCTGTAGAATGTGAAGTTGGTAGTATTGGTGGCGAAGAAGATGGTATTATTGGTGCTGGAGAATTAGCAGATCCTAAAGAATGTAAATTAATGTCTGACACAGGAATAGATTTCCTAGCTGCTGGTATTGGTAACATCCACGGTTCATATCCTGAAAACTGGACTGGTTTAAGTTTTGATACATTAAAAGAAATTGCTGACATTACTGAAGGTAAACCATTAGTACTACATGGTGGTTCTGGTATTCCTTTAGATCAAGTACAAAAAGCTATTTCATTAGGTGTTTCTAAAATAAACGTAAACACTGAATGTCAAGAAGTATTTGCTGCAGCAACTCGTAAATACATTGAAGAAGGTAAAGACTTAGAAGGTAAAGGATTTGACCCTCGTAAATTATTAGCTCCTGGTACTGAAGCTGTAACTAACCTAGTTAAAGAACGTATTGAATGGTTTGGTTCTAACGGAAAAGCATAATTAATTTTCTTAAGTAGATAATTTAAAACGACTAGACTCTGAAGTCTAGTCGTTTTTTCGTTATAGCAATAGGTGAAACACCTAACTTTTTTTCTTATTAAGAATATGCTAAAATGGTAAAGATATATAGATATGACGTATAAAGCTGCTTAATCTAAAGCAGTTTTTTTAAAGTGTAAAGTGAGGATTTTAAAAATATGAAACGAATGGTTATAAATGGTGGAAAAAAGTTAAAAGGTGAAGTAACTATCAGTGGAGCAAAAAATAGTGCGGTCGCATTAATTCCCGCAGCCATTATGGCAGACTCTCCGGTTACTTTAGAAGGTGTCCCAGATATTCAGGATGTTCATTCCTTAATGGAGATATTAGAGATGATGGGAGTAAACGTAACGTTTAAAAATCATACTATGGTTATTGATCCAACAAATATGGTATCTATCCCTATGCCGAGTGGTAAGATTAACAGTTTGCGTGCGTCATATTATTTTATGGGTTCATTGTTAGCTAAATTCGGTGAAGGTGTAGTTGGTTTACCCGGTGGTTGTTATCTAGGTCCACGACCTATTGACTTACACATAAAGGGTTTTGAATCTCTTGGAGCGAGTGTTACAACGGAACATGGAGCAACGTATTTAAGAACAACTGATCGTGGTTTAGTAGGAACGCGAATATTTATGGATATGGTGTCCATCGGTGCAACCATTAATGTTATGCTTGCAGCTGTCAAAGCTGAAGGTCGTACAGTTATTGAAAATGCTGCACGTGAACCTGAAATTATTGATGTTGCTACTCTACTAAATAACATGGGTGCTGAAATTCGTGGGGCTGGTACAAATGAAATTCGAATTGATGGTGTTGAATCACTACATGGCTGCCGCCATTCAATTATTCCGGATCGTATTGAAGCCGGAACGTATCTAGCTTTAGCCGCTGCTTATGGAGAGGGGATTACCGTCCAAAATGTTATCTATGAGCACTTAGAAAGTTTTATTTCTAAATTAGATGAAATGGGTGTTGGTATGACCATTGAGGAAGATGCCATTACCGTGTCGCCTTCTAAAAAATTAAAAGCAACGAATATCACAACAATGCCTTATCCAGGATTCGCAACAGATTTGCAGCAGCCGATTACACCGCTGTTAATGCGCGCGAAAGGGTCTAGTATAATTACAGATACTATTTATGAAAAGCGTGTGAATCATATTCCCGAGTTAGTTAGGATGGGTGCTGATGCCAGTCTTGAAGGAAATATGATAGTTATTAATGGTCATGAAGATTTGGAATTGCATGGTGCAGAAGTTTTTGCTAGCGATCTACGTGCCGGAGCCTGTTTAGTCATTGCTGGGTTGATGGCTCAAGGGACAACTAAAATATCGAATGTCGGTAATATTTTACGCGGTTATGATCATATTATTGAAAAATTAACTGCGCTTGGTGCTGATGTCTATATGGAAGAAATTGAGGACGACGAAGAGGGTAATAATTGATGCCAGAAAAAGATTATCTGACGATGGGAGAATTGGAGCATAAAACATTAAAGGATATTTATGCCTATGCAAAGGATTTTAAAATTCCCTATTATAGTCAAATGAATAAAAAAGAATTATCATTAGCTGTTATTAGAGCGCAAGCAGAAAAGCAAGGTTTCTTTATAATGGAAGGTGTTTTAGATATTGTTTCTCAGGATGGTTATGGCTTTTTGAGACCTATCAACTATACTCCGAGTCAAGAAGATATATATATTTCTTCGTCTCAGATACGACGCTTCGGCTTGCGTAATGGTGATTTGGTTTCAGGAAAAGCACGTCCACCAAAAGAATCTGAACGGTATTATGGATTAATGCATGTTGAAGCTGTAAATGGTAAGAATCCGGAAGAAGCAAAAGAACGTCCGCATTTTCCAGCATTGACCGCACTTTATCCTGAAAAACAGATTAAGCTTGAAACAACAAGCAGGCAATTAGCAACAAGAATGATAGATTTGTTTGCTCCTGTAGGTTTTGGGCAACGTGGGTTAATCGTTGCTCCACCAAAAGCTGGAAAAACGACGGTTATAAAAGAGATAGCTAACGGTATTTCTCAAAATTATCCAGATGTGGAATTAATTGTATTATTAATTGATGAACGACCGGAAGAAGTAACTGATATTGAGCGCAGTGTTAAAGGTGATGTGGTGTCTTCGACATTTGATCAACTTCCTGAAAACCATACGCGTGTTGCTGAGCTTGTTCTAGAAAGAGCTTTACGTTTAGTAGAGGATAAGCGAGATGTTGTGATTTTGATGGATAGTATTACTCGATTAGCACGTGCTTATAATTTAGTTATCCCGCCAAGCGGGCGAACATTAAGCGGAGGTATCGATCCCGCAGCTTTTTATAAACCGAAACGCTTTTTTGGCGCAGCCCGTAACATTGAAGAAGGTGGTAGCTTAACGATTTTAGCGACTGCTTTAATTGATACTGGCAGTCGAATGGATGATGTTATCTATGAAGAGTTTAAAGGAACGGGAAATATGGAACTTCACCTATCAAGAGAATTGGCAGAGCGACGTATTTTTCCAGCGATGGATGTCAAACGTTCAGGTACTCGACGCGAGGATATCTTATTGGCACCTAAACAATTAGAAGAAATTGTTCGTCTGCGAAATAATATGCGTGGTGATTCAATTGATATGACACATCAATTGTTAACTTTCTTGAAGAAAACCAAAACAAATGACGACTTTTTTGGTTCATTTAAAGATGTGAGTTTTTCTAAAAAGTGATTGCAATTTATAAATGAACATGCTAATATGTTAGTTGATTGAAAATCAACTCTGTCTCAGCAAATGAATCAGGGCAAAGGAGAGAAAAAAGAATGAAACAAGGAATTCATCCAGAATACCACCCAGTAGTGTTTATGGACTCTACGACAGGATTTAAATTTTTATCAGGTTCAACTAAACATTCAGAAGAAACAGTTGAGTGGGAAGATGGTAAAACATACCCAGTTATCCGTGTCGAAGTAACTTCTGACTCACATCCATTCTACACTGGACGTCAGAAATTTACTCAAGCCGACGGACGTGTCGATCGTTTCAACAAAAAATACGGTCTTAAAGACGAAAACGCTGAAAAATAAGACTTTTTTAATTTTTAGTGCTACAGATCTTGCTAATTTTAGTAAGGTCTTTTTTGTTTTTGTACAGACTTATGAGTATCATCTGATATAATAGGAAAGTATATAAATTTTGAGGAGTGACACTATCTTATGAGAAAAAAACAACAGGAAATTATAACAAACTTAGAGGTTGTAAGCACAATTGAGCCCAAATCAGAAATCCGCAAGCGTGTTTCGTTCTTAAAGAGTTATTTAACAACACATCCATTTTTAAAAAGTTTTGTTTTAGGTATCAGTGGCGGGCAAGATTCTTCTCTAGCTGGAAAATTAGCGCAACTTGCCATTCAAGAATTGCGTGATGAAACTGGTGATCAAGCGTATCAATTTATAGCAATACGTTTGCCGTACGGTGCTCAAAATGATGAGGAAGATGCAAAGAAAGCAGTTGCATTTATTAAACCTGATCAAAGTTATGTCGTTAATGTCAAACCTGCAGTTGATGCTTTAATTAGTGAACTACAAGCCCACTCTAATATTTCTATCAGTGATTTTAATAAAGGAAATATTAAGGCTCGCCAACGCATGATAACCCAATATGCCGTTGCAGGTGAAAACCAAGGAGCTGTCTTGGGAACAGACCACGCAGCTGAAAATGTAACAGGTTTCTTCACAAAATTTGGTGATGGGGCAGCTGATATTTTACCTTTGTTTGGCCTAACGAAGCGACAAGGCAAACAGTTACTAGTTGAATTAGGGGCTGATCCAGCATTGTATCAAAAAGTCCCAACAGCGGATCTAGAAGAAAATCGTCCAATGCTGGCTGATGAGGATGCATTGGGAGTCACTTATCAAGCAATCGACGATTATCTGGAAGGTAAAGATGTGATCAATAAGGATGCGGAAATTATTGAAAATTGGTACAGTAAGACGGAACATAAACGTCATTTGCCTATCACACCTTTTGATAGATTTTGGAATAAGTAACAAGTAAAGAGAGGTCAGTTTTATTTTGAATGAAGATCAAATAAGAAAACGTCATTTAAGTAAAAAAGAAAGAATTAGTAAATGGCAAAAATTGAAAATTCTGTTTCTAAATAAAACAAAAGAAGAAGATAAAATTATAAAAAAACCGCAAACTAAAGTGAATTGTGTTGTTCACTTGAGTCTAGCGGTAATAATAACATTAGTTGTAGTTTTTGTAGGGCATATCATGCTGCAGCTTGGCCAGAACAACAATCAGTTTCACTTAGTTTTTAAGTTCATTTTCTTGTGGCACACTGAAAAGTTTCTAATAGGTAGCCTCGTTTTGTTAGCTCTAGATGTATTTTTAATATCGCTAATGGGCTCAGTGCTCTACGGGAATATCATCTACATAATTATAATGGCATCAATGAGTGCAGCGACGTTTCAAAAAATGAAGTTTCGTGAAGAACCTATATATCCAGACGACTTAAAGATGTTGACACAATTTCAAATGTTTAGGGATATTTTGGGAACCGGTCGCTTTGTTTTATTATGTTTGCTGTTGATGATTTTATGTCTTTTCGTTATTTGGAAAATAACTAAATCGTTAAAATTATCAAAAAAAATACAAATATTTCGTATTGTCAGCGGTTTGCTAAGTTTGAGTTGTTTGATTTACGCATCGAATTTTAATACACCGACTAACTTATTAAGAAAAGGCTATGATCGATCAGCACTATGGATTCCGTATAGCCAAAAAATGAATTACTACAACGTCGGATTTGTGGGTGGATTTTTGTTTAATACGAGGGTACAAGCGATGGAAGAACCAAAAGGCTATAGCAAGGAATCAATTGAAAAAATAGTATCAAATTATAATAAAAGAGCTGAAAAAAATAATCAAAGTAAGTCTGATTCCGAAAAGCCTAATGTTGTTTACATAATGTCAGAAAGTTTTTCTGATCCTAATCGTCTAGAGGGCATTGATGTCACGCCTAACCCCTTAAAAGAATATAGCGATGTAGCACGTTCTGCTAGCTTATCTGGCCAAATGTTGTCTTCTGGATATGGTGGGGGTACTGCCAATATTGAATTTGAGGCATTGACCGGTTTTTCAATGGATTTAATGTCAGCACAAATGACGACACCTTATACAATGCTGTTGCCGAAACAAAAGAGCTTTCCTTCTATTGTTTCAAGTTTAAAGCAACAAGGATATTATACTATGGCAATTCATCCCTATAATACTTCAATGTATAAACGTCAAGAAAATTATACATTGTTTGGTTTTGATGAATTTAAGTCTGAAAAGACGATGACTCATAAGAAAAAGATTGTTAATGATAAAAATAATTTTATTTCAGATCAATCAGCTTTTTCAGAGGTTTATGATCAGCTAAAAAAAGAAAACCAACCACAATTTATACACCTTGTTACCATGCAGACACATATGCCCTATAATACGAAATACGTAGAAAGCCATTATTATTCATCTGTTGGTGAGGGACAAGACAGTTTAGTGAATTATGCACAGGATATTGCATATGCTTCAGAAGCTCTAAAAAGTTTTATGAGTGATATTAACAACTTATCGCGTCCGACAATTGTTGTTTTTTGGGGTGATCATCTGCCGTCAATTTACTCAGAGGAAGTTGTGAAAAAAAACACAAAAGAGAGGTTGCATTTGACAGAATTTTTTGTTTCTAACCCGAAGGTTGAAAAGGAAGCACCTGTTCAAGCGATTAGTCCGATTTACTTTCAACAATTTATTAATAAAAATACAGCAGTTGAGGCAACGGGTTTTTCAATGCTTTTGCAAGATATGTATCAATTTTTACCTGCGTTTGAGAAGCAGTCGTATTATTACCAAAATGATTGGCATAAAGAATTAAAGTTATTACCTGAGAACCAAAAAGTGTTCGATCAATATCGTTTAATTCAGTATGACATTGTCTCTGGTAACAAATACTCAAAAAATCTTTTTGAAGTCTTATCACGGTAAGGAGATGAATTTGTGGGAAAAGTTAAGAAAGAGAATCAACTATTTTATAATCCTCTTCGGCAAGCAATAATAAATTACGATATGATTCAACCTAATGAAAAAATTGCTGTTGGCATAAGCGGAGGCAAAGACAGTATAACCCTGTTAACATTACTTGATACCATATCAAAGCAGAAAAGACTTGGTTTTTCTTTTGAGATTATACCAATATGTTTAGATTTGGGTTTTGAAACCGACATTCAACCACTGATTGATTATGTAGAAAGGTTAGGCTATTCTTTAGAAATCGTTCCAACAAAAGTTGCGGAAGTCGTTTTTGATATTCGTAAAGAAACTAATCCTTGTTCATTATGTGCTAAATTACGCCGTGGTATTTTATACAGCCATGCAAAAAAATTAGGTTGTTCAAAAGTTGCTTTGGGTCATCATCTTGATGATGCGATTGAAACATTCTTTTTGAATTTCTTGTTTCATGGTCAGTTTGATAGTTTTCAGCCGAAAACTTATTTAACTAAAACGGATATCAGCATTATTCGACCAATGATTTATGTTGAGGAAAAAGATATCAGGCGTTTTGTTAATGAAATGGATATTCCGGTTATTTTTAATCCGTGTCCAGTAGATAAAAAGACGAAACGCGAAGAGATGAAATCCTTAGTTGCTGATTTAAAGAAAAAATATCCATTAATTAAGCGCCGATTTTTGCAAGGTGTAGAAAATCCCAATCAAGATACAAGTTGGGTTATAAAACAATAAATTATTAAAAAAGGATTGATGCTATGTATTGTATCAATCTTTTTTTACGAACAATTATAATGTTAATATAAATTATAATTCATTTTTTAATGATAAAACATGTTGAAAAATATAAAATATATGATATATTGTAATTAACACGAACAAATCAATTTGTTTGTTGTAAAAGCATTCGGATAATCAGGGGGATACAATGAATAAAAAACAAATCGGTTTATTAGTTGGATTAATTGGTATAACGGCAATAACAGGTGCTTGCGGAAATAAAGAAAAAGCTCAAGGAAGTGTTAATGCATCTGAAAAAAATGAATCGATTGTGATGGTTACAGACACGAATGGTGTTGATGACCGTTCGTTCAATCAATCTGCTTGGGAGGGTATGACTGCTTGGGGTAAAGAAAACCATCTGAAAAAAGGTGTTGGCGGGTATGATTATATACAGTCAAGTAATGCATCTGAATTTACAACAAATATTGATCAAGCATTAACCGGAAAGTTCGGAACGATTTTTGGAGTAGGATTCTTGATTAGGGATGCGATTGATACAGCAGCCGGAGCTAACTCTTCACAACAATTTGCAATTATTGATTCTGTCATTGATGGTAAGAAAAATGTGGCTTCAGCAACTTTTAAAGATCATGAGGTAGCCTATTTGGCGGGAGTCGCAGCAGCCTACACGACCACGACAAATAAGATAGGCTTTATCGGTGGTGAGGAGGGACCTGTTCTGGATAGGTTTGAAGCAGGTTATACGCAAGGTATAAAAGATACAGCAAAAAAATTAAATAAATCTATAACAATAGATGTTAAATATGCAGCTTCTTTTGGTGATCCCGCTAAAGGAAAAGCAATAGCAGCAAATATGTATCAAGATAACGCGGATATTATTTATGCAGCAGCCGGAGGAACTGGAGCGGGGGTCTTTCAAGAGGCCAAAGCCCAAAATGAATCTAATGGTGATAAAAAGGTTTGGGTAATAGGTGCAGATAAGGACCAGCAAACAGACGGGAAATATAAAATGAAAGATGGAACAGAAGGGAACTTTACTTTGACGTCATCAATTAAAGAAGTTGGTGAAGCAATTAAGGATATAGCAGACCAAGCTAAAGCTGGGAAATTTCCAGGCGGCAAACATTTAACATACGGTCTTAAAGACGGTGGTGTCAGCTTAGTCAAAGGAAATATGTCTGAAGATGCGTACAAAGCAGTTAATGAAGCAAAACAGAATATTATTGATGAAAAAATAAATATAAAAGAAAAACCAAGTAAGTAGAATAATGACCCTCGCAAATCAACGACGATTTATGAGGGTCTTTTTTTTTAGGTTAGTTCAATAATCTTGGTAGAAATTTTATCAATAAAATCTTTGTCATGATCAACAAAGATTAATGTCGGTTTTGTACGTGAAATAACTTCTTCAAGCTGGTTATGATTAAATAAGTCGAGATAGTTCAAAGGTTCATCCCATAAATATAATTGTGCCGGTGTAATTAGAGATTGTGCAAGTTCTACTTTTTTTTGCTGTCCCATACTCAGATGTTCGATGGGATTGGTAAATAACTGTCGTTCAATGCCTAATTTTTTTAAATTATTCAACATGTCTTCATAGGATAAATGGTTATTTTTACAAAACTGATCAATTGGTCCATGGTTATTGTACTGTTGTTTGATTAGACTCCAAATATGGTTTTTAGGATAAGTTATTTTTCCACTTATTGTGCCGAGAAAATCTGATAAAATAGCTTGAAGTAGAGATGATTTCCCGACTCCATTAGGTCCAGTTATCGCTATTCGATCACCTTTCTTAACTGTAAATGAAACTGGATTAAATAAGGGGATATCATCATAGAAGAGCTGTAAATTTTCAACAGTCAGTAATGTGTCATGATAATCAGGTTGATAATTCATAGTTAAGGCATTGACATCTTCGATATTTTTTAAAAGTTCTTCTTTTTCTGAAATCTGCTGATCCATACGATTTAATAAATTTTTTGATTTTTTCATTGCTCTTGCAGCTCGTGCACCGATAAAGCCAGTATCATAGACAGATCCGCTGTTTTTTACAGTAGACTTACCATATTTATCACCTTCACGTGATTGAGACCACTCAGCTTTCTTAGCAGCAGTTTGTTTTAACCGTGAGACTTCTTTTTTTAGTTGTTCATTTCGATGGAGTTCTGTTTGATCTTCTAGTTCTTTCTGATCAAGGTAAGTAGAGTAATTTCCTTGATATAAAACAATCTTACTTTTATCTAAAGATAAGATATGATCAGTGACTTGATCAACAAACTTTCGATCATGACTTGTTACAATAAAACCTTGTTTTTTATTTTTCAAGTACTCAGCTACTTGTTGTCTACCTATTGCGTCTAAATGATTTGTCGGTTCATCAATTAACGGAAATGTTGTTGAATCGGCAAATAAAAGTGCAAGCAGACATTTGGTTTGTTCTCCTCCTGAAAGTGTAGAAAATGGGCGCCAAAGAATGTCGCTTTTAGCTTCTAATAGATTCAATTCACGTTCTACTTCCCATAGTTCAGCTGTCGTGTGTTCGGAGAGAATGTCATAAGTCATTTGTTGTTTATTTTCAATAGTGATTGGAAAATATGAAAAAGGCAGCTGATGCTGGATGTTTCCGTTGAATTCCAATTTATTTTGAAGCAATTTAAAAAAAGTTGTTTTTCCGCGACCGTTACGACCAATAAGTCCAAGTTTCCAACTGGCATCGATAGTTAAATTAACGTCATCAAATAACAAATCAGCAGCACCATCGTACTCGAAGGTTAGGTTTGTAATGGCAATTTTACTCAATATATATCATCCTTTCAAAGCAAACAAAAAGACCAATTCTATTCGGAGAATTGGTCGATTAAATCGCAAAAAAGACTGAGTATATGCAAAGTCAAATCATCTTGCGGAAATATCCAACCAATTCTAGAAATCTATAGACTAATCCCTTGTTGCAATAATAAAAAATAGTCATAAAATCTCTTGAAGTATTGGTTAGAATTTCAATGGATGATCCCTCGCTTTCGTTGCACTAATCCTAGCATGTATAAATAAAAAAATCAATTGTTATTTATTGATAATCTAATTGTACCTAGTGAATAGAGCAGAGTATGTTCTATTTGTATGGCGGACAAACCTTATGAAATCAAGATTTGTCTTTTGCTATTTTTAGTAAATTATGATATAATCTTTAGGTGATAGATATAGAAAGAGTGAGCGATTTCGCTCACTCTTTTTGATGAATTCCTTGATAATCCCAAAGGAGGTAATATGATGGCAAACGTTGTTGCAACGGTAACAGAGTTAGTAACACCAATATTAGAAGAAAATACGTTTGAATTGGTTGACATTGAATACGTAAAAGAGGGTAGAGACTGGTTTCTCCGAGTATTCATCGATAAAAGTGGGGGCATTGATATTAATGAGTGCGTGCTGGTCAGCGAACAGTTAAGTGATATTTTAGACAGTCTTGATCCAGATCCGATTCCGCACGCTTACTTCTTAGAAGTATCCTCACCGGGTGCAGAACGTCCGTTAAAAAAGGAAGAGGACTACTTAAATGCTGTAAATGAATACATTAATGTATCATTATATCAAGCAATTGATGGTGAAAAACAATATCAAGGTTTTCTTAAAGAGGTAACGGAAGAGACACTGACGTTATTAGTGAAAATAAAAACACGTGAAAAAATAATGAGCTTTGACCGAAAAAACATTGCCAAGGCAAGATTAGCAATTCAATTTTAAAATGGAGGTTATAAATAAATTATGAACAAGGAAATGTTAGGAGCTTTAGACGCCTTAGAACGTGAAAAAGGTATTTCAAAAGATATAGTCATCGAAGCATTAGAGGCCGCAATGGTTTCAGCTTATAAAAGACATTATGGACAAGCCCAAAATGTAGAAGTAGAATTTGACCAAAAAAAAGGTGACGTTCATATCTACTCTGTCAAAGAAGTGACAGAAGAAGTCATGGATTCCCAATTAGAAGTCAGTTTAAAAGAAGCACTGAAAATTAATCCGGCTTATGAAATTGGTGATATGATTCGTTTTGAGGTGACTCCTAAAGATTTTGGCCGTATTGCAGCACAAACGGCTAAACAAGTTATTTTACAGCGTGTACGAGAAGCTGAACGTTCTATCATCTATAATGAATTCAGCGCCTATGAAAATGAAATTATGCAAGGTATTGTTGAACGTCAAGACCGTCGATATATATATGTCAACTTAGGGAAAATCGAGGCAGTTTTATCAAAACAAGATCAAATTCCGAATGAAGTCTATCAACCGCATGATCGTATTAAAGTGTATATATATAAAGTAGAAAATACATCAAAAGGACCTCAAGTTTATGTAAGCCGAAGCCATCCAGATTTACTGAAACGTCTATTTGAGCAAGAAATTCCTGAAGTATATGATGGAGAAGTTGAAATTGTCAGCATTGCTCGTGAAGCTGGTGACCGTGCTAAAGTAGCTGTTAAGGTAGAAAATCCTGATATTGATCCAGTGGGTACCTGTGTTGGTCCTAAAGGTCAACGTGTCCAAGCAATTGTTAATGAACTAAAAGGTGAAAATATGGATATTGTTGAATGGAATGCTGATCCGGCTGTTTTTATTGCTAATGCGTTGAATCCGGCACAAGTTGTTGATGTGATTTTTGATGATAGCCAGCGTGCTTGTACAGTTATTGTTCCAGATTTCCAATTATCACTAGCAATTGGAAAACGCGGGCAAAATGCACGTTTAGCAGCCAAGTTAACAAATTATAAAATTGATATTAAGCCAGAGTCGGAGTTGGAAACGATTCGTGAAGAACTTGCATCTAAAAAAGCTCAAGCAGCAGAAGAAACTTTGAAGGTTGTGGAAGAAGATACAAATGCAGAACAATCTCAGATTGAATTGCCGATTATGGAAGATAATACGGAAAATGAAGAGTCTGAAGCTTTGGTGGATGAAGAACTTGTTATGCCAGGAGCAGTCATCGACATTCCTGTAATTGACGAGGAAGATGAAAAAGAATAAAATTTAATCGAATTGATTAAGGAGGCGAAATACAAGATGAAGCAAAGAAAAATCCCTATGAGAAAATGTGTCGTTTTAAACGAAATGAAGCCAAAAAAAGAAATGATTCGTATTGTTCGTTCTAAGGAAGGTGTAGTTTCAATCGATCCTAGCGGTAAGATGCCGGGGAGAGGAGCTTATCTTTCTATGGAGCCTGATGTTGTGAAAGCCAGCTGGGATAAGCATATCTTAGACCGTGTGATTAATGCTGAATTGACAGATGATTTTTATCAAGAGCTTTTAGATTACGTCACGCATCAAAAAGCTAGAAGAGAGTTATTCGGTAATGGAAAATAATCAAAATGTATTAAATATGTTAGGTTTGGCTATGAGGGCTGGAAAGCTAGTTTCGGGAGAAGAGATAACACTTAAAGCTTTAAAAAGCAAAAAATTATCATTAGTTCTTATCGCAGGTGATGTAAGCGAAAATACGAATAAGAAAATACATGATAAGTGTCAGTATTATGAGACACCGGTATTTACGTTCATGACAAAGGCGGATATCAGTCATGCGATTGGAAGAAGCCGCTCGATAATCGGAGTAACTGATCGTGGTTTTGCTCAGAAAATGCGTGAACTAATGGTAAAATAATACAATTAGGATGGTGATTGCATGACTAAAAAACGTGTATACGAATTGGCAAAGGAATTAGATGTGACAAGTAAAGTAATCGTGGAAAAATCTCAAAGTTTGGGATTAGATGTAAAAAACCACATGAGTACGTTGTCAACTAATGATGAAGCAAGTATTCGTCAACAATTGACTAAAAAAACCGCATCACCGGTTGAAAAAACAAAAGCTCAACAAAAGAGTAGTAAAAGCATACCACAGCGTTCAGCTGAAAATACTTCGCAACACAAGTCGAAAAATCAAGTACAGCAGAGAAATAATAAAAAAACGAATAGTAAGGATGATCATGTGACTAATCAAAATAAACCGGTCAATAAAAGTAGCAATCAACAAGTCGGTAAAAAGAATACTAACCAACAAAATAATAATAGAAGCGGTCAGCAAAACAAAACGCAACAAAATAATAATAATAAACCTGGAGGCCAACAGGGTAATAGTAATCGTGGAGGTGGAAACTTTAGAAATAACAACCGTCCAAATAATCAATTTAATAAGCGTAATAATAATCGTCGTGGCAAAAAAGGTAAACATCAGCAAACATCTAATAAACCTGCTGTTCCACCACGTAAATTTAAAGAGCTTCCAGAAGTTCTTGTTTACACAGAAGGCATGAATGTTGCCGATATCGCAAAAAAAATCTATCGTGAACCAGCAGAGATTATTAAGAAATTATTTATGTTAGGTATTATGGTTAATCAAAACCAAGCGCTAGATAAAGATACAATAGAATTACTAGCAACGGACTACGGTATTGAACCACAAGAAAAAATTCAAGAAGATGTTGCTGATATTGATAAATTCTTTGAAACAGAAGTAATTAATGAAGATGAATTAGTTACACGTCCTCCTGTAGTAACTATTATGGGACATGTCGATCATGGTAAAACAACATTACTTGATACATTACGTCATGCTAAGGTAACTCAAGACGAAGCTGGTGGAATTACACAACATATTGGAGCATATCAGATTGAAGTCAAAGGTAAAAAAATTACTTTCTTGGATACACCAGGGCATGCGGCATTTACCAGCATGCGTGCACGTGGTGCAAGTATCACTGATATTACAATCTTAGTTGTTGCTGCAGATGACGGAGTTATGCCACAAACAGTCGAAGCGATTAACCATGCTAAAGCAGCAGATGTACCGATTATTGTTGCAGTAAACAAAATTGATAAACCGGCCTCTAATCCAGATCGTGTTATGCAAGAACTGAGTGAATATGGTTTGATTCCAGAATCATGGGGCGGTGACACGATATTTGTACCTATTTCTGCTAAATTTGGTGATAATATCGATGAACTACTTGAAATGATTTTATTAGTATCAGAAGTTGAAGACTTAAAAGCAGATCCAACTCAGCGTGCTATCGGAACAGTTATCGAAGCGCGTTTAGATAAGAGTAAAGGTCCAGTTGTGACATTATTGGTACAACAAGGAACACTGCATGTTGGAGATCCAATTGTTGTTGGTAATACACATGGTCGTGTACGTGTTATGACAAATGACATTGGTCGTCGTGATAAGGAAGCAACCCCAGCGACACCAGTTGAAATTACAGGATTAAATGACGTGCCCCAAGCAGGTGATCGCTTTGTGACATTTGAAGATGAAAAAACTGCTCGTTCAGCAGGTGAAGAACGTGCTAAACGAGCTTTATTGGAACAACGTTCATCAAATAGCATCGTGACTCTAGATAACTTATTTGAAAGTTTGAAAGATGGCGAAATGAAAGAAGTTAATGTTATCATCAAAGCTGATGTTCAAGGATCAGCTGAGGCATTGGCAGCAAGTTTGAATAAAATTGATGTAGAAGGCGTTAGAGTTAAAATTGTTCATAGTGCTGTAGGAGCAATTAACGAGAGTGATATAACGTTGGCTTCAGCAAGTAATGCAATTATTATTGGCTTTAACGTTCGTCCAACACCACAGGCCAAAACGCAAGCTGATCAAGAACAAGTCGATATTCGTTTACACCGTATCATCTACAAAGTAATTGAAGAAATTGAAACTGCTATGAAAGGTATGCTTGATCCGGAATTTGTTGAAAAAATTACAGGGCAAGCACAAGTTCGTGAGACCATAAAAGTATCTAAAGTTGGTACTGTAGCCGGATGTTACGTCACTGAAGGATTCATTCGTCGTGACAGCGGTATTCGCTTGATTCGTGATGGCATTGTTATTCATGAAGGTGAACTAGCTAGTTTGAAACGATTTAAAGATGATGCTAAAGAAGTTAAGATGGGCTTTGAGTGTGGTATAACTCTTGAAAATTATAATGATGTTAAAGTGGATGACGTTATTGAAGGATTTATCATGGAAGAAGTAAAAAGAGCCTAAATAATTGAATTTAGGGAGGTAAAAGATTATGGCAAACTATCGTCATAGACGAGTATCACAAGAAATTTTACGTGAAGTAAATGATATTTTACAAAAAAAAGTACGAGATCCCCGTGTAGAGGGGGTTACAATTACTGAAGTTGATTTAACAGGTGATTTGCAGCAAGCAACTATTTATTATACATCGTTAGCTGAGTTGGCATCTGATCGAGAGAAAATTCAACAAGGCTTGGATAAAGCGACTGGTTTAATTCGTCGTGAATTGGGCCAAAGATTACAAATTTATAAAACACCAGAAATCACGTTTGCTGTTGATGAGTCTGTTGCTTACGGTAGTCATATTGACGAGCTGATTAATAAGTTAAATAGAACAGAACATTAAGTAAGTCAGGGATTCTTGAAATGGAGTAGCCGAGACAGTTGACCGTTTCAAGAATCTTTTTTTATAAAAAAGCAGTGTTAAGAACTAAAAGGAGAAAGCTTTTGTTTCGAAAAGCTATTAATTTTGTGTTAGACTGTTATGTAACGTGCACATCGGAGAAGCTAGACAACTAATAGGAGGATTAGGCTATAATGGAAAGATTTTCATTAGACCCAGAAATAAAATTATCATCAGTCGCAATTAAAGTTAAGGACTTAGATAAAATGGAAAATTTTTATCGTCATATTATAGGACTTGATTTAATTAATGAAGAAAATGATATGGCTTTAATGGGGTTAGGTCAAGAAAAAAAGAAATTGTTGGGGTTGGTATATTCACCAGAGGCCGACGAAAATCTGAATCAAGGGACTGGGTTGAACCACATGGCTTTTGTTTTTCCTGAGAGGGAACAGTTAGGTTCATTCATTCATCACTTATTTGAATTAAATTATCCGATTGATGGTGAGAGTGATCACGGTTATTGTGAAGCGATTTATATTACAGATCCTGAGGGAAACCGAATTGCATTTGTGTGGGATAAACCGCAAGAAAAATGGCCAGTGGCAGATGGAAAAATTCATGGCGTTACTAAGCCGTTAGATTTAAGAAAAGTTACGAAAAATTATTCAGAAACTTATCAGCATATTCCTAAAGATACAAAAGTTGGATATGTCCATTTATCAGTTGCAAATTTAGATGAGAGTTATGACTTTTATACAAATTTACTTGGATTTACATTAAAGGATAATGACTTTTCAAATATGCATTATCTATCGCTAAATCAATATCATCACCATATTGCATTAGATAGTTGGACGCCTTCAAGTTATGCACCTTCAGTTCAAGATGATGAGTTAGGTGTTGATCATGTGACTTTTTCGGTACCAAATTATGATAGTTTAGTCGCTTTAAGAAATCACTTAACTGCACATGATGCAGATTTATATTTTAATAAGGGCAAACAAATTATTGGTATCAATGATCCAAATGGTATTCAACTATGGTTTAGAGTATTTCCAAAATAAAAAACAACCTGTACAGTTAAAAGCTGTGCAGGTTGTTTTTTATTTTTAAGATATCGTGTCATTAATAGAAATCTCTAACATGAAGCCTAGTGCCATTAATGTAGCGATTAATGATGTTCCTCCTTGACTTAAAAAAGGGAGTGGAATACCTGTTAAAGGGAGTAAGCCGATCGAGGCACCAATATTTTCGACTATTTGAAAGAGCAACATGAAAACAATGCCGATACCGATATAGATATTAAATGTTGAATTACTTTTGATACCCGCATAAAAAATTTGAAAAAAGAGATACATAAATAATATTAATGTGAGAGTACATCCGATAAATCCATATGCTTCGCCAACAAAGGTGAAAATCATATCTGACTCTTGCACAGGTACATAAACCGAAATTCCATGAACACCATGACCAATTAATCCTCCAGAACCGATAGCTTTTAACCCTTGAACTTGTTGATAGGCAATTGAATCAGCAAATTCAAAAGGATTTGCCCAAGCACGTACACGATTTAATTGATAAGGTTTAAAGTGCAGAGCTGTTAAAATATGTTGTCCATACTCAGTAAAGACTAGTACGATAAGGATAAAACCCAAAATCAGGGTAAATATACTCAGTACGGCAATAATTCGCCAGTTTATTCCTGAGGCAATAATTAATGCTGCAAAGATACATAGAAAAACAAGGGATGTACCAAAATCTTTTTGCATGAACATTAGTAAAAATAAGGGAATACTGTAAAGACAAAGCTTACCCAATTCTTTTAAATCATTTTGCCAGGTATTCTCTGAAAGTGTCATATTGTATTCAATTAAAATCTTTGATAAGAATAAGATATAAGCAATTTTTGCAATTTCTGATGGTTGAAACTGAAAACCAGCAATACTTAGCCATCGTCGGGTACCTGTAATTTGATACATTGTTGTATCATAAAAAAAATACAATGCCAACATTAAGAGCAGTGAAAAAATATAGAAATAGGGTACCATCTTCCAAACTACTTTTTTATTCAGCAACATAATACCGAACATACAAATAATTCCCACACCAATAAAAATTAATTGCTTAATTAACTGGTGTACAGAGTTTACCATTTCATCGTGATAGGCTACCCAATATTGAAGCCAGGTACTTAAAATAAGTAGCAGTAAAATAGGTAGTAATAGTCGGTAATTCAGTGTCGTTTTTTTTGAATAATGGTTAATCATTATATGTACCTCACTTATTAAATTAGAAAATACATAGTTGACCTTATCATAAAACTATCGTTTATTGATAAAAATAAATAATAGTTTAATAAAAAATTATAATATTTTAAAACAAAATTGTTCTTATGAATAATTTGTTGGTAATGAATAAATTTTAGATAGTTGTCTATCAAAAAAATAAAAAGGCTTACGTGACAAGTTGATGATAAGAAACACAAAACATTATGATATTTTTTGTTCACTAATTTTTTTCTGAATTTAGTTTAAAAAAGTTCAAATCAGATAGAAAAGTCTGAAAAATTGTCAGTAAATCCGTTTGTTTAGTAAACTCATTAGCGTCGGCACATTATAAAACTAATTTAAGAAAGGAGGGAGACGGATGCTTCTATTGGAGAATGTATCAAAGTCCTATCAATTAAAGCAAAGAATGGTATCAGCACTTGATGATGTCAGTTTAAAAATCAAATCAGGAGAAATACTTGGAATTGTCGGAGAGAGCGGATCCGGAAAATCAACACTCTTAAAATTAATAAATTTAATGGATAAGCCGGATCATGGTCGAATACTAGTTGAAAATCAAGACACGGCTAAATGGACTAAAAAGGATACTATTAATTATAAGCAGTTGGTAGGAATGATTTTTCAACAGTTTAATTTATTAGAAAATTTGACAGTTTTAGATAATGTTTTATTACCATTACGATTATCAAATAATGTATCACATAATAGTGCGAAAGAATGGCTAGAATTTGTAGGATTATCAGATAAATGGAATCATTATCCACATCAATTAAGTGGTGGACAAAAACAGCGGGTCGCTATTGCTCGAGCATTAGTAAAGTCACCAAAACTATTATTACTTGATGAAGCAACTAGTTCATTAGATGAACAAACCACGTCAGAAGTCGTAAATTTGTTAAAAAAAATTCATCAAGAGATGCAAATAACCATGGTTATCGTGAGTCATGAGTTAGAAACGATTAAGGCTTTGTGTTCGCGAGCGATTATTATGGAAAATGGTCGACTAAAAACATGTATCGAAGTCAATCAATCTAACGTATTGCAAGATGATACGTATCCAAAGAAGGTTATTCGTATTTTAACACAATGACATATCTAGAAACAGTCAGTTATTATTTTCCAGAATTTTTAAAATCTTTAAAAGAAACAGGTGTTATGTTAAGTATTGCAACAATTATTGGCGGCATATTTGGTTTAGTATTAGGACTGATCATTTATTTGTCACGAAAGAGCGGACCGTCTTCGCATCCTTTTCTTTATCAAATAAGTTCAGGATATGTCAATGTGGTCCGGTCATTTCCTTTTTTATTACTTGTTGTGACGGTTATTCCGATTTCAAGATTGTTGTTTGGTACAGCTTTTGGTGCATTTGCAGCGTCATTTCCCTTGTGTTTAGTGGCTATTGCAATTTATGCACGATTGGTAGAACAGGTTTTGCTTGATGTCCCTAAGGCAGTAAGTGATCTTGCTGATTCGTTAGGGTGTTCGACCTATCAATTCATTCGTTATTTTTTATTGGTTGAGGCAAGAAGCGGCCTTGTTTTAGCACTAACATCGATGCTGATTAGCTTAGTGTCGTATTCGACGGTGATGGGAGTTGTTGGTGGTGGCGGAATTGGAGATTTTGCTATTCGCTACGGTTATCAGCGTTATGAGTATAGTGTGATGTATTCGGCTATTGTTGTCATGATTATTTTAGTTGGCTGTCTGCAATCTTTAGGGACGCGTTTAGCAAAAAGAATAGATAAAAGAAAGTAGGAAGATAGATGAAAAACAAATTGTTAATGGTTGGTATTTTAGGGATGGTTATGCTGGGTTTAGCCGCATGCGGACAAAAGGGAGAAAAATCTGGAACGGAAACCACAGGGAAATCTGCTGCAAAAACAGAGGAAAAATCTGACAAGGTTATCAAGGTGGCTTCACATATGACACCGATGACAGATGTAGTAGAAATAGCTGCTAAAGAAGCTAAAAAAGATGGTTGGGATATAGAGTTAGTTCAAGTAAATGATAATATTCAGTACAATGAATTATTGAATAATAAAGAAGTTGATGCAAATTTCGCCCAACACGAACCTTATATGCAAAAATTTAATAAAGAAAAAAAAGCTGATTTAGTAGCGATTCAAAAAATTTATGATGCAAAAGTTGGTTTTTACTCTAAAAAATATAAAGATGTAAAAGATATACCAAATGGTTCAAAAATTGCTATCCCAAGTGATGTGTCAAATGAGGGACGCGCGCTTGCAATGTTAAATGACCAAGGAATAATTACCTTAAAAGATGGTGTTGGTTTTGAAGGAACAACAAAAGATATCGAAAAAAATGATAAAAACGTTGAGCTTGTTCCAGTTGATTTGTTGAATTTGGCTGAAGCGTATAATGAAGACGATATGGCTTTAGCTTATAATTATCCGACTTACATCGCAAAAGTCGGTTTAACGCCAAAAGATGCTCTATTTACCGAAGAAAAGATAGATAATCGCTTTGCTATTTCATTAGTTGCCAGAGAAGATAATAAAGACTCAGAAAAAATTAAAGCATTGAAAAAAGCAATGACAAGTCAGCAAGTGAAGGATTATCTTGAAAAAGAACACAGTGTTACATTGATACCATCATTTTAAATAAAAAAAATGATACTTTGTCTACAATCTGAGATTATCGATACAGTCGGTAATCTTTTTTTATTGTACTTTAAAAAATTGTTTGGCATGATAGAGTTATGGGGGCGATAAGATGAGTACACATGTTATGTGGTTTCGTAAAGATTTCCGGTTATTTGATAACCAGGCATTAAATTTTGCGATTCAATCAATAGAGAAAACAGATCGATTAGTCTGTGTTTTTCAGATTAATCCTGAACAAATTCAAGAGAGTACTGCGAATAATGATTATTTCTTCGCAACTGTAAATCAATTTTTTTCGGAACACCCTGAATTAAATATTCATTATTTAGTGGGTCAACCGGTTGTATCATTTAAAAAATTTCAGTCAGTTTATCCGGATTGGTCAGATATATATTTTAATGAAGATGAGTCAGTATATGGTAAAGAAAGAGATGACGCAGTTTTGGCATTTTGTTTGGATGCAGGAATCAGCAGCCATAAATTTCCAGATAATTATTTATTGCCTGCAAAATATGTGTTAAAGAACGACGGCACACCATATAAGGTGTTTACTCCTTTTTATAAAAAGTGGCAAACATGTGAGATTGATACGTGCCTGCTGTCATTGGCTGACTTATCTGATATTACTATTCAAAGCAATCAAGCCTTTTCAACAGACGGCTTACATGAAATGCAACGATTACTTGAGGGCTGTGTTAAAAACTGGACTGAAGATGTCGGAGAAAAAGCAGCGATTAAACGGTTGGAATCGTTTATTGACTATGGTTTAGTTAATTATGCGAATTTAAGAGACTATCCTAGTATAGATGGGACAAGTCGCTTGTCTCCATATCTGAAGACCGGTAATTTATCAATACGCTTTGTTTGGCAAAGATTACTTGAACAAGAGGACTCTGAGGGGAAATCAACATTTATGAAAGAATTAGTTTGGCGTGAGTTTTATAAAATGATTGATGTATTTTTCCCGAGACAACGGTTTGAAGAATTGCAAGAACACTATCAGCAGCTACCCTGGCGGGAAAATCAAGAGGATTTAATTAATTGGAAGCAGGGGCAAACTGGATTTCCGATTATTGATGCTGCTATGAGACAATTAAATGAAACTGGTTGGATGCATAATCGCTTACGTATGCTTACGGCTTGTTTCTTAACCAAAGATTTATTAATAGACTGGCGGTTAGGTGAAAAATATTTTAGGCAGCAATTAATTGATTGTGATCCGCCAAATAATATTGGCGGTTGGCAATGGGCAGCTTCTACTGGGACTGACGCTGTTCCGTATTTTAGAATCTTTAATCCAACTACTCAAAGCAAGAAATTTGATAGATCAGGTGATTTTATTCGATCTTTTGTCCCAGAGTTAGCAGGTGTCCCTGATAAATATATTCATGAACCGCATTTAATGACATTAGCACAACAAGAGAAAGCAGCATGTATAATCGGTAAAGATTATCCTTGGCCAATGGTAAATCACCAGGAAGCTAGAGAACTGACACTTTTATGGTTTAAAACCCACAAAAAATAAAATTAGAATTTTATGAGTAAAATGGTATAATAATGAAAACAGTTTTTTATATGGGAGGGAACATAATGAAATATTGCAGCACAAGAGGTCATGGAGAATTAGTTGAATCAGCTCAAGCAATTTTATCTGGAATTGCACCTGATGGCGGTCTATATGTACCAACAGAGTTTCCTAAAATTGATTTAGCATTTGACTGGCTTATGACAGCCCCTTATCAAGAGGTAGCACAAAAAATTTTAACACCGTTTTTATCAGATTTTACTGAATCTGAGTTGTTAGAATGTATCGAGGAAGCTTACAATGCTATGTCATTTGATACAATTTCTATCGCACCGGTTGTAAAATATGGTCAAACAGATTACTTGGAACTTTTTCACGGACCTACTTTAGCATTTAAAGATATGGCGTTATCTATTTTACCGTATTTCATGACAACTGCGATTAAAAAGTTAAATGTCGATAAAGAGATTATCATTCTAACAGCAACTTCAGGCGACACAGGCAAAGCTGCTATGGAAGGCTTTGCTGATGTAGCTGGGACAAAAATTATTGTGTTTTATCCAAAATACGGTGTCAGTTCAATTCAAGAAAAACAAATGTTGACTCAAACCGGTGATAATACATTCGTTGTAGGTATTACTGGTAATTTTGATGATGCACAGTTACAGGTAAAGCAAATATTTAACGATGAAATTATTAATGAACAATTGTCACAGCATGGTAAACAGTTTTCGTCTGCAAATTCAATTAATATCGGAAGACTGCTGCCTCAAGTTGTATATTATGTCTACGCATATGGACAATTACTTAAATCGGGCAGGTTGGAACCAGGAGATTTAATGAATGTATCTGTACCAACCGGGAATTTTGGGAATATTTTAGCTGCATATTATGCAAAACAGATTGGTTTGCCAATTGGTCGATTAATTTGTGCATCTAATAAAAATAATGTGTTAACGGACTTTTTTATGGAAGGTATTTACGATAAAAACAGAGAATTTTATGTGACTAATTCACCTTCAATGGATATTTTAATTTCAAGTAATTTGGAAAGGTTGTTGTGGCATGTGTCTAACCAAGATTCAAAATTGATTACTGATTTGATGCAAAAACTGCGTCAGACTGGTTGCTATGAAATTTCAAATGACTTGAAGAATAAGATATCACAAGATTTTTATGGCGGTTTTGCGAATGAGCGTCTAATTGAACGGACGATTAAAGAAACGTTTTATGATGATCAACTGGTCATTGATCCGCATACAGCAGTTGCAAAAGCAATTGCCGAACAGTATGCATATGTCACTGATGACGATGCTTCTATGCTGGTCGTATCAACAGCAAGTCCTTTTAAGTTTCCTCAAGCAATCTTGAATGCAGTCGGTAAATATCCGAATAATATGACTGATAGTGAGTTATTGGAGAGTATCGGGCGAATAATGGATCAAGATTATCCAAAAGGGATTCAAGATATGTTATTGAATCCAATGTGTCATCATTTAGTGATTGATCCTGAAGAAATGGTAGATACAGTGTTAAACTTAATTAAAAAATAATGTTAATGGGAACTTTGGGTTATTTCAAAGTTCTCTTTTATGTGCACAAAAACAGATATTTGATAAAATATAACTGAGGCAGGTGACAGCAAGATGATAGCTATTGGACTAACAACATTTCATGAACATGAGGCTTTGATGCACAAAAATAAAATGACACTAGCGGAGTATGCTTCATTTTTTCCAATTGTTGAATTAAACACATCATTTTATGGTATTAAGCCAGCATCGGTAAGTCAACATTGGAGCAATCAAACACCAGATTCATTTAAATTTATTGTAAAAGCATACAAAGGAATGACTCAACATGCTGATTGGCACGATAGCTATTCGTCGGAAAATGACATGTACACAGCATATGCAGATTTTATAGAGCCGCTGATTCGTGAAAATAAATTATTGGCTGTGTTGTGTCAGTTTCCGGGTTACTTTGCGTGTACGAAAGAAAGTGTGGCCTGGTTAAGTAATTTACGAAGACATTTACCAGATGTGATGTTAGCAGTTGAATTTAGGCATCAGTCTTGGTACAGTGAAACTAATCGAGAGAGTATGTTAAATTATATGAGGGATAATAGGTTTTCATTGGTGGCAGCCGATGAACCTCAAGTCCCGATTCGTTCAATTCCATTTCTTCCAGTTGTTACAAATCCAGAATTATTTTATATCCGTCTGCATGGTCGACATAAAGGCAACTGGTTAGATAATAGTGGCGATTGGCGAAAAAAAAGAAACTTGTATCGTTATTCAGATGAAGAACTGGCAAAGTTGGCCCAAACGATTCAATGTAATTCGCAAGTAAAAAATCAAGCAGTTATCTTTAATAATAATTCAGCAGGCGATGCAGCACCCAATGCGCTAACATTAAAAAAACTATTAGGTATTGAATATCATGGATTAAATCCAAATCAATTAAGTTTATTTTAGGAGGCATCAGTAAGATGATTAAGGCAGTTTTTTTTGATATTGATGGCACGCTGTTATCTAGCGAGTCACGAATCTTGCCAAGTACGATTCGTGCAGTGGAAAAATTACATCAACAAGGAATTATTTGCGGTATAGCTTCTGGCAGAGGACCATCGACTATTATTGATTTAACGAAGGGCATCCCAATGGATTGCTATGTATTGTACAATGGACAATTGGTTTTTTCTCATACGAAAGGAATTTACGAACATCCTTTTTCAAAGGAATTATTACAAAAACTGGCAGCATTCGGTGACAGCGAAGAGAGACAAATGTCATTCGGCGGCCGCAAACGATATTATGGAAGTATGTCCATGAGGATTGGTCAGCGTAAATTAATTAAAAAGCTGTATCAAACACTGCCAAAATCAATTTCTATTACTGAATTAAATAAGTTATTGAAACAAAAGAATATTGTTCCTAAGAGGGAAACATTCTTTGAACAGCTGCCGATATTGTCGGTGCCAATATATCAGTGTGTTTTATTAAGTCCAGAAAGCGAACAGCCCCGATTAGAGGCTTTGTTTCCAGAGTGTACGTTTACTCGCTCAAATCCCTATTCTGTTGATATCATTGAAAAAGGTAGCTCGAAGTTGGTAGGAATAAAAGCAGCTGCTGAATATTATGGAATAGATACGACTGAAATAGCAGTCTTTGGTGACAATTGGAATGATGTTGAGATGCTGGCAGGTGCAGGGATAGGTGTCGCCATGGGCAATGCCCCTGATGCTGTAAAGGAAGCAGCCGATTTTGTTACACTTACTAATGATTATCATGGGATTGATTATGCGTTGAAAGAATTAAAAATAATTAGATAAGAAGGTTAGTTATGTCATATTTTGAGAAAGTCAGTGAATTCCATCGGGTATTTGATCCAAACGAATCAGAAGAAATAAGAACATTATCTGATCAAGAAGCGGAGTACCGAACATCCTTTAAATTGGAAGAGTTAATAGAATTTCTGTATGCAGCCAGTGATGGTGATAACGATTTATTTGATTCCTTTATTGCTGGATTGCACGACCAAATGGATCAGCAAGCTGAAAAAATAAAAAAACAACCGCCCGTGCATTCGGATAAACTTGTTGGTGAAGTAGATGCTTTAATTGATTTGCTGTATTTTACTTTTGGAACATTTGTAAAAATGGGAATAAATCCTGAACCGATTTTTGATATTGTTCATGCAGCAAATATGGGGAAACTCTTCCCAGACGGTCAACCTCATTATCATGATGTAACTGGAAAAGTACTTAAACCCGATAACTGGGAGCGTGATTTTGCGCCAGAGCTTAAGATTAAGGCAGCTGTTAGACAACAGCAAAACAAGAGCGTAAGTGATTAAAGTTTTAAAATTGTCTGAGAATAATATAGATGAGAATTTTGTCGTCTAAAAAACCAGCCTGCTGTATAGTTACAGTAAGACTGGTTTTTTTGTAAGACATGTTGTTTACATGACAAAGAATTCTTCGTAAAGAGCTTTGACAGCTCGGTCTTCGTCTGCTTCATTGACACCGAAGAAAATGCTAACCTCTGATGAACCTTGATTTAACATTTCTATATTTACTTGATTGATAGACAAAGCATGTGTAGCACGTGAAGCAACACCGATATTTTGTTTCATACCCTCACCGACCAAAGCAATCATCGATAAATGATGAGTCACTTTAATTTCATCGACATGTAAAACGGTTTTGAATCGCTCAATTAACCTTTTCTCGATGTCGGGTGTTAATTGGTCTTGCCGCATGATCAAAGAAATATCATCAATCCCAGAAGGCATATGATCATATTGCAAGTCAAATTCAGTCAAAATATTTAAGACACTGTGACCAAAGCCGAACTCTCGGTTCATCAGGTATTTGCTTAGATAAATATTTGTGAATCCTGAATCTGCAGCAATACCGACAACTCTTTTTTCAGTAGCATGGGAATCAGGCAGTATCATTGTACCAGGAGAGCTTGGGTTATTTGTGTTTTTAATAACTACAGGGATGTTAGCATAAAATGTTGGAATAAGTGCTTCGTCATGGAGTACGCCAAACCCTGAATAACTTAATTCACGCATTTCCTTAAAAGTCAGTTCTTTCAAAGTAGGACAATCAGGAATTAGATTAGGATTGGCACAGTAAATCGCATCGACGTCAGTAAAATTTTCATATAAATCGGCTTTAATGTTAGCAGCAACCAACGAACCGGATATATCAGAACCGCCTCTAGAAAAGGTACAGAGTTGTCCATCCTCTGAAAAACCAAAGAAACCTGGAATCACGTAGGTCACTTGTTTTGCTAAAATATCGGGGGAAAGTTCTTTGCCGCCCATATTTATCATAGCACCGTGCGGACTATGTTCAAGGACAATCCCGGCTTCTTTCGGAGATAAATATTCTGACGGAATGCCTTTACTAGTTAAATAGGCAGCAACCAAATGAGCGTTATTGTCCTCACCGCTAGCTTTAAAGGTATCGTAAACCAACTGTTCATTATCGGTGGGTAAGTCAACTAAATTTAAAACGGCTTGTTTTATTTGCCCAAATGTATTTTCCAATCCTGCAGGTTTACAAATATCAAGGTAACGATTCAAAATTGCTTGTTGAACCTCCGTTACAGACTGCTTGGTTAAGCAACACTCAGCGTAATTAATCAATAAATCAGTAATTTTGATATCATGAGAATAGCGTTTTCCCGGGGCTGAAACAATAATGAAACGTCTTGCTGAATCTGCAGCGATTATTTGATAGACTTTTTCTAATTGTTCAACTGAAGCAACAGAGCTTCCGCCAAACTTAGCAACCTTCATAAGAATACCTCCAAGTATAGTAGTTAAAGAATAGCATACCAAAAAAAATAGTATAAATGCAATAAGCGTTTTATCAAATTTTAATCTTTTTTTCATTTGATTAAAACTATTCCCATTATCTATTATTTTTCGGGTTTTTAATAATTAATTAGTGATACAGTGAGATGAGTGTGATATAATCTTAAATAGATGTAAATTTTCTAATAATAGCGATTGATTGCATGAAGCACGGCATTGATAACTATTTTGTTAAACAATGTCATGTGTTTTTCTGGTTTATGGAAAGGGTTGTGGTGACTAAAGATAAAACGGAGGAACTACAATGAATAATAAACTTTGGTTATGGATGTTACTAATCATAATCGTCCTAGCAGTTTTAGCATACTTAGCTGCGTTTTTTATGCGACGAAAAAATCACGATCAGCTTGGAGAACTTGAGCGACGTAAATTAGCGTTGTTTGATTTACCAGTACTGGAAGAGATTGATAATGTTAAAAAAATGCACTTAGTCGGCCAAAGTCAAAATACCTTTAGAGAATGGAACCAAAAATGGGTAGATATTTCCACTATCTCTTTTGCGGAATTAGAAAGTTTAATTTTTGATATTGAAAATTTAAATGAAACATTCCGATTCATGAAAGTAAAAGATGCCATCGCAGAAGCAAATGTAACTATTGATAACATGGAACGTGAAGTTGAGGAAATACGTCAAGGCTTACGTGAATTAGCAGAGAGTGAAGAACGTAACTCAGAAGCTGTTCAAAAAGCTTTAGATGCTTATGAAGAAATGAGTAAGTCTGTAACGTCAGAACAAGAACGTTATGGTGTTGCTTATAAAGAACTTGAAAAACAAATTCAATCAATTGAGCGTGAGTTCACTCAATTTAGAGCATTAAATACAGCTGGTGATCCAATGGAAGCCAGAGTTGTGTTAGAAGACGCAGAAGATAGTACTTATCACTTGAAAAAAATAATTGACCAAATTCCACCGTTGTTTGAGATGTTAGATAGAACGTTTCCTAAGCAATTGAAGGAAATTAAAGACGGTTATGAGTCTCTTAAAAAAGATGATTATGTTTTTGAAAGTGATTTTATCCCGACAAGCGTAGAAAAAATTGAAGGCCGTGTTCATTCTACTCTGATGAATTTAGAAAAATTAGAGGTTGAAAATGTTGAAAAGTTAAGTGCAGATATTGCAAAAGAAATAGATCACTTATATGACATTATGGAAAAAGAAATAGATGCGCGCCACTTTGTTAATGATAACCGTACTATATTAGTTGATTTTCTTGCTCATACAGAAGAAAATAATCAACGATTGGTTATTGAACTAGACCATGTTGCTCAAAGTTATATTTTAACGCATAATGAGATCGGCAAAGTCAGAAGCTTCCAATCCCAAATGGAAGAGATGCAAAATGAATTAACAGAAATGAATAAAAAATTAGAAGAAAAGACCGCTGTATTTTCACAAGTGGCAAACTTCTATGAAGACAGTTTAGCTCAATTAAAAGATATTGAAGCTGAACAAATGAAAATAGATCATTCAATTAAGGACTTTGCGCCTAGAGAGCGACAAGCCATTAAGAAAATTGATGACTATGAACTGGAACTTAGAAACTTGAAACGTTATATTGAAAAACAACGCTTACCAGGTATTCCTAACAGCTATCTAGAGTTTTTCTTTGTAACAAGTGATCGAATTGAGGAGTTAAGCAAAGAGCTTAATAAGATTAGAATAGATATGAATCATATTGATCGATTATTAAAGTCATGCGAAGATGATGTTAAATCGTTAACTGAGCGGACAGAGGATTTGATTGATAATGCGTCATTAACAGAGCAAATGATTCAATACGCTAACCGTTTCCGCTTTTCTAATCCAGAAATAAAGAATGCAATCGATAAGAGTATGAGTTTATTCGCTAGAGAATACAACTATCAAGAATCTCTAAATGTTATTTCAGAAGCAATTGACCGAATTGAACCTGGAGTAACAGAGCGTATTAGAAAATATTATTTTAATAATAAAGAAGACATGATGTAATTTTTACATCATTCTAAACTTAAAAAGACAAACTGTGAAATTAGACAGTTTGTCTTTTTTTATAAAAAATAGTGTTATACTGTAATTAAATGAACATATAAACTTACGGGAGTGATTAATATGTTTAGTAAAAAAGTACTTGTGATTGGGTCGCTTTTGTTAGCTGCTATTGGGTTTAGTCCTATGTATATGGCTGTGATCAGTAAGAATAAAGAGAAAAAGAAACTAGAATTTAATCCTGATTATTATAAAGATAAAAATGAAGATATTGTTAAATAAAGAGGTCAAGCTCGGTGGTGAATACCACCGGGCTTTTTATTATATGTTTTGAAAACCACCTGCTATGCGGGTGGTTCAGAAGAGCTTTCAGCGTGGTATAAAAAAAGTCTCCTAAAATGATAAGATATATTTGGTTTCCCGACCACGAAATATCAATCATTTAGGAGGTCCCTTATGAAAAAGGACAATCAAAGTTTATCACACACAACATGGAAA
>NZ_NGJS01000009.1 GCF_003950515.1 Vagococcus vulneris
AAACAGCGTTATGGTGCAACCAAAATACGTCAAATGATGTTAAAAGAAGGTATTTCAGTATCACTTAAACATGTCCAGAAATTAATGAAACAATTAAGTTTAAAATCAATTGTTGTCAAGAAATACAAACCTCAATTGTCTAATAAAAAAATTGTTTCAAAAGAAAATATTTTAAATCAAAACTTTTCTACTAAAAATATCTGTGAAAAGTGGGTAGCTGATATCACTTACATTCCAACAAAGAAAAATGGTTGGTGTTATCTATCTTCGATTATGGATTTACACACGAAGAAAATTATCAGCTATACTTTTTCAGAACATAAGACAGTAGATTGTGTTCTAAAGACTTTAAATCAAGCTAAACAGCGTTATGACATTCCAGAAGGAATGATTCTACATACTGATTTAGGTAGCCAATATACCTCTTTAGAATATGAAGAATGGTTAGCAACAAATAAAATAAGACATTCCTATAGTCGTAAAGGAATGCCTTATGATAATGCAGGGATTGAATCGTTTCATGCGTCATTAAAGAAAGAAGAAGTTTACACAACAAGCTATTTAGATTTTGAAGAAGCCAATCAAGCCTTATTTAGTTATATTGAGGGATTTTATAACCGTAATCGAATCCATAGTTCGATTAACTATTTAACACCACATGAATTTGAAACACAAGAGAAGTTTAGAATGGCTTAACTGTCTCTACAAAAATGTGTCTAAGATATTGACCTAGATCCAAATTTATAATATAGTTACAAGTTAAAGAAAGTGTAGTACGTTCTCTTTATTTTGTTATCAATCTTCGATACACTATCACAGTGAAACGCTTTGAGAAATGATGAAACATACAAAATAATGAAAGAAATAGCTGATATTATAGGTGTTTCCAAAACTATTTTGTTTAGATTTTTTTAAACTAGCTCCTTTCATGAAACGTTTAAGAAATGCAACGCTAATATGTATGATGAAATGACTACAAAAGCTATTTAAAATAAATGAAAAAGTACCTGTTAAACATCGATTTTTATTGATAATTTTGATTCTAAATATACATTTAAAATGGGAAATACTGAAAAAAGATTTCTTTTGATTTAAAATAATTATTTTTGACCAAATATAACTGCCATCATGTCTACCAGTCAGTTAAATAACTATTAGTTCAAGATACATACAGTAATGCTATCTTTTTTAGGAGGGAACTTAATGATTATACAAAATTATGAGGATAAGTACTTAAACGAAATTATTATAATGATAAAAGAATGTATCATGAACATTAATATAAAAGATTATTCAGAAAAACAAGTATTAGCATGGTCTAATATTGACCTAAATGATTTTAAAAATTCTATACCTGAGAATGCACAAATAGTTTTAACAGAAACAAACAAAATAATTGGTTATGGTGATATGACTAACACGGGTTACTTAGATAGACTGTTCGTCAATAAAGATTGGCAAAATAAAGGAATAGCAAAATTAATATTAAAAGAACTAGAATTGAAATGTTCTTCAACAACCTTTTCAACGTACTCATCTATAACTGCAAAACCATTTTTCAAATCTCAGGGCTATAATGTCATCAAAGAGAATCAAGCATTTCTGAGAGGTGAAACTTTTTTAAATTATTTTATGGAAAAATATAACTAGTGATTATACTAAGTTAACCTAATATTTTTTTCTTTCTTTGTAAAATTGAGTTTTATGTTAACTGAATAATTATTAAAGGTTCTCAGAATATTTCTGAGAGCCTCTTTAACTTAATTTAATATCTAATTATGTAAAGCAAGGAGTTAAATAACTATTCTTTGATAAAACTAACTTTTCCTTTAGCATTTTTACCAGTAACAGAAATTACATATTTTCCGTCCTTTGGAACTTCAAAGGTAAACCTATCTTTATCTTTATTGTAGTTCTTTTTAAATAAGATCTCCTCATTTTTATTTAAAAATTCTACAGTTAGCTCTCCAGATTTATTATCAATATCACTTATTATTTTTTCTGATTTTTTAAAAGTTAATTCTTGAGAGTCTTTCGTATTTAAAATATCGTATGACATTATAAATTGGTCGTCATTACCAGTTCTACTACCATTAAATTCTCTCCTTAAAGTGCATGAAGATAAAACTACTAACAAACTAATTATCCCAAGTATCTTAATTATCTTTGCGTTCATTTTTAAAACTCCTTTTTATTCTATTATACCACTATTATCTAACTTAGAATAATTATGTAATTATGTAAACCAAGCCACTAAATAACATTAAATAATATTTTTAATACCTCTTTTTCGTTTGACCAGTGCAGATAATGTGAGCCTTTTAAAGCAAAAATATCTTTCACATTTTTAAATTGTGAATTATTATATTCTTCTTCCCTTGCATCAGTACAAAGCAAGGTAATATTTGCTAATAAACTATCCGATAATATTTTTGCTGATTCATCAATAGTCTCAACAGTATTTTTCGATTCTGATAGTATCGATTCGTTACCAAATCCGTTAAACAAAATTTGACTGTTTAAAGTCCGCTCTTCTAATGTGTTATTGGGGTTAGTACTTTCTAAAAAATCTGTTGGAATGACATCACCCTTCACAATCATTGTTTTAATATTTTTAACTTGTTCTATGAAGTTCTCATCTTCATTAAGAACAGCATCTTTTATATCGATATGAGGAGGTTCTATTAAAAAAATTGATTTGATATCTAGTTTTTTTTGAGATAAGAACAAACTATAGATAGCGCCCATACTGTGACCAAATAAAACTATGTTTTTTAATTTTAAATAATTAATAATATCTAAGTAATTCTGTATGATATTAGATATATTTCTATTCATATCTTGTTCAATACTTTCTCCATATCCAATAGTATCAATAGCTAAATAACCATATTGATGATTCAGTTTATCTATTATATTTTTAAAATTAAAATAGGTAGAATCTCCTCCAAAAGATGGTAGAAATACAATAGTTTTTTGATTTTCTTTAGCTTTTTTATAAAAGTAATGAATAGATCCTAATTCTGTTTTATATACGCTCATAATCTCAACTCCTTTTTGAAATTATATCATTTGATATAGCTGCCAATATTACCATTAGGTTAACATAATGGCAGATTATAATGAGTGAAATAGTAACAGTTGAAAGATTCTATAGAATGAATTATATTAATCATAGAATATAAAATCACATTTCGGTTGGTAGTCCGAAAACATTGTAAGTAACCTTCCCTCCCTGGGTCGTCCTTTATTCTAATTTTTAAATAAAGGGAGGAATAAATATGTCTTTGACTATTTATTTTAACGGACAATATTGGTGTGGCTTAATTGAGTATTCAGATGAAAAAAATAATTGGGTCGTTCGAGAGCATATTTTTGGACCAGAACCAAAAGTAGAGGATATTTTTAATTTTATTAATTATATTCTTCCTAGCATGTTAAATGAAGAGTGGTTGGCTCAAAATAAAACTATGCAAGAGAAACAAGAACGAAAAAAGATTAACCCCAAAAGACTTCAGAGAATGATCAATAAAGAAAAGAAGCAAAAAATTCTATCTTCTAAGTCGCAAGAAGCTATAAGACTTCAACATGAAGAAAAGAAAAAAGTAGCTAAAAAGAAAAGAAAAGAACGTAAAGAATTGTACCTAAAAGAGCAATTTGAAAGAAAACAAGCTAAAAAGCGTGAAAAACACAAAGGTCACTAAGAATATTGTAAAAGCTCTTCAATTTATTTTGAAGGGTTTTTTAGTTTACATAACTGGTGATTATGCCAAGTTGTTTTTTAGTAGTATAATTAGCTAAAAGGAGCGATTATTATGAGTCCAATAACAATTATTGATCTAGGAATAGCTGTTCTATGTTTTATAGGTGCAATAACATTCCACTTGTTAAAAGAAAAGGGAACAATTTTAGTTAGTGGATTTGATAGTATTGCTGAAAAAGATAAAAAAGATTATGACCAAAAAAAGATTAGTTTAGATATGAGAAATTCATTATTAACCTGGGGACTGGTCTTATTATTAGGCTCTATTCTTTCTCAATTCATTCATGAGTATTTTGGAGTAGGAGCTATGTTAATATTTTTTATTTTAGTAATTAATTCAATTGGTTCTTTTGATAAATACAAAAAATAGTTATTTAACGTCTTAGTTAACATAATTACTTATTAATCTAAGTTAGAAAGTTTGACATTAATTATGGATATCTTTAAGATTTGCTTTGTAAGATTAGACAAAAAACAAAGGATTGGTGAAATAAAATGAATACATATTTTAAATGGGATACACACAAAAAATAATCAAATAAGTAATAGGAAGGAGAGGATATAAAGAATTAAGATAAATAAAGGAGAATATTATTATGTTAAATAAAAAAAAAGCAACTAAAAATGATTACAAATTAGTTTTAGATATTTGGGAAAAATCGGCAAAAAAAACTCACCATTTTCTATCGGATGAGGACTTTAATTTTTATAAAAAAATTATTCCAGAACATTTAGATTACGTTAATCTATATCTGTGGGAAGACAATGATGAAATTATCGGATTTAGTGGAATAAGTGAAGATGAATTAGTCATGCTTTTTCTTGATCCCGATTTCATTGGAAAACGATATGGCAGTAAAATATTAATCGAGTTAATGGAAATGGAAAATATAAATAAAATTGATGTTAATACTCAAAACGAATATGCAAAAAACTTTTATTTAAATCATGGTTTTGAAATAGAAAGTGAAGATGAGGTAGACGGATTTGGTAAGCCATATCCTATAACACATCTAATAAAAACAATCAAAACAGATATTTTTTAAAATTAGAGCAATTTAAAAGTCATCAGAATTGATTCTGATGACTTTTACTTATTATCAAGATATATAAATCGATTAAATAGCTGATGTAGCTCTAGGTTCACATAATGGCAGTTATACTAAGTAAATTAACTAAAGTACCAAGTTAGAATTAAAGTAATTAAAATAAAAATACTGATAACCATGCATATGATACCAATATAAGGAGCAACATCTTTAGCTTCTTTAGGATACTTATTAGATGTATTACCAGCAACAAGCCTTAGCCATTTCCCTTGTCTTAATTTAAAACCCATTATAAAAATAAAAACATCAGATATAGCTACTAAAATCAAAGTGAATAACCACATTCTGATTCCTCCTTTTTACTAAGTATTTTAGTTAAATTAATTATACCATGTGAACATCAAATTTAAGTTGGTTAACATATACCATGATTATATTAAGTAACAACATCTATTGGTTTATTTTAGCATGTACATGGATCGCTTCTTCTTGAATCTTCTTGAACTCATTCTCTGTTTTAATTTGTTCCAAGGTTTTCTGGCGTGTATTGTCATTTAAGTAATTTTTAATTAAATCATAGAATGAGATAGATTTTTCTTTTGTATTTTGATTAAGGTGCTCTTTCCATTGTTGTTTATTTAATTTATCTAAAGAATTAGCTAAAACATTTCCAGTGTTATACAAAGAAAAATCAACAAGGAATTCAGTACCAAAGTCACCATTTCCCATAGCTTGAAACACCTCATAAAATGTAGGTTTCCCACCGTTTTCAAATTCTAGTATGTCGTATTTTTTATTAATTCTTTTTCCTGATTCCCGACCAACATAAGAAGCTGTGCTCTCAATGGTTTCTTTTTTTGCCTCCTCTATCAAATAGTCAGGATTCGTTTTTTGTCTTTCTTCATAGACCGTTATATATTCTTGTAATAAAGACAATACCTCTTCATTTTTTAGGTTAGACTGATTTAACTTATCTAATAATTTATAGGATAAGCCAAGGAGCGATAGGTCATCCACTGTTAAATCAATTTGATTAGGCTGGCCATCTTGCCAACAGTTTTGTGCGTAAAAATGAAATGCTTCATGCATAGTAAAGATAATAAATTGATTACCTGGAGGCATAGCTGTAAAATTATCTTGAGTATATTTAATAAAGAAAACTGGTTTATTTTGATCAATATTTTTTCTACTACCCGTTGTAGAAAAATTCCCTATGGCTAAATTAAGTGGGATGACTTGAGGATAGGTACTTGCATATCTACTCACAGGCACAGCAATATTTTGGTTACTTTGAGTTAACTCTTTTGAACCAATGGAGCTAGTTTTCTTAAAGTTAAAAGCATAGAATCGGTTCAACCATTTAGATTGATTAATCGTTATTATAGGGTAGTCTGTGACGTTGAAATTAGGCCATATCTCTCCCTTGTCTATTAGTGACTGGTTAAAAGTTGTCATATCAGTAATCATTTGCCTGTCTGTTTTGTTTAAACTCGACACAGAGGTTTTAATGAATTTGTTGCCAACTATCGGACCAATAAAAATAATAAATATAAGACTTAATATAAAAAAACTTATTTTAGTTTTTTTTTTCAATATCTCCACCCTTTCAAGAATTTTTTAATCACGATTTATTTTTTCTGATGTTGAATCCGGAATATCTGTTAAACTAACTTCGTCAGACCTAATTATTCCTTTATTTTGATTAACTTTTAATTTAAGATAAGCGTCTTTTCTTAATGGTTTATTCCTTGCTTCAATCATTGTGAAGTCCTTTTTTCGCTATTTTTATTATAACCTACTTGTTTATAAGTATACTCTGTTAATCCCGTACCGCCACCTTCAGTTATATGTTGTTCAGATATTGGTTCAGAAGTGATTTTTGTATAATACATAACACCATATAAATTATCATAATAAATCTTTCCTATAAATGCCATTCCAATAATTGATATGATTCCCCAAATAACCCAATTTAAGATTTTCATTTACTAATTTCATCCTTTTTTTATTTAATATTTAACAATTTTAGAGTACTAAAAAAGTAGTCGAGAGTAAAACGGCTGTAGAATGATAAGCAAATAGGGTTGGTGTTGGATTGATAATATAAATTTTTTTAAAGAGAGAATAAAAAGTGATTTAACTCTTTGCTTTACATAATTACTTATTATAAAAAGCTGCAGACTTACCACGGAGCAAACACGCCAGAATTGCGAAAGTAGATTGGTCTACACAAAATGAAAAAGGTTATAGTACCTAGTAAGAAATAATCGAATGTGAATCGATAAAAAAGTGACAAATAAAGCGTAATACGCACTTTTCTCCATACATCAAAAATGTGATGGTAATTGCTTAACATCTTAGGTCAATCCATACTTACATCCCACATCACTAATGTGGGTGTTATCGCTTAAAATATTTTCACAAGAAGTTGCTGTTGCATCATAAAAAAATGCTAGCTTTTTTTTATGAAGTTGATTAATTTTATCTTGAAATTTTTAAATTCTTCAGGCGATAAGTCAGAGTCATAAGGTGTCTTTTCTTCATTTTTTGTGCCGTAAAATCAGTTTGATGTGTGCCAATTTTTACCCCTAATACTTTATCTTTTGCGACCCATTTTTCTTCTTGCGAAAGCTCATTATTGTGTTCAATATTAAATATTTTTCCCTAAATCATCTTGTTCTCATTTTGAAAAATAATTTGCATTTTTTTCCCTACTCTTATAGAAAAAAATTTAACTGTGGCAACGTTTATCGTGTACTTTAAGAGTATTATCTTTATATTAAGATAAAAAAATGAAGGAAGCTACGCTAATATAGCTAAGACTAGACTTTTCACAATAATAAAAAAGCATCTCCTGTCAAATTTATCTATACTTGAATTTGACAACAGACACTTCTTCTTCATTAGGTCTTATGGCTTAAAGATATTGCGATAATCATTCTTTTTATTTTTTTCCTGTAAATTCCGCCTCCAGCCGATAAATTGGTTGACCTTTTTTAGAAAATTTTTCTTCATACTCCGTCAGCACATTACCTTCATATGACGATTCATGTAAGTCCAACCATACTTGTTTTAATACCATGCCGTATTGTGATAGGCTCGCTAAAGAATACTCGAACAGACCGCGATTATCCGTTTTAAAGTGCAGTTCAGCCCCAGGTCTTGCGATTGTTTCATACGTTGCTAAAAAAGTCTTATATGTTAAGCGACGCTTAATATGACGTTTTTTCGGCCATGGGTCCGAGAAATTCAGATAAATCTGATCCACTTCGCCTTCCGCAAAATAATCAGATAAGTCAGCCCCGTTTACTAATAACAGCTGCAAATTAGGTAATTTTTCTTCTATTTGTTTTTCTAATATAGAGATAATCGCGTTTGTCTGCAATTCAATACCAATATAATTAATATCAGGATTCGCTTTTGCCATCCCCACAACAAACTGACCTTTTCCACTACCGACTTCGATGTGAATCGGTTGTTTTTTTGCAAAGCGTTCTTCCCAGCAACCTTTCCAGTCACTGGCATCTGTTAAAATATACTGTGGGTGATCTGCAATTGTCTGCTCTGCTCCCGGTTTGTTTCGTAATCTCATTTATTTTCCTCCTAAAAAAAGTTCCTTGACTAGTTAATCAAAGAACTCTAAACTAATTCTATTTTCCTCAGAAGCTCTAGATACTCTTCCATTGCTTCTAAATCTTCACTTAAATAACTGCGTTTAATCTGCAACAGTAAATTAATTGCTGCGTACCATTTAACTCGCTCTAACAAATTATCATTAGGGTTTTCTCCATAGCGTTCTAGCCATTTCGACCATTCTTCACGTGGCAGATAACAACCCAGAATTGATCCGAAATCAAGCGCCGGGTCAGCCAGAATTGAATAATCCCAGTCCACTAAAAACACAGTACCATCAATAGATTGTACCCAATTCTTATGCATGACATCGCCATGACACGCTACATGAAACTGCGGATCATAAGTTGGTAAATGATCCTCCAAGTAGCGAAATACTTCAAGTAAGAAAGAATCATTTTTTAATTCTATTGGCAAATCATTCACGTAATCACGTAAAAAATCAAAAGCAGATTTTTCGTGACCACCCATTCGTTTCAACATTGAACGTAGCGATTCCGATTGGTGCAAATGATTTAATATTCGAATAACTTCAGTACTTTCAACCATATCAATTGTCGATAATTGCTGACCATCAAGCCATTCTTGTGCGGTCACAATATCTCCATTACCCATACGCTTTGTCCAAAGCAATTTAGGTGTAAGCCCTTCTCTGGATAAAGCCGCCAGAAAAGGTGTCGAATTTCTTTTTAAAAATACTTTTTCTCCATCCTTGATACCCTTATAAGCCTTACCGGTATCCCCTTTTAGCGGTTGGAGATTCCAGTTTTTATCAAATTTAAATATCACAATCTTTTCTCCCCAATAAACTTAATCAAACTTCCGCATAAAAGACAGTTACCAACATTTTTCAAAATCAGACAATCAGTATATCATATAATTCAATTTGTTTCTGTTAAAATGACATTTTCTGTATTTTTTTTAATCTGTGCGGGATATAGGACTTATATAAAAGAAGCCATTCTATTGCCAATGCTGCAATTATCATCAAGGCATCCAGCTTATTTGATAATGTTATCAAACTAATAACGGCAAAAATCAAACTAACAAAACCTAAAATTTTAGCAATCAATTGTTCAACTGCGTTGGTCTTCAGCTTTGCTGATACTGGATAGAGTTGAGCTAACAGCATATAGTCAAACTCTCCAACAATCGGTACCAATTGAAACCCAATCAAATAAAGGAACAGCACGGAAATCAATGCACTAATCCACAACTCTGAACTAAATGCCATAATCAAACCACCCACAACCATCAAACGAATGACCAACCCGCTATACTCTGTTCCTCGAAGGAAAACTCTCGCGTAAAGATATCTATAAACATTCGCTTGTGTTTTCGGAATTCGATTCAACCATTTATCCAAATAAGCACGTCGTTTAACTTCGCTTGTCAAACCAGGTACATCAGTAAATAAGTTAATGAAAGTATACATTTGTTTCATTCGTTTTTTTTCAATTTGACAGCCTTTTTCCCACATTAATGTGCCGCTTTTGATTGCCTGTTTTGTCATATTATCGTTAATTAGCAAATAAATAAGTGCTAATACCAATCCGATAACCGGTTGTACAAATAAACTTAGAAGAATGCAACAAACTGTCACAGCCAACCAAAGCAGTCGTCTCACTGTCCATTGCTGGTCGTCTTGTTGGTACAAAAATTGCAATTTCAATTGTAAATCAATTCGTTTTAAAGTAATCAGCATAACTAGGTACATCAAAAATTGAACACTACCGGCTAATTCTACAACTACAAGCAACGGCATTGTTATTCCAACCAAAACAATTAACACAATGCTTGGAAAGACCATTGAATAATTAATAGCCTTCTTTAAATATTCTTTCATTTGTCTTTCTTTCGGCAGTAAAAACACTTGATCTGCTTCTTGCAGAAGGGTTGCCAGATGGCCTAAAAGCAGAGTCAGCAGCCAGATTAGTGCAACCACGACTTTGATAAACATTGATTGATCAACTGTTAATGTTTTAATCATATCAGAATAATACAATCCACAGCCGCCCACTGCAAACATCAGAATTAAAATAAAATGATCATTAAAAATATACTTCATGTATTTCATCATTTTAGTTTGATGCCGTTTCAAGCGCAATTGATAAAACTCAGTCATTGTTATGCCTCCTCTTCTTTAGTCAATGATATGTAAATATCATCCAACGAAGAATCAGGCAAATGGAACTCTTCACGTAATTCAGGCATCGACCCGTCAGCTCGTACTTCTCCATTATGCAGCACAACAAAACGATCACAATATTTTTCTGCCGTTGCTAATATATGCGTAGACATTAATATGGCTGCACCATCTTTTTTCATTTCTTCCATTAGTTCCAGTAAAGCATTAATAGCCAGTGGATCTAACCCTAAAAAAGGTTCATCTATAATATACAGACTAGGACGTGTGAGAAACGCACATAATACCATCACTTTTTGTTTCATACCTTTAGAAAAATGCACCGGAAACCAGTCCAGTTTATTTTCTAAGCGAAAAGTTTTCAATAGTTTTTCTGCTCGCTTAAAAGCTTCATCTATTGGAATATCATAAGCCATTGCAGTTACTTCGATATGTTCACGCAAAGTTAACTCTTCATACAGTACCGGCGACTCGGGAATATAACCGATTTTTTTGCGATAATTTTCTGGAGCTGCTTTTAGCGTCTCATCGTCAATTGTAATCGTTCCTTTTTGAGCAGTCAGTAAACCGATAATATGTTTAATCGTTGTACTTTTCCCTGCTCCGTTCAAACCGATTAGTCCCACCATTTCCCCCGATGACACATCGAATGAAATATCTTTTAAAACAGGGATATGACCATAGCCCCCTGTCACATGTTTTATTCTTAAACTCATTAACAATTCCTCCATTAATAATACAGTAAGTATACCATATTTTTTATTGAAATCTCCTTAGATAAAGGATGATATTTTCTCCAATTGATGACATATTTATGGTAAGGTATTTATGAAGCATATCTATTTATTATTAGGAGGAAACCCACATGACAGATTGTATTTTTTGTAAAATCATTGATCGTGAAGTTCCAAGCTATACTGTTTATGAAGACGATGCAGTTTATGCCTTTTTAGATATTACTCAGACTACAAAAGGACATACCTTAGTCATTCCGAAAAAACATATCGCAGATATTTTTGAATACGATGAAGATTTGGCTCAAATAGTTTTTTCACGCATTCCAAAAATTGCCCGTGCTCTAGAAAAAAACTTTCCCGATATGGAGGGTTTAAATATTGTCAATAACAATAAAGAAATTGCTTACCAGACAGTCTTTCATTCGCATATTCATCTAATCCCTAGATACGGCGCAGATGATGATTTTAGTATGACGTTTAAAAACAACGGAGAGTTATACTCTGCTGATGATATGGCAGCAATCGCTGAATCTATAAGAAAGAATGTGAGCAACTGATGACTGCATCATTTTCTACTCATAAATTTATTAAAGGATTACTCACAGGTGCAGCAATCGGCGGCGGCATTGGTCTGCTGTGCGCACCCAGAAAAGGGGCTGACCTTCGTGAAGAATTAACGTCATCTGTTGAAAATAGTGTTGATCTCGTTTTAACAACTAAAAATGATGCTCAAGCAGTCAAAGAAGACATTACTAAGGTTAAAGACTCTCTTAACACTCTATTACCACCATTAATTGAAAATACCGAGAAAAGCATTAATCGCTTTAATTTTAAAATAGATCCACGTATTACCGAAATCAAACAACAACTTGGCAAAATCAATCAAGAAATTGACAGCTTTAAACAGAAATTAACATAAAGGTACTATTCGTAGGTTCTAAAACGTGATTATTTTATGAAATTTTATTGAAATTAGCCTTATTAACATTTTTTTTACATTAATAGTATGTTATAGTTGTAAACGTGATTAATAATAAATGAACAATTATCAAAAAATTGAATAGGAGTGTCCGAACTACATGAAAACATCAATTAAATTGACTGCTGCTGCAGTACTAGGTTTAGTAACTTTGGCCGGCTGTTCTAGCGGAAACAAAGAAATCGTCTCAATGAAAGGCGGTAAAATTACTCAAGAAGATTTTTACAACGAATTAATTAAAGGCGATCAGTCTAAGCAAGTCTTAACTGGTATGATTTTCAATAAAATTGCTTTAGAAAATTACGGAAAAGATATCAAACAAGATGAAATCGATAAAGAATATTCTACTGCTGAAAAACAATACGGCGGTAAAAAAGCATTTGAAGATGCATTAAAACAATACGGTATGGATTCTAAACAATTTAAAGAAAATATCAAATCAAACTTAGCACAAAAGAAAATGATGGAATCTCACATCAAAATTACTGATAAAGATTTAGAAGAAGCATGGAAAACATATCATCCAGATGTTGATGCTCAAATCATCATGGTCGATAAAAAAGAAACAGCAGATAGTATTGCTAAAGAATTAAAAGATGGTGGAGACTTCACTAAAATTGCTAAAGAAAAATCTTTAGATACAACAACTAAGGCAAGTGGAGGTAAAGTAACATTTAATTCAACTGCAGTAACAAAACCAGCTAACGTAGCTGTACCTCAAGAAGTAAAAGAAGCCGCATATAAATTAAACGACGGCAACACTTCTGAAGTTATCACAGCTGCTAACCAAATGACAGGGGCTGAAGCATTCTACATTGTTAAAATGGATAAGAATCAGAAAAAAGGTAATGACTACAAACCGTTTGAAAAACAATTAAAAGAAGTTGTTGAGCAAACTAAATTATCTGATCCTGCTTTCCAACAAAAAGTCTTAGGTGATGAACTAAACAAAGCCAATGTTAAAATTAAAGACAATGAATTCAAAGACATCTTAACCCCTTATTTACCAAATAAAGATCAAGATAAAAAAGATAATTCAAAATCTGATTCAAAAGATAAAACTGAAGAATCTAAAACTGATTCTACCGATAAAAAATAAAAACAAGCACACCCTAGCTAGTCTAGAGTGTGCTTATTTTTTATGGTAATTCTGGAAAAAGCAACTTGAGTATCGACTGTGTTAAGCGCCGGCTTTCACCCGCATAAGGATAGATGTGCATATGCATCATCGGATTAAAATTAGCCTCAATAATCCCATAATCTTTTACATTATCAAGTGGTTTAGTAATATCAGGAATAATAACATCTATTCCACTGACAATTGCTCCAAGAGTAGTCACAGCAGCCTCTGCCATTCTTTTATAACTGTCATCTACTTGATTGGTCACATCAATTGAGTCGCCACCAGTACTAACGTTTGAATTGTCACGTAAATAAATAACCTCTGCCATTCTTGGAACACTGTCAAATGTTAATCCTTGCTCTTTAAGAGCCAGCTCTTCCAAATCACCCAACATTATCTTTTCTAAAGGTGATCGATGATTTTCACCACGTAAAGGGTCTTGATTTTTTAACTCAACCAACTCTCTAATAGTTTGTCGACCGTCTCCAACAACATTGGCTGGAACTCTCAGCAAGACAGCTAATGTTTGCCCATCTACTACAAAGAAACGATACTCTGTTCCCTCGATAAATTCTTCGACCAATACATCACTATCTTCAGCAAAAGCCAATTCTAAAGCTTGATAATATCTTTCTTGCGACATACCTTCTTTAAAAATAGAAATACCTAAACCGAAATTTGTTGATTTAGGCTTTACTACAACAGCCTTATCAATAAATTGTTCATACGCTTCGGCGGCTTTTTCGAAAGAACTAAAATTTTGTCCCTGCGGCACACGATAACCCGCCTGATTTAGAATCTTCTTTGTCACTACTTTATTTTCCATCATCAATGGGACAACGTAACTATCTTTACTTGTCATGTTTCCATTTTTAACATATTCGACATGACCTTTAAACGATAATTTTAAAAACTGGTCTTGTTCATCTAATACTTCTAATTTAATTCCTTTTTGTAAAACATCAAAAATCATTATCTGTGTAGATAGTTCCATATGCCGATAACCAGCAAGCTGATATGGTCGACGTGTTGCCTCTTGATAGAAATCTTCAGCTAACGTTGTCGCAAAATCATGCTGCGATAAATGACATTCGTCAAGATAAGCAACCATTCGACCTGCTAAAGTCAATTCAGGTTTTGCTAACTGTTCAGCTGCTGCTGCAATCATGTCTATCGATTCATTGGGCATTTGTAGCTTTTCAGCCATATCAGCCATTTGACTTAATAGCCATTCACCTTCATCTAAAAACCTTGTTTGTTCCAATGGATGCTCTAAGGACACCATATCATTATATTCTGTTCCCAAATCGACCATCTCATCTGACACAGAGTCTTCAGGAAGCCACAGCATCAACATCACAAATAAGTGAATAAAGTCCATTGTCCATGTCGTGATACCATACTCAGCCCATGGATCTAAATCGATATTTCGCAACTCAATGTACCTAATACCAGTCTCTAACATTTTTCCCAACGGTTCAGAACCGCGTAATCTAACAGGTGAATAAAATTCTTTCGCTTCAATCAATTCACCATGATCAACTAATTTTTCAATATCAGCGACATATGATTCCAGTGATTGATAAGACACATGAATTTCTGGACGATTTGTATATCCATATTGACTATTGCGAATGCTTCTCACCGGCTGCTTAGGGGCATCCTCAATAAAATACATATCTTCTGCATAAGGTGATGCTCCAATTAAGTAGGTTAATAACCAGCGATACCGTAAATATTGACGAGCAATTTTTAAATAAATTTGTGTTGAAAATTTTTCAAATGTTTCATGCTCTGTTTGCTGATTATATAAACAATGAATCAACTCTTTCGGTAATTCAAAATTATAATGAATCCCACTGACCATTTGTTTTCTTTTGCCATACACTTTAGCTAAATAACGACGATAATTAACGTCTCCTTGCGATGCTAATTTTGCAATGATAATATCTCTATCTTGCTGAGGCAATGCTGGGGGCATACTTAACGGCCATAGACGTTCTGACTCTACCATCGAACGAATTCCCACATCATGTAAGGCACCTAAAAATTGAATGACTTCCTCAGAACTTTCAAAGACAGGTGTAATCAACTCCATTTGTGTCTCACTAAAATCTGTTTGTATATAAGGATGATAATCTCTGCTACCTAATGATTTAGGATGATCTGTTTTAGCCAAACTACCATCAGGTGTCACTCGTTGGCTTTCTTTTTCCAAACCAATGCGCATCTTTTTGAATAATGGTCTTATTTTTTCTTGAATTAACTGTTCTTGTAAGTCTCTCATTTATCATATATTCCTTTGCATTAAAGTCAAATTCTCATGTGGTCATTATAACATTCACATCTATTATTCTCTATTTATCTGTTTTTAAGTCTTTATTTTATTCAGTCATCAATCGTTTATAAACGTTTATAAATTCACTAACTAAGTCAAGATATGCTGAAGCAGTTACTAAATGATCTTCGCTATGAACAGAAAGTAAGGTATTCATTAGAATATCTTCAGAATTACTCACCATATTATCTGTTGCTAATAAGTCAGCTTGAATTAATTTAGCTGATTGAATTTTTTCTTGTGCTAGAAACATATTATGAGCTGCCGACTTAAACTCTGCTGCTTTAGCGGATTGCAAGGCAGACCCTGCATATTGTTTAGCTTGACTTATTTGTTTAATTAAATCTGTTGTTATCATTAACCATTCTTGTTTCATTAATTTCCAACCTCCGTCATTACTTTTTATAAATTCGTTTATAAAAGAGGATTGCATCGATAATAATAAAAAAATCAAAGCTAATACTGCAAAAAATCCATCATAATATATAGATTAGTCGCATATTTTAAGCATGGGACATAGGAAAAAAAACAGCGAAATTACAACAACCTTACCATCTGCCAGTTTCCATGTCCCATATTGCAATCATTTTTCCTTATGCTCATCCTGTAATTAGCATCATTGTATATTAATAACAGCTTGTTTAGCACTTCATTACTAGAAAAAAAGCAGTATCGAAAAAGCTGTCTTTTCGATACTGCTTATTATTATTCTGCTACTGGTTTACGTAAGAATCCTAACATGACCGCACTGATAACAGCGCCTAATAAGATAAATAGCAAGTACATAAATGGATGACTGACTAAAGCAATAACAAAGATACCACCATGTGGAGCCATTAATTTAATACCCATACCACCGACTAATCCACCTGTTACTATTGCTCCAACAACAAAACTTGGAATCATGCGTAGTGGATCAGAAGCAGCAAATGGAATCGCACCTTCTGTAATAAATGAGAATCCCATAATTAAGTTGGTAACACCTGCTTGTTTTTCTTTTTCTGTAAATTTATTTTTGAAAATAAAACTAGCAATCGCAATTGCTAATGGTGGTACCATACCACCGGCCATAACTGACGCCATAACGACACTACCGCCTGTTGCAACTGTTGCTGCAAGTGTTCCTGTACCAAAGACATAAGCTGCTTTGTTGATTGGTCCGCCTAAATCAATACACATCATAGCTGCTAATAACGCACCTAATAATGCCGCATTTGCACCGGATAATGACATTAAGAAATTATTTAAACCAGTATTGATAGCACCCATCGGAATGTTGACTAACAACATTAAGAATCCAGTAATAACCAACCCAAACACTGGAAAGAATAGAATCGTTTTAATACCGTCGAGAGATTTAGGTAATTTAGCAAATACTTTTTTCAATAGTAAGATGACATAGCCTGCTAAGAAACCACCGACTAAAGCACCTAAAAAACCTGAAGAAACAGGATTTTCTAAGTTACCAATTGACACACCTGAAGCCGCTAACGCACCCGCTGCAAACCCAACAATTAAACCTGGTCGATCAGCAATACTTGATGCAATGTATCCTGCTAACACGGGCAGCATAAAGTTAAAAGCTGTCCCGCCGATTGTTTTAAAGTAAGCTGCTGCCGGATGATATGAACCTAAATTAGCTAATTCAGATTGCGGAACACCCATCGTTTGGTCAATTAAGAAAGCAATGGCAATGGCAATCCCGCCGCCGATAACGAACGGAAGCATGTGGCTGACACCATTCATTAAATGTTTATAAATTTGTGAACCAACACTTCCTTTACTTGACTCGCCGTCTTCAGCTTCTGAATCATCACCTGTACTGTGATAAATCGGTGCTTTTCCACTTGTTGCTAAATTAATTAATTCTTCCGTTTTCTTAATGCCATCACTAACTGGACGGTTAACTAAATGTTTGCCATCAAAACGTGCCATCTCAACATTTTTATCTGCTGCAACAATAACCCCAACAGCTTGAGAGATATCTTCTGGTGTTAAACGATGTTTAACTCCTTCTGATCCGTTTGTTTCAACTTTGATATCTACGCCCATTTCAGCTGCTTTATTCTTCAAGGCATCCTCTGCCATGTAAGTATGTGCAATTCCTGTTGGGCAAGCAGTAACTGCAACTATATAAGGTTTATCAGATACAATAGCGTCATCTGCTTGTTCTTTCGCTTTAGCTTCTTCGGCTGCTTCTTTCGCTTCGTATTCTTTTTCAGCATTATCAAATAATTCCAAAACTTGCTGCGGTTCAGTCACACCTTTTAACGTATCAATTAACTTTGGATTCAACAATAAACGCGATAAACTAGCTAAAGCCTGTAAATGTGTATCGTTGGCACCTTCTGGAGCGGCAATCATAAAGAAAAGATAAGTCGGCTGACCATCAAGTGATTCATAGTCAACACCCTTAGCACTTTTAGCAAATAGAACAGTTGCCTGTTTAACTGCTTTATTTTTTGAGTGAGGCATCGCAATACCATCACCCAAACCAGTTGATGTTTGTGCCTCACGAGCTAAAATACCCTCTTCGAACATTTCTTTATTATCAATACGGCCGGCTTCATATAATTTGCTGACCATTTCATCTATTGCTGCTTTTTTTTCAGTTGCCTGTAAATCAAGAATCATGCAATCTGTTGATAGCAAGTCGATAATTTTCATAACTTTTTTCCTCCCGAGTCTTTAATTTATTTTATTAATAACAACCTTGTCGACTAATTCTAAAATATAATCCCCTGTTGCCAAATCATCACTGAATGCTGTTGCGCTACCCGCTGCGACACCATATTTAAAAGCATCTACACTATTTCTGGTTTTAGCGTATTCATTAACAAATCCCGCTACCATTGAATCTCCGGCACCAACCGAATTTTTTAGCTGTCCTTTTAAAACAGGGGCTTGATACACTGCATCTTGGGTCACTAATAGAGCTCCATCACCACCCATAGAGATTAAAACATTTTTTGAACCCATTTCGATTAATTTTCTGCCATAAGGAATCATATCAGCTACTGAATTAAATGTAACATTAAATAAGTCCGCTAACTCATGATGATTTGGTTTAATAAACTCTGGACCATATGGCAAGATATCAAATAATGAATCACTGCTGATATCAACTACAAAAGGTACATCATTTTTCTTAATTTCTTTGATCAGCTCAACGTACACATCAGCCGGCAAACCTTTTGGAATACTACCTGAAAAAACAACTAAATCATTTTTAGTCACCTTAGCCAATTGTGATTTCAATTGTGTCAATGCTTCAGATGAAATAACTGGACCTTGACCGTTAATCTCTGTTTCAACATCACTTTTCAGTTTAATATTAATTCTTGTATCACCAGGGACATCAATAAAATCTGTCCGTAATTCTTCCTTGGCCAAAGAATCTGAAATAAATTGTCCAGTAAATCCTCCGACATATCCTAGATTAACGGAGTCGGTTTTTAAATTTTTCAAAATACGTGAAACATTTATTCCCTTGCCTCCAGGAAATTTAAATTCCTCTGTCGTTTTGTTTAATTGATCTGTTTTAAACTCAGGTACACGAATCACATAATCAATTGCTGGGTTTAATGTCACTGTATAAATCATTTAATGAACCTCCTTAATGGTTGTTAATTCTAATAGTTTTTGTTTTAATTCTTTTGGTACAGTCGTGGTAATAATACTGGCTGTATCAATATCTGCTATCTTCGAAAAGTTAACTTTATTAAACTTTGTCGAGTCTGCTAACACGTATGCTCGCTGCGCTTGGGAAATAACAACGTTTTTCACCTTCGCTTCATATGTATCGGCCGTCGTATAGCCATAATCAACATGAATACCATTTGTTCCCATGAAGGCCTTATCAAAATAATATAATTTTAACTGTTCTAGGCTAACATGACTAACAACTGATTTAGTCTTTTGTCGTACTTCCCCACCAATAATGACTGTTGCTAAACCAACATCCACACTCAATGTCGCATGATAAACAGAATTTGTTATCACATGACATTTTTTTCCTTGCAAATAAGGCAGCATGTCATAAGTCGTTGTTCCAGCATCTAAATAGATATAATCTCCGTCATTTACTAGTGTCGCCGCATACTCAGCAATTTTTCTTTTCTCATGAGTGTTTTTGACGGCTTTTTCCATCATCGTTAATTCTGGCTCTAACTTGATCACCCGTCTTGCCCCACCATGAATCCGGGATAGAAGATTTTCTTCCTCCATCTCTTGTAAATCTCGACGAATAGTTGATTCGGATACATCAAGTAAACTCATCAAATCTCTATTTTTAACAATATCATTTACTTCTAACAGTTTTAAAATTTCACTTTTTCTTTCTTCTGTCAACATCCGTATCAACTCCATGCCCATAGTATATCGTCAGTTACATTCAAAAGCAACCAAAAACTGTCACAAGTGATAAAAAAACAGTCAACTAACGTCATGTTAGTCGACTGTCTTTTAAGCATATCGCTCAATAACATCTTTAAATAACCCGTAAACAAATTGATTCGGATCAAAATCCTCTAGATCATTAATTCCTTCACCCAATCCGACTAATTTAACTGGTAAACGTAAATCATTACGAATAGCTAAGACAATACCGCCTTTCGCTGTTCCATCTAATTTAGATAAAACTAACCCAGTCACATCAGTTGTTTCTTTAAATTGTTTTGCCTGAATAAGTGCATTCTGCCCTGTTGTAGCATCAACAACTAATAAAACTTCATGCGGTGCTGACGGATATTCTCGCTCAATCACACGCTTCATTTTTTCCAGTTCCTTCATCAGATTCACTTTGTTTTGCAACCGGCCAGCTGTATCAACCAATAAAATGTCAAAATTTTCTTTTTTCGTTTTATCGACTGCATCAAATACCACCGCAGCCGGATCACTTCCGGCTGCATGTCTTACAACTTCGACACCGGCTCGCTCACCCCAAACAACTAGTTGATCAATTGCACCCGCTCGAAAAGTATCCGCCGCAGCTAACAAGACTTTTTTCCCTTCTTCTTTATAGCGATGCGCTAATTTACCGATGCTAGTTGTTTTACCTACGCCATTGACTCCGACAAATAAAATAATTGTGGGGCCGTCAGACTGCATGTTGATAGCATTATTTTCTTTTGTCTTTTCAGTATCGTAAATTTCAACTAATTTTTCGACAATTACCTTTTCAACATCTGACTGTTTTTTAACATTTTTCAATTTCACTTCTTCTTGCAGTTCATCCGAGATTCGCATAGCAACATCAAAACCGACATCAGCTGCTATTAAGGCTTCCTCTAAATCTTCAAAAAATTCATCGTCAACCATTCGAAAATTAGCAAATAGTTGATTCATAAATTGTCCAAACGTTTTACGTGATTTTTCCAGCCCTTTATCATATTTCTCGGTTGTCTCTTGGTTTTCTGACTTAACCTCTTTCTCAACTTCTTCAATCTCTGGTTCAGAAACGATTGTCGGTTCAGTTTCGGTATCTGACGAGTCGTGAACGGACAACTCTTCACTCACGACTTCTTCAATAATTTCCTCTGAAGCTTGTTTTTCTTGGTTTTCTCCCTTTGGTTCCTGTTCTTCTTGCTGCTTTACAGAAGTTTCAACCAAACGTTTTTCTTCATTTTTTTGTTTCGCTGATTCGTTTTCACTTTCCAGCGTACCTTGCTCTTCAACTTCTATTGCCTCTTCAATAGATTCATCTATTAATAAATCAGGTGTGTCGGCTTCTGCTACTTTTGATTCAGATACCTGTTCCTCATTAACTGTTACATCTTTCTCGACATCAGGAGAAACTTTCTTCTCTTGCTCATCTGATTCTTTTTCACCAAAAACGGCTTTTTTTATTTTATCAAAAATCCCCATTTAATTGTCTCCTTTCACAAAAATAAATTTTTCAACTGCTACTGCAACCCCATCAGCTTGATTGCTTGACGTGACGTACTGCGCAATCTTCTTTAACTCATCGTTGCCGTTTTCCATTACCACACCCAAACCAGCATATTCAATCATGGAACGGTCATTTTCTTCATCACCGATTGCCATGACTTCATCTCTTGTAATACCCAAAATATCAGCTAATTTTTGAATACCATTGGCTTTACTGACGTCCTTATGTAATATTTCCAATAAATTAGCACGTGATTTCATGATATTAAAAGTATCATAGTAAGATTCTGGTATTTGTTCAATCTGTTGATCCAAAAATTCCTGATCAGTTGCCACCACCATTTTATTATACATCCGCTCAGAAGACAGATCGGCTAAATCGGAAGAAGCAAACGTCAGTAAGGGATTTAAATCTTGATAGATTGAGGCCCGTTCTGGTAGTGATGTCGGCAAATGAATACATGTATCATTTGATACAACATCTAGCGGCAATTTTAATTTACTCATCAATTGTGTCATTTGCTTGACTTCATCTAATGAGATCGAGTGTGCAAATAGTTCTTCACCCGTATCATTTTTTTGAATCGCACCACCGTTAAAGGTGATACTGTAATCGCCAATATCACGCAACTCTAATCGATCTAGGATTGGACCTATCGCTATTAAAGGACGTCCCGTACAAATAACTACCTTTACACCCTGTTTCTTAGCTTTTATAAGAACTTGTTTATTGTATTCTGAAATAGTCTTGTCATCTCTTAACAAAGTTCCATCTAAATCAATCGCTATAAGTTTTATCACCCTGAAACTCTCCCATCTTTATTTAATCGCTGGATCATCCTTAAAATCTTCCAAATGAACTGAAACAATTTTTGATACGCCGGATTCTTGCATCGTGACACCATACAAATCATCTGCAGCTTCCATCGTTCCTTTACGATGGGTAATTACAATAAATTGACTGCTATCGCCAAAGTGGCGCAGATAATTCCCATAACGTGCAACGTTAGCATCATCTAATGCTGCTTCTACTTCATCCAAAATACAGAAAGGAACTGGACGTGCCTGTATAATCGCAAATAAGAGTGCTATAGCTGTCAATGCTCGTTCACCGCCTGACAACAAACTTAATTGCTGTAATTTCTTACCCGGTGGCTGAGCTACGATATCAACACCAGTATTTAATAAGTCACTTGGATCAGTCAGTGTTAAATCTGCATGTCCTCCGCCAAACATATTAGGAAAAACTGTTTGAAATTCATGACGAATATCACTAAACACGTCATGAAATTTTTCAATGACCAGCTGATCCATCTCGCTCATTGTATCCAATAGAGCGTCTTTTGCCTGCAACAAGTCATCACGTTGGGTAGCTAAAAAATTATAGCGTTCAACCAGCTCGTCATACTGGGTAATTGCTTGACTATTAATAGGTCCTAGATTTTTTAACTCCCGCTTCAATCGCTCTATTTCTAATTCATCTGCTGAAAAATCGATGATTTTTGTCACATTGATTTTAGCCGAGTCATAGTTAGTCCCATATTCTTCAAACAAATACAAACTCAAGCGTTCTAAAGACAGATCGGCTTGTTTTTTAGCCACTTCAACATTCGCCTTTTTATCCAAAGTCATTTGCAGCTCTTTATTACGCGACACCAATGTCTGATCGAAAGAGACTATAGACTGATGGATTACTTCTCGATCGTTGCGTTTTGTTTCCACGTCGGTCATTAATTGTTCGCGTGTCTGTTTTAACTGTTGCATTTCCTCTTTAAGCTGATGATTTAAAGTTTCCTGACTTGTCTGCTCTGTGGATTCCGAGTTTAAACGCTGCTCAAATTGTTCAAGACTTTTTTCAGCATCCAACAACCAGTCTTCTTTTTCATTGGTTCGTTCAGCAATTTGTTTAATTTGTTCCATTAAAACAGCTGCTTCAGATTGTTTCTCAGACAATTGTTGTGCAGTATTATCACGCTTTTGCGTATTGTCAGATATTTCCTGCTCGGTTTGATTCATCAGCTTATCTAATAATTGACGTTTGTTTTCAGTTGCTGCATATACTTCTTCCAGCTGCTCTTTTTCTTCTTGATAAACTTCTAAAAAGCGTTGCAGTTCTTGGGTTTCGTAATCAAACACACGTCGTTCTTTTGCTTGCTGTTTCTGTTTTTGGACTAACTGCTGTAATTCATTGTTAATTGATTGTTCTGTCAGCCTTGCTTGTTCTCCGTCTCGGCGAAGTGTCTCAAGCCTTTCTTCTAATTCGGTAGCTGTCTGCTTTTTAAGTGCGACATCTTGCTCTTTACGCTGATAAAGCATCGTCATGTCGGCAATTTGCTTCTCTAAGACCTGTAATTCATGGTGCTGATTAAATAGATTTGCGCCCTGTCCTCTTTTAGTTGCTCCACCAGTCATTGAACCTCCAGGATTCATGACATCACCTTCAAGTGATACAATTCGATACTTATAATTCAACTCTTTCGATAACTGATTGGCTGATGCTAAATCTCTTGCAATAACAGTCAAGCCTAATAAATTCTGAATAATGCTTTGAATTGTCGGATCACAAGTCACCAATTCACTAGCAATCCCCACAAACCCAGGTAGCTGTTTCGCTGTTTCGCGTACATTTTCGGCAATCACACGTGGCTTAACAGTTGTTAGTGGTAAAAAGGTAGCTCGACCAGCACGTTTTTGTTTCAAGAATGTAATTCCTGATCGAGCGCTCTGCTCGTCAGCTACTACTATATGCTGAGCCGCTGCTCCTAATGCTGTTTCAATGGCTAAGCTGACCTCAGCAGGTACTGTGACTAGTTCAGCAACAGCACCAATAATACCGTTCATCTGCTGTTTTTCTTTAAGTACTGCACGAACACCTTGATAAAATCCGGCGTAATTTTCTTGTAACTCACGAAGACTTTTCTCTTTGGCTTGCGCCTGCTGTAAAATTTTCAACGCATCGTACATTTGACGTTCAGTCATCTGTATTGTTTGTCTTAACTCTTGGAATTCCGTCTGCGTTGTTTGATACCCTTCTGTCAGATGCTGTAAAACATTTTCATGATTAGTTTGTTCCTTTTCCAATTGAGTCTTTCGCTGTTCTATCTCTTTATCTTGTTGAAGCAACTGGTCATAAGCATCCAAATCTTTTTTATTGCGCTGTGTTTCCTGCTGGTATTGTTTTTCCAAATGTTTCAAATCATTTTTGATATTCGTCTGCTGCTGCATAATATCTATATAATCGCTGCGCAAATCATCAGCTTTTTCTTTGGATGACCGATTTAAAAATTCTAATTCCTTCGTCAAAGCATCAATCTCATGAGTTAATTCACGTTTGCTTTTTCTTTTTTGCGATAGATTGGCTTTTAATTCTAACAACTCTTGTTGAATTACTTCAATGTTGGTACGCAAATCAGCTGATTGCTGCTCATATTGATCCGCTGTATGAACCGAATGTTTCTGTCGTTCTTCATTAACTTTTTTCTGCCCCTCTAAACGTTCATATGACTGAGTAACTTTTAGAAGTTCTGTCTGTAATATTTCCAGTGAATGGTCAAGTTCATCACGCTTCCCACGATAATTTACTAAATCTCGTTCGACTGTTGTGATTGTTTGCTGTTCTGCGGCAACGGTCTGATTAATATCAGCTAACTTTGCTTTTTTTTCATCATATTCGACTTTTAATCGTGTCATTTTTTCAATAGTAACACGTAAATCAACTTCTTTTAATTGCTCTTTTAACAACAAGTGCCGTTTAGCACGTTCGCTTTGTTCAAACAAGGGTTCTTTTTGTGTTTCTAACTCAAAAATAATATCTTTCACACGACTTAAGTTATCATCAGTCTCAACTAATTTTCGTTTAGCTTCTTTTTTTCGTGTTTTATATTTTAGTACGCCTGCAGCCTCTTCAAAAATACCTCGACGATCCTCAGGTTTACTATTAAAAATTGCTTCAACTTTCCCTTGCGAGATAATTGAAAAAGATTCTCTTCCTAAGCCGGAATCCATAAATAAATTAACGATATCTTTCAACCGGCATGGCTGTTTATTAATAAAAAAGTCGCTTTCTCCTGATCGTGTTAGTCGTCTCATAACGCTGACCTCACTGTAGTCAATAGGTAAGGTCTTTTCCGTATTATCAAGAATCAACGTCACTTCAGCCACATTTAAAGGGGAACGCGAAGAAGAGCCAGCAAAAATCACATCAGGCATTTTTCCACCGCGTAAATTTTTTGCTGACTGCTCCCCTAATACCCAACGAATGGCTTCAGTAATATTGCTTTTGCCACTGCCGTTTGGTCCGACAACAGCTGTTAATCCTTGATTGAATTCAATAATCGTTCGATCGGCGAAAGACTTAAATCCAGCTATTTCAAGACGCTTTAAATACACCTAATTTAAGTCCCCTTTCCTTTACTTATTTTCCAATGCAGTCAAGGCAACTTCTGCCGCCTTTTGTTCGGCATTTTTCTTTGATTTGCCACTTCCTGTACCTAATACTTGTCCCCCTGCACTGACTTCAACATAGAATGTCCGCTCATGTGCAGGACCTTCTTCGTTCACCAATACATATTCAATAAGAATATCACCATTTTTTTGCAATACTTCTTGCAAAACAGTCTTATAATCCATCTCATGTGAAAAAGCACCAGACTCAACTTTTGGAATAACTACTTGATAAATAAACTCGCTAACTTTATCTGTTCCTTGATCTAAATACAAAGCACCTAAAAATGCTTCAAATAAATCACATAATAAAGAAGATCTTTTTCTGCCATTTGAACTTTCTTCTCCCTTACCTAATCGGATAAAACGATCAAATTGGCAATCTTTTGCAAATTGGGCCAATGAATCCTCTTTAACAATTGTTGCACGTAATTTAGTCAATTTTCCTTCAGGAAGCTCTGTAAAATGTTTAAACAAGTAATCTGAAACGATAACTTCTAATACAGCATCCCCTAAGAATTCTAGTCGTTCGTTATCATTTAATTCCAAATGTCGGTGCTCATTCACATAGGATGAATGAGTAAAAGCTTGGGTTAATAAATCAATATTTTTAAATACGACACCGTATTTATTTTTTAATAATGCTAAAAACTCATCTTGCATATTTAAATCATCCTTTTTCTATTATAGTTGCACATCACTCATTATACTTTGTTTTGAACCGATTTAAAATAAAAACTATCAATTTGATAGAAAATATCAAATTGATAGTTTAATAATTATTTTCTTGAATCAGATGTAACCCCAATTTCAGACCAAGCATGCTGTCCTTTAACTACGTCCCAATTAAAATCTGTAACGCGATTACTTACCGGACGTACTTCATCACGGAACAATGTCGGAATTGCGAATGCTTCATCATGCGCATATTGTTGCCATTCTTTAAATATCTTTGTTCGGTACTCTGAATCGAATGATTTGTCTGAGTCCATTTCATTTAACAAACGCGTATTTTCTTTGCTTGCAAAACGAGAGAAGTTAAAGGCAGCTTTTGGTCCGTACAATGATGTTTGTGATGGATTAAAGCTTACTTGCCAAGCTCCTTGGAAGACATCAATATCTGGATCATCGTTTTGAATTTTATCATAAAACTGATTGAAATCAATTAAGCGTCCTGTCGCTAGCTTCACATCTAAGCCAACTGCTTTCCATTGATCTATATAGTACTCCGCCAGTGGCTGTGCTGTTTCGCCACCTGCCATTGATGCAAATTTAATTTCTAGTTTTTCACCCTTAGGATCACGTCGGAATTCTTCACCATCTTTTTTCTTATAGCCTGCATCGTCTAATAACTTATTAGCCTTATCAACATCTAAAGTATAGCCTTTTAGTTTACTGTCATTAAACTCACCTAATGCTGGTGGAATTAAAGAGTTTGCTCCAGTGCGTAGCCCGTAGTAGAATTTTTCTCCAACTGCTTGGTTATCTACCGCGTAAGCCATAGCTTGACGTAAAGATTTGTTAGCCATTTTAGCATCCGGATTATAATCGACTTCACCTTTTTCTTTATCAAATTTACCCATCTTAAAGCCGATATAACTATAGCTAAATTCAGGTCGTCCTAACATTTCATAGCCTTCAACATCTTTATAAGTCGGATACGTATCTGTAGGCATCGAAACAACCATATCATATTTCTTTGATTTTAATCCTTCAATAACTGAATTTGACGGTGTTTGACGGAAAACAACTTTATCCAGTTTTGGCTTTTCACCATAATAATGCTCATTTGGAGTAAATTCGACACTTTCACCACGCGTAATTTTAGACATTTTATAAGGACCAAACGTTACTGGATGTTTACGAATAGCGTCACTTGATTCAATGTCTTTAACAGCAATGTCTTTAAAAATGTGTGCTGGCATTGCATTTTGCCATGCTCCACCATCACCATCTGCTGTCAAAATACCAGGGTCAACACTTTCATATGTAATATCAACTGTCTTATCATCAACTTTTTCAATACCTGAAATCGAGTCTGCTTTACCCTCATGATAGTCTTTCATACCAACAATTTTTTGCATTTGTTCACCATATCGAGTTCCAGGGTAATCTTTATCACCAATCACTAAGTATGGTTGAATAATATCGTCAGCAACCACTGGTTTCCCATCAGACCATTTTGCATCTTTAATAAGTTTTATTGTTACCTTTTTAGCTTTTTTATCTAATTTCAAAGATGCTACACCACTGTCATCTATTTGGAATTTGTCATCATAGCCGAATAGTGGTTCAAAAGCTGGTTCCATAAACGATACGTCATATGCATCTTTATTAAATGCTGGATCAAATAATCCTTGAAAAGACGTATCCATTGCTACCGCAACATCTAATGTACCACCATTTTGAGCTTTCTCTTTGTTTTTAGTCTCAATAGGAAACTTAGCAATATCTTGAGCTTCCCCATTTCCTTTTTTATCTCCACTATTTTTGTTGCCACTGTCTTTACTTCCGCATGCTGCCAGTCCGAATGTTACAACTGCTCCCAAAGCTACGGTACTCATTAATTTTTTATATTTCATTGTCATCCTCCTTATTGTTTTTGCTGATTTTTTCTCATGCTAATTAAACTAACTTTTCAAATAATTAGATGATTTAGTCTTCTAATCATTAAATTAGAAAATAATAAGATATATTGTAATTATATTAAAAAATAATGGTTTTTGCAAGTTTATTTTTAATTTAAGCAAACTTGCTTACCTATAATTATGTGAGCTAAATTATTTATATTTTATTACCTATCGTTCAGGACACAAAAAAATGAGAGACACCTGTCTCTCATTTTCAATATTACTATTTACGTGAATCACTTGACACACCAATTTCAGACCATGCATGTTGGCCCTTCACAACATCCCAGTTGAAGTCGATTACGCGATCACTAACAGGTCGTACTTCATCACGGAATAATGTCGGAATTGCAAAAGCTTGATCATGTGCATATTCTTGCCATTCTTTAAATACTTTAATACGGTAGTCATTATCAAATGACTTGTCTGAGTCCATTTCATTTAACAGACGCGTATTCTCTTTATCTGCAAAACGAGTATAGTTAAAGGCTGCTTTCGGACCATATAAAGCTGTTTGAGATGGATTAAAGCTTGTACTCCAAGCACCTTGATACACATCAACTTCTGGATCATCATTTTTTAACTTATCATAAAATTGATTAAAGTCGATTAATCGTCCTGTCGATAACTTAACATCTAGACCAACAGCTTTCCATTGATCCATATAGTACTCTGCTAACGGCTGTGCAGTTTCTCCACCCGCCATAGATGCAAATTTAATTTCTAATTTTTCACCTTTAGGGTCACGACGGAATTCTTCACCATCTTTTTTCTTATACCCAGCATCGTCTAATAATTTATTTGCTTTATCAACATCTTGAGTATAGCCCTTTAATGATTTGTCATTATATTCACCTAATGCAGGTGGAATTAATGAATTAGCACCTTTACGTAAGCCATAGTAGAATTTATCACCAACAGCTTGGTTATCAACAGCATAAGCCATTGCTTGTCGTAATGATTTATTAGCCATCTTAGAATCAGGATTATAAGTAACTTCTCCTTTTTCTTTATCCCATTTCCCTAATTTAAAACCAATATAAGTATAACTAAATTGAGGACGACCTAAAATTTCATATCCTTCAACATCTTTATAGGTTGGGTATGTATCGGTTGGCATGGCAATAACCATGTCAAATTTCTTAGCCTTTAATCCTTCAACTACCGATTTTGTCGGTGTTTGACGGAATACTAATTTATCTAATTTTGGTTTTTCACCATAGTAATACTCATTAGGTGTGTACTCCACACTTTCACCACGAGTAATTTTAGACATTTTATAAGGTCCAAATGATACTGGATTTTTACGGATAGCATCGTTTGACTCCATACCTTTAACTGGAATATCTTTAAAGATATGTGCTGGCATAGCATTTTGCCATACACCGCCATCACCATCAGCAGTTAAGATACCAGGGTCAACACTGTCATAAGCGATTTCGACCGTCTTATCATCAATTTTCTTAATACCAGAAATTGAATCGGCTTTGCCTTCATGATAATCTTTCATACCGATAATCTTTTGCATTTGTTCACCATAACGAACACCGTTATAGTCTTTATTACCGATAATCAAGTATGGTTGGATAATGTCATCAGCAACAACCGGTTTACCGTCTGACCATTTGGCATCTTTGATCATTTTAATCGTTACTTTTTTAGCGTCTTTATCTAATTTAAGTGATGCAACACCACTATCATCTATCTGAAACTTATCATTATAACCAAATAAAGTTTCATTTGATGGTTCCATAAAATAAACATCAAATTGATCTGAATTAAATGCGGGATCAAATAAACCTTGGAAAGATGTGTCCATTGCTACACCAACATCTAAAGTTCCACCTTTTTTAGCTTTTTCTTTATTTTTAGTTTCGATTGGAAATTTAGCAATATTTTGTGCTTCTTCACCTTTTTTACTGCTACTCTTTCCGCCTTCCTTGCTGCCACACGCAGACAATCCGACAGTTACAACAGCACCAAGTGCCATTGCACTAACTAGTTTTTTGTACTTCATTTCTTTCTATTCCTCCTTTGTTTATCCTAAACGTTGGCGAGCATCCGCTGAACGTTTTAAGGCTTGACCTACATAATTAATACTTAACATTAAAACTAAAATTAAAAGTGAAGCTGGGACCCAAATCCATGTTTTATTAGATAAAACATCACCACTTGAGGCGTATCCAATTAAAGTTCCCAAACTTGGTGTCGATTGAGGCAAACCAAATCCTAAATAAGATAAAGTAGTCTCAATACCGATATTAGCGGCAAAGTTCATTGTTAAGTTAGTAATAATCAATGAGCTCAAATTTGGCATTAATTCGCCAAACATAATTTTAAAATTACTTGTTCCCAAAGTTTTTGATGCACTGATATAGTCGCGACGGACTTCTGATAGCGTCTTACCTCTAAACAGACGGGCTTTAGCAACCCAGTAGAACAAACTCATAATTAACACGAATGACAGGACATTGTAATTCGGAATAATCGTTACAAATACAATGATAATCATCATAATCGGCAAAATCATAATAAAATCAACAATACGCATGATTAGACCATCAATAAATCCACCATAATAACCGGAAATAATCCCTAGTCCAACACCAATAATCGATGTAATAATCGTAATCATGAAACCAATTAAGATTGAATTTCTCGCACCTATAATTAATTGACCAAACACATCTCGTCCGCCTTCATCAGCGCCTAATATCCAACCATTTCCTGGCGGATTATACTTATCTAAGATACTTACTTTCATTACTGCTGCTTGATCCATAAACATAGATGTAACAAAAATACCTATCAGCAAAACAACTAATAATATCAAGGAACACATTGCCAACTTATCTCGTTTAAATTCACGAGCAATCATTTTTATTCCTGTTGGCGGTACACTTACCGCTTCAGGTTGCTTATTTTCATTTTTACTCATTTACTTTTATCTCCTTTCTTAATGTTTAGGGTCTATTGAATTCGAATACGCGGATCGACTATACTCATGACAATATCTGAGATTAAGTTTCCGACGATTGTAACAATCCCTAAAATTAATACAAGAGCAGTAATAACAGAATAATCACGCCCATTAATTGCATCAATAAATAATTTACCGATACCAGGATAAGCAAACGTCTGCTCAATAACCACGGAACCACTGATCAAAGCAGTAATTTCATAACTCAATTGTGCAGCAATCGGTAATGACGCATTTCTAAAAATATGGCGTGTAAATACTTTGTTTGTTGGAACACCTTTTGCACGTGCTGTTCTGACAAAGTCTAATTGTTTTGCATCAATTACTTCATTACGCAAATACTGAATAGTAACCGCTGTGGCCAAAACAGCTTGCGTAATCGCTGGCAAAATCATGTGATAGAATCGACTGAAATAATAGCCCGCTGTCCCTTCAATAGCACCACTGTCGACGGATCCTGTTGTTGGGAACCATTCTAAACGATAACCAAAGAAAAACAGCATGATTAGTGCAAAAATAAAAATCGGTACAGCAAAACTAACAAAGTTATAAATAACAACTGATTTATCAAAAATTGAATTTTGGTAACGACCCGAGAACAAACCTAGTGGTAAAGCAATCGCATAAGTCAGAATAACTGTCAATAGTGATAACCAAATAGTGTTTGATACACGTTGACCAATAATTTCAGTAACAGGTAATTTATATAAGAAGCTTTGACCAAAATCACCTTGCAAGGCGTGCGTCACCCACCGAACATATTGTTCATACCAAGGGTCATTTAATCCTGCAGCTTCACGCATCCGTTCGATAGTCGCTGGATCAGTATTTGGGTTAATCAAACCAGTAAACGGATCACCCGGCATCGCTTTGGCTAAAATAAAAATAAATAAACTTAACACGATGATTTGAGGAATCATCAAAAGAACTCGACGAAGTATTGTTTTCCACATAATTAGTTCCCCTCACTTTCAATGTTCTGTACTGCGGCTTGATGAGTTGGACTAATACGTTTTAAGTCATACACTCGACCATTTTCGTCGTAGTATTGACTGTATAAATCTTCAAATTCTTGTTCGACACGACGACGTTCTTCCTTGTGCAGATTGCGATTCTTAACATCAATTTTAGGTATTGCTGATAGTAGGCGTTTAGTGTAAATATGTTGTGGATTATTGTAAATATCTTCACGCGTTCCTATTTCAACAAATCGCCCTCTATTCATGATAGCAATATTATCACACATATGTTTTACCACACCTAAATCATGAGATATAAACAAGTAACTTAAATTATATTCTTGCTGAATTAATTTCATGAAGTTTAAAACTTGTGCCTGTACTGACAAGTCCAACGCTGACACCGGCTCATCAGCAATAATCAATTTAGGATTAGTTGCAACTGCTCGAGCAACACCTAAACGCTGTCTTTGCCCACCAGAAAATTCATGCGGGTACTTGTACAATGCATCTGTAGGCATTCCAACAATATCCAGTAAGCCCTGAATTTTTTTCTTTTCTTCTTGATCAGTTAAATTTTCAAAATTTCGAATCGGTTCACCAATGATGTCAATAACGCGTTTTTTTGGATTTAGACTCGACATTGAGTCTTGAAAAATCATCTGAACGTCTTTGTTATAACCGATTTTTTTTCGTATACCTTTATTAATGACATTATTTCCTTCAAAATTAATTTCACCAGCCGTAGCTTTTTCCAAACCAACAATTGTTTTACCAATGGTTGATTTACCGGAGCCTGACTCACCTACTAACCCATAAGTCTTTCCAGCCTCAATTTCAAAATTTACTCCGTCAACAGCATATACATAATCCACTACCTTGTTGAAAAAACCTCCGCGAATAGGATAGTGAACTTTCAAATCATTGATTTCGATTAATCCCATTTACGCTTCCCCCTCTTCTTTAAAGTGAAAATGTTTGTAGCATGTACAACGTACTAAATGACCTGGTTCAACCTCGTGGAGTGTTGGTTGTTCTTCGTGTGCATCTTCTGAAATCCAAGGAATACGCTCAGCAAAACGACACCCAGTTCGTTTCATGTTTTTTAACGAAGGAACGACACCTTCAATTACATGTAATTCCGAATCGTGTGCATCTTCTTGTGGGATTGAATTCAATAGCGAACGAGTATAAGGATGAAGCGGATTGCTAAACAAGACCTCAGCTGAAGCTTCTTCCACGACTTGACCTGCATACATAACTGCTACTCTATCTGCAGTCTCAGCAACTACTCCTAAGTCATGCGTAATCAAAATAATGCCCGCTTCCGTCTCCTTTTGCAAATCATTTAATAAATCTAATATTTGCGCTTGAATAGTGACATCCAGCGCAGTTGTCGGCTCATCCGCAATAATTATCGGTGGTTTACATGCAATCGCAATGGCTATGATGACACGTTGTCTCATTCCACCTGATAATTCATGTGGATACTGTTTAGCCACTCGTTCTGGATAAGGCAAACCAACTTGACTAAGCAACTCGACAGCTCTTGTTTTACGCTGTTCTTCTGTCATATCAGTATGATAATATAGTGACTCAGCAATTTGATCCCCAATACGCATCAATGGGTTCAGTGCTGACAATGGATCTTGGAAAATCATACCGATATCATTTCCTCTAATTCTGTTATAAAGCGTTTCTGACAATCCAACTAAGTTTAAATCATTATAAATGATGTCTCCTGTAATTTTAGTTTTATTCGGGTCTTGCAACCCCATAATTGTCATTGCTAGAGTACTCTTTCCACAGCCTGATTCCCCTACAATTGCTAAAATTTCATTTTTATCCAGCGTCAGCGATACACCATCTACAGCATCATAATAATCGTCTTTAATTCTAAAACCTGTATGAAGATCCCTAACGTCTAATAATTTACTATCCTCGAACAATAAAATCGCTCCTTCCCTCTACTATTCCCTAACTAATCTTTATGTATATCATTTCAATTTTGAGAAAACACATCTTAATATTAAAATTCCTGTAAGATATCTTATAATTATATTAGAATTTATTATTTTTAGCAACTATTGTCAGATAATTTTTTCATAATAAAAAGCATCTTCTTTCACAATTTATCTTTTATTTATTAGAAAAATCATTTAAAAAGTAAGAAGCACCTGTAATTCGACTTAAATTTAATAAACCAACTACTTTCTCATTTAAATTATAAGTATCTCATTTTAATTATAGTTATCTCATAATTATCATAATAAAAAAAAACCGACATAGCAATTTATGTCAGTTAATCTCTCATTATTGTTATTGGTGTGACATGATATAGTCAACCGCTCCACCAATTGTTTCAATTTTTTCTGCATCTTCATCAGATACTTCCTCATTAAAAGCATCTTCTAATTCTAGAACAAATTCCATAATAGCAATAGAATCTGCTTGTAAATCTTCTTTAATTCTGATATCTTCTGTTACTTTATCTGCTTCAATATCAAAGTGCTCAACCACAATGTCTTTTATCTTTTCAAATACATCTTCTCTAGTCATAGTTAAACCTCCAAGTTCTTATTAACCATTTTTACTTATTCTATAATTCATGTTAATTTTACCTATATTGAAATCGTTTGTCTATAATTTTCGTTTAATAACTGACGGGATAGCCTAGTTATTTTTCAAAGAAAGTTGTTAACTCATTAATAACAGCTGTTTCTTGCATATCATTAATTTGTCTGATAGCTGCACTAACAGCTTTAGCATCTGCAGATCCGTGACATTTCACAACTGGACCTTTCAAGCCAAACAAAACTGCTCCACCATGATTTGAATAATCCATCTTCTCTTTCAATTGTAGCAGACTGTCTTTTAATAACAATGCTCCTAATTTGCTTTTAGTACCGCCGCTTTTAATTGAATCTTTTAAAATGGACATCATAGCCAGTCCGGTACCTTCCATTGTTTTCAAAACAGCATTCCCTGTGAAACCATCCGTCACAACAACGTCGGCTACACCGTTAAATAAATCACGAGCTTCAACATTACCAACAAAATTAATATCTTTTGATTCAGACAACAGCTCATGAGCTGTTTTAGTCAATTCACTGCCTTTAGTCGCTTCTGTGCCATTATTCAGAAGTCCCACACGCGGATTGACTACTTTGCGTACATTTTTAGCATAAAACGTACCTAAGACTGCATATGTTAATAGATGCTCTGGTTTATTATCAGCATTAGCTCCCATATCAATAAAGTCAAAACCATCTAAATCACCCTTAAAAACAGGCAATGTCGACATTAATCCCGGTCGCTCTACATTATTGATACGACCTACAACGAACAATCCAGCAGCTAGAAGAGCCCCCGTGTTTCCGGCAGATAATACGGCATCTGCTTCCCCGTTTTTCACTGCTTGTGCAGCTAAAATCATTGACGCTTGCTTTTTACGACGAACAGCTTTAACCGGTTCATCATCACTATTGATTTTTTCTTCAGTGTGTACAATTGTAATATTTGTTAAATCAGAGATATACTTTTTTATCTCCGGTTCTTTTCCATAAAGAATGAATTCAACATTTGGAAAGTCTTGGCGTGCCAACTCGATACCTTCAACAATTACTTGAGGTGCATTGTCGCCGCCCATTGCATCAACTGCAATCTTTACCATAGTGTTCCCTCTTTCATTTTAAAAATTTAATACGTTTCTAGTTTACCTTAATTTTATAAACTAATCAAAATAATCCGATTGTTTAGCAGAATCACACAATGACTGATACAGCTTCTGATTTTCAGGTTGTCTCATCCAGTTTGACTGCTGCCACAATAAAATTGCCTCGACTCTGGCTGTTTCTAATATCTGGGCATCAGCTACCATATCACCTACTTTAAATTCAGGTAATCCAGATTGTTTAGAACCAAAAAAGTCTCCCGGTCCGCGCATTTCTAAATCCCGTTCACTTAAAATAAAACCATCAGTCGTTTCTGTCATAATTTTCATCCGTTCTTTTCCTTGTTCACTCTTTGGATTTGCAACTAATATACAATACGACGATAAATTGCCACGACCGACACGACCACGCAGCTGGTGAAGTTGGGCTAGTCCAAACCGATCTGCATCCATAATCATCATCATTGTTGCGTTAGGAACGTTCACACCGACCTCTATAACTGTTGTCGACACAAGTATTTGCAGCTTATTTTGTTTGAAATCCGACATAATCGCTTCTTTTTCCTGATTCTTCATTTTGCCGTGTAATAAACCTACTTGAAAATTTGGTTCAAAAAATTCGCGCAGATGCTCATAAATATCTTGTGCATTTTTTGCATCCAACATTTCCGACTCCTCAATTAACGGACAAATCACATAAGCTTGCTGCCCTTGTTTTAATTGAACACGCATCCATTCTAGAACAGTGTCGACCTGTTTAGGTAAAATCCACTTTGTTTCAATTGGCTTACGCCCTGCCGGTAATTCATCAATAATCGAGACATCCATCTCTCCATATGCCGTAATAGCCAAAGTTCTAGGAATTGGTGTTGCCGTCATAAACAAAACGTCGGGATTTTTACCCTTTTCGCGTAAAACCTTACGCTGATTAACACCAAAACGATGCTGTTCATCAGTAATAACTAATCCTAAACGATGAAATAAGATGTCTTTTTGAATAAGCGAATGAGTTCCTACAAGAATATTGAGTGTGCCATCTGCTAGATCAGCTAATATCTGTCTTTTTTCCGCTGCCTTCGTCGAACTGGTTAATAATGCTACGTTAACATCGCTCCCTTGAAATAAATCGGATAAACTTTCCATGTGCTGTTCAGCTAAAATCTCTGTTGGCACCATTAATGCACCTTGAAATCTTGCTGTTACTGCAGCATATAACGCAATCGCAGCCACAATTGTCTTACCACTGCCGACATCACCTTGCAACAGCCGATGCATATGCTGCGGTGATTTAAGGTCTGCACAGATTTCATTGACCACTCTCTTTTGAGCCACCGTTAAAACAAATGGCAATTTAGCAATAAATTCTTTTAGCTTTTGATTGTCATAACGAATGATTGTACCCGATGCTTCAGAATTTTCCTGGCGTTTTAATTCAATCATCTGTACTTGAAAAATAAAAAATTCTTCAAAAGCTAAACGTCTGCGAGCCAGCTGATTTTCTCTGGTATCTTTAGGAAAGTGCATAGCATAGGCAGCCTCTTTTTTCGGCATCAAACGATACTTATCCAACAGCCAATCAGGTAAGTTTTCTTCTATATAATGACCATATATTTCCCAAGCCTCTTTAATTAGCCCCACCAATGTTTGCTGTCTAATCTGTTTATTAACATGATAAATTGGTGAATAATCAATTTCCTGATCTTGCGTGGCTATAATCTTCATACCTGACAATGATTTACGTTTAGCATCCCATTTTCCATAAACAGCAATTTCTTCAGCTGTCACAATTTTACTTTTTAAAAAAGGTTGATTGAAAAAAGTTACGTTAATAACAGCTTGATCGACCATCATACGAAAAGTTAATCGGCTCTTTTTGAATCCATAATAATTAACTATGCCATCACCAAGTATAGTTCCTTTTAAGACAACCTTTTCTTGATCCTGAATATCATTTAACGTTTTTTCTTGAATATCATCGTAACGAAACGGATAGTACATTAATAAATCTTCAATCGTCTCGATTCCTAGACCGTTTAAAATTGATGCACGTTTGGGACCTATTCCTTTCATTGCACCAATCGGCTCTTGAATTATACTTTCCAACTTCTTCCACCTTCTCTCGGTAACCATTCTATTAAAAAAGCCAAACACAATGTTTGGCTTTTCAACAACTATTTTATTCAGCAGAGAAAACATAAGGGTAGACAGGCTGTCCGCCTTCATGAATTTCTACTTCTAGATCTCCATCGACTAATAAAATTTCTTTTTCCAACTCATTTGCTGTTTCAACATTTCCGTCAACACCAACAATAATTGTAACAATTTCGGTATCTTCACGAAGCATAGCTTTCAAAGTAGCAAGTGACGCATCCAATATATCTGGCTTGGATACCATAATTTTATTCTCAACCATTCCGATATAATCGTCTTTTTTTATTTGAATACCATCGATTGATGTGTCGCGAACAGCCGTCGTTACTTGACCACTAACAACTTCGTCTAACATACCAACCATAGCCTTCTTATTAGCTTCTAAACTATTTTGTTCGTTAAAACCTAACAACGCTGTCATTCCTTGAGAAATCGTTTTAGAAGGAATCACAATTGCTGGAATATCGCTCACTTCCGCTGCTTGCTCTGCAGCCATAAAGATATTTTTGTTATTTGGTAAGATAATAACCTTATCCGCATGAACTTTTTCAATAGCTTTCACAATATCCTCAGTGCTTGGATTCATTGTTTGACCGCCGCTAATAATATAGTTAGCGCCCATACCCTTAAACAGCTCTTGAACTCCGTCACCTGCGGCAACAGCTATAACACCATATGGTACGCGCTCTTTTTCAACAGGAGCCTCATCATTATCATGATCTAAAATAGTTTCATGCTGTAAACGCATATTATCAACTTTAATTTTTATCAATGCACCAAATTTTTGCCCGTAGTTCATCACTTCTCCAGGTCGTTCTGTATGGACATGAACTTTAATAATTTCTTCATCAGCAACTACTAATAATGAATCACCCAAACCGTCTAGATAATTTCTAAACACGTCATAATCAAATTCACTATCAACAGTCGGACCTTCACCGATGCGCACCATAATTTCAGTACAATAGCCGAACTTAATGTCTTCCGTTGCTAATTGCCCTTGAACACTGCGATGATGTTCAACATTCACCATTTCATCCATTTGTGCAATGCTGATTTCTTGATGATCACTCTCTACTGTTTTGCCAGATAATGATTCTAAAAATCCTTCATATACAAAGACTAAACCTTGCCCGCCACTATCAACAACACCTACTTCTTTTAGTACAGGTAGCATTTCCGGCGTTTTAGCCAAAGCGCGTTTCGCACCACTCAACGCAGCTTCCATTACTTCAACGCAGTTGTCAGTTTCCTTAGCTTTTTTCTCACTAGCAATTGCGGCACCACGAGAAACAGTTAAAATCGTTCCTTCTACAGGTTTCATAACTGCTTTATAAGCTGTTTCTACTCCGTTTTTAAAAGCGTTCGCCAAGTCTTGTGCTGTTAGCGTTTCGCAGTCAGTGATTTGTTTAGAAAAACCTCTAAACAGTTGAGACAAAATAACACCTGAATTTCCTCGAGCACCCATAAGCAGCCCTTTTGACAATATTCCTGCTAATTCACCTGTATGTTGAGTTGCTGCTTCTCTAACTGCTTTTGCTCCACTAGTCATTGACAAATCCATATTTGTCCCAGTATCTCCATCTGGTACTGGAAATACGTTTAAAGAATTAACAAATTCTGCATTTTGGTTTAAACGTGTTGCACCAGCCTGAACCATTGCTTGGAATTGCCCTCCATTAATCGCTTTTACTTCCACAAATCCGTTCCTCCTTGTTAGATATACGCTTGTTTCTTATTTTTTTGTATATTCGTATAATGGCTCAATGACATTTAGTCTGGTTGGACACGAACACCTTGAATAAACACATTCACAGAGTTTGCAACGACACCAAGCATTGTTTCTAAATTGTATTTAACTGTCTCCTGAACATTGCGACTTACTTCAGATATTTTAGTTCCATAGCTTACTACTATGTAAACGTCAACAGCTACGCCATTCTCTTCTTGACGAACGACAACACCACGTGAATAGTTTTCTTTACCTAATATCTCATTTAAATTATCTTTAATTTGATTTTTACTAGCCATACCGATGATACCATAAATATCGGTTGCCGCTCCGCCTACTACAGTAGCGATAACCTCATTTGAAATTTCAATAGTACCAGCTTGCGTTTTTATTGTTACAGCCATAGTATTACCTCCTCAAAGTCAGTATTTTCCCATTGTCACCCATCAGTTTATCACACCCCAGATATTTATAAAAGAAAAATATCATTTTAAAGTATAATTACTAGCTTTTATTTAAGGTTTATTCATATTTTTATTGCATTCACTTACAATCTATGATAAATTATTCTAGTATGATTATAGAAAATCAGATTACATTCAAAGCAAAGGAGGGAATATCATGGCAAAAGAATGTTATATCACTGGGCGTAAGGCTAGAACTGGTAATAACCGCTCACACGCAATGAACTCATCAAAACGTACATGGAAAGCTAACTTACAAAAAGTTCGTATTTTAGTTGACGGTAAGCCTAAAAAAGTTTGGGTTTCTACTCGTGCTTTGAAATCTGGTAAAGTAGAACGCGTTTAATAGATGATATCAATTGTTCAACTGATGAGCCTGTATCATCGGTTGTTTTTTTATAAAAAAAAAAGCGCCTCAGTTTATCAAAAACTGGGGCGCTTTTCTATTTACTCTATCCAAAAAATTAATCCCTTTTTGCTTGTTCATCATCTTTAGACTGGATAACTGCCAAGAACCCGTCATCAAATGAAAAACGACTTGTATCGCCGACAAATTCATTACTTGATAATGAGAAAGGCAAAGGAAAATACGCTTTATCCAGAGTATATTTAGCATCATATAAGGTTAATCCAACTACTTCTGTCAAACATATATATGCTAAGTATGTCTTGTCTGACTCTTTTTGAATTGTGTACTCACCTGAACGATAGTAGGACACACTATTTAATGAATCTTTAATAAAAAGCTGGCCCAGAAATGATTGAAATCTTGTTTGCATCGGTAACCATAGATTAGCAAGTAAATGATCCAAACGCCCACCAGTTGCACCTATCAATATATAGTTTGCTTTAGGATAATCTTCAATTGCTGCCAGCAATCCAAGTTGTGTGTCAGTGTCATCTTTTTCGACATGACACTTTTCAATCTTAGGAATGTATCGCCTTATTTTTTGCCATTCTTCATCCGACAGTGAGTCAAAATCTCCCACTGCCCGTTCAATAGGAAACCCATGCTCCAAGCCGAATAAAGTACCTCGATCAACACCAATCCAAACTGTTTCTTCCAAAGCATAAGGTGATAAATCAGGCCAAAGTTCCGGATCTCCTCCAGCAATAATCACAACTTGTTTTATCATAGGCGTGCAGCCTTTCTTAAATCAGCAATCCGTTCAGCTCGATCTGATGAACCATAAATATACGAGCCCGCCACTAAAATATCAGCTCCGGCTGCTACACAGCTTTGAGCTGTATGTTTATCGACACCACCATCGATTTCAATTTCATAACTATAGTTAAATTGCTCGCGTAATTTGACTAATTCTTCAACTTTTTCTAAACATTCTGGAATAAAGGCTTGTCCTCCAAAACCAGGGTTAACTGTCATGATCAGGACTAGATCTGCTAAAGGCAGTACATTTTTAATTGTGTCAACTGATGTTCCAGGATTAATAACAACTCCTGCCTTTGTGCCCTCTTGTTTAATCATTTGCAAGGCGCGGTGTATATGCGGTGTGCTTTCTGCATGCACAGTAATTATATCAGCTCCTGCTTGTGCAAAATCAGGTATAAAACGTTCCGGATTAACAATCATCAAATGAACATCTAACGTTAAATCCGTCACAGGTCGGATGGCTGAAACAATATTAGGGCCTAAAGTAATATTAGGGACAAACTGACCATCCATAACATCGACATGAATATATTCTACCCCATGAGCTTCCACTTCTTTAATATCTTTTTCTAAATTCGCAAAATCTGCACTTAAAATAGATGGCGCTATTTTTATCATAACCAAACTCCTCACTTGTTTTTATTATACATCGGTTTTCTGTTTGAAATTTCCTCGTAAAATTGCAGATAATTATCATAGCGACTTTGCAAAATATCGCCAGCAGCTACTTCTTCTTTTACTCCACATTTTGGCTCTTTTCGATGTTGGCATTCTCTGAATTTACAATTTTCTGAAGCAGCAACAAATTCTGGAAAACACTTTGACAACTCAGAAAGCGGCATCTCTAAAAATTCAATAGAACTGAATCCAGGTGTATCCGCGACCAAACCTCCTGCCACGTTAATCAATTCAACATGCCGTGTTGTATGTTTGCCGCGTCCCAATGCTGTGGAAATATCGCCAACTGCTAAGTTTAGATCCGGCAACAACTTATTCAGCAACGTTGATTTTCCGGCTCCCGACTGACCCATAAACACTGTTAATCTATCCTTAAAAAAAGGTTCCAAATCGGATAAGTCATGCGAATCACTCAATAAAACCGGATAGCCTACACTTTCATAATATGTCTGCACTGCCGACATACTTTGAAGAATGTTATCTGAGGCAATATCTAATTTTGTAATATAAATAACTGGTGCAATGTGCTTTTCTTCTAACATTACCAAGAATCTATCTAATAGATTGAAAGAAAAATTCGGCTCGATACAACTTGTCACAATCACTCCTTGATCCACGTTAGCGACTTGAGGCCTAATTAATTCGTTTTCTCTCGGTAAAATATCCATCAAGTATCCATCCGTTGAGTTAGAACTCTCAAAATCTGCAAAATCACCTACCAGTGGCGTAATTTTCCGATTGCGAAAATTACCTCTTCCTCTAGTCTGATACACTTTGCCGTCATTTTCTACATAATAAAAGCCACTTAAAGCCTTAATAATTTGGCCTCGCTGCATTCTGTCCCTCCTTAAATAAACTAACTGCTCTCTTTATTTAATTATTGTATCATATTTTAAAGTTGTACCGCGTGATACTCATTATTTTAATAAAAAAAGAGAAATTCATTATGAATTTCTCTCATCTTTATTACCTTGGCCTTCATCTTTAGATGTGTCAGGTTTACTATTGTTTTCTCCATGGCTAGACGACTGCGTACTTTCTTTAGGTTCTGAAGATTGCTCCGTTTCTGATTTAGATGATTCCGGAACAGTTGTTACCGGCTGTACCGTGCTTGGATCTCGACCAGCTGAATAGACAACTGTCACTTGGTCACCTTTTTTCATTTCTGTACCGCTGCTTGGGATAGTATATATTACCTGACCTGAAGGTACTGAACTACTGTATTCGCTTTGTCCTTCAATTAAAGTCAGACCCATGCTATCAATATAACTGTTTACTCGATTGCTAGAATAGCCGTACATATTCTCTAACTTAAATACTTTCCGCCCAGAGCTCTTAACAAGCGTTACCTTAGCTTCTCTAGGCACTACTTTCTCACCGGCTTTAGGGACTTGCTTTATAATTCTTCCTTCTTCAATAGTATCGGATGTTTCCTCTTTTATCGTAATATTTTCTTTTAAAAAGCCTTCATTTAATAATTGATTTTCTGCTGCATCAATATCTAAATTCGACAAATTAGTCATTGCTACGGATTTATCACCAGAACTGACAAACAAAGTGACTGTTGTGTTTTCTTTGACAGGCGTACCAACACCCGGATCAGTTTTTACTACACGATCTTTTTCCACAGAATCATCTGATATTCTTTCAATTTTAGGCTTTACTTTCAGCTTAGCTGTTTTTAAAATTGCTTCAGCTTCTGTTTGTGATTTTCCTTTTACATCAGGAATTATCACTTCACCGCCGCCTCGACCCAACGCGTACAAACCACCGCCGATTAACAAAACTAACGCTAAACCGATTAAGATTAATTTCATCGGCTTTTTCTTTTTCGGTGTTTCACGCTCATCTTCATGTTCATCTTGTTGTACTTGATTAGGTTTTATTTCTCTTTGTTCAACTTTTTCTGGTTCACGTACCGGTGTCAGCATAATTGTATCATCCGTCATTACACTAGGTGTAAATACTGATTCATTTGCTCTAGCGGGATTCAAGACAGTTTTAATATCATTATACATCTCATCAACCGTCTGATATCTATCTGCGGCTTCTTTAGCCGTTGCATGCAATACCACATTTTCTAAGGATTGCGGTATCGATGGATTAAAACGTCTGACAGACGGCATATCATTTTGAAAATGTTTCAAAGCGATAGATACCGCTGATTCTCCCTCAAACGGAACAACACCAGTCAACAATTCATACAAAATAATCCCAAGCGCATAAATATCAGATTGCCTAGTCGCCATACCACCTCTGGCCTGTTCAGGAGATAGATAATGCACAGAACCCAACAGTGTATTCGTCTGAGTAATTGACGTTTCAGATAAGGCAATCGCAATCCCAAAGTCAGTTATTTTGACAGTGCCGTCTCGTGCAATTAAAATATTCTGCGGCTTCAGGTCACGATGGATAATTTGATGTTGATGAGCCACTGAGATGGCTGCTAAAATTTGTTCCATGATATTGACAACTGTTGGTAACGGGATTGGAGAATTGTCTTTGATGTATCGTTTCAAGTCTGTTCCTTCGACATACTCCATAACAATATACTGCATACCATAATCCTCACCGACATCATAAACACCGACAATATTAGGGTGAACCATTTCAGTTGCAGCTAGAGCTTCCCTTTGGAATCGGCGGATAGCATCTTGATCATTTTGGAAATCAAAACGCAAAACTTTGATGGCTACATCCCTGTTTAAAATTAGGTCTCTTGCTAAATAAACATTAGCCATGCCACCACTGCCAATACTACGAATAACTTCATAGCGTTCGCCGATTTTTTGGCCGATATTAATCATTAACTATTCCCTCCTCCCCATCGTCAAACGACATTACTAATGCCGTAATATTATCTGTTCCTCCAGCTTCATTTGCCTCAGTTATTAATTCAGCTATTCGATCATTTAAAGGCTTTTGTGTCGTTAAAATACTTTTGATCAAATTATCTGACAACATGTTCGTTAAGCCATCCGAACACAAAAGAATTTGATCATCGATTTTTAAAGTAATCAGAGATAAATCTACCTCTACTTTACCCGGAACACCTACTGAACGGACTAAGATATTCTTTTTCGGGTGATTCGCAGCCATTTCTTCAGTAATTTCACCAGTCTTTACTAACTCGTTAACTAATGAGTGATCTTCCGTCAGCTGTTTGATAGCTTGATCTCGAATAATGTATGCGCGGCTATCGCCAACGTGAGCTAGCAACAATTTTCCTTCTAAAGGTGTTGCTGCAACAATGGTAGTTCCCATACCGAATTTCTCCGGATCATTATTTCCCTCTGCGTAGATGACATCATTTTCTTGTTGAATGCGACTAATCAGCCACTCAGAGATAGTTTCATGATCAGAAATAGCTGTTTCTTCCCAGACTTTTCCCAATCCTGTAACAGCTAAAAAACTAGCTTGATCACCAGCTTGATGGCCGCCCATCCCATCGGCAACAATCGCTAAGGTAATTCCTTTTTGGTTTACATATGTACCTACTGTATCTTGATTGTTCTTTCGTTTACGGCCAACATTTGTCTGATAATCTATTTGCATGCTTTACACTCCTTTGTTCTCCAAAAATAAGTTTACGACTTTCGTCTCAGACAGCTGATAAAAAAGCCATCAGTACCATAATGATGGGGATATACTTTTAACATCAGCTGCTGATAGCTTTTTGTTAAATGAGCTACTCCCTTTATATCAATTAACTCAAAATCAGGATGAGCTTCTAAAAAACCCTGAATAACTTCTTCATTTTCTTGTGTCGTTACTGTACACGTACTATAAGTTATTATACCGTTTTTCTTAACTTTTTGTGCAACACTTTCTAATATTTCTGTCTGAATTTGTCTTAATTTTATAAAATCGTCGATTGTTTTACTGTATTTGATATCAGGCTTGCGTCGCAATAAACCTAACCCGGAACAAGGCGCATCAATCAGTATCCGATCAAAACTTTCATCTGGAAACTCATCAGCTGCTTGCCTAGCATCAAGTACTCGAGGTTCTATCACCGACGACACATGCAGTCTCTCTGCGTTTTCTTCGATTAATTTAATTTTATGCGGATGGATATCAAGTGCTGTCACTTTACCGCCTTGTTCAGCATCTAAATATTCAGCAATATGAGTTGTTTTTCCACCAGGTGCTGCACATGTATCCAATACGTTATCTGACGGACGCAGTTGCATACTTGGCGCTACAAGCATTGATGTCTCGTCTTGGACAGTCAGCTTCCCTTCCTTAAATAAGTTGCTGCCAGCTAAAAATCCTTTTTTAGCAACGATTCCGACTGGTGACACCACACTTAATTCTGCATTAATCTCATCAGAAGATAAGGCGGATACAGCTTCTTCACGCGTTAATGCACGTGTAGCCACACGGCCGCTGGCTCGACTCGTCTGCAATAGAGACTCGCCTAATTCGCGTGTTTGTTCTAATCCAATATCTGCAATGAGTACTTCCGTCAACCAACGCGGTATACTTATTTCTATTGAGAGACGCTCAATATCATCTGATATTCCAGCTGTATTGGGAACGCCCTGGCGTTGAATTGTACGCAGCACACCGTTAACAAACTTCCCGATTCCCGGATTCCCTTTTGCTTTAGCGATGTCAACAGCATCATTCAAAATACCATAAGCCGGAATTTTATCTAAAAACTCCATCTGATAAATTGACAGTAATAATAATTCTTTAACCCATAAATCAACCTTTTTTGCTTTCTGAATAAAAGGTGCCAAATAATAAGCTAAGGTCAATTGACGACTAGTCGTCCCATAAACAATTTCTGTCATTAACCGCGCGTCCTTTGATGATAGGTGATGTTTCTTGATTCCCTCATTCACTAAAAGATTGGAATACCCTTGATTAGACGCAATCTTAACCAGTAATTCCATCGCTGCATATCTTGGATTTTCATAGATATGTTTGGGTACTTGTTTTTTCTTTTTACTCAACTTTTTCTCCTGCCTCCAGTTGTCGTCCGACACCATTTAGAAATTCTGCAGCAGTCAGCTGACCTTTACCCGCTGGCTGCAATCGATTAATCCGCAATAAGGTCCCGTTACCGCAAGCAATCTGAAATGATTTTTTATCAATTGCCGTAATTGTGCCGGGTTGTGCATTTGTTTTTTCTTCTAGTGGAGTAACATCCCATAACTTCCAACGGATTCCCTGATACGTTGTATAAGATACCGGCCAAGGTCTCATACCTCTAACCTGACAATCAACTTGTTTCGCCGTTTTTTTCCAGTCAACTTGTTCTTGTTCCCGCGAAATATTTGGCGAGAAGGTCACTTCTGCTTCATCTTGCGAAATTGGTGTAATCTCACCAGCAATCAGCTTGGGCAATGTTTCCATTAATAAACTTTCTCCAACAGCACTTAACTTATCAAACATCGTACCAACATCATCTGTTTCCTCAATTGGAATAGCTCGCTGAGCCAGTATATCGCCAGCATCCATTTTCTTAACCATTTCCATAATAGTTACACCCGTTTCTTTTTCTCCATTAATAATCGAATAGTGAACGGGGGCTCCGCCGCGATATTTCGGCAATAATGATGCGTGGACATTAATTGCGCCTAATTTAGGTGCTTTAAGTATTTTTTCTGGCAAAAATTGTCCGAATGCGGCCGTGACAATTAAATCGGGCTGCATCTCGATGACAGCTTCCATTTCTTCAGAACCGGATATTTTTTCCGGCTGCAATACTTTTATACCGTGAGAAACTGCTGCTTCCTTAACTGGAGGTGGTGTTAATATCTTTTTCCTCCCTACAGGACGGTCTGGTTGCGTAACCACTGCTAATACTTGATATTCATCGCTTTTTATTATACTTTCTAAAATCGGCACTGAAAAACTTGGCGTCCCCATAAAAATAATTTTAGTCATACCCATGTTCCTCCATATATTTCTCTAAATCCTCTGGTGCTATTTTTTCTATAATTTTATCCGTAAACAATTTGCCTTCTAAATGTTCCACTTCATGCTGAAAAGCACGCGCCAAATAGCCGGAAGCATCTACTTCCATCTCATAACCCTCACGGTCGATATAACGGACTGTAACTTCCTTATGTCTTTCAACTGTTCCAAAAACATTTGGAAAACTCAGACAGCCCTCAACATCGATAGAAGTAGCCGAACTTTTAGCAATAATTTCTGGATTAATCATCTCAAACAACCCAGTATCCTCATCTAGTTCAACTAAAACAACTTGCTGCGACACACCTATTTGATTCGCTGCTAAGCCGATTGCATCACGAGCTACCATTGTATCATACATCTCGTCTAACAGCTTCAGCAAACGTGGTGTCAAACGTTTTACCGGTTGGCATGGTGTAATTAATCCCTTATTTGGGTAAGTAACTATCTTTTTCAAATATTCTCATCCTTTAAATAAAGTGTTGCGGTTCCATATCGATAACCACACGTAGACCTTGCCTGATATCTTGTTGTGATTCTAGCAAAATATGATGCAGTGCTACTGTAAGATTCGGCTCTTGACGATATTTTATCACGACTTGATAATAATAGCGTTTGTTTACTCTAGCAATTGAACGCGGTGTTGGCCCCAAAACGATTGCTTGAGGTGTTAAAAATGTCTTTAGATACTGTACAATTTGATAAATTCGTTTTGCTGCGATATATTCGTCTTCATGGCTAACAACCAACTGACTGGTAAAAAAATATGGCGGATAAGCGCCCTGATGCCTGATTTTCATCTCATGTTGATAAAAAGATTCATAATCTTGTTCTTTTGCAAGTTGAATAGCATAATGGTCTGGATTATAGGTTTGGATTAAGACCTCTCCCGATTTTTCACCTCGACCAGCTCGACCACTGACTTGAGTCAATAATTGAAAGGTGCGTTCACTCGAACGGAAATCGGGTAAATTCAATGCTGTATCAGCATTCAACACACCAACTAATGTCACATTAGGAAAATCTAACCCTTTCGCTATCATTTGTGTTCCCAATAAAATATCTGCTTCGCCAGCAGCTACCTTGTCTAACAACTTTTGATGACTACCTTTTTTTCTAGTCGTATCGACATCCATGCGAATTATTCTGGCAGTCGGCAATAATTCTTGCAACTCAGATTCCACTTTTTGTGTTCCTGTCCCATAATATCTGATTTTATCTCCATCACAAATCGGACAGCGATAAGGGATTCCCTCCTCATGTCCGCAATAATGGCACTTCATCGTCTTAGTATCCATATGCAACGTTAATGAAATATCACAGTTCGGACAAGGCAAAACATAGCCGCAATCACGGCACATGATGAACGAAGAAAAGCCCCGACGATTCAACATTAAGACAGACTGTTCTTTCTTGGCTAAGCAATCTGTCAGTTTCGTTAACAGTTCAGCTGAAAATGTGTGTCCACCCTGTTGAACTTCATGACGCATATCAATAATTTTAACATCGGGTAATGTTGAATTCATAACAGCACGTTGTGAAAGATGCAAAAGACGATAAACATTCTTTTGTGCTCGTGCTCGAGATTCTAAAGAAGGTGTTGCGCTGCCTAAAACTATAGGACACTGATGATACCGACTGCGCCAAATTGCTAAATCCCTCGCATGATAACGCGGTGACTCATCTTGTTTGTAAGACCCTTCATGTTCCTCGTCAATAATAATCAACCCAATATTTTCTAATGGCGCAAAAATTGCTGATCTGGCACCGACCACCACTTGTGCTTCACCACGCTCGATTTTTCGCCATTCGTCGTATTTTTCCCCTTGAGACAAGCCACTATGCAGTACAGCAACATCTTTACCAAATCTCTTTTTAAATCGCGTAACTGTTTGAGGTGTTAATGATATTTCAGGCACTAACATAATTGCTGTTTTCGATTGCTTTAAAACATCAGCAATACTTTGTAAATAAACCTCTGTCTTACCACTTCCAGTGACACCTTCAATTAAAAAAACTTCGGACCGATTCTTTCTAACACTATCCGTAATCAACCCCACAGCCGTCTGCTGCTCTCGATTTAATAATAAGGCAGTATCCGATTTAAACGTTTGATATGCATAAGGATCCCGGTAGACTTCACGGTCTTCTATAATTAACCAGCCAGCTTGCTGTCCGTTATTTACAACTGCTCGAGAAATATCGTGTTCATCTATCAGCTCTTTTAAACCTATTTCCATGTCCAACGGCATTGTCAGCAATAATTTCAACAATTTTATTTTTTGATGCGCATTTGCGCGCTGCTCATTTAATTGCTGCTCCAGTTCTTCATGAGGTAACCGCCTTTTAATAACTTTGGCCGTCTTCACACGGTTTTTAGTTGTCACTTCATAACGAATATCAACAAGACCTTCTTGTCGCAGCTTCAAGATATCCGATAAATGCCCACTATCAATCAAGTCTTCCCATGACAGTTCCGATAATCCGCAAAAAATATCATTCTTAATGTAATCTGAGACAGTCTGATCATTTAGTACAACCCATTTTTTATAAGAAGAGCGCATAACGCTCGGCAGCATAGTCTGCAAACATGTAATCTTGAAGGCAAACGTCGATTCTGCCATATAATCGGCTAACTTCAACATTTCATGATTTAACACCGGGGTCAGATCAAGGATATTGACAATATCTTTTAATTCAACTGTTTCTGATGGTGTATCAGTTTGCTCTAAATTGACAATAAACCCCTGGATATGACGATTTCCTTTACCAAAAGGAACCTCTACTCTCATACCAATCTGAATGAATTTTTCCAACTCGATGGGAACATGATAACTGAATGGTTGATTTGTCTGCATCGTTGGAACATCAACAATTATATGCGCAATCACCATAGATTCCACATCCTTTCTATTTCTCTTATTGTATCAAAATTTCATATATTATGTTTAAAAAAATAAAGCAGAACAAGATAACCTGTTCTACTTTATTTTTTTAAACATAATATAATACTAATTAGATTTTATTATCTAACTGGATACGTGCTTCCAATTCTTGATGTTCCCGACGTTTAAGTGCTTTTTGTTCCTCTTCTTGTCGTTTGATTAGTTCACGCTTTAATTCTGGATGAGGGTCAATTACAACGTCTCCAGCTGCAATTTCTTCTAAAGCACGACCAACATTTTTCACTGAAACAAATTGCTCTTGATCAATCATCGGCTGCGCACCTAAATCTAATTCATGAGCACGCTTGCTCGACAAAATAACTAATGAATATTTTGAATCTACTTGTTCTAATAATAAATCAATCGATGGGTATAACATAATTACATCTCCTCTAACATTTTTTCGTAATAATCGATAACGTGTGATACTTTATAATGTTCACTTTCAATAATCTTCTTAATACGATCTACTGCTAATTCTACTTTATCATTAACCACAGCATAATCATAGTGACGCATCATTTCAACTTCAGACTTTGCCACTACCATACGTTCATTTATCACTGCCATATCATCCGTTCCACGACCGATAATACGTGCTTTCAGTTCCGAAAAATCAGGAGGGGTTAGAAAAATAAAAATACCATCAGGCATCTTCTCTTTCACTTTCATTGCGCCTTGAACTTCAATTTCTAAAAACACATCTTTTCCTTCGTCTAATGTTTTGTTAACATAATCCAAAGGCGTGCCATAGTAGTTACCAACATATTCTGCGTGTTCCAACATTTTACCAGCAGTAATCAACGCTTCAAATTCTTTACGTGAACGAAAAAAATAATCGACGCCATCAACTTCTCCCTCTCTCATTTGACGTGTCGTCATTGAGATAGAATATTCATACGCCGTATCTTTATTTTCAAATAAAGCTTTGCGAACAGTTCCTTTCCCTACACCAGATGGACCAGATAGTACAATTAACAACCCTCTTTGTGACATAGTGTCTTCCTTCCCCTTTGCTAACTTTTATTATTTTATCTACTATAATGCACCGTTTACCAGCAGAATGCAAGTTAGAATTTGTTAAAAAAGTACACCGTCTCAAGTTTACTCAACATTTTGAACCTGCTCGCGCATTTTTTCAATCAATGTTTTTAAAATAATGACTTGTTCTTTGATTTTTATAACAGATGTTTTGGAACCGATAGTGTTTACCTCTCGGTTGAATTCTTGCGTTAAAAAATCGGCTTCTTTACCTATCGAACTCTGCCGTGTCAGCAACTGTTTATATGCTGCTATGTGAATCATCAAACGATCCAGTTCTTCACTAATATCAGCCTTTTCAATAAGAAGTGCTGTCTCTGTCAGCAAACGGTCTTGGTCCACATGATTACCGATTAATTCAGTAATTTTCTGTGTTAGCCTTTGCTGATAATCTGCTTCATAAAGATCCTGCAATGAATAAATTATCTGAACAGCTTGTTCCGCCTGAGATAGTTTATTTCTCAGTACCTGCTCAACTCCGCTACCTTCTTTGCGTCTGCTATCACACAGATTTTTCAGTGCTTGCTGAAATACAGTCTCTAAATCGGCTGACAATTGAGCATTTTTTACTGGTGTTTCCAATACTTCAAAAAGGGCCGGATGCATAATCGCTCCTTGCATTAAGCTGTCCGCAGTTATTGTTGTACCATGCTCTTTCTGAAGAGTTCGTGTGACATCTTCTGCTAGCCGTTTGATTAGGTCTGTGTTCATGCGAATTGTCTGGCGACTCTGTTCTAGTGATTGAAATGTAATAAAACACTCCACGCGCCCTCGCGATATTACTTGTTTAACGAGTTGTTTCAACCCTAATTCAAATTCCAATAATTCTCGTGGTAACCGGCATTGAATATCCAAAAAGCGATGGTTTACCGATTTTATTTCCACCATCAAATCATACGCCGATGTTTGCAGCTCTGCTTTGCCGAACCCTGTCATACTCTGCACTTTTTTTCCGCCTTTCTTATTTCTAAAAAGTTCTTGTCACTCACATTCATTTCCATCGAATCGTATCGAAAGAAATTCTAAAAATAATGATTGTAAAATTAAATCAAATTGCTTAGACACATCTTTATCCGTCACTAGCCTTGTTAACGGCGTTTTGTTAAACAGCAGTTGTCGCATACCAACTAATTTTTGTTGCGGTGATAAATAATCGATTTGCTCTATATATTTAACGAGCCATTCTTTAAATGTCAATAACATCGGAGAAGCAGCTACCGCATTCACTTCCCGTGTAGCTTTGATGATAGTTTGACTAAGCGTATCAAATGAATAAATCGTTGTCGGATCAACCATCATCGTACGTGCAGTATTTTCAATCAAGTCACCAAATAAAACACTTGGATTATATTGTCGTTTAATCAATTGTTCCACTAAATCATGTGTCGTCCAAGGGTTTACAAATAAATGATTCGACTGTTCCTTGGCATAACGAATAAATGCACGACTCAACTCAAAATTTTCTCGCTTGTATGATTTTTTGTAAAAAGTATAATTTTTACCACTTAATCGGTTAAATGCTTTAAGACCCTCTAAATAACCTAGACGTAAATTCCATCCTGACCGATGATTGTCAAATAACAAGACATTTCCCAATCCCCAGTGGCTTTCAATTTTAGTAACAGGAATTTCTTGTGGTACTTTAATCAATTTTATAAGTCCTGGACCTTTTACATTAACTTCAATCAGTTCTGTCGCACCAGCTTTTAATGCAACATCAATCGGTATATTATTTCGATAACCGCCATCAACGTAGTACCTTTCATCAATTTGACACGCCGACATCGCCGGAAAGAATGACGATGATGCCAATAACCATTTTGGGAAAGTTTCTTTAGTCATGTCAGCCATCGAGACAATAGTCTCAATCATTTTAGGTGCTTGCGTCGTAACAATAAAAAACTGTTTGTCTGTAGCGAAAATCCGGTCTTCGTCCATTAATTTGATAATCAATTGCTGCAGTGGAGTTGTATCGGTCCCCACGTTTTTAATGGCAGATAACGTAAATGTCTGAATAAACGATACCAACTGCTGCAGCGTAAAATCTGTTTCTTCTTTAGCCTCAATGGGTACAGACAAGATATCCTGTGTATCAATCGTTTCCCACATTTTTTCTGCAGCTGGTAAGTCATCTTGAATAATCAAACCTCCGTTCAAGGCACCAACAGATGTTCCAGTGACGATATCAAATGACACGTGACATTCTCTTAGCGCTTTCCAAACTCCGATTTGATATGCACCTTTAGCTCCACCACCACCTAAAACCAAACCAGTATGATAGGTTAATTCTTTTTCTATATCAAATCTATTCGCTTTTTTTTCATATCCATAACCTTGCTCAATTAATTTCTGTAATTGAAACGAGTCTAGGAACGAACCAAGAACACTAAATTCTATTACTGAAGCACGATGACTTTTAGCTGTTTTATCGATTTCTTTTAAAATCTGCTGCCAAGAAAATTTTCTGTTGGACACTAATACAAGATGTAGATTCAATTTATTTTCTTTCAATGAATAGTCTAAAACTAGTTCAACACGCCCTCTAACGGTCACTCCGATAACAGAATGGCAATCATCAAATTGACTTACTCTTTTTTTTAATTCCTCATATGCTTGTGATGTTGATTCAGCAAAAGGTAACCACTGTCTTAAATCATGGAGTCGACTCTTTAGTTGAATCACATCAGAAATAAATAATTCTTGTTGCATATCATCAACCTGCTTTCAAATAAAATTTATTATATTTTTTAATTTAATTCGTTTGACTAGAGGGGGCTTCATTCGTATAATAAAGTATGATGGCTAAGGAGGGGTTTGCCAATGGTTGATAACAATGACTTTTCTACTAATCAAAATGATTCAAATTCTAACCGCCTTGCAAAGTTTATTTCACAGTCTTCACAAAAGTTATTTTCAACGTTTATTGACGATAGCTATAAAAAAAGTGAGTTAAAACGGACTATCTTCAAAAAAATTAATCAAGCAATCGCACAAAAAAGTACTGTAGTTATCCAGTATCAAGTGAGTTCTGACGAACAGTCATTTGCCAAATACGAAACATTGGTTGGCAGGATCTATCAACACCCAAACAATCCTGATGCACTAATGATTAAACAGCAAAAGAATAATCAAGTTAAAATGATTTCCGCTGATTATATAAAAAAAGTATCGATTATCAGTCCTAACTATAATCGACCATCATACAAAAACAAGTAAGTTAACTTTTTGGTTTGGCTTACTTGTTTTTTTCTAATATGACTTGTGCCATCGCTACTTGATCTGTATGTGTAATAGATACGAAAACATTCCCAACAAAAGGGGATTTCGTCACAATTGGCTGACCATTTGATTCTGATAAAATTTCAATATCTTGAAAAGTCACTTTACCAATTCCCGTACCGTATGCTTTAGCAAAAGCTTCTTTACAAGCAAATCGACCTCCGAGATACTCTTTCTGCCGTTTTATTTTTAACGTATCAAATTTTTCCAATTCTTTTGGAGTAAGTACTCGCACAATAAAAGAACGATTTGTCTCAATTATTTTTTCGATACGTTCTAACTCAACAACATCAATACCTATTCCTGAAATCATTTTAGAAACACCTCATTTTTATTATACAGTTTTTATAAATAAATAACATAAAAAGTCTCCATTTTCAGGAGACTTTTTTTATTTATCGTTATTACGGATAACAAATCCGCGACCTTTATCTTTACCGCCCGATTTATTGTCTTTTCCTTTGTAATTACGTTTAGAGTTGTTTTTGTTGCCTTGTCCTTGCTCTTTGTTTTTCCAGTTATCTCGTTTGCCGCCATTGCGGTGATCACGATTATCTCCGCGACTATTATTGCCACCGCGTCCGCCACGATTACCACCACGATTATTATTACTGCGATTACCACCACGATTATTGCTACGACGCTTGCCTGAAGGTAGTGGGCGTTCTGGCGTAATTTTAACAGGAACTTCAGCCGCATCGTCTTTGGAAATTTGTTTGATTAATAATGCTGCAATATTTTCTGCACTATAATCTTCTAATAAATCACTTGCTGCTTCTTGATATTTTTCTAATCCATTAGCTGCTAGTTGATTTTCAATTTCTTTTAATGCAATACCTAACTGACCTTTAAAAGCTTCTGCTTTTGACGGTGGACGTAATGTTGACATACGTTTTTTCGTTAAATCTTCAATAACATGCAAGTAGCTCATTTCATTTGGCGTTACAAATGTGACTGACATACCCTCTTTACCAGCACGACCAGTACGACCAATACGGTGAACATAGCTTTCTGGATCTTGTGGAATGTCATAATTATAAACATGACTAACACCAGAAATATCTAAACCGCGAGCTGCTACGTCTGTTGCTACTAAAATGTCTAATTCACCATTTTTAAATGCACGTAAGATGCTCATACGTTTATGTTGAGGTAAATCACCATGGATTCCTTCTGCTTTATAACCACGCATTTCTAAGCCACGAGCTAATTCATCAACACGTCGTTTAGTACGACCAAAAACAATCGTTAACTCAGGATTTTGAATATCAAACAAACGAGTCATGACATCAAATTTTTCATATTCTTTACAACGAACATAATATTGATCAATTAAGTTAGCCGTCATCTCTTTAGCTTTAATTTTAATATGATCCGGATTTTTCATGAATTTCACACCGATACGTTTAATACTATCAGGCATTGTTGCTGAGAATAGTAACGTTTGACGGTTTTCTGGAACTTTAGCGATAATTGTTTCAATATCTTCTAAGAATCCCATATTTAACATTTCATCAGCCTCATCCAAGACTAATGTTTCAACAGTTCCTAATTTTAGCGTACGACGATTGATGTGATCGATTAAACGACCAGGAGTTCCCACTACGATATGTGGTTTGTTTTTTAAAGATCTAATTTGGCGACCGATATCTGCCCCACCGTACACTGCCTGTACTTTAATTTTTTTATCTTTACCTAAACGGTATAACTCTTCTTGAGTTTGAATGGCAAGTTCACGCGTCGGTGCGATAACCAGCCCTTGTAATACGGGATTAGAGGTATCGATTTTTTGTAGCATTGGAATACCAAATGCTGCTGTTTTACCTGTTCCCGTTTGTGCTTGACCAATCACGTCTTTACCTTCTAATGCTAAAGGGATTGTCTCGCTTTGAATTGGTGTTGCTTCCTCGAAACCAATTGTTTCAATTGCTTTCATTATGTTTTCGTCTAAATGTAATTCACTAAATTTCAAAAGTTAGCCTCCTATTAATCTTTCACTATCGTCAAAACATGCCAAAAATTAGCAGTCGTATCATCATATCACATTTTCATTTCTCATACAATCTTTAACTAAATTAAACTTCCCTTAATTTGTTGACCACATCAATTAATTTCATACCGTTACTTCCTTTAATGAATACCATATCTTTCGGCAATACATACTCTTGAACCGCTTCAATCAAATCTGTTTTCTGCTCACTTGCATACCATGTGACCGACTCATTAAAAACTGGAAGTAATTCTTGATACAATGCCTCCATGTCCTTTCCATATAAAAAGACACGTTGAATTTTTTCATGCGGTATATGTTCTGCCAAAGCAGCATGCATCTTTTTAGAATCCGAACCTAGCTCTAACATATCGCCTAAGACAATAATTCGCCTGCCATTCGCTGCTAATTGACTAAATGTGTCTAATACCAAACGGGTTGCTGTAGGATTTGCATTATATACGTCACTTAAAATTTCGACACCATTACTGCTGTGTAGCCACTCTGTCCGATTTTTTGTCAAATCAAAATGAGTCAGTCCTTCTTGAATTTTCTCAACAGAAATATCGCAGTGATACCCAATTAAAATAGCAATTAGTGCATTTTTTACATTATATGTTCCTAAGACAGGGATTGTAAAGACAGGCCCCGGAAACAAACTAGTTGTAAAGCTTGTTTGATTTTTTTTGCTAGCAACAATTGTTCCGCTGATAGTTGCCTCTGTATCCATACCAAAGGTTTCGACTGTTTGTTTCAAATCCATAATTAATTCTTTTAAAAGCGGTTCATCATTTGGAATAATCAGTGTGCCCTTGTCAGACATGCCATTAATTATTTCCATCTTAGATTCAGCAATGCCTCGACGTGAGCCCAAATATTCGATGTGAGATTCACCAATAAGAGTAATAGCAGCAATATCAGGTTGACCAATCATAGACAACACATCAATTTCGCCTTTATGATCCATACCCATCTCTAAAACCAGCATCTCCGTATCTGCAGGCATATGTAAAACAGTGTACGGCAAACCGATATGATTATTATAATTTCCTTGTGTTTTATATGTTGCATATGATGTATTTAAAATTGCTGCCGTCATGTCTTTAGTTGTCGTTTTCCCATTACTACCTGTTACAGCGATAACTTTGGGATTAATTTTTTTTAAGTACCATTTTGCCAACTGCTGCAATGCCGCTAAAGAATCGGCTACTTGCAGATAAGGAATATTCTCCGATAATTTTCTTTCTGAAAGCGTTAAGACTGCTCCATTTTCAAATGCTTGAGGAATAAATTCATGCCCGTCACGTTCACCTTTTAACGGGATAAACAAACTGTCCTTTACTACTTTACGTGTATCAAACTCGACAGATTGAATCGACTGAGTTTGGCAAGATGTAGAGATATACAAAGGAGAAACAGCCTCAATTATTTGATCAATAGTTAACATCATTTATAGTCTCCTCCTAGTTGCAACAGAAAAAGCTGAACACGATGTCCAGCCCCATCTTTTATTTTTAATATACTTTAATTGCCTGTTTCTTTTCATATCGTAGTTTAGCAAGTTGGATAAGTTCTTCTAATAAGTCACTATAACCCAACCCCATATTCTCCCATAACAACGGATACATACTAAACGGCGTAAAACCGGGCATTGTATTTACCTCATTTAGGTACATCTCATTGTTATTTGTCAAGAAAAAGTCACAACGGCTAAGTCCACTACAATCAAGCATGACATATGCCTTTTCAGCATACTCACGCATTTTTTCTTGTACCTCTTCGGTAATTTCGGCTGGAATTTGAAGTGTCACCTGATTATCGATGTACTTCGATTCATATGTATAAAACTCGACATCTTTTACTATTTCTCCTGCCATTGTTGTTCTGATCTCGTCATTACCTAAAACGGCAACTTCTAGTTCTCGTGCTTCCACGCCCTGCTCAACAACTACACGACAATCATATTTTAAAGCTTCTTCTAAAGCAGCGTATAATTCTTCACGATTTTCTACTTTATTAATTCCGACACTAGAACCCATATTAGCCGGTTTAACAAACATCGGATACAACAGTGATCCTTCACAACGAGCATATAACTCTTCGCGGTCTACTTCAAAATCACGTTTAGCCACAGCAACATACGGTAATTGTGGAATTCCTGCTTGTTGAAATAATTGCTTAGCAATTATTTTATCCATAGCACATGCGCTAGCTAATACACCGGCACCAACATATGGCATATCAAGCACTTCAAACAACCCTTGAACGGTGCCATCTTCTCCATTTGGACCATGCAAGACAGGAAAAATAATCGTATTTTTTTCTTTGATTTCAGCCGGAGAAATCGGTTGAGCATTTGCAAGCGTTAGGTGTAGCTCTTCTTCACTAGCAGGTGCTTCCTTAAATAAAGGTCCTTTTAGCCAATTACCTGTTGTATCAATATAGATTGTCTGAACTTCATAATAATTGTAATAAATAGCCTTCAAAACTGAAAAGGCAGACAGAATCGACACATCATGTTCGGCACTCTTACCTCCGTAAATTAAAGCAATTTTCATGGTAATCCCCCTAATTTTTATCATCACTCATTATACTTTATTTCTAAAAAAAAACATAGTCAAGAGGATAAATTAATTAACTAAAAAAACCGTTATGCATTTTTGCACACCGGTTCTCTTATCAACTCAATGCGTAAAAAGAGTCGAATTGCTCTTTTTGCAGCGACCATTTTTTATGTCCAGAATCATAACTCAATATCCCAATTTGTTCTTCCGTTTTAAATACTGGCTGATCTAATTTTCTAAGATTATCTTCAACAATATAAATCGGAATATGATAAAACCCATTTTTTAATCCAACCTGGGCCGTATCAAAAACAACGCCTTCCTGCATTGTTAATTTCAATCGATTAATCAGTTCTTCCGGAATTTCTAACACGTCTATTTTTTTTCTAAAAAAAGACACTGATGAATTTAATTTCGCATCAGTCTGATTTGTTAACTTTTCGGATAAAATTCGATAAAAATTTTCGATATTACGAAAATAAATTTTTGTGGTTTTATCATTTACTTCAAAGAAAGCATAATTATTTTGTAATTTATAAAAAAACGGTGAACTTAATTGAGAATTCATATGACCGAAATAAAGCAATTCAGCAATTTCATTAGCTGTTAAACGCTGCAGTACATCATACTCTTCAAAATCAATCCACTTTGTTCCGGTCGATATTCGTTGACTGGCCTCTGCTAAATAATTATCTACCTCCCGCGCACCTCGAACAACGCGAAAACCTGTATGTATTTCATAGTCACCACTTCGATCATCGCCATTTAATAATAAAATGTTTTGAGGCCGATGTAATGTATAATTATAAAAATCACGATGTGTGATTCCACGAGACAATACAGAATTACTCATTTGATCTAAATGAACATAAGTATAATTACGCAACAAACACACCTCTTTCTGGACTTTTCTACCAATCTGTTATTATTAACTATACCACTTTTTTTTAACAAAATGTTGCCGTAAACACATTAAGTTTATATTACAACATTTCATCTCTAAAACAAATTCTGAAGCAATCACGTAACACAAAAAATAATTCCATCTTATCCACTTTATAAAAAGTCTATGTTATGATAAAGTAACAATGAAAAGGAGGGGAGTGTCATCGCAAAAAAGCAATCCTCTAACAAACAAACCACACGTTCTCAAAAACACAAACATAAAAAGCCAACCAAAACATGGGGAACACGAATTAAAAACTTCATTACAAATCTACTTATTTTCTGTTTACTTTTGGTCGGATTAGCTCTAATATTTAATAACCAAATAAAAAATTATATGGTCAAACAAACAACAGATAAATTTACGGTGGAAAAATATACAGCTAAAGATATTGAGGCAAATAAGAAAAAAGAAGCTACTTTTAACTTCGACAATGTTCAATCGCTCGATTTTAATCTCGTAGCGGAAGCTCGAAAGAACACTGCTAACATGCATGTTCTAGGTGGCATTGCTATTCCTAGTGTCGAACTTAATTTGCCAATTTTTAAGGGAATTTCAAATTACAGTATCGCTGTCGGTGCCGGCACGATGAAAGAGGACCAAATCATGGGCCAGGGTAACTACGGCTTAGCCAGCCATTATATGTATGATCCTAAATTATTGTTTGCACCGTTGGTTCGAGTGGAAAAAGGCAGTTCTATTTTTCTAACTGACTTAGAATATATTTACGAGTATAAAGTAACAATGAAAGAATACGTTGAACCAACACGTGTTGAAGTTATCGATGACGTCCCTGGAAAACGTATGGTCACACTCGTAACCTGTGATGTTACAGGTGCTAACCGTTTGATTGTTCAAGGAGAGTTAGTGAAAGTAGCAGCTGGTGATGCTGCTACTAAAGACATGACCAGTGCTTTCAAACTACCTCAAAGCAATTAAAAAGCACAGCCGCTTAAAGCGGTTGTGCTTTTTAATTATCTTTAAAGTTCGGCAAATAAAAATTACGATGATCTAAACCAAAAATACGTTCTGTATATTCCCCTGGACTGACTTGTTTTAACGAACCTAACATCATTTGAATAGAAGCATCTAGATTATCAATCTGATGCAGTATTTCAGCCTCCATGATTTTAGGTCGAACAGGTGAACCATACTCCAGCAATCCATGATGCGCTAGAACAACATGCTTCAAAATTAAAACATCTTCATCCTGCTCATTGATAGACAACTCGACACAGGCTTTTGTAATTTCTTCATCAGCCATAACAATATGCCCTAAAAGATTCCCAGCCAGCGTATATTCAGTTGATACTGCACCGCTTAATTCTTTGACCTTGCCTAAGTCATGAAGGATTGTTCCAGCATACAGCAATGCTGGATTAACTTCTGCATATTGTTCACAAACAGCCTTAGCTAAACGCAGCATAGTCACTGTATGATAAGCGAGACCACCCGCAAACGCATGATGGTTTCTTTTAGCTGCTGGGAACTCAAAAAATTCTTGCTGATACTTTGATAAAACGTGACGCACAATTCGGTGCCATTTACCGTGATCAATCGCAAATAAAAATTGATTGATTTCTTCACGCATCTCATCACTATCTACGGGTGATTTTTCCATATAGAGTACAGGGTCTCTAGGTTCGTCTTCTTGTGCCAAACGTAAATGCAATATTTTTACCTGTGGCATATTTTGATATGTTTCACGCTTCCCACCAAGAAAAACGACATTGCCAACCGTAAATTTTTCGATTTCTTCCTCTGTCGCACCCCAATATTTTCCATCAATAGTACCTGATGTATCTTGAAACGTAAATGCGATAAATTTCTTGCCGTTTCTCGCAACACGAACATCTGCTGTTTTTAATAAGACGAACATTTCAAAAGTTTCATCGACAACTAATTCTCTTAATTTTTTCATTCTTTAACTCCTTACAGCGTAATAACTGTTTGTTTGGTTTCATCGAAAAACTGCTTCATACTTATATCTGATGATAAACAGATGACCTGTGACTCTTTGCCTAAAACTTGTATTAGCTTAAACAAAGTTTCTTTGCGCTCTTTGTCGAAGTGAAGCCAGCCATCATCGATAATTAAAGGACTGCCATAATCTCGTTGATGCATCTGGATAAATGCTAAACGAAAAGCAATGTACATTTGATCTTTTGTGCCTGTCGATAACTGTTCGATATGTAGTACACGACGCTGACGATCTTTTACAACTAACTGTCCTTCATTGACGATAATCTGATTGTATTTTTCTTGAGTAAGCAAATTAAAATAATTAGATGCTGCTTTTAATAAACTTGGCAGCTGTTGATCTGAAAGAAATTGGAATAATTCTTGAATCGTTTCTTCAGCTAATCGGATGCTCAGCCATTCATCAGACAGCTGTTTGATAACTGTTAAGTAATTTTCGCGTTCTTGATACAAATAATCTAATGTCCCATTTTTTTCCATCGCTGTAATCTCATAACGAACAGCTTGTAAATCATCTCTGGTTTTAACCATCTGTTGTTCAAGCTGTTCCTTCTCAGTTGATGCCTTAATTAGGCTATCACTGATTGCTGCAAGTTCGTAAGATTTTGATAAATCAAAATATTCTTCCAAGCGCAATGCAAGTTCCTCCGCCTGCTGCTGATTATTCTGCCAATCCGTTTGACGAGCAATCCACGTCACAATACCATCAACGTTCGTTACTGCGGAATCTTCAATCACATGTATCAATTGTTCCAATAATGCTTGCCGTTCGTATCGTAAATTAATTAATGATTGTTGATATGATTCAGTTTGTGCATAGTTCACACGTTCTGTTTGAGCCGCTTTTTGCTGATCGGTTACAAAATCACGTACAATCAAGTATTGTTCTCTAATTGTATTTACTTCTAAATTAAGCCATTGACGTGCAAAATTCAACTGCTCACTATACATTGTCAACTCATTATCAATCTGATCCAGTTGTAATTGACTTGACTCAGCTTTTTCCTGCAACTCTTGAAGCTGAACAACAACCGGTATTTTAGTCAGCCAGCTAGCCAACGTATCTGTTGAGGTAAATCCGTATAATTTATGCCAAATGGCCTTTTGGTCTTCAATCACTGTCAGCTGATTACTAACAGTATCTAGCTTTTCCGATATTTTATTCAGTTCGTACTCTAATTCATCCGCTTCCGCTAACTGCAAGCGATAATGATCTCTTGACATCATCGGATTCATATCTTGAATAGGCGGTTGACCTCCCTTTTGAGGTTTTGTCTGCATCCAACTGATAACACCTGCACCAGTAAAAATAATTGCTGGTACAATTAAAATTAGCTTCGGTAATAAAACGGTCAACAGCAGACAGATGACTCCGACAGCAACTAAACCTGCACCGACTATTTGTGCTAGGGTCATCCCAGAAACATGTTTAGGTGCCGCTTGCGACTCACCTTCTTGTTCAACCATTGTTTTTTCGATAGCATTCAGTTGCTGATTTAGTTCTTTTTGACGAATACCTAATCGGCTGCTTTCGTTACCAAGAATAATCTTCTCACGCGTAATTAGTTCTTCACGTTCAGATACTTCTTCGATTTCCTTAATAATCTGCTGATTCAATGGCTCATCTGTAACACCACGCTGCATTCCATATGTACTGCATAACGCATCGATCTTACGATTATCCGCCAATACTTGCTCTGCAACTAATTGGCGTCGCTCAGTCAATGTTTCTACAGTCATTTGATCAACAAGTGCCTTTTCAAAAAGCTCTTGATTATCCAAATAAAAAACAAAGGCAGGTGAAACATTACTCGTCTGCTCTGCTTGCTGTGCCATCATATCCTTTTCTTTTTTCTCTAAAAACCGATACTCTTGAAGACCATCTTGTACCTTCATAACCGTTAATTGATCTGTTGGTTTAGTAGCTTCTGCTTCAGTCTTTAGCGTTGTATACTCCACATACATCGCAAACCGCTTTTGCTGTTCAGCCAATCGGCGACTGGCGGTCATTACTTGGTCATGCTGATTTTCTAGATGCAGTACCTTTTCTTCCAATTCTCCAAGCAATGACAGCTTCGTTTGATATGTCGATTCTTGCTTTTCAACATCTGTAATCTTGGCTTCTAATTCACGAAAAGCTTTTAATTCCTGATTTAATCTAGGCAAACGTCCAGTCGGTTTATAAATTTGTTGACGATCCTTTAATAAATCATCACTGATTTTAGTTAATTCACCACTCCCAGTTAAACCAACAGATAATAACAGGTGCTGCAGTCTCACTTCGTCTAGCTGAGCCAAATCGGTCAACTGTTCTTGTTGAAAACTGAATACTTGATCAAACAATTCCTTAGTTAATGGATTTAAGATTTTTTCAAGCAAAGCTTCTTGTCCGGTTTGACCATCTGACAACGTTACAGATGCTTGGCCTTTATTCTTGTTTTTAAACCGCTCAATTGTAAACTGATTATAGACGGGATGCTCTATTTCTATTCTACCGCCATAAGCAGCTCCCGAAATAGGCTCAAAATCTCTAACTTGTTCACGTTTTTTTGGAAAACCAAACAACATAGTTCGTATGAATTGGTAAATAGTTGACTTACCGGATTCATTACCTCCGTAAATCAGCTGAGAGCCATCTGTTAAATAAAACGATTGGTTCTCAAACTGGCCGAATCCTTGAATGTGTAAACTGAGTATTTTCATTAGTTTACCTCGCTTTTAAAACGTATTTTATCTTTAATCAATTGATTACTATGCTGTAGACAATCATTGATATCCTGTTCTGTCCACTCCAAATATTTTGCCAAGGCCGGCTGCTGTAGCAAATCGCTACCAACACGGTTAAATTGATCGCTTGAAAAGAAACGACGACTCAAATCATCAATTAAGCTAGATTCAAACCCCATAATCAATTCATCTTTAAAAGATTCTTGTAGAGTTAATTTAACCAGACATTTTTGATTATCGGACAAAAGCAATACTTTTTTTTGAATATATTCTAATATCGCCTTTTGATCCTGTTGAAGCTCAAGCAATTGTTCCGATTTTCCGCATTGCAATGACAAATTAATGGCTAATAAATCATAAGAATCAGTCGTAATCGATGCTAAGTAATCTAATACGACCGATAGTAATTCCTGCCGATTTTTAACACTTTCCACATTAATCATGACATTGTCCCAACCGATAACTGCTTTTGGTGTAAACTCATAGCTCGTCTGCCCATTGTCAACAGTAACAGAAACAATCCCTCTTCCTTGCGTTTCTTTACGGTTATGTCCTTGCGGTGTTCCAGGATAAACAGTCGCCGGATGTTCCCGAATAACTTCACTTTTATGAATATGTCCCAGCGCCCAGTAATCATAACTGGGAGACAAATCAGATACAACAAAAGGGGCATAGTTCCCTTCTCTTTCTGGTTGACCATGATAAAAACCAATATGATAATCAGTTGACTGATCGCGCATTGGAAACTCAAGCGCTTTGGTATCAGTTACCCATTTATTTTGGTAAGAAAATCCACTGATTGCGACTGTTTCATTATTTTTTAAAGTTAACTTTTTGGTTGTTACCTGTTCTTCTGTAAACCATACCACATTCTCAGGCCAATCAAACCAGTATCGATTATCTGTATAGTAATCGTGATTACCGAATGACAACACAACAAAAATATCATAATCCTTTAAACGCTTAAATTCTTCAATGATTATTGCTTGTGTTCGAATAGAAGATACCGATTGATGAAATGTATCACCGACAATCAATAAAAAATCAACGGATTCTTCAATACATTGGTCCACAATACGATGAAGCACTGTCTGATTGGCATGGTTCACTAATTGTTGGATAGGTTCATTACTAACATCGATGCCCGAAAATGGCTGATCAATATGTAAATCAGCTGTATGAATGAATTTCATATCATCACTCCTTCTTAACTATCATACCTAGTTTATCATGATTTTTCTAGAAAAAAATAAGGTGGTAAGCTTATCAACTTAACCACCCTTACCTGTTTGTATCTTAATCCATTTGATATAATTCTTGAACTGGTGCCATAATGACACGGTTTAAATCATTAATTACTGCACTAAAAGCTTGTTCTTTTTCCATTAATTCTTGAATTAAACCAGATTCTTTGACACGTTCTGCCATTTCTTGTGAAGCGGCAATATCTTCATCAGAGATTTCCATCCCTTGCATTTGTTTTTGTTGTAAAGTCATTTGAAGCATTTGGAATTCTTTAAACAATTCATAGACTGCTCCGTCAGCTTTCATATTAGTAAAAGCTAATTGCAATGCTTTGTATTCTTCAGTTTCGCGAATTTCTTTTTCTAATTGGTTAGCTGTATCATAAATATTTACTGTCATGATAACTCTCCTTCTTATCCTATAAATTTACTACGTGCTTATTGTAACATGCTTCTTTTCAATTTCCTATTGATTACCTTGAAAATCGTCCACGTATGTTATCCCAGGCTTCACCAACCCGATCCGCACCTTCTTTGATGCCATCAGTTACTTTATTCACACCATCTTTAACGGTATCACTAAATGAATTCGCACCGTCTTTAACTTTTCCGCCTAATTCGTCCCAATCACGACCGCTTTCTTCTGTTGTCTGATTCTGTTGATTGACATCTTGAACTGAAAACGGGGTGTTAGGTGATGAGGGCAGCACACGCTGCATCTCGTCTTTAAAAATACTTGATAACAAGCTACCACTTGAACCAGTTAAATAGTGATCTTTTCCGCTCTTGTCAAAGCCCATCCACGTTGCAACGACAACATCTGGCGTATAGCCAATAATCCACTGATCTTTAGACATTCCGTCAGCACTTATATTTTCTGTTGTTCCAGTCTTTCCGGCGATTGTATACCCGCTGGGACTTGCCTCAATCCCTGTACCAGAACTGAAAACACCTTGCAGCATACTTGTCATTGTATTGGCGACCTCCGGTGTTGTTACACGTGTTTCTTTTGACTTAGCATTCTCATAAATAATTGTTCCTGTCGAGTCCTCAATCCGCGTAATAAAGTGTGGGTCATAACGAATCCCTTCATTAGCAAAAACACCATAGGCACTTGCCATTGCAGCTGGGGTGGTTCCCTTAGTCAACCCGCCGAGAGCTAAGCCATAATAACGGTCCTTTTCATCAAGCTTGATTCCAAATTGTTCTGATTTTTTAAAACCTCGGTCAATCCCTATCTCATGTAGCAGCCAAACAGCTGGTGCATTTAAACTCTGTGCCAATGCTTCGTACATCGGCACTTCGCCGCTATAAGTTCGTGAATAGTTTTGTACATCATAATAATCTAAAGCCTGGTCTTTCAACATATCTTCAGGTTTATACCCTGCTTCTAAAGCTGATGTATATACAGATAAAGGTTTCATCGTTGAACCAGGCGATAAGTTAGAATCCATTGCACGATTCCAACCACGGTATTGATATTCACGACCACCAATAACACCCATTACACCACCATTTTTTGGATTTAAGGCAATGGAAGCTCCTTCTACAATGGCACCATCTGCCGCGTTTGCTGGAAATAGACTATCATTAGCAAACGTTTGATCCATGCCTTGCTGATATTTTTGATCGAGTGCTGTAAATATTTTATACCCACCGTTTGAAATATCGTCATCTTTAAGCTTAGTGACACGAACAGCTTCGTCAATTACTGCATCAAAATATGACGGATAGCGATATGAATCATGATTCGGCTGATAAGTATCATTAACATATAAAGGCTCTTTCATTAGTTTTTTTGCTGTAGCATCATCCAATTTACCATTATCAACCATTACCGATAATACAGTATCGCGGCGTGCTACCGCACGATCCATATGATCAATCGGATTATAAATACTTGGTCCTTTCAACATTCCCGCTAACACTGCTGCTTCATCAACCGTAACATCTTTAGCATCTTTACCGAAGTATTTGCGTGACGCATCTTGAACACCCCAGACACCATTCCCAAAATAAGATTTATTTAAATACATCTCTAAAATTTCATCTTTTGAATATTTTTTTTCAATCTCGATTGCTAAAAATAATTCTTTCGCTTTCCGTGTTACCGTTTGCTCCTGTGTCAATTTAGCATTTTTGGCTAGTTGCTGTGTGATGGTACTCCCACCACCGCCGCTCGCATTACGATTGATCACACTACGAACAGCTGCTCTGGCAATCCCCTTAACATCATATCCGTGATGTTCATAAAATCGCCGATCTTCTGTTGAAATAACGGCATCTTTAATATAGGGAGACACTTGGTCTATTGAGACAAAGCTGCCTTTAGCCCCGTACACTGACAGTGTTCCAGCCTCATCACCATCCTTATCATAGATAGTCGTTACTTGCTGCAGACCAGATTTTAACGTATCAATATTGGCTGTTTTAGCCAGATAAAATAAATAGATACTTGTAATTAATGTGACAGATAAAGCTAATAATAAAATTATTTTATTAATATGATATTTTTTCCAGAGGCGCTTTCGCCAAGCATGGAATGTCGCAAAATGGGGCTTGAACCACGCCCAAAACTGCTGCAATTTCTCTCTGCAGGCTGTCATTATTTTTTTTACGTCCATAGTCTCTCCTTTATCATGCGTATACATGAAATCTTGCAAATTATTCTTGCTTAGTTTAGCATAAATCATGTGCTTGTTAATGAGTCTAAAGACTGACTCATCCGCAATAGTTTAACACAAAGTTATTAATTTTATGTGTTACAATCTTTAAAAAACAGTAAATTAATCAAAGAATATCTACTAAGGAGTCACATTAAATGAAATTATCAATTACTTTATCACCCCATTACCAGCCAACAGCTATTCGTGATCTTCTTGAAAACGAATGGCTAATTCCTCGTAAAACACGTCATTTTTTACGTATACGAAAAAATGTCACACGCAACGGGAAAACCGCTATGTTCCATGATATGGCTTACCCTGGTGATATTATTACACTAACCTTTGAAGCAGCAGATTACACTCAACCTCTGATACATCCCGGCAAAGCTAAAATAATAAATATTCTTTGGGAAGACGAACACATCATTATTGTTGATAAACCGGCTGGTGTAAAGACTCACCCAAATCAACCTGATGAAAAAAATACATTATTAAATGATTTAGCGGCATATCTTTCCCCTCAAAATCAATTACCCTATGTCGTCCATCGTTTGGATAAAGAAACAAGTGGAGCTATTTTATTTGCGAAAAATCCAATTATTTTACCTGTTTTAGGCCGCATGCTGGAGCAAAAGAAAATACAGCGGACCTATGAAGCTGAAATAGTCGGACACTTACCTCAAAAGACCATCATTATTGATAAACCAATCGGCAGACATCGGCATGATAGAAGGAAACGGGTTATTGATCAAAAGGGAGGTCAGCGCGCAATTACACATGTCACTGAGGAAGCAATAAATTCTGAAACATCATGGGTAACCTGTCAATTAGACACAGGTCGTACCCATCAAATCCGTGTTCACCTAAGTTCCATTGGACACCCGATTGTCGGTGACCCTTTGTATCAACAGCAAGGAAAAACAGCACCTCGACTACAGCTGCACGCGAAGGAGCTGTCACTCATTCACCCTTTTACTAAAGTACCTGTTAATATAAAAACAGCACATCAGCTTTCTGAATTGTAAATCGTCATGCCAGCTGAGGTGTCTTCCACTGAACAAGCATTAGGAGCCTTGCTTAAAATTAATTAATAATAAAAATCACCCGCGCAACTTGATGTATGCAAACTGAATAGCGCGACAAATAATATCGGCGGCAGCCATTGATAGAGAAGTGTAGCAACTAGCCTAATACTAGTTAGCATAAATGAAGCGACGGCTATCCAAGTAAATTAATCTCTTTAATAGGGTAAATCCGAACTTTTGACGTAAATCATTCTATTTTTAAATCCGAAAAAAACACACATTGGAGGGATTAATAATTAAAAAAACGACCATATACCCCTTTGTGCATAATTACTAATAATACAAACGATACCAGCATTTTTAGAACAATGCCTAAACTTGGTCCAACCTGTTGAAGTGGTCCAGACAGTACACTGGTTTAGTACCTAAAATGTCAATTATTCTTAAATAACCAGACTATATAATTGGAGTTTAATCAGTTATTTCTTATTGTGTATGTACCCAGCTTAATCCAAACTTCCATCGAGACACTTTCCAGTCTCTTCTTTTTAAGTGAAAAAACCTAATATTTACCTTATCTTATGTTACAATAGGAAACAATAAAGAAAGACAGACACAAAGTATTTTGCGTCTGCATCCATTTAAGGGAGACTATATGCTATTTATCATTTCAACACTACTTATATTTATTATCTCAATTAAATTAGCATCACTGTTAGGTGCGGTCTTGTTAACCGTTTTTTTTAAATTAAAGCAAAAAAGCCAAGGCTTGTCAGAAAGTGACTGGAATAAGTATTTCGAAACAATCAATACAAAAGGTTTAATGTTTAGAATGTACATCTCTTATTTTGTTGCATTGACTATCTTTGCAGTCTTTAACACCATCATCTTTTGGAACGGTGTCTACGGATACGGTATTGCTTTGATTATCGGCGGGATGTTTTATACTTACTCACGCTACAAACAAAATAAAGATAAAATCTCTATTATTTTTCAAAAAAAAGACGATTAAATGTCAGAAGTTAAAAAACAGCTGTATCATCCTAAGATACGGCTGTTTTTTATATCTGTATTATGTCTACTAAATTATTAAATAACTATCTTTTACTTTTTTGTTCTTCGATAGTTGCATCCATATTATCAATATTTATAGAACTACCGTTAAGTCCACCGGTAACTCCAGCGCCACCACCACTAAAACCTGTGTTCACCATTTTATCCCAGCCTTTTAAAGGTTTCTTTCCTTGTGAACGTAATTTATCATTTTTTATGCGGATTTTCTCTGATTTTAACAATTCTTTTTCTGACATAAAAATTCCTCCTTTACTTTTAAAGTTAGAAAAAACTAAACTAAAAAAATAAAAATATTAACAATCAATATGAGTTTATTAGTCCTTTTCATCAATTTTATCGGATATCAATGAATTAAAATTTAACCTGCTTCTAAACGTTTCTAAACATATTCAAATTGAATCCATCAGTAATCCATTAACCAGACTAATGACGGAGCAATACTGGCAACGATAAATCTGCCTTTAAAAAATTTAATGATTACCAATTTTTATCCTAACAATACGGACCAACAACTTTATTTGTCGTGTAGCGTAACATAATTTGATACTAAAAAAGATCTGATAAAGTATTTTAAATTACTGGAACACTGTAGACAGTTCCTTGCATAACGTATCATCATCACCAGACAGCAGTGTTCGTACGTCTATCAATATTTGATTGTTTTTAACTCGAACAATAATCGGTGTTTCAGCTAAACGTAAAGCTTCTTCTAATTCAGCCGCTGAAAATCTATCAGAGTACAAGGCGACAACAAAAGTATCCAAATAATATTCTGGAAATGATCCGCCACCAATGTTACTTTTTTCTGCCAGAATTTCAGCTTGCAATGGTAAATTCAACGATTGAATTTTTTCAAATAATTGTTCAGCACGATGCTGACATTCCACTGCTGATAAACCTATCATTTGTAATGTGGGTACTTCTCTAAAAGCTAGGTCTGAATCAGCATAACAATGCAACGTTGCTTCTAGCATGGACAATGTCATTTTATCAACTCGCAGAGCTCGCAGTAACTGATTTTTTTTCATTGGCTCAATGTACTTTTTCTTACCAACTATTATTCCCGCTTGCGGGCCGCCCAACAACTTATCGCCGCTGAATGTCACAACATCACACCCTTGATCAAGTGCCTCTTTTATCGTTGGTTCATACGGCAACCCAAATTGCTGTAAATCATAAAACAAACCACTGCCTAAATCATTGATTAACGGCAAACCATGTTGATGTGCTAATTCAGACAGTTCTTCAATACTCGGTGCTTCAGTGAAACCTACAATACGATAATTACTCGTATGAACTTTCATCAGTGCGCCCGTATTTTCCGTAATAGCAGTGGCATAATCAGATAGGTGTGTTTTATTTGTTGTACCAACTTCACTAACACTTCCACCGCCCATTTTAATAACTTCTGGTATACGGAATGACCCTCCAATCTCCACTAATTCACCGCGCGATACCACGACTTCCTTTTCTGGAACAAGTGTACCCAATACTAACAATACCGCAGCAGCATTATTATTAACTACCAAAACATCTTCTGCGCCTGTCAGTTGTTTTATGATACCTTCCAGGTGCTGATACCTTGAGCCACGTCTCCCCTCTGACAAATCATACTCTAAATTTGTGTAAGAACAAGCCGTTTCAAGCAGCTGAGTTTTCAACTTAGGACTAAGTAAAGATCTACCTAAATTAGTGTGAACAATCGTTCCTGTACCGTTCACAACAACTTTTAGTGAATAAGCTGCCTGCTGTTGCAGTTTTTCCGTAATTCTTTGGTAGAATTCATCAGCAGTCGGCAACACATTGCGCGTACCGTCCAAAATCTCTATACGTATCTCCTTTAAACACTTCTGAATGACATCTTTTGTTACTGATAGTGTGTAATTTTCTATTAACTGTCCTGACTGATTCAGCAATTCATTCACTGATGGAAGTTGTGACAGTAACTGTCTATTTACCATAATTTCACTACTTTCTACTTAGTTCATTTATTATTTGGGTAACATGTTCAATTTCTTCATACGTGTTAAAATTTGAAAAAGAACAGCGGACAGTTCCGGTTTTTTTTGTTCCTAACACCTCGTGCATTTTGGGGGCACAGTGATAACCCGGTCTAGTAGCAATCTGATGATGCTCCCAAAGATAGTTGCTGACCTCTGCTGAATCGATTCCTACTAAATTAAACGATACAACACCTGTATGTACTAAATCATCATTTTGATAGAGAACAATATTATTATTGTTGCTTAACCCGCTTAAAAAAGCATCTCGCAATTGCTGCAGCCCCAACTGAATCCTGGCGGGGGTTTTTTCTAAAATATATTCTAATCCAGCACCTAATCCGCTGATTCCAGCAACGTTCATAGTCCCAGCTTCTAACAATATTGGGTATGTTTGCGGTTGAACCATTGAAAAAGACTGAATCCCGTCTCCTCCAGTAATCAGAGGTTCTATCATCAACTCTTTTCGAACACACAAACCCCCTGTACCTGTTGGACCGTACAATGATTTATGCCCTGTAAAACACAAAATGTCAATCAGCCCATCTGATAGATCTATCGACACCTGGCCCATCGTCTGTGAAGCATCCACAATCAACAAAAACCCATACTGTTGTTTCCAAAACTTGATACGTGTCAGATCTAATATATTCCCTGTCACATTCGAACCGTGATTGACAATAACTACATCTGGCTTCATTTGTTTTATTGTTCGCTCAAATTCCTCATAATTCAAATCCCCTGAAATCGGTGTACTGGAGATAAATTCGACTTCCGCCGAGCGTTCTTTTACCACTTGGTAAACCGGCCGCAATACTGCATTATGTTCCCACGTGGTAGTCACTATCTTTTGCCCTCGAAGAATTGTTCCCTTGATAGCCATATTTAACGCAGTCGTTGCATTTGCAGCGAATACCACCTCGTAAGTTTCTGGTGAATGAACTAACTCTTTCACCAAATTTCTGACTTTTTCAACTTCACGGAAACTATTCAATGAAAAATCGTGCGAACCGCGTGCTGGATTGCCGAACTGTTGAGATTGAATCGTTTGGTATACCCTTTCAGCTACTTCTACTGGTTTTTGAACTGTTGTTGCTGCATTATCGAAATAAACTGCTGTCATCTTATCTCACCGCCTTATGACTTCTTTTCAACCAAAATACGTGTGTTTTCAACACGTTCCGTAATGTGTTGCCCATCTAGATATTCTAAAATCAACATTGATGCCTTGCGACTTGATTGTGTCATATCTCGAAAATTTGCCAATGTCATTTTACCATTTTCATGAATAAATTGACGAACCTCTTCAATTGCATGGACCAACACATCCTTAGAAATAACATATTCAAAGGTTAAAGAAATAACTGATTCTCCTTCTAAAGCTTCTAAAACAGACACTGCATTTTTATCTAATTCAATGAGTTCTTCTTTTTTTATTGGCATATATCCTGATTTTTTAAGTGCTGTTTCTATTTTTTCTTGTGCAACGAGCTGATATTTATTAAAGATAACTTCAAAATCTGGTAACGCTACATATTGGTTAGTCACAACTAACTGATGTTTATCTTTTAAATAAGTTAATATGTCTGTTATTTCCTTATTAGATAGATCTGATTGTAATTTAGAGCGGAATTCTTCAATCGGCATACCCTTTCTTAAACGGTATTTTTTATGATATTGTTCCAAATAGCCAATCATCTTAGTTTTAACCATAATCAACCGTTTTTGGCTCATCCAGCGCTCATTATTCAACTTAATTACTTCTTGTTTGTCACTTAAATCAGCCAAAATAGTCTGTAATTCTGCGGCATCCTGACCAAAATAAGTATCTATTTCTTTAAATGATACAAGCGCATTTTTTTGATGAAGCAAGAAATCTAGTATCAGATAATCTAAAGTTCCTTCATCCTTCACTTTTAGGCTATCTAATACATCTTGTTTAAAACGTCGATGTTTTACAGGGGCTGCGTCTAATACTTGCCCCCCGCCAATCGTCATAACAGGGGAGTACGTTCTCAAAATAAAGTAGTCGCCGGCCTTAACCGCGACTTGCTCTTCCAAACGCAGTTGAATAAATCCTTCATCACCTGGCTGAACACTCTCGGTACCAATCGGGACTACCCGTGCAAATACTTCACGCGTACCAATCAAAACACGAACCCTATTCCATAAATCAATACCAATTGGCGAATCCTTTAAACAAGATACTTTAACATCAAGCATCCAAGTTGTTTCAAGCGTTTCACCATTCGTCAATACATCACCGCGTTTAACATCTTCTGTTGAAACATTCGCCAAATTAAGCGCTGTTCTTTGTCCAGCACTTGCCGTTTTTTGATTTTCTTCGTGTACTTGAATATTTCTTATTTTGGCACTTTTACCGTTTGGAAAAATAGTTACTTCATCACCAACTGCCACAATACCATCTAATAAAGTACCTGTCACAATTGTTCCAAATCCTTTAACAGAAAACGAACGGTCTACATTTAAACGACCTGGACCATAAACTGGTACATCCGGTTGTGCCGCAACAAATTGTTGGACAGTTTCTTTTAACTCATCTAAGCCTTTTCCACTGACTGCATCGGTTTCAATAAGCGGAGCATCAGCTAAAGTTGTACCTGCCAGTTGTTCATGAATATCATCGCGAACTAACTCTAATAATTCAGGATCAACTGTATCACATTTAGTCAAAACAATTAGATAATTTTTAATGCCTAACAAGGTCATAATGTCTAAATGTTCTTTAGTTTGCGGCATGATACCTTCATTAGCATCAATGACTAATAACACCAAATCGATTCCCGGAAGTCCAGCTACCATATTTTTAATAAACCGTTCGTGTCCAGGAACATCAACTATACCGACACGTTGGTGATTTGGTAGATCCAAATATGCAAAACCTAAATTAATGGATAATCCCCGCTGTTTTTCCTCATTTGTCGTATCTGTTTCTATACCAGTCAGCCCTTTAACCAGTGTCGTTTTTCCATGGTCAATATGACCCGCGGTTCCCAATACAATATCTGCCATTTTAAAACTCCTTAACTATTTGATACGTCATTTTTAATCCAACACCTTGCGCATGATACTGACCTTCAGCTGTTATCTTTTGTTCAGAAAGAACTTGCATAATCTGAGTTTCATCTGCAAGTACATACTTTAACGAAAAACCACAACTCGCTTTGATTTGTTCTGGTGTTGAAATAATTCTAGCTTGTAAATGTTTTTCTTTAACAGCCTTTTCTGTAGACATTGCATCGTGTGTCGTTGAAAAAACTAATACTCCATAACTTTCCATAATGATTCTCCAATTTTACGATTAAGGTTTTACAATGCGGTTTGCTTCACGCATCATTTCAACAATTCGATACATATTTGTAATTTCTCCAACCTGAATATCCTCTTTTAATCCATAAAAATCAAGACAGGCACCGCAAGCATAAATTTCAACACCTGCTTCTGCCAAAGTTTTCAAATCAGAGATAGTATCTGGGTTTTCCGCAGTTAATTTGACACCCCCATTATAAAAAATAGCACGTTTAGGTAATACATCTTGCTCAGTCAACGCATAAATAAATGTCTTTAATAAATTAGCCCCTAATTCATCTGAACCACGACCCATTACGTCGGTATCTACAACTACGGTATATTCATCAGATGTTTTAACTGCGGCCACTGTTTCTTCAGCAATCGATTTATTAACACCCACTTCGTTACCTGTTGTTGAAATAGTGACTCGATAGAGAACATCTGATATTTTTTCGCATTGATATATATAATTTAATTGTTCCGCTAATTTCCTTAAATTTTGAGTCGCAATTTCATTATCTACCAAGGTTGTAACTGTTTCATTTTCTTTAAGTGCCTTTTTTGTCTGAATAACTGGTAATGGGCAAGCCAATCCTCGAGCATCAATTTTTTTCATTTTAGTCTATCTCCTTATTGTACGATCATTTCTTTTGTTTCTCTGGCTACAATTTCACCAATATCAGCTGATTTTATGTCTAATTTATTTAATTCTGTCGTCAATTTTTCAGCATATTGTGCTGGTACACTAACCAACAATCCCCCCGAAGTCTGTGGATCAAAAAGAAGCTCTTCAATCGCAAAGTCGTTTTGTTTAAAATCAACAAACGGTGTTAAGTAATTACGATTTCTTTGTCCTCCAGCGGTCAAAATAAATTCCTTCGCTCCTTGGTATGCGGCTGTTATGTAAGGCAGCCTGTCACTATGAATCACTGCAGAATATTCATCATGAAGCATCTCATGAAGATGGCCTAACAAGCCAAATCCTGTCACATCTGTACAGCTATTTATCGGATATGACCGAATAATCTCCATTGCGTATTTATTAAGCGTCTCCATATTATAAACCGCTTCATCAAAAGCAGACTGATCAATTTCACCCACACTATAACCGGTCGTAATAATTCCAACGCCTAAAGGTTTGGTTAAAATCAAATGGTCCCCAATCTGTCCCGCGTTGTTCATTAAAATATCATCAGGATGCGCCAAACCTGTTACAGATAAGCCATATTTTACAGAATGATCGTGAATTGAATGTCCACCGGCTAAAATCCCACCGGCTTCTATGACTTTTTCTGCACCGCCGCGTAAAATTTCTTTTAAAATATTTAAATCTTTTTCTTCAGGAAAAGCGACAATATTCAAAGCAGATAGCACTGTACCACCCATTGCATAAACATCGCTTAAGGCATTCGTTGCCGCAATTTTTCCAAATAAATAGGGATCATTTACCATTGTCGGAAAAAAATCGAGTGTTTGAATCATCACTTGTTCATCATTTAACTTAATAATCGCTGCATCGTCTGTTGACTCAAACCCAACAAGGAGTCTGTCATCATGCCTTTTAGGCAAATCTTTCAGCAAACTACCTAAATCTCCTGGTCCGATTTTGGCATTACAACCACCACAAACAATTAATTGTTCAATCTCTGACATTTTATCCATCTCCATTTTCTATTAAAATCAATAGATAACTATCAAACACCTTATCTACTAATGTTACTAGAAAAGTAAAAAGTTCGAAAGCAAAAAATAGAGCCTTACTTTCGAACTTTATATTATGTTCTATACAGCATTTAAACTTTTTTTACTCTTAATGATATAAGTAATCCCTGTATAAACGATAACAATTATGATAAGCCAAGTCAAAAAATTAAGGTTTAAATTGGTTACAAATTTAACAGCAATAATAATACCTATAATACCACCTATTGTGATACCAATCGTTGCTTTACGTGAGTAATCGCCTGTTTTTATAAACTCAGCACTTGCAACTGGCATTAAACCAGCACAAGAGGCCATCATAATCGGAAATGCAACTAATGGGCTCAAACCTAACATATAGACCATTGCCATACATGGAGCATATAAACCAACACCTATTGTCATCAATGCACCAAAAATGAAATTACCGACAATACCTACGATTAGTTTCCAACCTGTTAAAGCAGTAGCTGTGTTACCAGCACCTAATAAATCAAGCAGACCTAATTGTTTTAACCCCATTAATACAGCAGTCACTATTAAAGCGATACCGATAAAATATTGCACTTTTTTTTCTGGCAATTTGGTAACAGTTTTAGACCCAATCCAAGATCCTAAAATCGCTGCAACAACTAATGAAAACAAGGTTAGCGGCGCTACTTTAACAACTGTAATAAAAATAAAAGCTTCTACCATTACTGGAATAGTATGAGCCACATTTAGAGTACCTGGCAATAACTTGTCATCATCCAAATATTTAGTTGCATTAAGTGCCAGCGTTGTTGGAGCAAAGCTACCAATACCTAATGTATCTAAAAAATCTGTAACTAATCCAATAATTCCTGCCAGCCAAATTCTCCCTGGACCTAAATCATTTTTATGCGCAATTAAATCTTTTAACAAAAAGAATACATAATATAATAATAAAATACCTAATAAACCTAATAAAGTTGCTACCATGCCACATTCCTCCTATCCCAGCACAAAGCCGTCTTTCAATGGATCTGTAGGATCAATTAAAAATGTATTAAATCCATTTATGTATGCTGAACCAGAGATACGAGGTATGATAGCTTTATAGCCTCCAACCTCAGTTTCTTTAACAATTTCACCACCGAACATTGTTCCTAAAATACTTTCATAAACAAAAGTGTCACCAACATTCATTTGGCCTTTTGCATATAATGTTGCTAATTTAGCACTTGTCCCAGTACCACATGGTGAACGGTCAACTTGTCCATCACCAAAAATAACTACATTTTGATACGTAGCCTTTGGGTTTTTTGCGGGTCCATAAATTTCAACTAGATCCACAGTTTTAATATGTTCCAGTGTTGGATGTTGAATTTCAATCTGTTCATTGACTGCATCTCTGATTTTGATACCAATTTCTGATAGTTTTGTTGCATTTTCAGGTTCAATAGCAATACCTAAATCTGCTGCAGGTACCAATGCAAAGAAACTACCACCAAATGAAATATCTACCGTTACTTCACCAAAATCTGGAACTTGAATTTTTACGCCTTCTTTATATAAAAATGACTCAACATTCTCAAAGGCAACTGATTCCACACAAAAATCTTCTCTTAATTTTACAACACCATTCACCAATCCTGCAGGTGTATCTTGTTTCACAGCAACTTCTCTTTGGCCAGGTTCAACATCTACCCAACCTGTTTCAACAGCAGCAGTCATTGCTGCAATTGTGTTATGGCCACACATATTTAAATAACCACCAGCATCCATAAAAATAATGCCATAATCCGCCTCATCGTGAACGGGTTCACAAATAAACGCACCAAACATTTCATTATGGCCCCTTGGTTCATGCATAATTTCAGTTCGTAAGTAATCTCTTTTAGTAGCTAGAAGCTCTTTTTTTTCTGCCATTGTTTTTCCTGGAAATTTAGTCACTCCGCCGATAACAAGACGAGCTGCTTCTCCAGCTGTATGTGTATCAATTGCTACCATTACTTTTGATGCTTTCATGTTAGTTACGCCTCCTAAGTATATTTTCTATCCTTCTGCATTTTAAGTTTGATTGACGCAAGGGCCTTTTTAGCATCAAGTTGATCAATGGTGTTTTCACCGACAACTTCTGTTTCGATGCCTGCTACAGACTTGTTAAAATCAAGAACAAACTCGGTATATTCGTTTTCTACAACAAACTTTGCTTGTTTCCCGATAAATTTTAACCCAATGACACTTATATCTCGACTGCCTATTTCTTGCAGTGTATTGACAAAATCAACATCTGAATTTCCCCATCCATCTGCTGAAACAATTGCCCCTTGGCAACTCATACTTTTTAACCATGTTGCTGTACGATTTCCTACAAAGTATTTCATCTTATTACTTTGTGGCGTCCCCACAACAATAATGCCTAAAAAATTTATATCTGGATCTTGTGATAATAAATCCACTAATGGATCTCTAAAATGATGTAATGACGTTTCTTTTGTTGACGGTCCTATTCCCATAATATTTACCCGCTTTCCAAATCAAACCATAGCTCTAATTGCGCCATCGCGATATTCATTTGCCGTTAAAATAATGGGAACATTGGCCATATCAATAATCGATGTTCCCCCTGAAAAACCGCTCGGCTCATTAGGAAATAATAAATTATCATACATTGCACCTTGTCCAGCTACTTGTTTAACCAATGCAACGTTAGGTTTATTTAAATTAACGTGTTCCTTATACTCGTGAATTTCCGTAGCGAGTCGGCCATCAATCATTTTTAAAGGATTTCTAATACATTGAATGTATTCATCTGTTACTTCAAACATTTTTAAACATATATCACGTGTAAATGATACATCAGGTCTAGCCAATAAATCTATATGAATAATATAATCATCTTCACATGGCGTACCAGTTCGATTTAATTTAAGATGCTCCCTCAACATTCCTTCAGATGATCCGAATTCATGCATTTGTTCTCCATCTTTAATAGCCCCTGTCATCACAATGTAGACTCCCGTTAGTGTATGGGTAATGCCATCACCTAATTCTCCTAAAACTTTAGTAGAAATTGGTATAACATCCATAATCGTATTTGTTACTACATCATGCTTTCCAGGAGGAAGTAAGTCTACTGTCATCGACTCAATTTCTTCATATTTAGGAGTAAATTCCGACCGTATAGTTAAACGGTCGGAGTTTATCATGTAATGTTCTCCTAAATTAACTTGTGCCATGTGAAAAACTTTTATTTTCAAGTTTTTCTCACTCACTGTACTAACCTACTTTCCTTTACACGTGTGCAATATACTCATAAGGTAAACTAACAATTTTTCCTGGTGTTTCGATTTCAACTAACTCTTTTAATGTATCTTTTAAAATATGTGTTTGCATTTCAATGTTATGAGGTTCCCCAGCATTAGCTCCCATTGGTACTAACGGTGCTACAGCTCTAGGTGAACCGTTTTGACGCACTACTGGAGGTAATGCGGCGATTAAAATAGTAGGAATACCAGCTTCCTCAATTGCTCTCTGCACGATCACGGCAGTTCTATGGCAAGTCCCTCAACCAGCGGTTAGGATAACGGCATCTACATCTTCATTAATTAATTTTTGTGCTATCTCTGGGCCAGTTACATCATGGAAAGCATCTTGGTCTCCGCCGCCTCCCATAAATCCGAAGTGCATTGGTGCGCATTCTCCAATGAATCCTTGTTCTGCTAATTCATGCAGACGGTCAATTGGAAACATACAGTTAACATCACGGTTGACATCTGCGTTATCATAACCTCCGTGAGATACCATTAATTCATCAGTAGGTGTATCGTTAGGAATTTCACGATAACTTGTATCCCCCGCTAAATTAAAACGTTCATCACTTTTCAAGTGAACACCTGCAGCTGTTGCTAAAGCGACGCGCATCTCTTTTAAGTCTTTCTTAACAGGTGTAAAGATTGATTTTGGTGTAATTGGTACATAAATTTCTGATTGTAATCCTTCAAAAACTGTCAAGCTCATCTTTAGTTCTCCTCTCCGTTTTTTATCATCATTTCTTTTTGACGTTTTTGATGCTCCTGAATGGCGTTAACGTAGTGTTCATTCGCTTCTTCATCTAACACTTCCGGATATGACATCATAAAACCAACTTCTTGGCCGATTTTTAAATTATATTCCGAAATGAGCATTCTTCTAGGGATCTTAAGTTGACCTAGACGTCCTTTAATATCTATAGTTACACTGGCATCAGTAATATCTACTAAAATTCCCTCGAACAATCTCTCAGTAGACACATATTTAAGCTTATCTATTCCATTCATTTCATCAAATCCTCAAATTATATTAGTTTTCCTTTTCGTAAATCTCTTCACGTTTTTTACTCTTAGGTAAAACTTGTTCATTTTCAACTAAATCAATTTTTTGACCAGTTGTTTTTTCGATGATTTCGATATTGTTTTGTTTAACATTAGGATTCCATTTACGTTCGGCTTTTTTAATTGTTCCGCCGCCCATAAGTGTTTTCAACATTGCTAAATCACGAATTGCATCTTCTTTACATAATGTATTGTTTGACAAGATTTCATTTTCAATACCTTGTTTTGATTTATTATTATCAACCATTGCAACCATTTCTTTATTGCCGACAACTAACGCACCTTGAACAGCACAATATGAATCACCGACAACATGGATACCACGTTTACCGACTTCTTCAATATGTGACGCAAAGTCAATATGGTTATTACCAAAACCTTCTGTAGTTACAATAGCTCCATCAATACCCATTGCTTCAACCGTCATACCTAAACGTTTTGATACATAGTATTTTTCAGAATTTGCTTGTGGTGAACCGACAAATAGTACACCGACCAAATCGATTTCTTCATCGTTCATAGCTTCTTGAACTAATGGTTCACGCCAATAGTGACGAGATGTTTCCTTAGAAGCTGGTCCAATACATGTTAATGCATGAATACCACCATCTAATACTTCTGTTGGCGCTAACATAATAGGTAAGTTACCTAGGTCAACATTTGGTTTTGCTCCTAAAGTGCCCACTGGTTCTACTGGCATTATCAAGTTATCATGCATTGCTCCTTGGCCCATGATTTCTTTAATAATTAATACTTTTTTCTTGCCAGGTCGACGATATTGCACAATTTCACTTTCACTTGAAACCAATGACGCATCAGCGACTTTTAAAGCTTCTCTGATTTCTTGCGTAATATAATCAGAGGCTTTATGTGCTGCTAATGGTCCAGGGCGTTCCATATTGGCACCAGCTTTAATTGTTACTTGTGTTTTAATAAAGATTTCACCTTTGTCCGGCGCTCCAGGACGTCCCCACATAATATTGCGGTCTAATTCACCTTCTGAAGAACCAAACTCACCTATTTGGACACCATTAGCGTCAGTACCTGTAACAACCATAATCACACCATCGATAATACGTGTAATACCATGACCTAAATCACCTTCAACTTTTGTAGCGATTGGTTGAACGTCCATGATTGTTTCACTGTATTCATGATAACGATCTGGTGTAATAATTTCGATTTTCATGTCTTCGACCAAGTCTTCAATAGCTGTTGCTTCTGCACATAGATCTTCTGGAGTACGAATAATTAATGTTGTACCGTCAATTTTAGTTTCTTCGCCAAATACTACTTCTTTAATGGTAAAATGGTCTCTTTCAACTTTACGCATCATAATTGCTTCTGCTTCTTGAGTCGGAGCAGCTGTATTATCAGATGTATCTGCTGTTTCAGAAATAGTTGTTACTTTTTCTGTTGCAGGAGCGGCTTGACCAGCAGCTACCATGATAGGTAACTCTAAATCAATTCCTTTTCCTTCTGAAATATGAATTTTAATTGTTTGGCCAGATGAAGCTGACATAGGCGCAGTTGTTGCTAACGGTGCTGTTTCTATTGTATCGTCTGTTAGTACTTCTGCCTCTACTCCATCTACTGTCACATCATCTTCGACTACATTGGCTCCTTCCACTAAATTCGGTGTAATAGCGTGTAATGCATCGGTTGTTTCTAATAATTTTGCACCCAATACTTCTGCAATTGTTAAACAATTTTCTGGAATTTCTAATAAACCTGAGTCTTCTAAGTCAGCAAATATTGCTGGATCTTCAAGATTACTTGGTTCAATAATGATATTTGCTTCTGCACGGCAACATAATACCGCTGGATCTTTTGCATGTTCTTTTGCGCTTTCTACAGTTATAGACATTCGATAAACCCTCCTATTTAAATTAGCATTTAATTATTTATTACTAGGTAGTCTACGATATAGTTTGTGTCCAACCGCGCGCAAAACATGATCCGTATGATGATAAACTGGAACTCCTAACCTAGGAGCAACACCTAAAACGGTGTTCGTTCAATCCGAACACGTTCCAGTAAGAACTACTTCTGCACCTTGTTTTTTCAGCTTCATCACTGTCTCTGCTTGTCCTGGGCAAACCCCTGGCTTCGCACATCTATATCTTCCATTAACTTCTACCATACGTTTACAACGTTCTGCAGCAACAACTTCGGCACCCATATTATTAGCAATTTCAGTTAATCGCTCTTCCGAGCCACCACATTCACATATCAAGATACCGACTTTTCGTTGTTCTTGAGGAAACGGCATAGCAACTAAGACTCCACCAGTTGTTTTTGTAACCGGCGATGATTCTTCACCATGTCTTCCAGTCATTGGCCCGCCGATAACAATTTCACCATGTGGCTCAATATAACCACCAACTGCATCAATTAGGCCCTTAACAGGAGTCCCAATGGGAACATTTTCAAAGATATGAGAATCATCTTTCACACGTCCTGATACAGTAACATCCTTATCGATAAATGGCTTGCGATCTTCAATAGCCTCAACCATATGTTTAAGTGTTTCAACATTAGATACTACGGCTCCTACTTCTATCGGTAATTGACCTGGTTCTAAAACAACCCCTAGTAATTCACGAATAATGGCACGTTCATCACCAGCTGGATAAATATTTGGTAAACGAAATACTTCGATTGTGGGTTCATTTTTAGTTGCTTTTAACAACTCAATGACTGCTTGACGATTCTTATCCTTTACTGCGATATATCCTTTTGACGATTTAGTCATTTCCATAGCATATTTAACACCTCGGATAAGTTGTGCTGATGCTGTTTTCAATTGTTCTACATTATGCAATAATAATGCTTCACATTCGACACCATTAGCAATAAATACTCCGTTAGTATTATCAACGTTTAATTTAACATGCGTTGGAAAACCTGCACCACCAGCACCGACAATCCCAGCAGATTTAACTAATTCTAGTTTATCCTCTGAGTTTGGAATTGGTTCATAACTTACATCTTGAACTTCATCAGCCGAAATAGCGATTTCATTATCAGTAACAGTTGTCACTGTACCGGTTACACTGGCATGGATATTTGCACCTAAACCAGTGGGTTCAGCGATTAACTGACCACGTGTTACTAAATCATCTTTAGCTACGATTGCTTTACATGGCGCACCAACGTGTTGCTTTAATGGAATATAAAAGACTGTCATTATTTTCACCTCCTACTGTGATTTTTTGAGCATTTGAAGGTATTACAAACCTCACAAATATAATAACACAGACAAAATTAAATTTTACACAAATTAGTTTTTTTTTATATTTAATCTAATAAATATACCGTTTTCATAATGAATTTTACAATATTTTTTGTTCACTACTGTGCAAATGGTTCATTTCACAATGTTTGTGAATTATTAAAATATAATTAGAATCAAACGTTTTCTTATCCTATTTTATTTTTATTACGAATAATTAGTTATTATTTTCACTAATATAAAAAATAAAGAAGACAGCACTAATGTGCCGCCTCCATCTTTATTATTTACTCTTAATATGCTTTTGCCCAATGCATCATATATTTAGCATCTTTACCTGTCCATAAATCCTTAACACCTGATAAATCTGCATCAATATAGTCAAAACTTAAACAACGCGTCGTTGCTCCTGTTTCTTCTTTCACTAAGTCTTCAACTGCTTCAGTACCATCCCAAGGCGCAATAACAAATCCGCCTGCTTCAACCATTGCTGCGAATTCTTCTTTTGTTTGTGCCATTTTTGTTTTTTCTTTTTGACGATCCTTAGCACGTTTAAACATATCATTATGAATTGACTCTAATAATTCTGAAAGTGCAGTATTTAAATTATCATCTAATGGTAATGTTATTTTTTCTAATGTGTCACGACGAACGGCAACAATATGACCTGCTTCTATATCTTTTGGCCCGATTTCTAATCGAATTGGGTAACCTTTCATTTCAGCATCACTGAATTTCCAACCAGGTTGTTTTTCACTATCATCAACTTTAACAGTCATATCTTTTGACAGCTTATCTCTCAATTCAAATGCTACATCTAATACGCCATCTTTATGCTGTGCGATTGGGATAATCATGACTTGAGTTGGTGCCATTCGAGGCGGAAGTACTAATCCACGATCATCACTATGTACCATAATCATACCACCGATAGCCCGTGTCGTAATGGCCCATGACGTTGTGTTAACATACTGTTCTTTACCTTCTTTATCAGAATAAGTAATTTCAAATGCTTTACCAAAATTATCACCGAGGTTATGAGATGTAGTGATTTGCAATGCTTTACCATCATACATTAAAGTTTCATTCGTGTATGTTTTATCTGCTCCAGCAAATTTTTCACTTTCAGATTTCACACCTGAAACGACCGGAATTGCTAAAATATCGCGGCAAACTTCCACGTACATATCTAAAATCATGCGTGCTTCTTTATCAGCATCCTCATAGTCAACATGGCAAGTATGGCCTTCTTGCCAGAAGAATTCGGTCGTTCTTAAAAACGGACGTGTATTTTTTTCCCAGCGTACAACACTCACCCATTGATTATATAAAACAGGCAAATCACGATATGAGTGAATAATCTTTTTGAAATGTTCACAAAAAAGAACCTCTGAAGTAGGTCTGACAGCCAAACGTTCTTGCAATTCATTATCTCCACCATGAGTTACCCAAGCTACTTCAGGGGCAAATCCTTCAACATGTTCCGCTTCTTTTAATAACAAACTTTCAGGTAAGAACATTGGCATCAGCACATTTTCATGTCCTGTTTTTTTAAGGCGTCCATCAACAACTTCTCTAATTCTTTCCCATAACGCGGTCCCTGTCGGTCTTAAAACCATACACCCTTTAACACTAGAATAGTCACACAACTCTGCCTTTAAGCAGACATCAGTATACCATTTAGAAAAATCTACATCACGACTAGTAATTTGTTTAACGAATCCTTCTTTTTTCGCCATCATTCTTCCTCCTATAAACATTTTTATAAAATAAAAAAACTCTACTTTGACGCAAGGACCCGAATAGGCGGTACCACCTTGCTTCAAAGTAGAGTTTACTTTACAACTTGATTAGATGATAACGGTATCTCACCAGAGTTCTTCGGCAGGTTCGAGGGCTTACGGATGAAATCTTTCAGCATTTGATTTCTCTCTTTAATCTTTCAGCGTTTCTCTACTAATCCAATATTTTTTTAAATCATTTATCCTTTATATATGGCGGGAAAGTGTGGGAATCGAACCCACCCAAGAAGCTCTTAACTCCTCATACTGGTTTTGAAGACCAGAGGGAACACCAGAACCCATCCATTCCCAATATACAACAGATTCTAACATTCTTTATTTTTAATGTCAATCATTTATCGGACGTTGATGTTCTTTTATAAAGTGTTTGATAGACATAAGTGGATGATAAATTAACATTCGTGGGCCCGAATATATCATAATTACTTTCATTTTTTCTCGATATTTTTTACTATAACAATGCACCGGGCAAGTTTTACAAGTCGGTTTATCGTCGCCGAATTGACAGAAATCAAGTCGTTTCATTGCATATCGTTCAATTTCTTCACGTTCTTTTTGGTGTTCTTCATCAGAAAATTGTTTGAAATAAATTGCAATCATTGCCTGAACAGTCTGACGTTCATAGGTAATGCGCGGACCATTATTTTTTTGCTTAACCATCTCTATGTTTCTACCTCTCTTTTACTGTTCGTATATTGGCATAAACTTTTTCAATAGTACCCTGATCATTTTCAACTATCTATTATCAGTTTAACATGTATATTTGTATTTTATCATAATTATTTTTTTGTTTTCACAAATACATATATCATAATTGTGTGTTGTAAACATAAGTCTTTTCGTTTTATAATAACAACAAATCTTTATAATTATCGGTTGCAACACATCGTTGCACGACCAAAAATGCTGATGCAACGAGCTTTTGCACATCATTCACTTGTTATATTGAAAGGAGCGCGTATAGTGAAAATTGTATTAGGTGAAAATATTAAGAAAAAAAGAATGAGTTGAAAATGAACACAAAAAGATTTAGTGGATAAATTACTGGCATCAAGGCAGACGATTGCTAATTGAGAATTAGACAAACGGTATCCTGATATCAAATCGTTGATACGACTTAGTCAACTATCGGCAATTTCGACTGATGCATTGCTAGGTTTCGACAAAAATTCAAAAAGAAATTTCAGCAAAGCATTCATTTTTAGCTTTTCTTTTTTCAAAAAGGAGGAAATCAACGATGTCTCAGATTAAATGGTTTTCAGGAGGAAACGAACGCAAAGCTGCAGCACTCAGCTTAATCGTAACCATTCAAGAAGAGCTGACTGAAAACACAGTTGGCGAACGAAAATTAAAAGCATTATTATCTCGCTTTTACAATGATTTGATGTCTGGCACGCAATCAGTTCCACTAACTCTCAGTCGGCTGAACATCAGCGTTGCAGATTGTTTACTGCAATATCACGTAGTACTCTCTGCAGATAACGCTGAACGAATGGAAAAGTTAACTAAACTAAGTCAAATCCGTTATGGCTATTAACAGGATAGCAGTCGGTTTATCGAAAATTCCGAATCAAAAAATTCCTTAATTTAAGAAATCTCTATTCCTCTGATGATTCCAAAAATCTAGAGCGTGAACCCTCAAACGGTGAAATAAGGAATCAATCAACCAATGTTATACATCTCTTAGATACTCTAGTTTTGATAGCTGTCAGTGATAATTTTTTTGCTTTATAAGAAATTTATTTGTTAAACAAACACATTATGTTGAGCATAAATTAGGATTAACAATTATTGATAAAGCTAATATGTTAGAAGCCGTTCAGCGATAATACAAAGAATCCTGCAGTTACCTCTTCCCGCCATCATTACTAGTACCCAAATTTTTTACGAACATATTACACTTAATAAATTAGAATAAACAAGAGCAGAAGATTTTTTCTGCTCTTATTTTTTTAAAATTATTTATTAATCAATTGCCTTAAATTTTGAATGTCAAGTTCTAAATAGTGTCTAAAAAATTCAAGTAATTTTTCTAATACTAACTCATTCTTTCCAGCAATATCATTTTCAACTTGCAAAACTAACAGAGGTTCATGTAGGCTTAAGCGTAACAAAAACCAACCGTCGCCATATTGGTGATTGACATTGACACGAATTCCCTCCTCATTATCCTGATCAACGCTAAATCCTTCTGTTTGCTCAACAAATACTTCTAAATCATTGATAACCTTTTGCCCTGTCTTACGATCATTTTTTGTATTTATCTTCATTCGGCACTCTACCGCTTCAATTGGTTGTATTAATTCCGCAATTAAACTGCTTAATGATTGATTTTGCTCTTTTAAACGCGGTAAAAGCATTAGAATCTTTGCAATAACATATGCCCCATCATCCAAGAAAAAATTCTCCTTAAAAGCTGCATGACCACTCGTCTCAATAGCTAGCGGCGTATCAATTCCCGCACTGTTCAATTCAATAGCTTTATTAATAACATTACGGTAACCACATAAATAACGAACTTGTTTGCCACCCAGCTCTTCAATAAAATCTTTAAGATGACTTGATGTTGGTGAATTTGTTACAATTGTTTGCCCTGAGTGATCCGTTAAAACTATCTTAGCTAATACCGCAATTAAATTATTTCGATTGATAATCATCCCCGTTTCATCAACAACTGCTGCTCTATCAACATCAGTATCAAAGATAATTCCCAAATCGGCTTGATTATTCAGTACAGCCTCTCTGATACTTGCCATTGCCTCTTTATTGTCCGGATTCGGCATATGGTTTGGAAAATTCCCATCTGGATTTAAAAATTGACTACCTGTTGTTATTGCTCCTAGAGGCTGCAATACGTGTTCATCAAAAAATCCTCCTGCTCCATTACCAGCATCTAATACAATATGAAAACCTTCAAGGGGTTTATCAAGTCCTGTATCTTTGCGTATCCGACTCACCAGATCAGCTGAATATTCAGGTAAAATTGCTTTCTTAATAACTTGTCCTTTGTCTCCACCAACTAGCGACTGATCAGTATGAGTTAAAATAAATTCAATGTCTTCATGTTCAGCTCCACCTGATTTTGAAAACAGCTTAATTCCATTATAGTAATACGGTAAATGAGATGCCGTTATCATAATACCAGCATCGACGTTAAAATCATCATATTGAGTTGCCATAAACATTGCTGGCGTTGTAGATAGTCCCGTATCATAAATAATCACACCTACGGCACTCAAATTTTCAATCAATGTATCTTTGATTACAGCTGCCGATAAACGACTATCATGACCGATTGCAACTTTTAACGTGCTATTTTCTACCGTCTTTTTTTTGCATAACCAATTATAAATACCAGATGCAATCTGCTTTACATTTTCTTTTGTTAGAGTCGCTTCGTACTCTGCCGTTTCAATAGCGACACCTCGAATATCAGAACCATTTATTAATTGATTTAATGACATATTATCCTCTCCTTATAACAACGCTTACATCATTTGCTATTAATTATAGCAAATTTTACCTAAAAAGACGTTTTAAATATATCAAAAACTAAAATCATGATAAAATTAATTTATCAATTATAAATAAGGAGGGATTACATGCTTACACCGCAAGACGTTTTATCTTTTTGGTTCGGAGAAGCATCTCCAAATCAACATTTTACTAAAGATAATAATTTTGACCAGCTGATTAAGGAGCGTTTTACAGGACTTCATCAGCAGGCTGCACAAGGCGAATGTTATTATTGGCGTCAGTCAATCCACGGACGTTTGGCTGAAATTATTATTTTAGATCAATTTTCACGTAATATGTTTCGTGATACTCCTCAAGCATTCAATTATGATGGTATGGCATTAATTTTAGCTCAAGAGGCTATAGCAACTGGAGAATATAAACACTTAGGTACCAGCGAGCTGGCCTTTCTGCTGATGCCCTATATGCATTCAGAATCAAAAGCTATTCACGAAGTCGCTCTTGAGTTATTTTCTATGCCTGGACTTGAAGACACTCTCGCATTTGAAGTGAAACACAAAGTCATTATTGACCGTTTTGGCCGCTATCCTCATCGAAATAATATTTTAGGAAGGACTTCAACTAAAGAAGAATTATTATTCTTACAAGAACCAGATTCATCATTCTAAAAAAAGCAGCCGCCGATATTCGGCAAGCTGCTTTTTACTTAAATTTAAATACATTAAAACTGATTAAACTCATTATCAACGAAAGAATTAAAATAAAACCCATCACACCAACCATAGCTGGTGTTAATTTTTGTTCACTATCCTCTTGCTGAGAAAGCGTTCGATAATACAAGAAAGCCGCAACAGCACCGATTACATTTAATGTTACTACTTGCTGTATCATCGCAAATACTAAATATTTTTTTAAAAGTACCTCATGTTGACTATCAATCATCATCATCATCAAAGCCATAACCAACATCAAGCAGATTAAAAGCAAACCGACTGCAAATGTGCCTGAATCTGTTAACAATTGTTGAAAACTAACTGATAGTTTAATAGCAGTTAGGCCTGTATAACTCAAAAATACCACCGGAATTAATAGCCAATAACCGATTAAGACTCTGCGCCATAGGTTTGTCTGTTTGATGTTAGTCATTTTTTTTCCTCTATTCTTTATAATATGTTAAATAATATCGAACAATATAATCCATAATTAAATGCAACGTTACAAATGAAAGTGATTCTATTGCATTTTTAACTGAAAATTCCGTCAAATAATAGAATAAACTAAATGATGAATGTCTGGAAATAAAATTCGGTCCGGATCTCGTTACCGAAATAATCTCGATGTTACGAATATTTAAGTTTAAAATTGTATTTTTTATCGCTGCGGTTTCACCACTTAAAGAAACGATTATTAAACAATCTTGTACAGTCATTATATGAGCCATCATATCTAATTCTGTTTGATTTGGAATCATGATTACTTTTTTACCACAAGCTATCATCTGTTTAGAAAACTCTTCAGCTGCTTTTCTTTGTGAGTAACCAGTTCCATAGCAATAAATTATCTGACTGCGTTCAATTAATGCTGCAGCACCACTTAACTCTTCTAAATTTATGTTTGTCAGAGTATTTGTGATATCAGCCTCTTGACTTTTAAATAAATCAATTCCTTCTTTTGCCATAGCTTCTTTCTGCCTTGTCTTTTGATTTAATAAAAATTTAAGTTCTGAATAACCTGATAGTCCCAACTTCTTCATTATTAGGAACTGTTTTTGATAGCGTTAGAGCTTGCCATAATTTCTGGTATGATTTCTCAGCCCATGCTTCAACAACTAATTTTTCAACAGCTACTTGCTGTTCCATCATACCTTTTTGGAAACGAGGAATCTCTCCTTGCACTAAAGGTTCAGGACCATTCACGCCTACAATACATGGCACTTCCACCATAGCTGTTTCATCAAAGTTTGCAATCGCTCCCTTATTTTCGACAATTAACAGCATACGTTCGTGCGTATTGTAAGCAATAGCTCTTGCTAAATCAACAATATAACTAGCATGCTCGTCAATTTCCAGCGTTGAACCCTTCGCTGTACCATTAGCCACAATCTTATCACACTCACCAAAGACATGTTTTTCTCGACCGTCCATTACTTCATTTGCACGTGTATACTCTGGATTTGCATGCTCAACTGCTTCTTGTGGGTATAAATAATATTTCAGATAAGTATTTGGTAATGTATCCGGATCCACTGCGTATAAATCTTTTGCTTTAGAGAAGGTGTCCATCCAGCTGGCATCTGTATGCTGTGAGTCCTCAACTTCTTCTTTTAACGAATATCCATGCTGTGCGACATGTGCTTTGATTTGAGGCATCAAATCATTACCTTCAAGATCTCTAATATCTGTCCACCAACCAAAGTGGTTCAATCCATAATAGCGAACGACCATCTCTTTACGAGATTTTAAACCAATTGATTTTGCCATACGTTCTTCAATTCCTACTGGCATATCACAAATATTAATAATTTTAGAATTCGGACGTAATTTGCGTGTTGCTTCAGCAACAATAGCTGCTGGATTAGAATAATTCAACATCCAAGCATCTGGCGAATATTTTTCCATATAATCAATTAACTCTAAAACACCACCAATTGAACGCATTCCATAAGCTAGTCCACCAGGTCCACATGTTTCTTGTCCAACAACACCATATTTTAATGGAATTTTTTCGTCTTGTTCACGCATTGCATAAAGTCCCACACGAATATGTGCCATAACAAAGTCAACATCTGTAAATGCTTCTTTAGGGTCAGTAGTTGACACAAATTTTATATCTGGAGCGCTCTCTTTAATGATTATCTCACATGCATCAGCAATATGTTTTTGACGAGAATCCAAATTATCATAAAATTTAATTTGTCTAATTGGTAATCTATCCAGATTATCTAAAAGCATTAATACTATTCCTGGTGTAAATGTACTCCCACCGCCTGCTATCACTATCGAAAATTTCTTCATTTTATTAAATCTCCATTCTTTTTATTTATCTCTATAATATTTTTTCAAATTGCTCTCTTACTTGTGGAACGTCCAAGCCTACAATCACTTGGAAGGCTTTACCATTCCGAACAACTCCATGAGCACCACCTTCTTTAAAGGCTGCATCAGGTAACACTTTACTCTCATCAACTACCGTAATTCTTAACCGAGTCGCACAGTTATTTACTTTAGCAATATTGTCAGAACCGCCAAATGCTTCTAAAAAGATAATCGCACGATCCAAATATTGTGAATTAGCATCCGATGGTGACGTTGCAGATACACCACCTTCATTAGCCTTCTTTTCTTTAAAATCTTTTTTACTATATAATTTCACTTCAGATGATGTATCCTCACGTCCTGGTGTTGCAAAATTAAATTTCAAAATTAAGAAACGGAAAACTAAAAAGTAAACTGCTGTAAATCCTAAACCGATAATCAACTGTGTGAAAATCATTCCTTTATGATTAGCAAACAGTGGAATCCAATTTTTAGCAAGTAAATCAATAAATCCGCCACCCATGTCACCGACTACACCAAAGCCATACATTGTCGCTGCCATCGTTGCTGCCAATACCGCATGAACTACGAAAAGAACAGGTGCAACAAATAGGAAAGTAAATTCCAAAGGTTCCGTAATTCCTGCAAGAACCGCAGTCAAAGTAGTAGGAATTAGGATAGCCAATACTTTTTTACGATTTTCTGGTTTAGCAGTAAAATAAAAGGCTGCTGCAATACCAGGGGAAGCAAATATTTTAGAATTGCCATGTAAAGCAAATCCACCCTCTGGGAATAATTTTTTCAATGGTTCTTTTGTTTGCGCATATTCATTTAAATGTGCCATCCAATATTTAGTAATACCGCCTTCTACTACCGCTGGACCGAAGACAAATGGGGTGTAAATAAAATGATGGAGTCCAGTTGGTATCAGTATCCGTTCTAAGAACGTGTATAACCAGACGCCAAAAATACCGGAACTCGCTAAAAATCCTTGCATAGAACTGATGCCTATTTGAAATTTAGGCCAAATTAAAGCTGTCAGAAAGGCTATAGGTAACATCGTAAAGAATCCAACAATGACAACAAGCGATGACCCCTGAAAGACACCTAGAAAATCTGGCAATTTGGTATCAAAAAAACGATCATGTATCATAACTACAATAGCTGAAATTAAGATTGCACCTATAATACCAGTGTCTAACGTCTTTATTCCGCCAATTAATTTTAGTCCACTATCTCCGCCAGCTTCTAAAGTAAAGTCTACATTGAAAAATGAACCAAAAAATTTAACCATCCCACTTACAAAATAATTGAAAGTGGTATAGATTACAAAGGCTTCCATTGCCGCTCGAGCATTTGCCTTTTTTGCTAGACCAATAGCTAGACCAATAACGAATAATAATTCCATTTGATTAAATACAGTCCAAGCTCCGTCTTCTATAATTGACCAAACACTAAACCATGTCGTCCCCTCATTAGCAATGCTGCCCACTAACATTGGATTTTTAAAAATTATACAGAGTGCTACCATGATACCTGAAAAAGAGAAAAGAAGTACCGGTGTAAACATTGCACCCCCAAATCTCTGCACTTTTTCCATCATAATCTTGTAACCCCTTTCTTTTTTATAACTTTATTATGTCATACTTGCCATCTATTGCAATGCTTTACAAGTTAACTGTACCAATTTCCTTGCAAAGAAAAAAAGTGTCATAAAATGAAACCTAAGTATCAAAAAAGAGATATACCAAAATATTGGTATATCTCTCCGACTTTAATTATTTATATGCTTTTAGTCTTAGCTGAATGATTTAAAACGATCAGTATCTGACATATATTCTTTATCTCCAGCTGGCGCTTCAATTGAGCCATATACTAACTGCGCACGTAATTTCCATGACTCAGGAATGCTCCATTTACTATGAACATCTTTATCTATAACTGGATTATAATGTTGCAAATTAGCTCCTATTCCTTTTTCTGCTAAGGCTGTCCAAACATTGGCTTGTGTCAAGCCGCTTGCTTGCTCAGACCAAACCGGAAAATTGTCAGCATACAATGGAAATTGTTCTTGCAATGATTTAACAACATCTGTATCTTCAAAGAAAAGAATTGTACCCTTTCCAGCAGCAAAACCATTTAATTTTGCTTGGGTGTTAGGAAATACCTCTGGAGGAGTTAGTGGTTTCAGAGCACTCTCTGTTATTTCCCATAATTCTTGATTTGCTTCACCAGTTAAAAAGACCACGCGTTGCGTCTGTGAATTAAAAGCTGACGGTGAATCTCTAACCACTTCTTTTACTAATGATTCAAATTCTTCCTTTGATAAAGAAATATTCTTTCCTAAAGCATAAATAGAGCGACGTTTTTTTAATAGATTTACAAATTCTGACATAATTAATTCCACCTTTAAGTTTTAGTTATATTCATCATAACGCCATACAAGAAATAAATAAAATAATATGCTTATTTTTTGTAAGTGATGATCGATGAATTCATCATACCAACTTACTTAAAATAAGTAAAGAGAAAAGCTCAAAAAAGTAACTTTATTGATAAAGATTTTAAATTAATCAGCAGAAGTCTATTAAATCTTATAAAAACAATATTGAAGTAATCATTTCTCTATAAATAGCAGCACAAAAAAAGAGAGTTTTATCTCTCTTTTCTAAGTATATTTATGCCACTTCAATAAAGAATTCTCTATTAGATCAATTACTAAAAACAGTAAAAATGCTAACAAACTTAAAATCAAAATACCACAATACATATCCAAATAATTCAACCTGCCCCACGCATCCATAATAAAATAGCCTAGTCCATATTCTGTTCCATATACTTCAGTAAAAAATAAAATAGCAATTGCAGTACCTAATGCTATTCTTACCGCGCTTAAGATTGCTGCAACAGCTGCCGGCAATGTCACTTCAGTAAACAACTGCCAACGACTTGCGCCTAAGACTGTCAAATGATTGTAGTAACTAGGTGAAATACCACGTATTCCATCTCGAACTGATAAAATCACCTGAAATACTACAATAAGCACAATCAATATTATTTTTGATAAATTACCTAAGCCGAAAAGCAGCATGATTATCGGTAGCAAAGCAACCTTAGGAATCGGATAAGTTAAATAGACAATCGGATCTAACCAACGATTCCAGCGATCAGAGCGCCCCATAAGTAAACCAACAGCAAAACCGATTAATACGGCTAGAAACAGTCCCCAGAACAAACGAATGAAACTATTATAAGTATGAATACTCATCATCGTTAAATCCATTGTACCAAAATGTTTATAAACTGATGTTGGAGACGGTAGCATAGACTGGTTTACTTGGATACTTGCCAACCACCAGAGAACATTCAATATAAAAAAGCCAAGTAACGTCGGTATCAATTTTTTCTTCATATTTATCAACGTCCTAACGCCTCCCTTACTTGCTGGGTCATCGTATAGAATTCCGTTGTTTGGCGTCGTTCATCAATCGAAAACTGAAATAATTCATTAGATATATCTTCAGTTATTTCACCAGGAGTCCCGGACAACAGTACAATACGGCTACCCAAAAATACAGCCTCTTCAACATCATGCGTAATAACAATCGTAGGGGCTCTATGAATCTGCCATTGCTCCAGAAAAAGACACTGCATAGCTTCTCTTGTCATTGCATCTAAAGCTGAGAAGGGCTCATCCAATAAAAATACATCTGGAGACATCACCATTGATCGAGCAATCGAAACCCTTTGTTGCTGCCCTCCGCTTAATTGACTGGGAAACTTATCAAGTAAATCCATCAGTCCCATCCGATCAATTAAATTCATAACATTTTTTCTCTCAAATGGAATTTTTTTTATTTTTAAACCCATAATTATATTTTTATATACCGTTTCCCATGGTAATAATCCATAGTGTTGCGGAATCCAGCTTATTTTAGCATTTTTCGGAGAAAGCTTTTTACCTCCAAGCTTGACTATACCATCCACCGGAGTATGCAGTCCTGTAATGCAATTAAGTAGAGTAGACTTTCCTGTTCCGCTAGGTCCAATTAAAGCAACAACTTCATCCTCTTTAACTGATATATTGATATTTCTTAGTATTTCTTTCTCTTCGTAAACCGCTGTAAGTCGTTGAATTTCTAACATAGCAACCTCATTTATTTTGTTAGTAAAGAGCTCATAACATCTTTATCTGTCCATTTTTTTGTATAGATACCTTGCCCTTTTGACCACTCAAATGCCTCTTTTACTTGTTTTGAATCAATTTGCTTCGCATGCGTATACTTAGGAAGTTTAACCTCCCCTTTTATTTCTTCAGTAAATCCAACCTTTTCAATTAAAACATCATAGTAATCATCTAAAGATTTTTCATTAATAAAATCTACGGCTTTATCATACGCACGATAAAAAGCTTTAACTGCCGCTTGATTTTCTTCTAACACATTCCCTTTAAACCCAAAAACAGTAGTTTGAATGTTGAGCTCACTACTATTTGCTAATTCCTTTAACCCTGCTGTTTTCCCAATGGTTGTAAATGGTTCCGGAACTACTGTCGCATCAATCTTTTGGTTTTTAGTCAGTTCTATACGTACAGGAATTTGCGGTACTGCTTCAAACTCCACATCGTCTAGAGTCATATTATCTTTTGCTATTGCTTTCGCTAAAAAATACTCTGGTGCTTGTTTTTGTATATATCCAATTTTTTTCCCTTTCAAATTAGATAGAGTTTTAACTGAATCATTTCCAGTCAAGACTGAGAAAGCACCTACAGATTGACTAACGATTTTTACATCTAAATCTCCCTGACGATAAGCACTTAAAGCGATTAAGTCTGTATTTGCTCCATCTAAGTGTCCGCTAGATAATGCCGCGTCACGATCTTTTGGTGATTTAAAGCTTTGTAAATCTAAATTTAAACCTTCATCTTTAAAAAAGCCTTCTTTATCAGCAATATATACAGGCAAGCTATCCACCGCAGGCATTGCTCCGAAACTCAATGACATTTCTTTTTTATTTTCACCTTGCATATTTTTTTTACTTGAAGGCTCTTTTGTAGCACATGCACCTAAAACACCTACAATAACAACTGATAATAGTATCAACGCTAGTAGTCTTTTCTTCATTATATAATCTCCTTTTTATTCATTAAATCACAACCACTATTATACACTATTTTATTATTTTTTTTCATAACTTATTTCAATAAAAAAGAACATACTTTCGTATATCCTCTCTAAAAATTATTAATCGTTTTCCACTTCTAAAACATCACCTGTTTTAGCATTGATCTTGATATCCATTTCTTTTGTTCCTTCTTTAACACTAACACTCCAATAAGTAACATTCAATTCTTTATCCAGTTTCAACTCTGTCGCTTTACCAAAACCAGCTGCACCTTCAGCAATCGAAATCGCTTTACCGACACTAATAACATCACTAGTATCCAATGCATCTTCTTTACGCTCAGCTTCACTCTTAGCTTCTCTATCCAAATGCTCATCTTTATTCTTAGTGACTTCTTTTGTTGAGGCATCGATATCCATTTCGTATTCTTTATCGGCATCTACACCCTCTATAGTATAAAGATATTTACCCGATTTAGAATCTAATTCTAGAGATGTAATATCAGCATTATGATGAGCTTGTTTAAAGATATCAATTACTTCTTTCACTGTAACTTTTACTTTGCCGATTTCAGATGAACTAACTGTTGAAGCGCTTGATGAGTCTGTCGCTGCTTCACTTGATTTACTTCGTGTTGCTGATGATAACTGTGCTCGACTAGAAGATGGTATTGTATTGGTTTGTGCCTGTTTGGAACAAGCCGTCAGTGCACCTACTGTTATTAAAATTAAACTCAAAATTATATATTTCTTCCTCATAATTAACTTCTCCATTTCTACTTTATAAATATATCATACCAAAAAAAACATCATATTTAAGTCACATTACTGCGATTATTATGATTTTCTTATAAAACATGCTATAATTCACGTACAGTTATTTTAAAAAGGAGTTTCAACATGAAATTATTTAAAAATGGATATTTTTGGTTATTTTTAGCATTCTTAATTTTAGGTATTTATCAATTATTAACTTTTTTTGCTTATATTAATATTTTGAATTTTTTAGCAGGTATTCTTTTTATAATTGCTGCCGGTTTAGTTCTGCTTGCTGTATTAAAACCTAAAAAAAGTACCACAAATAATGATACGATTGATGTCAATATTCCCGAAAAAACACTGGTCACTGAAACGACTGAAGTGATAACTTCTGAAGAAGTCCCTCAATTGACTGATACTGAACTAGAAGAAGTCAAAATAATGCTTCGCGAAGAGTCAGAAGCCTACATTGTCCGTTGGATTAGCGATCAAAAAAATATTTCAATGGATACTGCACAAGAAGTATACGAGGGTGTGCTGATTAATATGGAGAAACCATTCTAATAAAAAAACAGCCTTAATCCGGCTGTTTTTTTATTTCCATTACTCTGGCAATATTCTCACACGTTTTTTCTAAATTAATACTCCCTTGCTTTAAACAATCATCCAAGACACTTAAGCTAGGAACAATACTGAACATTGCTGTAACACCTTGCTCATATAGAACATTTGCATCGTCTTTAATAACCCCTCCGCAGGCAATTAACGGTTTTTCATATACCTTACATAATTCAGCAATGCCTGAAATAACTTTTCCGTTTGATGATTGACCATCAATGGATCCCTCGCCTGTAAATATTATGTCAGCTTGTGATATCGCTTCTTCTAAATCCAACATATTGCTCACTAAATTAATCCCTGATATCAATTTTCCGTTTAAAAATACTTGAATGCCAAATCCTAATCCTCCAGCAGCACCACTCCCGGGTACCTCTCGGTATGAACATCCCATCGTCTCTTCTACAATATTTCCGTAATTCATCAGACCTGATTCTAGTCTATCTCTAACACTTTCAGTATTCGCACCCTTTTGTTGGCTAAAAATTTTTGTAGTTCCTTTAGGACCAAGCAATGGGTTTGTCACGTCACAAGCTGCTTCAAACTCACAATCATAAACTCTTGCATCAATGCTTTTTACATCAATTGATGCAATATCATACAAATTCCCTCCATTCATTTGTATAATATTTTTTGACTTATCGTAAAATTTAACGCCTAACGCCTCTGCCATACCGGCTCCACCGTCATTTGTCGCACTGCCACCAAGTGTCACAATAAATTTTCTTATTCCTCGATTTAATGCATCTTTTATGAGTTCTCCAGTACCATAAGTCGATGTTAACAAGGGATTTCGTTCCTCAAATTTTAACAACTCTAAACCACTGGCCTGTGCCATCTCGATTATTGCAGTTTTTTCTGATTGATTTATTATTCCATAAGAAGCTTCTATTTTTTTATGTCTAAACAAATCTGAAACTATTACTTTTTGGATATTTCCATGGGTTGCATCTACCAATGTTTGGACTGTTCCTTCACCACCATCTGCCATAGGAATCTGATTAATCCAAACACGATTTCCATATACAGTTTTCAAGCCCTTTTCCATCGCTGAACATGCCTCTTTAGCTGTCATGCTATCCTTAAATGAATCTGGTGCCAATAAAAATTTAAGCATAATTTATTCCTCATTCTTTAAGATTCTTTTTTTGCTGATTTCATTGTCCAAATCAGATAAATCAAATAACCACTTAGCACCAAGCCGAGATCAAGATAACCCCCCCATTTATTTGGGATCAACTCAGACAATGCAGGAATTCGCCTTAGAAAACCGCTAATACCAAAAGCAAAGATAACGGGTAAAACAGGATAAAATTGTTTTTTTCTTTTAATTAAAATCGCTGAAAAAATGCTAAAGACCAACACCAGCAAACAGATGACATCTAGCGGATATGGAATAGGCAGCATTACGACTGATGGTGTCTTATAAACTATTAATAGATAACAGCCGATAAAGACCATAAAAGCCAGCCACAAACAAAGGAAAGATATCACTTTTGACTTTTTCAACCAACTATTTGAAGGTAGATAAGTCAGATACTTAATCGCTAGAAAAACAACTTTAATTCCGACAACAGCTAAACAGCCTGTCAATAAGTATGCTAATACATTAAGTGACACTGGTCCTGATTTTGAAAATTCGCCAACAAAAGGAAACAACCAAAAAATACCGATTGCCATTAAAATAAAACTGATTTGCTTGCTAAAATCAAGCATTGGTATCTGTTTAATCAACTTATCAGCAGTTTGTTTGGGATTTGTACCAAAAAAATCTGCGGCGGACTCACCTTGCTGCTGTGCCTCAAGCAAATCACATCCTATTTGATAAATCTGTTCTTCTAATTGTCTATCATCAATCAACAAACTGCTGCTTCTCATATATATACGCAAATCATTAAAGTATTGCTGATTTTCTCCTATTAACTGTTTTTCAACCCGGTTACTTCCGTCTAAATAAATTTCTAAATCTTTCTTAGCCATTCCAATCCCTCGCTTCTGTTTCCATTAACTGATTAACCGTCAATACTAACCGATTCCATTGTGCATTGAACTGCTTTAAATAAATTAGACCATCAGAAGTAATCTTAAAATATTTGCGATTAGGACCCTCTGCTGATTCTTTCATTTCACCGACAATCAATTGCTGCTTCTCTAATTTTTGCAACAATGGATAGACTGTCCCTCCCACAATATTATTGAAGCCAGCGGCTCTCAAATATTGAACCAACTCGTATCCATAAATTTCCTGCTGCGAAATAATTTTTAAAACACAACCGTCTAAGACACCCTTTAATAATTGTGTTTCCTTCAATTGCTTTCCTCCCCCGCTACTATGTAATACAAACTACACACATAATTTATCATGCATCCACTAGCTTGTAAAGTCTAGTAACTAAAAAACAATCAAAACCTCCAGTGTGAACTGGAGGTTTGTTCTTCGGCTGAAAGCCTCTATTGCCGGCCTGAGCCTAAAAGGCTCACTGAAAAAGTCTCCCTTATGCACCACATTCACTCGCTGATCCTAAAAG